>NZ_JACJTB010000020.1 GCF_014698475.1 Nostoc spongiaeforme FACHB-130 | reverse complement strand
CAGCATGACTGGCTCACTTTGGAATGTATGTTTTTTTCTCTTGTTTCTTTTTTCTTTACTTCCTCTGCTTCATTTTTTGCTCCCGATCGCTTGACTTTTAAGACAGTCGCTACACCTAGAATCATGGCTTACAGTTTGCCTAGTAATTGATAACATTACATAGTTCCCACTTGCCGGCTGCGTATTCGTTCTGGGCTACCTGTAGGAATGGAAGCAATTAATTTTTGTGTATATGCTTGTTTTGGTTCGCGGTAGATGCTTTCGGCTGTGCCTTGTTCGACAATTTGACCGCGATTCATGACTAAAATGCGATCGCTCATAAATTTCACTACACTCAAATCATGGGAAATAAAGATATAAGTCAGTTGAAATTCATCTTGCAATTCTTTCAACAAATTCAATACTTGCGCTTGTACCGATACATCTAGCGCCGAAACTGATTCATCACAAATAATAAATCTGGGATTTAAAGCCAAAGAACGGGCAATACAAATCCGTTGACGCTGACCACCGGAAAATTGATGGGGATAGCGATTCATCGCATCTGGACTCAAACCCACCCTTTCTAATAATTCTGCAACTCTGTCACGCCGTTGTTTTACTGTTTTACCCACAGCGTGAATTAACAACGGTTCCATAATTGCGTCGCCAACTTTTATCCGGGGGTCAAGGGCGCTAAAGGGGTTTTGAAAGACAATTTGCATTTCCCGCCGGAGTCTCTGCAATGCTTCACCCTTCAACTTGGTGATATTCTGCCCGTCAAAAATAATATCACCGCTTATCGGTTCAATTAATCGCAATAAAGTCCGACCGAGAGTCGTTTTCCCGCAACCAGACTCACCCACTAACCCTAAAGTTTCCCCTGGTTTGACATCAAAAGAAACATCATTAACCGCCATGTTGTAGCGTTTTGTTCCACCAAACACACCCCGCACCGGGAAACCAACTTTCAAATTGCGGATTTGCAATAAAGGCGGTTTTTCTTCCAGATTTATCAAGCGAGTATTAATTTCTTCGGGTGTGATTTCTGGCGGCTGTGGTGGTTCTTTCGCCTGAATTAATAAATCTCCGTTGGCTGTTTCCTCCACACTCATATAATCTGCAACCGTCAGTAGTTTATGAGGACGACGGTTAAGTGTGGGGCGACATGCAACTAATCCCTTAGTATATGGATGTTGGGGATGACTAAAAATATCTGCGGCTGCACCATATTCCACAATTTTACCTTTGTACATCACCGCGACTTTATCGGCAATTTCCGAGATTAATCCCAAGTCGTGGGTGATGAAAATCAACGCCATCTCGCGGGTTTGTTGCAATTCTCCCAACAAATCAATAATTGTGGCTTGCACCGTCACATCTAAGGCTGTGGTTGGTTCATCTGCAATTAACAGCAATGGGTTACAAGAAATGGCCATTGCAATCATCACCCGTTGCAACTGTCCGCCGGAAAGTTGATGTGGATAACGGTCTAAGATGGCTTCTTTGTGCTGTTTTACCAACTGCGCCAGTTTGTAATCATCTGGTGTGGGTGAATGGGGGTTGGTTTGCGGCCAAGTTTCGAGATATTGTTGTTTGATGAGTTCATCGCTAGGTAAGAGTTTAACTTCTTGCAAACCTGCGATCGCAATTTGCCTAGCTTCAGCGATCGAAACATTTTGATGGCGCATAATCGCTTCCGTTAGCTGAAACCCAATCGTATAAACTGGATTCAGCGAACTCATCGGTTCTTGGAAAATCATCGCCAAGTCGCCGCCACGGTGTAGCTGCATTTGTTCCGGCGGTAACTCCACCAAATTAATCGGCTTGGCTTCTGGCTGCTGACGAAACCAAATTTCCCCACCACTGACTCTACCGGGAGTTTGTAACAACCCCATAACAGCCAGTGAAGTTACAGATTTGCCACTTCCCGATTCTCCTACAATTCCTAGAGTTTCCCCCCGATGTAGTTCAAAAGAAATTCCATCTACAGCTTTGAGACTGTTGTCATCACTGGAAAATTCAACTTGGAGATTGCGAACCTCTAGGACTGTTTCACTCATAGGAGTTATGGATACAGAAAATTATTTGGATTTTAGCAGTAGTTTAGATACTATGTCTGCAATTTTAATTTTTGGCATTACTAAATCACGGTATGATTTTTGTAGTTTAGGCATCTTGCCTGTCTAAAAATACAAGAGATGGGCAAGATGTCCATCCTCAAAAACCTTATCTGTTTCCTCTTTTTAAAGCCTGCTCTACTGTTCCACCCTTACGGAAGCGAGACAAAAGTAAAGCTGCTTCTGCTCTTGTCACGGCTTTTTGGGGTGCATAAATGGGGGTACGTCCATAAACTCTTGTAAAGTTGCCAATCCCAGCAGCATTACCTAAATCAAAAGCAATGTAAGGCAGATACCTATCATTGATTTGTTCAGCATCACTGAAGCCTCTATTGTTACTAATGAAGTTGCGGTAGTTACGCAATGCAGAAGAATTATTTCTCACTTTAGGATTAGACTCTAAGGTAGTTTTGAGAACAATCATTTGCTCTCTTGTCAAAATGTCATCTGGTTTAAAGTTACCATCATCAAACCCAGCGAGAAAACCAGCATTGTGAGCAGCTTGAATAAAGGTAAAGTGGGGATGAGAGGAAGATACATCAGGAAAAGCTAAACGGTTGTTCTGAGATAGACGAATTGAATCTCGATGTAACTTATTATAGGTTTTGACTAGCCAGGCAACGAACTGACCACGAGTAACAGGTGCTTGGGGTCGAAATTCCCCTGATGTGGTTTCTAAAACTCCCAGTTGTGCTAATTGTCTAATTTCTGTTTCGCCGTTGACACCACTAATATCTGTAAAATTAATTGACTTTAACTGATTAATTGGAATTTCCGCAATTAACAATGGGTTAAGCTGTTTTTGTTGACAATTTGTGACCTGACTAAGACTATTTGTAGTTTGAATGCAATTTCCGGGTTTTGGGGACTGTGCTAAAGAAGAATCATGAATTAACTGCACACTCAAAGATATAGCAGTAAAGCCAACAGCATTGACTATAGTTTGAATATGAAAACACATTGTAACATTACCTCCACTTATATTATTTAAAAGTATAAAAAATAGCTAAGTAATATTGGATATGGTCAGCAAGTTTATACTTTTGCCTATGTTCTGATCAATATGTTTTACTTAGCGAAAATATGCAGTTTGTTCCAGAAGCCAACTGAAAGAACTACCAGAAGCGATCGCATCCTTGCTTCAGCAACAAAAATCACTCCCGCCTCGGAATCAATACCAAGGCGGGAGATGGTTTCCAGATGAAAATTTTCAACACTCATCGAACTCACGTTTAAAACGGAATATCATCTGGATCTGGTTCTTCTGTAGGTGGCGTATAGCTGCGCTCAAAATTGCTTGGTTGATATACTGGTTCAGGGTTTTTGACTGGCGGCGCAACACTCACATTACTGGTAGCAGGCGCAGGCGCGGGACGGGGTGAATCATAACTGGGAACCTCAGCTTGAGTATATGTTGCGGCTGAAGTTGCTGGTTGTGAGTAGGTTTCTGGGACTGATGAAGTAGTAACGAAACCTTTACCTACAGGATGAATACGTTGTACTGTCAGTTCGGCACGTTTTTCTTTAAAACCTTCAGGACGACGCTCAAATGTAATCATCCCTAAACGACCTTCTATAATAACGCGATCGCCTTGATGATAATTTTGCTGTACTTCGGTAGCTAAATTTCCCCAACTGACAACTTTTAATGTTGCTGGCGGATCTTCCGGGCGCTGGGAATTAGAAAACTGTACTAGCATTTCTGTAACTGCCAAATTATCTGCTGTGTAGCGTAATTGTGGCTCTTGAATAATATCTGCCATTAAAATGCAACTGTTCATTGAATCCTCCTAATCTCAATAATTCCTAATTCGTAATTATGAATTAATTTATAAACTTCCTATTGTGCGTTATTTCTAGCATAAAAGCCAAGCGATGGCATTGCACACTAGTCATAAAACTACTGGCCACCTTCGCTTGACTAAAACGAGCATTGATTTCTGCATGAGTAGTATAATTGTACCACTAAGCGAGAAAAAATACTATTATGTTGACACAGAGCATCTAGATTAGGATATTTACTGCGTAAAAACCTATAACTTTGTGCCGCACATAACCAACAACTACTTAATTACCAAGAATGTAAAGCACGCAACTGTGGTGTTTTCTTCGTTTGATGAGCTTCCATTCTGGTTAGCACATCGTCTAAAATTGCCACTGCTTCGACAATATAAGGCTACTATCAATAAAAGCTGGTCTTTGGATGCGCGATCGCCAGCGACTAAAAATTTCTTGTCCTTCTTCATATACTGATTGCCGTAATTCTCGCAACGTAGTCAATAATATTTGCGGATTTGATAACTCTAATGCTGAATCTTCTGTTGGGAATTCAGTCAATAACATAAAGTTTCTTTTTCCTGTATGTATTGTGTAGGGTGCCGATAGGAAAGACGAGGAGTAATTGTCAAAATACTACCAGTTATGTCAGCTAAAACATGGTAAATAAATTTACTCCTCATTCAGCTTCATACGCATACTTATAGGAGGATAATTTGAGGATTTTGTGAGGATGGAGTCTTAACAAGACTCATATCATGTCCGGTAAAAGACTTATCATAAAAACCGCAGAGAATAGTAGGTTGGATGTAGCGATAGCGTAACCCAACATTCACGCATACTCTGTTGGGTTTCGTTCCTCCACCCAACCTACACCAGAATTGCTTTTTAGTCTTAACTGAACTGTATTGAATTCTGTACGACTGGATGATGAATATTGTTTTAAAACCTTGCCCCTTGCGATGCACAAGGAAATTCAAGTATTCTTCCGACTAAAACTCCATCCCTACCCTACGGGAACACTTCGTGAACATGGGTGGAGTATTCTGAATTCTGAATTCTGAAGTCTGTCTTCTGACTCCTTTTTATTGCAGTAGCCAAGGTAAGCTGTTAAACATTTATTCTGCACATTGAGACCGCAAGGGTGCAGGGTGCAAGGGAGAGGGTTTGGAGCTTTATTTACCATTAAACATAATGCAATTTAAATGACGATTAGCTTACTTAGGAAATCAACCTGTCACTTGTCAATGTAATTTGTATAGGAAATCACAATTGTGATTTCCTATACAACCACTTTCTATTTCTTTTTTAATTACCTAAATCTACCTGTAGTTCTAACCCATTATTACCATCTGTAGACTGAGCTGCGGGTAGTAAAAAAATCGAGTTATCAGGAAGTGCGATCGCTCGATTAAAACGCAGTCCATCCGCCGGTGATTTCTTTGTTTGAGTATTGTTGGAGATGCGGTTTATTTCTCCTCCTTCAAAGAATTTCATGAAGTCATCTTCGGCTGTTCTTGTCCCAATTCCTTCTAAATAATCACTAGTTACTTTGTAGTTTTCTTGGCTGACATTGGGAGCCGCTAATGACTGAGCGCGAACCGGGTTTTCTAAGCTGACAATGGCTGCAAAAAAGGTTAAAGCAGCAATGATTTGAGCTTTCATAAGTTTTATCCCAATTCTTTTGTTGTGCTTGCTGTTATTATTTCAGCAAATAATTTTCGTAACTTTTGCTATTAGATATAATCTACATCTGCCAGTATTTTATTTAATAGATAAATTTTCTGTCAATACTTTCGATGATTTACTTACAAAATACAATTTATATGTAATAAGAATTATAATTATTGTTTTTGATATTTAATAAATATTAAGATTGGATTCGCTAAATTAAGTTTATTAAGAGCAAATTTAGGGCGGTGGGGAATAGAGAGTAGTAAATATTAAGCGGAAATCGTAAATAGTTAATTGAGAATCTAGAGACGCGAAATCTCGCGTCTCTAGGGTGATATCGGCCAAATTTTGATAATATTTTCTGCACTACCGCCACTAGCGATCGCTTGACCATCTGCACTAATCGCCACAGAATATATATAACCAGAATCACGTTTTAAGGTGCGAATTTCTGCACCATTCGCCGGATTCCACAATTTAATTGTATTATCACTACTACCACTGGCAAGTATAGTACCGTTGCCAGTCTTACCATAAGCCACAGAATTGACTTTATCAGAATGTTGTTTGAGCGTGCGAATTGTCTCGCCTGTTGTCACATCCCAAAGTTTCACTGTTTTATCTTTACTACCACTAGCCAAAGTTTTACCATCAGGGCTGAAGGCTAAAGACAGAATTAATTGTGTATGTCCTTCCAAAGTGCGAATTTGTTTACCAGTTGCCACATTCCAGAGTTTAATAGTTTTGTCCCAACTACCACTAGCTAAAGTTTTGCCATCGGGACTCAAGGCGATGGTTGCAACAGTTTGGCTGTGTCCTGAAAAAGTGCGAATTAACTTACCTGTTGCCAGATCCCATAATTTAATAGTCTGATCTAAGCTTGCACTGGCTAAGGTTTGACTATTAGGACTAAAAGCAACAGCCGCTACGCCATCAGTATGTCCTGTGAGAGTGCGAATTTCTTCGGCTGTAGCCAGATTCCAGAGTTTAATTGTTTTATCGGCACTACCACTAGCGAGAATTTTACCATCAGGATGAAAGGCGATCGCCCAAATCCATTTCAAGTGTCCTTTGAGGGTGGAAATTTCCGTTCCCGTCGCTAGATTCCACAGTTTGATTGTTTGATCATCACTACCACTCGCTAAAATTTGACCATTAGGCGCAAAAGCAACAGAATTAACATCACTCGCGTGTCCTCTAAAAGTTTTGGGTTGGTCTAGATTTTCTGAGACTGCGGTAGTATCAAGCTTAGGGAGAAACTGAAAATACCAAATTCCGCCTAATCCCAACAGTATCACGACAACATTGACGAGCAATAATTTTTGCCAGTTATCATTGAATTTGAACGCCAATAACTTCTGTTGGCTTCCCGGAACCGTGAGTAAAGTTGATGCAGATGCGAATGAACTAGTTGATGTTGGAGATGCTAAGGATTGTTTTTTCAAATCTTCCAAGACTTGATCTGCTGCTTGATAACGTTGTTTGATATCTGTAGTCAGCAGTTTATCCAAAACTTTCCCTAATTTTGAGCTTATAGTTATCCTAGTTGTATTTGCATTTGGTAGATATCGTCGCCAAGATTTCACCCAACTATAGCCTTGCTGCATCCACAATTTTGACGGTGCATTTCCCGTCAACAAATGAAAGCAAGTCACCCCCAAACTATATAAATCACTGGCTGGATAAGCTTGACCATCTTGCATTTGTTCAATGGGAGTATAACCATGTGAACCAATGGTTGTGCCTAATTTAGTATGAACTGTGGCTGTTAACTGCTTGGATGCACCAAAATCAATTAAGATTAATTTGCCATCACTGCGACGACGAATAATATTTTGTGGTTTAATATCTCGATGAATTACGCCGCGATCGTGAATGAATTTCAGTACAGGCAATAAATCGAGCAGAAATCGCATAACTTGAGTTTCGTTATAAGTGATTCCTTGACGTAATTCCTGGAGTAAATTCTGTCCATCAATAAACTGTTGAACTAAAAATAAATAATTATCTTGCTCAAAATAAGCTAATAAAGCTGGTATTTGGGGGTGTTCTCCCAAATGCTGTAATCTTTTTGCTTCTTCTTGAAATAATGAAATTGCTTTCTTAATAGCAGCAGCTTCCTGAACTTTGGGTGCGAATTGTTTAACTACACACCATTCATTCAGTTTATCTACATCTTCCGCAAGATAGGTTCTGCCAAATCCACCTTCATCTGATAGTACTTTAATGACACGATAATGCCCTCGCAATAATCTTACTAATGGTGTATTGCAACTTTGACAATACTGATTTTCATCGGAATTTAACGGTTCAGGGCAATCGGGATTCAAGCAGCAGACCATACTGGGAATCCATTTTATATTTGTATCTATGTTAGTTGATGACGTATAATTTTGCTATGAAGTTGCAGGGAAACTTCTAGCAATTAAATAATTAATATACACTGATAACAGTAGTTATAAATTTACAATCCTCGATTTTTTTTGTTTATTGGTAGTATGATAACTACTGTTGATAATTTGTATTGTCTCAATTGTATGTTCTCTATTAATGACCAAGACAGTGCTGAGTATTAGCTGAAACACATAAAATTTTAATTATTTTTTAATTCCTGATTATTCATTTCAAAACGTATCTATCTACGGGCAGAGATAATTTAATAAAAATCAAAAAGAGGAGTGCAAGATGGCAGGACAAAACAATCAAAAATACCGTAAGAGGATGAATTTGACTTTATTGATTTTTGCTAGTAGTGTAGCGATCGCTAGTCATATCCTACCAATCTCTGCTTTAGAACTCCCTACACTTTCTCGACAATTCCAACTTGCTAAAACACCCGATGAACGACAGCCAGAAGCAGTACAACAAGGTATTGAACAAATTCCGGCGGCGGAACCCCCTGTAACACCACAGCGTACTCAATCTATTGATTCACCTCTACCAGTAAGTGTCCCACCACCAGAAAGTAATTCAACTCTGCAACCAGCACCCACTAATTCTACTCCCGAAGCATCTCCACCAGAAAGTAATCCAACTCCACAAACGGCACCTGTAAGGTCAAATCCCAGAGAAACTAATTCCCCTCCCAGAAACAGTAACCCCACACCGCAACCAGCACCTGTAAGGTCAAATCCCAGAGAAACTAATTCCACACCGCAACCATCACAAAATCGGTCTGTATCACCAACTCCAGGTAGAAGACAAACACCAAACACTAACTCAGGGAGAAGTAGAAACTCTAGGGGCGTAGCTGCGGCTAATTCTCGAACACCTAATTATAGAAACATCAACTTTGTTGATATTGCCTTTGGTATTCTGGATAAAAGAGATTTTCAATCGCAAGGTAGACCATATCATTTCTATCAATTTGAGGGTAGAGAAAACCAACTAGTTCAAATTCGCCTCTTGGGTAGTGCAGATCAAAGGCGTTCTAACAACTTAAGTTTACGTCCTTATATGTTTCTCCTCGACCCCAATAATAACGTCATCCTCAAACGAGGCGGTGGTGAAACAGAAAGGGATGCTTTTATTTTTGCACGCTTACCTGTAGCGGGTATATATACAATTGCTGTGACTAGCCAAAACCCTGGAGATACAGGCCGTTATAGTCTGGCGATTCGAGATGATCGAGCCAGCTACATTTTAGACGAAACAGGAGAATTGAGTCAGCAAAACTTAGTCCTGAAACAAAATGGGACTCCCTACAATGTGAAAGAATTTCAAGGTAAAAAAAATCAATTGGTTAGTATTCGTGTAGATAGTGTCAATGAAGAGTTTTCGCCTTATATCGTTTTACTCAATTCTCAAGGACAAAGAATTGCGGCTAATAGCGATCGCGATGGTAAATATAGCACCCTCATTGACCGAGCGAGATTACCTGAAGATGGTACTTATTATATAGTTGTCACCTCTAGTAATCCTAGCCAACGCGGTAATTACCGATTAACTTTATTTTAAAATCGGTTACAAATTAATCAAGGTTGACAATACCTCTGAATAAGGGGATATTGTCAACCTTGATTAACCATAAAATAAGATTAAAAAAATATGCGATCGCAACATGAAACCAACCTTTTTGCGACCTTAGTTGAAGATTACAAAATTGCAGGAGAATATCTTTTAGAAAAGTCCAGTTCGGTAATTACTAAAACTAGTCTTAAGGATATTACTTGGGAAAATCTGCGGATAAAAGAAACAGAAATATATGGTATGAAAATTTCAGGGTTTCCTGATCTCAAAAAAGAGACTTTTGATAATTGGATATCGATTAACAGTCAACCTTCCTTATTAAGTTCATTGATTAATAATCCCAAAGTTAATCTACTGTCTAGCGCAGAGTATGACAACCTTTTCAATCAATATGACCATAGATGGTCTATGTTCTATACATTCACTCTTCCAGGCTTTTCGGATGATTTTTCTCAAGCGTTAATTCAGATGACTGCTTTTTGTCCTATAACACCACAATATGGCAATTTGCTATACATGGAAAGAAGTGGCAATAAATGGGAAACTAAATTATCTTATGGGCTATTTAGTCAATAAAGAGGAGTCAGAAGACAGAATTAAGAATTCAGAATTGGCTTTAAAAAAATTTACTTGCGATTCACACTTGGTATCAACACCCCATGTTTTGGACTAAATAATAACGCCAAAATAAATAATCCTGATACTACCAAAACAATCGCCGGGCCGGAAGGCAAATTATAAAAGTAACTGAGATACATTCCGCTAATACTGGAAAATACTCCAATTACCGCGCCTAAAATCATGACTTCGTGTAAGCGTTTGACTAATAAATAAGCTGTCGCCCCAGGAGTAATTAACAGCGATAAAACTAAAATTACGCCGACGGCTTTCATACTGGCGACAATTGTTAAAGCAATGAGTAACATTAATCCAAAGTTGAGGCGATTGACTGGTAAGCCGGCGGCGTGAGCGCCTAAAGGGTCAAAGGTGTAAAATAAAAGTTCTTTGTAGATTAAAATTACGACTACTAAAACAATGGTAGCGATGATGGCTGTGTCTCGCACTTCATCAACGGTAACGCCGAGAATGTTGCCAAATAAAAAGTGATTCAGGTCGATTTTATTATCTTTTTGAACAACTGTAATTAAAGTGATACCAAGAGCGAAGAATGCAGAAAAAACTATGCCCATTGCAGCATCTTCTTTAATTGGCGATCGCGTCCTAATCCAGGCGATCGCCATTGTACTCAAAACCCCGGCGATAAATGCGCCAACAAAGATATTTGCGCCTAACATAAAAGCGATGGCTAATCCTGGTAACACAGAATGACTGATAGCATCACCTAAGAGTGCGAGTCGTTGCACCATTAAGTAACTACCCACAACTGCACACAACAAACCAACTAAAATAGCAATCACTAGCGATCGCTGCATAAAGCCGTATTGTAACGGCTCGATTAGTGCTTCTAGCATAAAGATTTAAACGAACCGCAAAGGGCGCATAGACACGAAGTGGCTTCCCGAAGGGTAGGACGCTAAGAAAAAGATTTTAAGCTGCGTCGGAGAAGTACATAACTTTCCCGCCGTAAGCCAGATGTAGGTTTTGTTCGGTGAGGACTTGTTGTCTAGAACCTGTGGCGACTAATTCACGGTTGAGTAAAATCAAGTCATCAAAATGGGTGATGGATTCGCCTAAGTCGTGGTTCACGACTAGGACGATTTTATTTTCGGCGGCGAGTTCTTGGAAGACTTCAAAAATTACGGCTTGGGTTTTTTGATCAATCCCTACCAATGGTTCGTCAAAACAGAAGATATCTGCTTGTTGTGTCAAGGCGCGGGCTAAAAAGACTCGTTGTTGTTGTCCTCCTGATAATTGTCCTATGGGGCGATCGCGGAATTCACTCATCCCGACTCTTTCTAGGGCGCTATTTGCTATTTGACGACTCACTCCCGAAAAGCTACGCAACCAGCCAGTTTTCTTGACTCTTCCCATCATCACCACATCCCAAACTGTGGCGGGATAAGTCCAATCAATTTGGCTGCGTTGGGGGACATAAGCCACTTTTGACTTTTGCTGCACCAATGGTTGGTTTTGGTACTTTACCACACCAATACTAACAGGAACCAAGCCCAACATTGCTTTCATCAGCGTACTTTTGCCCGCACCATTCGGGCCAAAAATCCCTGTTAATCTTCCTGGTTGAATCACACAATTAATATCCCTCAAGGCTTCTTGAGTCCGGTAATGTACTCCCAAGTGGGCGATAGAAATTGCATCTGTGGAATTCATATCAATAGCTTTGATATACGATGCAGAATGTTCACCAATCTTTTGGGTATGTCCCAAGTTGGCGTAAAAAGAAACGTTTTCCATAAGGGTATTTTCATATTTATTACTTGAGCTTACTACAAAAATGAGAAAAATATGAAAAAATCTATAATAAGCAGTAATGTCACAGATAAATGAGTGTAATACCTGAGATAGAGGGCGTTTTCGTCCAACAAAAGCCAACCATCCCTAGAAGGAAACCAGAATTTTTTAGCTTGGTTTCGCGGCTGTGTCTGGGAATGCTTTTACCGTTGGCTTTGTTTAGTTGTAGTCAAAACAACACCAACTCCACAACTACCAAAGGTAGTGATAAACCGAGGGTTGTGGCTACTAGCACCATCATTGCAGACTTAACCCAAGAAGTTGGCGGCGACGAAATTCAACTCAAAGGAATCCTCAAACCCGGTGCTGATCCCCATGTTTATGAACCAGTCCCCGCCGATAGTCGATTTTTAGAAGAAGCCAATTTAATTTTGTATAACGGCTATAACTTAGAACCAGGATTAATTAAGTTAATGAATGCGGCTGGAAAAGGAAAGAAGGTAGCCGTAGGGGAAATAGTCAAACCCTTGGAGTTAGATAAAGGTAAAGGTGAAATTGTACCAGACCCCCATGTTTGGGGAAGTGCGGAAAATGCGGCCGCGATGGTAAATGTGATTCGAGATGCGTTGATTGAGTTATCGCCAGCAGATAAAGCAGAATTTACTCAAAACGCAGCCGAATTAACCGATGAATTAAAACAACTGCATACCTGGATAAATCAACAAATTCAAACCATTCCGCCCGATAAACGCAAACTAATTACAACCCATGATGCTTTTCAATATTATGGACGTGCATATAGTATTGCGATCGCCGGAACTTTAATTGGCATCAGCACCGAAGAACAACCAAGCGCCCAAACTGTACAAAGATTAGTAGAATCAGTGAAAAAAACAGGTGTACCCGCAATTTTTGCCGAAACTACTATTAATCCCACCTTAATCAAAACCGTAGCTCAAGAAGCAGGCGTGCAACTAGCGCCTCAACAACTTTATTCTGATTCCATTGGTGCTAAAGGTAGCAATGGCGAAACATACATCAAAATGATGGAGGCAAATACCCGCGCTATTGTTGAAGCTTTGGGAGGTAAATATACACCCTTTCAACTAACTAAAAAGACAGAAACCAAACCGCAAAAATAAATATTGCCTACTCCCTACTCCCTAATATCTACCTTTTAATTTCATCAGAAACTCTCTCTGAAGAAGGACAGCATCATGGCTTTAATTTTATAAATTGAGTTAGTGAATACATAGTTTTAATTTGTGAACTAGCCATGACTGAAGAATTAGAAAATCAAAATAATCAACCCGAAAATAATCAAGCCGAAATTGAACAGCCCGTCAGCAAAGATTGGCATTCACGCGAAGAACCCACCGCCAAAGAAAGAAACTTAACTGCAAATCCTGGAGATAGAATCTCAGATCAACCTCAATCTATCGAGGAAAAAGCAAAACAGGTTGCTGTCGATTCACCAGATATTACAGGCGATCATATTAAAGTTCCCACCTATTTTATTGTGGAAGAACCCAACGGTGAGAAAAAAGCACTGCACCATGTCAAAGATGCGGAAGAAATTTCCGACGTGATTCGTCAAGCCAGAGTTGACGAAAATGGTAATCGAATTTGGTGGTAATAATTGACGCTGCTAACTTGATAGAGACTAAAAATTGAGAGGCTTAGATCCCCCACTTCTTGAAGAAGTCGGGGATCTTGTTATTCACAAATGATTTAGGACTGCGATAGTTTTAAACTGCGTGAGAGTCTGGCTGTTTACGCCATTGGCGTTTTTTCATAAAGTACGATCGCCCCGTTTGTAGGTTGGGTGGAACGAAGCGGAACCTAACAAATGCTATAGCAATCCTAAATCATTTGTGAAATTCTCTTTCTTTTCCTTCTTCTCCTTCTTTGTGTCCTTTGCGTCCTTTGCGGTTCGTTAAAAAGAATACTTTTTCACAACCCAGTACTATCGTCTCGTTTGTAGCCTCTTCTGTAGGTTGGGTGGAGCGACAGCGTAACCCAACAAATGCCATGAAGAAAACCACAAAACTTTCAACTATCAAAATATCTCAATTCCAAGATAAAATTCACTCCACAATGATTTTACCTGTCGCAATATTTTCTCAAAATCTCATAATTTGGTGTTGGGTTATGGCGCAATATAGACTTGCTGTGTTGTTGCCAATATCTGTTGTGCGCCTCCACCCAACCTACTCACTAAGTTTTACACTGCATGAGAATCTGATTGTTTGCGCCACTGGCGTTTTTTCATAAAGCTTTGCCAAGATTCCATGTATGTATAAAACACAGGTGTTAAATACAGCGTTAAAAATTGGGAAAACAGCAATCCCCCAACGACTGCTAAACCAAGGGGACGGCGTGTATCTCCACCTGCACCCAACCCCAGGGCGATGGGTAAAGTTCCCATCAAAGCGGCCATTGTGGTCATCATAATGGGGCGAAACCTGACGACACAAGCCTCATAGATGGCATCGTAGGGAGTTTTACCGCTTTGCCTAGCTTCTATGGCAAAGTCAACCATCATAATGCCGTTTTTCTTCACAATCCCAATTAGCAAGATAATGCCGACAAAGGCGTAAATATTCAAGTCAACTTGGAATAGCAACAAGGTTAACAATGCGCCAAATCCGGCTGATGGCAAACTCGAAAGAATAGTCAAAGGGTGAATAAAGTTCTCATAGAGAATTCCCAACACAATATAAATTACTAAAATTGCCACCAATAGCAATAATCCCAACCCTTGCAAGGAAGACTGAAAGGCTTGTGCAGAACCTTGGAAACCTGTTGTAATGCTGGCGGGTAATGTTTGACGGGCAATTTGTTCAATTTTCTCAGTGACGCTACCAAGGGATACTCCGGGTTTGAGATTAAAGGAAATAGTTACAGACGCTAACTGTCCTGAGTGGTTGATAGTCAAAGGCCCTACACCTTTCGAGATGCTGGCGACTGCATTTAAGGGTACTAGTTGTCCAGTCGGAGAGTGAATTGATAGCAGTTCTAAAGCACTGGGATCTCCCTGATATTTGGGTTCGACTCCCATAATCACTTGATATTGGCTATCTGAAGCGTAGATTGTGGAAACTTGTCGTGTACCGTAGGCATTACTCAGGGCTGTTTCGATTTGTTCGGCAGTTAGCCCCATAGATGCAGCTTGATCACGGTTGATATCAACTTGGACTTGGGGGTTTTTGATTTGCAAATCACTGTTGACATCTTGTAAATCAGGTAGTCCCCGGAGTTTGTCTTCTAAAGTCGGCGCATACTGATATAACTCTTGAATATTCGGACTTTGTAAGCTGAATTGATACTGAGCTTTGCTTTGTTGTCCGCCAATATTAATCGCTGGTGGGTTTTGCAAAAAAACCTTCATTCCAGGGATGCGTGACAGCTTGGGGCGTAGTTCTTGGACAATTTCATCGGCACTCAATTTACGTTCTTCGCGGGGTTTGAGACTAATAAATAAGCGCCCAGTATTACTAGAAGAATTTGCCCCTCCTGCACCGACGCTGGAGTTAATCGCCCTGATATTTGGGTCACGATCTGCGATCGCTGCAACTGCCTGTTGATGTTTTACCATTTCATCAAAGGAGATATCCTCGGCGGCTTGGGTAGAGGCGGTGATTTGTCCCACATCCGCAGTCGGAATAAAGCCTTTCGGCACAATCATAAATAAATAAACTGTGGCAACTACGATTGCCCCAGAGATAAACATAGTCGTGCGATGATATTTGAGCGATCGCTTTAAACTCCACTCATAGCCACCCAAGATGACATCGAAAAATTTTTCGGAAGTGTTATAAAGTCCCCGGTTAAATCGTTGAATTTTGCCTTTGAAACCTTTTTTCACTGGTTCTGTTTCGTCTTCTTGCTGGTGATGGGGTGGAAGCAAGAATCGAGAACACAGCATTGGTGTCAAACTCAGAGAAATTATTCCCGATACCAAAATCGCCACGCTAATAGTCACAGCAAACTCGCGGAATAATCGCCCTAAAATCCCGCCCATAAACAACACGGGAATAAACACGGCGACTAAGGAAATGGTCATAGAGAGAATGGTAAAACCTATTTCTCGTGAGCCATTCAACGCAGCCTGCAAGCGACTTTCACCCATTTCTATGTGGCGGACGATATTTTCTAGCATCACTACCGCATCATCCACCACAAAACCGACGGAAAGAGTCAACGCCATTAGTGAAAGGTTATCGAGGGAGAAGCCCAACAGTAGCATCACGCCAAAGGTGGCAACCAAGGATAAAGGTACTGCCAAACTGGGAATAATTGTGGCTCGTAGGTTGCGAAGAAATAGGAAAATTACTAACACAACCAAACCAATAGTCAATAACAGCGTAAACTGGACATCATCAACTGATTCGCGGATAGCTTGGGAGCGATCGTAGAGAATTTCCATATTCACGGCTGCGGGGATTTGTTCGCGGAATTTCGGCAGCAGTTTTTTAATCGCTTCCACGACTTCGACGGTATTAGTTCCCGGTTGCTTTTGAATCGCTAAAACAATCGCCCGTACACCAGAATTAGATTTTTGCTTCGCCTTTTCTGTCTTAGTAAAATACCAACTCGCCACTTTGTCATTTTCTACACTATCTAAGACTTGGGCAATTTCTCCGAGTTGGACTGGCGCACCGCCTTGGTAACTGACAATTAAAGAACGATAGGCAGCCGCATCATTAAGTTGACCGTTAGCTTGAATTGTATAATTTTGCTCTTGACCGTAAAGTGTCCCCGTAGGAATGTTGGCATTCCCTTTGCTAATAGCATCGGCAACTTCATCAACGCCTATACCTTTGGCACTGAGAGATTCGGGATCAAGCAAAACTCTCACCGCATACTTTTGGGAACCGTAGACTTGCACCTGTGCTACCCCGTTCACCATTGATAAACGTTGTGCCAGTTGTGTCTCTGCATATTTGTCTACGGTGGACAGGGGAAGAACAGCAGAATTCAACGATATGTAGAGGATGGGCTGATCGGCCGGGTTCACCTTGCGATAGGATGGGGGGCTGGGCATATCCGCAGGTAATTGCCGCGTGGCTTTGGCGATCGCAGCTTGCACATCTTGGGCTGCCCCATCGATATCTCGACTTAAATCAAATTGCAGGGTAATCTGACTACTGCCCAAGGAACTAGTAGAGTTCATCGAACTCAACCCAGCAATACTCGAAAATTGGGCTTCTAGGGGTGTTGCCACCGATGCCGCCATTGTCTCTGGATTCGCCCCAGGCAAGTTAGCACTCACCTGAATTGTGGGAAAATCCACATTTGGCAAGTCACTTACAGGCAACATTCGGTAACTCATCAGCCCGAAAATCAAAACGCCAATCATTACCAAAGTCGTCATGATTGGGCGACGAATAAATAACTCGGAAATATTCATAGATTTTCCTATTTTTTATAGCCAAGAGCAGGTGATTAGGACATTTTGAGAGCCTGAGTATCAGGAAAAGTAATATTTTTAAGGAGCGCAAAAAAATAAAATTATCCAATTTACTTAGATAATATTTCTCTTTCCCCCTGCTCCCTGCTCCCTGCTCCCTTGCCTCCTCCTAACCCCTGCTTAACCTGCACTGCTGCCCCAGGTACAAGGTTGAATTGCCCATCGATGACTACTTGCTCACCTGGTTTGATGCCTTGGGCGATCGCAGTTTCATTATTGACTGCATCTCCCACAACTACCGGACGCATTTCTACTGTTTTGTCTGGTTTGACAACATACACAAATTGCTGTTGCTGTCCGGCTTGGATGGCTTTGGTTGGTACAGTCACAGCATTGGGTATTTCAGATAATTTCAGAACAACGTTGACAAATTGCCCTGGTAACAATCGCTCGTCATCATTGCTAAATGTGCCTTTGAGTTGAATTGTGCCAGTTTGAGTATTTACGCCACTGTCAACAAAAGTTAAATAGCCATGTACAGGATTTCCTGAATCTTTGGGGGGAATGACATCAACTTCTAATTTGCGGTTGCTGGTGTACTTTTTCAAGTCTGGCAACATTCGCTGGGGAATCGAGAAGTTAACATAAATTGGGCGAATCTGGCTGATGGTAATTAAGGGATCTGTGGAATTAGCAGTAACTAAATTACCTTGATTTAACTTGAGACTGCCCGTGCGTCCGGTAATTGGCGAATAAATAGAACTATAAGAAAGCTGGACTTTAGCATTATCAATTGCGGCTTCGTCTGCGACTACTGCGGCTTGGACATTTTTTACATCTGCTTGGGCGGCGACTACTGCGGCTTGGGCGTTAGCTACTGCATCTTGGTCTGCTTTGACTGTTGCTGTTTGAGCAATGGCACTGGTTTGGTATTGTTCAGACTGCTCTTTACTAATCGCGCCCTGTTCTAGCAACCCGGTATAGCGTTTTGCCTGGACATTGGCATTATTTGCCTGGGCTAAATCTTTGAGGACTGTAGCTTTGGCTTGGTTAACTTGAGCGATCGCTTTGTTAACATTAGCCTCAGACTGCTTGACTAATGCCTCATCTTTGGATTTCGCCGCCATCGCTTGCATCAGGGCTGCTTGCTGGGGACGGGAATCGATCTGAAACAGCAAATCTCCCTTTTTGACGTTCTGTCCTTGGCGGAAATACACTCCTGTTAACTGTCCTCCAATCTGTGACTTGACAGATACAGTAGAATATGCTTCTACGGTACCTGTAGCCTTGATGAAAATTGGGATTGTTTTTTGAGTAGCAGTGGCCACCATAACAGGAACAGGTCGTTTTTTACCGGAATCTTTTCCTGTTGATTGAGCTTCGGAAGCTCGACCACAAGCCGAACACAAATAAGCCAAACTTAATATTAGTAACCATAACTGTCTGGTGGGCAGCCAGTTGCGATCGCTCAAACTCTTGGGTAAAATTTCCAACACAGGATTTGTAATCAAGACAGAAGCTAAACGGCTCATATTCACACAGAGTGGCTGGTGTTTTCCGCAAAAATGTTTAGTTTATTAGTTAAGCTCTATGTTAGTTTATCTAAAGATTAGAATGCTAACAATTTATCCTAAGTAATAGCCTGCTAGTAAGTATTGAAATTTTCCAGACATTTGGAAAGTGTATACAGATAGAATTTCTCTCCCCTGCACCCTTAAACCCTTGCCCCCCAATCTCAACATTTAAAATTCTGTCTTGAACCGCTGACTACCCCCTAGCCGCAAACGCTCAGTAGTGTAAAAATATTCCTACCTTCGTAGCTCCAAAAAACGAACTATGACCATAAATTCTGCACTACAACGTGCATTTACCAACCGCAGCGTTCTGAAAGTTATTAGTGGTTTGCATAACTTTGACCGCGATCGCGTGGCTGCTATTATTAAAGCTGCTGAAATTGGTGGTGCGACCTTTGTTGATATCGCTGCTGATCCAGCAATAGTAGCAATGGCCAAAAGCTTGATTAATTTACCAGTGTGTGTATCAGCCGTTGAACCAGAAAAATTTGTGCAAGCTGTGGCGGCTGGCGCAGACTTAATTGAAATTGGAAATTTTGACTCTTTCTACGCGCAAGGACGCAGATTTGAAGCTGAGGAAGTTTTAGCCTTGACTCAGCAAACCCGCGCACTTTTACCAGAAATCACCTTATCTGTGACAGTTCCTCACATTCTGGAACTAGATCAGCAAGTACAACTGGCAGAAGAACTCGTTAAAGCTGGTGCTGACATCATCCAAACCGAAGGCGGAACCAGCAGCCAACCTGCTCACTCCGGCACTTTGGGATTAATTGAAAAAGCTGCGCCTACTTTAGCCGCAGCTTATGAAATTTCTCGCGCTGTATCCGTACCAGTGTTGTGCGCTTCCGGCATTTCTAACGTTACTGCACCTTTAGCGATCTCAGCTGGTGCGGCTGGTGTTGGTGTTGGTTCTGCCATCAACCAACTCAACAGCGAAGTAGCGATGATTGCTGCTGTACGTGGTTTAGTAGAAGCATTAGAGACTGCTAACAACCGTGCAGTTGTCTAAGGAGTAGGGAGTAGTGAGTGGGGAGTAGGGAGTAGGAAATTTTTACCCGATTCCCGATTCCCCACTCCCCTTAAACCAAACAATCCTTCAGCGCATAAATCACCTGATCTTGCTGCTGGGTTGTCAGTTCTGGGAACATTGGCAAAGATAAAACCTCATGACAGGTTTGTTCAACTACTGGTAATTGTCCTGGTTGATAGCCTAAATGTTGATACACTGGCTGCAAATGCAGTGGGTAAGGGTAGTAAACCATTGAATTTACACCCCGTTCTTGCAATTGATTTTTTACCCAATCTCGACGAGAAGCACTAGCACCATTGCGTGATTCACTGATTACGCGAATGGTAAACTGATTCCAGACACTCTCGCCGCCAGGAAGTTCTTCTGGTACGACAATTCCAGAAATTTGACTGAGGTACTGTTGGTAATAAGATGCGATCGCTTGCCGTTTTTGATTCCAATTATCGAGATAACGCAGTTTAATTTGCAGAATTGCAGCTTGGATGGCATCTAAACGACTATTTACCCCAACTTCCTCGTAATAATAGCGATTTCTTTGCCCATGTTCTTTAATTACCCGCATCTTCGCAGCTAATTCGAGATCATTGGTTGTAATTGCTCCACCATCACCACAACCGCCGAGATTCTTGGTGGGGTAAAAACTAAAGCAGCCAATATGCCCAATGCTACCAACTTTTTGATTTTCCCAAACTGCACCTGTAGATTGAGCGCAATCTTCAATCACAGCTAAATTGTGCTTGTGTGCGATCGCCATTAATTCTGTCATATCCACAGGCTGTCCGAATAAATGCACCGGGATAATTGCCTTGGTTTTGGGTGTAACCACCGCAGCGATTTGTCGCAAATCTAAGTTATATGTATTAATGTCTATATCTACAAAAACAGGCTTGGCTCCCACCGCACTGATGACTTCAGCTGTCGCAATAAAGGTAAACGGTGTAGTAATCACCTCATCGCCTGCACCAATTTCTAAAGCTCGCAGGGCTAAGTAGAGCGCATCAGTTCCAGAGTTACAAGCTATACAATTAGTAACACCATGATAGGCTGCAAATTTTTGCTCAAAGCTTTCAATGATCGGGCCACCAATATAACGTCCAGATGCTAAAACTTCTAGCACTGCTGCACTTACTTCTGCTTCGATAGTGACGTATTGCTGCTTGATATCAAAAGCAGGAACAGAATTTACGCTTTGGAACATGAGTTTTTATGTGATTTGAAAATACAAAGGATGCAATTCGACAGTCGAGTTTAGCTGCTTGACTTTTTGTCAAAAAGCTGATTAGTAGACTGTCGCCCCGGATACGCATCAAAAAGGGTTATTACTGAAAATTATTGTATGGGTAAAAATATCATACTAATTTGTAACTCGTAATTTGTAATTTGTAATTAGTCCACTCTGATAAAGTGTCAATACACAAGACTTGCAAGCACTCATTTTATGAGATACAGCAATCCTCAATGATTCACCAACACCTCTCCCTTGTCTACCTTGTCCCCCTTATTTAGCACTTTCCCCGGAGGTAAAAAACTTGCAGGAGTTCATCAAACTAGATTTAGCCGATTTAGCCTTTGCTGTGGGGTTAATGGCGATCGCTATTGGTTTATCTGCCTGGGAAAAATTAGGATTAGAGTTAAACTGGGCAATTGCTACTGGCAGAACCATCTTACAGCTGCTGGTATTGGGATATGTTTTAGACTTTATCTTTGCTGTCAATAATCCTTGGGCAGTTTTGGTGATTTTAACAATTATCCTGACAATTACCGCCATTGTCGCCCGCAATCGCATCAGCCAGAAAATTCCCCTCGTCTTACCTGTGGTTTGGGGAGCGATTTTCATTAGTACCGCTTTCACGCTTTTTTACACTTACTTATTAATTTTGCAACCAGACAGATGGTTTGAAGCCCGCTATATAATTCCTCTAGCGGGAATCATCATTGGTAATGGGATGAATGCAGCTGCGATCGCAGGTGAACGTCTGGTTAGTACCATCAATAATTCCTCTGGGGAAATCGAAACCCACTTGAGTTTAGGCGCAACTCCCCAACAAGCCATAAATCAATACCGAAAAGAAGCCATTCGTGCTGCATTGCTTCCCACTATTAATCAAATGATGCTGATTGGGATGGCGACACTTCCCAGCATCACCGCCGGACAGTTATTAGGTGGAGTCAACCCTTTAGATGCAGTTTCTTATGAAATTTTGATTGTGTTTATGGTTGCAGTAGCTAATTTGCTGACAACAATTTTAGTTACCAAGGGATTGTATCGTCAGTTTTTTAATTCGGCAGCACAGTTAATTAGGTAATATAGGAATCCGCTTTGATTGTTGAAATTATCTGTAAAGGCTGGGAGTGAGGAGTAGGAAATAGGGAGTAGAAAAGTACATTTTCTTCATCTTACTGGTGTTGCCAAATTATACCAATTTGAAAAAATAATGCGGTAGATACACAGTCTCAAATCCCTGTGATATTGCAATATTCAATGTTTTATAAACATCCTCTCCCTTGTCTACCCTATCTCCCTTGTCTTTGTTGTTCACATATTAACTAGGAATGCTACATAAGGCGTTAATTTTGAATTGGCATTACTACTTCTCAGGTTGAGTAATGGGAATTTCAATCACAAATTTCGTACCCTCTCCAGGGGTGGAATCGCAGAACATCTGACCGCGATGCTTTTCTGTGACAATCTGATAGCTGATGGATAAACCCAAGCCTGTACCTTTGCCAATGGGTTTGGTAGTGAAGAAAGGGTCAAAAATGCGAGATTTTACAGTTGCAGGGATACCTAAGCCATTATCGGCGATCGCAATTTGTACCTGATGATTAGCCGTCACCCGCGTAGAAATGCAAATTATCGGGGCTTGTGTTTCGGTGTTCGTCTGTTGTCTGGCTGATTCTTCTACAGCATCAATAGCATTCGCCAGTAAATTCATAAACACTTGATTGAGTAGCCCAGCATAACACTCAACTAAAGGCAACTGATCGTAATTTTTCACTACTTCAATTGCGGGAAACTCTGGATTACCCTTGAGGCGATGTTGCAAAATCAGCAGAGTATTTTCGATACCTTCGTGAATGTCAACAGCTTTAAATTCAGATTCATCCAGGCGAGAGAAATTGCGTAAAGATAAAACAATTTGCCGAATCCGGTCAGTACCAACTTTCATGGATTGCAGTAGCTTCGGCAAGTCTTCATTGAGAAACTCCAGATCCACCTCATCCAAAGTTTCTTGCAGCGTTGCAGGTGGATGAGAACAATGTGCTTGATATGCCTGAATTAATTTCAGCAAATCTTGAGTGTAACTATCAATATGGGCAATATTGCCATGAATAAAATTCACAGGGTTGTTAATTTCGTGGGCAACTCCCGCCACTAGTTGTCCTAGACTTGACATTTTTTCAGTCTGAATTAATTGAGACTGAGTTTGTTGCAAATCCTGAAGCACTAGAAATAATTCCTCTGTCCGACTTTGTACTCGCATTTCTAGTTCTTCATTGCTTTTTTCCAAAAGTGCAAAAGATTCATGCAATTGACTAGCCATGCTAGTAAAAGAAGTTGCCAACACACCCAATTCATTTGTCAAATTAATATCAAGATTAAGATTAAAATTTCCTTCGGAAACCTGATTAGTCGCTACTACTAATTTATTTAAGGGTCTGGTAACTTTCTGATACAAAACAAAGAATAATAAAACAATTTCTAGTATGAGGGAAATTAATCCCACTATCAGCACAAAATTAGCATTATTAGCTGCAATTTTTGATAATAGTGATTTAGGATAGACAGTTACAAAATACCAATCTGGGCCATTTAATTTGGTGACTGCCAGATATTCATTGTCATGGTAATTATCAATTACTGCTGCCTGTGATGGCAGATTGGCGCTGGCATGAAAAATTCGTTGTAAATGTGCATCACTAGCATTCAAAATGTTGAAATGTCCCAACTTTTTTTGAATTTGCGGCAGATAATTAGGATGCACAATCAAACGTCCATCGCCGCGAAAAATCAGATTATACGTCCCATGTAGATGGTCGTTGATAGTGCGTGTCATCAATTCGTTGAGAATAATGTCATGCCCAATGGTGGCAATGTGATTGCCAGAGCGATCGTCTACTGGTGTCTCCACAGAAACATACCACTGTTTTGTAACAACATCAAAATAAAGCCCTGTCCATACAGTTTTTCTGGCAGGATTATGTTTTTTGTCAGCAACATAGAAATACTCTTCATTTGGTAGGAATAAATCTGCTTTTGCTTCTATACCCCAAGGCACATTCGGCCAGTAAGCGACTATCAAGTTTTCGCTGGACATAATATAACTATCAACAAAACGATTCCTCCAGGCTAGCCCATAACTGTTTACTAATTCATAAAAGACTAGTACTCGCCTTTGGATTTCTGCCGTATTTGGGACTTGTTTACCGATAAAAACTGAGGGATACTGCTCAGTATCAAACTCTTTAACAGGTCGGTTTTCAAGAAAATTACGTCTTGTGCCATCAGACCATAAGTAAAATAACTTATTAAATTCCTCCCGTGAACTTTGATTCTTTACCTGCTCTAGTCGTTTTAGTAATGCTTTTTTTAATATCTGATGGTTATCTTGTGCTAATTGAAATAAATTTTCTTCTCGCTGTCCTCGTTCCAAAACATACTTTTGTAATTGTTCGCGGGTTTGAAATTCCAGTGTGGACATCAAATGCAGGTAACTAAGTCCGGCTGAAACAATCACAACAGCTAAAATTCTGATTGCCATACTCAGGAGTATGTCATGAGTCAGTGAGCGAGAAAATAACTCTTTGACCGATTTCTTTGTTAATCTAACCATCATTAGTCACCAAACAGTTATGTTTAGGATTCCCAAATATCACGGGATATATCCAAATTTAGTAATATTCAGGCAGATATAGAAATTCGGGTTGATTGCCGAAATCTGAGATAAAATTAACCGCAGATAAACGCGGATGGAATTGCGGTTATTTCACAAATTTAGAGGATGTTTTAAAAGTCTTGTTGTTGGTATATCTCATCCCAAAAACAGTGTTCGTAAAACCGTTGGCAAGTGAATCAGCTTACTCACCAGATATCCTATTATTAAATCAGCCAAATTTAGTTAATGAACCACTGTGGAAAAAGAAATCTACTGTGAGTCAAGCAGCTTCTATTCCTTTAGTAGTTGAAGTAGTCAGCACGGCAGTTGCTTCAAGCCGGGAAACCCGTCCAACGCACTGCCTCACAAATTGGCGTGATGATTATCACAAAAAATTTGCTGACTATGAAGAAATGGGAATTCCTGAATACTGGATTTTAGATTATGCGGCGTTGGGTGGCAGAGAATATATTGGTAAACCCAAGCAACCAACAATTTTAGTTTGCTGCTTAGAAGATGGTGAGTATCAAATTAACAAGTTCCGCCAAGGCGATCGCATTCAATCCCCAACTTTCCCTGATTTGAATTTAACAGTTGAGCAGATTTTCCTAGCAGGAGGGACAATATCTGCTGAATCTTGAAGTTCTGACTTCTGCGCCTCACATTAGAATAGGAATTAATGTAAAGTTATCCCAGAGCTAAAGTGTCAGACTCTCTGCCATTGCGCGATCGCTACCTCGCTTTAATTGATGAAATTGTCCAACTCACCCTCCAGGGCAAAGTTAGTTCTGTGGAGATGGTGTACCAGATGTTGCAAAAAGGTATAACATCGGGGACAGGGGAAATATTTGAGTTAGCATTGAGCGATCGCTCGACTATCATCCAAAATCAGGTGGATAGCGAACAGGATGAACTCAAAAAAGCCAAAGCCAACCGCAGCCTGAGAGCCATTAAAACAATTCAAAATCAATGGCAACGCTACGCCGAACAAAACAAAGCCATAGAAGCGATCGCCACAGCAGTGCGAGAAATTACCACAGCCTTCACCGATGAACGCCTCGCTACGTTGTTGCGTTTTACAGATCCCAATCAAAAACACCCACTCAATTCATCCCAATTACAGCAGTTAGCCAAAGGTTTACAGCAATTTGCTCAATTAGATCCTGATATTGACCAAATATCACAAGGTATCACCCGTGGTTTAGCTTCTTGGCAAAGACTCCAAGATCATTTGATTAGTTGGATGTACGAACAAAATCGAGACTTGGGATTTGGCGGCGTACCAGGAGAAAACGGCCCTTGGGCAACTTGGGCAAAGAAAGTTAACAGTGAGTTTCCCTATGGATTCTTTCGGACTTTAGCTTTAGAACAATCGGCAATTGAATTTGCCGAACAACAAAGCAATGTTACCCTGGGTGACTGGGTAGAATTAGCGTTGATATTACAGTATTTGCAACGTGGTTTAGTTAACTGGTTTGACCAACAACCATATAATGTGCAAGCAGGCTCAAAATTATCAATTTCGACTTATTTGACCTTTGCGGTGGTTTGGAGTCAGTTAGCCAGTGGTTTTGGTAATACGGCGGCGAGATTGGGTAATGCAGGTTCGCAAATGATGTTGCAAATTCTGCGAAACTTTGCCCAACGTCCTTATTTTCCCCTTTATGGCGGAATATTTGCTTCCTTTTCGGGGAGTTCTTTAAGAAACGCCTTAGATTATTTAGATGAACCGTTGCGCCAAGTCGAAGGAACCCAAGAAAAAGCCAGGATTTTGACACTTTTGGGTTATTCGCAACGGGCTTTAGGACAATATCAGCGTTCGATTAACTTTCACCTGCAAGCATTAGAGATATCCAGAAATGCAGGCGATCGCCCCTGCGAAATTGCCAACCTCAACCACCTCAGCCGGACTTATGTACAAGAAAAAGATTATGGCGAGGCAATTAATTATAGCCAACGCGCCTTAATTTTGAGTCGGCAAGCAGGCGATCGCACAGGTGAAGCCAACGCCTTGGTAAATCTCGGTTACAGCGAAGTTATGCAGGCACAACAACTAGAACAAGTTGAACCCGAAACTTATGAGATGCCAATTAATTATTTAGAACAAGGTTTAAAGTTATTAGAAAGATTAGGCGATATCCAAAGTAAAGCTTTGTGTTTAAGTAGTTTAGGCATTGCTTATCTAGTAATTGATCAACCCCAAACCGCAATTAAGTATTTAGAAGATGGTTTTAAAACAGCTCAAACTGCGGGAGACTTGTATCTACAAGGGCGGAATTTAGCATACTTAGCCGAGGCTTATTATCAATTACAGAATGCCGAAAAAGCCATTTACACTGGCAGTTTAGGTATGTATCTTTTAGAACAGATTGCTTCTAGTGAATGGAAACAACCAGCAGGCTTATTAACAATTTTGCAAGGACAAATCGGCCAAGAAGCATTCCAAAATCTGTTACAACAACACCGCCCTAAAATCATGGCAATCATTGGCGTGGATGGTTATGATCATATCCCTGCATTATTAACGACATATCAACAAGATATGTAATAGCTCATTCTACTATAGGACTCCTATTTGATTTGGGAAAAAAATCATACACCATTCCCTACTCCCTGCCTAAACTACTGCCTTCTGCTTCATGCTATACTTTGGTGTTAAGCTGAACAGACAGTTTTAATTTGACCGAAACGGCGATCGCGTTTTTGGTAACTTAACAAAGCTTGATGAAATGCTTCGCGGTCAAAATCCGGCCAGAAAACATCAGTAAAGTACATTTCTGTATAGGCCATTTGCCACAACAAAAAATTACTTAACCGCATTTCTGCACTAGTCCGAATTAGTAAATCTGGGGCTGGTGTAGCTGCGGTGTAGAGATATTGTTCTACAAGGTTTTCATTAATTGCGTCTAAACTGATTTCACCTTGCTGCACCAATTGGGCTATGTGGTGACAGGCTTGAGTAATTTCGTTACGGCTACCATAATTCACTGCCACATTAAAATGAATTGCTTGATTATTCCATGTTTCTGTCATTGAACGTTGCATTTCGGCTTGCAGAGATAAAGGCAAAACTGATAAATCACCAATAAAAGAAATTCTCACCCCTTCTTGCTGCATTGGCGCTAACTCGTTGCGTATAAAGCGTTCAAATAAAAGCATCAGAAAATTTACTTCTTCAATGGGACGTTGCCAATTTTCTGTAGAGAATGCGTAGACTGTGAGAACTTTGATCCCCCAATCTTTACAGCAGCGTAAGAGTTGTTTGAGGGTTCTTGCGCCTTGGCGATGTCCAGCTATGCGTGGTAGTCCGCGACTAGTCGCCCATCTACCATTCCCATCCATAATTACAGCTATGTGTTGAGGGATTGTTTGGGGGTTGAGGTCTAAAGGTAGGGAGTTCATGATGGTTTTGCTAAATAAAAGGAGAGTTTTAAGATGCCAATATGTTTTGTAAATACTCTGGAGTCAGGCTGTTGTGCCACTTCCAGAGACGGTGCATCGTATAGGTGAAGGTGAACAGTAGGGTGGCTTTGTTGGTGGGTGTCCAGGCGTTCCAGTTGAGTGTATTCATCATGCGGCGTAGAGTACGCATCAAGTTATTACGTTCGTAGTTTTGCGAACGGGTTTTGATGAGGGTTGTGGTGATGCGGATGAGTCCTGTATCGGGAAAAGTCCAGACTCCAAAGCCCCAAAATTTGGTCATGTGGTTGATTTCATCCTTGGCGAGTTCTTCCAGCACATCTTGGAGTGCGCCTGTTGTGTGCGCCATTAGCCACAAGTAAAGACAAGTTGCACCATATTCTGTAGCGACGCGGTGTAAGCCGTGGCGATATAAATCTTCGTGCGGATCATCTGTAGGGATATAGCCTCTAACAATGCGGTGTTTGGGGGTGATTTTTTCGCCGGTTAATTGGGTGTAAATTTTCATTAACGCTGGTGTATGTTGGCGTTCTTCTTTTTCCCACAAGCCAATTTCTTGCAGTTCACCAGCTTCATTGACTGTTCCACCTACAAACTGCCCCATCTGGGGATGTAATTTCTCTAAATATTGACGACTGGTTTGGGTGTAACCGCGAATTGGTGCTTCTGTATCCATTGCACCTATCAAAACGGATAAGAATACATCTGGTTTGATCCCAATAATTTGACTATGGTTAATAGCTTGCCAGTCAATTGGCTTCCAAGGACGCGGTTGGGGATGAGTAAATTGTTTTGGTAAATCTTCTAAGCGTTCCTGTAGCTGTTTGTCCGCTACATAGTTATCTATCAGTGAACAAAGACGCTGCTGTATTTGCCAATAGTTAGGCACAGTATAGCTTTTGCCAGGCAAATCTGCTGCTAATGGGCTGGTAGTATGAACCATATTGTGATGTTTTCAACTCTACGCCCAATAGCCTAAGCGATCGCACTTTATTTTGTCAGTCGGCTAAAGTCGGGTTAAAAGTCGGACGGCTGAGTAATGAGTAATGAGTAGTCTCACATCTTGCACCTAGCCCCAGCGAATGGAATTCGCGGCTATACAAACGAAGTCCGCCTACGCGGACTGACGAGAAATCAAGGGTTTGGAACCCGCGTAGGCGGGTTTTGCCTGTGTAGCCGCGACTTCAGTCGCCTGGTGCAAGATATGAGTAATGAGTAATGAGTAAATAGGAATTACACAAAATTATGAAAAAATCTACCGCAAAGTTCTCAGTGCGTTACGGCTTACGCCTAACACACCCTACTGGACTCATAACTCATCACTACTCATAACTCATCACTTCTATGTCAGCATTGCTGAAACAACTCCCCAAATGTTTTTATACTCGCATCTGGTTTAGCAATAATCTCTACAATCTTATTGCGGGCGGCTGGTTCAAAGAGTGCTGCAACCGAAACTTGGGCAACTTTTTGGCGCGGAATACTACCATCGAATAATGTATCTGCACTCTGCATCACGATAGCATCAGTATTATCTTCGTTTTTTAAACCGCCAGGTCGCACAATTGTATAGGTAAGACCACTTTTTTGAATGTATTCCTCGGCTTGCTTTTTCCAAACTAAAATTAACCAAAACAAATTTAAAGGATGGAATAGCAGAGATGTACACAAGGAAGACACTAAAACAAAATGCTCAATTCCCTTGGCTTTAGCAGCATCCACTAAATTTTTTGTACCTTCAAAATCTACTTTATATGGCCCAGTCGGATCAAAACTTGGTTTTGCGCCAGTCGCACACAGCAACACAGTACTGTCTCCTAAAGCAGCCGCGAGACTATCTGCTTGCAACACATCACCAACCACTAACTCCACATCAGGAGGTAAAATTGCTTTAGCTGTCTGGATATCCCGTACAAATGCCCGTACAGAAATGTTACGCGCTACTAACTCTTGGACAATGCGGCGACCTGTTTCACCTGTAGCCCCAGCAACAAACGCTTTCATAAAACAATACCTTAAAAAACTAGTATGTGATTTATCCGTATTTTAGTAATTTCATAAAGTTTATGACAGAATGTTAAAGTTTCAGCCAAAATAGAATTTTGCCTACGAAATCACCCAAGTCACCAGGGAATCATAAACCTAGCCAAACGCCATCTCAGAGGGGAATGCTTGATGCTTTCAACAAACGGCGAATATCACTCCTTAGATATAAAAGAAACTGTTTTACCTGTAGAAGCCAACCTAGTAGAAACTGATCATGTAGTTTCTGATACAAATTTTGACCATCAAACCCGATTTTGTGGTTGCTACAGCGATTATATGGAGATGTATGCTCCAGTAGATCAAGTTGCGGAATATCTCAATGCTCATTCGTCGTGGTTTACACGTTGTGCTGAACCAATGAAGGTACAGCCACTAGGAGAAAATGGCTACGCTTTAATTATTGGTCGTTTCGGCTCTTTTGGTTATGAAGTGGAGCCGAAAGTTGGTTTAGAACTTTTACCACCAGAAGAAGGAATATATCGTATTCGGACGATACCCATTCCTGATTATCAAGCACCCGGTTACGATGTAGATTATCGAGCATCAATGCAATTAAAAGAGTATCCCAGTGATGATGCGGCGATTTCCAGTACGGTGACACGGGTTGAATGGGATTTAGATTTAAAGGTTTATCTTCACTTTCCCAGATTTATCCAACGATTGCCCCAGTCCCTCATCCAATCTACAGGCGATCGCTTACTAAATCAAATTGTTCGCCAAGTCTCTCGTCGCTTAACCCGCAAAGTTCAAGAAGACTTTCATCAGTCTTTGGGCATACCTTTTCTTGCTAATTCTAAAAAGAAGCGTTGAATCAACTAAAGTTTGAAGTATGAATTATGAAGTCTGAAAAAATAATTTTAGACTTCATAATTCATTTGACTATTAACTAAGCATTACTCAAAATTCTTTGTACAATCTGCACGCCAGTAATAGCCTGCCAAGTAAATAGACCTAAAATCGCAAAATTTAACAAGATGTGCGTGATTCTTGCCCAATTTGCGCCTTTTTTCATAAAAGGAGATAGGGAAGCAGAAAAAGCTACTAAACTAGTCATTCCTAGCCCCGCCAGCAAGTGCGGCCCCACAAATAACTTGCCGTTATTAATATAGGTAACAGCCATCCCACCAACTGCACCAGCTACCATCAAAGCTAAGATGATAGACCCCATTTGGTAGTGTTTGTCATTAAATTTGCCTTTAATCAGTTCTTTCTTTTCTTCACCTTGAGCGTTTCTGGTACGCTGTACTTGCAATCCCAAATAAGCAGCATAAAGTGAAAGCGCCAAAAGCACCCACATGATTAGCGGGTGGAAAAAGTTAAGCCAGTATTTCACCACGGGAGACAGTTCCAGACTCATTGTGTTCTCGCTCAATTCTTAAATCTTAATAAAAATTAGCACAAGTCTAAGGGTAATTCGTAATTCGGAGTTCGTAATTTGTAATTAATTAGGCGTGATGGGTTGCGTTGACTCAGCACTCAATACTTTCCTCAGACAGCCCTATTGCAAAAGTACTTAAAGAATTTCAAACTATAGATGATAAAACCGCCTGGGCAGGATTTGATTCATGACGGAAAACAACGATGTCTTGCTGCTGAAGGCTGCAAAAATTGGAGATATCAAGCGGCTGAGTGAGATTTTAGCGGCTGGTGTCAATGTAGATGCGTGCGATCGCGATGGGACGACGGCGTTAATGTATGCTGCTAATTTAGGCTACACCGAAATTGTGCGATCGCTTTTAGATGCCGGGGCAAATATCAACTTACCAAGAAAACGCTATGGTTTAACGGCGTTGATGTTGGCTGCAAGTAATAAACAAGTAGATATTGTGCAGCTTTTAATATCCAGGGGTGCTGATGTTAATGCTATCAACGAAGATGGCAGCACCGCCTTAATGGCAGCAGCACTCAAAGGTTATATAGAAGTAGTCCAAATATTACTTGCGGCTGGTGCAAAGGTAAATCTTGCCGATAAAGATGATGATACTGCTTTGAAATTGGCAGTCAAACAAAGAAACCCCACAATTGTACAAGCTTTATCACAAAATGGCGCAGATGTAAATCTTCAAGATGAAGATGGCGAAACACTCTTGATGATTGCGGCGGACTTGGGAAATTTAGAAATTGTCCAAGCATTGTTAGCGGCTGGTGCAGATGTTAACTTACAAAACAGCGATGGGGGTACAGCATTATTAGCGGCGGCGGCGGCTGGTAATAGTGCGATCGCTTCTGCTTTACTAGATAAAGATGCCCAAGTTAATCTGCAAGACAAAGACGGTGAAACAGCATTACATATTGCCGTTGTCGAAGGACATCTTGACGTAGTGCAAGTGTTACTCAGTCGCGGTGCAAATGTCCAACTGAGAAATAACTTAGGCGACACACCCATATTAGTCTCTGTATTGCAAGGACACAGCGAAATTCTCGAAGCATTGCTGCGTTCTGGCGCAAACTCCTATGGAGAATTAGAAATTCCTTTAATAAGTGCCATATCCTTGGGACATAGCAAAACAGTCCAAGTATTATTAGACTATGGCGCTAATCCCAATACTTTAGGCAATGATAGCCAAACAGCATTACTCAAAACTGCTAAACGCAATGACATAGAAATCATTCAACTGTTAGTAGCCAAAGGCGCAAATGTCAATTTTCAAGACATAGCCGGAGCCACAGCATTAATGTGGGCTGCCTCTGGAGGCTACACTGAAACTGTGCAGATATTACTCCAAGCTGGTGCAAACCCCAATTTAAAAAATCGTGGTGGTTATACAGCTTTGATGCTGGCAGAATTTAATGGCTATCAAGATATCGTCAAACTTTTGCAAACCGCCGGCGCACAGGAGTAATTTTGTGTCTGGTGAATCCCTATCATGAATCACCAAATGAAATATTTGTAGCGATAGTGAAACCTAACAAGGTTTGGATGATGTTGAGTTACGGCACAATACATATTTTCCGTTTTGCTATCAATATCTCTTGTGTACCTGCAATGATCCCGATTCTACAGTGCGATCGCACTTCTGTTTCACTACAATCAGCGTATAAATACATACGCTGATAACTCGGAACCGACTGCAAAACACCACAATTCCACCTCAGAACCAGAATATTCTTATTTAAAATCACATCCCTGCGCCTGTGCGCGAGATAAAATCATGAAATTTAATTGTCATTTTCTAATCTTCGAGTAATTGCTTCAATTCATCTAGATTCTGAGCAATGAGTATAGAACGTTGAATTGCCTTGAGTTCTTCAATATCAGATATTTGAGAGATTTTTGACATGAAATTCAATCCTTCATTGCCAAATTTGACTTCTAGAGTTAATTCAATGCTAGATAGCCTATCTTCTCGCTGTCCACGTTGAAAGATTTCTTCATACCAAGGCGAAGAGCGTAATACTGTCATATCCCACCTCATAATTTGTTGGACTAAGGCACTATCTAATACAAACGTAGCAAAAAACGCCAAGACAGTTTCGAGTTGATTTAATAATGTTTTGATAGATTGCTGATCAGTCTACAATTTAAGTAAAAAAATCGCCTTTATCACATCATCATTCAAGTTCGGAACACGAAACTTCAAGTTCGGAACACAAAACTTCAAGTGCAGAACACGAAACTTCGAGTTCAGAACATGAACGTTCTCGTTTGAAACAGGAACATTCGAGTTCGGAACATGAAACTTGGAGTTTAAAGCATGAAACTTCGAGTTCGGAACATGAAACTTGGAGATCAAAGCTTGACTGATGAGGTTGGGAACTCAAAGTTTAGTGTTGAGATTTCCAAGAATCGCGCAAATCTCCTAAATTTTCACGTACAGCCACAGTATCGGGATGATTTGACCCTAAATTTCGTTCTGAAATATCTAAAGCTCGGATGAGCAACAATTCAGATTCTCTATATCTACCTTGGCAAATATAAATTGATGCGAGAACGCGAATGCTTTGTACAATACCAGGATTGTCGTCTCCCAGCAGCTTGCTAGTGATTTTAAAAGCTTGGATTTGCAAGACTTCAGCTTTTCTGAATCTACGTTGGGAAATGTAGAGTATTACTAAGCGATGGAGGGTAGTTACAACATCAAAATGTTCTTTGCCTAAGAGTTTACGCCTGAGCTTCAGAGCCTTATTATACAAAGCTTCGGCTTTACCAGATTTACCTTGGAGTTGGTATAGTTCTGCAAAGTTATGGAGGCTAGTGGCAACATCGGGATGTTCTTCACCTACCAGTTTACGCAAGAGTGCCAAGTTTTGGGTAAACAGAGATTCGGCTTCAGTGTATCTGCCTTGAAATGTATGAAGATGCGCGAGGTTGTGAAGGCTAGTCGCAACATCAGGATGTTCTTCTCCCAGTAGCTTGCGCCTGAGTTCCAAAGATTGGATAAATAAAGGTTCGGCTTCAGTGTATCTGCCTTGAGCTTCGTAGAGTAAACCTAAATTGTGGAGACCAAGTGCGACAGATGGATGTTCTTCTCCCAGTAGCTTGCGCCTGAGTTCCAAAGATTGGATAAATAAAGGTTCGGCTTCGCTGTATCTGCTTTGGGCATAGTAGATTAACGCCAAGTTGTTAAGGCTACGTGCAACAAATAGATGTTCTTCTCCTAGCAGCTTTCGTCTGAGTGCCAAAGCTTGGATGAGTAGAGGTTCAGCTTCACTATATTTGCCTTGAGATTGGTAGACTCCTGCTAGGCCAGTGAGACTCACAGTAAAATTTATATTTTCTTCTCCTAGAGCCTTACGGGTAAGTTCCAAACTTCTGATAAGTAGAGGTTTAGCTTCGCTGTATTTACCTTGATAGTCATAGATATGAGCTAAGTTATTGAGGATAAGAGCAATACCAGGATCTTCTTCACCCAGCAGTTTTTGACATAATGCCAAAGCTTGAATGGACAATGTTTCAGCTTCGTTGTATCTGCCTCGGCAACCGTAAAGGTCTGCAAGGTTATTGAGGCTAAAGGCAACTTCGAGATGTTCTTCGCCCAGGCGTTGTTTCGCTGTTTCTAAACACTGCTCAAGCCAAGGTGCTGCTTTGTCATACAATCCTTGACCTTTATAAAAAAAAGCATTGCCAGTAAATACACAAATTAAATCTTCATCGCTGACATACTGAATAAAATTTTTCGCTACTTCTGCTAAATGAGGTATTACTAAAGCAATAGCCTTAATTTCCTGAAGTGTAGGTTCTTGCGGAATATCTTTAGTAACCTCTACCATTACCCCGCAAAACGATCGCTTAAATTCCTCTTTCTGCTCTAAGCCTTCGAGCTTATCTTGAAAAAACTCCCGCAACAGGGGATGTAGTTGATAAATTCCATCACCCTTGGACTGAACTAGATGTAACTGTAACAACTCACGTCTAGCTTGCTTCCAATTTTGCGCCTCATTATTTATTGTTATCCCCTCCACTAACTCCCAAGGAATTGGAGCTAAAGCAAATAAACTCAAAACACAGCCTAAATTTTGAGCATTTTCTCGCAAACGCCGCCAACTTAATTCAAAAGCAGCAGCAACACCCAATTCAGTCTTCATTTCTTGTGGAACTTCGACTAAAGCCGGATTTTTCAGACGCTCATTTTCCAAGTCTTGCAACATATCCGCTAGGGATAATTCCTCATCACCCAACAAATAACGCCCGACTAATTCTAAACCCAGTGGCAAATATCCCAACCACTTACAAAGTCTTCTCGCAACTAACGCCTCACGTCGCAGTCGTTCCCTACCAATTATGGATTTTAATAACTGCATCGCCTCTAGTGGTGTCAGCACATCTAAATCTAAACGCACTATCGGCGACTGTAATTTTTCTCGCGTGGTAATTAACTGCTTAAACCGCGCCGGAACAGACTCTAAATAACACCTAACTTCATCTCGATAGTTAGTGACGTTATCAATTATCAGTAAAACCTCACCTTCAGGCCATTTTGTCAGACAGTATTGGACTCTTGGAACTAACTCTGAATCATCTGGGATGTTCAATTGCAGCTTATTCATTGCAAACTGCACCAGTTGTAACCCCACATCCTGCACTGCGGATAACCAACAAATCCCGCCTTGATAAGTAACGAGGTGAGAATGAGCATATTGCAAAGCTAGTTCTGTTTTCCCGACTCCACCCATCCCTGCTATTGCTACCTGTTGATTCTTTTTCAAGAGTTGATGGAGTTCTTGCAATTTCGCTTCACGTCCGACAAACTTTTCCCTAGATAAAGCCAGGGGAATATTATGATGAATCTCTTGTTTTGGTGCAGTATTAGGAACACCGTTATATTTTTTTGTCAGGTAAGCCTTTAATATTTCTAGCTTTCCGCGTTTAGAGGTGGCTAACTCAGGACAACTCCGAACGAATTTCTTATATACCTGCGCCATGCGCTTTGTGAAGGCTTCCTCACCAATATCAATATCGCTTGCTAGTTTTGCTTCACCTTTATCTGTGTTTTCAACTTTCAACCGAACTAAAAAGGCTTCTGTTTGCTCTGGGGATAACTCATGAGTAACAGCTTCTTGTCGTAAAAACTCATCCCATTGCATAGCCAGCCTGACAAAACTTTGCTTGATTCTACTTATCTTACACCTTGCTTCTACTTCGTCTCTATTTCTCAGGAATCTCCGGCTTTCAAGGCAGAAATACTATGAAAACAGTAAATTTCACTGAGGTTCGCGCCATGAATACTTCTTCATCAACTTCCACCAACCCCCAAACTTCACAGTTAATTCCAGTATCTTCTTCAACAATTGAAAATCCTTCTGCTTGGATACGTGACGGCTACAGTCCCACAGAAATTATTCTCGCAATAGCATTTTTAAGTTCTTTATTGATGGGAGGAGCTGCGACTTTGATTATGGCAATAACTGGACTAGTTAAAACTTTAGCACCAGTAAGAAATCAAACTAAATCCAGTTCAGCCAAGGCTAAAAACTAAACTTAGCACAGAGAAAAGAAACCCAACAAAGTCTGGATAATGTTGGGTTTCGCTCTCACGCTCCCAACACTTGTATCTCTACTAGAAATCACAAGGGTTTGGGCGGGATTGAGTGTATGTATCCACAACTCTTACACCCAATCTCCACAAAAAATCTTTGTGCGGAAATCCTAATAAAATAATGCCCTTTGCAATATATCTAAACAAAGGGCGATAAACACTAAAGCTAAGAGGGCAATATATGAATGTAATATGTATCATCTGGGAATGGTAATCTAACTTACCTTTATGTTTTTTTCATTTGTGCAGCGTGAACAGAAACATATATGACAAGTTTGATACATATTTGTTAAGAATAGTTACAGCACCCGTAACACTAGGAAATATTTCTTCTTATGGTAGACTCCCTTGAGAATAACCCACCGCATCAAGTCGTGATTATTGGTGGTGGCTTTGGTGGACTATATGCAGCAAAGGCACTGGCTAAGGCTAAGGTAGAAGTAACGCTGATTGACAAACGTAATTTTCACTTGTTCCAACCATTGCTGTACCAAGTTGCCACAGGTACACTATCACCTGCGGATATTTCCTCTCCTTTGCGATCGGTATTAAACAAAAGCAAAAATACAAAAGTGTTGTTAGGAGAGGTGAATGATATAGATCCCCAAGCACAGCAAGTCTTTTTGGGTGATCAAGCGATACCATACGATACGTTAATAGTGGCTACAGGTGCCAAGCATTCCTATTTTGGTAAAGATAACTGGGAAGATTTTGCGCCTGGTTTAAAAACTGTAGAAGATGCAATCGAAATGCGTCGCCGGATTTTCTCGGCGTTTGAAGCCGCAGAAAAAGAAACTGATCCTGAAAAACGTCGGGCTTGGTTAACCTTTGTAATTGTGGGTGGTGGCCCTACAGGGGTAGAATTAGCAGGTGCGATCGCTGAACTTGCTTATCAAACCCTCAAAGAAGATTTCCGCAATATCGACACATCCGAGGCAAGAGTTTTACTTCTAGAAGGACTAGATCGGATTCTGCCACCCTTTGCACCAGAATTATCGCAACAAGCAGAAGCATCTTTACAGCAATTGGGTGTTAGCGTTCAAACCAAAACTTTAGTCACCAACATTGAAAACGATATTGTCACCCTCAAACAAGGTGATGAAGTGAAAGAAATTGCTGCCAAAACAGTATTATGGGCAGCAGGTGTGAAAGCTTCACCAATGGGGCAAGTTTTAGCAGAACGCACAGGTGCAGAATGCGATCGCGCCGGAAGGGTTGTTGTTGAACCAGACTTAAGCATTAAAGGCTATCCCAACATTCATGTAGTTGGCGACTTAGCAAACTTCTCCCATCAAAATGGCAAACCTCTTCCTGGTGTTGCACCAGTAGCGATGCAAGAAGGAGAATATGTTGCCAAGTTAATTAAGGAAAAAATCAAAGGTAATACCTTACCTGCCTTCAACTATAGCGATCGCGGCAGTTTAGCCATGATTGGGCAAAATCTAGCCGTCGTGGATTTAGGCTTTATCAAACTCAAAGGTTTCTTTGCTTGGCTATTTTGGCTATTAATTCATATCTACTTCTTAATTGAGTTTGATAATAAACTCGTCGTCATGATTCAGTGGGTATGGAACTATGTCACCCGCAAACGTGGCGCAAGATTGATTACTGGGCAAGAAGCTTTGGCAAAAGTGGGAAATGAAGCGCCTAGTACATATTACAAAGCCACGCCACCAAGACAAGCCGTCAATGTCTAAAAAGGTAGGACTTCCGCACCAACATTGTCTGTAGAGATTGAGTTTAGGGGTGTAAGAGTGTTGGATACATACACCCCTATACACATGTCTTGAACCTAGTACAACAAGGCAAAAGTAAAAAGGCAAAAGGAAAAAGAAAGAATAACGATACTACAAGCCTTTTAGCAATTCCTTCTGGTCTATTTATTTACGCCGACCTGTACTAGCCTGTTTCACTATCATTAGATAGTACAAGTTTGGGTATCGGCAAGTTTTGATTTTCCAGCAATTCACTTGCCGGAATTTTATTTACACTTGTTTGCTGTAATACTGTCAATAATTCGGCACTTTGGCTTAATAACTCATCTACATTAATGCCGCCATAACTATCTGGATAACGGCGCAGGCGGTTGCTTCCTTCTCCGAGTAAAATAGCTGCACCGCGCAAATTCTCATTTCTGAGATGATACAAAGCTACAGCAATTTGGAGAATGCCCTGGTAAAAAGTTTTTTCGGGTTCAATGGCTTCAATCCACAAAGCCTCTAAAGTGTCATGACAGGCGTAAAACTGTCCAGAGTTGAACTGTTCTACACCTTGCCAAAACTCTTGGGGCATAGTTTCGCTCATGCCATGCTATCTCTTACTTCTTTAATAGTTTCGATAGAGATTTCTTGGCTTTGACCAGCAAATTCATTGTCTGATGTTAAAAACAACATACAATGGCATTCTTTCCGTTCTCTCATTGGCACACAAGGACAGTTCCAATATGTAGCCTTGACTTCAGCTTCTTTGTCTTCGTAGTGGCGGCAGGGACACAAAGGCGCACCTAGTTCGTCTTTATGTTTGGCTAACCCTTCAATTACCACTGCGGTAACAGAAGGTTCACTACAGAAGTACGTTCCAGTACGCTTGGCGTATTGTTCGGAAAAATGCCGCATTGCTTCTAAGCTTTTATCGCTGGAATTTGTGTTAACTTCTGATGTGATCATGTGGATCGGCCGCTCATAATTTAAATATTTCTTTGCATTGTACCTCAGCCTCAAGGTGCTATTACTGGGGATATCTCCCCAACCTGAAAAGATTCAATGATGATGTTTGACAAAAACCGCAATAAATCAGCATTCATTGAAATATTAAATACATAGAATACTTATTTACAATGCTTGTAAAGGTTTTTGTAGTTGGGGTTGTAAAGCTTGTTCGCTTTGCACCACAATACCAGGGCAGTCACGATTAACAACCGTGGATGGTTGATCTGAGGAATTATTATTTTGCCACAAAATCCAGCGACTGCCTTGGGGTAAGGAAGATAGTGTCAGAGAATTTTGAGTTAACCAAATTAAAGGATTGTTTGGTGTTTCTGTGGCGTTAGCATCTTCTTGAAATTTGGTTGCGGCTAGGGTTTCTAAGACTATGCGATCGCCTTTTACCAAATTTGTCCCAGCTGTCCAAAGTTTGACGGGCATTCCCATACGTTGTGTGTAAAAATACAAGCTGGCTGCGGTAATTACGGCTTGCTCAAAATCATCTTCTTGCCATTCGCCACCACTATCTAAGGCAATAATTATTTCTTGTCCACCTGTGACAACTTCTAACTCCCGGACTCGTAATTCGCCATAACGGGCGCTAGTCCGCCAATGGATGAGTCTGGTGGGGTCGCCAATGCGATAGGGACGCAGCGATCGCACTAATCCTGATGTTGCTGTCTGCAATGGGCGATTGATGGAATCACCTTTTTTGCTTTCTTCTTGTCCCATTTCATCAACTAACGGACAAGTGGTTAAAGGTAATACAGTGGGGTAAACAATAGCGATCGCTTCACAGTCTCGCTGACGACGACACCAAAATAAACCTAAAGGTGCGCCAGTTGCTAATTCAACATTGTGCCAACGATAAATACCTCGATGCTGGGTCTGGTGATAATAAATCCAACGGTAACTATTTTTACTCGGAATAACTTCTATTGGCTGTTTGACTGGCTTACCCAAAACAAAAGGCAAAATATCCTCGACTTGCAGCAAACTTACAGATTGTGCAGTGGGATTGTGGATTTCTAATTCTACAGTCAAGTCATCCCCAGCCGAGACAGGCTGAATTGGATTGCGGGTGATAGTTAAACCAACAAGCGATCGTGGTGGTAAAACTGCTGCTACTACCAACAGCGCCACACTCACACCGCTAATAGCATACAGCCAACCCGCCATCGTATTGACAGCCGCCCCAAAAAAACAAATAGCAATTCCCGCAAGCACCCAACCGCCGTATGTAGGTGTACTTGCCCGATTTTCTAACCAGTTGGTGATAGGTTTGATAATTTTCATGTTTCTTTTTTAACCCAACATCACCGGAAGTTCACAGTAGTGCTGGTGTCATTTCAGGAACAGAAAAATCATAATAGACCTCTTGTACGAATATTTGATGAATGAAATTGATGACCGTACAAACCAGATTGTTCAACTAAAACCACATACTATTAGCCTGCGAAGGCAGGCTTTGTTTGTATAGCCCCAGACTTCCAGTCTGAGGGGATAATTGGATTCATACTTTAATAATTCAAAAATGTCTAACAACCTCAGTCACATAGAAGAAATTCAAGCAATTCGTCGCCGACCGGCTATGTTCTTTGGGAGTGCAGGAGTGCAAGGTACAGAACAGTTTGTTTATGAACTGGTAGCAAATGTCCTTGATGCTTATTTGACAAAACAAGCAACATTTGTGAATGTAACTTTGGATGGAGCCACTATCTCAGTTGTAGATGATGGCCCAGGACTGCCATTTGATGAACCCAGTGATATCGAAGGTATTAGCCTTGCTACTAAATTGCTAACTCGGATTCATCAAACACGCTCATGTGATGAACATACTCCCCACGTTCATATAGTTAGCAGAGGCGTTGGTTTAGCACCAATTAATGCCACTAGCATTCACCTTAAGGTACAAAGTTGGCGTTCTGGAATGCTGTGGGAACAGTGTTTTAGTAAAGGAATTGCCCAAGGATCTGCCAAGATTATTCAACAAGGTAATGGTCGAGGAACAAAAATTGAAGTCACACCTGATCCTGAAGTTTTTAGGCAAACGCAACCCAGATTTGGGATAATTCGGAGGGCTTTGTTTGACACTGCTCATTTGTTTGCTGGGTTGAGAATTGGATTAAATGAAGAGCGTTTCTATGCACCGCAAGGACTAAAAATGCTGGGATATATACTTTTGACTCGGCAAACAGACGCTAACAATGAGCCATTTCACGTAACTTTGCACCATAACAATATTTTGATTGAAGCAGCAGCTTTTGGCGATCGCTTCTCGCAAAACCGCACATTTTCATGGGTGAATGGAGCCAGAACACCAGATGACGGCAGCCATGTTGAAGGTTTTTCACAAGCATTAGCAGAAGTCAACTGGCAACCTGCACTAAGTTTGATTCATATTGTGATGTATGACCCACGTTTTGCAGGGCCGACGCGGGATAAATTGGATGTTCCACATATTAAAGAAGTAATTCAAGAAGCACTGCGAGAACCTTTATCATCCTGGTGGTAAGACCCCAAAACGTAAGCATAACCTGGGGATGAGAGCCTTTCTCAGAGACTTGATTGCTGAAATTTGAATATGAAATCTAGAATTGTAGATATAGTCTGACAAAGTACCAAAAGATTTAAATTCGTGACACTTAGAGAATTAGAAAACCAACTTCTTGCTCTTAGCCCTAGTGAAAAATTGCAGGCAATACAGTTACTTGCTCAAAGTCTTGGTAGCAGTTGGCAAGGAATTGAGAAAACCCCTGGAGTTTGTGGTGGCGAGGCGCGAATTGCCAACACTCGTATTCCAGTTTGGGTACTTGTGGAAGCTCGCCGTCTTGGATATAGTTATGCTGACCTTTTGACCAGCTATCCCAGCATTTCAGCTACAGATTTAGCTAATGCTTGGGTATATGCAAAAGCTCATTCTGATGAAATTGAATTGGTAATTGAGCGTAATCAGGTAGCGTAAATGGCAAGATTTTATGCAGATGAGCAGTTTCCGTTTCCGGTTGTAGAATTATTACGCAATTTGGGACATGATGTTTTGACAGTCCAAGAAGCTGGAAAAGGTGTAGCTTGGGAGGAGGAACGGAACCAAACATCATTAAAACTCTCTTGGGTTTTGCTATAAGCCGCCTGCAATACCCATCTCTTCTTCTATAGATTCTTCTGTACTTAAATCCTTACTAATAAAATCAAAATATTGTTCTTTAACTGTTTTCAATTCCTTAATAGATTCTAGGAAGAAATTTTTGATGTGATGTGATTGGTCTTCGTAAGCTAAAAACTCTTGTAAGCTTTTGCAATAAACTATACCTGACCATGCTGGTGTAACTGTTAAATTACTAGGAATCCAAATTTCAGGTTTGTCATTGATAACATCTTTCATCCTTTTAATAATTTTTTCCCTGTTTATAAAAGCTGGTGAAACCTCTAAACATATACCAATATTGGGATAACTAGTCAAATCATCTGAATTTAAAGAAAAGTAACCAAGACCACACCAAAAATTCCATCTTTGAGCAAAGAAAGTATAAATAATATATCTACTTCCCCATGTCCATTGAGTCATACTGGGTGAACCTTTGATAACTCTGCCAAAAGCATTATTAAATGCTGCTTCTACTTCTTCACTCAGCGTTGCTTGCATGAAATTGAAAGTTTTGTTAAAGTTCATCATTGTTAATAAATCAATTGATGAGAATTGATTTTTGTCTGCCATTTGATTACTCCTCATGAAAGTTAATATTTCTTGGGCTAAGGTATCAGAGCCATGCTTTGCTAAAAAAGAAGAGAACTGATACCACCTTAACTGATGAAAATTTACTATCGGTGTTTGTTCGTGAGCAAATGTCTTGATTTTTTTTTGAGGATCATAATTACGAGTAATATAAAGTAAGATACGCTGATTAACATTTTGTAGACTACTCAAAATCTCAACATATCTTTTTAAAGCATTATTTCCATCTGTAGAACCAATTTTTGATTCAATAACTATGACATCTGTATCTAAACCATTTGATAATTCAATTAAAATATCGAATCTACTATCTTCCTTATGGCTTTCTAGACCTCGATGTTCTTTTTGAGTGGTAATATTAATACTAGAGTAACTATTGTCACCAATAATTGAGTTTTGTTGTAACCAAGCGATTAGTAAATCTTTATTAATCGAGAAAAAGTAAGCGAAAATTTCAGTAAAAAAGTCTTCTAATGGTTTATTGGCTGAATGCAGATTGAGTAAATTGGTAAATAAAGACATTTCAATTAAAGCTGATTAGCTTAGTCAGTATGAAATGTGCGTTATGCGTTGCTAACACACCTGATAACTATTGAGACTGCAACAGTTTTAACTTAGAAGTAGCCAGTTGACAATATCAAAAACAAATAGGGGTAAAAGTTTTACCCCTACACAGTAATATATACATTTGACAAGAAGATTGAATTTAGGTTAAGTGATTTTCTAGCAATGATGCGATCGCTTCTGGGTGAAGTTTCTTATACTTCTTTTTACCAAGTAATAAAACGCAGTTAGGGGCGCTGCTGCAACGTTTTTGACAGTCTGTGTGTTCAATTTTAACTTTGTCTCGCAAACCGCGATCGCACAAAGTTTTTTCTAATTCTGATAATAAACCTTTACCGCCTTTTTTTACACAGCCAGACTTTTGACACACCATAATTTTGGCTTCTGGTTGCGGTAATAATTCTTGAGTAGGACAAGCAGCAACTGGCGTGACTTGATGTGCTTTGATTTTAATTTTGCCTGTGCGTGTGTTGACTTTACTCACACCACAAACATGAATTTGCTCACCAGGAGCTAAACTACATTGCAACGAACTACGCAAATCTTTTGGTAATTTGATATATAAATTACCAGAAGGAATTGCTAATTGCAGATATTTAGCTTTTCCTGATTTCATGCCTGCAAAACCCTGGAACTGACCTTCTAAATTCAATTCCGATAATCTGAGATATTTGTCACCCATGTTAACTACTCAAAATTTAATTACAAAATAATGATGAGAAGGCAGGAGGCAGGAGGCAGAAGGCAGAAGTTAACATCTTGTGTAATGATGGATTTCTCCAAACTTCTGCCTTCAAACTTATGAGCTACTGAGAACAATTCATTTGGAAATGTGGAATCGCGCTGGCGATTCAGTATTATCAACTAACTGAAAATTTTCCTAAATCTGAACTTTACGGTTTAACAAGTCAGATTAGACGTTCTTGTGTTTCTGTACCTTCAAATATTGCGGAAGGCTATGGCAGGAGAACAAAATCTGAATATATTCAATTTCTCCATATCGCTTTGGGTTCTCTACGGGAACTTGATACCCAGTTAATTATTGCGAAGGAAGTTAAGTTAGCAAATCAAGAATTATTTATTCCTGTTATGGGAGAAGTTGATAGGCTGCAAGGAATTCTAGCATCTACTTTGCAAAAGATGAAAACTTGATTTCCTGCTAATTTTAAATTTTGGATTGGCAATGTTAAGTTTTCGATTGTTCAGTCCAAAATTTAATATTATTCTACCTCCTGCCTCCTGCCTTCTGCCTCCTGCCTTTTGTAATTTTAAGCCAAGCGTCTAGCTTCTACAGTTTTAGGCAAATTTGCTACATCAGGTATTTCGGGAAATTCTAATTCCCAACCATTGGCTAAGGTAAGAATTTTACCAGCTTCACCGTCTGTTTGCTTTACTACTACTTCTTCTAAATCTTTTTTCGCAACATAGACGGTTAAGTTGCCATTATCATTCATCCGTAGCATTACTTTCATGATTTTCCTCAGCAGATTCTAGTTCTTTTTTGCGACAACCAACAACAATGCCTTTATCTAAAAAATGCACTGCATAAATATAGGAACGTTGTAAAAAAGTGCCTATACTTGCTACGTAACCAATGTCTCCTTTCTTCGCTAAAATTTCGCCAATTTCTCTACCGGGAAATGTCCCGTCGTTTTTAATTTGTTTGCGGAGTCTGACTTTTTCACCAATTTCAAAATCAGGTTCTGACTCTAATTCGTATTCATCGGGTTGCATGAGAATACCTCTGTTCTTTTACCAAGTTCAACAGTTCTTCGGTTGTCAGGCTGCGTTTTTTCTTAACTGATTGTTGGCGGACTGCATCTAATACAGATTGGGTTTCTTCGGGGTTGAGAAAGATACCATGCTGCTGAAGTAAGCTAGATACCAAATGCTTTCCAGAATGCTTACCAACGACTAAACGTCTTTCCCAACCAACTTCTTCTGGTGCAAAGGGTTCGTAGGTGTTAGGGTTTTGTAATACGCCGTGTGCATGAATTCCAGATTCGTGAGCAAAGGTATTCTCACCAACAATTGCTTTCCAAGGTGGTACACCAGCACCGGCGGCTGCGGCTACAAGTTGCGATAATTCCAACAAACGGGGTGTGTTAATTCCCATATCTAAGCCATAGATGCGTTTGATGGCCATGACAACTTCTTCTAAAGCGGCGTTACCTGCTCTTTCACCCAAGCCGTTGACGGTGGTGTTAACAGATGTTGCGCCACCTTTAATTCCTGCAAGTGCGTTAGCTGTCGCCAAGCCGAAATCGTTGTGGGTGTGGATTTCTACAGGAATCGACAACCAGGAAACGAGGCGCTTAACTTTTTTGTAGGTGGTGAAAGGATCGAGAACTCCTACGGTGTCGCAGAAACGAAAGCGTGATGCACCCCATTCTTGAGCATACAGAGCGACATCCAACAAAAAGTTTTCATCGGCTCTGGAAGAATCTTCGCCACCGACGGCTACCCAAAGACCGCGATCGCGTGCGTAACTGATACAATCTTTGAGTCTTTGCAGACTTACTCGCCACTGTCCATGAAACTTGGCAGCGATTTGGATACCGGAAACCGGAATCGCAATATGTACTCGCTGCATTCCACAAGCAATGGAAGCTTTGATATCAGAAATTACAGCGCGGTTCCAGGCGAGGAGGTTGGCTTTTAATCCCAAGTCAGCAATGATTGAGATGGCACGAATTTCATCTTCTCCCATCGCTGGGATACCGACTTCTAATTCATGCACGCCGATAGCATCGAGAAATTTGGCGATCGCAATTTTCTCTTTTAAGGTAAAAGCAACACCTGCTGCTTGTTCGCCATCGCGTAATGTAGTGTCATTAATTATGATTTCACTCATTTCAAACAGCCTCATAGGAATTTTTCTTAATATTCTTTCTGTAGCGTTAATTATTTTCCGCAACGCTGAGTAAAGGTAAATGCTATAAATTAATCCAATTAATATTTTGTCTTCATCATTCTTTAATATTAACGAGATAAAGACATCGCATCTGTATGACAGAAAACAAAACGACAGTATAATTTAACTGCCTTTTTCACTATTGTCATGCACACTTTTTTCTAGTAGAAGATAGCCCAAATAGGTGTTAGCTAGACTGGAAACAAATAAGAAAACAAATCCAAAAATAAAGCTAGAAATCATAGTGCTATCTCCCGATAATTGCAAGTCATTTCTGCCAAAAAGTTGTAACTAGCGATCGCCAACTCATTGAAACCGTAAATTCTTTTAGTGACTTCCAGAAATTAAATTATTCAACGTCAAAGAGCAAAAATATTGATTAGAATCTTTTTCTCCCTCCGCTCCCCTGCTCCTCTGCTCCCTCTGCTACTCCTCATCATTGGATATTTTTTAGTTGGAAGTCCCTCATCTCTGCTCATCTAGCCAATCTAAAATTTGTTCTAGCTGTTCTAAATTGACCAATCCATATTGCCAAAGCAGCATCGGTAATGGTGCATCATCAAACTTTTTGTGTCGCAGTGCTACAGCAATATCTGCATTGGTGAGTTCGAGTTCTGTATGTAAAAATTTGATGAATTTTGATTCTTTCGTGCGGGTGGACATAACTAAACCAGAAACAGATAAGTATAGAGGAGAATTAAAGATTGAGAATGCAATTTAGGCAACTAAAAAAATCAGAGTTAAAAATAAAGGAGAGGCTGATTTTTTCGATATGTCAAGACTGGTTTATAAATCCCAACAATGTTTTAACCAGTTGACCAATTCTTGACGCGGCGCAAAAAATTGCATAATCGTACTACGGACTAAAATTGCTGCCAGTAAACTGTTAACTTGGACTCGTAAAGAACCATCAGGGTGACAAGCGCAGGGAATCATTAACTCTTGCAAACGGTGATAAATTCGCCAGCGATCGCTCAACGGAATCTGTAAAATTTGCTCACCTAAAGTATTATTTGTCATTTGTCCTGTGAATTACCGTTGACTCGTAAGTTTTGAGTTTTTGTTCAAGTTGCTCAATGCGAGATAATAAGGAACGAATCACAGTGGCTTCCACATCCGGGAGCTTGTTATGTTCTAGAGGAGATTGATTCTTGTCTTTGCGAGAAATAATCCGTCCGGGAACCCCAACAACTGTGGAATCAGCCGGAACATCACGCAACACAACCGAACCTGCACCCACACGGACGCGATCGCCTAATTGAATATTTCCTAAAACCTTCGCACCAGAACCAATCACAACGTTGTTACCCACAGTCGGGTGACGTTTCCCGCTTTCCTTCCCAGTTCCGCCGAGAGTCACACCTTGATAAATCAGCGTGTAGTCTCCCACAATCGCCGTTTCACCAATCACAACCCCCATCCCGTGGTCGATAAATACCCCTTTACCAATCTCTGCACCTGGGTGAATTTCAATTCCGGTTAAGAATCGACCAATATGAGAAATGAAACGCGGAAAGAAAGCTACCCCTCGACGATGCAACCAGTTAGCCAGACGATGTAAACAAAGCGCGTGGAAGCCAGGGTAACAAAACACCACCTCTAACCAATTACGTGCAGCCGGGTCACGTTCAAAAATAATCCGAAAATCACTCAACACTGGCTCAAAAGAAGTGCCAGCAGAGAGTAAATTTTTCAGCAGGGATGTTTTTACAGAATCAGGCGCTACTGTCGCTGGTTGATTACTGTCTAATGACTCTTGCATCGGTACTGTCTGGGTAAAAAAGCCTTGTGCTATTTTTATGCTTATAGCAGGCGACTCCCAAGAGGACAGTACACTCTATGTCGGTTGGATTTATTGGATTTATTAAGGTTGTACTCAACCACTGCAAAGCTTTATTTTTAATTAATAAAAAATTTCTCTTGGGGTAAGGGTACTAGTTTTTTACAGTAGGGGTACTAGTATTTCTTGGGTGGGGGTTTAAGAATTGCGGTACTCACCATCAAACCCTTGACTTATATGAATTTGCAGCGATTTAGCCAAGTTATTTTACGATATATTAAGCTGTACTCAATTGCCCGGAAATGGGGTGTAGAGACGACTACAACTTAATTTCTGTATCTCCAGTTACGATTGTAATTTTACGGTTTTGCCACCCAAAAAACCAAATTCTTCACCTTGTTTTAGCTTTTATTTTTGGTAAATATCAATACTTTTATGAGTATGAAATTGTTAACAGTCCACTACCGAATTGAGCGATCGCACTTTTCAAGATAGAAGCAGAGGGTGCAGAGGTACGGACGATAGCGTAATGCTATAGCATAGCTGATTGCACAGAGAAGATATAGTTCATACCATTTCATTAATCTCAGCCTCAGCGATACCTATTTATACTTCTTTTGATATAAGTGTGTTGAATTTTGAAATATTAAAGTGAAAAATTAATTCAGATAAAAACTTATGACAACCGAGCAAGAACTTCAATCTCTTTTTAATACCTTAGATCGCGATCAAGACGGTAAAATCTCCATTAATGAGCTTTTTTTAAGTCCTGGCTTAAGTGCAGTCATCTCATCACAAACACATACCACTAGTCCCCAAGAGTTGATAGTACAGTATGATTCCGACGAAGACGGTAGTATTACCTTTGAAGAGTTAAAGCAAGCAGTAGAGGAAGCAAGTAATTTAACCTAGCACTCAAAAAATCTAATACCAAAATCCCTCAAAGCACTAACGCTAAGAGGGATTTACAATCTATCGCTTAATTTTATCAAGGCTTTTTTGAACGTGACGATTTCGGAAAAACTTACTCCTATTGCTTTCCCTGTCAAGGGTTACTCACTAAAATTTATGGCTGATACTCTTGACAAAATCCTCATCTGAGCGAATGAAACCACCCTGCTTAAAAAGGGGTAAATGCTTTAAAGTCCCCCTTTTGAAGGGGGATTTAGGGGGATCTAAAATGTTTTGCTACCAATGAGAGGACTTTTAAAACATCCTCTAAATTTACCCGTTTAATTTTATTATGCTATGCCGTGTGCAATTTTATCTCAAACCTAACTCCCAACCCCTTCCCTACGAGGGAAGGGGAGCAAGATTCAAAGCCTCTCTCCGCTTCGGGGAGCCAGCGTGTTGCGGAGGTTCCCTCCGTTGTAGCGACTGGCGTGAGAGGTTTGGAGAGGGGTTTAAAAAATAAGTTGCACATCGCGTTATGCTACTTTTAAAGGCTTGCCCAAAGTTTGCGGCTCTGGCAAAGTTTCACCATCTTCTAAAGCTGATTCAATTAGCATTTCTAAAACTTCCTGAGCATTTTTTAAAGCTTCCTCATAAGTATCTCCGTGAGTGTGACAATAATCTCCCCACTCAGGCAGGCTAACAACAAAACAATCATCTTCATCTGACCATTGAATAATAATTGTGTATTTGTTATTCATACGCTTCTCGTCGGTGAACAATAGTATTAACAATGACTTGATTTGCGTCATCATCAATTTGGTAAATTACGCGATAATTGCCAATACGATAGCGGTAATAACCTGCCAAGTCACCTTTAAGGGATTTAATGTTGGGATGAAATCGAGGATTTTGTTCTAAATACTCCAAGCATCGAGCAATCTTTTTGGCTAAGGCTTGGTCTGCTGAAGTATAAATCTCTTCTACCTCAGCAGATAAAACAACGTCATACATCAGACCGAATTGTTCTCCAGTTTTTTACCCGATTCTCAGCAATATCTTTTTTACCTCTCTCGAATGACTCAATAAATCCAGGAGTATCAAGTAATTCTTGGGTAGCGTCTTCACTCTCCTTGTCTGCTAGGTATGCTAAAAAGTCAGCAACTAGTTGTAGACGTTCTGAAGATAATCGGTCTAGATATTGGTTAATTTGCTGACGAATGTCTGTGTTATTCATAATTTTTCGCCAATCTTACTTCTCTAATTCTGCCAATTTTTTCTGAGCATATTCCCTTACTTGCTCATCTGGGTCATTTTCGGCGCGATCGCGCAACAGTGGTAAAGTCCGCTCATGCTGAGGATACTGCTTGATAATTATCTCCAGTGCAACGCGTCGGGGATTTGGAAAAAAATCTTCATGGCTACCCTGAAAAGGGTCATTGGCTGCACAGTTATAGTAGATTTCAAAAAGTTCAGGCTGAGATTTGTAAGCTTTAGCTAACTGTGCCACTGCTGTCCGTCGCTTATACCAGTTATCATCCTGGGCAGTAGCGAGTTGTAGGAGAAGGGTTTTAGTGGAGTCATCCTTGTAAGCCTGGGCTAATTTTTCCACTGCTGTCTCTTGCATATACCAATTATCATCCTGGGCAGTAGCGAGTTGTAGGAGAAAGGTTTTGGTGGAGTCATCCTTGTAAGCCTGGGCTAATTGTGCCACTGCTGTCCGTCGCACAGACGAATCAACATCTTTGGCAGTGGCGAGTTGTAGGAGAAAGGTTTTGGTGGAGTCATCCTTGTAAGCCTGGGCTAATTGTGCCACTGCTATCACTCGTACATATTCATCAACATCCTGGGCAGTGGCGAGTTGTAGGAGAAGGGTTTTGGTGGAGTCATCCTTGTAAGCCTGGGCTAATTGTTCCACTGCTGTCACCCGCACATCCGAATCAACATCTTTGGCAGTGGCGAGTTTTAGGAGAAGGGTTTTAGTGGAGTCATCCTTGTAAGCCTGGGCTAATTGTGCCACTGCTGTCCGTTGCACAGACGAATCAACATCTTTGGCATTGGCGAGTTGTAGGAGAAGGGTTTTGGTGGAGTCATCCTTGTAAGCTTTAGCTAATTGTGCCACTGCTGTAATTCGCACATATTTATCAACATCTTTGGCAGTGGCGAGTTGTAGGAGAAGGGTTTTAGTGGAGTCATCCTTGTAAACCTGGGCTAATTGTAGCACTGCTATCTGTCGCACAAACGAATCAACATCTTTGGTAGTGGCGAGTTGTAAGAGAAGGGTTTTAGTGAAGTCATCCTTGTAAGCTTTAGCTAATTGTGCCACTGCTGTAATTCGCACAGACGAATCAACATCTTTGGCAATGGCGAGTTTTAGGAGAAGGGTTTTAGTTGTGTCATCCTTGTAAGCCTGGGCTAATTGTGCCACTGCTGTCCCCCGCACATCCGAATCAACATCTTTGCTATTGGCGAGTTCTTGGAGAAAGGTTTTACTGGTGTCATCTTGCCAAGTTGTGGCTATTGCTGTGACTGCTTGAGTGCGAATTTCTCGTACTAGCCGATTTTCGTCGTCATCGAAGATGGGTCGATAATAATACCAGACATCATATTCAATTAAATCTTTTAACTGATTCAGTAATTTATCAGCTACTTTTCTCATCTTTGAGCGATGTCTGACTTCAACAAGACATTTTGCTGCTAAAAAGAGATTGATAAATTTCTTTTCTTCACCATCCTGCACCATTAAATACTCAAGAATCTCACCAACATATTCGGGTTCAATCATCCCAGCAATTAACAGCAACACTTCATGCCAAGTTTCATCATCCCAATGTTTGCCAAAAACTTCCGTTGTTAATGAAATATTCCGTTTCTTCTCAAATCGCCAGACAAAATACGCAGCACAGAAATATTCCAAAAAAGTTCGATGTACAAAACCATAGTAATCAGCACCACGAAAGCATAACATAAAGTTACGAGTCCGTAGTTGGTCAATTATTCTCCTTGCCGCTAATTTGGGTTGCTCAAACTCTAACTCTTCTTTTAAATATTCAGTCAGAACATTAATTAAACTATCTTCACTAATCACATTGCCAGCTAAACCTGCATCGCTAGTTTGCATAGTATAGGCAACTTGACGTAGCATGGCTTGCTTATCTTTATCATTGATAGCCCATTTATCTGTTTCTAAAGCACGTTCCACATCCCACTTGTGTAACAATACTCTGGATGCTTGATTATAAAGTTCTGGTCTATCTCTAGGTAGTTCTTGACTGAGATTGAGAATTGCCATCATAGTTAGTAGCAGAGGATTTCCTGCTAGTTCAGCAATGGCTTGTGATTCTTTAATTGCTTTTTGCAGTCGCTCTTGTTTAAGGTCTTTTTCTTCTTTATCAGTGACATTAAAAGTCCTTTCATGCCATCGTTCAATAAAATCGGTAATTTGTTCTAACTCTAAATCTTGCAAAATGAAATGTCTAAATTCAGCATCTTGTAATACTTGAGGTTGATAGCCAATAATCCGAGAAGTGACAATTACTTGCACATCTGGATATTCGTTAGTAAAGCGATGAATAGAATCAATGACTTCGTTTCGCATCACTGAATCAAAGATTTCATCTAATCCATCAAACATAACTAAAGCATTACCTGCCTTTAGTTGTTCGTGCAGTTTATGCTGATTGAGATGAAAGAAGCACTTGGGGGCGTGATTATAATATTGCAGAAAATTATTACATTGCTCATTGCGATCGCGCACATAACTGTTCAATTCAATCAGCAAGGGAATCGGCAGAGAAAAATCTTTCAGCGTCAAAGTTTCCTCAACCCATTTTAATGCTAAGTAATGAAGTAACGTAGACTTACCCGAACCCGGATCGCCTAAGATTACAAGATAATTTTTTGAGCGTTTTTCTTGGATAACATCTAATACTGAACGTATCGGTTGCTGAACATAATTGCGTTTATAGCGGTCTAATTCTTCTAAATCAAATTCAGTGTCTAATTGCTGAGTTGCTTGTAATCGGCGGAGATGTTCTTTAGGTAATTCTGGCAATACCTGATAAACTTCGCGGACATTTTGAGGAATAAATATTTGCCATAAATTAATCCTCAATTCGCTGCCTTTATTCTCTAAACGATGCAGCTTTAAACTAATGTACCGCTCACGAATAGTTTCTAGATATTTTGGTAAATCAAAATCTGGCGTAATACTACGATTCTCTTTTAAAAATCTGAGAATTTCTTCAAGTCTCTGACCCAATAAAATACTGCGTAGTTCAGATGAGTCTCCAAGAATTTCTTGACATTTTTCAATATATTTTTGTGTAACCGATTGCCAGTTAAAGTTAGCTGGCATAATCGGTAAATTAAGCTCATCCCAGATATTTCTGAGTTCTTGATAATTAAGAGAATTACAATCGTCTTTAAAGGCTCTTCCTAAAATTTGTTTAACAGATTTATTATATATAAACGTTTTTAGAGGTTTAGCAAATTTCTTAATGTCTGCTGCCGATACTTGGCACAACTTCAACTCGTCTTCTACAATTTGAAAAAACTCTTTCAGTGCTTTAATAATAGCTTTTTGCAGTGGTTCTTTCTCAAATAGTGCTATGGGGACATTATTAAAACGGTCTTTGAAAAAGTCTTTAGCGTAGTCTTTGGCTAAATCCTGAGCAAATTCCTTAACAAAATCCTGAGTCATAATTGTCTTAACCAATAGCCCAACAGCATTAGTCGCTACCCACCCAAGAAATAATTCCGACATAATTGCTTGCGATCGCCTAGTGTATTGTTTAAATATGAGTATATACACCAGCTTTAGCAAGCATTTCCAAGTTTAGGATGATTTAACCCCATTACATAAACGTAAAATCCTCTTTCCTCGTGCCTTCTGCCTCTTGCCGTTTCCCAACTACAAATATTTACGTCGCTCTACATATAAGTCCTAGTTGTATTGGGAATCACTGGCAGATGTATTGGTATTATTGTTTTGATTAAGATGATTTCTAGCTGTATTCTGAAATCTGCCAACATGAGTTTTAGAGAATGGGCAACTAGGGTGCTATTAATTTCTCTGGTATTTACTGCATTGAGTGTGGCGCTGTTGATTGGCAAAATTAACCAATCAAAAATTCCTCAAACCACCTCATCAAATCAAGAGATGACGACAGTTGGGAATGAATATCCCCAAGTAAAGTTGCAATCCTCTAAAAATCAATCAGCCAAATCTCCAGGTATTCCCCGGCAGAATTTGGGCAGATATAGAACTACAGAGGCTTTTGCTAAATATCAACCAAGATATGAAATTGCTAAAGTAGACCCTAGTAATTATGGCGATCGCTACACTCAAGATATTTACGGTGTCAGACTCACCAATCCGGCCATTATCGTACTACACGAAACTGGTTATTCTGCCGACAGCGCCATTAATTTCTTTCAAACACCCCATGAAGATGAAAGTGTCCAAGCCAGTTATCATTCCTTAATTGAATTAGATGGTACAGTTGTTTATCTAGTCTCACCAGAAAAACGAGCTTTTGGGGCGGCTAACTCAGTGTTTGAAAGCTTTAATGGTGTTGAAACTGTCCAGACTAATCCTAATTTGCCGCCATCTGTCAATAATTTTGCCTATCATGTTTCTTTAGAAACACCACCCGATGGCCGGGGAGATAATTATATTAAAGCTCATAGCGGCTATACCGAAGCTCAATATCATTCTTTAGCTTGGTTAATTGCCCAAAGTCAGGTTCCCGAAGATCGCATTACTACTCATCAACAAGTCGACCGTTCTGGTCAAAAAATCGATCCAATAAGTTTTGATTTTGATAAATTCTTGAATTTACTCAATACCTATCGTGAAATTAGTCCAGTTTATCGAGCGCAGAAGTGATCAACTGCAAGTATTGAACTTGCATATTGAAGCAGCAAGGGGCAGATGACAGAAGAAGCAGGGGGGAAGAGGGCAGGGAGCAGGGGGAGCAAGCCTCGCCCTTTTAGGGCGCTCTTACTGGGGCGGAGTACAAGTTCCGTTTCAGTTTTCCCCCTTGCTCCCTGCTCCCTGCCCCGATCGTATATTTTTTTAATTGGAAGTCCCTTAATTGAGGGTGTAGGGGTGTACTTCGACTTACCTCGACTTTGCTTAGTACAAGTCGCTCAGTGTAAAGCACTCAGCACTCTTCACACCAAACAAGCCAAAAAATCTTGTTTGAGTTTTGCTTCATCTAAATTGCGACCGATGAAAACTAATTCGTTTTTTCGGGTTTCGGTGGGTTTCCAAGGTCTGTCGGGTCTACCATCAAATATCATGTGTACGCCTTGAAACACAAAGCGATTGTCTTCTCCCGCAATATTTAAAATCCCCTTCATCCGAAAAATATCAGGGCCTTGAGTTTGTAATAATTTACTCATCCAAGCGTGTAGTTTCTCGCCGTCGAGTGCGCCTGCTGCTACTAACGCCACAGAATAAACGCTTTCATCATGTTCGTGGGCATCTTCGCCTAAAAAATTCGGGTCAATTTCTAAGGCGCGATTCAAATCAAAAGCTTGTACACCCAATAAGGAATCCATTGCTAATTCTGAGTTGCGGGTGCGATAGATTTTAGCGATCGCATTCATCCCCCGAATCCGCTTTTCTAATTCTTCTAAGTCTTCTGCTGTTACTAAATCAGTTTTATTAAGTAAAATAACATCCGCAAATGCAATTTGTTCTTGAGCTTCATCAGCTTCCCAATGTTGCCAAATATGCTTGGCATCTACCACTGTCACCACTGCATCTAGAGACAGTTTCGCCTGCATATCTTCATCGACAAAGAATGTCTGAATCACTGGTGCAGGATCAGCTAAACCAGTAGTTTCAATTACTAAATGGTCAAACTTATCACGTCGCTTCATCAAATTACCGATGATGCGAATTAAATCACCACGGACTGTACAACAAATACAGCCATTATTCATCTCAAATATTTCTTCATCGGCATCAATAACTAATTGATTATCAATGCCCACTTCCCCAAACTCATTCACAATCACAGCCACTTTTTTACCATGTTCATAAGTGAGAATGTGATTGAGTAAAGTTGTTTTGCCTGCGCCCAAATAGCCAGTCAAAACAGTTACGGGAACTGAATTTGTCATTACATCAGCCACCATATCACCAAAACCTCTGTTCTCGTCTGAATGATAATCTCACCCATGATAAGCGGTTTTGGATTTTTGTGTGAATTTGCAGATAATCCATATTTTTCTGAAATTAACAACTATCATAAGTAAGATTTTCCATAAATTTGAACTTTAAGTTTACAAGCATTAAAAACTAGCCAATTGTCTAGATTTAGGCATTTTAATCTCATGGTATAGTCGCTCTGACCGATGTAAGTATCTGCCTGAAACGAGGAATCTATGGTTAACAAAGAATCGAATGGCAAGATTGCATTGATTACTGGCGCAAACAAAGGTCTGGGATTTGAAATGAGTCGCCAACTTGCCCAGCATGGATTAACAGTTTTGATCGCAGGTCGTAATCTCCAAGCGGCGCAAACAGCAGCAACAACTCTCCAAAATGAAGGATTATTGGCTGAAGCGATCGCTCTCGATATTAATAGTAGTACTCAAATTCACACAGCCGTTCAAGAAATTACAGACAGATTTGGCCAGCTTGACGTTCTGATTAACAATGCAGGAGTAATGCTGGATGGAGATTGGGGTATTAGTAACGCCAGTTCTGTTTCTCTAGACATCATCCGCAAGACTTTTGAGACTAACTTTTTTGCTTTAGTAGAAGTGACTCAAGCATTACTGCCCTTGATTTTGAAGAGTAAAAGCGGTCGAATTGTCAATATGGCCAGCATTGAAGGTTCACTCACCCTCCACGCTGATCCAAACTCGCTTATTTATGATGCCAAACCCTTTGCCTACAATGCTTCCAAAGCAGCAGTTAATTCCTTTACTGTTCACTTAGCCCATGAACTACGCAATACACCAGTCAAAGTCAACAGCGCCCATCCCGGCTGGGTAAAAACAGAATTGGGTGGAGAAGGCGCAATGATGGACATTGGCGAAGGTGCAAAAACAGGCGTGCAGTTAGCTACCCTACCTGATGATGGGCCAAGTGGCGGCTTTTTCCATTTGGGCGAGCCTGTACCTTGGTAGTAATGATCAGTTCGTAGTTGCGATTTATCTCTTAAATAAAGGGCTAAAGCCCAACTACAAACTTTAAAAATATAATTAGCCTGCCTCGCAGGCTTCGTTTGTATAGCCCCAGACTTCAGTCTGAGGGCTATATATTGAGAGTGAATGCACACATCTTTGTGCTTCATTCCTGTAATGAACAGAAAAATTCTATAGAGCTTTTTTGTAAGCTGCTTCCAACTTGGTATGATAGTTATTCTTTTTATAACCAGGGCCATTGTAACCCCTAGCAAAACCATCCCAATCTTTTCGCTTTAGCTCATCTAACAAATTATTATTCACAATAAAATTCATCATGTGTCTGGCTTGCCAGTACTCTCCAGCAAAGTTTTCTTCAATAAACTGCTGAATCGAAGCACAACCCGTAGCAGGATAATTAAAACCCATCACTTGCCCCAATCCAAAAGATGCGCTTTTTAAAGCCTGAACTTCATCAAATGCCATTGCATCTAGCAATCTGTCCCACTCGCTGGAACCATCTTTATATTTACTTTTATCCCAACTAGGATAAGACAAATCAGGACGACTTTTAGAAACAGGTTTAGGAGTTAATTTATAAAACCAATGCCCTTCAAACAAAATTTTTGGGCGTGCTGGAGATGCTTCTTTCAACAAAAATCCAGAACCATTAGATTCAACTTCCATCACAGCTTTAACTAAGGCTACTTCTAGTCCAAATTCATTGCTTAAATCTTTATAATCTGATTCAGATAATGCTGATTGAACATATCCTGAAGGAATATTACAAATCGATTTTCTACCATCTGGATAAGTAATTAAGGGAAAGGCATATTTAATTCCGGTGTTTACTGGTTTCATCATTTTTCAATCCATTTGATTAAATCAACAACTTACAGCAATTTTCATCGTTAAGAGGTACACAAAAATAGGCAGAGTGTCTCTATGCCCCTATCGAGATGTACTTTACTCAACGGAGAAATGCTGGATAAAAAGTATCTTCTATGAATACTTTCATCTTAATTTGCCAGAAATATGCAGATAAGAGGTTAAAAATTCATCAAAACTGTTAATATTCATCAAGAGACAACGAAAATTTGACCTTTTTGAAGGTTGATGCAATATTCCAGCAGTATCTCAATGTCTCAATTTTTTGGGCGACCAATTCGGGAGCGTTTAGATTAGAGATAATATTTCCACAATCGTAATCATTGATTATCTATGACTCAAGCCATCCCCAAGTTAGTCACCTTTGCGGAATTTGTCGATCGCCTACGTGAAAATTCCGGGGTACGCTACGAATTACATAATGGAAGTATCGTTGAAATGGCACAACCAGTAGGAGACCATGAGGAAGTCAAAGGGTTCTTAGGTATCGAAATCCCTTTTGAAATCAGACGTTTAGGGCTTCCCTACATCATCCCCAATCAAGTTATTGTCAGACCACTAGAAAAAGATTCTGGTTATTTTCCCGATGTGTTAGTGCTGAATCGTACCAATCTGGCAAATGAACCATTATGGAAAAAAGAATCTGTTGTCGGCTTAGGTGCTTCAATTCCTTTGGTAATCGAGGTTGTGTCAACCAACTGGCGAGACGATTACTATATGAAATTTGCTGATTATGAAGAGATGGGTATCCCCGAATACTGGATTATAGATTACGCCGCGTTGGGTGGACGTAATTTTATTGGTAATCCCAAACAACCAACCATATCTGTTTGTAATTTAGTTGAGGGAGAATATCAGGTTAGCAAGTTCCGAGGCGATGACCGAATTATCTCCCAAACTTTCCCTGATTTGAATCTCACCCCAAACCAAATTTTTCAAGCAGGTTTAGTGTAGATTTCACATAGCAGTCCTAGTTGATAGGTGAAACAATAAGGACAAGGGAGACAAGGAACAGAGATGTTGATAAATCATTTAGGATTGCTATACCTGTAACCTATAACCTGTAACCTCTCACCTCTCACCCACCATCCGTCGGATTTTGTGCCAAATTAACCCAGCTACAATTAAACCTAAGCCGACTTGCCAGATAGCCGAGTCTACCCAAAAGGCGAGGAATAAACAAGATAACAAACCCAAGCAGCCTACCCACACAGGATACAGTCTCTCAGATGCCGAAAGTTTGAGAGAGGCTAAATTTGTAATTGCGTAGTAAATTAAAACACTAAAGGCGCTAAACGACCAAGTAGTTTTGACGTTACCCAACAAAACTAAAAGTGCGATCGCACCTCCCACGAAAATTACCGCCCAATATGGGGAATTTTGTTCGCGGTTGAGTCTGGCTAAAAATCTTGGTGCATCGGAACGGCGACCCATTGCCAACAACACACGGGATAAGCCTAAAATTAAGTTCAACAACACACCCAACATTGCTGTCATTGCACCTATAGCTAACACCAAAGCGACACCAGAACCAGCCACACTCCGGGCGACTACTTCTAAAGGTGCGGCTTTGCTTTGCCCTACGGTATTACTTAAAAAATCTGCCCCTACAGCCCCAATTGCCACAGTAGCGACGACTATATATAACAGCATTGTCAGCAGCAAACAGATAATCATCGCTTTGGGTATTGTAACTCTGGGCGATCGCGCTTCTTCTCCCATTGTGGCAATGCGTCCGTAACCAGTGTAAGCCACAAACATCAAGGCGCTGGCTTGCAGTACTGCCCCAGGAGAACTCGTAAAAAAAGGTGTTAAATTTGTCATTCCTACCGTGGCTGCACGAGGTAAACAAACCAACACAAATAAACCTAAAGACAGCAATGTTACTGAAACAATTACCGTATTAGCAGTATTAGACCGTCTAATCCCGCTTAATACAATTCCTGTTATCACTACTACCGCCAACATAGCCACAGGTACAAGCAAACTGTTATTCCATCCGAAAACATTGAGGAAGTAACCAGCAAAACCCAAAGCAGCCGTCGCAGCCGAAGCTGTTTTCGCCACTAAAAACATCCAACCTGCGGTAAAACCAAAAGCCGGAGTCAGATATTTATAACCATATTCATAAGTACCACCACTAACTGCATGATTAGCAGCTAACTGGGCGCTATTCAAACCATTACAAGTAGCTACAATTGCCCCAATTACCACCGCCAGAATTACTGCTGGCCCTGCTATCCCCGCCGCAATTCCAATACTAACAAATACACCCGTTCCCACAATTGAACCCAATCCCATCAGGGTTGCACCAAAAACTCCTAACTCGCGTTTGAGTTGGGTTGGTGAATTGCTAACGGACATCTTTATGTATCTCCTGATTTAGAAAATTAGAGATGTTGGACTTATTGTTGAGGATACCACTCCCCAAAGACGGCAGAGACACGGAATTTTGCCGCTTTATCATTTGTAAAAATATGAGATGTAAAAAATACATCAAAATCATGCTTTATTAGAATTGCTGTGTTTAGCTAAATATCTTTGTTTTAATTTATTGAAAAGCTTATAGAGAAGTATTTTTGGACTTTTCAAATATTTTTATCCAACAAGAGTAAAAATATTTTTTTGTATAGCTCAATACTTTTAAGATGAGTATTTAGACATACAGTAATTGATACGAAAAACCTGAGTAATATTACTGGACAATTTCAATAATGTCTGATATTATACGTCGTTCTTTGGGGATAGCATCAATAGTTATAGGGTTGAATGCGATCGCGGCAACAACTGTATCTGCCAATCCAACAATCCCAAGCAATGTAATTTCTGAGACAGATATTGCAGACTCGGAAACCGAGATGCAAGGTCAAGTCACATCCGTATCGCAACTAACAGATGTGCAACCTACCGATTGGGCATTCCAGGCATTGCAATCATTAGTTGAGCGTTATGGTTGTATTGCAGGCTACCCAAATAGCACCTATCGCGGCAATCGCGCCCTGACTCGTTATGAATTTGCCGCAGGTTTGAATGCTTGTTTGAATCGAGTTAATGAATTGATTGCCAGTAGTACAGCAGACTTAGTAACCAAAGAAGACTTAGCAACTTTACAAAAACTGCAAACAGATTTTGCTGATACTCTGACAGAAGTTAGAGGCCGAGTTGATGCCTTAGAAAATCGCACTGCTATTTTAGAAAGTCAGCAATTTTCCACCACCACTAAATTCAATGGAGAAGTCATTTTTAGTGTGGGGGGCGTGTTTGGTGAAGATAGAGCCATAGACTCTGACCGTTGGCGCAGAATCGAAGGCGGAGTGAGTACGAGAGAAGCTGAATATGCAGCCTCTGGAGGTCGGCGGTTGCAAGATAATACAATATTTAGCGATCGCATCCGCCTCAACTTAGTCACCAGCTTCACAGGTAAAGACCAACTGTTAACCCGTTTAGAAGCAAACAACACCGTATTTTTTAACAATGCTATTACGGGTACAAACATGACCCGCCTTTCTTGGGATGGGGATACAAATAACGAATTTTTGATTGGGAAATTATTTTATCGCTTTCCCGTTGGTGATAAACTCAACGTCATTGTTGATGCTATTGGGGGGGAATTTTACGACAACTTCAACAACTTTAACCCCTTACTAGCATCCATTCCCTTGGGTTCTATTTCTCGCGCCAGTCGTTTTTCTCCGATTTACCGCGCCAGTAACAGTGGTTCTGGGGTTAATTTTGGTACAGGCGTGAGTGTTAACTACAAACTCAGCGACCAGTTTACTTTCTCTGGTGGTTATCTTGCCAGAAGAGCCAATGACCCAACAGAGGGAAGAGGTTTATTTGATGGTAGTTATGGCGCACTAGCCCAATTAGCATTTCAACCAAACAAAAACCTGGCATTAGGATTTACCTACGCCCACTCCTACTTTAGTGGTGCTAATAATGATGTCGCAGTTTCCGGGTTGTATGGTGGTGCTTTTGCCGATCAACCCTTTGGTGCTGGCCCTGGAAGTACAGCCACAAATCCCCGTGGAATTGCCACCTCTGCCAATTACTACAGTTTTCAAACCAGCTATCGTGTCAACTCAAAATTTGTCTTGTCTGGTTGGGTGGGGTATACTCAGGCGATCGCCGAAACTACATTTTTACCAAACGTCAATCGTGGCGATAAAGCCGATATTTGGAATTGGGCAGTTACTTTTGCTTTCCCCGACTTGGGTAAAAAAGGTAACTTAGGTGGTATTATTTTCGGTCAACCGCCAAAAGTCACAGACAATGACTTTGGTGAAAATGTACGGACTGCAACTAGCGCCCGTCGGGAAGACTCTGATACCTCCTACCGTTTAGAAGCATTGTATCGCTACCAAGTTAATGACAATATCTCCATTACACCAGGACTGCTGGTAATCTTTAACCCCGAACATAACAGCAACAACGATACAATTTACACTGGCATCATTCGGACTACATTCCGATTCTAGTAGTCCGCCACACCAACTATCTCAACTCATAGATCCCCGACTTTTTCAAAAAGTCGGGGATCTGAACACCTGCAACCTGTCAAATGAAATTTCTCCTCGTTATGGGGAATCGAATATGTTCTCACATCTCAAGGATTAAGTATTGTAGTTAAAGATAAGATAAATCCTGGCAATACATCTTCACCAGACAATGTAGGTGGTTGTTCAACAGCGAAATTGATCACTTCCACCTCCACACCAGGGCGATAAATTTCTACTAAAGGTGTGAACGGATCAATCAACCAACCTAAACGCGCACCATTATCTCGATACTCCAGCATCTTATCCCGCAATTTTTTGAGAGAATCAGTTTGAAAACGCAGTTCAATCACAAAATCAGGGCAAATGGGCGGAAAGCGGCGTTTTTGTTCAAGTGTCAGTGCATCCCAGCGTTCTTGCTTCACCCAAGAAACATCCGGCGAACGATACGCACCATTGGGTAAGCGAAATTCTGTAGAAGAGTCAAACACTTTTCCCAGATTTGCTTGTTCATTCCAAATGTAAAGTTTAGCTGTCAACCCTGAATTTCTAATACCGCTTTCGCCGCCAGTTGGTGGCATAATGATTAATTCTCCTTCGGCAGTCAGTTCGATGCGCCATTCATCATTGGCTAGACATATTTGATAAAACTGCTCGTCTGTCAAACCTACTGCGGGTGGTATGTTGAGAGTGAGAGGTTCCATCGGTATTTTGCCCATCAGAATTAATGAGGAATTACAAGTTCATCAAACGTTCAAGGATTGAGGATTGTAGTTAACAACAAAACAAACCCAGGTAAGACATCTTCACCAGACAATGTAGGTGGTTGTTCAACAGAAAAATTAATCACTTCCACTGCAATACCAGGGCGATAAATTTCTACTAAAGGTGTGAACGGATCAATCAACCAACCCAAACGCGCACCATTATCTCGATACTCCAGCATCTTATCTCGCAATTTTTTGAGAGAATCAGTTTGAGAACGCAGTTCAATCACAAAATCAGGGCAAATGGGTGGAAAGCGACGTTTTTGTTCAGGTGTCAGTGCATCCCAGCGTTCTTGCTTCACCCAAGAAACATCCGGCGAACGATATGCACCATTGGGTAAGCGAAATTCTGTAGAAGAGTCAAACACTTTTCCTAGCTTGGTTTGACGATTCCATAAACCAAGTTCTATGTTAATGTCTGAATTTCTAATACCGCTTTCGCCGCCAGTTGGTGGCATAATAATTAATTCTCCTTCGGCAGTGAGTTCGATGCGCCATTCATCATTGGCTAGACATATTTGATAAAACTGCTCGTCTGTCAAACCTACTGCTGGTGGTATGTTGAGGGTGAGAGGTTCCATCGGTATTTTGCCCATCAGATTAATTTTATTATCTGCGATCGCAACTTCTACCAGACCCAAAAATCAAATTCTTACCTATGTAAACAATGGTTACAGTAGTAGTCATCATTAATACCCTCATTTCCCTATTGCTGTTCTACGTAGCTTGGCAAATCTGGCAAATTAAGGAAAGAATCGCCTGGATAACTGATAGGTTAACCGCCTATGAACAATGTAGCCAAAATCTCCTGTCTCAAACCCCCCAAAATCTTGATATATCTCAGCAAAATATCCGTAACCTGCGACTGGGAAATCAATCTCTACAATTGCAACTTCAGCAAGTGCGGCAAATTGTGAGTCTGCTATTGTTAGGACAGCGACTAAGTAAACGCTATATTCGTCAATCTCATTCTTTCGGGAGAACAAAGACGGTTCCCAAAACCAGAATGAACAACAGCAACCTTTCTAGTTGATCGATTGTCACGATAAATTAACTCGATAAAATCATTCTGGTTATACAAGAGGAAACAAGCCACCTAAAATAAGTGTAAGGAGAGAAACAACTCAGATGTCTAATAACCGTTCTGGAGTCTTTATTGGCGGTATGATGCTAGGAGCAACTATCGGTGCTTTAACCGGTTTGCTAATTGCTCCGCGCACAGGACGCGAAACTCGTAAACTTTTGAAAAAGTCTGCTGATGCCATCCCAGAATTAGCGGAAGATTTATCAACAAGTGTACAAATTCAGGCAGATCGTCTGTCTGCTAACGCATTACGTAACTGGGATGAAACTTTGGATAGACTAAAAGAAGCGATCGCAGCTGGCATTGATGCTAGTCAGCGCGAAAGTCAAGTTCTGCATCGGCAAACAACCGAAGAAGACTCAGATTCAATTCCCCAGCCTTTGGAACGCTCATAGATAGCATAGCCGTGATTGACCCCCTATTTTGGTTGGGACTTTCCCTACTCTTAGTCGCTGCCAGCCTAACTGCTGTTTTAGTGGCGGCCATACCCGCATTACTAGAAGTAGCCCGCGCCGCCCGCAGTGCTGAAAAGTTTTTTGATACTCTTTCGCGGGAGTTACCACCTACTTTAAATTCTATCCGCACCACTGGTATCGAAATCACCGACTTAACCAATGATGTCAGTGAAGGTGTCAAAAGTGCTAGTCAAGTTGTTCAACAAGTTGATCAAGGCATTGATGGTGCAAAAAAACAAGCCCAAAATCTTCAAGTCGGGACTCGTAGCTTTGTAGTTGGCATAAAAACTGCCTGGAAGACCTTTGTGCGTCAGAAATCCTCTAAGCGTACAGTAGAACGTTTACCAATTACCGAAAAGCAACAACTCACATCACGAGAACGAGAAACCTTACGCCAGGAAAATCGCCGCACCAAAGCCGAAGCTTATCGTTCTAATAATGTTTCTAATTGGGATAATAATCCCGAAGATGAAGACTATCTTTCTTAAATTGAGATAAACAAAATTCTCTATGAATTTAAATCCCAAAAACTGATCGGTAAAACTGTAACTTGTAACCTATCACCTGCTATATAGCAATCCTAAATGATTTATTAACATATTTCTCCCTTGTCTACCCTGTCTTCCTTGTCTTTGTTATTCACATATCAACTAGGACTGCTATATCAATTTTTAGAGTCTGTAGTTATAGTTGTGGAATTAGTTTGAGCCAAAACAGTATCGTTACCAGCTTGGCCGTTACTGTCAGTAGCTGTAAATGTTCTAGTATTAATTGTCATCTGCTCTCTATCATCTTTATTCTGCCCAGGGGAAGGCAACCAGTATGCTAATACACTCGTCACCCCACCCCAGTAGAGTGCTGTATTCTGATCATTACTTGGTTTTGACACCAACTGAAAAATACACAATCCCAACACCACACTACTAAAAGCAACTTGTACACCAAATCTCCAAGCATTCTGATCAAAGTTTTGTCTTGGTTGATTTCTTCTGGGGTCAAATGAATTTGTCATAATATCCTCAAAAGATAAATTTCATCCTGAGTAAGCTTTAATACTACTGATGAGTAGTAAGTTTTTTTACAGCTATATGCTAAGTTACAAGCTTGTGTAAGTTGGTTTCGGAAAAGTTAAACGTAAAATTTTGCTTACTGACAGGAAAATCTGAAATCAGCCAAGAAAATCAGATTATGGGCGGTTGATGCGGTTGATAAGCCAAAGCGATGCCACTAATCCAGCAAAGTGGGCGGAAACGGTGTTAGTGTTTGCCTGAACTACCAACATATCCAAACCGCTAATAATCCGCGTTGGATCAAAAAATTGTGTGGTGATGGCTTGGGGAGATATTGATCTAGCTACCAAAGTCCCAACAATCGCCTGCGCCCCTAAAAGTGTGACCAAAGTACCAATCAAATTTATCCACAAGCCTAAGCGTAATACTTGTACAGTTTCGCTTTTGCGTGGGCGGTTACTGGGATTTGAAGATTCCAGTTGTCTCCCAATTCTGGTGTAGCGAAAAGCGATATAAATACCCGCACCTAAAACAATTAATCCACACACCGCCAAAAACACTCCAAATCCAGTCCCTGGATTATTACTAGGGCTACCGGCTCTTTGGGAGAAAATAGCAAACAATAACACAATGATGCTGGAAACCACCCCTAGTACCAGTTGAATCCAAAAACTAATCCAACCAATGAGACGGAATGTTTGAGCGATCGCTCGCAGGGCATCGGAATTTTGCGACATACTAATCAATATACTTAGCACTTGCTAGATTTGCTTAGGATTTACGCAGTGAGACCAAAAATCAAGGGTTTGGGCGAGTCTGGGGTGTAGAGTTATCAGGGTGTATGTATCCAAAACCCTTACATCCCTTCACCCATTCTTCACAGATCATCTTAGTGCGTAAGTCCTATTACTATCACACTTACCAGATGACCTATTAGTAGCTCAAGTAGAACTTCGTCATGAAAGAAAATTTACAGACAAAATGGCATTTTACTTGTAAAATTTCTTCGATGGCATTTTATGCTTATGCAGTTCTAATCGGCTCGGCATCATTTGACACCAATTACAGTGGCTATGCCTCTGTCTTTCTTGCTCCTCACCACACTGCCTAGAGCTTAAATAGGAGCGTAATTCTTACGCTCCTTAGAGTTTCGCTTGTATCCCATGACTTTATCTGCGTGGGGCGTATTTGTTTTACTTTTTTTACGTTGACGCTTTGACAATCATACTTAGTGTTTTTGTATGAATAATTACTTTTATTAGTACTACATACGAAACACAAGGATGATAAACCCCACACTAGGGCATTTTTTTAGCCATTCACCAACCATGAAACTTGAGGATATATATCAATTCTTTGAAAATCCTCCGCCAACTTACCTCTGTCAGGAACTAGCAATTTGTTACATACTGTCTGTCTTACTGCAAGGTGAATCCTACGGCACCGAGTTAATTCAACGTTTAGAAACTGAATATCCAACCTATCGGCTTTCAGATACCGTGCTTTATAGTGCGATCAAATTTCTAGAAGACGAAAGGGCAATTAATGGGTATTGGAAGAAACTCGAAGGACGAGGAAGACCTAGGCGGATGTACCAAGTTTCTCTAGAATGGCAAGTTCAAGCGCAGGATTTAACACGTCTTTGGCAAGAGTACATCAACGGGAGGACAAATTAACTAATAATTAATAATGAATAAATCTCCTCCTGTTAAACAGTAACAATCAGTTATGGATACTGCTATTCTGCCATCTACGTTTCTGCTCACCTTATTGTTATTAGTTGGGTTGTTTTTCTTTATTCGTGCTGCTACCAAAGACCGCACAGAAACGGCTCAACTAATATCTGAGCAGGAAGAAGCTGTATTAATGCCTCAACTACAGGATTATTTTCGTTCACGGTCTTACCGAGTGGCAGAGGTAGACCGTGATCAAAATCAAGTCACGTTTGAGGGTTTTGTCCAACCCAGCTTATTTTTAGCAATTTTTTTAACCCTACTTGCAACTGTAGGTTTAATTTGTTTATCTTTTGTTTTGTCACTGCTTCTGCCCAACATCAGCAGTTTTTTTCTGGGAATAATTCTGTTAGCACCTTTGAGCGGTCTATTTTATTGGAAAAAAGCAGGAAGAACCGAGAAAGTCTTGCTTCATCTGCAAAAAGCTAATCAAGATGAACCAAACTCTCTAGGGAAGATTACTGTAACTGCCCATCGAGATGAACTGATTGAGTTACAGAAGGCACTCGACTTAAAGCTGAGTGATTAAACTTTGTTTTTTAAGTTTCCTCTAGTGATGAGCGAGAGGAAATAAACAATAGGGAGTAGGAAAGAGGATTGTTGGGATGTAAATTCTCTCTGTAACCAAACGTCTTAGAGAAAAACGTATCTTGTAACGTAGCTCTCAAAAGCAAAGTAAAACTTTACTCTCGCTTTTAGATGCTCTGTATCACTCTTTCTCACTCCCTGATGTGTATTTAGTTGATAATTCAACTTACACAAACCAAATTGGCTTGAATAAAGTTGTTTGTCCAACTGCCTGGACTACCCTCCACTGGCAAATCAGTGCCAAATTTAAAAAAAATTGAAAATTTTGCATAAACTGAGCAACTTTGCCAGTTAAATGAATATTCAGAACACATTCAACAACGTAAAAGTACCAATTCAAGTTTAACGTGCAGCTACTGCCACAGGTTCTGAACCAGCCGGAGCTTCTAACGTCCGTAGGCTGGGAAACAAGAAATGGTTTTCTTCTACGTATTGGGCACCAAACAGGCCTTTTTCTGCCCAGAAATATCGGTCTGTTGTGTGTTCATTGCGCTTTACGAGTAGCAGAGCGGGTGGCAAGATCCCTTCAGCCTGAATGAATTTTCTTGCTGCTGTCACAGGTTTTTCTTCGCCGCTTTCGATGCTATATTGAGGCACATGCTCTAAAATCCGCCGTCCTTCCTGGCGACGACGACTCTTCCGTTTCCGTCTCCTTGCCAACCTATTTTCCTCCTCTTTCAAGCTATTAGATTGTAGTGATAGCTACAAAATCCGTCGTAATTATAAAAGTTCTAGTTCAAAAAATCAAGAGTTTATAAACTTTTGATACAACGAAAATAATTTTCTTGAAGGCAAATAAATCACAAAACTAGTAAAGTACACAATTTCTTTATTTCTACCATCATTTGAGAAGCTTTCGTTAAGCTTGATCAAAAGAGAGTTAGAATCAAGCTGATTCTTAAAGAAGAATTCAGGAGCCAGTATTCACTAGTCAGAATTAACTATGAGTGAACCAGACCTGCCACTAATTCTAGATGTAGCCTGCCTGAAGGGTAAACCAGCAAATCTTAGATTTTATGTGGAGTTTCACTGTCATTCACCTGTCAGTTACACTCAGTGTAAATTCTGTATTCTGACTCCTGAGTTCTGAGTTCTTTGTTGTCGAAAATTTCTTCAAAGCCTGTGATACTGAGCAATAAATGAAAAATGTTAATGTCTGCTAGTTCAGATTTTGTGGCTTTATGCCGAGAACAAATAACATTATTAGCCCAAGGTTTAGGAGCTTCTTTAAGTGTGGTGTATTTAACACAAGAATTGGTAGAAGCGCCAACAACTGAGGCGAAACTTATTCCTGTGGTTGTTTATCCAGAAACCGCAGGATTACCACCTGGAGAAGAAAATACGGAAGTAAAAGCCCGCAAACAGTTGCAAATTAGTAATATTTTGCTATTACCGCAACAGCAAAAAAGGTTACTAACCGCAGCTACGGAATCTCCGACTGATACAGAACAACCTAATTTCCAACAAGAGTATTTGCTGAGTGGACACCAGATTGTGATGCCTTTAGTTCATGAAGGTGTGATGATGGGATTATTGGTGACATGCAGAGAAGACCGGGCTTGGAATCAACAAGAACAAAATACAATTCAAAAGATAGTTCAAACTTTGGCGATCGCTTGTGTTTTAGATCAGCGTCGCGCTTGGTTACAACAACAGCTACATCAACAACAACTGCTGCAAGAACAGCAACGAGATTTATTAGATAATTTGCTGCATCAATTTCGCAATCCCTTGACAGCATTGCGGACTTTTGGCAAATTGCTATTTAAAAGACTGCGCCCAGGCGACCCAAACCGAGAAGTAGGGGCGAGTATTGTCCGAGAAAGCGATCGCCTCAAAGAATTATTGCAACAATTTGAGCAAGTTATTGATTGGTCAGAATTGGATGTAGCACCACGGGCATTACCAGAAAGTGAAGTGTTTGTAGAGGCAACTGTCCAAGCAGAACCTAAACCAATTTTATTATTGCCAGGTACAGGAGAACAAGCAACGGATTGTTCTTTAGCTGATTTATTGGCACCATTATTACTATCAGCAAAAGCGATCGCCCAAGAACGACACCTGAAAATAAAAACCGAAATTCCCAGAAACTTACCTTTAGTGCGGGTCAATATTAAAGCCTTACAAGAGGTCTTGAATAATATTATTGATAATGCTTTGAAATACACACCCAAAGGCGGCAAAATTTTTATCCAAGTTGGTCAACAAAGAGTTAACTTTTTGGGTGTTGCTATTAGTGATACTGGGCCAGGAATCCCCCAAGAAGACATAGCACATTTGGGTGAAAGACATTACCGGGGTGTACAAGCCCAAACCGAAATTCCCGGTACAGGCTTGGGACTAGCGATCGCAAAACAATTAATTGAGCAAATGCAGGGTGAAATCGAAGTTTTCAGCCCTGCAATTACAACCGCGATCGCATCATCCGATGCACCAGGCACTACGTTTATTATTTGGTTGCCAATTAGTCAAATGAAGTATGAAGTGTGAAGTCTGAAGTATGAAATGGGAAATTTTCTCCTTCATACTTTGACTAAACTCTACACTAGTACAGGTCGGCGTAAATAAACAGACCATAAGAAATTGCTACAAGGCTTGTGGTATCGTTATTCTTTCTTTTTCCTTTTGCCTTTTTACTTTTGCCTTGTTGTACTAGTCCCTAGCCCCTATCTCACTGACACCAACAGATTTTGATTAACGGTCATTTCTAAATCGGTATTGGGGTTAATGGCGATTAAATCAACGCTGTTGCGACCGAAGAACAAGCCAATTAAACCACCGATAGCCGCACCACCGAGAACTTCTTCTGTAGCGATCGCGCGATCGCCTGTCACCGCAGATACCGCAGCCGCAGCCCCAGCACCTAATACTGTATTGGTAATAATGGCTCTTGTACTAGTACCTTTGTTGACGGTTTCGGTTTTGGTAATCACATCAGAAGTAGCAGCAATTTGATACTCCTGACCTGTGGTTAATACTAGTTTCTGTCCTACGAATTGCGAACCGCCTTTGGCTGGTTTGAGTTGACCAACAACTTGACTACCAGCCGGAATGACCACTGTACCATCTTGGGTAACTACGTTTTGGTCAACAGTCAGTGTTAAAGGTGCAGTCTCATCTTTAGTTACCAAGATTTTTTTCGCTTGGTCATACTTCACGGGGATAACAGTTCCTTGGGGAATTGTAATTGAGACGGGTGTTGGTGTTGTGGGTTGGGACGCAACTATATAAGGTGAGTTAATTGCCGAAGCTTGATTAGAACTTACTAAAGCTTGGTAAATAAAAGCAGCTACCTGGGCGCGTGTTGCAGTGGCATTCGGGCTGAGGAATTTAACATTAGGATAGTTCACCACAATTTGCTGTTCTGTCGCTGCCGCAATCGGACTACGGGCATAACTAGCAATTCCTGAAGCATCGTTGAAGTATTGCAGAGTGCTTTCCACATTACCACTAGGGTTATATTGCAAACCATTAGCCAGGGAAACTAACACCTGTTGACGAGGAATCGCTTGGTTCGGCTCAAAACGATTTCCAGGATATCCAGACAGAAAACCGATGGTATAAGCTTGCTGAATGGCGCTAGATGCCCAGAAATTGCTGGGTACATCCACAAAGTTGATTGCTTGCCGTTGTGGTGCTTTTGCAAAAGCCTTATTGACCATTGCAGCAAATTGAGCGCGGGTGACTGCCTCTTCTGGGCGAAAACTACCATCAGGAAAACCAGCAATTACACCCCGTTGAGACAATTCTTGAATAAATTGTGCTGCCCAATAATTAGAAGAAACATCTGTAAAAGTAGTTTGAGCTAAAGAAGGTGTGGCAGTGATAAAAGGTGCGACAGCGCCAGCAGTGATGGTCAAAGCCATAATTGCAGCAGTTTTAGATTGCCAACGATTTAAAGTAAACATTAATTTTACCTCTTTACATTTATTTTGTTTCTGTTAATTACTTAGACAAAAATGGATATAAAAAGTTTCTGGCATTTGATATTTTTTGAAAATATTTTTAGATTTAAATTACAGATATGAATAGGTAATAAGTCATGTGTGTCTATCTCTGATGTATGACTTATTTCCTATGACATATTAAAAATTAATTGATAATTCATTAATAACTATTTCTCATTGTGGATAATCTCATAGCAACATAAAATCACCATGAAAAAACTGCTATGCGAGTTTGTTCACATAGCAGTTATCAAATTAAGCTGGAAAGAAAATTTATCCTTGCACAGCTACTTTCTTTTGTTGACGTTTTAAGAGTGAAGTAGTTCCAAAAGCTCCGATTGCCAATACACCTAACATTGCACTGGGTTCTGGAACACTCTTCGCTAATCTATAGGCGTGGTTATCTGTTTCAAAGGCAATACCATTTGAGCGCATCACAACTCGATCAAATTTTTCCCCTGCATCACCTACAAGATTGACAAATAGATTAGCTTGACCGCTAGTCCAACTACCATCAGCTACAGCACCTGGCACATCTGAGCCACTAAAACTCTTTAACAACTGATCACCGCTATAGATGTCAATATAGTTGTAACTATCCAAGGAACCTGCATAAAAACCGAAGTAATCAACAGCTTCTTTGAAAGCAATACTTACAAAACCACTATCACCTGCAACACCACTACCTGATGGCGCAATTGTCAAGAACTTGGTGGTATCTTGATAGGGTGAAGCATATTGACCACTAACACTACCTTGAACAATGTTAGTAGTCACATTAGAGTAAGTAGCAAATCCATTTGGATCATTTGCTGTCCCATCATCAAAGGTGACAGTTTTAGCATCAGAGTAGCTAGAGAACATACCGCCACTGACAACCATAGTTACGGCACTAGCTGGGTTAGCACTCGCTACAATCACAGTTGTTCCTAGTAAAGCAAGAGATAAATTTTTTAGCATAGTAAAAACCTTGAAGAATGGGTGTAAATTAGCAATGATGATTGATTTCAAACCATCTATAATCGCCTGGTTTGATGATTGCACCTATGCAGGAAATAGAAAGATGACTGTTTAATTCCTGTCAGTGAATTTTATTTGTTACAGTAGGACGGAAGATGCAAATTTGTTTGGGTGCTTAATAATTTAATCTTGGTTTTTTTTACTAAAAACTGATACCGTACATCCACTAAATTTCTTCTAAAGAATAAGTGAAGCGAATCTTAGAAGTTATTAACCAGCAAATATTCAGCATGTGACCTGAATATCAAGTAAGACGGTATAGGAATAAAAAGGTTTCAGAAATATTAATTTTTTTATCTATAAAAATGAAGCGATCGCCTGTGTCAATGTCTGGGCGATCGCTGATAGCATGATTAAATTCACGACTGAATTTTAGTTAATAAGTATTATTCCGGGAAATAACTAAATTGCTGGTCAGTGTGATGTCTAAATCTTCTTCTGGTCTGAGAACAAACACATCAGCTTGGTTTTTCCTTAACAGCACACTTGCAGCAGCGCCAACCGCACCACCAGCCACAGGTTCTAACACTTCAATTCTTCTGTTACCAGTTAACAATGAAATAACAGTGGCTGCACCAGCACCAATCGCTGCATCGGTTAAAATTTGACCAGTGTTAGCACCTTTGCTAATTCTTTCGGTTTCGGTAATTGTCCGAGAATTCGCATTAATTGGTAATCTGCGACCAGAAGGAAAGATGAGTTCAGAAGCAACAAATCTCACACCCTTGCTATTATCACTATTTCTGTTGCTGGAGGAACTTCTGCCATATAAATCGACAGGCTCTAATCTACCAACTACTTCAGTTCTAGCAGGGATTAAGACATTTCTATTTCTATCGATGATGTCGTTAGCTATTCTCAGCTTGAGGGACATACTTTCGCCTGGGGTGATAACGATTTTTTCTTTTTCGTAAGTTACAGGCAAAGTTACATTAGCAGGAATTGTAGTTGAGCGTGATTGCCCAAGATTATATTGCGCTTGGGCGGGAGCTAATGCAATCATGGGAGCGATCGCACCTGCTGTAGTTAAGGCCATTGCCATGAATGCAGCAGTTCCAGATTTGAGGCGATAAAGGTGTGTCATAACAAAATTTACGTTTATGTGTGTGACCTGTGTAATGACGAGGTGTTACTGAGATTGTTTCTGACTAATCGTGGAACTATCTCTCGGCATATTCCGTAGGTAATACTGATTGGATGACGAGGAGTATTTGCTATGGTTCCACCAAAATTTATACTTTTGAAATATGTTGCTCACTTAAGATTTTGATACTTCTAATTGACGCAGATTTACTACATTTGTTCCATTATGATTCTGTTTTACATTTTATATCTAAAAATAAAAGTATTTACACGGGCATATAATATACAAAATTTGATAATTATATCTTGTCGAAGTATTGCATAAATAGTTACAACAAGGTATTTACTTATATATTAATGAGTAAGTTTATGCAAGTAGTCAAAATAATTGATGCCTACAATCATGGTGCAGTAGATTATGAACAGATCATGCTGCGCTACTGGCACATTGATCGTCAACCACTGATTGATTCCCTACAACTTCAACCTGGACAAACTGTGCTGGATGCTGCTGTTGGCACAGGACTAAATCTTCCGGCTTATCCCCAAGGTGTAAGCGTTGTGGGTGTAGATTTATCTGAGAAAATGATGAATGAAGCCAGCAAAAAAACTGTCGCCGCAGATATCACTTTTAAAGTTGCTGATTTGCTAAATTTGGATTTTGCCGATAATAGCTTTGATGCTGCTGCGTCCGGTTTTACTCTGTGTGTTGTAGCTGATCCGGTACGCGCTTTGAGTGAGATTTTACGTGTTACAAAACCTGGTGCATTAATCGCCATTCTCGATTATTGTAAATCACGAGATCCAGAGATTGAGAAGTGGCAAGAATTAATCTATGATGCCGCTTTAGAATTAGGCTTTCCCACAGGCAAGATTAAGTGGAATGCGTTGATGGATTACGATCAGTTAATTTATCACAGCAAGTTGCCGATTGAGGTGCTTCAAGATGAGCGCATCGAAAATCCCAATCCATTTTTATGCGGTTGTCAATTACTACTACGAAATTTGAAGGGTTAAGTTCAGTAAATATATAGCAGTCCTGTCTGAGTTGTGAAAAAATATTCTTTTTAACGAACCGCAAAGGACGCAAAGGACACAAAGAAGAAGAAGAAAGAGAATTTCACAAATGATTTAGGATTGCTATATAGCATTTCCTAGTCTACTGACGTACAAACTTATCTAACATATTTGTGTAGGGAGGGAACAGTAAATTGTCTCTGAAGCTTACTTCTGTTTATTAACAAAATAATTTGCGGCGTTGCTGAATCGAGGTATGAATTTAAATGTAGAGACGTTTCATGAAACGTCCCTACAAGGGTTTTATCAGAAAACAAAATGATTTTCATACATGAAATCAGCAACGCCTAATTTGCCCAGCCAGAAAAACTTGCTCATCATATTGTTAATTTTCGTAAAATTACTGACTGAAGGACTAGAATACTGATATCTACCTAGCTAAACTATCTAGAGTGCATCTGTACTGCTTGTTGATTAAAACCTAGATGTGGCGCTATTGCCTCAATGATTCCAGTACAACTTATCCTCAAAAACTTCCTTAGTTACCGTGATGCTACTTTAGATTTTCGTGGTTTGCATACGGCTTGTATTTCTGGTTCTAATGGTGCGGGTAAATCGTCTTTGCTTGAGGCGATTACATGGGCAATTTGGGGTGAAAGTCGTGCGGCTGTTGAAGATGATGTGATTCACGCTGGGGCTAAAGAAGTCCGGGTTGATTTCACGTTTCACATTAACCAGCAACTTTATCGCGTCATTCGCACCAGAATTAGAGGTGCAACCAGTGTTTTAGAATTTCAAATCGAAACGCCTGCTGGTTTTCGTCCGTTGACTGGTAAAGGGGTACGGGCAACACAGGACTTGATTTTAGAACATATCAAACTCGATTACGATACTTTTATTAATTCTGCTTACTTGCGTCAAGGTCGTGCGGATGAATTTATGTTGAAGCGCCCGACAGAACGTAAGGAAATTTTGGCAGAGTTGTTAAAACTCACCCAGTATGATGATTTAGAAGAACGGGCGAAAGAATCTTCTCGACAATATAAGGCGAGGGTGGAAGAATTAGAGCGTTCTTTGGAAGCGATTAAAGTTCAACTGCAACAACGAGAATTTACAGAAGCGCAACGGGTAGAATTAGAAGCTGAACTGAATCAGCTTCAACAGGTGCAAGCTTTTGAGAATATTCAATTACAAAGTTTGCAGGTTGTCCAGCACCAGCGACAAAATTGGGAACAACAACTGAGCTTTGTAAGGCAACAATATCAAAATTTAACTCAAGATTGCGATCGCCTCCACCAAGAACAATCATCTGTTAAAACCCAACTGGCGGAGTTAGCCGCTATCTTAAATCAAGAAGCAGACATTAAAAACGGTTACGCCCATTATCAAAGTCTCCAATCTCAAGAAGAAGCTTTTGCGGCTAAATTTGAACAACACACCCGCGCCACAGCCCTCCGTCAACAAAAGCAGCAGCAATTAACTCAGCAAATTCACGAAATTGAAAGACAACTCCAACAAGTCCAAGCACAACTGGAAGCCTTAGCACAGCAAGAACAGGAAATTCAGCACACCCTCAGTAAATCAGGCGAAGTCGAAGCCGCATTAGGACAACTCAACGCCGCCCGTCGTCGGGTGACGCAGTTGGATGAATTACAAATGCAGGTTTCGCCTTTATTGCAACAGCGTCAAAGTTTGCAAACTTATTTAGATAGAATCCAAGCTAGTTTAGTCGCCAGATTAGAACAAATCCAAGCTACAGAAAATCAACTGCAACGCGCCTCCCAACGCCACCCGGAACTACAACAAGCGGTGATGGCGGTGGCGATGCAAATTGAACAAATGGAGAAAGAGCGAGTTTATTTACAACGGGTGCAAGAAAAAGGTCAAGAAAGAAGGCACTTTATTGAGCGCCTGCAAGGACAGCAACGAGAATATGAGAGGTTATTAGGCGAATTAGACCAAAAATTACAAATGCTTCGCAACCCTGATGCAATTTGCCCATTGTGTGAACGTCCGTTAGATGAGCATCATTGGAATCGGGTTGCTGATAAAACTAAATCAGAATACAAGGAAACTGAGGAGCAATTGTGGGTATTTCGTGAGCAATTAGCTTGTACAGACAGAGAAATTCAGGCTTTGCGGCAAGAATATCGAGCAATTTCCCAAAAATTATCACCTTATGACTCTTTGCGAGAACAACGCGGACAATTAGCCGCCCAACTAGAATCAACCAGCGATGCAGAAGAACAGTTAGAACAACTGGCACAGGAAAGACAACATTTAGAGCGATCGCTCCAAGTGGGTGATTATGCCCAAGATAAACAGCAAGAACTGAGAAAATTAGACGAATATCTGCAACAATTAAATTACAATGAGCAAGACCATGCCTTAGCGCGGAGTGAAGTCGAAAGATGGCGCTGGGCAGAGATTAAACAAGGGCAAATTAAAGACGCACTCAAACGCCAAACTCAACTAGCCGCCCGCAAACCAGAATTACAAGCAACTATCACCCAATTACAAACCAGAATCCAGCAAGAACAAATTGATTCTGAGTGCGCCCAACAAATTACCGCCCTAGAGCGTCAAATTACAGAAATTGGTTATAGTGCAGAGCAGCATAATAACCTACGTCAAGCCGTCCGCCAAAGTCAAGGTTGGCAGTTACGTTATCAACAATTACTCTCAGCCCAACAGCAATATCCCCAATTGCAAGGCAGATTACAAGAACTAGAAGCGGCGAAAACTACTCGGTTGAACGAACGACAACAACTCGCCAGCCAAATTGATGAAATTGTCCAACAACTAGCCCAGTCTGCCAACCCGATTGAGCAAATTCAAGCTTTAGAACAGCAATTAGCTATCCGCAGAAGACAACTTGATGAACAAATTGCCAAATTAGGGCGCTTAGAACAACTCGCCCATCAATTAGAAACCTTGCAAGTGCAGTATGAGGAACAACAACAACAACTGCAAGCTTGTAAAAAACAGTACCGTGTTTACCATGAGTTAGCTTTGGCGTTTGGTAAAAATGGTATCCAAGCACTGATGATTGAAAATGTTCTGCCCCAACTAGAAGCTGAGACAAATCAGTTATTAGCGCGGTTGAGTGCCAATCAATTGCATGTACAATTTGTTACGCAAAAAGCAGGCAGAAGCAGCAAATCTACCAAGAAAAATGCCAAGTTAATTGATACCTTAGATATTTTAATTGCCGATGCCAAAGGAACCCGCGCTTATGAGACTTACTCTGGTGGGGAAGCCTTTAGAATTAACTTTGCCATTCGGTTAGCAATGGCGAAATTATTAGCACAAAGGGCGGGGGCGGCGTTGCAACTGTTAATTATCGACGAAGGCTTTGGTACACAAGATGCCGAAGGATGCGATCGCCTGATTGCAGCCATAAATGCGATCGCCTCTGATTTCGCCTGTATCCTCACCGTTACCCACATGCCCCACCTCAAAGAAGCCTTTCAAGCCAGAATTGAAGTGCATAAGACTCAACAAGGTTCACAGGTAAGGTTGTCGGTTTAGGAAAAACAAGAAATTTCCCTTTTTCTTGCGGTTCTAAGTTAGTTGTATACAACTGGATTAAGCCTAAATAATTTGTAGTTGGTAATTTCAGTAGCGAAATTTAGCATAAAACATAGCAAAACTAGTGAAATGACTGAATAGGGTACTGTTATTGACATTTGTCAATTAACAGATTGCACCTTATTCATGATTTTGGAGCAATACAGTGTCAAAAACCTCCTTAGCAGCACGACTTTTGACTAATGTTGGAACTGCATTAGCTTTTACCCTTTCATCCTTTGTCTATCCAGAAGTAACCACAGCACAGTCTCTAAGGACTATATGTGGCTTCACACCTCCGCCTGGTTATGTGGCTGTTGGTTATCGTTATTTACCTGAATGCCGTACAGGAGGAACTACAGATACTTCGCCAAATGCTGTTACCATCCGAACTCCCTCATCAGGATTAACGATATGCGGCTTCACACCCCCTAATGGTTATGTGGCTGTTAATTATACTTATTCGTCGGAATGCCGTAAAGAAGGACTTTCAGGTACTTCACAAAATGCTGCTGTTATCCGAACGCCCTCATCAGGATTAACGATATGCGGCTTTACACCCCCGACTGGTTATGTGGCTGTTAATTATATTTATGCGTCAGGATGTCGTACAGGATTAAGTACAGGTACTTCACAAAATGCTGCTACCATCCGAACTCCCTCTTCAAGATTAACGATATGTGGCTTCACACCCCCGACTGGTTATGTGGCTGTTCGTTATACTTATGTGTTGGAATGCCGTCAGCAACAAACGACAAGTACATCTGACAACGCTAGTGTTCTCGAAACTCCCGTTACAGGGTTAACAATATGTGGTTTGACACCACCTTCTGGTTATGTGGCTACTCGTTATGTTTATACCTCTGACTGTGATAGAGGAGGAACTATAGGTAATGCTAACAATGCCTCTGTCATCGCATCTATATGAGGGCAGAGTAGGCTCACCTGCATTTGATGTGAAGTATTACCTGGATAGATATCCTGACTTAAAGCAAGCTTACGGCACTAATTACAAAGCTGCCACTGAACATTGGTTAAATCAAGGTTTACCTATTGAGGGCAGAATTGGAGCGCCTTAAAAATTCGATGGAGAATTCTGATGATTGCTTATTCTCAATTGTTGCTGTTCTGGGAAATGTTTGTGATTTAAAAGCAAGCTATGGATTCTCCATCTAACACTATGATTCAATTCTGATTTCGGTGATCATTAAATGAATGTAGAAAACTGAACAGATGCACGCAGATAAATTCGTACCTTCACAGACTAGTGAAGGCTAGATTCTTTAATATTTTTTAGTAAAAGTAATATTTCTTTAATAAGATTATCTTTTCTAAACCAACTTCTATAGTGAATTTTTGGCATTTGTCATAAATGGTTTAAAAAAATCTTAAAACTAGCGAATCATCTTGGTTATATCTGCTACTCTCTCAAGCAGGAGATAGTCGGGAATTATTTATCACTCACTAAAAATTTTCACACCAGCGATCGCAACAACAAAGTACAAGTTTTTCCTGATTGGCGCTGGAAAAAATTTGTCATGAGTAGGATGGCCGTTATTGCATAGACCACTACACTAGCTTACGAAACAAGGTCAAAATCCTGTTGTATACGGAAATTTGTTATGACTTTAGCAATCTCTCCACAAACAAAGCCTTTAACAGACGAAGAATTGCAGAAAATTAACGCCTACTGGCGGGCGGCGAACTATTTGTCAGTAGGGCAAATCTATCTACTAGACAATCCACTGCTGAGAGAAACCCTGAAAATCGAACACGTCAAACCCCGACTTTTAGGACATTGGGGAACAACACCAGGGCTGAATTTGATTTATGTCCATCTCAACCGCATCATTAAAAAATATGATACGGACATAATTTATATTGCTGGCCCTGGTCATGGCGGCCCTGGCTTAGTGGCGAACACCTACCTAGAAGGAACTTACAGCGAATACTATCCCAACATTTCCCAAGATGTTGAGGGAATGAAGCAGTTGTTCAAACAGTTTTCTTTCCCTGGTGGGATTCCTAGTCACGTCGCCCCCGAAACCCCTGGTTCAATTCACGAAGGTGGGGAATTGGGTTATGCCTTGGTACACGCTTTTGGTGCAGCTTTCGACAACCCTGATTTGATTGTGGCGGCGGTTGTGGGTGATGGTGAAGCTGAAACTGGGGCTTTAGCTACAAGTTGGCACTCCAATAAGTTTCTCAACCCAGTGAATGACGGGGCAGTTTTGCCGATTCTGCACCTCAACGGCTATAAAATTGCTAACCCAACAGTGTTGTCTCGCTTAAGCGATGAAGAATTAGAAAGCTTATTTGTGGGTTATGGCTATAAACCTTACTTTGTCGAAGGTTCCGAACCCACAGACGTGCATCAACAGATGGCAGCAACCTTAGATACAATCATTTCCGAAATTCAAAACATCCAAAGAGAAGCCCGCGTACATGGATTTATAGAACGTCCACGCTGGCCGATGATTATTTTGCGAACCCCCAAAGGCTGGACAGGGCCAAAAGAAGTTGATGGTAAGAAAACCGAAGATTTTTGGCGATCGCATCAAGTCCCCTTTGGTGCGATCGCGCAACAGCCACAACATTTAAAATTACTCGAAGACTGGATGAAGAGTTACAAACCCGAAGAACTCTTCGACGCAAACGGTAAACTCATCCCCGAACTCGCCCAATTAGCCCCCACAGGCCTGCGGCGGATGGGCGATAATCCCCACGCTAACGGCGGTATCTTGTTGCGTGATTTGCGAATGCCCAACTTCCAAGATTATGCCGTACATATTCCCCAACCCGGCAAAGTCGAAGCAGAAGCCACCAAAGTCACAGGCCAATTCCTCCGGGATGTGATGAAACTCAACCTCGACAGCCGGAATTTCCGCGTTTTTGGCCCTGATGAAACCGCCTCCAATCGTTTAGATGCCATCTTTGAAGTCACCGATAGAACTTGGGTTTCCAAAATCCTGCCCGAAGACGAACACCTCTCACCCAACGGTCGGGTAATGGAAATTCTCAGCGAAACCAATTGTCAAGGTTGGTTAGAAGGCTATCTCCTGACTGGTCGTCATGGATTCTTCTCCTGCTACGAAGCATTTATCCATATCATTGACTCCATGTTCAACCAGCACGCCAAATGGTTGAAAACCACGCGCCATATTTCCTGGCGCAGACCAGTTGCTTCCCTAAATTACTTACTCACCTCTCACGTTTGGCGACAAGACCACAACGGCTTCTCGCACCAAGACCCTGGTTTTATCGACCATGTAGTCAACAAAAAATCAGAAGTAATTCGCGTCTATCTTCCCCCCGATGCCAACACCTTACTTTCTGTAACCGACCACTGCCTAAGAAGCCGGAACTATGTCAACGTGATTATTGCCGGCAAACAACCAGCCTTGCAGTATCTGGATATGGATGCAGCCATTAAACACTGCACCAAAGGCATAGGCATTTGGGAATGGGCAAGTAACGACCAAGGTAGTGAACCAGATGTAGTCATGGCTTGTGCTGGGGATGTACCCACCTTAGAAACCTTGGCGGCTGTGGATATGCTGCGTCAATTCTTCCCAGACTTAAAAGTTAGGGTGGTCAACGTCGTTGATTTGATGACATTACAGCCAAAAAGTGAGCATCCTCACGGTTTAAGTACCAAAGACTTCGATACAATTTTCACAACCGATAAACCAATTATCTTCGCCTTTCATGGCTATCCTTGGTTAATCCATCGGTTAACCTATCGGCAAACCAATCATCAGAACCTCCATGTCCGTGGTTACAAAGAAGAAGGCACGACCACAACACCCTTTGATATGGTGGTTCTCAACGACCTCGATCGCTATCATTTGGTTATGGATGTAATCGATCGCGTCCCGAAACTAGGTTACAAAGCCGCATACATCAAACAACACCTACAAGATAAGCTGATCAAACACAAACACTACATTTCCCAATACGGCGAAGATATGCCCGAAATCCGCAACTGGCAGTGGCCGTATTAAAACAGTGAACAGTGAACAGTTATCAGTAAACAGTGAACAGTTATCAGTTCACTGTTCACTGTTTACTGATAAAATCCCAAAACCTTAAAAGATATCTAACAAAATGCGTTTAGGTGTCTAATACTGTCACGATCAGCTCAGTCAGACCAAAATTAACCCAGCTAAATGCCGCGCTGAAACGGAGAACAGACCTGGGTTGTTCTCAACTAGGAGGTTGAATTTTGACGAAGTTAAAAGTTGGTATTAATGGATTTGGTCGTATTGGTCGGCTGGTGCTGCGGGCTGGCATTTATAACCCCAACATTGAGTTTGTGGGGATTAACGACTTAGTACCACCAGATAACCTCGCTTACCTGTTGAAATATGATTCCACTCACGGTAAGTTTAAAGGCAAAGTGGAAGCCAAGGAAGATGGCATTGTCATTGATGGACATTTTGTTCCTTGTGTTTCCGTGCGGAATCCTGCGGAATTGCCTTGGGGTAAATTAGGCGCAGATTATGTAGTGGAATCTACTGGACTCTTCACTGATTATGAAGGCGCAAGCAAACACCTAACAGCAGGTGCAAAGCGCGTTGTTATCTCTGCCCCTACAAAAGAGCCAGACAGAGTTAAGACTTTGCTGATGGGTGTAAATCATCACTTATTCGACCCCAGCAAAGATTTAGTTGTTTCCAATGCCAGCTGCACTACAAATTGTCTCGCTCCCATTGCCAAAGTCATCAATGATCAATTTGGTTTAACCGAAGGCTTGATGACTACAGTACATGCTATGACTGCCACTCAACCCACCGTAGACGGCCCCAGTAAAAAAGACTGGCGGGGTGGTCGAGGCGCAGCCCAAAATATTATTCCTTCATCCACGGGTGCAGCAAAAGCAGTGGCTTTGGTATTGCCAGAATTAAAGGGTAAGTTAACCGGAATGGCTTTTCGCGTTCCTACCCCTGACGTTTCAGTGGTTGACCTCACCTTTAAAACTGCAAAAGCTACTAGTTACAAAGAAATCTGTGCAGCTATGAAGGAAGCTGCAACAGGTGAATTAGCCGGAATTTTAGGCTACACCGACGAAGAAGTCGTATCTACAGATTTTCAGGGTGATACTCATTCCAGTATTTTCGACGCAGGTGCCGGAATTGAGTTAAACTCCAACTTCTTCAAAGTTGTTTCTTGGTATGACAACGAATGGGGCTACTCGAACCGGGTGGTAGACCTGTTGTTATCGATGGCACAAAAAGAACAACTGTTGACTGTAGCAGCTTAATAAAGTCTGAAGTGTGAAGTATGAAGTATGAAATTTATACTTTAGCTTTCGCACTTCAGACTTCATAAAAAAGTGTTTTTACATACAAAAGGAGTGATATGAAGCACAAGTGATATAGATGCAGGCAATTCTGGAAAGCATTGATAGCGGTAGTCAGAAAGACTAGGAAATTTCAAAAGTACTAATACTTTTGACTTTTGGTTTTTTACTTTTGACTTCTCCGGCAAAGCCGGAGTGCCTCCTGCCTCCTGCGCTATATCGCAATATAGACCCGAACCCTAATCCCTATGCGTCGAACCAAAATTATTTGCACTGTTGGCCCTGCTAGTTCTGCACCGGAAAAACTACAAGCCCTTGTAGAAGCTGGGATGAATATAGCGAGGTTAAACTTTTCACACGGCGCTCATGAATTTCACGGACAAACGGCTAAATATTTACGGCAAATTAGTGCCGATCGCCAAAAGCCAGTGGCAATTATGCAAGACCTTTGTGGCCCGAAAATTCGTCTAGGAGTTTTACCACCAGAAGGACTAAATGTCGAAGCTGGGGAAGAAGTCACATTTGTTTTGCAAGACAAAGGCAATAGTATCGACGAACTGCCTTTACCCTTGCCGACTTTGTTCGCAATGGTTAGACCAGGGGAACCGATTTTAATTAATGATGGACGTGTAAAGTTAATTGTCACCGATCGCGATGCCGATAAAATTCGGGCGTTGGTGAAAATTGGCGGGTTAATTTCCACTCACAAGGGCGTTAATCTGCCAGAAACACCATTACCCGTAAGTTCAATCACCGAAAAAGACTTGATGGATTTACGCTTTGGCATCCAGATAGGTGTAGATTTTGCGGCGGTTTCCTTTGTGCGATCGCCCCAAGATTTAGAACCTGCCCAACGGATGATTGAAGCTGCTGGGGCCGCAATTCGTTTAATTGCCAAAATCGAAAGACCAGAAGCAGTTGAGCGTTTTGACTCCATCTTACAAGTTGCTGACGGCATTATGATTGCCCGTGGCGATTTGGGGGTAGAAGTCCCCATTCACGAAGTTCCCCTGATTCAAAAGGATATTATTCGCCGTTGTAATCAGGCTGGTAAACCCGTGATTACTGCTACCCAAATGTTGGAGTCAATGATTAGTTCACCAGACCCCACCCGCGCCGAAGCCACCGACGTTGCTAACTCCATTTTGGATGGTACTGATGCTGTTATGCTTTCTGGCGAAACAGCCGTTGGTCAATTTCCTATAGCGGCGGTGCAAATTATGCACAACATCGCTGTACGGACAGAACAAGCTTTGCAAGAAGGTGGTAAACATTCCTGGTGTCACGAAGCAGGTAGTCTCAGCGTTACCGAATCGGTGGCTGAAGCAGTATGTCGCATCGCTTATGAAACAGGCGCAAAGGCAATTCTTTGTAATACCACCTCTGGTAGTACAGCCAAATTAGTTTCAAAATATCGTCCTTCCGCGCCGATTATTGCCCTCACCCCTGATGAAAACTCCTATCGCCAACTAGCACTTTCTTGGGGAATCGAACCTATATTCATTCCCCCAGTTCACAATGCGGAGGAAATGTTTATCAACGTCGTCAACACAGTTGCAGACACGGGTTTAGTCAATGAAGGCGATAAAGTGGTAATTACTTCCGGCGTTCCAATTGGTAAATCAGGCACAACTAGTTTAATCAAAGTGCATTCTATTGGACAGCCAATTCTCGCTTGACGTAGCTAGAATAAGGCTGAGGCTTCGCTCAGTGAACAAAGCAAGCATTAAGAAAGATTGCCGAAATCAGAATTTTAGCGACCGTAGAAAGTGTAAACACATAGGGGAATTAGGTAAATCCTACACAAATCACCATCGCGGAGTTGATTATGTCTAAAAATTTACTAGAACAGTTGCGCGAAGTTACAGTAGTAGTTGCTGATACTGGCGATATTAAAGCCATTGAAAAATTTACACCGAGAGACGCGACCACCAACCCTTCCTTGATTACTGCTGCCGCACAAATGCCAGAGTATCAGGATATTGTTGACCAGACTTTATTGCAAGCTAAAAAAGATGCTGGTGCAGGTGCAAGCCAAGCCCAAATTGTTTCTTTAGCCTTTGATCGCTTGGCTGTATCCTTTGGTTTGAAGATTCTGCAAATTATTCCTGGTCGGGTTTCTACAGAAGTTGATGCCCGTTTATCTTACGACACAGAAGCGACAGTCGCTAAAGGTCGAGAAATCATTGCTCAGTATAAAGCTGCTGGCATCGGCCCCGAAAGAATTTTGATTAAAATTGCTAGTACCTGGGAAGGTATTCGCGCCGCCGAAATTCTCGAAAAAGAAGGTATTCACTGTAACTTAACTTTATTGTTTGGTTTACATCAAGCGATCGCTTGTGCTGAAGCAGGTGTTACCCTCATTTCTCCCTTCGTCGGTCGGATTCTGGACTGGTATAAAAAATCAACTGGACGCGACAGCTACCCATCTGCTGAAGATCCAGGCGTAGTATCTGTTACCACCATCTATAACTACTATAAAAAGTTCGGCCACAAAACCGAAGTTATGGGCGCAAGCTTCCGCAACGTTGGTGAAATCACTGAATTAGCTGGTTGTGATTTACTCACCATCTCTCCCTCTTTGTTGGGTGAATTGCAAGCCACCATCGGCGAACTACCCCGCAAACTTGATCCTTCTAAAGTCGCTTCTTTGGATATTGCCAAAATCTCCATCGACAAAGCCACCTTCGACAAAATGCACGCCGAAGACCAAATGGCTTACGACAAATTAGACGAAGGTATCAAAGGATTTACCAAAGCCTTAGAAGACCTAGAAAAACTATTGGCAGACAGACTCTCTAGTTTAGAAGTAGTCGCCAGCCACTAGTAGTCTACCAAGAGAACTTTGCGTGATGGCAGGCTTCGGGGCAGGGAGCAGGGAGCAAGGGGGGAGAAGATTTCCTCAATTCCCCCTGCACCCTTACTAGGTCTACATAGCAGCAATATTGGGTTGGTAAACTACTAGGATTTAGATTCCATGATTAAATCCCACATTCTGGATCTCCAATTAACAAAGGAGAAGGCGGAATGTGGGATTAAAGCATTTTTGCAGAAACTCGATAAAATGAAACCTATGTAGAAAAAGCCTGTTGACTGGGAGACTGTTCATGACAGAGGCGCGCAGTTACAAACAACTGTCGAGAATAGTTTTGAAAGGCTTCAAGTCTATCGCTGAGTGTGACCTTGAACTCTCCAGGGTGAATATTTTAATTGGGGCTAATGGGGCGGGAAAATCCAATTTTATCGGCTTCTTCCGTATGGTTCAGCAGCTGCTAGAACAGAACCTACAGGTTTTTGTTAGCCGTCAAGGTGGCCCTGATGCTTTATTGTACTTTGGTCGTAAAACTACAGAACAACTAGAATTTCAATTATATTTTGGCAATAACGGCTACTTCGCTACTTTAGAACCAACTCAGGATAATCGCCTAATGTTCGCTGCTGAGTCTTCCTGGTGGAACAGGAGTGGTAAGCGTGAAATAGGTAAAGGTCATTTCGAGACAAAGGCCTCTAGAGGTACAGGGACTCAAATTGATAAGTACGTTTTACCTACGATGCGGCAGTGGCGAGTTTATCATTTTCATGACACCAGTGATAGTGCTTATGTAAAACAGCCGCATGGTATCAATGACAATGTTTACTTGCGTCCTGATGCGCGTAATCTGGCAGCTTTTTTGTATCTGTTGCGTGAGAATTATCAGAAATCTTATCAGAAAATCGTTAAAACCATCAGGCTTGTTGCGCCGTTCTTTGGTGACTTTCTCCTGCGTCCTTCGCCACAAAACGAGGAATCTATTGAACTGGAATGGTTCGAGAAAGGACAGGATATTCCCTTCAAAGCACATTTCCTTTCTGATGGAACGTTGCGTTTTATCTGTTTAGCAACGGTTTTTTTGCAGCCGGAAGAACTTCAACCAGAAACAATTTTAGTTGATGAGCCGGAATTAGGTCTCCATCCTTATGCCATCAAGATTTTGGCATCCTTAATAAAAACTGTCCCTAAGCAAGTGATTGTTTCTACCCAGTCTGTGGAATTACTCAACGAATTTGATGTTGCAGATGTAATTGTTGTTGACCGCTTGCAGGGAAAATCATTACTACGCAGGTTGGATGAGGAGGAGTTAGAGGAATGGCTAGAAGAATATAGTTTAGGCGAATTGTGGAAGAAGAACCTCCTGGGTGGGAGACCTTCACGATGATTCGAGTCCATGTTTTCGTTGAAGGTCAAACTGAGGAAACGTTCGTGAAAGAAGTACTCTACGAGTATTTTCAAGAAAAAGACATCTTCCTGAACCCGATTTTGGTCAGAACAAGTTCTATAGGCAAAGGAGGTGTGGTAAGTTACGCCAAAATTAAGCCACAATTAGACCGTAAGTGCCGTGAAGATAAAACAGCTTTCGTGACCACAATGTTTGATTTGTACCGCTTACCGAATGATTTTCCCGGAAGGGATTCTTTGCCAAATACTAGTGACCCATTCCAAAAAGTTGAATATTTAGAACAAAAGATGGGTCAGGATATCGGTCACACAAATTTCATCCCTAATTTGTTAGTTCATGAATTTGAGGCACTGCTGTACAGCCAGCCACAAGTATTTGCTGAGTGGTTTGATGCTAGTGTAGTTAGTATTTTACAAGGCGATCGCAATCAATTTATTTCACCAGAACACATTAACGATCATCCGTTAACCGCTCCCTCAAAAAGAATTCTCAAGTGTTGTCAAGAATACGACAAAGTACTGCATGGTTCGTTGCTGGCTATTGAGATTGGACTAGATACAATCCGCCAACAATGCCAGCATTTTCACCAATGGTTACTAAATCTAGAAAACATATAGCGGTAGTCAGAGATGTTAGGACAATTTCACAGCCAGACTACTATAATTTAGATTCCATGATCAAAGCCAGTTTTGCAAAGACTCAAACCGAGTAAATTCCGACTCTAGTTGCCATTGTATTCTTGCGCGATCGCTCTTTTGCAAAAAAGCACTGCATCCTGAAGAAACAGAGGTATCACCAGGACTATCGCTGGCACAAGCTGGAACCATTGCCTTAAATTCAGGCGACTTCCAGAGACTATTTCCGGGTGCGAAACTATATTCTAAGCTATTGCGAGCCAGTCGCTTGAGGTCTTTATATGCCAGCCCATATCTTGTTGCGGCTAACATATATTCATGACTCAAATCGATGCGGGAAATGCCTTCATCATCGGAAGCAAGAGTCATTGGGACTCCAGCTTTCCAATACTCCATAAAAGGATGTTGATTTCCCTGGACATTCAAAATGACTTCATTACTAGTCAGGCAAATTTCCACCAACACGCCGCGTTGCTGCATTTGCTTCATCAACTCAAAAGGACGCTCTTCAAACAGAATATCTACACCATGTCCAATGCGAGATGCCTGTGCTACTTCTACAGCTTGCCGAATATGAAAACGTAAATGCTCAGTTGGAACTAACCCCAAAGTTAACTCTCCAGCATGAAGTGAAATTTTAACATTGGGATATTGGCGTTTGAGAAATTGTAGCATCTGCATTTGCAGAGTGTAGTCACGCAGTGCGATCGGGTGATCCTCTGGGGCGACGAGATTGATCCCAACTACCTGCTTGGAGGATGAAGCCAGTGCAAAAGCATAAGCTAACTGAGCAAATACTTCCACAGGTGATTTTGTTCTGGTAGTTTGCTGCAAATAGCGTACCGTGACTGTACATCCAGGCTGTGCTGCTGGAGTGCCGCAACCAAGGGTTTTCGCAACTTCACTCTCCAACTGTATTAATTGCTGACTGCCGAGTGTCACTAGCTGAGTTAATCCCCGTTTGAGCAATTGCTCGTGCATCTCTTTGAAGTCTTGATTCCAACCCACGTCCCGCCCTAACTGTCGAACCTCACTCCCCTGAACAGTCAGCATTAACTCTAGATAGGTAATATGCTGGGAAGCTGCCCGATTTGCTACTGATGCGACCATATCATCCCGACGGGTGGCAGAATCTGATATTGTCCCAAATCCAGCAAAAGCCTCAAAAAATTGGTCATGTCCAGATTTTCCAGCAAATTGCAGGTTACGAGTAGACCAACGATTTATCAGGGAGTCATAAACAGATGTTCGGTTGAACAATTCGGAAGCGGGAAAATAGCTACTGTCCTGATTACAAGCCTTGGGTTCAACTAAAGTCCCCGCTTGTGGATTCACACAATACCCATCGGTTGCACCCCACTCCAGATAATGTTCTGCGTACACAGCCCCACTTAGATGACTGTGAATATCTCCTCCCTTGGGCATTCGCTGTACAAATGCTCGTAAAGCTGCTGGCTGGGAGCGATGGGCTTCAAACCAACTAGCAGCTTGAGCTTCACTCCGAGTTGAGGACTGCTGCGAATTAGATGTAGATGGGACTTGGGCTGATACACTGAAGATGAAACAGCTAGAACTCGTTAATATTCCTAAAAAAAAATATAAGGGCGCTCGTCTAAGCATATAGATTTATTTTTTTGTAAAACGATGCTTAGAATAAAGCAAAAAACATCTCGATTAACATTAGATGAAAGTCTATTGCATTTCTCAAAAAACTTTGCTTTTGCGACTAAATTTGACCCTCCGAATTTTAGATTTTGGATTTTGGATTTTGGATTGAATCTAAAATCGCAAATCTAAAATCCAAAATTGTTTGACTCAATTTGGTTTATCAATAGCTCAAAATGGCATAATTTTCTAGTTCGCCACCACTTTTAGCAGGTTGAAGAATCCTCAAGGCGATCGCAATCAACGCAATCAATTTCCTTTACCAGAGCATATTAACGATCATCCTTTAACAGCACCTTCAAAACAAATTTTCCAGTGTTGTCAAGAACGGGTCAAATTTATGAAAATCCTAGTACTAAATGCTGGTTCCAGCAGTCAAAAAAGCTGTCTGTATGAAATAGTTGATGATGCTTTACCCCAATCAGCACCCAAACCCCTGTGGGAAGGCAAAGTCAACTGGACTCAAGACCAAGGTGCGGCAGAAATTGAGGTGAAAACAGCATCCGGTGAAACTTTGCATGAATCTATTTATGGTGACTCTCGTCAAGCACATATAGCTTATATGCTTTATACCCTCAGCCGTGGTGCGACTAAAGTAGTCAATGAAGTGTCAGAAATTGATGTGGTGGGACATCGTGTAGTTCATGGTGGGCAAGACTACCGCCATAGTGTGGTGATTACTGAAGAGGTAAAAGATGCGATCGCTCGTCTCTCTAATCTCGCCCCAGCACACAACCCCGCCGCATTAGAAGGCATCGAAGCCATCGAGAAAAGTTTAGGCGAAGTTACCCAAGTGGCAGTATTTGATACAGGGTTTCATTCCACCCTCCCGGATGCGGCGGCGATTTATCCCGGCCCTTATGAATGGGTAGAACAAGGTATTCGCCGCTATGGATTTCATGGTATCAGCCATCAATATTGTTCTGAACGGGCGGCGCAAATTCTCGGTCGAGATTTAGCATCGTTGCGAATTATTAGTTGTCACTTGGGTAATGGTTGTTCGTTAGCAGCGATTAAAAATGGTCGCAGTATTGATACCACAATGGGTTTCACACCTTTAGACGGTTTAATGATGGGGAGTCGTTGCGGTTCCATTGACCCAGGGATTTTAATTTACCTAATGCGCCAATCTAATTACTCGTCCGAAAGTTTAGATTATGTATTAAATAAAGCTTCCGGTTTACGGGGAATTTCGGGAATATCCAGCGACTTACCCCAAGTGATCGAAGCGATCGCCCAAGGGAATGAACGCGCCCAACTCGCTTGGGATATGTACGTCCATCGCCTGCGGTCTGGAATTGGGGCGATGCTGGCTAGTCTGGGCGGATTGGATGTATTGTTATTTACCGCAGGTATCGGGGAAAATTCGTCAGGTATTCGCCAAGCAGTCTGCGAAGCCTTTGGATTTTTGGGCGTGAAAATTGACCCCGAAAAAAATCAAAATCGACCTGTTGATCAAGATATCGCCACACCTGATTCTACAGTGCGAGTGTTAGTTATACATACTCAAGAAGATTGGGCGATCGCACAACAATGTTGGCAAATTATGAAAAAGAATCGGGAGTAGATTTACTTATGCAAAAATCTGCTGCAAGTTTAAAACGAAACCAGGAAGAATATCTTCACCAGATAAACTTGTAGGCGATTGTAAAACTTCAGGTGCTTGATGAGGGCGATAAATTATTACTTGTTTGTCTTTAGGATTAATTAACCAACCAAGTAATAAACCTGAAGCTAAATATTCCTCCATTTTGGCTTGAGTTTCTGCCACGTCATCAGTTTCTGAAACTAATTCCACCGCAAAATCAGGACACAAAGGTAGGAATTTTTTTCTTTGTTCTGGCGTGAGAGAGTTCCATCTTTCTATTCTCACCCAAGCAGCATCAGGAGAACGAGTTGCACCATTAGGAAGTCTAAAACCAGTGGAAGAATCAAATGCTTTTCCTAAATTATTTTGACTATTCCAAAACCATAGTTGACCTAACAAATCAAAATTACGACTTCCTGTTTCTCCCCCAGTGGGTGACATGATTACTAATTCTCCTTCAACAGTTAATTCCAATCGCAACTCTTTATTAACAGCAACAATCTGTTCAAATTCTTCATCTGTAAATTTGAGATGGGGAGGTAATTGTAAGGTTAAGGCATTCATATCAATTTTGATACTTGATATTAGTACGTTGCACCAACTTTTAGCAAAATCTTTTTAATCACTGGATGTTTCTTACCTGTATGTTCAGCAAAATATAACGCTGTTTCGCCATTCTCAGTTCTGCTGTTAACATTTGCACCAGCACGGATTAAAGTTCGCATTGCCCAAGCTCTGGAATGTATAACAGCTTTCATGAGTGGAGTTAAACCATCTGTTTCAGAGAACAGGTTAACATCTATCCCAGAAGATACCAAAATATTAATTAACCTGACATTACCGCTTGAGGCTGCAAGATGAATTTCTGTTCCTTTCCAACAACCATGTTGAGCGCCAGCAGAGAGCAGGATTTTTTCAAAAACTCTTGGGATACTGGAATCTAAAACCGCATAGTCCAAAGCTGTGTATCCTTCCTGATCTCTATAGTTGAAGTCAGCCCCAGCACGAATTAAAGTCCGCAATGCCCTAGCTTGAAAAGCATAGATGCCAATTGCCCTCATCAAGGGCGTTCGCCCATCTTCATCGAGGCGATTTAAATCTACTCCTAATTCTGCCAGCAACTTGATCATTCGTACATTACCACCATTAACGGCACAATGAACAGCAGTAATACCATTTTCATTTAAAGAATTGATATCTAGACCTTGTGCAACTAACTCACGCACTGTAGTTGCATCACTCTCACTAACAGCATCAAAGAATTTTTGTAGGGATTGATTTTCTCGTCGCTGTTTGCGAATTACTGCTTTTGGTAACTCTCGTTCGGCATATTCAATTTCTTCTGGGTCTGTGATTAAAGGGAGAAGATAATCACAAACTTCCTGATGTCCTTCATAGCTTGCTTCTGAAAGCGGACTCATGTAACCATCGTAGTCTATCCACATATTTGGATCTGCGCCTGCTTCTACCAAGTAACGGACAATCCTCACATCTCCTGTTCTGGCAGCAGCAATCAAAGGTGTACCCCACTCTGTGCGGAGATTTAAGTAAGCACCAGCCTGAACTAAAACTTCTAGAATTTTGATATCTCTACTCCAGACTCCATGAGCCAGAGCATTAGATAGAGAATGACCATCAAATTTCTGTATTGCTAATATCTGTTGAACAATATTCAGCCTTCCTACGCTGGCAGCCATTTCTAAAGCTTCTTTAAAATAGCGAGTTTTATAGTTTTCAGCCTTGCTTGTAATAGCTCGAACTAGAATTTTTTTGAGTTCTGTATCAGTTTCATCTAATAACCACTTTGGTTGCCATTGATGAGGGTGATTTTCTCCATATTCCATTGGCAGCGTAACGCCGTGGTAAGAATAAAGCCCATTGCCATCAATAAATTTAACTGCTGCTTCTCCTTCTGCATGAAGTAAATTTTCGGAATCAAACAAAAACTGAGTTGGGCGATCGCAAACTAAACAAATGTTTTCAAAAGGAATAATCCAACCACACGATTTAACAAGCTTCTGAAATACTTTCCAAGCAGATTCATCATAAGGTTCAAATAGCGTATGACTGACTACGGAGAAATGAAAATCGAAGAATCCACCTTCACGGGCATACCAATGAAGAGGAACAAACCAATAATAGTTATAACTGGATGAAAAAGATTTTGATTTATCTTCTAAAAGGTAATTCTTAAAACTCTCTGATAACTGTCTGTCTATTTCTGAAGTTGCCCCAGGACGCAATTGAGAATTAATAAATTCATCCCAATGACCAATAGCATTTATATTGTTAATATACAACTTCTCATGTATCTTACCTATTAATTCATTTGCATGTACTAAACCAGTTTCAGTGAAGTAAGGACGCTTATACAGAGGCTTTGCTATTTTTGTTGCTGCATATAAACTATCAAATAATTGAATTTCTGGTGTGGGCAGTTTCAGTAGTTCATAGACATCTTGAATTGCTGATATAGATTTTTGTTGGTCAATTCTATTTGTTAAAAATGCTATTTCATGCCATTTCTCTCGATAACTTGGCATTAAAGATTTTTGTTCAGGTGTGATTTCATCAACAAATGCCATACTTTCACAAAATTAAATGTAATCAATTCATTAATAAGGTGGGCATCTTGCCTACCTTAAAATTATTCGCTTAACTGATTCTAATATTTATGTCTTTTTAACTCTTGTATCAATACCTGACACTGTTTACTAGCCTCTCTAGCTTGTCTCATCAGATTTTTGCTTTGTTCACGATTAGTTTTACTTACCTCAACAGCTTGCTGACTGAACTGTGCGGCAAGTTGTCCCAATTCCCGAATGCGTGTTTTTAGCTGCTCGATAGTTTTCATTCACCCTCCAGTTCCTTAACTCTTTGCGCCTTTGCGTCTTTGCGTGAGGCTAAAGATTCTAGTTTTTCAATATTCGTGCAATAAGTCTATTAGTAGGGTGGGCAAAATGCCCACCCCACAATAGTTTGATTTAATTCAACTATTTAGATTACTTATCCGTTGGGAATTCCGCAACTATGGGCGAGTGATTATTTGGTGAAACTGCTGGGTTATTCACAACTATGGGTTGTGGATGTAAAGGTGTGGGTGTGACTTCACCTTGCTTGGCTGTTTGATTCCATAAAATCATTGAAAGTAAACCATCTACCAAGCCATTATTACTACCGTTACCACTGACTAAAACTTCTGGTATCAATCGGACGTTGCGATCGCCTATAATCTGCATCAATTGCATAGCTGTATAACCTTGTTGTCCCAAGGCTTCCACACCTGCGCGGTAGGTTTCGGCTTTGGCGTTACCTGTGGCGCGAATCCCTTCGGCTTCGGCTATGGCGCGTAATTTGATTCCTTCGGCTTCCCCAGTGGCGTGTTGAATTTGGGCTTGGGCTTTGAGTTCCGCAATTTGGACGCTTTTTTCTGATTTCACCATTTCTTGTTGAATGTCAGCCAATGCTGTTTCCCGCACAAGTTGTTGGCGTTGGGTTTGGGCTACCTGCTGCACTTCGTAGGTTTTGCGTTGTTCTTCAGCAATTTTGCGGTCTGTTTGGGTTTGCATCAAGGATGCTGGGGGCTGAATATCACCGATTAAGGTGTCAATTGCTTGTACATCATAAGCGCGTAATGCTGCTCTAATATACTCAGCCGCTTCTGCTTGGCGATCGCTCCGGGCGGTGAGAAAATCAAGTACAGTGTAATCTTGGGCAGAGTTGCGGAAATAGTTACCAATGGTCGGTTCTAATACATGGTCAACTAAATTTTGCATAGAACCCACACGGGAAATTACCTTTGGTGCATCCAAAGCGCCGACGTGAATAATTTGGGCGACTTCTAAATCAAAGGCAAAACCATCGCGCGATCGTACTGTCAAGGAAGCCAAATGAGCATCATAGCTGTGGCGTTCGGTACGACTTGACCAATTCAACACAATGTTAGTCGTGGGAACCAACTCAATTTTCATAATTCGAGAGTTGACGGGATGCTTACCTGGATACAACGGTTCTATCCACACACCTTTGTGTCCAGGATTCACCAAGTTACCATGCGTGAAAGTTGCGCCACTGACATCTTCTTGAGATTGACCAACGAAAGAAATCACCACACCCACATAACCAATCGGGATTTCAGACATGGGGACTTGCTCAACCTGCACAAACCAGGGGTTCAGGTTCCAAGAACCAGACAGTAAAATTTGCTCTTGCAAACCTCTGCGTCCACCAGCATTGAGGAATTTTTGACCATTCTGGAAATTATCGTGTCCAGGAATCATCGGCCCTGCAATTTCACCAGCCGGAATCGGTAAACCATCCAAAGTGGTGACAATGCCGACTTTATCTGATGCCACACTATACACCCGCAATTGTTCGGCCTGCATATCATTGTGTTTGGCATTCGCCGCCATAATGACGCGAAACAGTGCGGTGTTAATGCGGTAAGTCCCAGCAGTCAGAAAGCCCATTTGACGGCCTTTTTCGCCGCCATTGGTCAGAAACTTGCGTGCATCTTGGAAATTATCACAATCGACAATTTTGCCCAAAATCCTCTCTGGTGGGTTGGATGCGCCATCTGCGGCTACAATCAGAGCGATTTCACCTTGGGGTACTACCACCACCGATTCTTTACGAACCGAATATTGCCAAGGCCAGTAACCCCAATGCCAACCCGGTGCAAGGGTATCGGCTTGCAAACCAGCTTCACCGTTGAGGGCAATTAATCTTCCGGGTGGTAGTCCGCGTCCAGAGAGGGCAAATTTTTTCACGACAATGCCAACTTCCCGTTCGCCAATCACTACGAGTCCGCCAAAAAACAACGGCACAAATATAACAACGCCACCAAGCACCACTATGGGAATCAATGGTGCTATCTGCATTGCTTGATAGGAAGGCTGATTAGTAACGGCTTGTGTTTGACTGAGGCTGACTGATGCTGAAGCGATTTCTGCTGAACTTTGGGTTTTTAGGGAAGCTGCATTAGCTGAATGTATACCGCCCGTGATGGCTAAGGCTGTTAATGCTGACAATCCCAAACGAACTAATTTATTTTGCTTACTCTTACCAAAGCAAGATGGAAAAGTTTTCATATTATGCGCCCTGTTGGGCAACTAATCATCTAAGTTAACACTTCACTTGCTCAGGTCTGATTTTCTTAAACTTGGTGTAATTTTTTATCCGATACTGTGCGACTTATTCTTGAAACCCCTCTCCAAACCGGAGAGAGGCTTTGAATATTACTCACCTTGATTCCCAAAGTTGTAGTAATTGGCGTGAGGGGTTGGGGGTTAGGTTTAAGAGAAAGTTGCACACGGCATTATTTTCTACCCAATTTAATCTGAAGTTGAACTGTGAATTTTCACACATCTTGCACTAACGATTAAAATCGCGGCTACACGAACAAAGCCTGCGGAGGCAGGCTCAAAACCCTTGATTTTAATTTAGTCCGCGTAGGCGGACTTCGTTTTTATAGCCGCGAATTCCATTCGTTGGGGCTAGGTGCAAGATATGTGTTTTTGAATGTCTGCGCTCCTTCAATTTAGGTTTATTGACCAAATACACCTATGCCGTAGTAACAAGTATTGGCATTACAATTAGCCATATCAACTTGGATTTGATATCTACCGCTTCGAGAGGGATTGAGGCTAATCACGGGAATGTCATCATCTTGTAAATCTGAAGCAATCAAGTTTCCTCGGTGATCATAAAGAGAAATGTCTAAATCTTGACAATCGCTGTCACACACTCCCACAATTCCATAGGACATACCTGCACGCAGATTTATATTGATATAGTGGGAGCGACCTTCACGAAGGGTATCGATGCTAGGTTTGTGAGTTAAAGTGTAACCACCCAAACCTGCGATCTCTGCTCGCTCTAAGAGCTGGTTTTTGACTTCATAAATATATGAGCGATCGTCTTCTGCACGAACTACGCTTGTAAAAAGAGATATAAATGCGAATACTGCGGTTGCTGTGAGGTTTTTGATTTGTTTGTTGCTGAATGCTTGGTGTAACATGAAATTGTCTGTTGAACTCGACAACCTTAATGTCACCTACACCCATCTGAGTTATACCCAAAGAAAAATCGACTTTTATTCAGTATCTATTTATTTTTATAAAAATTCTGAAAATATTGGTAATATAGCTTGCAACGTATTATCACTTCGTCATTTAACAGATTTACTAAACCCAAAGCTATTAATTTATATCTGACTGCATCGCTGAATTTTCCTGGTTTGTTAGTATTTATAATCTCTTTCATCGCTGCGCCTAATTCCTGTTGTTCTGTCAAAATTAAGCTAAGATGACGCAAGTGACTACTGAAAATCCCTGATGGGGTGGATGCTGTTTCCAGAAACCGAGATAAGGTTATCTCACCACGAGCTATTTTATACAAAGCCAGACGCACTAAATAAGGATGTCCGCCAATCATGTCTCTCAATTGCTGGACTTGCGTATCACTCCATTCCAGTTGGTGACGTTTAGCTAAATCTAGCATTTGTTCCGGGTCAAATTCTGGTAGCTTGATGGGTAAACCTACGTTAAAGGGGGATTGGTTGATATCCATTGGTACATAGGCTTCCGTGGAATGTACTATCACTAAGCGGAGTTTTTTGAAGATTTCTTGTTGTCTTCCTTCTTGATGGAGAGAACGCAATAGTCCAAAAAAGTCTTTGTAAATTCCTGGATACTCAAATAATCTATCGACTTCTTCCAGTGCTAGGGTTAGGGGTTGATTGATTTTGGGGAGTAGATATCGCTCTAAGTAATATTTGGCAGCTATTTTACTACCAATACGTGGAGCCAATTTCCAATGCTCGTCTAATTTTTCAAACAGTTCGGTGGCTAATTCGAGATTGTCTTTAGTCAATTCTAGGATGATGCGATCGCACACCCAGCGTAAAAATTTACTCAAGTCGCTGAAAAATTCTTTTTCCCCTAGCTCAAAGTTGATAACTACCGTCGCATCACCTTGATTTTTTGCTTGTTGAATAATCTGTACTAGGAGGGACGATTTCCCCATTTTTTGGGGAGCTTTAATACAAATCAGTGCAGCAGGTTTGCTAATTTCTTCAAAACATTGCTGTTCTACAGGGGGACGCTGGACGTAAAAATTGGAATTTAGGGCTAGTTGTTCTCCGTCTGGATATTCTAGAGTGCTGATATGTACTGGGGTTCGTAAGGTGGGAATTTCCTCTTGTTTCTCTGACTCCTCTAATTCTTCTAATTCCTCAGAATCGCTATTTTCTGTTTTATCTGCTGGCTTTCTGTAGGGGATACCAACGCTTCGCCAATCTTCTATACCCAAAGCTGCACAAATTTGGATAAATGTCTCACGGTCAACAGGTTGCATATTGAGAAACTTACTAACCGTACTTTGAGCCATTCCTCCTAAATATTGGCCTAAATATTTCTGACTACCGTATTGCCCGTGAAAGCGGACTAAAACCTTATCTTGGCAGTTTTTATCACGTAGTACTACTGAGCGTGTTGCACGAAGCATGGCAGATGGTGAAAAGAGCTACGTAATTTAGCTTAAAGGAAAAGGCTTTTTGTTGTAAAGTAAATAACAAGTCGATAATAAGTCAATCGGTACTCGATATTCTCTTGGCTTAACTCAGGTGGTATGGCTGTTTAATAAAAGCTCACTGGATTCAGAACCCCGACTTCTTCAAGAAGTCGGGGTTCTAGGGGATCTAGTCCTCAATATTTTTTTTATTTTTGTGGATAAATTATGACGGGACATTATGAGTACAAAGTTGGTGGTGGTTTACCAGAAAATGCCCCCAGTTACGTATTTAGAAAAGCCGACACAGAATTTTATCAGTGGTTGAAAGCGGGGGAGTTTTGTTTTGTCTTTAACTCCCGACAAATGGGTAAAACCAGCTTGCTGAATCGGACAATGAAACGATTGCAAACAGAGGGTTTTGCTTGTGCCAAGATTGATTTAACCGAAATAGGTATTGATGAAGGTAGTCAGGAAAGCAGCCTTGAACAATGGTATACAGGTATTGCTTACATCTTGGTGAATCAACTACAAGTTTTATCTCCACCCGAAGAATTATTTATTTGGTGGGATAAACGTATTCAATTATCTCCTGTGCAGCGATTTGGTTCGTTTTTGGAAGAGGTAATGCTGCCAAATGTCAAGGGTAATATTATTATTTTTATTGATGAAATCGATAGTATTTTAAGTTTAAATTTAAAGTTTCGGCACTCTAATAATTTTTTTGCTCTGATTAGAAGTTGTTATGAAAAGCGTGCTTTAAATCCAGATTTAAATCGTTTGACCTTTGCTTTGCTAGGTGTGGCTACTCCCAGCGATTTGATTGATGATAAAAAACGAACGCCATTTAATATTGGTCGAGCAGTTCAACTTAATGGTTTTAAGGAAGATGAAATTGCGCCCTTAGCTGAAGGATTGAGGGGAAAAGTTAGCAATATTCAAGAAGTGATGAAAGGTGTTTTATGTTGGACTGGTGGACAACCTTTTTTAACGCAGAAACTTTGTAATTTATTATTACAAGAACTATCTGTATATTCAGAATGTTACACCCCAGAGCCAAATGCTTTGGATTGGGTGGGAAAAGTTGTCAGAAAGCAAATTATTGATAACTGGGAATCCTTGGATGAACCAGAGCATTTAAGAACTATACGGAAAAGGATTGTCACGGACGAAAAATTTGCTGGGAGTTTGTTGGGTTTGTATCAGCAAATTTTGCAAGAAGGAGAGATTGCTGTTGATGGTAGCCCAGAAAAAATGAGGTTGCGTTTGACTGGATTGGTAGTGGAGCAAGAGGAAAATTTAAAGATTTATAATCTCGTTTATCGGAATATTTTTAATTTAAGTTGGGTTGAGACAGAGTTAAATAAATTGCGTCCTTATGCTGATAATTTTAACGCTTGGTTAAAAAGTCAATTTCAGGATACTTCTTATTTATTACAGTCGGAAGACTTAGAAAAAGCTCGTGTCTGGGCTAATGGAAAAAGTTTGAGTGATGCTGATTATCGTTTTTTATCTGCGAGTGTTGAATCTGAGTTAAATCAGAAGGTTGAGGAGGCGGACGCAAAACGAAATCAAGCTTTGCAGGAAGAAGAAAAAGCAAAAAAAAGAACTCGTATTGGTTTGATTGTGCTGGTTATTTCCATAATTGGGTCTGTTGCTGCTTTGATTTTTGCTAATTGGGCTAATGATGAAAGGTTGACAGCACAACAAAAGGCTGAAACTATAACTAAAACAGCAGACGATAGAGTAAAAGAAGCGGATGATAAGGTAAAAAATCTCGATAGACAATTCCAGCAAAAAAATCAAGAAGTCCAAGCCTTAAAGCAGAGAGAAGAATCTCTAAAAAAAGCAGCTACAAAAGCGCAGGGAGATACAGAAAAAGCGGAACAAGAAAAACGACAGGCGCAACAAAAACGTCAACAAGCGGAAAAAAGTTTAGATGAAATCAAGAAAGCAAAGGAAGCAGCATTACGAGAAAAGGAAATAGCTCAACAAGAACGAGAAACTGCTCTTGAACAATCACGACAAGCACAACGAGAAACCCAAACAGCCCTAAATTTGGCACAAAAAGCCGAAACGCAGCGACAAGCAACAGAAAAACAGCGCCAAAATGCTCTCACAGCGACACGATTGGAGCAGACGGGAATTAGAACTTTGCGTCAGTTTGGTGTAGGAGGGCAAATTGAGAATTTAATGGAAATAATGCGGGCTGGGAAGGAGTTGAAAAATTTAGTTAAAGCTAAAACATCTTTAGCTGATTATCCGGCTTACAGCCCAATATTTAGTTTACAAGAGATTTTGTTAAACATTCGGGAACGCAATCAGTTACAAGGGCATCAAGATATAGTCTCTGAAGTTGCTTTTAGTCATGACGGCAAAATCTTGGCTTCTGCAAGTTCTGACAACACCATTAAATTATGGAATTTGACCACAGGTAAAAAAATTTTAACCTTGACTGGGCATCAATCAGGAGTCAGCAGCATTGCTTTTAGTCCTGATGGCAAAACCTTGGCTTCTGGAAGTGCTGACAGAACCATAAAGTTATGGAATTTGACCACAGGTAAAAAAATATTAACCCTGACTGGGCATCAAAGTTGGGTCAATAGTATCGCTTTTACTCAAGATGGCAAAACCTTAGCTTCCGCAAGTGCTGACTACACTATCAGGTTGTGGAATTTGACCACAGGCAAACAAATTTCAACCATGACCGGGCATCAATCTAGGATTCGTCAAATCGCTTTTAGTCCAGATGGCAAAACCTTAGCTTCTGCAAGTCGTGACTACACTATCAGGTTGTGGGATATGACTACAAGCAAACAAATTTCAACCTTGACTGGGCATCGTGATGAAGAGTTCAACAGTGTCGCTTTTAGTCCAGATGGCAAAACTTTAGCTTCCGCAAGTGATTACAGTACCATTCGCTTGTGGGATTTGAGTACAGGCAAAGAATCAACCTTGACTGGGCATAAATCAGGAGTCAACAGCATCGCTTTTAGCCCCGACGGCAAAACCTTAGCTTCTGCAAGTTCTGATAACACCATCAAGTTATGGAATCTATCCAAAGGCAAAGAAATTTCTACTTTAACTGGACATCAAGATTTGGTCTTCAGCACAACTTTTAGCCCCGATGGCAAAACCTTAGCTTCTGCAAGTTCTGATAACACCATCAAGTTGTGGAATCTAACCACAGGCAAAGAAACTTCTACTTTTAATGATCATCAATCTCTGCCTATAAGCGTCGCTTTTAGTCCAGATGGCAAAACCTTGGCTTCCGCAGGTGCTTATTTTGACAAAATAAAATTGTGGAATTTGACCACAGGCAAAGAAACTTCTACTTTGAGTGGGCATTTATCTGGGGTCAACAGCGTCGCTTTTAGTCCAGATGGCAAAACTTTAGCTTTTGCAAGTGACAATACAAATTTTAGTACTATCACTACTACTATTAATGGTGCTACCATTCGCAATGGTACAAAAACTAGTACTATTAAGTTGTGGAATCTGAACACAGGCAAAGAAATTTTCACTTTCAGAGGTCATCAATCTTCAGTCAACAGTGTCGCTTTTAGCCCAGATGGCAAAACCTTAGCTTCCGCAAGTGATGACAAAACTATTAAGTTATGGAATCTAACTACAGGCAAAGAAATTTTCACTTTCAGAGACCATCAATTTTCAGTCAACAGTGTCGCTTTTAGCCCAGATGGCAAAACCTTAGCTTCCGCAAGTGATGACAAAACTATTAAGTTATGGAATCTAACTACAGGCAAAGAAATTTTCACTTTTCAAGAGGATCAATCAAAAATCCAAAGCATCGCTTTTAGTCCAAATGGAAAAATCTTGGCTTCTGCCAGTTTGGAAAACACCATTAAATTATGGGATATTGCTACTGGTAAAGAGAATGCCTTCCTGACTGGGCATCAAGGTTCGGTCTTCAACGTCACTTTTAGCCCAGATGGTAAAACTTTAGCTTCTGCTAGTGCTGACAACACTATAAAGTTGTGGAATGTTAGTACAGGCAAAGAAATTACCTCCCTTACCGGGCATCAAGATAATGTCAACAGCGTCGCCTTTAGTGCAGATGGCAAAACTTTAGCTTCCGCAAGTTCGGACAAGACCATCAAATTGTGGAGTTTGGATTTAGATGATTTACTCACTCAGGGTTGCAAGTATCTCCAAGGTTATCTGGCTACCCGCGATGAATTGCGTCGGCAGATTTGCCCGAATAAATAGCGAAACAGCATAAATTATTCGCTCTGCTAATATCAATCCACAGATGAAGGAAATAAGATGACAGAACTAAATTTTGACGAAGATAAAATTAAGCAAATATTTAAAATTGCACTAACCGAAGTTATACAAGAACAAAAAGAAGTATTTTCCGATTTATTAGCAGAAATCATTGAAGATATAGCACTAGAAAAAGCCATTAAAGAAGGCGAAAATACCGAGTTAGTGAGCCGAGAGGCAATTTTCAAGATTTTAGGAAATAAAGGATGAATGTTGAGTTTAGAAAGTAGCTCTGAAAAAGATTTAAGCAAAATCCGAGATGAAACCTTGCTACAAAAAATACAAACAGTAATTGAAGAAGTCGAAAATGCCGAAAGTCTTTTAGATGTGAATAATGTTAAAAAACTGAAAGCTGACGGCGATTATTATCGGATTAGAATAGGGGATTACAGAATTGGGTTAACAATCTCTGATGGCATAATTGTTTTTGTTAGAGCATTACAAAGAAAGGATATTTACAGATATTTTCCTTAACTATGGCAATGTCTGACGACAAGTCTTATGGCTATGTGTTTATAGGGGTTTTTTGTGTGCGTTAGCGTGGCTGAACGAGGTTATCACCTGTGTGATTGTGGGGAAGTGCGATGTCTGACGACAAGCCTTACGGCTACGCATTTGTGGAAATTATGGGGAGGTGCGATCGCGTTTTAGCCTTTGCATACTACAAATTACCAACGCTCTAACATCAAACCATCAACATAATCGAAATCTGTATCATCTGTCACTAAAACCCAACCCTGTTCCAAACACTGTGCCGCAATCCAAACATCATTCATCGGAATTGGTCGTCCCTTCCGTTTCAACATCAATCGAGTTTGAGCATAAACTGCGGCTGTTTCTCGACTTAATGGTACAACTACACAAGCCTCAATAAATTCCAGATAACGCGGTAAATTTTGTAATGGACGAGTTGAATTTTCCGCACCAAAAAGTAACTCACCAACCACAACAGTAGGTAAAACTATTTCTGGTAAAGCTAGTACCCGCGAAACAACCACTTCATCCCCATTCAAAAAACGCACAGCCACAGAAGTATCAAGGGCAATCTCACCACTCATTTACATCCACCTGCCGACATTCTGCGATTATCACCCGTTTTAATTCTTCGGCTTCGACATCACTTAAAATCCCTGCAAATTTTGCTAGAGGATGAGTTTTGCGTGTGGCTTTTACCCGATTCAAAAAATCTAGTACCGATTGAACTATATCATCAGGGGCTTGTTCTAGTTCTTGAATTAATTCTTCACGATTTGTCATCATTCAAATATTATCAGCTAATTGATTCTAGTTTGAGTATATCTAAAGTCCCACCGCGATCGCTTTTATTAGGGTTGATGGGAGTGCGTTACCTTTCCTAGTCTACTGAAGTACAAATTTATCTGCGTCCATCTGCGTTTATCTGCGGTTAATTATTCTTCTCTGTATTTCACTAGAGTAAGAAACGCCATAATATAATTTTGATAATTTTAAACTAAAAAGCCCGTTCAATGCCCAGAAAAAAGCGACCAAGAGAACATATAATAGCAGATTTAAGTGTCAACTATGTCGAAAGATATATCTTGCTATGCGGGTATTCTGTAGAGCGTATTGAGTATGATTATGGCTACGATCTAGTGATTTTTACTTATAATACTGGAGGTGAGATTGAAAATGGTCAGATATATGTACAGTTAAAAGCTACAGATTCCCTCTCTATACTTGCAGACCAAAAAACCATTACTTTTACTATCACCCGCTCGGATTTAGAATTATGGTTGGTTGAACCAATGCCATGTATTTTAATTGTATATGATGCAAAAAATAGCCAAGCTTATTGGTTATATATACAAGCATATTTTGAAAGCATTGAGGGATTCGATTTAGCGAATGTTGGTGATAGTGTAACTGTGCGTTTATCTAAAGACAACGTATTAAATATACAGGCGATCAAAATATTTGCTAAATTTAAAAATGATGTTCTCAGCCAGTTACAAGGAGTGATTCGTCATCATGGTTAGAGAAATTAAATTCACAGAATTAGAGAAATTGCTCTTAGAGACAGGGTTTGTAACTATGCAGACCTTTGGCTCTCAAAAGATTTACCAGCATCCATCATCTGGTACACTAATAGTCCTGCCTGATTACGAGCAACAAGCGGATGTCAGAACATTGCATTTAGTTGCAGTGCGCCGCATACTATCGGAAAACGGCTTGATGGATAGCGATCGCTTCAACAGTTTTTTGAACAAGGTAGCAAGCTAAATGCCATATGCGATCGCATTTTGGTAGTTTTGAGAAGTGCGATCGCGTAGCTTAACGAAGTTATCCCACTTTGGTTTTGAAGAATGCGATGTCTGACGACAAGCCTTACGGCTACGCTTTTTGGTTTTTGGAGATGGCGACTTATAGTTATAGTCTAAATTACCGGACGTACAACCCGAATCAACTTACCTGCCAAAGATTCCTCAGATACCAAAGCTTCATTAATACGAATTGCCATTCGATTTCTGTCAGTATCATTCGTACAAACAATAATACCAAAATGCTCAGAATTAGCACGATGCAAGCGGACAAAATCTTGACGATTGAGGGTTATGACTGCGCGATTATCTCTAATTGCAAAAGCTAATACTTCCTCATCAGGAATACCTAAATTATCGTTACCAGCTTCCTGTACAGTTAAAACATCATGTCCCATTGTCCGCAGCAATTCGCTGACTATCCGAGGAAATTGTTCATCTGTGTACAAACGTGCCATCGATTAGGCTGCCTCATTATTAGCACGAATTGCGGCAGTAATTTCTTCGGGATAAGCATCAGCATAAGCCCAAGCATTGACTAAATCTGCTGCGGTAATGTGAGGATAGTCCTGCAATAATTGAGCTTCATTAATACCAAGTTGCTGTGCTTCCACTAAAAGCCAAATAGCAATTCGAGTTCCCGCAATACAAGCTTCACCACCACACACACCAGGAGTTTTAGTAATTCCCCTTCCACTGGTGCTAAGGTTTTTGGTCAGACTTTGGATAATATCTGCTTTGTCAGCAAGCGATAAGCCCAGAAGTTGCTCTTCGATTTCTTGACGAGTCATAGCGATCGCGGATGATAAAAAGTATCTGCATTCTAGCAATTTGGGTATGAGCAATAAAGGAATCACACAACCCACCAGCGCGATCGCCTTTTGCTAGTTTTGAGAAGTGCGATTACTATAGCGGTTCTTACTTGCTTGTAATACAGTCGGAACCCCACCCCCAACCCCCTGACAGGTGTAGGTTTTTTACAATTAGGAGGAATTGAAGCAAAAGAAATCGTCAACAGGAGTAGGAGGAAAAGTACTCCAACGCGGAAGACGAAGAGGAAGATGGTTGAGTA
>NZ_JACJTB010000002.1 GCF_014698475.1 Nostoc spongiaeforme FACHB-130 | reverse complement strand
CAAGTTAATCAAAAGACTTGGATATGGCTTTCGCAACTTTAGTAATTTCCGCTTACGTAGCTTATTAACTTGGCACTTTACTACTAATTCTCCATAAAATTACCGGAAGAACCGTAAATTTTTTGGGTTATGGTTGTCTTTCTTAACAGGGATAGAGCCAATTTTTGCGCTGGGTAAATAGCTGATAATAAATTCAGGTGGAAACAGTGCATGAAGAGGGAAGCGGTGCAAGTCGCGGTGAGGAATGAGAATTAGTTGAGTAATATCGGGAATTGTTGAAACGACAGCATTGATATCGAGAATATGACGCAGATTCCGCAGCATTTCGGGTAAATTGTCGCGCCATGTTCTATCTTTTTCGCCTTGCTTGTTTTTACCCTTGCGATAATTGGCGTATTGTTCGTTCCATTTTTTCACCCAGTCTTCAAAATCCCGTAAGCGTTGCGCCTGAGTTAGAAACTCGGTGTTTCCTAAAACAATTGGTGACAGGGCGTTATATTTAATGATGAAAGTGTGTAGAGCATAAGAACTGAGATGCCAATAAACAATGGCAGTTGAAGGATTAAGCAGTTGTTGTATTTCTGAATAATTAGGAGAAGAAATTTCATCGCTCCATCCATCCAAAAGCCAACGCAAGCAAGTATTTTTGCCTTCTTCTGCTAATTCAATTGCTTGCAACAAATCTCCAGACTGCACTGCTAAATCAACAGTTAACTGCTGAATCCAAGCAAATTTTAGAGCTAGTTGCTTTTTACTTCGCTCAGAGCGATTTGGTTCATTTAATAAGCGCCGCAACAAATCAGTACCCTGGCGCTGGAGTTCCGTAGCTTCGGCTATTTCGCCCAAATCTAACAGCACGCAAATTAAATTTTGCAAAACTTCTAGATGCAACTCAGGAAAATCTGTGGCTGTGAGAGTTTGCAGTGCTGTTTCGTAACTTTTAACAGCTTTGTGCCAAAAATTGCGGGCGTTATAATTACCTCGCCCTTGGTAATAATGAGCATTACCTATCGCCTGATGCAATTTTCCCCAAGCTTCTGGATGAGTATCTTGCTGACAATGCTTTAACCCTTCCTCAAAGCTGGCTAATTTTCCCTCATAGCCACGCTTATTTAAATCTGGATTGTTAAATTTTAAAGCAAGGTTGGGTGCTGCTGCATTAGGTAAAGCAAATGTGAAAAAGAAATTTGTTCTCTCTCTAGCTACGTTTCCTGCTGCAATTCCACGGCTAATCCAAACTTCGTAAAAATCACCTTTGAATTCTATGGCTTTGTCATAGGATGCGATCGCTTGTTCTAACTGCCCTAAATTGAATAGTGCGCTACCCTTACCATTCCAAGCATTGAATACTTCTGGAAAGTTGGGATTGATTTGCAAAGCAGTTTCAAAAGAGGTAAGTGCTTCTTGATATAAGTCAAGGTTATTTAAGATTATCCCACGGTTAGTCCAAGCTTCAGGAAAATCGGGTTTGAATTCTATGGCTTTGTCGTAAGATGCGATTGCTTCTTCATTTCGCCCCAAATTAAACAGCGCCCTACCCCGGTTGTACCAAGCTGAGTAGTCGTCATCTTTAAATTTTATGGCTTTGTTGTAAGATGCGATCGCTTGTTCTAATCGCCCCAAATCAGCCAGCGCCAGACCCCGGTTGCACCAAGCTTCGTAAAAATCACCTTTGAATTCTATGGCTTTGTCGTAAGATGCGATTGCTTGTTCAAATTGCCCCAAATTATCCAGCGCCAGACCCCGGTTGTACCAAGCTTCGTAATAATCACCTTTGAATTCTATGGCTTTGTCAAAAGATGCGATTGCTTGTTCAAATTGCCCCAAATTAAACAGCGCACTACCCCGGCAGTACCAAGCTGAATAGTCGTCATCTTTGAATTCTATGGCTTTGTCAAAAGATGCGATTGCTTGTTCAAATTGCCCCAAATTAAACAGCGCACTACCCCGGTAGTACCAAGCTGAGTAGTTGTCAGCTTTGAATTCTATGGCTTTGTCGAAAGATACGATCGCTTGTTCAAATTGTCCTAAATTACACAGCGCCAGACCCCGGTAGTACCAAGCTAAGTAATCGTCACCTTTAAATTCTATGGCTTTATCAAAAGATGCGATCACCTCTTCAAATCGCCCCAAATTACCCAGCGCCAGACCCCGGACTAGCCAAGCTAAGTAGTCGTCACCTTTAAATTCTATGGCTTTATCAAAAGATGCGATCACCTCTTCAAATCGCCCCAAATTATGCAGCGCCATACCCCTGTAGTACCAAGCTTCGTAATAATCACCTTTGAATTCTATAGCTTTGTCATAAGATGCGATCGCTTGTTCAAATTGCCCCAAATTAAACAACGCCCCACCCCTGTAGTACCAAACGTGGTGATCGTCAGGTTTGAATTCTATAGCTTTATCGTAAGATGCGATCGCACCTACAAAATCCCCAGCTTCATATTGTTCATTGCCTTGATTAAACCAAACTTCTGCTTCTCCCTCCGCATCCTCTGCGTCTTGGCGGTTTGTTTCTCCTCCCCCCAAACGCCTCCCAATATTACCCGCAACATCACTAACTTCCCCAATACTCAACTCACCCAACCGCACCATCCGCCTTGCTAATTCATCATTTGGTGTAGCTGAAGCTAACAATCTTTCGCCAAAACCCCGCAACCACTCCACCAAATCACCTTCATTGATACGCTTTGCAGCCAAGAAACCTTTTGCACCTCCTGTAGTCAAGCCATCATTGACTTTTGCTAACAACTGGAGAAACAACGATTCATACTCCGCATCTGTTAACCGTTGCGGTGGTTCTACTTTTTTCTGTTCCCTGACTGGGGAATGCTTTCTGCCAAATAAACGCCCAAAAGACCTCTTGAGCCACTGCCAAAGTTGCTTGAGCATCTGCCGCAATCATGTATCGCTTTTATGGTACATTTTAGCAATTTTACGGTTTGTCATTTGTCATTGGTCATTGGTAAGCGTTTCCCGGATATTTACGTTTTGTAATCACGAATAGATTCTTCATTGCAAGATGAATTGCGATCGCATCTTTGTCGCACAGCAGAACTTTCCAAAATAATTATGTAAATAGTTTAACTTGGCGATCGCTCTTACCAAAAACTCCCAAAGCGATCGCGCAAATGTCAATTCTCAACAAGGGCAATGTAGACTCGTAATTGTATCAAAAATTAACCCAATTTTTAGTGGACATAAATCAACAGAAAGAACAATTTAGCAACGCATATCTCCAAGCCATCACTAGTGTTGCAGGTTATTCTCTTTACAAACCAGTCGTCGACGACAGTGTAGACTGGGGAATAGCAGCTACAGGTATTATGGGACGCATCCGTGCGCCTCGCTTGGAATTACAGCTAAAATCAACATCAAGGGATCTACTTAAAGATAACGCTATCCGCTATCCTCTCAAACTGAAAAATTATAATGATTTACGAATGGTTAACTTTGCCGTTCCTAGAATCTTAATTGTAGTTTTACTTCCTGATAATTTAGACGAGTGGGTGCAACAATCAGAAGAAGAACTCTGTATGAGGTATTGTGGCTATTGGTTATCACTGCGATTTATGCCAGAAACAAAAAACACATCAACTGTAACTGTCACCATACCTAAAACTAATCAATTTACAATCGCTGCTCTCCAGTCAATTATGCAAGGTATTGGTCAAGGAGTACAACCATGAAAGTTACAGTACAAGATGCGGAGATTATCAAAAATACAGAACCACAACAGATGAGAGAGTATTTGCAAACTCGCGGTTGGCACGAAGACCAAGCATTTCTTGAGAATGCCACAATCTGGCATAAGCAAGTAGAAAAAGGTGAATTTGAAATTCTACTACCAAACACAAAAAATATAGCAGATTATGTGCCGAGAGTTCGTGAATTTATCCAAACAATAGCAGATTGCGAAAATATTTCTTATTTGGAAATCTTAAGTGAATTTATTCAAAATTATCCTCATCTGAAAATTCAAGGCTTTGTCACGCAAATTGCAACTCCTAACTTAGATAAATTAAGCGGTGAAATTACTATTGTTTGTCCAGTATTTGAGAAATTACGCCAAATCAAAATTGAACTGCTCGACCATGATTATATTTTGGCAATAAAATCTTATCAAGAACGCCTACCCATAAGATGTACGGGTGATTTAGTGAAAGAAAATGATATTTTTATTTTAAAAAATCCTCAAGAGTTTCAAATTGTAAATATTTGAAACGCTTCTAAGTAGCTCAGTGCTAAAAACTATCACTATGTCAAGGCAGGAGGCAGGAAGGAAAAGGGAAGAGAGTCACAGCCTTGTTTACTTTTCTTAACTTAGTTTTGTTTTTCCCACCGACTTACTTAATTCTCAACCCAATAAGAGCTTCCGCTTATCGTGCAACAACTTCCACTTTCACGTTTCCGTGTTTCTTTCATTGTGTAAGAGCTTCCGCTTGTCGTGCAGCAGCTTCCACTTTCACATTTCCGTGTTTCTTTCATTGTGTAAGAGCTTCCGCTTATCGTGCAGCAACTTCCACTTTAACGTTTCCGTGTTTTGCTCATTGTGTAAGAGCTTCTGCTTTAACGTTTCCGTGTTTTGTTCATTGTGTAAGAACTTCTGCTTTAACGTTTCCGTGTTTTGCTCATTGTGTTAGATAAATTGTACAAACTTTAAGTTTTTTTAGAAAAATCAATAATTTTACGTATGACAATTTTTTCTCATATTGTCCACTATAGAGTTATCAGTAAATTAAAAATCAGTATTAATTATGGCAAGAAAAAGACGCAATTCACGTACTTTGGAAAAAGCTCAAGTACGTCTAGCTGGCATTAAATCTATCAGTCAGACTCTCGATGTTGGAGAAGGGTTAACAGTCCAAGATTATACGGAGAAAATTGAAAGCCTCCGAAATTCTATAGAAGCCTACAATTCTGCTCTCTCTGATGTTGATGTCTTGCGAACCCAAATCTTGGAAAATGAAAAGACTGTGGCAGACTATTCTGACAAGTTCTTGCGTGGTATTTCTTACAAATATGGCAACAATAGTTATGAGTATCAGAAAGCTGGAGGTACAAGGAAAAGCGATCGCAAGCGTACCCCACGTCAAAACACGGCTTCGCCAAGTTAAATACTTGCAATTACTTTTGATATAAATACGTTGTCAGCAAATGCAAAACTATAGGAATCTGGTTTGATTTCCGAATTTACTGATGTAATCAGGGAGTAGGGAATAGGGAATGGGGAGTAGGAAATAAGCCTTTTGTGGATGTACTGATTTTTTTCAGAAATCAAATATGAGTCCTATAGCCAAATATAGTTCAGTTAAATCTCAAACTCTTGTTTAAAGTCAATTTTTTTAACGTAGACGCGCAAGCGGCTTCCCGAAGGGTACCGCAAAGAACGCAAAGAGCGCAAAGAGAAAGAAGAGATTACTAACTGAACCGTATTGTCCTATAGCCTTCTTAACTATGAGCAGACCAAGGTAATACGTGAATTACAGAAAACAATCTGAAAACTATTAGGAATTGAAACAAAGAAAGGTATTTCAAAGACTATTTCACATGAACCGGAAACACACCCAAAGCAATTAATCTGGCGGGTAAATCGCGCAAAATTGGTAAGCGTAACAATGCTGGTGGTTGAAAAGTACGATTAGCAGACAATACAGGCGCAAATACTCGCTTTTGAATAAATGTCTGAAATGCTTGAATAATGCGTGTTGGTAATTCTCGCTGATGCTGAACTTTAGCTAAGTCACTCAGTTTGACTTGGTGATTTTGCAGAGGTTGACTGAGGACATTAGCGGCTACGACTGCATCTTGAATGGCGTAGTTAATTCCCACACCGCCAACCGGAGACATAATATGAGCAGCATCACCAATAAGTAACAACCCTGGACGATACCACTGTTTAACCCGGCTTGATTCTACCGATAAAAAAGCGACTTGTGACCAATCTTGAAGAGTATACAGGCGATCGCTTAATTCCGGCACAACTTCCACAATAGATTTCTTTAACTCCTCCAAACCAGTCGTCCGTAGTTTTTGATAGCCGCCTTTAGGAATTACATAAGCAATTTGCCACTCTGTACCACGGTCAAGCATCGCTACAATATGTCCAGGTGCAAAACGTCCCATTCCCCCATCAAATTCTTCGGGATGGCGGGGTAAGCGAAACCAGAGAATATCCATCGGTGGAGAAGTTTCAATAGATGCAAACTCTCCTATTTGTCTTAACTTGGAGTGACGACCATCTGCGCCGACTGTCAGCATAGCGCGGACTTCGTGCCAACCACCACCACCCCGATAACGTACTCCTTTAACTACCCCATCTTCTGTAATGAGTTCTTGGACATTCGCACCCATCACTAACTGAAAATTTGGATATTGTTGCGCTTCTTGGGTGATGAACTCCAAAAATTTGACTTGGGGCAACATTGTAATGTAGGGATAATTTGTTTTGAGGTGACTAAAATCTGCCAGAGTAACAGTATCTTGCGGAGTTTTAACTTGAATTTGGCGCATTTTAGCATGAGGTAATTGTAATAGGCGATCGCTTAAATTCAATTCCTCCATAATTTGCATCACCGAAGGATGAATTGTATCTCCCCGAAAATCGCGGTCAAAATCTTTATGCGCCTCTAGCAACATCACAGATATCCCTTGACGCGCCAACAAAAAAGCTAAAACCACCCCAGCCGGGCCGCCACCAACAATACAACAATCAGTAGTGTGTTGATCTACAATCTCATGGGCTGGGTTCACATCTGTGTCTGCAAGCGCATTAGTCGGTAAATGAGTAGTCATCACAACACCTCAAGATAGCCCTAACATCAAGGGTAATTTGCTTTTTCTGATGGCAGCAAATTTTTTAACTTTTTGTAGCCATTTATGTGAAGAATTAAGACAAGGGAGACAAGGGAGAGAGATATAGCGTTTCCTAGTCTATTGAGGTACAAAGTTATCTGTTTCCATCTGCGTTCATCCGCGTTCATCTGCGGTTAATTATTTTGGCTTGTATCTCACTAGAATGAGAACCGCTATAGTCTGAAGGGTTTATTATTTACATTTTTGCCAAAATTTGTTGATTTGATTTTTTAACTTTCGCTATCCAATCTTGATATAAGTTGAGAATTTCCGAGTAAGAAAGTTTACCTTCCGCCACCAATTCAAATAACGAAGGCAAGAAGAATTTGGGAAAAATGGGAAAGAAATATTTACTCAGACGATTTCTCAATAACAACTCAACAAATAACTTTTTCGAGGTAGGAAAAGCGTAATCACTTAATTCTACTAAAGCAATTCCATCAGCTTGACGTTGAAGACTAAACTTTTCCACAGCCACGGCTAAATTATCACCACATTCATCTAAAATTTGGTTAAAAATATTTGCATCTTCCAAAGCGGCGTTACAACCTTGTCCGAGAGATGGTGAGACTCCATGCGCCGCATCTCCAATCAACAAAACACTATCGCCGTGATGATAGCGGTTACAGCGCACTGTTAGTACTCTAGATACAGGTCTATTAGCAAAATCTTCCGCTTCTGATTCTGGTAACGCTTGGGCAATTTCTGGAAAGTTTTGGTGGAAATAGTTGAATACTTCTTGTTTGGTAGTCAGTTCAGGAATGGTTTTATCTTTGTGCGGAAACAAGACTACACCACTCCAACTGCTGTCCATTTGATAAACCAATAAAATATTGATACTGTTATCTAACCGCCAAGAGTTGACTTTATTTTGTTGCCAGTTAATACCTAATTTGGGGTCTAATGGTGGTAAGAAAAAAGATTTATAGTCATTCGCAACATAATTTTGTTCACACTGAAAGTTCTCTGTTTGCAGAAAACTTTCTCTAACTACTGAACGCGACCCATCTGCACCGATTAATAAGTCATAATTAACGGTAATTTCTGCATCCGTATCAAGTTTTTTAAATTTTACTTGCTTGGCAGCAAAATCTACTTGTGTACATTCATGATTGAAGTGAAAATTAACTTGATTGCCGCCTTTGATTGCCAATTGTTCTAATAATTTAATTACCAAGCTTGTTCTATCAAGGCTCAACTGTGAGTAGTTTCTACTGAATACCTGTGTTTTACCATTCTTTTGGTGCAGTGCGGCTCCATTAGTTTCTAAGCTGATGGCTTTCACAGCTGCTTCTAATCCCTCAATTTGCTGTAAAGCATTGATCCCGCGTTGACTGAGAACAATTGAAAAGGTGCGCGACTTAGAAAAGGCGACAGTGCGGGGATCACTGCGAAAATCAAAAATATCGATTTGATATTTTTCTTGACGATGTAGTAAATAGTGAGCCAGTAGAACTCCGCTAGGGCCAGCACCAACGATCGCTACTTTTTTCACCATAATTCAACTCACAACTACCCAACCTCATAATATATTCATGGGATCAACATCTATAGTCAAGCTAACGCCATCACAACATAATTCTCTGATTTCCTCCCAATTAGGCAACTGGGGTAATTCATCAGGGTTAAATTTTACTAAGATTTGCCAGCGATAACGGTTCGCTACTCGCATTACCCCGGCTGGTGCAGGGCCGAGAATTTCAAAGTCTTCGTTGTTACCCAAGTTTGCGGCGATAATTTGGGCAGTATTCTGCACTTGGATGGGGTCAAGACTGCTCAGACGCAATAAAATTAACCTGCCATAAGGTGGATAATCAAGGTCACGCCGTTTTTCTAACTCAGTTTGACAAAAAGATTGATAATCGTGGGTGCAGACTGCGGCAATTACGGGATCTTCTGGGGTGTAAGTCTGCACAATGACTCTCCCTGCATCATCACCCCTCCCCGCACGTCCAGCAACTTGGGTAAGAGTTTGAAAAGCCCGTTCACTGGCGCGGTAGTCTGATAAATGCAGCAGTCCATCCGCCGCCACAACTCCCACCAGTGTGACTTGGGGTAAGTCCAAACCTTTGGTTAACATTTGCGTCCCGACTAATAAATCGGCTTCACCGTTAGCAAACTGAGTTAGCAAGGTACGATGTGCGCCTTTGTTGCGGGTGGTATCGCTATCAAACCGGATGCACCGCAGTTGGGGAAACTGTTTGGCTAATTCCTGGGTGACACGTTGGGTTCCACTACCAAAGAATTTTAAGTAAGGCGAACTGCAATCGGGACAGAATTGAGGATGCGATCGCACATAATTACAGTAATGACATCGCAATAATTGGGGCGCACCTTCTTCTGCATGGTGATAAGCCAAAGACACATCACAGTGCGGACATTCCATCACATAGCCACAACTGCGACAAGACACAAAAGTACTATGTCCCCGGCGATGAATAAATAAAATCCCCTGCTGTCTTCTTTCCTGTAATTGTGTCAAAGCCTCTTGCAAGCTGCGACTAAATATTGACCGATTTCCCTGCTGTAATTCCACCCGCATATCCACCACCTCCACCGGCGGTAACGGGCGGGAGTTGATGCGTTCTGGTAATGATAAGTAGTGAGTAGGAATTGAGGGTGTGAGGGTGTGAGGGTGTAAGGATGTAGGGAAAATTTGTTGTAAATTGTCTCCTCTGCTCCTCTGCTCCTCTGCTCCTCTGCTCCTGGAAACACTCACCCAACTCTCCAAAGATGGCGTAGCCGAACCCAAAACCAAGGGACAGTTTTCTAACTCAGCCCGCCATTGGGCGACGGTACGGGCGTGGTAGGTGGGGATCGGTGAATCTTGCTTAAAGCTGCTGTCGTGTTCTTCGTCTAAGATGATTAAACCGAGGTTGGGTAAAGGGGCGAAAATGGCGCTGCGTGTCCCGATGACTACTTGCGGTTCCCCTGTCAGCATTTGTCGCCAAGTATCGTAACGTTCGCCTTCGGAAAGGGCGCTGTGATAAACGGCGACTTTGTTACCAAACCGGGCGCGGAATCTGTCAGTAAGTTGGGGTGTGAGTCCAATTTCTGGAACTAAGACTAAGGCTGATTTACCTTGATTTAATAATGGTGCGATCGCTTGTAAATATACTTCTGTCTTGCCGGAACCTGTTACACCATGCAACAAGACTTGAGCAAATTTATTTAATGATTGTATAGTTGCTAAAGCATTAGCCTGGGCAGTATTTAATAATTTTGGCTGGTCTGGTGTTAATGTCGGGCTTTGTTCAGCACGCAAAATTTCCCGTTCTTCAATCACGATGTAACCTTTCTGTGCCAAGGTTTTGAGGATGGAAGAACTAGCACTACAAATTTGCAAGAGTTCACTGTGCCATAATTCCCCACCATTGCGACGCAAAACTTCGATGATTTCTCGTTGACGCTGAGTTAAATCGCGATCGCTACTATCTATTAATGTGACAGCTTTTTGTAATTTGGGGCGAGTTAGTCTTGGTGCTTCTAAATAACTTTCCACCAAACCCAAGCGCAACAATTCCCGCACACCGCGATAGGTGAACTTGACTTTTTGTTGCAAATACGCAAAACTATAATCCCCTGATGGTTGAGTTTGCAACAGTTGTAAAATCTGCTGGGCGACTGGACTGAGAAAAGCTCGATGAGATTGGCTTTGGGTATTAGTTAAACGAATCCGGCGTTGAGTCCGCCCTAATAATCCCGGCGGTAAAGCCACCCGAATCACCTGCATTAAGGGTGTGTAGTAGTATGCTGCTACACGGTTTAATAATTCCCAATAATGGCTGGGGAAAAACCCCACACTCACCACATCTTCGACTTCTCGAATTTTGTCTGGCGCTAGATCAATATTAGGTGTGCTTAACAACCGAATGGCGATCGCGCCTAACTGTTGTGCGCCAAATGGCACAGTTAATATATCCCCTGTTTTTACTTCTAGCTGAGGTGGTAAACGATATGTAAATAATCCGGTAGCGCCTGGACAGTCTACCAAAACTTCAACGTAGCGATTCCCCTTTTGGGACTGGTATGATTCCCCTGGCTCGGCAACTACTAAATTTTGTAAATTTAAGTCATTAATATACATATTTTTTGTTTTTTCTTGACAGGAATTTATTATCCCTTCACTTAGCTTTCAAGAATTTAATCTTTTTCTCTATAAAAAGTAAAGTGTATTTCGCAATACGTTTATCCCTCATGATACTTGATAAGTTTCCCGTTATGTAACCTACTAGACAAATCAAACTTGGCTATACGTGCAATAAATATTTGAAGACCACTTACCATAAAAACTAACTATAGGACTGATATTTGATTCTTGAAAAAACCTCCTCCTTCCTACTCACCACCTACACAGATAATTTCAAAAATAAAACTGGCTTACTATAAATCTCTGACTATTTATGAAATCATTTACCGATTTACTAAATATGGCATAGCCTTTTTCCGCCCATTGGTAGATATTCAATTATTGGTGTATGTGAGATGCTTTTATACAACTAATTGATTTCAGCTAATTAAATTACTGAAATTGTGACCTTTAGAAAATTTTATGAAATCCAAATAAAATCAAAATCAAGACTTTAATTTCGAGATTAATTCCCACCCATAAAGGTAAAAAAATTCATAAAAATATAGGGATTTTTAAGAAATGATAATAATTACTTGGTTTCTTTTATATTTGTTAAGGTTGAGAATGGTTGAGGGCGTTTGACAGATTTAGGGATTAATCAAAAAATAAGAAGTATATCTGTTAGAACCTGAGACAATAATTTTGAGGTGCAATCACCAAGATTTGTGCAGGGTTTTATCTAGCAGTAATCAAAAAGGACAGCTAGAAAAGATTTTTTTAGTTTTACTAAGTAATTAGTAGAAACTTTTACTTGGTAATTAAGAAAGTGCATTTGTTTTTAAAGGGAAACTACCAAGCCGCAAACGAGTAGCTGTCAAGGAATTATGTACCAAACAAAGCAACTATCCCTAAAGGAAACTATGAATATTGCTGAATTGGGAACAATGGAAATATTAGAACCCACTGCCGATACAGAAGAACAACTACTCGAAAGTTTAGAAATATTGGTAGAAGAAGAATCCCCAATTGCAGAAAATCTCGAACCAGAGGCACGTGATGGGGATGAGATGGCGGCAGCGCGACCTTCAGGATATAACAAAACCGAGCATGATGATGCCGTAGGTGCATTTTTTAAAGAAATGGCGCGTTATCCGCTCCTGAAACCAGATGAAGAAGTTGAATTAGCGCGGCGAGTCCGATTTTTAGAAGAAGTCCGAGACATCCAAGCCGCCTTACAAGCCGAACTAGGACAGCCACCAACCAAAGCCCAAGTAGCTGCCCAGTTTGATATGACAGAAAAGCAGCTAGAAAGCCGCTTATATCAAGGTCGAGTAGCGAAGCGCAAAATGATTCGCTCGAACCTCAGACTAGTGGTATCAATTGCCAAACGATATTTAAATCGCGGAGTACCTTTTCTAGATTTAATTCAAGAAGGGGCAATGGGATTAAATCGCGCTACAGAAAAATTTGACCCCGATAAAGGATATAAGTTTTCCACTTATGCTTATTGGTGGATTAGACAAGCAATTACGCGAGCGATCGCTAATGATGCACGTACAATTCGCCTACCAATTCATATTGTAGAGAAACTTAACAAACTTAAAAAAGCCCAACGCGAACTCAAACAAAAACTTGGTCGTAACCCCACAGAAGCAGAAATGGCCGCTTCTTTGGAAATGACCGTTCAACAACTACGCCAACTACAACAACTACGCCGCCAAGCACTCTCCCTCAACCATCGCGTCGGTAAAGAAGAAGACACCGAACTGATGGACTTATTAGAAGATGAAGACAACCTCTCTCCCGAAGCCAAAATGAATGAAAACATGATGCGCCAGGAGATTTGGGAAGTTCTAGGTGACGTACTAACCCCACGAGAAAAAGACGTAATTTCTTTACGCTATGGACTGACAACCAGCGAACCATGCACCCTAGAAGAAGTTGGCAATATGTTCAACTTGTCCCGTGAACGAGTCCGTCAAATTCAAAGCAAAGCCATGCGAAAATTACGTCGTCCACATATTGCAAAACGCTTGAAAGGGTGGTTAGTGTAAAAGTCAAAAGTTAAAAGTCAAAAGTCAAAAGTGATAGCTATAGTGGCTTAGACATCTGAACCTGATAAACCACTTCATAACCCGTAACCTGCTCTTGACTACAGCCCATTAACTATGGACTAATGACTATGGACTGATGACAAATGACAAATGACCGATTTAATTTTGCGTTCTGCGGAACCTGCTGATAGCAACGTACTATTTCAATTAATTAAACAGTTGGCGGAATATGAGAAATTATCTCATGCCGTTACCGGGAATGTTGCAGCACTCCAAGAGCATCTATTTGGTGAACCAAAATATATAGAGGCCATTTTGGCAGAATATCAAGGACAAGCTGTAGGTTTTGCCTTGTTCTTTTACAACTATTCTACCTTTCTTACCAAGCCAGGAATTTATCTCGAAGATTTGTTTGTTTTACCAGAGTATCGCCGTCAGGGTATTGGTAAAGCACTTTTAACTAAACTAGCGCAAATTGCCGTCGAGCGAAATTGCGGACGCTTAGAATGGAGTGTGCTGGATTGGAACGAACCAGCACAAGCATTTTACCGGAGTATGGGAGCCAGCATCTTAGATGATTGGCGAATTTGTCGCGTCACGGAAGAGAACCTGAAAAATTTAGCCGCAAAGCAATAAACAGGACTGATAAAAATGGGTGTAATATCGTGTCCGGTAAAAGACTTATCATCAAGACCGCAGGGGATAGGGGTAGGAAGAGTTTTGTCTTTCTGCACAGATATACTAAATCATTACTGATTTACCGGACATGATATAAAGTGAACGAATAGCGATCGCTCAAAAAAATGCCGGGAATCGCTGTTTATAAGTTTGGTGGTAATTCTAGAGGAATTGTCCCTAATAAACCCTTGCGATAATCTGTGAAAAGTTGTCTCGCCGCCCGTTCCACATCACCGTTGTAACGATGTTCTGCCAAAGCTTCTAAGTATGATTCGCCTGTGTAAGATGACGAGTCGAGTTCGTAGCGCAACTTGAACGGTGACTCTGGTAATAAATGATTCGCTGTTATATGGATTTCATTCAGAAAATCTACGAATGCTGATGCGACGAGTTGATTATCATAAGATGCTTGTCCAATATCGTCACAAATTGCTAACTTCAAAGCTGCGGCTTGATTTTCTAAGCGGGAAGGAATCACACCAGGCGCATCAAGTAATTCTAATTGATCAGATATACGTACCCAACGTAAGTTACGTGTGACACCTGGACGCGCTGCACTTTCCACTACACGCCGTCCCAAAAGTCTATTAATTAAGGCTGACTTACCAACGTTAGGAAAACCAATCACCACAGCCCGGACAGGACGGGGTAACATACCGCGATCGCGTCTTCGTTGATTCAGTTCCACACCCGCAGCTTGGGCGGCTTTAGCCACAGCCGTCACACCTTGACCATGTTGGGCATTGGTAAAATAAGGCACTTCTCCTTGACTTTTAAACCAATCTGTCCATAGGGATCGCACTTGGGGCGTAATCATATCTAAGCGGTTCAATACCAAAATCCGCGTTTTGCTTCCCACCCATTCACCGATTTGCGGGTGGTGCGTCGCCAAAGGAATTCTCGCATCGCGGACTTCTAATATCACATCTACCAGCTTTAGCTGTTCTTTGAGATTCTTTTCCGCCTTGGCAATATGACCCGGATACCATTGGATCAGGTTTAATTTGTAGTTGTTTGTAAGAGACATATTTTTGTAGGGTGTGGGGAGTGGGGAAGACAAGGGAGACAAGGGAGATAAAAAACTAATGACAAATGACAAATGACTATTTAATATTGACTCCCTTAGCTTCATGCAGAATTAGGCGATTACCTTCAGGATCGTAAGCATAGATTTCTCGTCCGTGGGAAGCGATGGAGATTTCGCCGGGTGGAGGATAGCCTAAATTGGTGAGATGAGCGATCGCACTTTCTAAATTACTCACCTCGAAGCACAAACTTATTTTACTTTTAGTTGAGTGGGCAAATTCTGACTCATGACTCTGTTTCGGTTGAAAAATTCCCAAGCGTAGACTTTTTAGTTGAAACTCTGCATAAACATTGGGAATTAAATTACTCGGTTTTTCACTTAATAACTGGGTATAGAAATTTACTAAATTTTCTAAATTAACTGTGGCGATCGCCACGAAAACTTCAGTATATCGCAAAACCATCACTATTATATTTCTCAGACTGTGGTTAATTCATACCACTTTTATCAGATGTTGCAATCTATAAATTCTGTAGAGACGTTGTATATAACATCTCTACAACAGTATTTTCTGCTTGATTAGTTCAACATTTAAAACATTGCAGACTTAGCTTGAGCAATTGCATTTAGCCAGGGTTTGATATCATTACCATCCGTGTGCATATTCCATCGCTTACCACTGCGTTTGAAGGGATAAACATTGTTTTCTACAGCCCACATTAAATCATCTAAATGTTTAATAAAATTTTCACCATGTTCTACAGGATGAATTGCCCAAGTCCCAGCCGTCATTGACCAACGTTCAAAACCTTTGACTTTAAAAGTATGCGTAATTGAATTTTCTAATGGCTCTTTGATATCCTTTTGGAGTAGTGGTAAAACTTGCTTTTCTAATCGCTGGCGGTCTAAAAGAAAATATCTTGTAGAAACATTACCTGCTTTATTCCACAACTTTTTAGGTTTAGATTTTGCTGGACGACCAGTTAATTTTTCGAGAAAACTTTTGGCTTGTGGTGGCCCGCCTTCGCAAGTAGCAATCACAACTGATGGATTTGCCTGCAACATTTCAATTCCTTCATCTATCCAAGATTGTCTGGTTGCATCTCGGTAAAATAACACATCAGAATCAACATGCAGAATATAATCACCAGTACACTGTTCTAAGGCAAACAGATATTGATAAATTGGCGCTCCATCAAAATCTTTAACATCTATATCATCACGCCCAAAATACTTTTTTAAGACTGACCTTTGCAGTTCTTCATCCCAAGGTATTTCGTCTACTCGATCAATAATTCCCTCAGTTTGCAGTTGCAATAATTTCGTTCTTAATTCCTCTATTTGTCCTGTTTGACGTTCTAGATATTTACCAGATGGCTTACCAGGATCTAATGCTACCAGCTTTTCGGAGAATGGATAATCTAGAGAACGCATCATACTCCGAAGTATTTTATCGATGAATGGGGTATCAACAATGCACGCATTTACAGTAAAGCTAACTTTCGGCTTTTGACCAAGCGTGTTCATATTTAAATATCCTAGGTTTTGATGACAGAATTACGTAAAAATCAAGTAAAAAGTGTGATTTTTTAGAGCATATCACGCTGTAATTATTCTCTGGCATCCGGTATAAACATTAAAGCGGTTTCCCCGTAAAAATCCTACTAAAGTAATACCAAATTCTTCAGCGACAGATACCGCCAAACTGCTAGGTGCAGAAACAGAACAAACAACCGGAATTCCTGCAACTACAGATTTTTGCAAAATCTCAAAACTAGAACGTCCACTCACCATAACAATATGACGATTAAAAGGTAAATCACCGCTTAGTAAGGCGTTACCAATCAACTTATCTAAAGCGTTGTGACGACCAACATCTTCTTGTAAGTTCCCAATTTTGCCTTCAGCATCAAATACTGCTGCTGCGTGTAACCCTCCAGTTGCGGAGAAAATACCCTGATGCGATCGCAACTGATCAGATAAGCTGTAAATAACCTCAGACTTGACTGTTAATTCCGAAGTAATTTTTGTGTAACCCCGCAAGTGTAAAGCCTCAACACTCGCTTTACCACAAACTCCACAGGCACTATTAGTATAAAAATGACGTTCTAAAGGCTGTAAATCTGGATTTAACCCTGGCTTTAACTGCACATTAATAATGTTATAACGCTGCTCACCATCTACAGATTCATCTGTGCAGTAACTCATCCTGTGAATATCTTGTTTGCCATTAATCACACCTTCACTAAAAAGAAATCCAGCCGCTAATTCAAAATCTGCGCCTGGAGTTCGCATAGTAATAGCTACTGTGCGCGATGGCGATATCAACCGAATTTCTAAAGGTTCTTCTGTGGTGAGTTGGTCTTGTCGTAGGCGTTTTTTGCCATTTTCGACTACCCAAACTTGCGTTTTAGTTTTGCTTTTAGCCGGGGGTTTCATTGATTAGAATAACAGTCATACTTATTCAGTCCTATTATTAATTAATCAAGGGTGCGATCGCTCAATATCATCAATAATTTTACAGAACATCGGGATCAACATTTAACTCCCGCAACTTAGCGGCTAGACGTTCCGCACGCTGCATTTCCTGTTCTGCGCGTTGTTTTTCCTGTTCTGCACGCTGTTTTTCCTGCTGTGCCAATTCTTCTGGTGTCGGCAATAACTCCCCTTGTGGCGTAAAATAGCGTAATTGATTATTCTGGACACCCAAATATAATTCTAACTGCTGACTCCATAACCAACCTTGAGGATTCGGTTCTATTGGTTGGTATTGAGCATAAACTAATTGAAAGCCTGCAAATTCTAAATTATTGGGGTCAAACCAAAAATATTCCGGTGTGCGAAAAGTATCTTGGTAGATTTGTTTTTTTAAGCCTTTATCTGTGGCTTTTGTGGAAGAAGAAAGTAACTCGACAATGATATTAGGATATTTACCGTCTTCTTGCCAAATCACCCAACTTTTGCGAGGTCTTCTTTCGCATCCCCGCACCACAAAAAAATCAGGGCCACGAAATTCTTCTGATTTGAGTTGACGTTGACTGTAATATATTGTCAGATTCCCAGCCGCATAAAAATCATTACGGTTTTGCCACCACAATTCTAAACATTGTAGTAACAAAATAATTTGGCGTAGATGTAAATCGCTTTCCAATGGTGGTTCGTCACTATATATATCTCCTGGTGGAAATATTATATCTGTGGTTGGCGGCAAATCTTGGGCAACTGACATGACTTTCTTGGGGTTAGAGTTGAGTCAACTGGATGGAGATTACAGATGTCATTACTATCATAATCTGGTTGAATCTTGAAAATACTGAGTAGCGATCGCATTTTAACTGCCAACACTACCAGCGCGATCGCACACTTACAACTGTGATAAATTCTTTAAAATGCCAAGCTAACCCAATATCTGCCATATTATTTTTTTAAACTAGTATTAGCAATACTATAAAAATCTGATTGATTTACACATGCAATTACAAGAGATACAGCAGATTTCCAGTTAGTTAAGTACAGAATTTAGGATCAACGCTAGGCTAAAATCCTATTTTGATGCTGAATTCTGTATTCTGACTCCTAAATTTTACTGTAAGTATTTATCTGCCTACGAGGTAATCTTAAAATGCCCAAATGGAAAGTAGTAACGGAATTTTCTTTTAACAGCGCCCACTACATCAAAGATTATGATGGCCCCTGTGGTCGGATGCACGGACATAATTACCAAGTCCGCATAGAAGCTATATCAACACAGTTGCATTCTTCACAATTTTGTCCTCATCCAGTCATGGTAGCAGATTTTAGAACTTTACGCTGGGCAAAACAAGATGTTACAAAAGGCGGTCTTGACCACTGCATTTTAAATGAAGTTATGCCTCCTGAATATGAGACTACGGCGGAAATGATTGCTAAGTATATTTACGATGAAACTAAGAAGCGAGTACCGCCAAATGTACAATTAAAAGTTCATGTTTCGGAAACGCCTAATAGTTGGGTGGAATATGAAGAATAATTTTAGTCAGTAGATTGTTACACATCTTTATCATTCGACGAAGTTAGTCCCCATCAAACAAGTTTCATCATTCTGCATAAAAGAGGGACTAATTTCTGGTTTTTAGTCTTTAGCCCCTCATTTATCCTTTTTTCGGCACACAAATTTAGTAGCAATGATTTATTGTTTTTTAAATATTTTTGTTAATTAAATACATTCTTAAACCTAAAGAATTAAGATATTTCTTTCGGTAGATGGCATTTACAAATTATCATAAGAATACCAAGATAGTATTAGTGAATTTTTATGAACTAATTGATGTAATAGCGCCTTTCTGAAAGTTCATAAAGTTATAAATCACATTATTAATTTTTTAATAATACTTGTCTCAGCTTGTACATTCATGCCATAAGTCACCGCCGAAATTGTGTAATCTAAAAAAAGCTAGGCTAATCTTCAATGAGGTCTGATGACTCCCAATATTCTGCGTCAGCTTTGGTCTGTGGTTGAAACTGCCCAAACCATGACCCTCCTACAGCTGGATGATGCTAGCTTGGTGCAATGGTTGGTAAAACAAACCACAACACAAGTTTTCTTAGATTCCCATGAGGTTGATTCTCTTGGTGACTATATTCAATCCCGGCTAAGTCTGATACGAGATATCGCTTATGAGCGACATTATTAATAAGTCAATGGTCAAGAGTCCAGAGTAAAACCATTGATCATTGACTTTTGATGATTGACTATTGAGGTAAATAACCTTCCACTAAGCAATCGGAACCAACCACACGCCAACGCACATTTTCTAAGGGCAATGCTTCGGTCATGTTAGTAAAACCCAAATCACCAACGGGAGTAGGCGCATGACTACCACCAATAATTTTAGGAGCAATAAAAGCCATAATTTTTTGTACCGCTCCTTGAGCGATCGCACTTGCAGCTAAATTACCGCCACACTCCCACAAGACACTGCAAAAACCCCGTTCATATAAGTGCATCATTGCTTGTGCGGGTGTCAGTGCGGGTAATTCCACAACCTCCACGCCACGTTTAAGTAAGATTTTTTGCAGATCAGGGTTAGCCCCAATTTCAGTTAACACCAAAGTCGGTGCTTCTTGGGTTTCCCATAAACGGGCGGTTTCTGGCAAGTTGAGTTGACGACTCATCACTACTCGTAACGGATTATGCGCCTCTACTTGATGGCTAGTTAAAAAAGGATTGTCTTGTCGGACTGTATTACCACCAACAATGATGGCATCGCAAGCCGCCCGTAGTTGATGTACTTCACTGCGGGCGGCTTGATTTGTCACCCAAGTACTATGACCAACAGTCGTAGCAATTTTGCCATCTAAAGTCATGGCATATTTCAAAATACCAAAAGGTTTTTTATAGAGAATGCGATGTACAAAAGCTTCATTTAGCTGCTGACAAGCCTCAGTCTCTACCCCAACTAACACCTCGACACCAGCAGCACGTAAACGCGCAATCCCGCCCCCAGCTACCAAAGGGTTAGGATCAACCATACCCACCACTACCTTAGCCACACCAGCCTTAATCAATCCTTCCGAACAAGGAGGAGTGCGCCCATAATGATTGCAAGGTTCCAGGTTGACATAAACTGTAGCACCATGAGCGCAATCACCAGCAGCCCTCAAAGCAAAAACTTCCGCATGAGGTTCACCAGCACGGGGATGAAACCCTTCACCCACAATCTCGCCATCTTTGACTACAACCGCCCCCACTAAAGGATTAGGCGAAGTGCGCCCTAAAGCACGGCGGGCAAGTTCCAAGCATCGCTGCATCATCTGGGAGTCAAAGTCAGCTTCACTGCTCATACTGTTCTGCTTTGGGGAATCAAATACCACTGGCGTTGGCGCAGCCTCTCCAGAGGAGAATCGCAATCTCAAGCCATCTTCTTGAGTGTAATTTAGCGATGTATCTACTTGAGTAACAACTGGGGAATTATCCATAAATTTTGAGCAATAATTTCAAGATTCTGCACGTTACCAATTTGGATCTTCATACCTCAACATTAATATTTCCAAGTTACTGTTCGCTGTCGGCGTGCTTACTTAAATAACGAAATCTCCACGCCAAAATCTACACAACACTAACCAGCATCTCAAATGTAATTATATTTACCATACCTGTTTTCCTTTTATCTCAGTAGGCTCTCGCTAAAACATTACTCACAGAATTATACTAATAACCTATTTTGGGTTAATCCTATATTAGGTTTTAGTATCTAACAAAACCTTGATTGCAGTACTTGAGAAAACTCTCGTAGAGATTAAGTGAACTGTTAGAAAACAAGTAAAATTCATGTGCCTAAATCAATCTTTACTGAAAGATACAATCGATTTCGTCAATTGCTGATCAAAGCTCGCCAAGCAGCTATGCTAACTCAATCTGAGCTATCAAATAAGCTTTCTCGTCCACAATCATACGTCTCGAAGTATGAACGCGGTGAACGCCGTTTGGATCTAATTGAGTTCTTAGAAGTAGTGGAAGCCCTTCAGGTCGAACCAGAAACATTTATCAAAACATTACTTGAGGAAAACGAGGAGAAATAATCATTATTATTCAAGTCTCTGATTTTAACAATGCCGATCAGATTATCGGACCCAACACAGAGTATGAATCTGAATGGAACGAAATTAGTACTAGCCTGACTAAAATGCCTTTGCATATTAAGCCTTCTGATCAGGCAAATATTAAAGGTAATCCGATTTTTGATCCAGTAGGCAGTAATCAATATATAAAAAATACATTGGTCAAACTAGGATGGCATAGTAATATCTTAATTCCAGTAGAATACAGATTCTTGGGAAAAGACGTTGATTTTGGTAAATCAGGTATTCTGCTAGAAAGCCAATTTTCTAACTATCCATTTCTTTTAAACAATCTCTTACGCTCAGAGTTATTTTTTAAAAGTAGAATTCATTTTGCAGGTAACTCTACAAAGCTATTAGTGATTATTACAAAAGCTCAAATGTTTCCTGCTTCTAATAGTACTCTTTACTACGAACAAGCTGTTCAACAATTAACTGCGTTAATTAAACATCATGTCTTTGATATACCAATTAGGCTAATTGGATTATTCGAGCAGAAGAATACCACCATATCAGCCGTTTCTACTATATATCAAAGTACAAGATACTCTAGAATTGTCAATACACAGATTGATTGCCAATGTCAAATCCTACCAAGTCATGCCAGAAGCAAGCGTTATAAAATTCATATACTTTAGCTCAAAATTTAGAAGAGTTCTAACTCTATTTGTTGACTTTTCTGAATTTTCTCCGCAGTTTTTCTACCATTGCCATTGAGTTTTGGATCTATTGGAATATCTTCACCTTGCAGAGTAGCAGAAAAAGCTGCTTCCTCATACAGTAATCGCTCATACATCTCTTGCAAATGGTACTCTTCTGGGTAGATTTTGGCTTTACTTCTATCTGAGGCTTTTTCGCCAATTTGCACATCAAATCTAAATTTCTCGATGGGCTGACCTGTACGCTCAACATAATCTCGTAAAGTTTTTAGATTCGGAAAATAACCTTTTTCATCAGGTTCCCCACTGAGTCGGCGAAGTCCTACTTGATGATATTTGGAGTCTATTTCCGTACCAATAAAGTTACGGTTGTGGTTTTTGGAAACAACTGCAACTGTACCTGCACCCATATATGGGTCAAAAACTAAATCACCTGCATTAGTTGTAGCTAATACAATTCTGGACACCAAATCTTCTGGGAACTGGCAAGGATGTATTGTTTGTTCTTCATGATTATGTTTCACATTGCGGAATAACCAAATGTCACCAGGGTTTTTACCATCTGGATTACAGGATAATTCTCCTTTACGATTTCCTCGATAATGCTTTTTATTTTGATATTTTTGCGGAACTCTTATAGCATCTAAATTGAATATATATTCATTAGTTTTCGTAAACCAGAGAATTGTTTCATGTCTACAAGAAAATTTCTTTTGAGCATGAAGTCCATGTTGTCTAGCCCAGATAATTCTATTTCTTGGCAGTAAACCACATGATTCTAATATGGGAAACAAGCGAATATCTAGGGGAATAATCGTACCTTTATCCGCAAAAGCTCCTACCTGCCAAAATAGAGAACCTGTTTTTTTTAAAACCCGGCCGCACTCTTGTAGAACATTTTTTTGTGATTCTAGATAAATATCGAGAGCTTGTCTTGCTTCGTATTCCTTTCCTAAATTATATGGAGGTGAAGATATAACTAAATCAATACATTCATCTGGTATTTCTTTTAATAGTGTTATGCAATCTCCTAAAATAATTTGATTGATTGGTAGTTTCTGTCTTTGATCCTTCAACGTTACACCTACCTTTTGAGCAAAACACTTAATTATTCAATACAATAACCCAAAACAGGTTATTAAAACACCTCACATCAAAATTATTGACTATTGACTTTTAATCAAAAAGAGTGAGGATTTAGGCTCTTAGCCTATGATTCCTCACTCCCAAATTTACACTCAAGATATTTCCTCTGTAACTATTGTTCGATCGCTTTGCGCTTTTGCCACCACAAATTGAGGGGATAGTAAACGACAGGAGCCCAAAGACTACTGAGAATAGCTGACGCTAGGGCAACTCTTTGGTAATAAGCCCAGATGTATTCTACTTTGCGATCGCCAGTCAAACTCAATTGCAACCCAAAAATTGACTCCGACAAAATGGCCATGATAAAGACAATTAAAGCGATGGAAATAAAGTCTTCTTGGATAAATCGCTGCTTCTGCACTAATCCAGTGAGTAATCCCACCAAACCTAAAGTGACGGCGTGAGTTGGATTTGGCGAAGTTAGGGCATCTTGCAGTAGTCCTAAAACTATACCTGCGATCGCTCCTTCCCAAACAGAGCGTTTGACACTCCAAGCCACTACCCAAATTAACAGCCAATTCGGACCCAGTCCCAACAATTCTGTACCAGGAAAGCGAGTCGGTAGTAACAGCAAGCATAGCAGCACAGATCCAACTGTCACAGACAAATCTAACAGTTGCACTACACGCGGATGCCAACGGGCGATGGGTTTGCGATAAGCTTTAGATTTTGATTTTCGTTCCGCAGCTTTTGGCTTGTTCGATTTACGACCACTAAATGAAGGTATCTTCATTGTTGATTTGCCTGTTCTTGTTCCTTGGACTGTGGCGTTTCCTGTGGTTGGTTTGTTGGTTTAGGATACACAGCCACCCAATCTAATGACCTAATTGGTGGGAAAAGTTCAACTTTCGCCACTGATGCTGGCAGTTTCTTTAAATCCAAAGATTTGATTTTGCCTACTGCTAAACCAGATGGGAATTTTTGACTGTAAGTGGAAGTCGAAACTAAATCTCCGACTTTGACATTCGGCACTTTTTCATAAAATTCCAGCACCGCTTCTGCGGAAGAATCGCCCCGTAATACTCCCTTGGCAGAAGTACGGCTAACAGTCACACCCACTTGACTTTTGAGGTCACTAATCAACAACACACGGCTAGTATTCGGGGTGACACTATCTACCAAACCAACTAATCCACCCTCAGCCTTGACAATATACCCTTCTTGAATGCCAGAATTTGAGCCACGATTCAGGGTTACTTGTTGCCACCAATGATCTGCACTCCGCCCTACTACCCGCGCTGGTACTGGACGTGATGCGGCTGGCTCAGGTTGGACATAACCCAATAAATTTTGTAACTGTTGATTTTGGCTTTCCAGTTCTTGAATGCGGGTTTGCATCTCCATAAACTGGGCATCTTTGAGGCGTTCTTCTAAACGTTCTTCAGGAGTTTGGCCAGATTGTAAAAGCTGTAGAGGACTTGTCACTACTTGATAAACTTCCAGTAGCATTGCCCCTTGAGTTTGTCGTAATATCCAAGCACCACCTAGTACAAGGGCCAGCGAAGCAACCTGTAACCCTTTGCGACCCCACCAACGACGTACAGTAACCATTTATACCTGTTTCTATATTTTGATAGATATCGGATTCTATTTATATGAAACCCAAATTCAAGGCAAATAGAACCCAATATCTCATATTTTTTCCTACATATTTTTAGAACGGCCGCTGAATACCCTTTCCAGCTGTTTAAAGTTCTCTAAGACACGGCCTGTTCCCAGTACAACACAGCTAAGTGGATCAGCCGCTATGTGAGTCACAATACCCGTTTCATGACTGATCAGGGTATCAATGCCTTTGAGTAGCGCCCCACCACCAGCCAGCATAATACCACGGTCGATGATGTCAGATGCTAGTTCTGGCGGGGTTCTTTCTAATGTCCGTTTTACCGCTTCGACAATGATGGATAACGGTTCCAACATACTTTCGCGGATTTCTGGACTTTTGATGGTAACAGTGCGGGGTAAACCAGACAGTAAATGTAAACCTCTGACTTCCATCATGATTTCGTTATCTTCATTCGTGGGATAGGCTGAACCCAGACGAATTTTGATTTCTTCCGCAGTCCGTTCACCAATTACCAAGTTATGCACTTTCTTCATATATTGGACGATGGATTCAGTCAGTTCATCACCAGCAATGCGTACTGATTCACTCAACACTGTGCCTTGAAGACTCAACACCGCAACTTCCGTTGTGCCACCACCAATATCGATAATCATGTTACCAGTGGGTTCGGCAACTGGTAGACCTGCGCCAATTGCGGCGGCAACTGGCTCATCGATTAAATATACTTCTCTTGCCCCAGCTTGAACTGCGGCATCCATTACAGCCCGTCTTTCTACCCCAGTGACACCACTGGGAATCCCAATCACAATTCGCGGTAAAATCAGCGATCGCCCTTCATTAACTCGCTGAATAAAACTTTTCAGCATTAACTCTGCCGTATCAAAATCAGCGATTACACCGTCACGCAAGGGACGCAAGGCAATCACGTTTTCCGGTGTGCGACCGAGCATTTTTTTGGCATCTTCTCCTACTGCCAGCGCCACCTTTTCGATTTGGTCGATCGCCACTACAGAAGGTTCTTGCAGTACAATGCCTTTACCTGATACATAAACAAGGGTATTGGCAGTACCGAGGTCGATACCCATATCCCATGATGAGCGAAAGTTCCTAAACAGCCCCACGCTTCTCTACGCCCCCTATTCGCAATACTTTTTGACTATAAAAAAATGTTAGATGGAATCGTGCTGGATTCTATTACGTTTTTGATCATCAGTCTAGTAAAGTTGGCCATTTTTTGATTTACTTTTGACCATACTGACTAGATTTGTGACATCCACGTTTTCGATATTCCTTGCCCAACTCAGTATATCCGTACGGTTTTATTAGTTTTCCCTAAGTGATAGCTCAAATTAATATAGCTTGCAACGTTGTTAAGTTTTTAACACATTTTTAATCATTAGGAGCCAGAATACAGAATTCAGAATTTCCTATGCTGGAAATCATAGGTTTGGGCTAAAAAGGAATTTGTACTTCTTCACGCACCATGAAAATCATTTTCATTCAGTCGACCCCAAAGGTTTATTTTGAATTCTGACTCCTGAATTCTGTTTTATTCAGTTCATAATTGGCTATTATGGAAAACAAGATAAATCAGTACGTCAGTACTAAAAGGTAAGACACATGACTATTAATATAGTCCACCTCATTGGTCGTGTAGGTGGCGACCCAGACATGAAATATTTTGATTCCGGTAAAACTAAATGCAGATTAACCCTGGCAGTCAACAGAAGAACACGTAACAGTGACGAGCCTGACTGGTTCGAGTTGGAATTGTGGGGCAAGACTGCTGAAGTGGCGGGTAATTATGTACGCAAAGGTAAGCAAATTGCCGTCAAAGGTTCCTTAAAGTTTGACTCCTGGAACGATCGCCAAACCGGAGTTAGTCGTTCTAAACCTGTGATTGTTGTAGATCAGTTGGATTTATTAGGTTCTAAAAATGAAGGAGACAGCAGTATGAGCGATATGTCTCCCGATAATTTTTAGTTGGTCATTTGTCCTTAGTCATTAGTCCTTTGTCATTACAAATGACCAATGACCAATGACAAGTGACAACTAATAACTAATTTGCAACGTCACCGATGCTTCTACGTCTTGTTCACCACCAACTACCGGAGTGGAAACATCTTCAGCCACTTTTGCCGCCTGGGCGCGTAAAAAGACAGGTGGTGGGGCGCTGGCATTATTAACTTGAATGCTGACGATTTCTTTAGATTTGAGTCCTAAAGAGCTTAATACAGCATCAGCTTGTTTTTGGGCATCCTGAGTAGCTTCTTTGAGTGCGACTTCGCGGGCAGCGGAGATCGCCTCATCACTAGCAATAAAACTAACACCGTTAATTTGCGTTGCCCCAGCTTTCACCGCATCATCTAGCAATGTACCGGCTTTCTCGGTAGGAATGCGAAAACTCACATTATTCACAGCAGCATAGCCAGTAATGCGCTGCACATTGTTGGTGTAACTGTAAACAGGATTGAGACGGATACCTGTAGTTTCTAATTTCTCGACATTACGACTTTTGAGTAAAGCGACCACAGCCGATGACCGCTTGGCAGCTTCTTGCTGGACTTCTTGAGCAGTTTTACCTTGAATCTCCACCCCTAAATTCACCAACGACAAAGTAGTAGGAATTGACTCCATCCCCCTTCCACTCACCGTCAAAGTCCGCCATAACTTTTCTTTTTCTTGGGCTGATGCAGGTAAAGCCATCGTGACAAATAACAGCAAAGCTAACGGTAGAGATTTCCAAAACTTCCTAGCACAAAATTGAGAACCAGACAAAGCAGTTCTAGACATAAACTTGCACTCCTCTAAACAATATATACAGATGCTAATAAGTAAACTGCATCGAACAATCATTCGTTAACTGTCAAGCATTAATAGTTAACATTAAGAAGTAAAAAGTAAAAAGATAATCCCCATAAATAAATTTAGGAGCCATTTACATGGTGTTAGCACAGCATTAGCGACGTAGGAACCTCGGCAGTCCAGTCAGAGGAACTGCCTGCCTAGCGTGGGCTGTTGATTTATTCTTTTTCTTTTTTTTGCCTTTTAACTTTTTACTTTTGCCTTGTTCAGTTAATTCGCTCGATACCATTTCTATGTTTTTACTGTGACACTGCTCTAGTCAAAAACAGGTATGGTTACATTTTTGGAAACTAAAAAATCACAATGAAGAGTGCTGAGTTGAAAGTGCTGAGGATGATGAATTTAATTTTGTCCAACTCTATAAGTTTTTCCAGCCTGCGTAGGCAGGCTTAGTTCCTGTAGCCGCGACTTCAGTCGCAGGCGTGCAAAGTTTGAGCTTTGAGTATTTAGGCGTAGGAATTACAAAGAAAGGATAAAGATTTAAGTAGATATACTGTTCTTATCTGATTTAAGCGAGCTGCATAATAAGCCCAACTATAAATACAAAATTTTTCGCCAAATCTTTTACGCCAATTAACTGCTTAACTGGCTCTAGATTCGGCATTCACAAAATATTATTTAGTGGAATAGATCCATGCTCTTGAGCATAGCTGAACGTCAGATGCACTGGGTGCGCTGTCTGTTAACTTTCGCATGGCTCCTAATCATTGCTTCCCTATTGTACGACCCTTGGACTCCGGCTCTGATTCACTTAAATCATACTTCTACGCCACAGAAATTTGCGGTTAGCTGTATTCATGTGCAAGGTAAATGCTTACCAGAGCAAGCATATCCTTTGGGAACAACTGTGATGTGGGGAGTAATTGTACCTGCATCCATTTTTATTTTGCTAGTGTTTGGCCATGAACTGTGGCGACGCATTTGCCCGCTTTCGTTTCTATCACAAATTCCCCGCGCTTTGGGTTGGCAGCGTCATTATCAACACCAGCAATCTCGATTAAAAAAAGTAAGCTACAGATTAGCCAAAGTCAATCCTAAATCTTGGTTGGGCAGAAATTATGCCTACCTCCAGTTTGGCTGGTTGTTTTTAGGGTTATGTGGCCGGATTTTATTTTTTGATGCCGATCGCCTAGTTTTGGCATCATGGTTGTTATTTACAATTGTCTTTGCGATTACCGTTGGCTACTTTTATAGCGGCAAGACATGGTGTAATTATTTTTGTCCAATGGCACCAGTAGAAAAGATTTACAGTCAACCCAGTGGGTTATTTAGTAGTAAGGGCGATAGCAGTGATCAACTTATCACTCAGTCTATGTGCCGCATTGTTTTGCCAGAGGGTAAAGAACAAAGTGACTGTGTTGGCTGTCAAAATGCTTGTATTGATATAGATGGCGAACGGGCTTATTGGCAAGACCTGAAAAAACCGGCAGAATCTTTTGTGCGCTATGGCTACAGTGGTTTAGTAGTTGGTTACTTTATTTATTACTACCTGTATGCAGGCAATTGGGAATATTACTTTTCAGGGGCTTGGGCGCGGCAAACCAACCAACTGGCGACTCTATGGAGTCCGGGACTGTATTTATTTGAACGACAAATTAATCTACCCAAACTCATAACTGTGCCAATCATCTTGGGAGCATGTACAGCGATCGCTTATATTTTAGGACGCTGGGCAGAAACACAAGCAAAAGCCTACAGTCGTCGGCGTAACCTTTATCTGTCTCCTCACATCATTCGCCATCGGATTTTTACAATTTATACCTTTGGCATCTTTAATTTCTTTTTTATTTTTGCTGGTCGTCCTCTGATTTTATTACTGCCATCTTGGATACAGTGGATTTATAATTTACTCCTAGCTTTAGTAAGTACACTGTGGTTCTACAAAAATTTGCCCCGCAGTCCGCATCTTTAACAGGTAAAAATAAAGAGAAGGATTTTCGCGGAAACCATGCAGTTTTTAGATGTAATCAACTTTTCTTTTCCTCTGCTGGCCAGTACACCAGAAACAGCAGACAGTTCTATGGTATTGGCGGCTGTGCTGCTGAGTTTAGTGGTAATTTACTTCGCCAGTAAAGTTGGTGGGGAGTTATCCAACCGCATTGGTTTACCACCTGTGTTGGGCGAACTTGTCGGTGGTGTAGTTGTGGGTGTTTCTGTACTGCACCTGTTGGTGTTTCCTGAAGGTGGCGCAGACAGTTCTAGTTCTTTAATTATGGTGTTTCTCCAAACTACTGCCGGTCTCACTCCAGAAGCCGCACCCCAGGTATTTGCCGCCCAATCAGAAGTGATTTCTGTGTTATCAGAATTGGGTGTAATTATTTTGTTGTTTGAAATTGGCCTAGAGTCGAACTTAAAAGACTTAATGGCCGTTGGTATCCAAGCAACCATTGTGGCAGTAGTGGGAGTGGTAGTACCTTTTGCTGCTGGAACTGTGGGTTTAATGACTTTGTTTGGTATTGGTGCTGTGCCGGCAATTTTTGCAGGTGCGGCTTTAACAGCAACAAGTATTGGAATTACCTCTAAAGTCTTGGCAGAAATTGGCAAGCTCAATTCCAAGGAAGGGCAAATTATTCTCGGTGCGGCTGTGATTGATGACGTACTCGGAATTATTGTCTTAGCGGTAGTTGCCAGTCTCGCTAAAGATGGTGCAGTGGATGTAGGTAAAGTAATTTACTTAATTATCAGTGCTACAGCATTTTTATTGGGTGCGATCGTTTTGGGTAATGTGTTCAATAAAACATTTGTAGCGATCGCAAATCAACTCAAAACCCGCGGCGAGTTAGTCATTCCCGCCTTTATTTTTGCCTTTGTCATGGCATATCTGGCTGCCATCATTCAATTAGAAGCCATTTTGGGTGCTTTTGCTGCTGGTTTAGTCTTGGAAGAAACAGATAAGCGTAAAGAACTGCAAAAGCAAGTTATTCCTGTAGCTGATTTGATGGTGCCAATTTTCTTTGTCACCGTTGGCGCAAAAACTGATTTGGGAGTGCTAAACCCTGCCATTCCCAGCAACCGTGAAGGTTTAATTATGGCTATTTTCCTGATTACAGTAGCCATCATTGGTAAAGTGATTACAGGTTTGAGCGTATTTGGTCAACCCCAAATCAATCGTTTAGCGATCGGTGTAGGGATGATTCCACGAGGAGAAGTTGGATTAGTATTTGCTGGTGTCGGCGCTGCTAGTGGCGTTCTCTCAAAATCATTGGGGGCGGCAATTATTATGATGGTGATCCTCACAACTTTTTTAGCTCCGCCTTTGTTACGTTTCGTATTTCCCGATTCCCAAAAAGTTGCAACTGACTCCGAACAATTAATTCAAGATTAAAGCCGAGTCACTGGGGCTAGGAAGCAGAAAGGTGGCAATGAAATTATCTACTTCCTCCTTTCTGATTTCCTCATCCCTGAGTTAATGACAGGAAACTTCTGTCTCGGAATCTGCGTCCTCTGATATCGTTGTTTTCTGCTATTGTGACTATTGATTCTTAACTTTGAGAAAGCAATTTGTTACCAAACTTACCTGATTACTAATCTTCATCCCAATATGTTCATAGTGACTAAAAACTAGTAATTACCAATATTGCAACATTCCTGAAAACAAGTTGAAATGTATTAATTCTACAATTGCTGACTCATCCCAAAAAACACAAAATTAACAGAAATTGACCAAAACCAGAATTATCTGGTTATATTTGTGTTGCCTCTCCTACTAATTTGCTTGGGATAGCCAAGGTAGTTAGTAAATCCACAGAGCATAAAATTTAGACCTCAAAATAACTTACACTCTGTCATCTGTTACCTGTTATTAATTGTTTCTTTAACCCAAAAAAAAGTTCAGGTCAAATCCCAAAATTATTTCGTAACTGGCGCACAATTTACGCAAATTTTTGAGATATTGACTTCCATGAATGTGAATCAGGAGAAAGGATTGTGAAATTACACTGGTTACTACCCGGTACTGTTGGGATGATCTGCTTACTGTCTTCGCCAGTGTTGGCAGCCAGACTGGAGTCTTGGCGGTTTGATGCCAAGCAAAACCGTCTAGAATTTAATACTTCTGGCGGTGTCCAACCCAAAGCACAACTCATTTTTAATCCCACACGCCTGGTTATTGATTTACCAGACACAACCTTTGGCAGACCACAGTTAACACAACCTGTAGGCGGGGCAGTTCGGGCTATTCGTGTTGGTCAGTTTGAACCCCAAACAGCCCGGATTGTGGTTGAACTTGCTCCTGGTTACACTCTTGACCCCCAAGGGATAAAATTTGTCGGGATAACGCCCAGTCGTTGGACAGTACAATTACCTAGACCCAGACTAGAGCCTGTAAACTCTTCCGCAGATAATGTTTACAACGTAGTCACCAGCCTGGACTCAGATGCAAGACCACCATTACCCAGAGTGAGCAGCACGACACAAAGCAGCACTCAAATTGACAGCTTACAAGTGACAGGCGATGGCTTTTTTGTGCGGACTAGTGGCGGCAATCCCCAAATTAGAGTAAATCGGAGCCGCGATCGCTCTACAATTTTTATGGATATCTCCAACGCCACTTTATCCACAAATTTGGCACAGCGAGACCTCAGCGTTAACAAACATGGTGTGAGTCGTGTAGAGTTTACCCAACTCCAAACCAGTCCCCCAGCAGTCCGGATGACTTTGCGGGTAGATAAAAATAGCCCAGACTGGCGAGCAGCTAGAAGTGGTGCGACTGGTTTAATCGTTCTACCCAATAGATTTGCCAGATTACCAGGAAATAACTCTAATAACTCTTCGGATAATCAACCAGAGTTGTCTGTTCCCAGTCGTCGCATTGTCAGTGACCAACCAGCCACAATTGAAGCTGTAGAACTGTCTGATGATAATAAGCAACTTTTAATTCGAGCTGATCAAACCATAACTGCTAGGGGTGGCTGGGATAGAACTTCTGGTTTGTATCGCATCACGATTAATGATGCGAAATTAGCACACCGGATTAAAGGCCCTACATTGAATGCCAACAGTCCCATTTTGCGGGTGCGCCTGCAAACACCAGACTCGAACACGGTGGTGATCTTAGTTCAACCTGCGGCGGGAATACAATTTGGGCAAATTAACCAAAATAATGACGAAGTAGCACTGCAATTACAAGGTGAGCGCCGAGTTGTCACAGTTCCTGGCACATTGCCTTTTCCTTCAGAGCGCGGCCAATTACCAGATCCTAATGAAAATTCTACTTCCCGACCTCCAGTTAACACACGCCCCATTCCCAAAGGCAGAGTTGTAGTGGTGATTGACCCCGGACATGGCGGTAAAGACCCCGGCGCAATTGGTATTGGTGGTATCCGTGAAAAAGATATCATTCTCCCCATTAGCAAAAGGGTGGCGGAAATCTTACAGCAAAATGGTGTGCAGGTGATTATGACGCGCAATTCTGACTATTTTGTGACTCTTCCTGGACGAGTCCAATTAGCAGAGAGAGCCAACGCTGATGTGTTTGTCAGTATCCACGCTAATTCTGCCGGCGCTGGTCGTCCCGATGTCAGTGGTTTAGAAACTTATTATTATGACAGTGGTTTGGGTCTAGCGCGGGCTGTACATAACAGTATTCGGCAAAGTGTGAATGTCCGAGATCGGGGTGTGCGCCGAGCCAGATTTTTTGTCCTGAGAAAAAGTTCTATGCCTTCAATTTTGGTCGAGACTGGTTATTTAACTGGTCGGGAAGATATTGCGAAGTTACGGACTTCAGCTTATCAAAATCAAATGGCAGAAGCGATCGCCCGTGGTGTACTCCAGTACCTCAAACGGAGATAAGTTATATAGTTAGCAGATTTTAGTAAAAATACTTAACTAATCCGATGAATAATTCATAGTTTTGTCTGCTTAATCGTCATCTTGCTGATACCAAGCAAAATCTGACTGTAATATCACTGATGAAAATTTCTTGTTCTCACTTTTTGGGTGAGAACTAATTTTTTAGTACTAGTAGATACATTTACATATCATTTTCTGCTCAAAATGCTAGATTAAATGTCGCCAGATTTCCCGTCGTCAGTTGATAGTAGGAATAACTTTTTGGGTACATTGATAATCAGCCATCAAACAACTCAAAACTAATTCCTACTGATTTTATGTATATTGACTGAAAGTATTTATTGTCTTGAGTGCCAGCACATAATTACTGGCTGTTACAGAAGTTCTGATGAACAATGTCCACCATACAGACTTCTAGAATTAAAACTAGGTTTGGCGGTGACGGTGTGAGGATTTACCAATAGATACGTGGACATATTGACTGCTTCTATGAACAGAAATTAGGAGAAATGACTGTGAAACTACACTGGTTACTAACCGGTACTATTGGAACAATCTTTTTATTATCGTCACCTGCTTTGGCAGCAAAGCTGGAATCTTGGCGCTTTGATGCTAGGCAAAACCGCTTAGAATTTAATACTTTGGGAGCGGTGCAACCCAAAGCGCAACTTATTTTCAATCCTACTCGGTTGGTAATCGATTTACCAGATACAGATTTTGGCAGACCACAGTTAACACAACCTGTAGGTGGCGCAGTCCGCTCAATTCGGGTGGGACAATTTGACCCCCAGACCGCCAGAATTGTTGTTGAACTGGCTCCTGGTTATACTATTGACCCCCAAGCAATCAAATTTATTCCTACTAATGGTAGCCGTTGGTTAGTACAATTACCGACACCAACCACCATACCCATCACTTCATCAGCAGATATTTCACTCCAGCCAGAACCCCAGCCTTTAGAAACAACACCTAATTCCAACTTTCCTTCTAGAAATATCTACTCTGTTGTCAAACCCGACCCAGTAACATCAAATACCAGAATTCCTGGTAACACTCTCGCTGCTGTGACTCAACTGGAAAGTTTGCGAGTCACTGGGGATGGTTTTTTTGTTCGGACTAATGGTGGTAATCCCCAGATTCAGGTAAATCGCAGTTCTGACAAACGCGCAGTTCATATCGATATTGCTGGTGCGTCTTTGTCTTCTGGTTTATCGTCACAAGATTTATCGGTGAATCGTTATGGTGTCAGTCGGATTCAATTTTCTCAGTTGCAAATGCGACAACCAACAGCCCGCATCACCTTATATGTGGAACCAAATAGTCCTGATTGGCGAGCCAGTAATAGTAGCGTTGGTGGGTTTGTAATTATACCGAATCGGCTAGTGAGATTGCCAGGAAATAGTGATAGCAATGTCATTTCCCAGGCTAACGACTCACCCGCCATCATTCAAGCGGTGGAGTTAGCCGAGAACGGCACACAACTGTTAATTCGCTCTAACAGACCTGTATCTGCTAGGGGTGGCTGGGATCGATCCTCTAGTTTATTTCGGATTGCGATCGCTAATTCTCAATTAGCCCCCAGAGTGATCGGCCCTACTTTTAATGCCAATAGTCCCATTTTGCGGGTACGTTTGCAACCCCAAGATGATTCTGTCAATATTTTGATTCAACCAGCTGCGGGAGTGCAAATTGGGGAAGTCAACCAAGTTAGTAATCAGTTGTTGGCTGTACAGTTACAACGCACTCGCGCAGTTACACCACCAATAGTTTTACCACCTCTACCTTCACCTAGCGATATCTCAGTACAACCGCCACGCCCAGTCCCCAACGGCAAATTGATAGTAGTGATTGATCCTGGACATGGTGGTAAGGATTCTGGCGCTCCTGGTTTGGGAGGATTATTAGAAAAAGATGTGATTTTACCCATTGGCAAACGAGTAGCCGCAATTCTAGAACGCAATGGTGTACAAGCAGTCCTCACCAGAGATGCTGACTTTTTTGTTGAACTTCAAGGAAGAGTAGATATTGCTGAACGCGCCAATGCAACTTTATTTGTGAGTATCCATGCTAATTCTGTAGATAATCGCTCTGATGTGAATGGCTTAGAGGTATATTACTACGATAGTGGTTATGCTTTAGCTGAAGTAGTTCGTAAAACTATTCTGGAAGATATTGGCACAATTAAAGACCGAGGCACACGCAAAGCGCGATTTTATGTCTTGAGAAAAAGTTCTATGCCCTCGATTTTAGTAGAAACAGGTTATATGACTGGTAGAGAAGATAATCCCCGCCTAGGTTCTCCAGAATATCAAAATCGGATGGCAGAAGCGATCGCTCGTGGTATTCTCAAGTACTTACGCCAAAGGTAAGAATACAGCCAATCTCAAAATATAGTACAAGTTTTTAATTAATGAGGTGATATTTGCAGAAGAAGTTCAGCAGTCAGAATTAATCAGTAGATGTCTTAAACCAGCTATTTGTAGAGAAATCTTTCACTTATTCTGACTTCTGACTCCTGAATTCTATTTGCTAAACTAGTCAGTTCACAAATTGTCTGCTAAATTCTGTATTTTAATTGCTAAAACCTAAATCAATATCTGCCTGTGTATTCATCTTCCATTTTTGAAGGTAATCTTTACGATTTTTCTGATAAAGAACCTCAACGCGCCCCTATCGGGGTTTTTGACAGTGGTGTGGGTGGGTTAACGGTACTGCGACAAATTTACCGCCAACTACCAAACGAATCGATTATTTACTTTGGTGATACCGCTAGGCTACCTTACGGGATTCGTTCTCAAGCCGAAATTCTTCAGTTTGTGCGCGAAATTCTCTCCTGGATGGAGCAACAAAAAGTCAAAATGGTAGTGATGGCTTGTAACACCAGTTCCGCCCTCGCTTTAGACATTGTTCGTCAAGAATTTAATATTCCAATTTTGGGTGTAATTCTCCCTGGTGCGAAGGCGGCGGTACAACAAGGTAAGCGCATTGGTGTAATTGCTACCCCAGCTACAGCTAAAAGTAATGCTTATAAGCAAGCCATTCTCGAAATTGACCCCGAAGTACAAGTTTGGCAAGTTGGCTGTCCAGAGTTTGTCCCACTGATTGAGCAGAATCGCATCAATGACCCTTACACTACTGAGGTAGCCCGTTCTTATTTAGAGCCTTTACTTCAGCAAGAAATTGATACTTTAGTCTACGGCTGTACTCATTATCCCCATTTAGCACCAGTACTGCGATCGCTACTTCCCAACTATGTCAAATTAGTTGACCCGGCTGTTCACGTTGTCGGTGCTTGTTCCCAAGATTTAGAGTTGTTGGGCTTAACTAATACTCACCCGCCATTACCAACTCGCTTTGTTGTTAGCGGTTGTCCCCAACAATTTGCTCAGTCAGCAGTCCAATGGCTAGGTCATACCCCATTGGTCGAAGTCGTAGATTTAAATAACACAGTTGTTTCCCAACTTTCATAAACCAAAATGAAGTATGAAACTTCAGAAATTTCATACTTCATCATAGGACTCATATTTGATTCCAGATAAGACTTCTTTCCTACTCCCCACTCTCTACTCCCTACTCCCTGTATACACCAGTAGTTTTGGGAATCAAACCTTATTCCTATAATTCATGTGACTATTGACTCGTGACTGTTTACCACCTCAGTTACTTGTGAGGCGACAGATATCTCCTGCTGATGTTTCTCATGATTCTTGGATTTTGAGAAAGAATTCTGAGCAACAGATTTTTGACTACTGCGCTTTGCTAGTGCTAATAATAGATAAACAGTGAATAAATACCCAGCAGCTAAAATAAAAATCATCATAGGCATATTAGCGTAAATCATTGTTCTACCAACTTTTTTCCCCGAAAAATATCAATTTTCATCCCATACGTAGAACTTCAACCATGCAAGATCATTCTTGATGGTCGCAGTTTGCTATGCTAAATCTGCCGTAGAGTTATGAAGCTCTTCGGTCAATCAAGTTAACTATTTAATTGAAGTTATTTGCAGACAATAAATCCCACAACGGTAAATTTGCCAAATGGCATAATTAACCGCGCTCCTCAGCAGTTTACTTAGTCTGCATTATTGCTTTTCACACCTCTGTGGTAGGATATACCACGACTCCCAGCGCAAGCTGCAAGCCGAAAACGAAATCCTGTAAGGACATCGCTTCACTCCATCCCAAGAAGTTTATCTGCCACTACAGAATCACAAGAAATAAGTCTCTTGGTTTTATGCTGTTGGCAATTAGCTATTCTGGATTCAAAACAACGAGCAGGTAACGCCACCAAAAAGTGCTTTACCTCCACGCTGTCAATACCTGAAAAATTTAAAATCCCTACATTTTAGCGTAACACAATGAACCTGACTTTTAAGCCAAACTTGAGGCTAAATTTTGAATTTTTTAGCAGGTTAAATTCACGGATGCCACAAGTTTTTCTTTGATTAAAAATATTATTTTTGTCTTATTGGAGCATAAATCATCAAAACCTAACACCCTGTTAATGTAGTTATTATTACCCAGGTTTAGGGATGTTAAATATAAATTTATAGTAAAAATCAAAGATATTCCTCAAGAATAATGCTTACTGAATTAGCCGACTCAATTATTTAATTTTCTTATACTTGTATATATACTTAGCATACTGAAAAAGACATAAAATTCTGAGTCTAGAAAACATAAACCACTCATCGGGAATCGTCGCTAGAACCATTGATAAAAATTATGATTCTCCCAAACTGACTTGTTATATTTCTTTACATCATCTACTCGTAGCAGCAGATAATTTTACGCTTAATATTTATTAAGTATAAGCTTGTATGTTGAACCATGCTGTGGAGCAACCATGCTGTGATGCAGTTCTCAGATTTCTTTGGGAACTACAAAAATTTTTTTCATCAAGTTTAAGACCGCTAAAACAGCCTGTTTGCCTTGACAGTAGGGCAATAGCTGTGATTGTCATTTAACGAGAAAGCAAGTATTCTCTCAGCAAAACTTTGCGCTGGCACATGGTTATCTTAAAATGAGTATAGGATATGTAAACTTTCGTAACCTAAGCCAGAGTCCGGCCATCCATGACCCCAGCTACCTCCCTGTTTACCCCTGTGGAAGCAGATTTGCAAATACTAGCCGATAACCTAAAGCAGCTAGTTGGCAATCGCCATCCCATTCTTTTTGCCGCCGCCGAACATTTATTCGGAGCTGGGGGAAAGCGCATCCGACCAGCGATCGTCCTGCTGATATCGCGGGCAACAATGTTAGAAGAAGACATCACCCAGCGTCACCGCCGTCTAGCCGAAATCACCGAAATGATTCACACGGCCAGCTTAGTGCATGACGATGTGGTAGATGAGTCACAGATGCGCCGTGGCGTAGCGACTGTTCACAGCTTGTTTGGCAATCGCATTGCTGTCCTCGCAGGAGACTTTCTCTTTGCTCAATCATCTTGGTATTTGGCAAATTTAGACAATTTAGAAGTAGTCAAACTCCTCTCCGAAGTCATTATGGATTTGGCGACTGGAGAAATTCAGCAAGGGATGAACCGCTTTGATAGCGGCTTGGCAATAGAAACTTACCTGCAAAAGAGCTATTACAAAACTGCTTCATTAATTGCTAACAGTGCCAAAGCCGCAGGATTACTGAGTGATGTTAGCCCAGAAATTGCCCAGCACTTGTATAACTATGGGCGGAATGTGGGTTTAGCATTTCAGATAGTGGATGACATCTTAGATTTCACCAGTACTACAGACACTCTAGGTAAACCAGCAGGTTCTGATTTGAAAAGTGGTAACTTGACGGCACCTGTTTTATTCGCCCTAGAGGAAAAACCATATTTAGAAGTGCTGATTGAACGCCAGTTTGCCCAATCACAAGATTTAGAGCAGGCCTTGGCATTGATTCAAGATAGTCAAGGCATACAGCAAGCGCGGGAATTAGCTGCCCATCATGCCAAATTGGCAGCTGAAGACATTGCAATTCTGCCCCCATCAGAATCACGCCAAGCCTTAATTGACATCACTGAATATGTGTTGAGTCGGCTTTATTAAAAATTTTTAATCATAAAGTTTTGATGTTGGAGTTGGGAGTGAAACAATTGGAGATGTATCCAAGAACTCCCAACTCCAAATTTTTTTAAGCAATATCTGGTGGTATTTTTCTGGAAGTTTTTTTGTGTTTGAGGCTTTGTTTTAGTTGTTTTTGAATGGTTTTTTCCAACTGAGAACGCTGGATTTCAACAGTATGAGCTAATGTTCCAGGTGTTTCTAAAAAAACTATGCTATCTACGGGTGCTAGGGCGATTAATTGGAACAAAATATGGGTGACAGCAATGGGTGTGGCAACCACTTGAGGGTCTCGCCCAGCAGATGAAATTAGGGAAACATCCTGTATGGTAGAAAAAGCGTAAATCACCTGCTTCTCCAAACTTGGATCTGTACGGTGGCTCAATGTAGTTAAGACCCAGCTTCCCTCCTTTTGGAGAATATAGTACTGGGAGTGGCGTAATTGTTGAGCGATCGCACGAAAAGCAGGAACAATTGCTGTAACAAGATGAGGTGAAATACCATCGCGGGGTGCATTGTCGATCAGCAATTGAATTTGTGTTTCTAAATCCATCATGACTTGTCAACGGCTTTTGGGTAATGGCAATCACAGCAGGTTAAAGTGTGAAAAATTCCCGCCAACTTGGGAATAATAAAATCAGCTATATCCTGAATGCAGGATAGACCTGCGTTTAGCTTCAAGGCAAAACGCAAAAAGCCAATACCTACAGTCGTACAGGTTGTTTCTATATATGTTAGGGTCTTTTAAACACCGAGACTATGAATTCAGCCGCAACCGCAACTATTCCAACCGCAACTTTTCTGGGAGAACATACTATCGGCGTGGAGGTGATCTTTCAACTCCTGTACAAGGAGTTTCGGCAATCAACCAAAGCCTCAGAACAGAATTGCCATGATGTGGCAACACGTATTACTACCGAAGTATACAGAATTTGCAGCGAAAGTAAACGCATCCAAGCTTCCGGTTCAGTAGAAAGCTCCGCCATGACCTTAGCCAGACATCGCCTGCAACAATGTCTGAGATATTATCAGTTGGGTTCCAATAGAGGCAGAGTTGAATTACACAGTACTCTGAGCGCCATTATTTATCGTTACATTAATCCTCCCCAGAAGCAATTAAGCTATCAAGGGCGGCTGACTATCATAGAAGATTTTCTACAAAGTTTTTATTTAGAAGCATTAAACGCTTTCCGACGGGAGAATCAATTGGGTACTACTTATCGTCCCCAAACTCTCTTGGAATTGGCAGAATACATGGCCTTTACCGAACGCTATGGTAAACGGCGCATTCCCTTACCTGGTCGTCAGCAACAATTAATTATTTTGCGGGCGCAGACTTTCTCTCAACAACAACCTCCCGAAACCAGCGTTGATATCGAACAAGCTGCGGAAGGTAGTTCTGGTGATGGTGATGGTTCTTGGGAAGAACCCGCAGTCCAGCAATTACGTTCTACAATGGCCACACAAGCAGAACCAGAACCCGAAGAAGACACTTTGCGTTCGGTTGTGATTACCGAGTTAATGAGTTATTTGGAGCAGAAACAACAATCTGACTGTGCTGATTATTTCTCTCTCAGACTTAAAGATTTATCCACACAAGAAATTGAGGCAATTTTAAATCTCACCCCTCGTCAGAGAGATTACTTACAACAACGCTTCAAGTATCATTTAATTAGGTTCGCTTTATTACACCGTTGGGAACTAGTACACGAATGGTTAGAAGCTTCTTTACACACAAATTTGGGGTTGACTCCCCAGCAATGGGAAGCCTACACCTCGCAGCTAGACGAGAAACAACGGTCTTTACTCGACTTAAAACAGCAAGGACAACCCGACGATAAAATTGCAAAAACTCTAGGGTTATCAATGGCACAACTGCAAAAACGCTGGTTTAAAGTTCTGGAACAAGCTTGGGAAATTCGTAACTCATTAGTGTCCGGATCAGGTGCATCTACTCATGAATAGTGACTCAGAATCCTTAAAAAACCAATTACTCACTTGGCTGTTAGCAGATGATGTTAACACCAGTGAGTCTAACCTGGTCGAGTTTAAGGAAATAGACGGGGTAGAAAACTCTCTTCAACAAGCAGCCACTTTCGCCAGTGGCGATCTAGAGTTGGGAGGGATACCCCAAAACTTTAAACTGGGAGATATTCCTACTGTGCAAGACCGTTTCCAAGCCGTACTCAAGCGTCGTTTACAAACCGAAATCGAAAACCAGCCTCCTTTGTTTCCTTGGGAAACACAATTAATGGAATATCCTGAGCGTTTGGAAGAGCGATCGCTCAGTTTAGTTCCTGCCTGGGGTTGGAAAGCACAACAATCTAAGCTGAATCTGCCAATTAATCTGCCAGAAACAGTTTTCCGCGAATTACTAGAAAAGTGCCAAACACTGTTAACTGCTTCACTGCCTTTGGGAGCTAAATTAGTTCAGGCAGTGGAAGACTTCTTCCCACAAGAATCTTCTTATGCACTGAATGATATCGCTGGTTTGGTACTCAGAAGTACTTATCGGTCTGCGGATGTTCTCGATCAAAAACTCAATATCGAGAGCGATTACCCAGATTTACAGCCGCGTCAACAAATGGCATTGTCTTTAATGGCTGCCAAACAACTGCTAGAAAATTTAAGTCTGCCAGTGACACCAAACAGTCCAGTGGTAGAAAGACAATGGTTCACAAGTGAAGGTTTGTTGACTTTGCGGGTTGAATACCAATCTCGTGGCAAACACACTCAATTAAGAGTTGAGGCTGATTTACCCACCAAAGGAATTGTGACATTGCGAGCTGATGGTACTTTGGCAATGGCTCAGTCCTCAAGTGCAGGCTGCTTGAATGTTGAGTTATCTGGTCAGGAATTTAACCCAACTTATACTTTAGAAGTTGAGTTTCCTGAAATAGACCAACAGCCTTTGTTATTTGTGATTAATCCTACAATCTAGTCCAGATCAAAGACATCTGAGAGATTAAGAAAAGTATTGTGGTTTTGGAGCTTATCTTTTTTAATAAGCGATCATTAGGGCTTCTACGTTTTTTTAAACGATCATTAGGGCTAAAACTATGAGACTCCCAAAGAATGCTGAGGGGAGTTACTGCTATCTGAACCAGAATTTCGGCAGGTTATAGCAGAAGGCAGTGGTTCGGCTATGCTCACCAACTAGAGCTAAAAGCTTTGCTATGCCTGTTATTCGTGCTTTTTAAATTGCCTCACTTATACTTCGACTGCTATATAAGTTACAACTAGGTAGATAGTTTAACTTAGCCAGTTTGAGATTTGCAATTTTAAATTGGTGATTGAACCGTCCAAAATCCAAAATTGTTTGACTGCATCTACACCTGACCTTGTAAATGTTTAACTTATCCAGGATTGATTGGTCTTTGCGTCTACCTATAGTTAATAGTTGGCGACAAAATATCCAGACTGCACCTGTAATGGTAGTGGAAGATTCGGTTCCTCTGCGGGTGCTAGTTTTTGGGTTAATCGTGATGGGAATTTTGGCGGTTGATATTGCAGCCGATACCAAATTTAGTTTTTGGGCTGTCCCTTTAAGTGTTGTAGGGGGAATTTGGAGTTACCGCTATCGTCGCAGCCAAAATATTCCAGTGAAGTTCTGCATCGCCATTGGGATGTTAGTGTCTTTGGGTGCGTTCTTTGGGCAAGTACTGGGAGAATTAAATGATACGCGGCTGGCTTTAGCAGAGTTATTAATTCAACTGCAAATACTCCATAGTTTTGATATGCCCAGACGCAAGGATTTGGGCTATTCAATTGTGATTGGTTTGATTTTGTTGGGTGTAGCAGCAACACTGAGTCAAACTTTGGCTTTTGCACCTGTATTATTGTTGTTTTTAGCGATCGCCTTGCCCACTTTAGTCTTAGATTATCGTTCCCAAATCGGGTTAAGTAAGTCAAAAGTTAAAAGGGAAAAGGCAAAAGAATCACAATTAAAATCATATTTACTTTTTTACTTTTTACTTTTTACTTTAATTGTGGGGCTAGGGTTAGGAATTTTTGCTGTTCTACCCCGGTTTCCTGGTTATCAATTACGGACATTTCCAGTTAGTTCGCCGATTGAAGTTAAGGGCAGTTTTACAGGACGCAGTATTATTAATCCTGGTTATGTGCGTCAAGGCAATGGTGATAATGAAGGCAATGGCACAGAAGAAAGTCAAAATGGTCAGCCAGGAAAATTAAACGATAGTTTTTATTATGGCTTTAATAGCCAAATGAATCAAAACCTGCGGGGAAGCATGACATCCAAGGTGGTGATGCGGGTGCGATCGCAGGTGGAAGGTTTTTGGCGGGTATTAGCATTTGATCGCTACACAGGTAAAGGTTGGGAAATTTCCCGCAATGATGATGTTACCACCCTCAAGCGATCGCCTTGGTCTTATCAAATTTATCTGTCTCCACCTCCTACCACCGCTAAAACCAGAGAAGTCGTACAAACCTATACAATGGTGGCAGATTTGCCGAATTTGATTCCGGCAATGTCTTACCCCAAAGAGATTTACTTTCCCACACCGATTATTGCTGTTGATCAGGAAAATGGACTGCGATCGCCAGTTGCTTTATCTGAAGACCTAACTTATACAGTGATTTCCGAAGTACCTTACCGCGATCGGACTTTGTTAGGTAAGGCTAGTACTAACTATCCAAAAAACATTACAAAATACTATTTGCAAATTCCCCCAGAAATTTCGCCCAAAGTCCGCAAATTAACAGAAGAAATTCTGGCGAATTACAATCGCAACAATGTATCTAAGGTATCAAAAACTTTAGATGCAACTTATGAAAAGGTACTTTATCTAGCCCAGTACCTCAAGCAAAATTATTCGATTCCTCAAAATCCCTTGGAATTTCCTTATTTGGGAGACAAAGAAGATTTAGTGGAAGCTTTCTTATTTAAATATAAGGGTGGCTATCCAGACCATTTCTCAACTGTGTTAACAGTGATGTTGCGTTCGATTGGGATTCCCGCGCGGTTAGTGGCGGGGTTTGGTTCCGGCGAATTTAATCCTTTTACGGGAATGTATGTTGTCCGTAACACCGATGCTTACGCGATGACAGAAGTTTACTTTCCCAAATATGGTTGGTTTACCTTTGACCCCATTCCCAATCATCCCTTAATTCCCCCTTCTGTTGAAGACTCCCAAACCTTTAGTGTTTTGCGTCAATTCTGGAATTGGGTGGCCGGGTGGCTACCTTCCCCTGTGACTGGCTTCTTGAACACTGTCTTTGGGAAACTCTTGGGTTTGATATTTAAAGCGATCGCTTGGTTTTTTGCTTTATTCGCTCAAGGTTGGCTGGGTGTGTTAACTGGCTTAACTTTGGGAACTACAATCGCTTTCTTTGGCTGGCTGGGTTGGGTACAGTGGCGGAAATGGTTAAAGAGTCAGTGGTTGAGTAAATTACCACCAATGGAAAGGCTTTATCAACAAATGCTGCAATGGACTGCCACCAAAGGTCTAGGTAAGCATCCGTCACAAACACCCCTGGAATATGTCCAAGTGTCATATCAACACCATCCACTAGCCACAGCCCAAGTCATTGATGAAATTAGTCAGGCTTATGTGAGTTGGCGCTATGGTGGGCAGACACCCAACTTGCAACAATTACGCCAAAAATGGCAAGCAATCAAAAAAGGACACAAGAGGTAGGGGTGCAGAGGTAAGAATCTTCCCCCTTGTCCCCCCACATCTCCCACACCTCCCATACTCCCCAAACCCCCCACACTCCCCCAACGGCTATAGATTAATTTCTCACAATTACGCATGTGTCTATGGGAATATTTTCAGTATATTTCGCAAATAAACAGCTAAAAAAAGCATAGTTTGTCTAAAAACTAAAGCAAGCTAGATGTGATGCGTTGTAACTCCAGTTTTTTAGGGATAACATGGAAATAAAATCCTTACTGGATTCTCGTACCACATTTAGTCTCAGTTATTTTATGGACATTCAATTAATAAATATCGGTTTCGGCAACATTGTCTCGGCTAACAAAGTAGTTGCGATCGTCAGTCCAGAATCTGCGCCAATTAAGCGGATTATCACTGATGCGCGGGAAAAAAACCAGCTGATTGATGCCACTTATGGTCGTCGGACAAGGGCTGTAATTATCACTGATTCTAACCATGTCATCCTTTCCGCAATTCAGCCCGAAACGGTAGCAAATCGGTTCGTGATTTCCCGCGATCACCATGCTGTAGATAATTAACCAAGGATAGTTGACAAACGACTATTCTATTTGCACCATATCGGCAGTACTATGTGAATTAGACTGGTTTTCTGTCACCAGTGCTACAAATTCGTTAGTCGAGGTCAGCCTGACAACGAACAGAAACTCACAAATCATGATTGTTGATTAATTCACAGGTTGAACGGATGATGCAAGTTTTACCCATCCAGACTAGTGCTACTACCACAGAATGCCCGCCTACAGGCAAGTTAATTGTTTTAACTGGCCCTAGTGGTGTTGGCAAAGGCACCTTAATGCGATCGCTGTTAGAGCGTCATCCGCAACTGTATTATTCTGTATCCGTGACAACTCGTTCTCCTCGCCCCGGAGAAATTGATGGCAAAAATTATTACTTTATTAACCGTAGTAAATTTGAACAACTGGTTGCTCAAGGTGAATTTTTAGAGTGGGCGGAATTTGCGGGGAATTATTACGGTACTCCGCGAGAAACTGTAGTCAATCAAATTCAGTCTGGTAAGTTAGTAGTGCTGGAAATTGAATTAGAAGGGGCAAGACAAATTCGCGCTTCCTTTCCTAATGCTCTCAGCATTTTTATTTTGCCGCCTTCTTTTGATGAATTAGAAAAACGGATACGTGGCCGTGGACAAGACTCTGAAGAAGCAATTTCCCGTCGACTAGTCCGCGCCAAGGCAGAAATCGCAGCTGCTGATGAATTTGATATTCAAATTGTCAATGACGATTTTGAAACAGCACTTGCAGCGATTGAAGCAGCGATATTTGAATAATCACACCCAAGCATTTTTAGCACCAAATAATTAAGGACACATAATTCTATGTGTCCTTAAAATTTTTTAATGGCTATCCATTTTTTGATTTTGATAATCTGACTTCTAAAAAACTAGCCTCTAACCTCTAGTACAGCATAGCGGAAATAAATAGACATCTAAAATTGCTCAAAGGTTTGTGATATCACTATTCTTTCTTTTTACTTTTGCCCTTCGGGTTCACCATTTGCTTTATGCCGGGAAACCCGTCCACCGCAATGGCTCACCTTTTTACTTTTGCCTTTTTGTACTAGCCCCTAGCCTCTCATAGTTTGGCAAATGGTAATCAGTAATTAGAATTACTAATCACTAATTACCAATTACCAAAAACCAATTAGCCGATTAAGCCTTGAATGAGTGCGATATTGCTAGTTAAGAAGTAAGCAACTACTGCACCACCAATACCACCAATTAAGAAAGCACTAGCAAAGTTATTCCAGCCTTCTTTAGATAGGAAAGCATCTGGAGCTGAAGCGCCAGTTACGCTATTCAGGGCTTTGGGGGGATTGCTATTGGCATATAAAGATAAGCCACCTGTCAGAAAAATTACTAGGGCGATCGCACCTAATAAGCCTGCTAGGTTAGCGTTTTCTGCACTACGCAGTGGGCCATATTTAGCGAAGGGGCCAAATATCCAGTAGCCATGTGCCATACCAACTTCTAGTCCACGTCTGAAAGGAGTTAAACCTAGACGATAAGCTGGCAGGTTATTGATGAACCACTTGATTGCGGGAGAAGAATTAACTGGGGTTTCGAGATTACCCAACTGAGGATCGCCACCTGCGGGAAACACGACTTCTCTGTTTCTCACATCGCTGGGTGAATTTTTAGATGCGTCTACTGCTTGCGCCATAATTCGATGTTCGCCTCTCAATTACACATGCAACAGTTTAAAATCCCAATGCTTTGGTTATGGCAGTGGGTGGAACAGTAGGTCTGGGAAAAAGCGGTTAAACTCAATCAAAATGCCTGCTGTAATTGTCAGCCAGATTGTAGCTGCCACTGGTGCTGTGGAAATAAATTTAATCAAATAGGATGATTGATCGCCTTTTTCAGCCATGTATTTAATCTCCAAAACAATGAATCAGTTAAGCAAAACCTAACGAGGAGAAACGGGGATCTCAGAATCTTTAGCAGTTAATTCGCCAGAAAGGAATTCTTTCAAAGCAGCTGCTGGCCAAGCAAAACCTGTGGCAATTAGGGGTAGTGCCAAAGCCAAATCAATTTGGATTTCTTTTTGTTCGGTGTCAGATTCTTTTCTCACTGCGATTAGGTAAGCACGGCCTACCCAACCAATCCAGCCAGCAATGTAGAGAAATAGAATGCTGGGAATCAAAAAGTCACCAGCGCGGTCTAGACGGCCATCAACAATCAGGTGAGGATAGCCTTCAGGGCCACAGAGTGCTTGAGAGTAACGCTCAAATCTCTTTTGACCGGATTGGGGATCGGCAGTTGTATTTCGGGCATTTTTAGCTAGTGCTTGAAATGCGGGGTTGTCTTGGCAGGGTGTAAGATTAGCCCCTAGAGCTGTCGCTGGGGGAGCAAAATTGAACCAAAGACAAATCGCTAAAATCAAAGCAAACAATCGTCGCATGGAGTTGTTTCCTTTTATTACAAAAGAAAAAGTTTTTTGTACAAAACGAAGCGGCTTGTACATTCTTTATTTGGCTAACTAGCAAGTCATCATACTCTTGCCTGGGAACCGAGTAAAGTTTAAGTAAATAAAAGTTAAAGCTTCTCAAACAAATCGTTATTTTGTAGAACCCTCAGATGGCAAACGTTTTAGCAATCGAAACCAGTTGTGATGAAACTGCCGTCGCAATTGTTAACAATCGTCAAGTTCGCAGTAGTATTATCGCCTCCCAAATTCCAGTTCATCAGCAATATGGTGGAGTTGTCCCAGAGGTGGCATCACGCCAGCATTTAGAGACGATCAACCAAGCGATCGCCCAAGCTCTGGAACAGGCAAAATTAGACTGGTCAGAAATCGATGGCATCGCTGCCACTTGCGCCCCTGGTTTAGTGGGAGCGTTATTGGTGGGATTAACTGCTGCCAAAACTTTAGCGATCGTACACAATAAACCATTTTTGGGAGTCCATCACCTCGAAGGCCACATTTGTGCGACTTACTTGAGTGAGCCAACTTTAGATCCCCCTTTTCTTAGCTTACTGGTTTCAGGCGGACATACAAGCTTGATTTATGTTAAAGACTGTGGTAACTACGAAACCCTGGGTGAAACCCGTGATGATGCGGCAGGGGAAGCCTTTGATAAGGTGGCACGCTTGTTAAATCTAGGTTATCCAGGTGGCCCTGTAATTGACAAGTTAGCACAGCAGGGCGATCCCCAAGCTTTTGCCTTGCCAGAAGGAAAAGTTTCTCTACCTGGTGGCGGATTTCATCGCTATGATGGCAGTTTTAGTGGCTTAAAGACAGCCGTACTCAGGTTAGTGCAGCAATTTGACAAAAATGGCGAGCAAGTGCCTGTGGCAGACTTAGCAGCCAGTTTTCAGGCAACTGTAGCCAAGGCACTCACCAAAAGAGCGATCGCTTGCGCCCTGGACTATGGACTCAATACCATTGCTGTTGGTGGTGGAGTAGCAGCAAATAGCGGCTTGAGACAGCACTTGCAAGCCGCCGCCAGTGAACATAACCTGCGTGTTTTATTCCCACCCCTGAAATTTTGTACCGATAACGCCGCTATGATTGCCTGCGCCGCGTCTGACCATTTATCTCGCGGTCATATCTCACCCTTGACTTTGGGTGTAGAGTCGCGGTTATCTCTGGGTCAGGTGATGAAGTTGTATCAAGTGTAATGGTTATATGTCCTTTGTCCTTGGTCATTTGTTCTTTATCCAAAACTTTTGACCATTGACTCTTGACCACTGACAATTGCGCGAATATGGCTGGCAACGGCATCTGGTTGTTCTAACATAGCTAAATGTCCACAATTAGGAATTTCAATCACATTGTCACCACAGTATTGAAAAAGCCGATGAAAGCTGGCTAAATGGCGAACATACTTGGGTTCCATGACCTTATCATCGGCACCAGCCAAAAAATATACAGGCTGTTTTAATTGCGAAACCAACTGGGGTAGGCGATTTACTTCTTCTTCTGTTGTGGAATCTAATAACGCTCCCAACGCTGCTTCTGGGTCAGCAACCACAAAATCTATCACTCTTTGACGCGCCCAATACCGATCTAGAGGGCGGACTACACTGTCTCTAGTAAATAGCAAGTCAATCAAAGGGATTTGAGATAGCCAGCGCGGACGAACTTGTAAAAATCTTTGACCTGCTGAACGAAATTTTTCAAAAGCTTCCTTGAGATAAATCCCACCGCCAGCGTTGATACAGATGACACCTTGAACCACATCAGGTAGTAAAGCTGCTGCCCAAAGTGCGATCGTACCGCCCAAAGAATGCCCAATCAACCAAGCACTGGTAATATTTAGCTCTTGTAATAAAGCTGCTAAATCTTGAGCATAAGCAGTTGGCGTATACAGAGAACCAAATTGGGAACTAGAACTAACCAGCAATTGGGATGTTAAACCAACAGTACTTTGTAAACGATTTACATCAGTTTCTGCATAGGATTGGGACTCACCAAAACCGCGTAAATCATAAGATAAACACTGTAAATCTACGGACAGACGGGAAATCACAGGTTGCCAGTACCCACGACTATTTAGCCAACCGTGGATGAATACCAAAGCATGGGGGCAAGCAGTGGGAGCCGTTAACTCGTATGCGTGTGGAACGCCTAAGATTTCTATGGTTGCCATATTTATATCGTACCTCCAAGCATGGGTACGACTAAATACAGAACAAAAAATGTGGGAGAGATGAGGGGTTAGGGGCTAGAGACTGGAGGCTAGTACAGGTCGGTGTAAATAAACAGACTATCTGGAATTGCTAAAATGCTTGTGCTATCGTTATTTTTCTTTTTGCCTTTTGCCTTTTTGTACTAGCAAATTATTTCCCCAACAAACGCTGTCGGACTCCTTCAGCTATTTTGTGTCCGAGATATTCAGGAATTAAGCTTTCATTTGGCCCCAACAAATAGAGAATCAGCCGCGTGCGTCCTCGCCAAACCAACAAATTCGCGTTAACTACTAGCAAATCTTCTTGCCAGATAGCGTACATCACTTTGTAAAACAATCCTGGTTGGTTATCTGCTTCAATCACCAAAGCCGGCAGATGAAATACAGGATCGACATAAAACTCAGTCTGTACTTGTTCTAAGCCAGCATCTAAATTAAATTCTACTGCCAGCATTTCTTCGACTTCAAAGCGCCCTCCTAAAGCCTCTCGAATTGCCCGACAGACATTTTCTGCGGTTTTCTCTGTCAAAGCTTTGCTACCGCGAGAGACTAAAAGTTTGATGAAAACTAACATTGGTGGTCGAATTTGACCATACAGACTCAGACCGTGAATGGTCAAGCCATAAGCTGCCAGCACACCAAAAATATCACTGAGGAGAAAAGATTGGTTACGGTAGGCAAAATGCAGCGCACTTTTACTACCTTCCGGCTTCAACTCGATAACGGCACGTCTGGTTTTATATAGACGGTAAGCTAATCGGAGATTTTGCAGTTGAATCTCACTGCTGACAAATTGCTCATAAAACTGGGGAAACGCTCGGTTAAAGCGTTTTAGGAGTTCTAGTGTCGAAGATTTTAAACCAGAAGCCATTGTTGGGGGTAAGACTCGCTTGCTGTTTTCACCTGGGGGCTGTGGACTGGGGACTGGATGCTAGTAATAAACATTATTCCCAACAACCAGTAGTTAATACCCATATTCATATAACAGAAGGCAGGAGTCAGGAGGACGACACTTTGCTCAAGTCGAGCCAGCGCGTTGCGGAGGTTCCCTCCGTTGTAGCGACTGGCGTGGGAAAACCGCCCACGCAAGTGTCTCCAGAAGGCAGAAGTCAGGAGGAAAAGTCTTATGATTCCTGGCATTCAAGCTTTCAAATTGTCCTAACACATCTGACTACCGCCATATATAAAATTGACTCTCAAAACTTTGCCTTTTGGGGAATTTTCCCTGGACTTTACAACAAAATGCTAAAGTTGAAAATGATTGGTACAAAACACGCGATTAAAAGCTGTTGTCATTCAATGATCCCAACAAAATCTGAAAAACTCAGGGTGTAGGGTAAAAGATGGCACTAACTTGATAAAACGTGTATCATCTCTTTAAAAGAGTGGTAGCCAATTCAGTTATACTACCCGAACCACGTTGGCATGGGTTTTTGGAAAACTTGGTTTAGTACTCCTGAATCTGTAACGGCAAACAGAGCAACTTCCTTTGAAGAGCATACAGGGGAATTTGGTAACTCTAGTGCTAATAGTGATGCGGTGCGAAACTCGGAACGCATTGTTTTCAGCACTGAGAGAGATATTGACTTGTATGAATTAGAAGAACTGTGTGATGCAGTTGGTTGGTCACGTCGTCCTTTGCGAAAAGTAAAAAAAGCCATAGAGCATAGTTTTCTCGTCGCCTCAATGTGGCAAGTACGAGGAAACCAACGTCGGCTCATTGGTTTTGCCCGCGCTACCTCAGATCATGCTTTTAATGCCACGATTTGGGATGTAGTAGTTCATCCAGACTTTCAAGGTAAAGGGCTGGGTAAAGCTTTGATGAAATACGTCCTCAAAAAACTCAGAAGTGAAGAAATCAGTAATGTCACTCTCTTTGCTGATCCCCATGTAGTTGATTTCTATAGGGGTATGGGTTTTATGGCAGACCCTGAAGGCATTAAGGGAATGTTTTGGTATCCTCACTAAAATATTTTGACTAGAGGCTAGTACAACAAGGCAAAAGTAAAAAAGTCAAAAGTCAAAAGTAAAGAATAGTTATACCACAAGCCTTTTAGCAGTTACTTATGATCACTGAGCGTGGTCGAAGTTTGGTCTGTTTATTTACGCCGTACTGTACTAGGGGATCGAGTTTAGAGATTAATATTTTTATTCGACACTTGCCACTTAGCACTTTTTCAGAGTGTCTTAATACATAACCTTTAACTATAAATTAAGGTGAATGGTTGGCAAATCGATGTTAAGTCTGCTATTATAGTAAAGGTTGTGTGTTAAAATAGATGTCTGGTAATGCGAAAGGCAAAGTCAGTAGCACCCAACTAAAAAATCCGGGATGTAGCGCAGCTTGGTAGCGCGCCTGCTTTGGGAGCAGGATGCCGCAGGTTCAAATCCTGTCATCCCGATTGAAATTTAATATTTTAAATTTGGTAGTATCCTATCTATGTATTTATCCAGAGATAGGATATTTCTTTATATTTTTAAGTTGTAATTAGAATTTACTATCGTTGAAGTAGAAAATTTTTGTGGCAGTCGAATTGTGTACTAAGTTTAACAATTAGATTGTATAGGAATACGGTTTGATTCCTGAATCTAGTTGTGTAGGTAGGGATTAGGGAATGGGGAGTAGGGAGTAGGAAAGAAGCCTGATCTGGGTGTACTGATTTTTTCCCAAATCAAATATGAGTCTTGTAGATACCACAGAAAAAGATAATTTAGTTTCTTCGGTTTGCTCAAAAATTGAGGAATGATATTTTGAATAGAAAAATCAGCCGAGAGTAAGTCTAGGCATTGATTTAAGCAATGATATGGGCAATAAATAAATGGAACGAATTATTTTGCGATCGCGTCACTAGTTTTTGAGAAAGACAATAAAATGGCATTAATCATCTCAACGGTCGGCAAAAGTTTTCATTTTTTGAGAGCAGTCTATAATAGGCATCTATAATTCTTGTGCAGGAATCAGGCAAAGCCAAATAAAAAAATCAGGTTGCAGCACAATTGACTGCGACAAAAATAGCGTAGGAGTTCTCAAGAATTTAGAAATCTCCCATTTTGCGAGTTGATTGTGACCATTTAATAGCCATTATGGCGTTTTTACATCTCAGATGGATTGCTATATAACTAAAACAAGTTAGTGCTGTGCAAATCCAACCAATTAGTCTGACTTTAATTAAAAACCATTGACGCGAGGAGTAGTCATGAAAGCATTAGTTCGCTGGGGCGCAACATTGGGTTTAATCGGGAGTACTCTGTTAGGCACAGTTTTTGTCGGTAATGTCCCAGTGCTGGCATTGTCAGAACAACAAATCAAAGAAAAACTAGACTCAGTACCAGTGTATCTAATTACCAATGATAAAGGATTACCTTTGAGTCGTCCTTTACCAGAAAATCAAGATGGTAAGAAACTGGGTGGTTCAGTCACAGGTGTTTATCTCAGCCGTCAAGAGGCGCAGGCTTTTATTAATCAACTGCGGACTACCAACGCTAACGATCCCAAAATGGCAGAAATTGTCAAGAGTCTCCAGGTGACAGCTGTACCGTTGGGAATTATTTATCAGCAGTTGCAACAAACCAAAAATCAACCTAACCGTTTGGTATTTGCTTTTAAACCAGTAGATCAGGATGTCAAAGGCGCATTAGAATTACTGAACCAAAGCGGTCAGAAAGTAGAGCAGTTTCGGAGTGTGCCGATTTTTGCGGTTCGCTTTGCACCAGATCAAGGTTATGTACCTATTAAACTGACAAACGACAAAGAACAAGTTGTACCTTTGTTTGTGAGTAAGCAAGATGCTCAAGGTTTGTTAAACCAAGTCAAACCAAAATATCCCAAGGCGGATATTCAGGTTATAGACATAGATGGCGTAATCAAGACTTTACAAGATAAGAACGAAGATTGGCTCAAGCAAGTGGTGTTAGTGCCTTCTCAAGAATCCAGAGAGTATATTCGGACTTTACCCAAAAATTCGGGAAATAGTGGGAATAATAATGCCCAACCTGCAAAGCCAAAACGTTAAAGCATGGCAGATCAACAGCCACAGATAGTTTCTGGGTTACAACTTTGGCAGTGGCGTAAGCAAGCAATTCAAGCTGCGATCGCTGCTGCTGTACCCCCATTAGAAGTTGATTGGCTGCTGCAAGAAATCGCTGGTTTAGACCGTTTGGCACTGCGTTTAGAATCTTTCAAAGACTGGGCGGAAGTACCCATTGCCATGTCTTTGAGAGATTTAAAACAGCTTTGGCAGAAACGATTGTGCGATCGCGTACCAGTGCAGTACATCGCGGGTGTAACACCTTGGCGAAATTTTAAACTGGCGGTGTCGAGTGCGGTGTTAATTCCTCGACCAGAGACAGAGTGCATCATTGATTTAGCAGTAGCGGCGATCGCTCAAAAACAGGTTGTCAAGTCATTAGATCAAGGGCATTGGGTAGACTTGGGGACTGGGAGTGGTGCGATCGCCATTGGGTTGGCGGATGGGTTGCCAAACGCTACGATTCATGCTGTTGATTACAGCAACGCCGCCTTAGAAATTGCCCAAACCAACGCCAAAAATCTGGGGTTTGCCGACAGGATTCATTTTTATCAAGGTTCTTGGTGGGAGCCATTAACCACTCTCAAAGGCCAAATCAGTGGAATGGTTTCTAATCCGCCCTATATCCCGACTGAAACTGTGGCTACCCTAGAACCGGAAGTCAAGCAGCATGAACCACATTTGGCATTAGATGGTGGTGCTGATGGTTTAGATGATATTCGTCATTTAATTGAAGTCTCACCCAGTTATTTGCGCCCTGGTGGCGTGTGGCTGATTGAAATGATGGCGGGACAAGCGGGTGCAGTGCGAGAACTTTTGCAAAATCAAGGTAGCTATAGCGATATTCAAATCCACTCTGATTTAGAAGGAGTTGAACGTTTTGCTTTAGCGTATGTAGGGAACAGGGGATAGGTGACAGGTGACAGGTGATAGGGGTGAAAGGTTTTGGATATATACATCCCTACACCTTGACAGGAGTTATGAGTGAAAATACAAAAATTACGTATTTTCATTCATAACTTCTGACATTGGTAGATATGGCTCAAGTTGCTCTAGAAGATTTGATTGCAGGCGCACAGGCTGGCTGTTTAGTGAGTTTTCCGACTGATACTGTGCCAGCACTGGCGACTTTGCCAGAAAAAGCTGCCTTAATTTTTGCCGCCAAGCAGCGCAGCCAGGATAAACCTTTGATTTTGATGGGTGCTAAGGCTGAGGATTTATGGCCTTATGTCAAGGGTGGCGAACATGAATATGAAATTTGGCAACAAGTAGTAAGTAAATATTGGCCGGGGGGGTTAACGTTAGTATTGCCAGCGAGCGATCGCTTGCCCAAAGAAATGAACCCGACTGATCCGACTACGGTTGGTATTCGAGTCCCAGATAATGCGATCGCCCGTTCTATTTTGGCAAAAACAGGCCCTTTAGCCACAACCAGTGCCAACTTTTCTGGACAGCCACCTTTACAAAGGATGGCAGAAATTACGGTGCAATTTCCTGATGCGTTAACCTTAGAGACGAAAGGACTTATTGAGGAAATTTCTGGGGTTGGTGTACCTTCCACTGTTGCTAAGTGGACAGGAGAAAACTGGCAAATTTTGCGTCAAGGAAGCATCACACTGGATTAATCAGAATAATAATTGCCATATTTATGAACTGGAGCAACTGGGCATATCTTGCAGTCGGAATCATCTTAGGAATCGGTTTTCGTTGGTTATTTGCCAAGTCAGCAAACACTAGTCCTAACACATCGCCAGTAATATCAGAATCACAAGAAACTGTGTCACAACTGCGGCAAGAAATCAAACAAACGCAGTTGGCTTATCAAATGGCGCAGGAGATGAGTCAATTTAAAGCGGGTTTTTTAGCACGTACTACCCATGAATTGCGATCGCCACTCAATAGTTTAATTGGGTTGCATCAATTAATTTTGTCAGACTTATGTGAAAATCCCGAAGAAGAACGAGAATTTATCGCCCAAGCTCACGAAAAAGCTTTGAAATTGCTGCATTTGATGGATGAAATTCTCAGCATTTCTCGAACTGAATACGGTACAAATAAGTTAGATATTCAGCCGCGCTGTTTAGACACAGTTTTTCAAGAAGTTAAAGACTTAACTTATATGCTGGCGGCGAATCGAAATTTTTCCTTGCAGATGTCACCCATAGATCCAGATGTTCATGTATTGGCAGATCATCGCTGGTTGCGCCAAGTTTTAGTTAATTTAGTAGACACGGCAATTAGCCAAATGCAAGAAGGTAGTATTTGTGTTTCGGCGACAGTTTCAGATACTAATAACTTGGCTCATATCTATTTAGATATTCCCACCCATGCTTTACCAGAAAGTGAGCCGATTGATTTAATGCAAAATAATAATCAGCCTCCTCAAAATCAAGATGAGAAGGCTAACTTTTCTCCCGGAATGAAATTATTACTCAATCAAATATTATTAGAAGTTATGGGAGCAAAACTAGAAATGCTTCCTAATTTAACAAGTCCAGAATCAACTGATTCACTAACTAGGGTACAAATTACCATTCCTGTAGCTTGAGAAAGTGCTGAGTTTTGAGTGCTGAGTGCTGAGTAAAAAGCCTCTAGTACAGATCGGTGGAAATAAAGATACCATTTCAAGTTAGCGAAAAGCTTGTGTTGTAAGCTTTTTGACTTTTGCCTTTTGCCTTTTGCCTTGTTGTACTAGCCTCTAACCTCTAACCCCTATTCCTGAAACTGTAGTTCTGCTGCGGAAAGGGAATTTAGCTGTTTGGATTGGTTGTGTAGCACCATAGTTGTGCTGCTATTGGGTATAAAACCCATTTTTGTATAGAACCCTTGCTGGTGAGTAGTCATTAAATATACTCGCTCTACCAATTTCATTCGGGGATGGTTTAAAACTGTTGTGATTAATTTGCTACCTAGCCCAGTGCCTTGGTAGTCTGGGTGAATGACTACATCCCAGATTGTGGCACGATAGATACCATCAGAAGTTGCTCTAGCAAAGCCAACGAGTTTTGTATCATCCCATAAAGAAATTACTGGCTCGCTATTGGTAATAGCGATGTTTAAGTCCTCAATACTACGTCCTTTTGCCCAAAAAGCTGCAATATTAAATAATTCTTGGAGTTGGTAAAGGTCGATGTCAGAATGGCGATCGCTAAATTTAATCTGAGGATGGTTCATGTGTAGCAACTCAATTGCACCAATAAGTATGTTTGCTTTTATTTAGTCATATTGTGCAGAAAATTTCTCCATAGGCATAGCGAAATGCAACTATATACAAATTTATTTAACCATTCTCAGATTTACTCACAAATGAACTTCCACAGAGGATGACTAGGCCCTTGCTGGCGGATGCGACAAACTTGTTTTTCTAGGCGTTCTTTTTCTGGCTGTGGTAGTCCCATTAAAATATTGCGGCTTTGCCAAACTAAAACAGAAATGGTCATAGCAATACAAAAACTTAAACCCAGGGTAGACAGGGGATGATAGATGAGTCCATATCGCACTGCTACCCAGGTAAAGTATTGTTGCCACAGAGCAATTTCTGAGCGTAAATTCCACAGACTCACAGGGGCAATCAGCAGCCATAAAAATGTCACAAATAACCATCTGCCATACACTGTCAGATGATGTAGTTTCTGAACTTGTTTAGCAAAAGATGGGTCATTAATTGATGGTTGTTCTGATTGATCCATAGCAGGAAAAGGTCACGCGGACGTGGATGCAAATAGTGTTAGCAATTTTTGATTTTAAATGCGAGATTTTGGGTAGTTTTTGAATTTGAGTCTTGGTTTGAGAAAAGTGGAAGCAGTATAAACAACATTTCAGTAAGTTAATCTAAAATCCCTAATAATTGACTAACTATCTGCTGATGCGTCAAATGCTTCGCTGTTGGTGACTGGATTGGGTTTCTCTGTACGTTCTCGCCACAAAGCTAGGAGAGTACTAGCAATAAAAATACTGGAGTAAGCTCCGGCGATGAAACCAATAATTAAGGCTAAGGCAAAGTTTTTTAGGGTTTCTCCCCCAAACAGAAAGATGGCAAATAAGGTCAATAATGTGGTTAAGGTGGTGTTAATTGACCTAGTTAGGGTTTGATTGACGGCATCATCGACAATTTCGGCAATTGGGCGGTTAGGATTGGTTTTGAGGGTTTCACGAATGCGATCGTAAATTACCACTGTGTCGTTGACTGAAAATCCAGTAATTGTCAGCAAAGCAACGATGAAAAGGCTATCGACTTCTGTTCCCAAAACCAGACCTAAAATTGAGAATATGCCTACTGTGATCAACACATCGTGAAACAGAGCAATAATCGCAAAGATGGCATAATCTAACTGAAATCGGAAAGCTAGGTAGACGATAATTCCAGCAAAGGACACCACCAAAGCAATCATCCCAGAAGTAAATAACTCTCTTCCCAAGGTAGGCCCAACTGTGTCAATTTGGTTTTTCTGCTCGTCAAAAGCACCAACTTTGGCGCTGAGAGCATTTTGCAACTGGGTACGCTGATCGCGATTTAAATTTTTTGTCCGAATTAAGATACCGTTTTCTTTTTTGGTTTCTTGATCGGCAACAATTTGGATACTACTATCGCCTAGCCCTTGTTCTTTGGCGACTTCCCGAACAACGTTGATATCAAGTGGCTGTTCACAGTTTTTCGGTTGACTGCAATCTCGTTCAAACTGTAATCTTGTACCGCCAACAAAATCTAAACTGGGACGTAGCGGCGCACGAATATTTGGATTTTGCCAAGAAATCACCATTGAGATGATACCAGCAAGGATCACTGCACAAGAGATAATCCACCAAAGCGATCGCGATTTGTTAATACTCAGTTTCATTGCGCTACCTCAGTCTTATTAGATGCTCCTGATGCTGACAGGTTCGGACAGTAAAATTCTGGTTTTCGCAGTGCAGGAATCGAAATTGCTAAAAACATAAAGGTACGACTACAGGTAATCGCAGTAAACATACTCACTGCTACGCCCAAAGCCAAGGTGAGCGCAAAGCCTTTCACCAAACCAGCACCTAGCCAGAATAACGCTGCACAAGCAATCACTGTTGTGACGTTGCCGTCTAAGATACTCGAAAAAGCGCGGTAAAAGCCAGATTCCACAGAGCGATACAATGACTTACCTGCTTGCAGTTCTTCTCTGGTGCGCTCAAAAATTAGCACGTTAGCATCCACCGCCATACCAATACTGAGAATAAAACCTGCAATACCTGGCAATGTCAGAGTTACACCTAACAAGGCAAAGCAAGCCCAAGTCAGAATAGCGTAGATAATCAGCGCAATATTCGCAATTAATCCTGGTAGTCTATAGTACAAAATCATAAATATTAATACTAAAAGCAGACCACCACTGCCAGCATAGATACTGCTGACAATACTGTCTTTACCCAAGGTAGCCCCAACGGTGCGGATTTCAGCAATTTCCACAGGTACAGGTAGCGCACCACCACGTAGTTGCACGCCTAAATCATTGGCTTGTTGGGCTGTAAAGCGGCCTGTAATAACTGCTGCACCACCAGTAATCCCGGTAGCCGCAAATTCTGGCCCGACTACAGGGGCGCTGATCAGTTCGTTATCTAAGAAAATCCCAATACTACGGCCTGTACCTGCTAGATTTTTGGTAAGGTCAGCAAATAATTCACCGCCCTTCTGCTCAAAACGAATGGCAACATTCCAATTGTTACCTTGTTGAGTCGGTTCACCGTAGGCATCTTGCAGGTATTTACCATTCAGGGGAGGATCGGTGCTTTCAAATAATTCCAGGATGGCTTGATTATTTTTTTGTAATTCTTCTTGATTTTTGTTAATTGCGGCTTTATCTGTGCTGTTGCGTAATTCTTGCTGCTTGGCTTTCAGTTCTGCACGTGAAGATTGAAAGGCAAAAAGTTGGGTTTCAGTTCCAGGTTTTTGTTTACGAAATTCTAATTGTGCTGTACCGCCTAGCACTCTTTCTGCTTGTTCGGGATCATTTACCCCTGGTAACTGGACAAGAATTTTATCTGCACCTACGGTTTGAATGACTGGTTCGGAAACACCAAGGCCGTTAATTCTTCCTTCTACGACTTTTTGAACGCCTGCTAATTCGCGTTCGGTGATTTCCTTCATCCCTGGTGCGGGTTTGACTTGAATTGTAAGCTGGGAACCGCCGCGTAAATCCAGCCCCAGAGGTATAGGAATTGTGGCAATTACTGCGATCGCAGCGATTACCAAAACTAATATTAAAGCTAATAGTGACTGCTGTCTTTGCATACCATAACTCGCAACTGACAAACGCTATAATAGCGTTCTTTGATTGAGTTATGAATGATGGGGAGTAGGGAGTGGTGAGTGGGGAGTAGGTATCAATCAAGTCAAAAGTCAAAAGTAAAAAGGTAAAAGACTATATTTCTTTTGACTTTTGCCTTTCTACTCCCTATTCCCTAAACACGCATAGCGACCATTTTCTGTACAGCTTCGACGATTTGTTCTGGCTGGACGATGGTAAGACGCTCTAGAGCGCCGTTGTATGGTGTGGGAATATCTTGGGAAGATAGACGCAGTACTGGTGCATCTAATTCGTCAAAAAGGCGATCGTTAATGGAAGCAGTTAGTTCTGCACCGATACCGCCAGTCCGCATACATTCTTCCACAACAATTACGCGGTGGGTTTTGCGGATAGATGCACCGATGGTATCAAAATCCAAGGGTTTGAGTGATATTAAATCAATAACTTCGGGGTCGTAACCTTGTTTTTCTAAAGGCTTCACCGCTTGCATCACATGATGACGCATCCGGGAGTAAGTCAGAATTGTGACATCTTTGCCTTGACGCACTACCTCGGCTTTATCTAAGGGCAGGAGGTATTCTTCTTCTGGTAAATTTTCTTTTAAGTTATACAACAGTACATGCTCAAAGAACAGTACGGGGTTATCGTCGCGGATGGCGGATTTGAGTAAGCCTTTAGCGTTGTAGGGTGTGGAACAAGCCACAATTTTTAACCCTGGTACGGCTTGAAAGTAAGCTTCTAGGCGTTGGGAGTGTTCTGCGCCTAATTGTCTACCTACACCACCGGGGCCGCGAATCACCATTGGAATTTTAAAGTTACCACCGGAGGTATAGCGTAACATCCCGGCGTTATTGGAGATTTGGTTGAAGGCCAAGAGCAGAAAGCCCATATTCATACCTTCAATAATCGGTCGCAACCCAGTCATGGCCGCCCCGACTGCTATACCAGTAAAGCTATTTTCGGCGATGGGAGTGTCTAAAACCCTCAAGTCACCATACTTTTTGTACAAGTCTTTGGTGACTTTATAGGAACCGCCATAGTGTCCTACGTCTTCACCCAGAACAAATACACTGGAATCACGCGCCATTTCTTCATCAATGGCTTCCCGCAGAGCGTTGAAAAATAATGTTTCTGCCATTTAAACCTTTAGTTACGACGGTTGTTTTAGAATCTTATCGCGCTGCCGTAGCAAATACGGTGAGCGATCGCACTAGTTGGAGATGAGTTTTTGAAATATTAGTAAATCTACTGAATTCAATACTCAATAATGTTTATTTAGTATATACATAAATTGTCACAATTACGGCTATGTCTCGTTGTTACTCAACCTAATCCAGAACATGAGTAGATTTCGATTTCCGAATTTTTTGACTACGATTCGAGCAATAATTATTGTACTTTGTGGTTTGATGACTTTCTCGATATTAGGCTATGCAGCTTATCGAATTTATCAAGAATTATTTCGAGAACGTCATGTTGGTGACATAGTTAATCTAGAAACTGATTCTGATGTTAAAGTGCAATTTAGCTTGAATTCATTTGAAGTGATTAAAGGTACACCGTACCTGATGTCCACGATCAGTTCCCAACAAAATTATCGTCAGTCTTACTATGAAAAAGAAGCTGCCAGCATTCGGAATTTTTTATTTTTTAATACCAGTGATCAATCAGCTTGGAAGTTAATTCCCAATAATAACTCGTTGTTTGTACGCTATCAAACATTAGGCTTATCAACACCTCCTGAAAATGTTATCAAAAAGGTGCAAGGAATTTGGTATGAAGTGGTAACGGCTGACAGCGATGGTGACAAACGACTGACAGCAAGCGATCGCAAAACTATAGCTGTTTCTGATTTTGCTGGCAAAAATTATACTGAAGTTATCCGCCAAGTAGACCAAGTATTAGGAACCCATCAACCTAATGAAGCCACTTTCCTTGTTTTTTACACCTCAGATGCAAAAAATTTCGTGACTGAAATCAATATTCCAAAGCGAAAAGTGGTGGTAACAAAACCATTACCACCGTTAGAGTAAGAATTCAGGAAGGAAGGAGTCAGAATTCAGAATAAATCAGGAGTCTGCTAGATATTAAGTTAATTAATTCTGACTGCTGGATTCTGTATTTTGAATTCTGCAAAAAGTTAACTACAAACAGGTGTATCTGGGACTGGCGCTACTGAATTTTCAGGAAAACGCTTTGGTCTACCGGGTTTACGTTTATGGCGTTGATTGATGGATTTTTCACTGGCGGAGGCTAATTCTTCTGGTGTACATCCAAATAGACGTATAGCCTCTAGATATTTTTTGGGTGTCATTGTAGGTTCCGTGCGCCCAGCTTCCCAGTTACGTACACTGGTTTCACTAATTGCAAGCCTGAAGGCCACCTCTGCACGGCTAAGTCCAGCACGTTCTCTCAGGACTTGCATATCCATAGTTTCATGCTCCCTTTAAGAATAATTTTGAATTTATTTATTAAATCGATTGGCGTTTAAGCCAATTGCAAAGAATTTATTAACTATCTTATTTTATAAGCGATCGCCAATCCTCTAGCAAACGAGGTATAACATTCATAATATAAAGAGTTTAAATATACAATGAACGTCAGCCAGGAATTGAAATAGTAGAATTTGCGGTGCGGCGTTTAAAAATAATCATCTCGTTACCGACAATGGGGTTACGGGCGACTAATCTATCTTGAGAGTCGAAAATTTCTAAATGACTAAAATTTAATTCTTGAGAACGCTGTAATATTTCTGATGCAAGTTTGTTTTGTTGAGATTCTTTAAGAGAGTACCAATCATCATTAATTTTAATAATGAGATTGCTAGTGCGAAAATTGGCTTGAATTGACTTTATCAGACCAGAGGCAAAGCGATCGCTAATTTCTGCTACTTGATTTTCAATCGCTGCAATCAAAATTTGTTCTGGGGTTAATTCTACTGCGGGTTTCGGTTCTGGTTCCGGTGTTGGTGTAACCTCCGGTTCTGGTATTGGCGTAACTTCTGCTTCTGGTTCCGGTGTTGGTGTAGGTGTAACTTCCGGTTCCGGTGTTGGCGTAACTTCTACTGGCGGCTGAGGTTCTGATGTTGTAGACTCAGGCGGAATAGTTGGTGCAGGCGTAGGTACAGGAACTTCCTCAACAGGCGGAATGGTAGCAATTTCCGTAGGTTTACTCGAAAATAAGCTAGAAGTTGTCCCAATCACCAAAACTAAAGTAATTCCAGCAATAATTCCTGTCAAAGTTGTGTCTGACAACTTCCTAGAGAAACTTGCTGGTAATAAAGAGCGAATTTTAGCTAATAAACCACTCCAGACTAACTGAAACTGCTGCCAAGTTGGATTGGTTGTAGATGACTCAGCCTCTAATTTCACCACGGCTGTTTCTAAAACCCCAATTGTCCCCCGCAACACTCCGATAATAGCCGCCTTCCAAATTGGCGGTTTTCTAGAATAAGGTTCTTGGGGCGGAGGTTGTGAATTTCGGTTGTCTCGTGACATGGAACTTTCACCAAAAGCAACGAATCAAAGACAAACAATATATAGCAGGTGATAGGTTACAGGTGATAGGTTACAAGCTGGAAAATACTGATGGAGTTCCTACTCAGCACTCAGTACTTAGAACTTTGCTATATAACAATATTGATGCCTGAATAAAGCATTCATACTTCATACTTCATAAATTATGAAACTGAAACGCCGTCAATTTTTATCTTTAAGTAGCTTGGGAGCAGTTGGTACAGGAATTATTGGTTGGGCTTTAACTCATCACAATAATTCTTCCGATGATTTTGTCGCCATAGCAGCTAAACCCGCCAAAAAAGATTTACTCTTGCGTTTTGTGTCTGTGGCAGATACCGGAACTGGTGCCAAAGGACAATATGCTGTAGCTGAAGCTATGAATTTTTATCACAAACAAAACCCGTATAACTTAGTGGTTTTAGCTGGCGATAATATTTATAACAATGGCGAAATCGAAAAAATCAATGCAGTTTTTGAACGTCCTTATCAACCATTACTCAAAAAAAGTGTTAAATTTTACGCTTGTTTAGGTAATCACGATATTCGGACAGCTAACGGTGAACCGCAACTTAAATACCCTGGCTTTAATATGCAGGGAAAACGTTACTATACATTTCGCCGTAATCAGGTGCAATTTTTTGCTTTAGATACTAACGGTAATGCTGATTGGAAAAAACAATTACCTTGGTTAGAACAAGAATTAAGTCGCAGTGATGCACCTTGGAAAGTTGTATTTGGTCATCATCCAGTTTACGCTTCTGGTGTTTATGGTAATAACCCAGAGTTTATTAAAGTTTTTACACCTTTGTTTCAAAAATATGGTGTGCAACTTTATATTAATGGTCATGAACATCACTATGAACGGACTAAATCTATCAATGGCACAACTTATTTAATTACTGGTGGTGGTGCGGGAACTCGCCCTGTTGGTCGTTCTGAATGGACAGCATATTCGGCTTCTAGTTTGAGTTTTGCAGCTTATGAAGTGTATCCCAATAGAATCGAAGTTAAGGCTATTGGGACTGATAATCGTGTTTTTGATCAGGGTGTTATTCCGATTAAAAGTGCTTAGTTAAGTTAGGTAAATTTTCGCGATAAGACGCAAAGGCGAGAAGGTATTAAACTAAAGGTGGGTAATACCCACCAAATCAATTAAGTTAATTTTGGTAAGAGCTATGAGAGTCAAGCGCCTAAAAATGGAGTCATTTCGAGGAATTGGCGATTTGACATTAGATTTTGATGAACTTGAGCCTACGGTATTGATTGGTATTAATGGTGTTGGTAAATCAAGTATTGTTGATGCTATTTCCTTATTAATGTCCCGTTTTATAGACTGGATTGGAGGAGTCTCTATCAAAGAAAAAATAAAAGTATTTAATGAATCAGATATTTATAATAATGCAGATTTTACTCGACTGTATATTTCGGTTTTATGGGATGGAGGTGAAGAAGATTGGCAAATATCTCGAATGCGGAATAGCATATCTCAAGAATCAGGATATGAAAAAATACGTGCGGCTGCGAACGCAATCTGGAGGCATTGGCAAAATGAACCTCAATATAATATACCTTTAATAGTTCACTACCCTGTAAATCGTGCAGTTATTGATATCAATTTAAAAATACCCAATCAGACAAATTTTCAACAAATAGATGCTTATAAATCTTCAGTAATGGATGAAAAAATAGATTTCAATAGTTTTTTTCAGTGGTTTAGGAATAGAGAAGATTTAGAAAGTGAATTACTAAGAGACAATCGCATTTATCGAGATATTCAATTAGAAGCCGTAAGAAAAGCTATATCTTTATTACTGCCTAATTTTTCTAATTTGCGGGTACGTCGTTCTCCTCTACGAATGACTGTAACAAAAGATAGGGAAGAGTTAATTATTAATCAATTATCTGATGGAGAGAAATGTTTACTTGCAATGGTGGGAGATTTAGCTAGACGTTTAGCAATTGCTAACCCAGGTTTATCAGATCCACTTCAAGGTAGTGGGGTTGTTTTAATTGATGAAATTGAATTACATTTACATCCTAAATGGCAGCGTGAAATTATTCCAGCTTTGACACGAACTTTTCCTAATTGTCAGTTTATTGTCACTACTCATTCGCCGCAAGTAGTTAGTCATGTTAAGCCTGAAGGAATTTATATTTTAGAAAAGACTGAGAATGGTGTAATTGCTAAAAGACCAGAAAGTTCTTTTGGTAGAGATAGCAATCAAATTTTAGAAGATTTAATGGATGTTCCAGCACGTCCACAAGATATTAAAGATAGTCTTTTAGAACTATTTCGGTTAATTGATGCGGGAGATTTGATAGGTGCGAGAGAATTACGTCAACAGTTAGCAGCCAAAATTGGTGCAGATGAACCAGAGTTTGTCAAAGCAGATGTACTCATTCGGCGTAAGGAAATTCTCAACCGATGAAGTATATCAAAAAAGGTGAGGAACCAGAAAAGTTTGTTGTGTGGAAAGCTTTAGCAAATGATGATTGGGAACCTAATTGGAATAATTTACAATCACCAGAAAAACCTATCCTACATGATGCACTATTAAAAGAACAAGGCTATATTTGTTGTTATTGTGGAATGCAGATAACTAAAGCAACTAGCCACATAGAACATTTAAAGCCTCGTAAATATTATCCTCATTTGGCACTGGAATACACCAATCTTATCGCTTCATGTCAAGGAGAAAGTGAAGAACCGCCTCCTGTTCCTGTACATTGTGGTCATCAAAAAAAGTATTGGTACGATGAAAAACTGATGATTTCGTCTTTAGAAGCAAATTGTGGAGATTTTTTTAAATATCTCGCCTCTGGTGAAATTTTACCAACGGATGAATTAGATAAAAAAGATGCGGCTCAAACAACTATTGAAAAGTTAGCACTGAATATTAGTAAGCTACAAAATATGCGTAGGATGGCAATTGAGGCTGTACTGTTAGATATTGATGAATTGAGTGAGTTAGAAATACAGCAATTAGTTCAAGGTTACGCACAAGCTGATGCTAATGGACAGTATACGCCATTTTGCGCTGCGATCGCTTATTTACTGCAAAACTATTTTTGTCATAGCTAGGTGTCATTTAACAAGGTAATTATTTGGCATAATCTTTCTTAACTGCTATTTTTAGATGTTAATTTTGTATATCTTCGTCTTTTGATGAATAAAAATTAGACATATTTGATTTTAAATATAGTACATTCATACCTGGGATATTTCCTGATTTAATGTCAGATTTATCCTGAGAATTTGATTTTTTTATATTCTGCGTTTTTTCTGGTATATCAGTCTTATTAATTGAAGAACTAACAGTAGTGTCTGAATTTTTTGCGGTCATATATTGGTTCTGTTCTTTTATCAGACGACTGTAAGTTCTTTGAGGCATAAAGTGAAGCGGATTATATCCAATAAAACGCAAAATTAATACACAAGCCCAAGAATATCTACCATCAGTAATAGCTTCAATTACTTGATCTAACTGTTCAGGAGTAATCAAACTATGACAGTTGTTTTGAGAAGAAGGTACTTGGTAGTTCATGGCTAACCCTGTAGTGGTGCTTAACTGAAACTGAAAGTTAATAACTAGATTCTGGCTGGATGTTTGAAGTTTGATGAGTTGCTTGAACAGCAATATTGCTGAGTGAAGAAAATTTATCTCTTCAAGCCAAGTTGCTTTTGTTCATCTTCTAAAAACTGAATAAACTTTAGATAATCCAGATTCTTTATCAGAAATTTGCCTAATGAATAGTTACCTAATACACAGAATACTATTTATTTTGTTGCATATTTAGCCAAATTGGCATTTTTTAGCAGAAAGCCCCAAGAGTTGACAAAGGATTAGTATGATACAGCAGCAGGTGGCTACTACTTATACATCAATTTGCTGCTTTATAAGATGATAGTAAAGTCCTTGAAGTGTCATCAGTTCTTCGTGAGTGCCTTGCTCAGTAATAATACCTTTATCTAGCACAATAATGTGATCAGCATTACGCACCGTTGAGAGGCGGTGAGCAATAATAAAAGTGGTACGAGCGTCTGTTTCGCTCACATGACTGATGCGGAGAAGATTTTGTTGAAAACGTCGCTCTGATTCGGTGTCTAAAGAACTGGTAGCTTCATCTAAAATGAGAATGCGGGGATTACTTAAAATAGCACGAGCGATCGCAATTCTTTGGCGTTGTCCCCCAGAAAGACTAGAACCGCGTTCGCCAACTTTGGTGTTGTAACCTAGTGGTAAAGTTTGAATAAATGCGTGGGCTTCTGCCAGCTTACTAACTTCAATTACCTGTTCTAAAGTATACTCTGGACGATATAAGGTGATATTTTCGAGAATCGTCCCAGAAAATAAAAAGCACTCTTGGGGTACAACACCCAATTGGCGACGCAAAGATTGAGGGGAAACATGACTGATATCATGCCCATCTACTAAAATTTTGCCACTAGTGGGATAATATAATCCCTGCAATAGATTGACCAATGAACTCTTGCCAGAACCGCTACGACCAACAATGGCAACAGTTTGACCAGGGTTTGCTGCTAAAGAAATATTTTGCAGGATATTGCGATCGTCATCTGCACTATAACGAAAAGTCACATTTTCAAATCTTACTTCTCCTCGGAGGTTCGGTAGAACCAACATGGATTTTTCCGCAGTTTCTTCTGGTTGAGTGCTAAAAATATCATCTAACCGCTCTACGGAAACTAGCACTTCTTGAAATTCATCCCAAAGATTCACTAGTGATAACACAGGGCCAATTACATTACCAATCAGCATATTGAAAGCGACTAATTGACCTATGCTGAGTTGGTCTTGAATTACTAAGGTTGCTGAATACCACAGTAATGCTGTACTGCCCAAGGTATTAATTAATCCGCTAATTACTTGTAAAGTAATCGCTAATTTCTGACCGCGAAATTTAGCATTGACTGTACTTGTAAAGTGGTCTTCCCAGCGCCAGCGCAATTCACGTTCGGCGGCGGCGGCTTTGACTGTGGCGACTCCTGTAAGCATTTCTACCAGTGAGGAGTTTTGCTTGGCAGCTTCATTAAAAATTTCCCGCGATACTTGACGTAAAATCGGACTGGCAATTACTGTCAACAAAATAATTGGTGGTAATAGTGCCAGTACTAAAAAAGTTAATTGCAAGTTGTAATATGCCATGAGTCCGACATAGACAACTGCTGTTAGTGCATCTAGCCAAGCTGCAACTGCTTGTCGCGTCAGAAACACCTGAATTTTTTGGTTTTCTTGAACGCGGGTGATAATATCGCCGACATGGCGGGTAGCAAAAAACTGAAGCGGTAAATTCAGGGTATGAGTAATAAAGCCAGTAATTAAACTCAAGTCTACTCGGTTGGAGAAATAGTCCAGCATATATTGGCGAATACTTCCCAAACCAATGCGCCAGAGACTAAATACCAACGAACCGATGATAAAAACATGTAAGGTGCTGAGACTTTTATGTACCACCACCTGGTCAAGAATCACTTGAGTTAACAGGGGAGTCACCAAACCAAAAATTTGCAGCAGCAAAGAAGCAACGATAATGGGCAGCAGCAGTGAACGGTAAGGTAAAAATGCGCTCCAAAATCGCCCTAATGATGGTTTGGTAGATTGTACAGCTTGGAATTGAGGTGTAGGGGTTAGTAAGAGTGCGTATCCAGTCCAGCCAGCTTGAAAATCTTTGATATTTAGCTTTTTACGCCCAATAGCAGGGTCAGAAACAATAACGCAATTTTTCCGCACTCGGTAAACAACTATATAATGGTCGCCTTGCCAGTGGGCAATCCAAGGATGTTTTTGATTGGCTATCCGGTTGAGACTGGCTCGTACTGGCCGAGCTTGAAAACCTATAGTTTCTGCGGCGGTTGCTAAACTTTTGAGGGAGGCTCCACCACGACCAACATTTGAGATATTTCGGAGAATATTGATATTAAATTTTTTCCCCCAGTAACGGGAGATCATCGCCAAGCAAGCTGGGCCGCAATCAGCCGTACTTTGTTGCTGAATGAATGGGTAACGCTGACCAAACAAGGGACGGCGTTGTTTACTGGGTAGGGGAAAGGTTATGAGATTAGACTGGGCTTTTGCAGATGGCTGTTGCAGATTGGTGGTGGGTGTAGTAGCGACAGAATTTTTGTGGCGTTGACGAGTGGCTGTTGCTTTGTCTGCGATTATCTGTTGGGAAGATACACCTAATAATTGCGGCGCAGTGGCTTTAGCTTTTTCCCATTGTGCGATCGCTAGTTTATAAATTACTAAATCAGTTTTAGCAATCCAATCAGCTGGTATTGGCTCAGGATATCCCCAACTGTTACCAATACTAGGAAATGGTGCTGAGGGATTTTCTAGACTGTGAATTTCGCCACTACGCAGCCAAAAACGTCCATCTTCATTGGGAGTTGATTGAGACAGTACTGAACCAGCACTGATTTTTATTTGCTCTAAGTAAGGTACAAATTCTTTGAGGGTATGACTGGAAAGTTTGATCTGCGGTACATCAACAGTCGTTTTGAAAAATAGCAGAGTTTGCCGAATCGCTGTTATATGACTCAGGTAGTCTCGCAATTGCGGTAAGCGATCGCACCACTGTTTGAGGTTGGCTGTGGGGATAAAAGCCAGCGTACCTGCACTAGCTGCGATCGCACGATAAGCTAAAGGTTCATCGGTAAACAGTTCATCTGCACCGTAAGTTTCTCCCACTCCTAATAATGAAGTTGCTACTTCTTTTTGTAAGGTTGCATTCCAACTGACTAGCCGCACTTGGCCTTGGCAAATGATGTAACAACCTGGAGAATTTTCGGCTTGATCAACAAGCTCATCTCCGAGGTTAAAATCCCGGATTTCAAAAGCTGGTGACAAGTTACGCACTAACTTTTCATTGTTAAATAACCAACTCAAAAGAATATCCGATAACAGTTGGCGATCGTTGCGAGGCTGTACTGAAAGGTTATATTCTTCAGTTCCTAATACTTGTTTCATATTTTTTTAAAAGAATCTTCTTCAATACTTAAAATTCATAGTTCTTATATATAGAAGCAGTGGACTAAAAACCATGCTTCTGAGATATTGTTTGAAAAGTATTATTGTTAACAACAAAATTTTAAAACCTAACCTCGTGAGCCGCCCATTTCCTACAAGGTAATGGGGGGATTTCAAAGCCTCTAACGCCACTTGCTACAAGTCGGCAAAGCCGCCCAAAGCAGTGGCTCCTCCTTGTAGGGGAGAGGTTTGGAGAGGGGTTTTTAGTATCTTTCAAAACTTTCCGAACATCCTCTAAGATGCCATTAATAGCAATTAATTTTTTAAAGCAATTTTGATTATTGATTTTCACTAATTACTATGAATGATTTTTTGTTTATCAATCTGATTTATATATTCATATTTCTATTATTCATGACTGCAATGTATACAAGTTTACTAGCAAGATATAATAGCGATTTTTGCTTAAATAGTATTGCCATTTTGGCAATACTATTTCGTCGTTAACTTTATGAATAAGTTGAATCAAGGAAAATCATAACTTCAATATTTAGCTAATTATTTTGCAGCCAAAATGGCATTAATTTAGTCTAAACATATTGACTCTAATTAAAAATGCTTTATCTTAATTAATGTGACCAAACAAAAGTTGGTTGCAGCAAAAATTCCCAAGAATTAATTCCAAATTCATTCCCAGGAGAACACAATGATTATTTCTGATTTAGAAATTTTAGAAGTTGTTGAAGTTTCTAACGTTCAAGGTGGTTTATTACCTCCCTATACTTACTACCAAAATGATTTTGTTAGTATCAATTTTGATACCACAAATACCTTCACCACTACTATTAACGATCCTGAGAATGTTGGCAACAACTCTGCTGCTGCTGGTGCTAAGGCTCAAGCTCGCAATTTCACTTTCTTCCCTACCTACTCTTACGCCAAGGCTGACACAGTAGCTGTACCTGATTACTTAGGAGGCTCCTTCGCTAGTAGTACTTCTGCTGCTGTAATCAACGGCATTCGCTAACTTATTAGGTTATCAGCCAAAAACTGCTTGTTTAAAATAGTTTTGTAGTAAGTGTTAAAGCATTATAGACTTTTAGCGTCTTTTCTAAGGATAGCACTTACTACAAACTATCTTACATCATCAAAATTGATGATAGTAGATTGCTAATCGGAAACCACTGAAAACTCAAGATTTAAGAGTTATCAGTGGTTTTCTATTTCAAAATAATACTGCCGATATATTTGTCGCATTTTTTAAACCTGAATATTAGGTTTTTAGGTTGTGCGATCGCTCTACCAGCTTCATTGAGGATTGTATGCAGAAATATTTGGAATTCACACACCGCTTTTTATTACTTACTACATCTTGGTTAGCTAGTTCAATTTTATTAACTTCACCTAGCCAAGCTGCTACTATTGCTTTGTCTCAAGGAAGGTTATTGTTTACCAACATTAGTCAAAGCCCTACAAGCACTTTTACTAATACCGACACTAACGCTACATCAATTTTTAATGGGGGTAATGTAGCTACTAATGCTGATGCGATCGCTTATCTAGGAACTACCCCACCATTAGGATATAGTTTAACGTCCAGTCAAGCTTTTGGTGAAAACAATGGTTACTTAGGGATAGGAACAAGCAAATCTACAATACAAGGTATTTTTGATGTAAATAACAATACCCATTTTTCTTTTAATTTCACAGGCGATTTAAATCTAGCAACTTTTACAGATAATCCACAGCAGGAGAGTGCAAGTGCTAGTGGAAATTTAGGTTTTGCATTAATTAATCTTGCTAATAACAATGTCTTAGATTATTTCCAAGTTGGCGGAAGCTTAACAACAGCAGGCAATGATAGTCTGACATATCAAAACAGCAAGAATGTCAAATTTGGTGCATTTACTATGTCTAATATTGCTGGAGAACAAGAATTTACAACAACAGCTTTTAACGGTTATTTAAACCATTATTTTCAGGATAAAACTACGGTGGCTTTAGTAGCATACAATTCAACTCAATCTAAAGTTGCAGTGCCTACACCTTCTATGTTACCTGCGCTAATTTTTGGGTGGGGTGCAATTAGCCTTGGATTAAAAAGGAAGCGGCAAAAAAGTAGCGAAGCTTGTTTATCAGAAAAACATTAGTATTTAAGTATTAAATTAATCTTTTTTCTGCATTAGAGGAGATGGTGATCGCTATCTCCTTTAATGTCTTAGGCATACAGCAGATAATTTAACTCTGATGCCAACCATTCCTGAAACATTTTATTGATAATTTCTTGATGTTTTTCAGGGGTTAATTCAGCAGATATGAAATCTTCTACCATAAAAATATAACTATTTTGCTTGATTGCGATCGGGCCAAGTAATTCTTTTGGTTGGGCGTTAAATATGACTGCGGCTACATCTGGCTCAAAACTCCAACGGTAAAATTTGCCCTCATAACCACAGCGATTTCTGCGTGTTTGATCAACATCATAAATGTGAGCAGCTTCATAAAAGCTGATTTCACTTTCTTCGATTTGATAGTAAATCTCTTGGGCTAAGTTTTGAGAGGGTAAAACTATTTGATAAAGTAAAACCTGATCGTAATTAAGTTTATTTTCCCAAAAATATTTTTCTACTTGTTGACCAAATAAATGTTCAGCTAATTTTTTCTGCAAAAGGCTATCACGAATTCCTGCTTCCCAATCTTCAGAGGAAATCAGATTATCGGCTAACCATGCTATAGTTTCACTAGCTTTAACTAAACGTTTTTCATAACGTAGTCTCTCAGCTTCTATTTGAATTTCTTCTGGGCTTACTTGGACATTTTTTTCTTCAGCAGCTTTATTAATAATTTTTTGACATAAGATGCGATTACATAATTCTCGGATTTGCAGATTATTTTTGAGATATGTAATAACTTCTTTAGGAGAAATGAATTTCCCTTTAAATTCAATCATATAAAAAAAATATTTTATATTTCTAGCATTTAAATTTTTGGTGTGTTACCCATTTACATGATAATTTTGTTAGTTTTATGGGATGAGCATCTTGCCATTGGAGTCAAATTAAAGTAGATGCCCATCTTACAAGAATTATCATTACAAAGTGCTTCCGCCTGCTTGCAGTTCTTTCAGTGGTTCAAGCAAAATGTCTATAATGCGTCGGCGACGAATGATAATTTCAGCAGTAGCTGTCTGTCCAGCCTGAAATTTAATTGTTTGATGATTAGCTTTGACGTAGTTGCGATCCAGCGCAATTTCTAACCGATAGACTGCACCAAGTTGTTCATTAACTTTGCTATTTGGTGAAATTGATATTACCTTGCCAGGGATAATACTATAGTCCTGATAAGGATAGGCATCAAATTTAATTTTGACTTCGTTTCCAACTTTAACAAAGCCTGCTTCTTTTGTAGGTAAAGTAGCTTCCAGAATCAGGGGCGCATTTTCAGGTGCTAATTCAGCTATTGTTTGCCCTGATTGAACTACTTCTCCACTGTTGCGGACATTGAGTGATAAAACTGTGCCATCAACAGGAGCTGTGAGAGCAAGTTGTTTTAACTTAGTTTTCGCCTCTAGGATGAGTTTTGCAGTCTGTTGAACTTGAGCTTGCAGTTGAGTTTTTTGGACTTGCAATTTTTGAATTGCTTGTTCAGACTGTAACTCTACTGTGTTACCTTCGGCTTGCTTTTGGGTTAACTCAGCTTGCAATCGCTGTGACTCTGATAAAACTTGTTGCAAAGCCATTTGCTCTCGTTGGGATTCTGCTAGAGTTTGTTTGATATCACCACTTTGTTGGGTGATGGTACGCTGGCGATCGCTCAAATTTTGTTGAGCTTGAAACAGTTGTTCTTGGGAAAGCGCCCCTTGTTCTACTAATGCTGTTAATCTTTGCAATCGTTCTTTTTGGGCTGTCGCATCTTTATTCAATTGATCGAGCAGTTCTTGACTGATTTTTGCCCTTTCTTCACCTTGAGCGATCGCTACTTTTTGACTTTGAATTTTGGAGATTGCTTGAGCGATCGTCGCTTTTTGTCCTTGAATTTCTGCTTGATTAATTGCTATCCGCGTTTTAGTCTCTAAACGAGTTTTATCAATCAAGCCTTGTGTTTGCAGAACTTGAGTTTGGTAAGCCGTTAATTCTTGCTTTAATCTATCTAATTCATTCAAGGCAATTTCTTGATCTAGTTGCGCTATGACTTCACCAGCTTTAACTGTTTGCCCTTCTTGAATATAAACACGAGCAACCTTACCAAAAATTACAGGATGAACTTTATATACCTCTCCTAAAGGAATTAATCTCCCTCTAGCTTTACCAACTTCTTCAATTTGTCCCAAATTTGCCCAAGTAATAATAGCTATACAAAATGCAATTCCACCTGCAATAAGTTGATAAGGAAAATATGAAGGCGGTTGGTCAATCAATGTCTGCAACGATGTTGACCATCTATCATTTTGGACAGTAGCCGTTTGTAGTCTTAATGATGTATCAGCATCAACTAATTTGCTTTCTGCTACAGCAGCAGACTCTTCATCAACAACTTTTACAGATGTTGCTGTACCACCAAACAATAAAGCTGCTTCAGTACTGGCATCTATAAATTCTTCAGGACTAACAACCGAAGATTCTGTGGTTTGTGGCATAAATTTGTATGGTAATTTCATAAAAATTGATTAACAATTAATGGCAATTAATATATTTAAAAGATTAGATTTAGATTAATTTGCTAACAAATATAATAATCTTGTTTTGGATTTTATCTAGCCAAAATGGCATTATCTAAAAAAATTAGTACTAGGGCATAAAAAGCTAGCTAAAGTAACAAGGACTTGTTAGTTTGAAGATAATTAATACATTACCAAATCAAAATTTCTGCATAATTCATACCATAGCTAGAAGCCAGAGCTAGAAAGACTGATTTACCATAAAAATGGTAATCACGGTAATGTACCTCTAACAGCCTATAGAGAAAATCACTATTGTTGAGGAGAAAAAATGAGGTCGTAACCTATTAAAGTGGCGTAATTAGTTATGAATGAATTGCTGCAAGCTGTATCAAACAGTGATGAAAAAGCTGTTTTACTACAATTGATATCTTCATTAACTGTATCAGGTAAACAATATTTCCTGAGAAATGAAATTCTGCAAATATTTGCAGAATATTGCCATAACTCCCAAAAACCTGCTTATTTTTACTACTCTTCTTCTGTTGGCAAACTTATTCAATATACCCATGAAATAGTTTTGTCAGAAGATCATATTTGGTTTGTGGTACGTCCTAAAATTGCTAATCAAGAAGTCTGGCGGTTGAGTGCTGACTTGAATCAGTGGGAGTTGATGACACCACAGGCGTTTTTAGATGTGTGCGATCGCTTGGTGAATCGCTACCAACCCCATATCCTGGAAATTGACCTTGCACCATTTTACGCAGATTCCCCTTCCGTCGATGACCCCAGAAATATTGGTCAAGGTTTAGCTTTTCTCAACCATTACTTGTGTAATCAATTATTGAATGATCCGCAACATTGGTTAGAGGTAGTGTTTCAAGCATTGCGGCGAGTGCAGTATGATGGTACACGCTTGTTAATTGGCGATCGCATTCGTTCTGGTAATCAATTCGCCAAACAAATCAAGGAAGCAATCAATTTTCTTAGTGACAAACCAGCTAACGAACCCTACGAAAAATTTTACTCTCACCTCCAAGACCTTGGTTTAGCACCAGGATGGGGAAACACAGCAGCGCGGGTTAGAGAAACTCTGTCATTACTTGATAGGTTACTTGATTCCCCCCAACCTCCCCTATTAGAAGCATTTGTAGCGCGGGTTCCGGCGGTTTTTCGCGTCGTCTTGATTTCCATTCATGGCTGGGTAGGACAACAAGATGTCATGGGACGCGATGAAACCTTGGGTCAAGTCGCTTATGTTCTGGAACAAGCACGCAGTTTAGAAAACAAACTCCGCGAAGAAATCACTCTCGCGGGACTTGATGTTTTAGGTATTCAACCCCATATCATCATTTTGACGCGACTGATTCCTAACTGTGAAGGGACATCCTGTGGACTCAGGTTAGAAAAAGTCGAAGATACAGAAAATGCTTGGATTTTGCGTGTTCCTTTTGAGGAATTTAATCCAGATATCACTAATAATTGGATTTCTAAATTTGAAATTTGGCCTTACTTAGAAAGCTTTACTAACGATGCTGAAAAAGAACTCCTAGCTTTGTTTAAAGGTCGTCTCAATTTAATTATTGGTAATTATAGTGATGGTAATTTAGTCGCCTCTTTATTATCTCGACGTTTAAAAGTTACTCAATGTAATATTGCTCATTCTTTAGAAAAACCCAAATATCTATTTAGTAATTTATATTGGGATAAATTAGAAGATAAATATCATTTTTCGGCTCAGTTCACTGCTGATTTAATCAGCATGAATGCTGCGGATTTTATTATTACTTCTTCCTATCAAGAAATTGTTGGTACACCCGATGGAATGGGACAGTATGAATCTTATAAATTTTTCACGATGCCGCAGCTATATCATGTAGTAGATGGAATTGATTTATTTAGCCCAAAATTTAACTTAGTACCGCCAGGGGTGAATCACAAAATATTCTTTCCTTACACTCAAAAAACAACCCGTGATTTTCATCAAAGCCAAGAAGTTGCAGAGTTAATATTTCACCGCCAAGATTCCCAAATTATAGGCATTTTAGATGAACCTAATAAACGACCTATATTTGCTGTAGCTCCAATATCATCAATTAAAAATCTGACTGGCTTGGCAGAATGCTTTGGTCAAAGTCAGGAATTACAAAAGCGATGCAATTTAATTTTATTAACAAGTAAATTACAGCCGTCAGATGCTCCTAATGCTGAAGAAGCGCAAGAAATTCAAAGACTATATGACATTATTGATCAGTATCATCTCCACAACCAGATTCGCTGGTTGGGAATGCGTCTGACTGGTGGAGATATTGGCGAAGCTTACCGAGTGATTGCCGATCGCCAAGGAATTTATGTACATTTTGCCCGGTTTGAATCTTTTGGCAGAAGCATTTTAGAAGCGATGATTTCTGGATTGCCAACTTTTGCAACTCAGTTTGGAGGTGCTTTAGAAATTATCGAAAATCAAGAAGATGGATTTATTATTAACCCGACTGATTTAGAAGGTACAGCCGCTAAAATTATCCACTTTTTAGCAGAGTGTGAAAATCATCCGCACCATTGGCAAGAAGTTTCAGAATGGATGAGTCAGCGAATTATTAATAAGTATAATTGGTCATCCCATACCAGCCAATTATTATTACTGGCGAAAATGTTTAGTTTCTGGAATTTTGTCGCACCAGAAAATAATGAGGCACGCGATCGCTATATGGAAAGTTTATTTCATCTCATATTTAAACCCAGAGCAGAGAAGATTTTAGAACAACATTTATATAAACAAAAATAACAGTAATTTTTAACGAACCGCAAAGGACGCAAAGGACACAAAGAAGAAGAAAGAGAAGAAAGAAAAGAAGAAAATTTCACGAATTGATTGTAGACAACTACTACATGTAACCTCTAACCTCTAGCCTCTAACCTCTAACCCCTAGCCTATGGAAACAAAAAGTACTACTAGCAATTTTATCTATACAGACTGGACATTAACCGAAACCCAGTTTGACCCTGAGCAATTGCATTCTAGAGAAACTATTTTCACAATTGGCAATGGCTATTTAGGTACAAGGGGTAGTTTTGAAAGAGAATACCCTGGTGCATTGCCAGCTACATTTATTCACGGTGTTTATGATGATGTACCTGTAGTTTACACAGAACTCGCCAACTGTCCTGACTGGGTATATCTGGTAGTGATGCTTGACGGAGAACGCTTTCGTTTCGACCAAGGGGAAATCATACAGTATGAACGACGGCTAGATGTACGTCACGGAATCCTCAGCCGTTTTGTGAGGTGGCGCAGTCCGAGTGACAAAACTATCGATATTCACTTTGAACGTTTTGCTAGTCTGGCAGATCAACATATTTTGGTGCAACGCTGTCAGGTAACACCGCTTGATTTTGATGGCTTGATTGAAGTGCAGGGTAGCATCAATGGCTATCCTGAAAACCAAGGTTTTAATCACTGGGTAGATTTAGACCAAGGTAAAACGGAACAAGGCATTTGGTTGCATAGCCGTACCCGTAGTTCCCGAATTACGATTGGTATGGCAGCCAAGATGAGCGTATCAGGAACGGAAGCATCGATACAAGTTAACATCGCCCCTGGTTATCCTTCTCTAACTGCGACATTTATGGCGAAGTCACAGCAAACTGTGACAGTCGAAAAATTCGTCACGGTGTTTACCTCACGGGAAGTTGAGACACCAGTCATCGCAGCACAGCAAAAACTTGGGGAAATAGCCAACTACGAAAGTTTAGTTAAGACTCACAAACAAGCTTGGGATGAAGTTTGGCAACAAAGTGATATTTTGCTGGAAGGTGATAATACGGCGGCTTTTGGGATTCGATACAACCTTTTCCAGTTGTTAATTGCTGCGCCTCGCTATGACGATAAAGTGAGTATTCCCGCTAAAACTCTGTCTGGCTTTGGCTATCGTGGTCATATTTTTTGGGATACAGAAATTTTTATTCTGCCATTTTTTACATTTACTCAACCTACGATCGCACGTAACCTACTAACTTACCGCTATCACACTTTAGCAGGTGCTAGACGTAAAGCCTTGCATTCTGGCTATAAAGGCGCGATGTACTCTTGGGAAAGTGCCGACACTGGCGATGAAGTTACACCGCGCTGGTCACTTCCCAATGATTTTTATGGTGAGGATATCAGAATTTGGTGCCGTGATCGCGAAATTCATATTAGTGCAGATATTACTTACGCTGTTTGGTATTACTGGTTAGCCACGGGTGATGATGAGTGGCTGCATGATTACGGTGCCGAGATTGTTTTGGATACCGCTATCTTTTGGGCTAGTCGTGTTGAGTATAACTCAGAACAACAACGCTACGAGATTCGCGGGGTAATTGGAGCTGATGAATATCACGAATTGGTTCACAACAACACCTTTACTAACAGAATGGTGCAATGGCATTTAGAAAAAGCACTATTTATTGATGATTGGTTGCAGCAAAATTTCCCCGAACGTGCGACGGAATTAGCAGAGAAATTGCAAATTACATCCGAAGTGCGATCGCATTGGCAAGATATCATTGATAAAATCTGGATTTTCTACGACCCAGAAACCGGATTAATTGAGCAGTTTGAGGGATTTTTTCAACTCCCAGACATTAACTTAGACGAATACGAACCGCGTCAGCGTTCTATCCAAGCAATTTTAGGTATTGAAGAAGGTAACAAGCGACAAGTCCTGAAACAGCCAGATGTATTGATGCTGCTTTATTTAATGCGGGAATCAGCAGATTTTCCCTACAACCCCAAATCCTTACAAGCAAATTGGGACTACTACGCACCCCGCACAGATATTACCTACGGTTCATCCCTCGGCCCGGCAATTCACGCCATCATGGCTTCCGATGTCGGGGAATCGACAACCGCTTACAAACGTTTTATGCAAGCCGCAATGGTGGATTTAAAAGACAGTCGCGGGAACACCAACGATGGTATTCACGGCGCGAGTGCTGGCGGTGTGTGGCAAGCCGTAGTTTTTGGATTTGGTGGCATTCAGTTAACAGAAAACGGACCCGAAGCCAACCCCCATCTACCTTCTCACTGGACACGACTGAAATTTAAACTCCACTGGCGTGGGGAATGGCATGAGTTTGATTTGCATCAGGGACAAGGGAGACAAGGGAGACAAGGGAGACAAGGAGGGCTAGGGGGAGAAGGGAGAATGGTTGAGATTCAGGGTGTAATTTTTGACTTGGATGGTGTGTTAACTGATACGGCGGAGTATCACTATCAAGCTTGGCAGAGATTAGCTGATGAAGAGGGTATTCCCTTTAATCGCCAAGCTAATGAAGTTTTACGGGGTGTGTCGCGGCGTGAATCTTTGATGTTGATTATTGGCGATCGCAAGTATTCCGAAGCACAAATCCAAGAAATGATGGGGCGTAAAAATAACTACTATGTAGAACTGATCCATCATGTAACACCAAAAGATTTATTACCGGGTGCGATCGCACTTTTGGACGAGTTACGGCAAGCTGGAATTAAAACTGCTATTGGTTCAGCCAGTAAAAATGCCTGTACAGTAATTCAACGCTTGGGGATTGCTGATAAAGTAGATGCGATCGCTGATGGTTACAGTGTAGAAAAACCCAAACCAGCACCGGATTTATTTTTATACGCCGCCAAACAACTAGGACTACAACCAGCACAATGCGTAGTTGTAGAAGATGCCGCCGCCGGCATAGAAGCCGCTTTAGCCGGGGGTATGTGGACAGTAGGACTAGGCCCTGTTGAACGTGTTGGTGCCGCCCATGTTGTATTACCAAGCCTCGCAGGTGTGCAGTGGGCAGATATTCAACAGAAGTTATCCCAATAAGCGGGACGCAATGAAGCGCAAAATCAGAGTTTGGGAAAGGGTGTAGGTGTATAGGGGTGTAATACCATTTCACAAAATAAATGATACAAATAATTTCTCCTCTGCTCCCATGCCCCCCTGCTCCTCTGCGGCCTATTTGTATCAAACTTAAAGTGAAACGGTATAAGGGTATGCTATGGCAAAAAATATATTTTCTGCCTCCTGCCTCCTGCCTTTTGCCTCTTCCGGTCAAGCTTGCGCCTCAATTTGTCTAATCACGGTTAATGCCGAGTAACTCACGCCAGCCGTTCCTTCGCCAGGGTGGGTAGAGTCGCCGACTAACCAGAGAGAATTTATCGGTGTGCGGTTGGCAAAACCAAAGGGGCCAAAGGTGGGTATTCTTTGCCCAATGCCCCCAACTATACCGCGATCGCGTCCAGTGTAATGAGCAAAGGTGCGGGGTGTGGCGGCTTCTTGGTAAATAATAGTTTCTGGTTTGAGGTAAAAATATTTGTTGAGACGGGCGATCGCATCTGCGGTATATTTTTGTTTCAAGGCTTGATAATCTGGAGTTTGCCACCATTGCTGATAATCTACAAAAGATGACGCAATAATTGTGGCTTTACCTTCTGGGGCGCGACCATCACCAGGATGACTCACAGACACAAACAAGGAATTATTCTCGCCAATGGGGCCATTGGCATCGTATAAAAACTGTAAATGGGGCGGACAATCTACAGGAATCGCACTCACATCCACACCCAAGTACACCACAAAAGCCCCTGATGGTGGCGGTAGTTTTTCAACTCGCTGTTTGTAACCTGATGGTACTTTGTCCCCCAAGAGTTGCACTAAATTTTGGGCTGTCACGTTAGCTACTACATGGTCGGCTGGTTCTGTCCAGACTTCGCCTGTTTTTTGGTTGCGGATCACAACGGCGGTGGCTTGACCATTTTCGACTTTGATATATTCAACAGTGTGGCGCATTAATAACCGTCCGCCATCTCTTTCTAGGGCAGTCACTAAGCGATCGCTCAACACCTGCATACTCCCTTGCAGGTGATACAATCCTTGGGGCAGTTGGGAAACACTCAACGCCGTGGCCGCATACAGTAAGGCTGTTTCTTCAGCGTTTACCTGAGAATACAACTTTAATTGCATATCTAAAAAAGTTCTCAAACGCTGGTCATGACCCACACCGCAGAGTCTTAACGCATCGCCTACCGTGAAAAATGTAAACGGTGCAGTGATAAATGTACTCAGACGCACCGCCCGTATTAATTGCCACAAATCCCACAAATTACGCGGCGGTAACACTGGGTCACGTCCTTGAAATTCCCAACTCGCAGCAAATAAAGTTGCCATTAACTGCCAAAAAGGTTCACTTCCAGGAAACTGCCGTTGTCTTTCTTCACGCCATTTCTCAGGATCACGCCAAACATTAATAGGCGTGGTTTCCCCTGGTAAATAAACTGCACAAGCAGGGTCACAAAGGGTAGCCTCTGGTAAATCAATTTCTAGTTCTGCAAAAATGCGTTGGTGAATTCCGCCTGGTTCCAAACCTGCAACTTGGGTTGCACCCACATCAAAAGTGAACCCTTGACGTTTAAATGTCGAAGCACAACCCCCTGGTACAATCGCTTGGTCAAAGACTAAAACACTATAGCCACGATGGGCTAACAACGCCGCCGCCGTCAGTCCGCCAATTCCTGCACCGATGACGACTACACGGGGTTTATTTTGGTTAACAACAATATGTGGCATTAAGATTAGCTTTACAAAAATTAATATTACTATTCATAATTTTACAAGCTAATCGTGGTGAGTTGGGGCGATCGCCAAAGAACAGACTTGAGAATGATTGCTGTATTTGTGTGTGTCTCGCCAAACTACTGACTAATTCAGCCATGAGAAGATAGTAAAGTTAACTTGGTAGGAACTGCCGATGCAGTCGTTTGAACCGGGCTTTATTGAAAGTCAGCCAATTACTCAAAATCTACTGCGTACCATTCGCCTAATTGGTGAGTACAAAGGCAAGCAAGATTTATTCAAAGAACAGTCACCTCAAATATTGGAAACATTACGTCAAGCTGCGGTTATTCAAAGTACCGAATCTTCTAACCGGATAGAGGGTATCACAGCACCCTTAGAACGCATCAAAAAACTAGTAGCAGAAAAAACCACACCGCGCGATCGCTCCGAACAGGAAATTGCTGGCTATCGAGATGTACTTACAACCATTCACACCAGTTATACTCACATCCCTTTCACCCCTGGAGTAGTATTACAGCTGCATCGAGACCTTTACCAATTTACGGCGGCTGAGGGTGGACGCTGGAAGTCTGTAGACAATGAAATTAGCGAAACTTACCCAGATGGCAGAAAAATTGTCAGATTTCAGCCAGTTCCAGCCTATGGAACTCCAGATGCAATGGAACGCTTGCATGAAAAGTTTAACCGCCTGTTTGAGTCTGAAGAAATTGAGCCTTTACTGCTGATCCCCACGTATGTTTTAGATTTTTTGTGCGTTCATCCCTTCACTGACGGCAATGGACGGATGGCTCGACTGTTAACACTACTGTTACTATACAAAGCCGGTTACGAAGTGGGTCGGTTTATTAGCTTAGAACGAATTGTAGAACGTACAAAAGAAAGCTACTACGATACACTTTACCAATCATCACAAAACTGGCATCAAGGACAGCATAGCTTGTTACCGTGGTGGGAGTATTTTCTGGGTGTCATCATACTCTCGGCGTATCGAGAGTTTGAGCAGCGAGTCGGGTTAGTTAGTTCAGCCAAGGGAGCTAAAACAGCTATGGTGCTAGATGCAATTAGCAATATACCTGGAGATTTTTCAATCAAGGATTTACAAGAACGCTGTCCCACTGTGGGAATTGACCTCATTCGCCGCATCTTACGCCAGGAGCGTAATTTAGGACGATTGGAATGTTTAGGTCGAGGCCCCGATGCACATTGGTGCAAGAAATAGGTACTGTACCTATTAAATAGGTACTGAACGGCTCTCCAGTACCTATTTATTTGAATCTATTAGGACTTCCAGAAATATGTTTTCTTAACCATACAAGATATAGTCACATGAAATATATCAACCGTCACGCTAACAAAACTGAGCTGATTGTCGAGGTGATTTTTTTAGTAGTCTTATTTCTACTGGGATATTTCCTAGATTATGAATACGCTGCTTCCTTATTTTGGCAATATTACATATTTATGGCTGTTTTAGCCTTGATTTTACTTTTGCCAGTGTACTTACAATATCGGCGGAAACAAGAATTGTGGCTGTTTATCGGGTTCAATCTCAGCATCTTTGCTTTGTACTTTGTAACTCTCTCGCCTGTCAAACCCTTTATGCAGTTTTATTCTGACATTAAACATGGGATGACAATTCCAGAAGTGCAAAGCAGATTTAACCAACGTTTTCCCAAAGGCGGAAGATTTCCTCAGCCACTAGGGGAATTCATGGATGAGAATGGGGATGCGCTGGAAAAGATTGACCCAGTTGTACATGACCAGCATCTAAACTACATTCTTGACCCAAACAATGCTCGTTACAATGCGGAAGTAGTGAATGTTTATTTCAAAGATGGCAAAGTGATAGAAGCTAAGTATTCGGGCGATTGAGAACAACTCTTACACCCAGCCTCAAAAAAATATTTGTGTGTTCAGTACAATACGGTGTAAATAAACCGACTATAAGAAATTGCTAAAAGGCTTGTGGTATCGTTATTATTTCTTTTTCCTTTTGCCTTATTACTTTTGCCTTGTTGTACTAGTCTGTTTCAGATGCAACAATCAAAGATATTTTGGAGTGACGGATAAGATAAAGAAGTAAGAACCCTGTTCACTCACCACTACTCATGACCTCAACTCTATTAAAGTCTCCTCGTCTCAATTCCCCAACAATACACCGTTTGCCTAATGGCTTGACAATCATTGCCGAACAAATGCCTATTGATGTTGTCAACCTCAACCTCTGGATTAAAGTTGGTTCGGCTGTAGAATCTGATGCGATTAACGGTATGGCTCACTTTTTAGAGCATATGATTTTTAAAGGAACTGAGCGATTAGCCAGTGGAGAGTTTGAGCGTCGGATTGAAGAACGGGGTGCTGTGACTAATGCTGCTACGAGTCAAGATTATACTCATTACTACATAACCACTGCGCCCCAAGATTTTGCTGAACTCGCTCCACTGCAAATCGATGTTGTATTTAATCCGAGTATTCCTGATGATGCCTTTGAACGTGAGCGTGCTGTTGTTTTAGAAGAAATCCGCCGTTCGGAAGATAATCCCCATCGCCGGACTTTTCGCCGCGCGATGGAAATGGCATTTGATGTATTACCCTACCGCCGTCCGGTGTTGGGGCCAGAATCGGTCATATCTGGGCTAGAACCCCAGCAAATGCGAGATTTTCATGCTCAATGGTATCAACCACCAATGATTACGGCTGTAGCTGTGGGCAATTTACCTGTAGAACAATTAATTGCCAGCGTTGCGGAAGGATTTACCCAGGTTGGTAAGAATCAAGAGTCAATAGTCAATGATCAAGAGTCGAATTATACTTTTGAATCGGCGTTTACAGAAATTGTGCGGCGAGAATTTGTTGATAAAAGTCTTCAGCAAGCGCGGTTAGTCATGGTGTGGCGGGTTCCTGGATTAGCACAGTTAAATCAGACTTATGCTTTAGATGTGTTAGCGGGAGTTTTAGCACATGGTAGGACATCAAGATTAGTTAGAGATTTGCGGGAAGAAAGAGGATTAGTATCTTCGATCGCAGTTAGTAATATGAGCAATTTATTACAAGGTACATTTTATATTTCTGCTAAATGTGCAGTTGAAAACATAGCCGCCGTTGAAGATGCGATCGCCCAACACATCCGCCGATTACAAACCGAGTTAGTCACAGACAAAGAAATCGCCCGTGTCCGCAAACGTGTCGCCAACCGATTTATCTTTGGTAACGAAACCCCAAGCGATCGCAGTGGCTTATATGGTTTTTATCAATCTTTAGTCGGTGATCTAGAACCAGCCTTTAACTATCCCCTGCACATTCAACAGCAAGAAGCCAACGATTTACTCCTCGCCGCCAATCAATATCTCTGTCCAAATGCTTATGGTGTAGTGGTCATGAAACCGTTGTAAATTAGGGAGTGGGAAGTAGGGAGTGGTGAATTTCCTCATGTTTGATTCCCTACTCCCCACTCCCGATTCCCTACTCCCCATTAAAATGTTTTGGACTGAAATTGATGCCCATATTAGTCGGGTAACTGGCGAAAGTTTTCACACTCAACAACGACGTTCTGTGAGTGGCGGCTGTATTAACCAAGGATACGCTGTTTCTAACGGTGAAATCACATATTTCGTCAAACTCAATCAAGCATCGCAAGTAGCTATGTTTGAGGCTGAAATGTTGGGTTTAAAGCAAATGTTCGCCACAAATACTATCTGTGTACCCAAGCCCATTTGTTGGGGAACATCAGGCGATTCTGGCTACATCGTTTTGGAATGGTTAGAAATGGGTGGCGGTAATACCCAATCTTGGGTAGAAATGGGGCGCAACTTAGCGGCTATGCACCAAACAACCAGCCAAAATGGTTTCGGCTGGGATATGAATAATACTATTGGTTCCACTCCCCAAATCAATACTTGGACAGCCGATTGGATTGATTTTTTCTGTATACATCGCCTTGGTTATCAATTTCAGTTAGCCAGAAGGCGCGGAGGTAATTTCCCGAAACAAGACAAATTATTAGCCGCGATTCCCGAATTATTAGCCAATCACGAAGTACAACCATCCTTAGTACATGGCGATTTGTGGGGTGGAAATGCTGGCTGTACTTTGTCAGGCGAACCAGTCATTTTTGATCCAGCCACTTATTATGGCGATCGCGAAGTTGATATCGCTATGACAGAACTTTTTGGTGGTTTTCCCGCCGCTTTTTATCAAGGTTATAACGCCGCTTTCCCCTTAGATACAGGCTACGAACACCGCAAAACTTTGTATAACCTTTATCACATTTTGAATCACTTCAATTTATTTGGTGGTGGTTATGGTTCCCAAGCCAACCGGATGATTGACCAAATTTTGCGATAAAGATTGGGAAAGAATTTGGGGATGCGATCGCCAGCACAGTTTACTCATCAGCCGATTAATCTCTACACCCACCAATTCGCAAGCAATCCCCCGTTTGATCATCTCTGGAAGCAAGTCGCTGTGGCGATCGCTTTAATTTAGTATAAACACTATATTTAGTCACATTGTCAGTAATAATTGGCACATTAATATTACCACTCGCTAAACTGGCTTCCGCATTGTACAAATAACCAGTTAATGCTATGAGTCCAATGCAAATTATCCTATACATACCAACCTCAGCAAACATTTTCCACCTACGTCATTTGGTCAGTTCCACCTTGATGAATCGGACTTTCCAAACAGATAATTGCATATTGATGTTGTATCAATTGATGCAATAGCTCTAGACGCAGAGACGCAATTTTTAAAATATCAGTTCCATCCTCAGATTTGTGTAGCTTACAGGATGGTCATGACTCATAAGATGGCTTCCCATTATACTTATGCAAGCCTAACTACAAAGAAACAGGAAAAAAATCCGCAAGCAATCACAAAGAAATTTATTTATAGCGTTTCTCGGTTGAGTGTAGTACAAGTAAATAGGGAACAGAGGCGCTTAGGCTAGAGATTAGAGGAATGTATCTCACTGGGATAAAAAACGCTGTAGTACAACTTGTTATTTATTAAACGTAAGTTCGACAGATTGAAAAAAACTCTCTCCAAACCTCTCCGCGTTGGAGAGAGGTTAATCGAACTAGCGTTAATTAAACCAAGCTGCGAACTGGAAGAATTGCCCTCGGAAAACTTCTAACAACCGCAACCAAGTATTTGTATCTGTGAGTTTACCTAACTCCAAATAAGGTGCAGCAGCAGTTCCCTGCACCCATAAAACTAAATCAAAGGTTTGCGGCTGAGTAAAGACCTTGTTGAGATTAATACCTCTAACTTCGCGTTTTCTCCAGAGAGGGACTAGTTTTTGACCTGTTAACAAAGCATCAGTTTCATTTAAAAAAGTCAGCCACTGATCAATCATGGGTTGAGTAACGACTGCATTGGGAATTACCCCTTTTTGTTGAGGATTGGGTAGCCATTCCCGGTCGTTATCAGTTTCGGCTAAAATCAAATCCCAAGATTGACGACTTAAGGCTGTGACTGTGCGTAAATTTTCCATTGCAGTTGTTAAACGTTCTGGTTCAGCAACGGGAAAATTCATTAAATGAACAAACGCAACGATATCGGTAATAATATCAAAATCAAAACTACCAGATGGGCTTCTACCTGCAACCAGAAAGGGATAGGGGGTTTTTGGTTGAGCAAAAATTAAATGAGCCGTGGCATCAAAAAGTTTACTTTCATCGTAAGCTAAAACGATCTGAGCGATCGCAGATAGTAAATTGCAGTATCCCCTCAGCCAGATTACATCACCCGCATCAAAAGCGATCGCTAAATTTTGGGCAGCTTTTTCGCTGGCTGGTATCCCTGTCAATAAGCTAAAAGTCTTCCAGAAAGATTCATCTTCTACTAACTTGCCATCTGCGTTGATATCCAACCTTGTTAAACCCAGCCTTAGCGGTAGCTTAACTTGATTATCTTTGATTGGTTCCAGGGTATCCTTGACTTGAGTTAAATCATTGAGTAAATTTTGCAGAACATTTCTTGTATCTTGATATGTGACTGGCTCTGGTTTAGGATTTATCGGTACAGGCAAACGTAAAATCGGGAAGAATTGGGTAACAAAATTTTGCTGCACACCATAACGATAAAGCGACTGGGTTAACCTTTGAGTTGCACTCATCAACTGCACAACTCCCAACTTAAATCGTGTCAAGTCATCATTGTTGTTTTCCTGAAGTTTAGCTGTAAAAACTGCTTCTGCCTCCTGAAATTGAGCATTTATCAGATACTCCTCAATATCAGAAGAAGGTGTCGCCGATTTTACTAGTGGCGTAAATGAGAATAATAGACTGAGGACTAGTAAAAGAGAACAAACAAAAAGGCGCATAAGCTTTCACCTCATAAATACATTTGTTTGCGCTACTTTAACCTAAATCGTCTTCAATCCTGCTTAAGAATAGCTAAAAGTCTAGTTTAGGCGACAGGTTACAGGTTACAGAGGCTTATTCAGTTCCTTCGGTTTTTTACGGAAATTAACGCAACACTTCCCACAATTGAGGAAATTATTGGTTACGATTGTCTGGATTTTACAGCTGGTGGGGTATGAATCTCTGTGTGGCGTAAATATAGTTTTATTACTAGTGTTAGTCTCAGTCTCGCTTTATTAGTTGCTGGTTGTGAAAATAAAACCTCCCAGTGTCAGCGACTAATTCAAGTCGTGAACGAAGGAAATGCACTCATTGATCAAAATAAAGGTAAGCAAGCAATTACTAGCTTGCAACTGTCTAAAGATTTAGAAGCGATTAATACATCTTTAGAAGAATTAAAATTGGCAGATCCCAAACTCAAAGAATATCAAAGTCGTTTTCAGAAGGTATTTGATAACCTCAGTAATGGTATTGCTAAGGCTGCTAAAGCTTTAGCTGCTGCAAAAACAGCCGAAGCTTCACCAACTGGTAGAGAAAAAATCAAAAAAGCCAGAACCGACATTGATACCGCTTTAAGTGCTGTTGCTAAAACTGCTGGTAAAGAATCAGATACTTTAATGAATGATCTGAATAAATACTGTAGCCAGTCGGAATAAGAGGGAACAGAGAGAAGAGGACAAGGAGCAGGGAGCAAGGGGGAGAATATTTCCTCAATTCCCTCTCCCTCTTTTGATACTTCAGACTTTTTATAACTTTTTATACAGAAATATCCTGAAGAACACCAAAAAACTTTGTCAAAAGAAATATTGGTGTTAGTCAACAGGTATACCATGAGCGACCTAAGTCTACTGATGCTAGGCGTATTGACAGCCGGGCAAACATCTCCACCTAATAATTTACCAGAACCGCCTGTAGTTCAGTCAGACAAAGAAATTCAGCAGCTAAAAACAGAGAATTTATCACAAATTTCTCCACCTGCGGAAATCACCCCACCTGAATTTATGCCACCGGATAGTACTTCCGAGGTGATAACTGCGCCTGTAAATGACCAGTATCAAAATCTACTTAATAAAATCCCTCAAAATACTAGTTCCCAAGATTCGCAAATTCCCGTAGAAACTCCACCAGAAATTTCACCAGCAGTTCAACTCCCAATTTCTCCGGAATCTCCCGCCGCACCAGAGTTTTCTGACACTGCTGAATCAGATGATCAGATGTCTCAAGTAACATCGGTATCGCAATTAGATGATGTCCAACCAACTGACTGGGCTTTTAGTGCTTTACAGTCTTTAGTTGAGCGTTATGGCTGTATTGCAGGACATAGCAACGGCCAGTATTTAGGTAATAATGCTGTCAATCGTTATGAATTTGCTCATAGTTTAAATATTTGTCTAAATCAAATTCAAGAATTAATTGCTAAAACTCAAGCTAATACTGTTAGTCAAGCAGACTTAGACCAAATCCAAAAATTACAAAGTGAATTTCAACAAGAGTTACAGGAAATAGCGCAACGTGTTGATGTTTTAGAAAATAAAAATATTGAATTAAAAGCTAATCAGTTTTCGACTACAACTCGATTATTTGGTCAAGCTATTTTTAGTCTTCAAGGCACAAATACAACTAGTGTGGATTTGTTTCCTAGAGATGGTGTGCCAGAACGGCAAGGTAAAACTAATCTAACTTTTACAAATAGTGTCCAGTTAACTTTAGCAACATCATTTACCGGAAAAGATTTATTAATTACAGGGCTATCGGCTGGAAATTTAGGTTCTAATGCGTCGTTAATTTCTCATAATATGGGGCGCTTGAGTTTTGAATCGAATACTGAGAATAGAGTAGTAATTAATGACTTATCTTATCGATTTTTATTGGCGGATAATTTAGGAGTTGTTGTTGGTTCGGCTGGAGTGAATGCCGCTACAACTTTTCGCGGAATTAACCCGTTAGAAGGTTCGGGAGATGGGGCAATTTCACAATTTGGTCAGCGAAATCCGATTTTAAATATTGGCAACGGGACTGGTGGTATAGGTTTTGACTGGGAAATTAGCGATCGCATCAGTCTTCAAGGCGTGTACAGTTCCGAAATCCCCAGTTTTCCTGGTAATGCCAATTCGGCGGGTTTATTTGGGGGTAGATACAGTGCAGGCGCACAACTTACTCTCGCACCCACCGACAATCTAGATATCGGCATAAATTACATATATTCCCACTCTCCGAATGATTTACTCGGTACTGGTATTGGTGACGCGCAATTAATTTCGCCATTTGCACCCACTACAGCGTTTAATACCCATGCAGTTGGTGCAACTGTGGCATGGCGTTTAAACGATAATTTACAGTTGGGTGGTTGGGGTGGTTTTTCTACCTCTAAACCAGCTAACCTCTCTGGTAGTGTAGAAACTACTAATTGGATGGTATTTGCGGCGTTACCAAATTTAGGTAAGGCGGGAAATCTTGGCGGTATTTTAGTGGGACAACCCCCCAAAATTACTTCCAGTAACTTACCCGATGGCTACAATTTTCCTAACTTCTCGAATGGGGGAACGCCAGGGGGACGTAGCGATACATCACTGCATGTAGAACTTTTTTATCGCGCCCAACTCAATGACCGTCTTTCCCTCACACCGGGCTTATTAGTTGTTTTCAATCCTGATCATAATACTGCTAACGACACTTTGATAGTGGGTGCATTAAGAGCAGCTTTCCGGTTTTAATTCCGTAACCATGTAAATGTAATCACAAGGGGCGAAACCCCCTGCTGTGTTGCCTTACTACCTTTGACTGTCAGCAATCTTCCAACATACCCAAATTTATATTTCGACTTTTTGATCACGCACTAGAAGCCTAATGCGTGTTGTTTTTGATGAGGAAATAAGGAGCAAATTTTTCATGCAATTCAATTCATCAGCAAAAAAGATTAGCTGTGCAGTTTTAGGTAGTAGTAGTTTAGCCGCAGTTTTGCTTGGTTTGACTGGTAGTAGTGCTTCTGCCCAATTAATCATTCAAAGTACTGGTAGAATCTCAGGAACCTTGGAACTACCGAGTTTTAACCCTAATTTTAATAATTCCGTCACACGCATCGATACTGACTCTCAAGGTGTTTATCAACGGAATATTGGTACTGCAAGTAAGCCGAATTACGTGCCTGTTTATAAGTCCGACTATGTGAAAGTAGAAACACGCAGTGATGGGAGTTTACATTACTTTGTTGACTTTAAAGGCATCCCGGTGATTTCTTTTAATGGGGTTTTGACTTCGCCGGCGCTGTCTGGTGGTCAATTGACACCCTTTACTTATCAAGGCAAAATCCAGAATGTTTCCTTTCAAGGTATCGTACAAGATGAGTTTGGGTTTGCCAAAGCTTTCTATACGGGAATTGTTACCGACCCCCAAACAGGTAAACAATATCAAGGTACTTTTCAGTTAAATGGCCAAGGGCCAAGATATAGCGATCGCAATGGTGGCGAAAGTCCGACAGTCTTTGATTATAAGTCTGATATTCCCGGTACTAAGCCAGATCCGACACCCTATGAAATGAAAAATACTCCTTTGGTGAGGTTGACAATTACCGTACCTGCTGACGCTACCCTGATTAATCCTGGTGGTGGAACTACTCCCACGACTCCCACTCCACCCAGTGTTAATAACCCTCCAACTTCTACACCTACCCCCACTACACCTGTGCCAGTGTCAGTAGATAGTGGTGCGATCGCCACGACTCCGATAACATCTAATATTGGTGGGACATCTGGTCAATCTAGCCCATCGCCTTCTACTGAATCCAACATAGAATTCAGCAGTGGTTATTCTCTTACAGCTAATCCTGTTAGTTTAGAAGTTTCTCCTGTCGCAGCTAAAAGTTGTGACGATAGTTCTCTCAATTGTCGCCCCCAAGTAACTGCAACTAAACAAGCAATTGGCCCCCGTAGCCGCGTTCTAGTGCGTTAATTGCTGATGAAAGGGAACAGGTAACGGACAACAGTTTACCTGTTTCCTCCCCGAAGAAGTCAAATTTTCCATTTTTCGGGAATTGGCTCAGGGGAGATTGTATCTAAACCACGACTACAAAAATACGACCTCCTAGAGCAAAAATTATACTGGGAGTTTGAGTGGCATTTTTGCGGCTCACACTTCCAGATTTCTGTTAAATATGCCCTGAATAATTTTCTGGTTATACTAGTACAAAAAGGTGAACTCTGATATGGGTCAACCTGTATAAACAGCAGCTACACCATTTGTCAGTGGTAGTAGATTTATCTATCCACTGTCAGATTTTCACAACCTGACAAAGAACATACAAAAAATCACACAGTTAATTTTTACCCAACTGATCAGTCAAACATAGCAGTTAAGGCTATACAACAAAACTACATCAATTACACATCTGGCAAGCGAGCATTTATGAAAGAGGAATTGATTGTATTGATAGTCAGAGTTTTACAGGTCTTGCGAATCAACATGAATTGGATGACGTGGAACCTGTTTTTGGCTTTCATACCTTTGGTTTTAAGTGTTTGGTTGTTCCGCACTCGCCGGGGACGTTCTTGGGTTTGGTGGTTGGGATTTATTGTATTTTATGCTTTCTTGCCAAATGCACCTTATTTATTAACCGATGTTATTCACCTGATCGACGATATTCGCACAATTCAATCAGTGTGGATGATTACTTTAGTACTAATTCCAGTTTATTTTTTGGTAATTTTTGCCGGGTTTGAAGCTTACGTTATCTCTTTAATTAATTTGGGATACTATTTACACCGCATTGGCAAAAGTCACTGGATTTTTAGAGTTGAGTTAATTACTCATGCTCTTTGTGCTATTGGTATTTATTGGGGAAGATTTTTGCGTTTCAACAGCTGGGATTTTATTACGCAACCAGATGCTTTATTAACTAAAGGTGTAGAAGAACTTTTGGGTAAACAACCTTTAGTGATTATAACTCTGACATTTGTGATTTTGCTTGGATTGCACTGGCTGATGAAACGAGTGAGTTTAGGTTTTGTGAATCAAACACCAGAAAGAATGGTAGTTAACTCAAATTCAGCTAATACTGATACACCCAATGTTGGATAAGCAGAAACTTTAGTTCAAATATTTACATAAATGAATTTGAATTAATACATTCAGAAATTAATGTATTAATTCATTTTTTCTTCATATCCCCGACTTCTTTGAGAAGTCGGGGATATTTTTGTTAACGAATGTTTGATGACTGCTATATCTCTCTCAAGAATGGTGGGTTTGTCGATATTTTTTATCAAAAGAAAGATGAAATATTTAGTGTCTAGTTATGAAATAAATCTAGATCATGCAATTTAGATTGCTGTGGATAGGAGTTTTATAATTATGACGCTATTATCTATTGATGAGCTAAAGACTTTAACTGAAAATACTAATCAACCCTGTATTTCTCTATATATGCCAATGCAAAAAGCAGGGCCAGAGATTCGACAAAATCCAATTCGCTTCAAAAATCTCATCCGGGAAGCACAAAGCCGTTTAGAAGCAATTGAAATGAGCCAAGGACAAGCTAATGAGTTGGTTCAGCCAGCGATGGAACTGGATACAGGAGAATTTTGGGAAAATCAAGATCAAGGTTTAGCAATTTTTATTGCTCCGGGAGTATTTCGTTATTATCAGTTACCAACGGAGTTTCCAGAATTGGTAGTTGTGAGCGATCGCTTCCATATCAAGCCATTACTACCTTTAATTAATCATGATGGTAAATTCTATGTTCTGGCTTTAAGCCAACAAGATTTGAAATTTTTTGCAGGTACGCGCTCTGGTTTGCAGGAAGTAGAAATCGAAAATCTACCCAAGAGCCTTGATGAAGCTCTGCTATACGACGAAACCGCGAAAGAAGGCCCATTTCGCATCGCTACAAAAAAAGGTAGCACCTCCAATCCTTTCTCTCGCTCCCAGCCAGGTGCATTCCACGGACAAGGAAGCCCAGACCGAGATCAACACCAAGCAGCCATCCTGCAATACTTTCATATAGTTGATGCGGAACTGCACGAAAAACTCCGCGAAGAAACAGCACCACTAATTTTGGCGGGCGTAGATTATCTTCATCCTATTTACCGCGAAGCTAACAGTTATCACAATTTACTAGAACAAGGTATCACCCGCAGACCAGAGCTTTTCCAAGTTGAGGAATTACACGCGGATGCTTGGGAAATTGTCGAGCCGCTGTTTCATGAGTCGGAACAGCAAGCGATGGAACTTTATCAACAACTGCTGGGTGAAGATACTGGTACAGCTTCTAGTGATCTTAAAGAAATTGTGGCTGCGGCTTATTACCAAAGAGTTGATTCTCTATTTGTCCCTGTAGGAAAACAAATCTGGGGTAAGTTTGACCCAGAAACGATGAATGTAGAGATTCACCCAGAACCAGAACCAGATGATCAAGATTTGTTAGATTTTGCCGCGATACATACGATTCTCAATGGTGGTAGGGTTTATGCTGTGGAACCAGAGAAAATGCCCAGTCAGTTACAAATAGCAGGTATTTTCCGATATTGATGGTTTTTGTAGTGTTGTATACAGTTGAACAAGCCATATACAACACTTATGCTGAAGAATTTTTTTGCTGTGCTGAGTCAATCTTTTATCGGTTTAGCTGTTTTAAGTCAAATTGCTGTATTCACCCAGCCTAGTAGTGCTGCAACTATTGTTGGGGAATCAGGTAATGTGCGTGCAGAAATCTCTTATGACAAACCAGAGGAATATCAATATAAAAATGTGCGTTTGCAAATTAGCCGCACAGGTAAAGTAGTTTTAGATCAAAAACTGCCCCAGGAAAGTGAATATGATCGTCCTGTTGGCGGGATATATGAGAAAGAAGAGAAGTTACCCATACTAGATTTAGACGGTGACAAAGAACCAGAGGTAATTGCCGATTTCTTTACAGGCGGCGCACATTGTTGTACTTATTCGTTGATTTACCGCTACGACAAAAAATCTCAAAAGTATACTCAAATTCGCCAAGACTGGGGTAATGGGGCGTATCGATTTCAGGATTTTGATAAAGATGGCATTATCGAACTTGAGAGTCGAGACGATCGCTTTGCATACTCTTTTACAGCTTATGCTGCTTCTGCTTATCCGTTGCAAATTTGGCAATATCGCCAAGGCAAAATGGTTGATGTGACTCGTCGCTATCCCAAGTTGATTTACAGTCACGCTTCTGAATTATGGAAAACTTACACTGAGATTCGCCAGCAAGGTGATGACGGTAAAGGATTTTTAGCTGCGTATTTGGCTGATAAATATTTGCTGGGTCAAGGAGAAGATGGTTGGAAACGAGTCCGACAAGCTTATACAAAAAGCGATCGCGCTCAATATTTTGCCGATTTACGCAAGTTTCTGCGCGAAACTGGGTATATGAAGTGATTTTACAGTGTTTCTCCACTCAGTGAAGTACAGAAAAAAATAATTAACCGCAGATGGACGCAGATAAACGCGGATGAATTTGGATTTTACTCAAGTGAAAACCGCTATATTGACTTAAGAAGTAGATACAACAGTGCTAGGGTTGACAGCCGTAATTTCTGAGTGTTCTCCATAAATACTTTCTCGGCTGATACCTTCATCTGAAAGTGTAGGAAGGTTAAGTTCTCGGTGGCTTTCTACCCATTCTTGAAATGCTGCTATCCATTCTTGGGGAGTCGCGGTTTCATAAAAAGGACGTTCTGCTGATGATTGTACTAGTTGTTGAAGCTCATTGAGAATTGGTTTTTGTTGACTGTTCATAGCTTTCATCAATTGTCCTTCAATGAATTATTCGCCGTGCTGCTGCTAAAATTAACCGATGTTCAGCACGGGCGATCGCATAATGTGTTCGTTCTACTGCTTCTGGTTCGACGGAAATTGAAGTAATGCCCCATTCTACTAGTTTGTCAATAATTTCAGGATACAATGCTGGTGCTTGACCGCAGATTGCACAGGGGATGTCGGCATTTTTCGCCATTTGGATTAATTGAGCGATCGCACCCATGACGGCTGGATGGCGTTCATCAAAGATTTTTGTCAGCTGTCCTTGTTCTCGATCTACGCCTAACAACAGTTGTGTTAAGTCGTTTGTCCCAATGGAAATTCCGGCTACCCCGGCTTTGACATATTCTGGCAGTAAAAATAATACACTAGGCACTTCTGCCATAATCCACAGTTGAAACTGCGACATTTGAGTTAAGCCGATTTGCTCAACTTTCTGGCGACAAAAGCTAAACTCAGCTACACTCCGCACAAAAGGTAACAATAACCGCAGATTGCTATAACCTGCTTTTTGGACATTCAGTAACGCTGTGAGTTCCAAATCAAAAACGGCAGGGTTGTTAATATAACTCAATGTGCCGCGATCGCCCAAAATCGAATGAGTTGCAGCTGGTGGAGTATAAGTTGATGAAAACTCCGACAATCGCCAATCTAGGGAGCGATAAAATACCGGACGGGGCGTAAAAGCACGTACAAAATTGATAATCTGCTGTGTCCACAACTCCAACAATTCTGAGCGACGACCACTCATAATCCAATTATGGGGGTGTTGTCCTTCCAAAATATTCAACAGCATTAATTCCGAGCGTAACAATCCTACACCATCGACAGGTAAGGTCTGCGATCGCTCGATTAAATTAGGCTGACTCAGATTCACCATTAGTTGAGTAGCAATCATGGGCGGCTGCGAACTAAGATGTGAATGATCGGGTGAAACAGAAGGAGCAGGTATACTAATTTCTGGATTTTCTGGATTGTTGGCTTTGCTATCTCTGAGGCGATAAATTTCTCCCCTGTCGCCATCTACTAGCAATTTTTCTCCGGTTTGAATTAAGACTGTAGCATCTTTTGCACTCACAACTGCGGGAATGCCTAATTCTCTGGATAATATGGCAGCATGACTAGTCAAACCACCTTGCACTGTCACAATCGCCACAACTTTTTGCATTAACGCCAACCAATCAGGTGCGATCATCGGGACGACAAGCACGACTCCTTCGGGTATTTGTTCAGGTTTTTGCAGAGAATTAATCACATAAGCACTAGCCGTTACTTTACCTGTGGCTGCACCCAACCCTTTGATTAACTTTAAGTTAGAAACTGGTGCTAAGGGAGTATTAACTTCGGTAATTTGGAGATGGGAAACTGTATCGATTTCCGTAATACTCCACTGGACAGTAAAAGTTTTCCCCAGTTCACTTACCAACTGATTTCCCAAAGCGATGATCTGTGGCACACTCGACTCTGGCAAAGCGTATTGTTTTTGTGATTCTGCTGAAAGTAAATAAGCAACTAAACCGTTGTTTTCATCAGTGAGTATTGATTGGAGTTGCGGTTGTGTAGTTGCAATTATCTCATCATCTAGACGATAAGCCAGCAATTTATTTCCTAAATGTCGTTCTAGAACAATACCTGTTTCTGGCTGAATGTAGTAAACATCTGGCAAAACTTCTCCTCTAGTGAGTGCTACTCCTAATCCCCAAGTAGCTTCAATTGTCCATCCAGAGGCGTGAGCATGAAGTGAACCACTGGCGATCGCATTTTGCATTGGTTGTACTAACACCGCCAAATTCACATTTTGCAGATCAATTCCCTGGCGTTGCCAATACAATAAACTTCTAGCGCGAAATAACTGATTCCAAACTCGCTTCAATCCCAAAGCGATCGCATCTTCATCACAACCACAAAAGATTGGTTCTAGTAACCCAGCTATATTTCCGATATCTTGGCTAATATTGAAAACTGATAATGTGGGTTGCAAAATCAAATATTTAGTTTGCCATTCTTTTGTCGCAGCAAAAATTATACTTACCCACGCTGATGGTACATTTGCCGCAATGATTTCTTGACGCAAACGACTAGCCACCTGCTGGAGTTGTCGCCAATTAGCTACATCAAGGTGCAATGAAGAATCAGGTAAGTCTGCAACTAAAGATTCTGAACTGTTAATAGTTTCTAAAAATTGCCGCAAAACTTCTGCTGAAATCACAAAACCAGGCACCACAGGGTAGCCACGCTGCATCATTCTGCTTAAATAAAATGCTTTGTCGCCTACTTTGGCGCGGTCTTGTAGTTTAATTTGGTCAAGCCAGTAGACTTTTTCCACTCACTTCATATTTAATGATTTGTCAATTTGCCACTACAGGCTTTGCTCTCGGTAAATACTCCCAAGCTATTGCATAAATTATCTGCCGAGAGAGTTTCTTTCCATTTGATTATTGAAAATTATTAGGACTTAGTTATGATTATAAGTCTTCATTCAATGCTGTTTGGCAATCATCTCACCCCTTGGTTAGTTAATATTTTTTGTTTTACATATTGCACCAAGCAACTAAAGTCGCGGTTAATCTTGCACAACAAACCCTTGATTTTAAATTAGTCCGCGTAGGCGGACTTAATTTTTATAGCCGCGAATTCTATTCGTCGGGTCTAGGTGCTTATTCGTCTGTTTTAACACTCAAATAGCTAGTCCATCAGTTGGAACACTACACTGTTAGTCTAGATCATTAATATTGCCATAAATTTTCCTCACAATTCCATATCATCTGCCTCAAACCATACTAGGATGAATGCAGTTTATCATCGAAAATTACCATGATTGGTAGGTCAATTCACTCATATCCGGCTTGATTTTTGAAATTATCTGTACAGGCTGGGAGTAGGAAAGAGTATTTTTGGTGTGTACTGTTTTTTCAGAAATTAAATATGAGTTCTATATTTGCCTAAAATAATTTATACTCAGCACCTTTAGCTGATATAAATACCTATTAAGTTATGACAAAACAATCTCATTAAAATATATTTTACTCAGTTCTCTTGAGTAAACTCAATGATATACTTTTAAGTTAAAGTAGCATATATTACTTTTTATATATTTTAAAACAAAATTGTTAAATACTTACTACTTGTTACCCAATGATTGGTTAAATATCCTGTTTAGACTGTGCCTAGCTTTGTTATTTGGTGCGATTATTGGCATTGAACGTCAAATTAGACGCAAACCAGCAGGTTTAAGAACTCATATACTTGTCAGTTTGGGTTCTGCCTTGTTTACTCTTATTCCTTTGCAGACAGGGATATCAGAACCTAGCGCCGATGCTTTAAGTCGTGTCATTCAAGGTATTGCCGCAGGTGTTGGATTTCTGGGTGCGGGAGAAATTGTCCGCGAATCTTCGCAAAAATCTCAGCAGCCTGAAGTTCATGGACTGACATCAGCCGCAGCGATTTGGGTTTCGGCTGCGCTAGGAATAGCTGCTGGCTGTGGCTTATGGCAATTAGGATTAATAGCGGCTTTATTGACAATTTTAGTACTGAATCTATTTAAGAAAATAGAGAAAAATTAATCCCAATTAACTATAAAAATCCGATTTGATTTATGAAAAAATTTCAGTGTAGGGTGTGTTAAGGCTAAAATGTTGCATTAAAAAACTTATTTCATCCGCGTTTATCCGCGTTCATCTGCGGTTAATTTTTCCAATCTAATGCACTACTTTAGTCTAGACAGTCCACTACTTAATGTAGAGACGTTGTATACAAAGTCTCTACCACAAATGATCAATTTTATTTATTATTGATTAAATAATGCCAATGCTTGAGCAAAAATCTCTTCTTCGGCTCTAGTTTCTAAAATTAATTTAGCTAAATATATAAATTCCCAATCTGTGTGATTGTCATTTTCAATAGTTTTACTAGCGGCGTAAAAACTCACATCATCAGCGCATAATTCATTGGTATTACCCGTTTGCAGTTCTGGTTTGCGGATATCCCAAGAAACTGTTTTACCCCGCAAGGTAAATTGGAACCAGATGATTTTGTCATACTCTAATTCAAAAAAAACATCAAAATAAGGTTCTTCACCTTGAAACCAAATTTTTTTATAACCCTCTTGCCGTCTTTGTTTGATGAATCTTTGCTCAATTGCTCTTAATGATGCACCTAAATAGGCAATTTCTTGAGGGTCTAATTTATAATTAGTTTGCTGCATAATTGAAATGTCTGGTTCATTGGTCATTGGTCATTTGTCATGTTGAGCATTGACTATTGACTAATTAATTGATATTTCTCCAGCCTTGACAAACAGAATTTGAGAAGAATTTAGCCACTGAGCATCAAAAGAACTTAAGTGAGTTGTTGTGATCAAAGTTTGAAAACGGTCTTGAATCGCATCAAGCAATTGATTTTGACGGTATGGATCTAATTCCGCTAAAACATCATCAAGCAACAACAATGGTGGCTCTTTTACTACTTCTTCAATTAACTGTAATTCTGCTAGTTTTAAGGCTAAGACTAAGGTGCGTTGCTGACCCTGAGAACCATATTGCCGAGCAGGCGTTTGATTAATAGTCAATTCTACTTCGTCACGATGAGGGCCGACAAGGGTAGTACCTCGGTAGAGTTCGGCGATAGCGCGTTGTTGAATTTTGTTGAAGAAAGCTTGCTGGACTTGTTCTGGTTGGTGCTGCACCAAAGGAATGTTTGGTGAATATTTAATTTCTAAGATTTCGGTACTGCCGCTAATACTAGCGTGCCAAGCCGCAGCAATGGGAGCTAATCTTTGAATCGCCCGATCGCGTCTTCTAATAACTCTTGTACCTGTGGTTGCTAACTGTGCATCCCAGAGGGCAAGTTGTGAGTTGGGGAGTGGGGAGTCTTGGTGTTTTTTTAGAAAGGCATTGCGTTGGCGTAATACTTGGTTATATTGTTGCAAAATATGAGCATAAACTGGTTCGAGTTGAATTAATAAAGTATCCAACCAGTTACGGCGGACTTCCGGACTACCTCGAACTAATTCTAAATCTAAACTGGAAAATTGTACGGCGTTGAGGACACCTAAAAAATCCATTTGTCGCCGCACAATCTCGCCATTAATTGCTACGCTGCGGCGACCATTACGGCGGAGAGTTAAAGTTAAATCACTAATCCCTGTATCTCGTTCTAAGTTAGCGTTGATTTGGGCAAATTCTGTGCCATCTTGAATTAAATCACGATCGCGTGCCATTCGGTGCGATCGCAATGTTGCTAATAACTCTACCGCCTCTAACAAATTCGACTTACCCTGAGCGTTGTTACCCACTAAAATTGTTTTAGCAGCGTTAAACTCAACTTTTTGGTCTTGGTAATTGCGAAATTGTCTGAGGTGTAAAGTTTTCAGGTACATAATTCAAGTAAAAAGGCAAAAAGTAAAAGGCAAAAGTAAATATAGCAGGAGGCAGCAGTTTTATTATTCCTGACATTCAAGCTTTTAAAATGTCCTAACCTATATGACTACCGCTATAGTTTTTCCTTTTTACTTTTACCTTTTAACTTTTAACTTGTTAAACAGTTTTCTTACCCATGAAACGGAAGAAGATTTTTTCGGCTTCAATCCAGACAAACATTAAGGCACTGAAACCAATACAAATTGCTAACTCCGTAGGGGGTAGCCAGTGAGTACCGAAGAAATCGCGCAAAGGTGGTACGTAAATTAGCATTAGTTGCAATATCGTTGTCACCACAACCGCACCCAACACATAAGGATTAGAGAAAGGATTCACCTCAATAGTTAGCTGGTTGTTGGAACGAATGGCGATCGCATGACCCATCTGGGCAATACACAATGAAGTAAATACCATTGTCTTCCAACGTTCTGGGTCAAGTCCCTCGCCGGTTGCGGTTTGCACATGGAAGTATGACCATTCCATGAGGATAATTGTAATAATCGCAAACACAATCCCAATACGGATCATGTAAGAACCCAAGCCTCTAGCAAAAATGCTTTCGCGGGGACTGAAGGGCGGACGCTGCATCACATCCGGTTCTGGTGGTTCAACTGCCAAGGCTAAAGCTGGTAAACCATCTGTCACCAAGTTCATCCACAGAATCTGCAAGGGTGTGAGGGGAACACCGCCTAAACCTAAAATTGGTGCAGCGGCAATTGTCAGAACTTCACCGATGTTACTGCCCAAAATATATTTAATAAAGCGGCGAATGTTGGTGTAAACCACTCGACCTTCTTTGGTAGCTGCCACAATGGTGGCAAAGTTGTCATCCAGCAGCACCATGTCGCTGGCTTCTTTACTCACATCAGTACCCGTAATGCCCATTGCGATGCCGATGTCTGCTTGTTTTAAGGCTGGGGCATCATTTACACCATCGCCAGTCATGGCGACAAATCGACCCCGGCGTTGTAATGCTTGGACAATCCGCAGTTTGTGTTCTGGGGCAACTCTGGCATAAATGCTGACTAAATCAACTTGTTGTTCTAGTTCTTGGTCATTCATCCGTTGCAATTCTTGACCAGTCAGTACACGGTCGCCTTCTTGGGCAATGCCTAAATCAATGGCGATCGCACGGGCTGTTAATTGATGGTCGCCTGTAATCATGACTGGGCGAATACCAGCTTGGCGACATTCTGCCACAGCAGCCCTAACTTCTGGTCTGGGTGCATCCAGCATTCCGACTAATCCCAGCCACACCAAGTTTGTCTCTGATTCCTCATCTGTGCCTTCTGGGGGAACTTCGGTGAGGGGTTTATAGGAAAAACCTAATACCCGCAAACCTTGACTAGCCATTTGGTCATTAGCTGCCAAAATTTTGCTGCGTTGTTCTTCTGTTAAAGGTGCGGAGTGTGTACCCAAACGAATTTCGGTGCAACGCGCCAAAATTAACTCTGGTGAACCTTTGGTAAACATCAAGTAAGGTTCAGAATTAACAAAACCAGAAATTGCCGGATCTACACTGGTCAAGGATGGTTCCCCAGTCGCTACTTCCTCTACCTGGTTAATCACACTCATCCGTTTGCGTTCAGAAGAGAAGGGAAATTCACTGACACGGGGTAACTTACTATTCCATTGGTCTTTTTCAATCCCAGCTTTACCCGCTAATGTCACTAATGCGCCTTCAGTGGGGTCGCCTAAAATTGCCCATTCACCTTTTTCTTTTTGTAATACTGAGTCATTACAAACAGCGCAGGCCACTAATAAAGCTGAAATTTCGGGATAATCTTCAACTGGAACTTTTTGATTATCTAATTGAAAATCACCTACAGGTGCGTAACCTTCGCCTGTGACCCTAAAAGTATTGTTATTGGTGAATACTGATTGCACCACCATTTTGTTTTGGGTGAGTGTACCGGTTTTATCCGAACAAATGGTGGTGACAGAACCCAATGTTTCTACGGCTGGCAGTTTGCGAATCAAGGCATTGCGGCGTACCATGCGCTGGGTTCCTAATGCCAAGGTCACGGTAATTACGGCGGGTAAACCTTCAGGCACTACTGCCACCGCCATACTCAAGGAAACTTCTAACAGGTCTTGTAAATTGCTAAAACCTCTGGCCTGAATGATACCGCCAATGACAACGATCGCTACTAAAATCAAGGAACCAGAAACTAGAACATTGCCCAGTTGCGTCATCCTCTGCTGCAAAGGTGTGGGTTCACTTTCCACCGACTGCAACATGGTGGCAATTTTACCAAGTTCGGTTTTCATTCCGGTGTTTGTTACCAGAACTTTCCCGCGTCCTTGGACAACTTCGGTGCCTTGAAAAACTAAGTTGATGCGATCACCCAAAGATGTATCTTCAGGTAGTTGAAGAGTGGCCTGTTTGTTGACAGCTTCTGCTTCACCCGTGAGTGCTGATTCTCGCACTTGTAAATTAGACTGTTCAATTAAGCGTCCATCAGCAGCTATCTGCACTCCTGCTTCCAGCAGCATGATATCTCCTGGGACAATCTCTTTGGCCGCCACATCTAATAGTTTTTTGTCACGAATGACTCGCACTAGAGGCGAAGACATCTGTTTAAGTGCAGCTAAAGCTTGTTCGGCACGACTTTCTTGGACATAACCCAAAATGCCATTCAAAATTACAATGGCCATAATTGCCACTGTATCTTTAAACGGCACTTCCCCTGGTTTGAGTTGACCAGCTTGCCAAGCTGTAAAATCCAAAACCCCAGAGATAAAAGCCACAGCAATCAGCATCAACAACATAATGTTCTTGAACTGATCTAGCAGTATTTCCCAAGCACTACGACCACCATGTTCTTCTAACTCATTGGGGCCGTATTTTTGCAACCGTTGTTCAACTTCTTGGGGTGTTAAGCCACTGTCTGCCTTACTGTCCAGCAGGTCTAGAGCTTTATCAACTTCTAAAGAATGCCAAATCGAGGTACTTTCAGGCAGAGAATTAGCAGACATTGTTTAGGTTACAGAAAAGGTGACAAAATTCGATCATAATCTTAGTGATGGCGATAAAACCATCCACCAAAGTCATATTAAAGTTCTTGTTCACACCAATTTGAAAAATGATCACCATAGATGGATTGACATCAAGGCAGATTTAGACAGTAATTTCCATCCACAATCTCAAATTCCCAATGGTATAGCTTGTACAAGTTTAAATGTCTTTCTCGACATTTGCTAACTTGATTTGAGTGATAATTCTATGTAATTTTATGTATTTTTTAGTATTTATCAGAACATTTTAGAAAAACTATTCCCCTAAGAAATGTGTGGTTATGTCTGGAGGTTATGGCAAAATTAATGCTCGGCGTGCTAAACCGTGGAATATATATGCTTAATATAAATTTTGCACTCCCTAGTTAGACTGCTAGCCAGATGTTTGGGCAAAGGACAATTCGACCGCTTACGGCTGCCTCCCTATGTGGCATTGCTTTTATTAAAGATACACTCATTGCGATTGACAGTACAAAAGGGCATCTACTAGAGATTGATCCTGAGTCTGACAACAGCAAAATTATCAATCCGCACCAAGTTAAGGAATTTAATGATGTCACTGGTTTAGCAGTTTGGGAAGATACCCTCTGGGTAACTCGTGGCAATAGCATTTATTTATCAAAGCTGGGTTCTTGGGGGTTAGAACATTTTGCCACATTGCCTTATACGGCTAATGGTGTGGCTGTGTGGGAATCAACGGTGTATGTTAGCTGTCAAAAGCTGGGTTACATTGTGATTTTTGACCGCAGTACGCGCAAAGAAATTACTAAGTTTTATGCGCCTGGGGTTGGTATAGAAAATTTGACAGTCACCCAAGAAACGTTGTGGATTTGCGATCGCACTGAACAAACAGTTTACTCGATGGATCGAGCCACAGGGGAAGTTAATTTTAGTGTACTAACACCTTTTGATTCACCCACAGGCATAGCAGTACACCGAGATGATGAAAGTAAGGAAACTTTGTATGTCGCCTATGCTTCCGAGGAACCTTATATTCGTGATAATCCCAATGCTGACCCGAATCATGAATTAACTTACCGCGATCGGACTTTCATTCACCCACTTTATTACTACTACAACCCAGATAAGCGTTACGCCCTATCAAATGGCTATCTGATTGAAATGTCCTACGCTGAGGAAATTGCACCTTTAGAAGAAGTGTATCTCCCGGACGTAGAATGGCGCATCGCCTTACCCTCCGAAACCGAACGCCAAACAGTTAAACACGTTGAACCAATTGGTATCCCTTTTACCGAAGAAATCATTGATGGGCAACGGGTAGCAGTATTTAAATTTGATGCCCTCACCCCCGGCGAACGCCATGTATTTGGCTGGAAGGCTTTGTTAGAAGTGCGAGGAATCAAGTATCGCATTACGCCTAAAGATACCGAAGATTTACCAGAACTTTCTCCAGAACTCCAAAATCGTTACCTCGTAGACAACGATGATTTGGCAATGGATACTTCTATAGTTCGCAATGCCGCCCATGATGCCATCGGTTCCGAAACCAACTTGCTACGGAAAATGTATAGTATCCGTAACTACGTATATGATGAATTATCTTACGGCATTAAACCCTACATTGACACCCCAGATATAGTTTTAGAACGGGGGGTTGGTTCTTGCGGTGAGTACGTCGGCGTTTTACTGGCTTTGTGCCGTTTAAATGGCATCCCTTGCCGCACAGTTGGCAGATATAAATGCCCTCCCTATGGTGAACACCAAAAAGTACCATTACAACCCGATTTTAATCACGTCTGGTTAGAATTTTATATCCCCAACTTTGGCTGGTTGCCAATGGAATCTAACCCCGATGATGTCGGATATGGAGGCCCTTACCCCACCCGCTTTTTTATGGGCTTGTGCTGGTATCACATCGAAATTGGCAAAGGTATCTCTTTTGAAACCTTAAGCAGTCAAGGTACTAGATTGACAAAAGAAGATATTCCCATTGGTGATTTAGCCATTAATCATATTCGCTTTACAATTCTTCAAGAATTACCACCTTTTTGATCTGGAATTACACATAAAGGGTGAAAAGGTGAAAGAGTGCAGGGGGTAGAGGAGAAATGACAATAATTTCTACCTTGTCCTCCTTGTCTCCCTTGTCTCTCATAGCCCCACACCCATTCCTAACAGTCCAATTCATCAATTCTTAAATAAACCAATATTTCCCAGTAACAGTAAGGATATGGTTCTGTAATCAAACCACATAGCAGAAACCGTATACACCCTCAAGACAGCTGTTAATAATTAGGATAGTCTTCCTGTATATATGTAGTTCAGCCGCCAGTTGTCGGAAGGCGGAAGTCGTAAAGCAATCATAAGATTGGTATTTACTTTCCTGAAGTTCCCTAAAGATATTGGTAAATATAAAAACTAGTACAGTTCGGCGTAAATAAATTTTCTTTTTCCTTTTGATTTTTTACTTTTGCCTTGTTGTACTAGCCTTTTTAAGTTTTTTCAAACAAAATTTTTATTCAATACAATTTATCAACCCAATTTAAAATGGTAATAATCCAGTGAATGATTGGATAAATCGCAAGTCTCAAAAAATTCCTAAACAGCAGATTGCTGGTAGTAATCTTGTCGCCACCAGTAATCAATCTTATGTACCTTCATATTTGACACAAAATTCTCAGTCAAATGCTGAAGAAAAACAAATATATCAACATTTATTTCATTTGGTACAAGTTAAATCGCCAAATGAAATGCTAGAACGTTGTCGTGCTTTATTTGTTGAGGGTGCAGATTATCCTGAACCAGAAATATTATTAATATTAGATAAAATTACAGCATCTAAAACTGCTGTACATGAATTTAAATTTTTTATTAATCGTTGCTGTCATATTTTAATTAATCGTTGGCATATGCAGCCGCAACTGCACTATGCGATTCCTGAATTAATCAAATTATTTGCTACTGCACCTAGGAGGTCGAGAACTACTAGTTTTCGTTATCGCAACATTAGGAAGTTGCGGGAATTAATGCAGATGTTTCTTGTCAGCGAACAGTATTTAACTTTACGGCGATTTGTGCAGGTAATGACAAGAACAACTGAGGAAAATATTCATGATGAATCTCAAGCTTTAATAACTTTAATTTGGCGCTATTCATATTTATATGAACATTGTTTGATTAGTGATGATTCTACCTTTGAACATCAGTGGCGCGTTAAGCAAATCCAAGCACAGGCGCAAAAGCAATTTGAAGTTGATTTATCCAAATATGTCACTTATCAAGTGCGTCGTAATCAGATACTCAAAAAAGCCTCAGTAGAAGAGGCAGAGAGAATTTTACGTCCTGTAAATAATCCTACATTATTGAGCGATCGCGATTTGCATACAGCACTTCAACATTGGATTAGTAAGGTTGAAGGTAACTATACATACCAAGAGTTAGCCCAAAAATTTCTCCAGTCTAATCAAAAGGTAAATTCTGTAAATGATTTTAAAGATAATTTGTATGAATATCTCATATCTTCAATTACTGGCGGTTCAGGAAAACGCCAATGGCAGCAAAAGTTACATACACAATTAAAAAATACATTGCCACAAGCTAATTCTCAAAAACCTGATGAGTTCTTAATTATGAGAATTTGTAGTCAGCTATTGAATTTTTTAATTGTTGAAAGTCATTTATCAATCCAGCATTTTAATTTTATTGACTTGATTACTAATCAAGGTACATTAATTACCACGGAATTATTATTGAAAATAGTCTTGATTTGTCCTAAAGTCAAACCTTATTTAGAAAAGCGATTAACAATTTTATTTCAGCACTATGAATCTGCAAATACTAGCGATATTAAGTGGCTCGTCAAGATTTTAGAACAAGTTAATATTGCTATGATTATTTATTTTGGCAATATTGATATATCTTATTTTAAAGAGATTGGTTGATCTCGGCAAGGTAGATAAGGGAGACAAGGAAGAGAGATGTTTGTTAAGTATTTAGGATTTCTATGTTCTCTAACTCCTAGTACAATACGGCGTAAATAAACAAACTATAAGAAATTGCTAAAAGGCTTGTGGTATCTTTATTATTTCTTTTTCCTTTTGCCTTTTTCCTTTTGCCTTTAAATCGGCACTACTGCATCAGAATAAGCACTGACGGCGGCAAATTCACAAATTGAATTGAAGGGACAAAATCGGCAGTGTTGTCCAGGATTTGGGGGGAATATTTTACTGAAGTTACTGTTTTTTTCGTGATATTTATGTAAATCGGCTTGATGTTTATGAGCAATTATCGCTAACTCAGATTTTAAATTCTCAAATTCATGATTTGTGATTTTAATTAAATCAGATTTTTTCCCCATTTCTAAATTATAAAATGATGCGACTGCTTGTCTACCAGGATAAAGATAACGCACCGCTAGTAAATAAACTAATGCTTGTCTTTGGTCAAAAGCGGATTTACCTGTTTTGAAATCTAAAATATGTAAAGTGCGATCGCCATCAATAAAAATGCAGTCCATAGCCGCATATAAGCGAAAACAATTATCGCCTTGTTCAATCAAAATTGGCTTAGGAAAACCTTCGTCACCTGAAGTTAATTGCAGAATATTTTTACCTCTCAATAGAGGCGCATTTTGATACTTTTTCAAAATTTGTAGAACGCGCTGCTGCACTTGCGAGCTAGTATTGTTGAGTTTTAACAACTGTGCAACTTTTTCTACACCGTCTGCTTTATTTAACAAATGTCGATTATGATGAAACTCATAAACGCCTTTTTGGGCGAGTATACCAATCCGCTGCGGTGCCGTAGCCTTTGTTAACAGTGCTTTAACTTGGGGTTCATGTTGACGTGCTTTAATAAACCCACGTCGCATTTGACAATGCCAGCGTTCTTGTCCTATTGCTGGGGCAATTAAAGACCAAAGGTGATAACTGACAAAAGGTCGGTCGGGGGTTGACATCGCTAACAAGCAGTGAGAAAAAATACAATGGGCAGAAATTTGAGCATAATTGACTGCTCATAACTTCTTTTGATACTTGCGGCTAGGCACGCTTTGCGGGAAGCTTCGTAATAGACTACTGAAGATGGACGGGAGAAATTGGCAACAATGAGCGTTACTAGCAATTCCAGCAAAATCAAGTTTGGTACTGATGGTTGGCGAGGGATTATTGCTGATGATTTTACTTTCCCCAATGTGCGGAAAGTCACCAGAGCGATCGCAAGTTACCTCGAAACAGCCTACACAAAAGATAGACCAGTTCTCATTGCTTACGATACGCGGTTTTTAGCTGATCAGTTTGCCCGCACAGCCGCCCAAGTCCTAGCAGATTTGGGTTGGACAGTGAAAATTACTGATCGAGATTGCCCCACACCAGTAATTGCTTATAACGCCCGTCACTTAAATTCGGCGGGGGCGTTGATGTTTACAGCAAGCCATAACCCTGCACCATATTGTGGAATTAAATATATCCCCGATTATGCCGGGCCTGCCACTCCAGAAATCACTGATACTATTGTGGCAAATATTGAAAGTGCTGCGGATGATCTGCCTAGTAACAACCCTAGCGGGTCAATTTCTATTTTTGACCCCAAACCCGATTATTTGCAATTTATCTACACATTGTTGGATGTAGAACGCATCAAAAGCGCCCATTTAAAAGTTAAATATGATGCGCTTTATTCGACATCTCGCGGTTATTTAGATGAAGTTTTGCAACAAAGTGGCGTGGAATTAGAAAGTTTTCACACTTGGCGGGATGTATTATTTGGCGGTGGAATGCCAGAACCCAAAGGTGAACAACTAGAAGAGTTAGTAGAGGCTGTACGCCGCGATCAAGCTGATTTAGGTTTGGCAACCGATGGTGATAGCGATCGCTTTGGTATCGTAGACGAACAAGGTAATGTTCTCACCCCCAACACTGTGCTGTTGGTGTTAGCAAGACATTTAATTAAAAATAAAGGCAAAAGTGGCGCAATTGTCCGTACTGTCGCCACAACTCACCTATTAGATAACTTGGCGGCTAAATATGGTTTGCCAATTTATGAAACCCCAGTAGGTTTCAAATACATCGGTGAAAAAATGCGGGAAACCACCGTTTTAATTGGGGGTGAAGAATCAGGCGGTTTAAGTGTAATTGGGCATATTCCCGAAAAAGATGGTGTTTTGGCAGATATGCTAGTTGCCGAAGCGATCGCCTACGAAGGTAAACCCCTGAGTCAACTTGTTAAAGAAGCGATCGCCGAAGCTGACGGCCCCTTGTATAACAATCGCCTAGACTTACACCTCACCGAAGCCCACAAAACCGCCGTTATCGACTCCTACACCAAAAATCCCCCCTCAGAAGTTGCAGGGATTAAAGTCAAAGAAGTCGGGCGAAAAGATGGGATTAAACTTTACCTAGAAGAAGGTAGCTGGATCTTACTGCGTCCCTCTGGTACAGAACCACTGGTACGTGTTTACCTCGAAACCAACACCCCAGAAAAACTCTCTCACATCGCCCAAGAAATGGAGAGTGTGATTGCTAAATTAGGATAAGAGTTTCAACCACAGATGAACACAGATGAACATTTATCAAAATCTGTGTTCATTTGTTTTAATTGGTAATTTTTTATGAAGACAATTGCTAATTTGTTAATATCTGTTGTTGTGGCTGTTTGGATAGTAGCGATCGCAATTATCTCCGTTCAAAATGCCACACCAGTATCGTTAAAGTTTTTAAGTTTTCAATCAATTCAAATACCAGTTGGTTTAGTTCTGGCTTTTAGTGCTGCGATCGGTGTAATTGGCGTAGCTGTGCTGCAACCTTTGTGGGGATTGGCTGGTTCCGGTGATAGTCGCTTAGAAGAGGATGCTGAATTTTTCGTTGATGATGAGGATTTTTGAGGGATAAATTAACCGCCGATGCACGCAGATAAAATGGAATCAGAATATGATTTTAGCCAAGGTAACCGCAGAAACAGCAACGTAAGTAGCATCAGATAGACAATATTCTGGCAATGCTATCTTTGAAGAGTATAAATATAGTCTGACAAGAGGCTGAAATGGATTTAATTAGGATTTTAGCAGCGATTTTTCTACCGCCTTTGGGAGTATTTTTACAAGTAGGTTTGGGGAAAGATTTTTGGATTAATATCCTTTTAACATTTCTGGGGTACATTCCGGGGATTGTACATGCTGTGTGGGTAATCGCCAGGAAATAATAGCGATCGCTTGATGATTACCCATTATCGATAGTACGTAAGCAATAGTGGTTTTCATCAAGCATTGTGACAATTTTGGCAAAACCTGAACATCGCGCCTCAGTGTGTAGAGAAAATATTCATTGTTCAGGTAATAATACTACTTCTCCAAGACGTGAAGACCGATCCAGTTAGTTGCGCTCCGCTTTCTACAATAACCATATAAGAATTTGTTTTCTCGGCGCTTCATATTTGGAGTGGTTATTCAAACGGCCTATGCAACCTACTAACCCTAACCAATTTACCGAAAAAGCTTGGGAAGCGATCGCCCACACGCCGGAGATTGCTAAACAATATCACCAACAACAAATCGAAAGCGAACACCTGCTAAAAGGACTGCTAGAACAAGAAGGTTTAGCCAGCAGTATTTTAACCAAGGCAGGCGTGAATCTGCAAAAAATCCGCGATCGCACTGACCAATTTCTCCAGCGTCAGCCAAAGGTGTCTGGTACAAGTAGTTCTGTGTTCTTGGGACGCAGTTTAGACACCTTGTTAGACCGGGCGGAGAACTATCGCAAAGATTTTAAAGACGAATATATTTCCATTGAACACTTATTGCTTGGTTATGCCAAAGATGACCGCTTTGGCAAAAGTCTACTCCAAGAGTTCGGGTTAGACGAAGGCAAGCTGAAAAATATTATTAAACAAATTCGTGGGAGTCAAAAAGTGACCGACCAAAATCCAGAAGGTAAATACGAAGCACTGGAAAAATATGGACGTGACCTCACCGAAGCCGCCCGCAAAGGTCAACTCGATCCGGTGATTGGTCGAGATGACGAGATTCGCCGGACTGTGCAGATTCTCTCGCGCCGTACCAAGAATAACCCGGTGTTGATTGGGGAACCTGGGGTTGGTAAAACTGCGATCGCCGAAGGACTCGCCCAACGTATTGTGGCTGGTGATGTTCCCCAATCCCTCAAAGACCGCAAACTCATCGCTTTAGATATGGGTGCTTTGATTGCGGGGGCAAAATTCCGGGGTGAATTTGAAGAACGCCTGAAAGCAGTCTTAAAAGAAGTAACTGAATCTGGCGGGAATATAGTTCTATTTATTGATGAAATTCATACTGTTGTTGGCGCAGGTGCAACCCAAGGCGCGATGGATGCGGGTAACTTGTTAAAACCAATGTTGGCGCGGGGTGAGTTGCGTTGTATTGGGGCGACCACTTTAGATGAGTATCGCAAATATATCGAAAAAGATGCCGCTTTAGAAAGACGCTTCCAACAAGTTTATGTCGATCAGCCCAGCGTCGAAGATACGATTTCGATTTTGCGCGGCTTGCGGGAACGCTATGAAAACCACCACAGTGTCACGATTTCTGACAGTGCTTTAGTAGCAGCTGCAACATTATCTAGTCGTTATATTTCTGACCGTTTCTTACCAGATAAAGCCATTGACTTAGTAGACGAAGCCGCCGCTAGGCTGAAAATGGAGATTACTTCCAAACCAGAAGAACTTGACGAAATCGATCGCAAGATTTTGCAATTACAAATGGAGAAATTGTCTTTGCAAAAAGAAAGCGATGTCGCTTCTCGTGAACGTCTAGAAAGACTAGAAAAAGAAATTGCTGACCTTCAAGAAGAACAAAGAACGCTAAACGCTCAATGGGAATCTGAAAAAGGTATAATCGACAAAATTTCGTCAGTCAAAAAAGAACTTGAACGGGTTAACCAGGAGATTCAACAAGCAGAACGTAACTACGAACTTGAAAAGGCTGCGAAGTTGAAATATGGGACTTTAACCGATTTACATCGTCAATTAGAAGCCGTAGAAAATGAGTTAGCCAACGCCCAAAGAAGCGGTAAATCTCTGCTGCGGGAAGAAGTTACGGAATCTGATATTGCGGAAGTGATTTCTAAATGGACTGGGATTCCTATTAGCAAATTAGTGGAATCAGAGAAAGAAAAACTGCTGCATTTAGAAGATGAATTACACCGTCGAGTAGTGGGACAAGCGGAAGCAGTGACAGCCGTTGCTGATGCAATTCAGCGATCGCGTGCTGGACTTGCTGATCCGAATCGTCCCATCGCCAGCTTTGTTTTTCTCGGCCCTACAGGTGTGGGTAAAACTGAGTTAGCCAAAGCCTTAGCGGCGTATATGTTCGACACCGAAGATGCACTGGTGCGAATTGATATGTCTGAGTACATGGAAAAACACGCCGTGTCGCGGTTAATTGGTGCGCCTCCGGGATATGTGGGTTACGAGGAAGGCGGACAACTCACCGAAGCAATTCGCCGTCGTCCTTACGCAGTGATTTTGTTTGACGAAATCGAAAAAGCCCACCCCGATGTATTTAATATTTTCCTGCAAATTTTAGATGATGGGCGCGTCACCGATGCCCAAGGTCACACTGTGGACTTTAAGAACACAATTATTATTATGACCAGTAACATCGGTTCACAGTTCATTCTCGATATTGCTGGGGATAATTCTCGCTACGACGAAATGCGTCATCGAGTCATGGAAGCAATGCGGAACAGTTTCCGTCCAGAGTTCCTCAACCGGATTGATGAGTTGATTATCTTCCACAGTTTAGATAAGAAAGAACTGCGCCATATTGTCCAGTTGCAAGTGGGAAGATTAAGAGAAAGATTGAGCGATCGCAAAATATCTCTCAAACTCTCCGATGCTGCGCTTGACTTCTTGGCAGAAGTTGGTTATGATCCTGTATTTGGCGCACGTCCACTCAAACGCGCCATCCAACGCGAGTTAGAAACCCAAATCGCCAAAGCCTTACTCCGCAGCGAATTCCACGACGGCGACACCATCTTTGTCGATGTGCAGAATGAACGCTTGGCGTTTAGTCGCTTACCTGTGGAAGTATTTAGCAGTTAATTTGAGATTCATTAAAAATCGAGAGGTTCAGATACCCGACTCCTCAAAGAAGTCGGGTATCTTGTTGTTCACAAATAATTTAGGACTGCTGTATGTAAGTTTTAAATCAAGAATAAATCTTGATACTGTTCATATTTTACAGAAAAAAATAAGCAATTATTGATGACATTTTATCTAGCACTTTAGTCATATTAATAAGCATGACTAAAGTCTGATTTAAAAAAACAAAAAATGATTTATATTTAGAAGAAAGCCCTGCATAAAATAAGTGTTTAGCTTAGATTTAGACTTAATTAATCTATCTAACAACAAAAAATAACGTAGATTTTATAGAACTTACGCAGACTCTATGATTTCTTGGTGTTCTACCCTGTGGGAAGTTGCTGCGCGTCTACAATAATTAAGCTTTTGGGGAATTTTTGGGTAAGTCCTATTTTACTGAAGTTACAAAAATGTATTCATTTTCTACTTCATTTCTGAGATTTCTCTGCAAAACTTCAACAGTCAATGTACTCAAACTCAGGAGATATGTGGATGCGGATTTTTTTAACTGGTGGTTCAGGATTTGTTGGTCGTAATTTGATTACGACTCTAGTCCAACGAGGTTTTGAAGTGCGATCGCTTGTCAAATGGCAGAATGAAATTGAATTAATTAAAAGCTACGGTGCTATTCCTATTTTTGGAGATATTAATGATTTCCAGGCTCTAAAATCTGGAATGGAAGGATGTAACGTGGTATTTCATGTAGCTGCAAAGGTAGACGACTGGGGAGTTTTAAAGGATTTTCAGCAAGTGAATATCTGCGGCACAGAACAAGTAATTGCTGCGGCGAAAGCAACAGGTATATCACGCCTCGTTTATGTGAGTACCGAAGCTGTATTAATAGGAGGAAAACCAATAATTAATACTGATGAAACTCGACTTCTACCAAAAAAACCATTAGGATTTTACCCCCTAACAAAAGCGATCGCAGAAAAAAAGGTAATTGAAGCTAACTCCGATACCCTCACAACAGTAGTAGTTCGCCCGCGTTTTGTTTGGGGAAAAGGGGATACAACATTGTTACCACGCTTCCTGAAAACTATGCGTGAAGGAAATTTTGCTTGGATTTCTGGCGGTCACTATCCTACATCTACCTGTCATGTGAAAAACTTGTGTCACGGGTTAATTTGTGCAGCAGAACGAGGAAAAGGTGGAGAAATCTACTTTATTACTGATGGTTCACCCGTAGATTTCCGCAGTTTTATTACAGAATTAGCCCGTACTCAAGGAGTTGAACCCGGTACACGCACCATCCCACGTTGGTTTGTTTGGTTCTTAGCATGGAGTTTAGAAAATGTCTGGAATCTATTTAAACTTGAAGACTCGCCTCCAATCACTAGAACAGGTTTATCTATGATTGCGGGTGAAGTTACAGTAGATGATACTAAAGCACGACGTGAAATTGGTTATCAAACAATAATTTCGCGGCAAGAAGGAATATTAGAAATGATTTGAATTTTTTGGTGAGCATTAGAAAATCCAAATTTCTTCCCGCCGCATTCACCAACGCCTAAAATTTTAGTTAATTAGGTGACGCGCATTGTAGCTTATACACCCCACCTCTAAAAAGTGGGGTGAGCTTCAGTGTCATTTCCCATCACGGTAGTTAGCATCTAACCAACACCGAGGTAAGCTTTCCCCAGAAGGAAAAACGAGATTTTCTTTGGCAAAAGTATCTATATCTTGTTCTTCTTGACCTTCTTGGTCTTGTCCATGAACAGCATTAACATTCGGGTCGATTAATTCCTGAATATCAGTAATTTTTACCAAATCGCTGGTATTTTTGATTTGTAATAACATATAGTTTACCTCCGAAAATATTTAAGGTTTTCACTGTTTATCCTGAAATTCATAGACAGATATATTTTTCACCTCTTACAAATAGAGGTGTTAAAGAAATCATTTATGAAAAAGTTAAATTAAAAATTCAGGAATCAGAACTCATTCCAGTAGTGAGTGTTAGGCGTAAACCGTAACTTACCAAAAAGCTGACAGTAGATGTGTTACGCTGTCGCTAACACATCCTACGTGTATTTCAAATACTTCTAAACTATTAAAATGTTTGTCTAAAAGTAAAAGAATTGATTATTCTGACTCCTGAATTCTTCCAGATAAATTTAGAATTCTCGTTGATATTTTTCTAAAATATCCACCAGATTGACCTGACATTGCAGGGGTAGCAAATCAATTAGTGCTAGCTCTCTTCTGCCACCACCTATCTTGACTGGTATAGATTCTAATACTTTAGTTACGCGGTCTTCGTTGACATTATTAGAAGTGATTAAAGGATATAACTGTTCGGCGACAACGGTGTGCAGTTTGGCATCAGATAAATAAAGATGCCATTTGGCAATATCTATATAGACATTTTCGCCAATTTCCGATGCTAGGGCTTCTAGTAATTCTGCGGTGTTAGTTTTAGCCATAAAAATCACCCTATATTAAGAAAGAGCTAATGCTCTCAACCTATATATCATTATCGCTCAATTAATCAAGCTAACTCTACCCCCACAGGTTACATAAGCTCTAGCAACAACTGTACATCTTCAGGTGGATTTAGGTGGTGTGGATGAGTAGTTAGCGATCGCCGCAATATAAACTAAGTGTACCAACAACACTACTGCCCAACCTGCGGTTAAAAACGGTAACCACTCCCATTTAGCAGCTTTCAGGTTATGGAAGAACCAAAGACCAGAATTAATTGTGGCAGCTACAGCAACATGAACAGCAAAATTCATGCGGTCATCTAGTCTACGAAATTCAGGATCATTGCGATCGGGTTTGCGAGGCCAACGAGGAGGCATAAATATTTGTTACAACTTTCAATACACTTGATTATTTTAAGGTGTAAAGATGCAAAGCAGTTAAATCTTTGTGGCATCAACCACAGCAACTTTAACTGAAATAATTTTGGTAAGCAGACTCTATAGTTTTTAACAACTCTGGAAGATCATAGGGTTTAGAAATAAAATGAGCAATTCCTAAAGAAGAGGCTAATTCATCCAAATAACCATGCGCTGTGGCTAAAACAACTGCTACTTTTATCCCTTGCGCCTGGAGGCGTTGATATACTTCCACCCCTGAGAGCTTTGGCATTCTATTATCTAAAATTAATAAATCTGGTTGCTCTTTAATCACTGTTTCTAAAGCTTCTTCACCGTTTTTAGCTTCCTTTACCTCCCAACCTTCCTCTTCTAACAGAAAACTCAGCATAACTCGACTATCATCATCATCATCTGCAATGAGTATTTTGCGCTTACCTGTATTGTTACTGTTCATTTTTAGCTTTTGTGATTGGTAGATAAAAAACCTGGAAGGTTGGTGTTGATTGAGAGATATTAAAAACTGAATTAACGATGAAACTGATTTGCGTTAATTCAGAGTGAGGAATTAACTTAACTACTACTTTTACTTTTCCACCTTTGCCGGCAGAATCAAAAGCTTGCAGAAAATAATGTAGCAGTTGGCGTAAAAGGCTTCTGGGATCAGCAACTACTGTGATTGGTTCATACCAGTCAGTAACTACTTGTACTTGACGAATGGCGGCTTCTGTGGAAAGAAGATCCACTAAATCGGATATGTTAGCAGTCAATGATACAGGTTGGAGTGTACCAATCTCAAAAGATGCTAAATTGCGCCAAATTTCTGCACGGCGACGAAAGATTTGAATTGACTGTTCAGCTTGACGTAGCAATTGTATCGCGTAGTCTAACTGGTTACCTGCTACCATCCGCGAAATGACTTCCAATTTTAAGCGTGCAGCCTGATGTGCTTGGACGATATCTTGACGTAATTCTTCGAGTGGTTGATATTCGCTGGGGTTAGACTCTAAAACTCGCCGCACATCTTTTTCTAAGTGGGCGATTAATAATTCTGCTTCAACACCATGAGAAGCACATAGTAATATTTCTTTTAAGCGTTGTCTAGCATCAGCACGTCGTAGGGAGATACTCAAAACTCCGATAATTTTTTGTTTGTCATCCCGCAGAGGAATTCCCTGACAAGTGAAAGGATGGAACCCATCAATGAAATGTTCAGCACCAATGATTTCTATATAATCTGCTTCTGCTAATGGCGTACCAATACCATTAGCACCAGCTACAGCTTCCGATAGCAAAGAACCAGGCCCAGGAAAAGGTTCTGGCCCTTGTACAGTTTGTTTGTCACCAACAACATCGAGTAAAATCGCATCACTGTCGCCTAACATCACTGCATGACGATCAGTCCCCGCCGCCTGTGACAGCATCCGAATATAAGGTGCAGCAACTTGAATTAAAGTTTGTTTTTGCTCAATTAAACGCTCTGTATCTAGGATTGATAATTTTTCCGCTTGCAGAGCTTGAGAGTTAGCACCTTGGAGGTGCGATCGCTCCCAAGCACGATAAATATTCGAGCGCAACATCTGAGCTGGAATCGCACCCGTCGATTTGTATATACGTCGAGCTTCTAACACATCAATTTCTGGCGGGGACATAAAATAAACATCCCTTAGCTGATTAATTTCAGCTTGATTACTTTCATCTTAAGTTGTTATGGCAACTTTTGCATAACTCGCAAATTCTCCTGCTAACCTCAAAATATAAATAAATTTATGTTACAAAAAAAATAATTTTTTATTTATCATTGAGCCTCTCTGATTGTAGTTTATTCTCAATAATACTCAAAAATACCTGATTTATTGAGCAAAAAAATAATCAAATTCATGACTAATAAAACCTATTTACATTTTGCACCAAGCAACTGAAGTAAAAATTCATCTTGCAGACAGACAAAATCTGCACTTCGAGAAATTCAATGACCACCTGTATGTGTTCAAAACTCTTGATTTTAGTTTAGTCCGTGCAGGCGGACTTTGTTTTTATAGCCGGGAATTCCATTCGTCGGGGTTAGGATAAATCTCTCATATTTTCAATATCAAATCCCATCATTAATACATCAACCATTTGAGTGACATCTAAATTTATCTGTGTCAGAAATGATTCTCCTATTTGATAGAGGAAGCCAATATCTTCAGTAGTGAATATGGTAATAACCATAAAAGGTAGGTGGCAAAAATGGCTAAAGCAAACCCAGTGGAAATTCAAAAACACTTAAAAGGAATGGATTATCCTGCTAGTAAGCAAGAATTAGTTAAACACGCTCAAAAGCAAGGAGCAGATCGCAAAGTTCTATCATTATTAGAGCAACTGCCAGATAATGAGGAGTTTGAAAATCCCACCGATGTTAATAAAGCCATAGGTGAGATTGAATAAACTAGTCTGCAATTATTTGTGCCAGGTCTTCTTTTGGCTCTCATTAGTGATTTTTTCTTTGTAATTACAAATAACCAAAGACAAATTACTAATGACAGCCATAACGCGAAATTTATCTAATTTATAGTTTTGATGCAGAATAATTTCCCGATTTCCCGCCACTTTTACTAACTAAATAAATTGATTCAATTTGAATCGACTTCTCCAAAGCTTTCGCCATATCGTATAAAGTCAACGCCGCAACAGACACAGCCGTTAAAGCCTCCATCTCCACACCAGTTTCCGCTTTGGTTTTAACCGTAGCTTGGATGTGATAACCAGGTAATTGAGAATCGGGGGTAATTTCCACAGCAACCTTATGCAATGGCAGAGGATGGCATAAGGGAATTAAATTTGATGTTTGTTTGGCTGCCATAATCCCAGCTATCCGCGCCGTGGCTAACACATCACCTTTAGGCGTATTACCGTCCTGAATGGTATTGAACGTTTCTGGTAGCATCCGCACCCTCCCAATAGCAACAGCTTCGCGGACTGTAGACGCTTTGCCAGAAACATCTACCATCTGTGCTTGTCCTTGGGAATCGAGATGACTTAACTCGGCAGAAAAATTTTTTTCAGAATTGTCTTGCATTGTTAGGGAATATGGTGCTAATATATTTTTCTGGCAGGGGCGTGTAGCTCAGTGGACTAGAGCACGTGGCTACGGACCACGGTGTCGGGGGTTCGAATCCCTCCTCGCCCGTTAAATAAAGCAAAAGTAAAAAAGCAAAAGGCAAAAGAATTATATTCGATTGCCTTTTGCTTTTTCAATTCATAATCTCTACCATCTGAGAGATAAGTGTATCCACACAATAGTGGAATAATATCAATACTAAAGATTGATGTTTTCAATGGTATATTCACTGTAAATTACTCTTTTCTAGTTTTTAAAATACTATTGTGTAAGTAAATTTAAAGTTGTGGTATGATTTACCGTGTTTAGGCAAGGTTATAGTTTTTTATTTAAAAACAGGGTTTAAACCTATGCAGGGCAAACCAAATACTCCAAATCCTCAAAAACCCTGCCGACCAAATTTATCAATGAACCAAACAAAAGATGTCAACCAATATTGACATTGTAATCTGATTTATTTATCCGAGCATTTTTGAAATTATATAGTTAATATTTCAAGAGGCATAGTTATGAAACAGTTCCTTTTCATCACAGATCTTGACTATACATTGATAGGTGATGATGATGCAATGACAAAACTAAATCAGCGGCTAGAATGGCATCGTCAGCAACATAGTACTAAAATTGTTTACTCAACAGGTCGCTCACCTTTTCTTTTTCAAAAACTCGCCAAAGAAAAAACCCTATTAGATCCAGATATACTGGTTTGTTCTGTAGGCACAGAAATTTATATAAATGGTAGTCAAGACCCTGACTCTACATGGTCTGACAAACTTTCTCAAGCTTGGGATAGAGATTTAGTAAAGACAATATCTGCAAATTTTACTGAATTGAAACCTCAACCCGCAAGTGAACAAAGAGATTTTAAAGTTAGTTATCTTCTGGAAGAAAAAATTGCTGAAAAAGTTGTACCAGAGTTAGAACGTGCTTTGTTAGAACAGGGATTAGATATTCAAGTTATTTATAGCGGTGGTAAAGATTTAGATATCTTACCACGTCATGCAAATAAAGGTATGGCAATGACCTTTGTACGGCAACATTTAGAAATAGATGTTGCAAAAACCGTTGCTTGTGGAGATTCCGGTAATGATATTGCCTTGTTTGCTAATAGGGAGGAGAAAGGCATCATTGTCGGTAATGCAAGACCAGAATTGCTAGATTGGCACAATGCTAACCCAAACCCAAATCGTTATTTAGCAACAGCCAAGTTTGCCAATGGAATTGAAGAAGGATTACAATATTTTGGATTTTTTGAATGAGCTAATCAATCATTATAGTTGAGTTAACTTTCGCTACTTTGAAGCTCCTAGTTCTTCTATAGCAGAGATTTGGGCTGGGTCTAAATTAAGAACACCAGAAATATCCATACCCTGATATGGTTTGCCAAGTTCTATAGTATGGATACTAATATTAATTTCTCCTTCTACCTGCCAAAGCTTGATAGTCTGGTCTTGGCTACAGCTAATTAGTTGTTTGCCATCAAGAGTAAACACTATAGACTCGACAGCACGTTTATGTCCTTTGAACGTCTTTACAGGTTTTTCCTGATTTATTTCATTTATATTCCATAGTTGAATAATGTGATCATGTCCAACACTAGCTACAAATTTCCCTGTGGGGTCAAAAGCGACAGACAGTACTTTTTGCCCTTCATACAAATCCCGAATAAATGTTCGACTCTCAACATTCCACAATTTTAGTTTTTTATCAAAACCTCCGCTAACCAACAGGTTGCTATCTCGGTTAAAAGCAATGCTATGAACTTGGTCTCCATGACTCCCTAGAAGGATTCCCTTCTGACTTTTTGATCTTAAATTTCTCAGATAAATAGTTCCATTTCGACTACTACTAGCTAGGTAACGACCATTTGGGCTAAAAGCTAGGGATAATACTCGGTCATGGTGTTCAGAAAATTCTTTTGATGGTTTAGGCTCTTTTACATCACTCAAATCCCATAAAATGACCCTATTATCATTGCCAGCAGTAGCCAACGTTTTTCCTTGAGGATGAAACACAACACATCGAACACGTTTATCATGTCCCTTGATTTGAGAATTTCCTACCAATTCACAGATGAATTGCCATTGCCCCTCTTGTAACCCCCACAAATAAATTTTATTATCTTCACAACCACTCGCTAAAATATCAGCATTGGGACTAAATGCTACTGACCAAACCCAATTCTTATGTTTGTCAAGAGTTTGAAGTGGAATATGTGTGCGTTCATGATAATTCCAAAGATGAATTTTATGGTCTTCACCTCCACAAGCAAAAGTTTTACCATCTCTACTAAGTGCTACTGACCAGATACGATTAGCGTATCCTTCTAACTTACGGTTAAATTTCCATCTTGTGTTTTCGTGATGCCAAAATATGACAGTACGTCCATCACCACCACTGACTAAAAGTTGAACATCATCAGATTGTGGAGAAAATGCTAAACTTCTAATCGAATGTTTGTGACCCTTTTCTTCGTCGTCTAGCCATAGCCATTCTTTTTCCAATAGACTCCATAGCCTAATTTTATGCTCGCTATTTCCATTGAGATTATTATCTACACATCCAACAGCAAGAATATCTCCATTTTGATTAAATGCTAGTGTCCGTACTTGACTAATTTTTGGTTCAAATTTGATGTCTTCATGGTCGAGAGTTCCTTTATTTAAATCCAACATTTTTAATTTTCCATCTTCTCCACCACTAACTAAAATTTTACTACTTGAGTTTTCATAAAATGCAATACATCGTACTACTCCTTTATGTACATTTCGTATATGTTCATATTGGCGCGGGTTGCTCGGTTCTATATACCAAAAGCGAATATCACTATTATCGTCATCCTGGCTAGCACTAGCGATATGCTTGTCATCAATAAAGGTGATACAAGATACATTTTTAGCATTTAAAATGTGTTTTTCGTGATAGTTATTATTAATTTCTATTAATTTTATCGCCTTATTTCCATCTCCTCCAATTGCTAAAGTATTACCATCTGGGCTAAATGCTACTGATAATATACGAGTTGTTTCATCTGGTGAACGAAGAATTTCAAGATCATTGTTATCAGCGATTTTGCATAACCTGACACTGCCATCTTCTGCTCCCCAAGCTAACATTCGACCATGTTTGTCATTTTTTCCAAAAGCAACTGACCAAATCGGACTGTTTCTATAGTTCTTAAAAATACATAGCTCTAAAGTCTTTGCATTATGAACTCGAATTGAACCATGAGCATCACCTGTAGCAAAATACTCACCATCAGCATCAAAAGCAATGGAATGAATGCAACCTAATGGTTGAGAAAATTTAGATTTTTTTAGATCAGACTTACTAAAATCTACTCCAGTTAAAATAGCCTTTGTTAAATCAGCATTCCAAATAGATATGTTTGATAAATTAGAATAGCTAAAATCTGTTTTAAGGTCTAATTGCAACAATAAATTTAGCAGATTTCCTGCTGCATAATTGCCTGATAGTTGTGATGAATTTGGAATGTTTTGCCAAGTATTTATTATGTTATAGATATATTCTCCAAGCTTTGCATTGTCGCCTTCAACTTGAGAAATTGTTAATAGTTTTTCTCGAAATAAATTGTGTGCATTTTTTCGTACAAGTATTTCCAGAATAGAATATTCTTTTAATATATTTAATTTTCTCGTACGAATTTCTTCAAAAGTATCATTAATGACGATTTGTGTAAAACAATTTAAAAAATTATCTTTGTTAACTTCTGTTGCGGAATCATCTGTTTTTTCTATAATTAATTTCAATTTTTCTAATAATTTGTTTAGAGCAGATTCATTATCAGACTTAAGCACAATTTGATAGATTTGCTGTTTGCATGGGTTCTTTAATTCCTGAAACCACTGCAATAAATTATCATAGATGATTTGGCAACGCCGTGCTGGAAATTTCTCATCATTTTTACCATCTACAGTTTCTTTATAACCAAATTTTTCTTGTATCTCCGGTGAAAATAATTTATGTGTTTCTACGTCAACAACAAAATCTTTTCCCGCTTCTGCTCTTGCTTCTAGCCGATAAGCAGTGACGATAGCTTGACCTGTCAAGGTTTTATCATTATTGTTTTCAACAAGTTCGCCAGTTGCAGCACCGATGCGGAACAGTCTTTTGGCTGATGGTTCAGTGCAAGTAGCGTTATGTAATTTAGTAGCTTTATGAACAGCTTCGGCAAATTTATAAGCTTCATCAGCATTATCTAAGATAATTACAGCGTTATCTCCATTAGTTGCTTGAATATATTTACGATTCTTGCCTATTGCATTTAACCCATAATTAATAAAGTTTTGAATATGTTCGTTCAACTCTGGTACAAGCTTGACCTGAACACTAAGTTTTTGTTCTAGTTCTTTTTCCATTTCTTCTGATTTTTTAACAGCTTTACCATATTCCTTAAGGTCAATTTCAACCACAGTTTTTATCATAGGTTCACTTGTAGTCATAGTTTATGAGTAAATTGATAGTAGTTTTGGAATCGATGATTTTTCAAAATTTTATTTATAATGTTTTATAAATTACCAAACTAATTAAAATTGAACAAGGAATTACTAAAATCGAGATGATTAACATATAAACTGCATAGGTAAATATTCTGAATTTTAGAAATGTAATTCTAGCATTAATAGTAATTTGACTGGCTATATCTTTGTATTCTTTTTTAAAAGGTTTTATATTGTTATCAAAATAATACTGATTTAATGCTTTAAGTAATCCTTGCGAATTATATTTTTGTAAATCGCCAAAGAAATACAGGTTATCTGTATCTCTGATTGCAGATGTGGAATTTTTCATAGACATTGTTTGTAACGATAGCAGTCGCTCTAAGTTCGTTTTAGGAATAAATGAAAGAGAACAGATTAGGGCTGAAATGCAAAGCAGAGATGTTGTTAATAATAATCCAATACGTAAAGAGTTTGGGAGCATTTCTACTGTAGCTAGAAGGGTGATAGTTGCCGTAATTCCAGCACCTGAAAAAGCAAGTAAAACAGCATTTTTAGCTTCTGCAAATTTTAGCCACTCATTAACATTATGAAAAATAACTAATAGTTTACTGGTAATTTCATCCATAAAATATTTGCTTGCCTAATTTACTAATCATATTTATGAAGTTATTTTTGTATGTCTATATTTAACATGACATACAAACGATTTATACATAACAATCTCATTTGATTTATAAACTTACGCTTCAAGATAAGAAACAAAGCAAAGAGGTGTTTGTATATCTTATGCGGATTACTATAGTTATGACAAACTTTGTGGAGGTGTCAAAAACAACACCTTCACAGATTCTAAGAGCTAAAGAATAGCCATAACTGAACTGTATTTATTTGATATTCAAGAAACATGTAATAAATAGCATTATAAACTATAAATTCCAAAATAATGTTGCAATCAACAAGAGCAATAGTAGTAAATCTGTGATTTTTAAGCGATATTTAAAAAATATGAAAAAATATGAAAATTATAGAAAACATTTGTCTTTTGCATTGTAGAAAAGTTGCAAAAAATTCACAAATCTCAAATACTAGAAGAAACAAGATAATATATTCTAAAAAGAATCTTTAATTTTTTACATATTTATAGAGAGGCAAAATTTCACCTCTCTACACATCAAATGTTGTCAACGAATAAATATTTAACTCACGTCAACATTATTCAACGAAAAGGCATCTTCACCTCGACCAAGAGCAAAGCGTAAGGAACTAGTAAGACTTTTGTTGGATAAGGTGAGGAAAATTAGTAGTGCTAAAAAAGTGAGTGCTGCACTATAACCAAACATATTACGGTAGCCGACAAACTCACTGACATAACCAAATATAGGCGCAGCAATCGCAATTCCTAAGTCAAATCCAGCCATACAAATCGCAAAAACTTGCCCTCGTTCTTGGGGTAGTGAACGGTCTGCCATCATCGTCACGATCATCGAAATCATCGTACCACCACCGCAACCTTCGGCGATCGCAGAGATTAAAAAGGCATTGGTACTATTAGCTTGCCATAGTAATGCACAAGCCAAGGTATAAGCAGCAATCCCAAAGGTAATGAACAAACCTCGACCAACGCGATCGCTTGCTTTACCTGCAAACACCCTGATTGTAAAACTAGAAATGGCGGCAACTGTGAAAAACCAGCCGCCATTAAAATTTACTTCCGTAGATTTAATAAATAACGACACAAAGACATGCACCGTACCAACAGAACTACCTACTAGTAACATCACCAACGCGGGAACTCTTACCCTGGAACTAACCAAGATTTGCCAAAAATTAATGTTTTGGCGTTCTGATTGTGCTTGTGTGTTTACGGGTGGATTGATGACTTGTGATGCACACAACAGCCCAATTACAGCGACTGCGGCGGTAAACAAAAATAAAGGTGAGTAGCCAAAACTGTCTTGTAAATATCCTCCCAGTGCTGGCCCAATGGCTAAACCAATGGGTGCAGTTAAACTCATATAACTAATAATTTCACCACGAATTGCCACAGGTGCTAAATCAGCCACTAAAGCACTGTAGCCAGTGGTAAATGCGGCAATACTAATTCCATGAAAAATCCGCAGGAAGAATAATATAGAGATGGACGTAAATACTAAATAACCAAAAGGTGCGATCGCCGCTACTGTGAGTCCAATCAATAAAACCAGTTTACGCCCACGCTGGTCGGCTAGTTTGCCCAGCATTGGACGAAACAGCAATAACCCAATGGCAAAGCCACCCATCACTATGCCAATTTCTTGCTTACTACCACCCACATCTTGAATGTATAGCGGTAGCGTCGGTAAAAAAGCAGCAGTGCTTGACCAGAATAACAAACCTGCCGTAAACAAAATCAGCAGGTTTCGCCGGAGTTCGGCATTAAATGTATTAAAAGCTTTCAAGGCAGATGCAAAGAACACTAACTATCATTGTTCTAATATTTTTACGTGAGTTAAAATTTTTTGCCACTACTTCCCGTAACCAATCATTTACTAAAGCAAATTCAAGCAAGTATGAGAGTATAAAAGCGAAGTGCAGAGTAGAATTTTATTTAGCCTTATTCAAACACTACATCCTCGTAAAGTTCTGTAATTGTTGCCTCAAAATTAATACTATTTAGTCGAAAAGGTTGTTCTTGGGATGTGTATGTTTGTAGAACCCAAAAATCATCATCATTCAAGCGAAAACAATCAACTCGTTGGCGTTTCGTATTAATTAAAATGTATTCTTTTAAGCTTTCTATAGTTTGATAATCTGCGAATTTATCACCCCGATCAAAAGCTTCAGTCGAGTCAGATAAAACTTCAACAATTAAACAGGGAAATCTTTTATATACAGGTGTCTCTAGGTCTCTTGAATCGCAAGTTACCATCACATCAGGATAGTAATATCGATTCAAAGATTCAATTCGAGCTTTCATGGCCAGAATATAAACGCGATATTCAGAACCACGTAACTTATTTCTTAAAAGTACACCAAGATTCCCCGCAATTGTAACGTGGGAATCTATTGAGCCATCTAGTTTACATATATAGCCATCAATATATTCATGTTTAATGGAGCTTTTCTCCTCCATTTGCAGATATTCTTCGGGTGAGATGTAGTTGGGTGAAGCTATCATCATAAGTCCAAAAGCAAAAAGAAAAACCTACTACTAATGTTAACTACGCATTAAATCAAGTTGGGTTATTTTTATTTTCAACTACTTCTCTGACTCGATAGATAGGTCTTCCCTGAGATTCATGGTAAGTACGCATCAGTAACTCTGCTAACAGACCAAAGCAAAATAGTTGTACACCAGTTACTAATAACAAAACTGCCAAAATCAGTAACGGGCGATTACCAATCATTTCACCCATCGCCAATTTAACAAAAGTCAAATAAATTCCTATCCCCACACCCAAAACCATTGAACTCAAACCCAACAAACCAAAAACGTGCATTGGGCGGGTGAGGAACTTTTTCATAAACAAAATAGTTAACAAATCCATTAACACCCGAAAAGTCCGCGATATACCGTATTTACTGCGACCAAATCGCCTGGCGTGGTGACGTACAGGTATTTCGGTAATTCTTGCCCCTTCAATATATGCCAAGGCTGGTAAAAATCGGTGCAATTCACCGTAGAGATTCATATCTGCTACCAATTCTGCTCGATAGGCTTTCAGAGAGCAGCCATAGTCATGAATATAAACGCTAGTAGTGCGACGAATTAGCCAGTTAGCAATTTTAGAAGGAAGTAAGCGATTTAACGCCCCATCTTGCCGTTTTTGTCGCCAACCACTGACTAAATCGTAGCCTTCATCTAACTTTGCTAATAGCATTGGGATATCAGCAGGATCATTTTGCAAGTCAGCATCTAAAGTTACAACTGTTTTGCCCACTGCATAGTTAAACCCAGCAGACATCGCTGCTGTTTGTCCATAATTGCGCCGCAAAATTACCGCCTTTAAATCACTGCGACTTTGGGCTTGTGCTTTGAGAAATTCCGCCGAACCATCTGTAGAACCATCATCCACACAGATGATTTCATAACTAATTTGACTATCAGATAAAGTAGATGCGATCGCCTCTATTAAATGTGGTAAGCTTTCTACCTCATCACGTATCGGCACTACCACCGACACTGCTGGTACATTTGCGGAAACTACCCCGTTATCTTCACTCATTCTTTCTGGAATCAACCCACTCCTCATAACTCTCTGCGTCCTCAGCGCCTCTGTGGTTCGTAACTTTGCACAACTCGGCCAGCACCGCGTAGTTGCTGATAATATGACCGACTCACCGCATCTCCCTGTTCCGAGAGAATATCAATCCCAATTCCATTGCGTCCTTGAGTTGCTCCCGAACTATGGATATATGCACCATCTCCCAAATAAAGCCCGACATGAGTAGCTTTTTGCGGTGTACCAAAAAATATCAAGTCTGCTGGTTGTAATTCTGACAGTGTGATGGGTTGGACAAATGCTTCTTGCTGATAAGCATCCCTCGGTAACCAAATTCCCACCGAGACAAACGCCGCCTGCATCAAGCCAGAACAGTCATAATTTGGCCCCACTGTCCCACCCCAAAGATACTCATTAGATTGCTCCATAGCTTTTTGAGTAAAAGCGATAACCTGGGGAAGTAATTTTTTAATTTCTGTTTCCGCCCATGTTGTAGCTTGATACTGTACAGTAGCAGGTTGTAATAAACTCAAATCTGCCAACGCCACCCAGCCTGGATAATTATCCTCACATAAATACACCTCTACTGCTTGCCCTTGATGATTTGATGTTACCTGTAAATGTCGCCCAACAGCAGCTTGAGTTGCCAAGCGCGTACACTCAGGAGAATCATACAAGTTGAGGTTAGCGAGACATTGATATTCAGATGCGGTGAAATTGAGGATTTGGGATTCTGAATTAGAGAGCATTATTCAATGGTTTTCTTTAGAAAAGACGAGCAACTAGAAAATTTGGGTAATGGCATTTTAGAGGCTACTTGGGCAACATTTCCGACATTAGCCCAAAATCAAATTGCCTTGACTTGGATTGTCTACGATCCGCCAGTACTCGTAAATACTGGTGGCGCTTTAACTCCCGATGCCTTTTGGAATCACCCAGTACGTGGTTTTACGTATCGCGGTGTAGAACGGATTTATCCCGCGAGTGTTGTTAAGTTATTTTACTTGGTAGCAGTAAATGAATGGTTAGAAAAAGGCATGATCCAAACCTCGAAGGAATTGGAGCGAGCCTTGGGCGATATGATAATTGATTCTAGTAATGATGCCACAAGTTTAGTTGTAGATATTTTGACTGGTACTACTTCCGGGCCAGAGTTACCACCAGGGCCTTTTGAAACGTGGAAGCAACAACGCCATATTGTTAATCGCTACTACCAATCTTTGGGTTGGGAAGATATGGAGACAATAAATGTCTGCCAAAAAACTTGGTGTGATGGCCCTTATGGACGGGAACGGGCATTTTATGGAGAGATGTTTGATAATCGCAATATGTTGACGACAAATGCGATCGCCCGTTTGCTACATAGTATCGTGGGTGGGGTCGCAGTTTCGAGTGGGCGATCGCAAGCCATGATGAATCTACTCAAACGCAGTATCAACCCCGAAGATTTACCTAAAGATGTTGAAGAAGACCAAATCACAGGCTTTATCGGTGGTGGTTTGCCGCAAAACACTCAAATTTGGTCAAAAGCTGGTTGGACAAGTCAGGTTCGTCATGATGCAGCGTATATCGAAATACCTGATCAACGTCCTTATTTACTGGTAGTGTTTACTGAAGGTAAAGCCAACGCCAAAAGCCGCGAAATTCTCCCCTTTGTCTCGAAACTAATTGCAGAAGCCATTAGCAATCTTTAAAGTTTCTAGCAGTATTTAATCAATCACCAACCATCAATTCCCTACTCCCGAAAACTTAATTTTTTCATATTTCCCTTTCGCCACTTACGTCCTTCTCAGGATGTAGGAAATAAATTTGTGAGTTAAAGTCTAGCCATTGCCGAATTTTGCGGAGTATAACCGTAAAATTCATGATTTTGACGGCAATATTGTGTTAGGAGTGAATGTGAAAACTATTTTTCTGCGTAAAAGTGTTGTTTTATTACCAGGGTTAGTTACTTTTGCTGTCTTGAGTTGCGTTTTTTCTGCTCACGCCCAGACAGTAGACAAAGCAAATACTCAGCAGTTGATGGATTCTTCTATTACTATTAATCCCGTCTTCACACCGATTCCGGGAACAGTCGCCACCTCATCCACAGCTTTGATTCCTCAACCTGTTGAAGCTAATACTCAACCTTCAAATGTTCCAGAAGTTGCTCAATCAGATGTTGTGAATGTCGGTAGACGGACTCGCGGCGGCAGAAGTTACATCGGGGTTGGCGCTAATATTGGCTTAAGCGGGGGAGATACATCTTTAGGTGATGGTAATTTTGCCGTGCTGAGTAAGGTGGGATTGACAAATGCCTTTTCTATCAGACCTTCAGCCATATTTGGTGACAACACCACAATTTTGATTCCCGTTACCTACGACTTTTCCTTGCAACAAGACGAATTTACCGCGCCTTTACCCATAGCTCCCTATGTAGGAGTTGGTGCAGCTATTAACACTGGTGGTAATTCACAAGTTGCTTTCTTAGTATCTGGTGGAATTGATGTACCCCTCAACGCTCAATTTACAGCCACAGCATCTGTAAACGCCGGATTTTTTGATCAAACCGATGTGGGTTTGTTGGTGGGAGTTGGTTACAATTTTAGCGGTTTTTAGAAAATAGGGGCTAGTAATTTACCAACGCAATATTGCTGTGTAGACCTAGCAGGGGAGCAGGGAGCAGGGTGCAAGGGTGAGAATCTTTCTCTTCCGCCCCCTGCTCCGAAGCCATTCTTACTTAGGCGTAACTTTATCAATTACGCTAATTTTGCCTTCATCTCCTACAGTCCAAACATCATACACACCAAGGACATCACCATTTTCGTCAACATCTACGTTACCGCTTGCGCCCTGGTAGTTGATCGTTTTACCTTCTTTGAGTAACTTTAACCCTTCACAAACATCAGTAACTTCTGTACCAGAGCCAGCCGCAACTTCCCGGATTTTACTGGAAATGCCCACACCTGTGTTGTCTTTAGCGGCTTGTGCTGCTAAGACTAGCAATGCAGCTGCATCCCAGGCTTGGGGTGCATATTCTCCTGGTGAACCGCCTTTTTTCTCTTTCCACAACTTGTTAAAGGAGTCTAAGGCTTTACCATCAGAACCCGGTACTGTCCCTAACGCCCCGGTTAAGATAAATTTGCCATCGCTACCTTTACCAACCTGTTCAGGAAAGGTAGGTGATTTTACACCATCGGTGAGCAGAACTTGTACGCCTTTCATCAAACCTTGTTGATAAGCTGCTTTCAAAAGTAAACTACCTGTTTCAGCGTAGAGTACGGCAACTACTGCGTCTGGCTTACCAGCAAACGCCGCCGCGGCTTCAGTATCAAAGGTTTGGGCTTTGGGGTCGTAACGAACTGGGTTATTTTTATTAACTACTGTGCCGCCTAATTTTTCAAAGGTTTCGACAAAAGCTTTTTCAAAACCCACACCGTAATCGTTGTTAATTACAACTGTGGAAACACGTTTAAAACCTTTTTTATTAGCTAACTGAGCTAATGCTAGTGCTTGATAAGTATCTGGAGGTGCAGTCCGCGCCCAAAAGCCTTTAAGGTCTCCTTTTTTTGCTTTCTCCGTAAATACGGGGCTGGTGCTACCAGGAGATATCAACATAACTTTATTCGGTACAGCAACGGAAACTGCTGCTGTGGAAACACTACTCGCAAAGGAACCAACTACACCTGCTACTTTATCTAGTGTTGCCAGTTTGGTCATCCCAGCCGCACCTGCTTTGGGGTCAGTTTGGTCATCTACTTGTACGAGAGTGACGTTTTTACCATTGACTCCTCCACAGGCGTTAACGGTATCAACTAGCAATGGTACAGAGCCTACCATCTGCTGTCCAATGGAAGCCAAGTCACCGGTTGTTGGTAATAGAGTGCCAATTTTTAACCCGTCAGTACTGCTGGTGGTAGTTGAGTTAGCAGTTGGGCTGGTAGTACTAGTGCTATTGTTGGTGTTGGCATTGTCGCAAGCTGCCATCAAAAAGCCTGTGGCTATGGTAGCTACACTCAAGGCTAGGGCTGTAGTAATTCTTGGCATAATTTACTTTCACTCCTCTGAAATGCGGGAGCCTGAAAGTTCAGATTCAAAACTATTTTTCAGATAGCTCAATCTTAACAGACTCCAAATGTTAAATAATAACATCCACCATGAGGAGTATCTGTGCTAGTTCTGACATTAATATTAATATTTGTTTAATACGTTAGCAGTACTGAGTGCAGTTTACTGCCGAAAAACGGAGAGGGAGGGATTCGAACCCTCGGTACGGAGTTGCCTGCCGTACAACAGATTAGCAATCTGCCGCTTTCGACCACTCAGCCACCTCTCCAGGGTCACGAATATTTATGATAGCAGATTTTTTGGTAAAGTCAAACAATTTTTATGAGGCAGGAACCACTGCCTCCTGGCTTACCTTAACGAGGATTACTCACGTCGGACTACTTAAAGAACTTGCGATCGCATCCAAGCCAAGGGTAAGGTGCGGAATTTTTTCAATTGCGACACAAAAGCCCGTTGGCTGAACACATCATAATCATTGCGTTCAATGGCATCCAAAATCTGTCCGTAGAGCATGGAAGCTGCCCACACTGGCCAACGAGCATCGGGTGACAGATGACTAATACCTTCTTCGGCTTTGGTATAGAATTGCCTCGCCCTGTCAATTTGAAATTGCATTAAGGCTCGCCAACGGTCATCAACTACACCTTGAAAGAATTCTGGCTCGGTGTAGTTGAATCGCGCTAAGTCTTCTAGGGGTATGTATATGCGTCCGCGTCGGGTATCTTCCCCCACATCCCGCAGAATGTTGGTGAGTTGATTGGCAATGCCGAGGGCGATCGCTTCTTCTGTGGGAATATACTGTGGTTTTTTCTGATTCCAAGGTGCCGTATTAGCTTCAGTATCTACACCCATAATGGCTGTTGACATTAACCCCACAGTCCCAGCCACACGATAACAGTAGAGGTACAATTCCTCAAATGTTTCGTAGCGGCTGCGGTATAAATCCATACGCTGGCCAGCAATCATATCCCGAAAGGGCTGAATGTCTAGGGGAAAGTTTCGTAAACTATCCACCAAAGCGACATCATAATTTTCTTGTGGGTGTCCTGCAAAAATCGATTCTAGTTGCTGCTCCCATAGGTCTAGGGTTTCTGGGGTGGTGATGGCAGATGCAGGCCCATCTACTAATTCGTCTGTACGGCGACACCAAGCGTAAATTGCCCAAACAGCTTGACGCTTTGCCGGACTCATCAGCAAAGTACCAAGGTAAAAGGTTTTGGCATACTTGGCTGTAAGTTGCCGACAAAGTTTATATGACTCGTCTACAGAGACCAGCGTTTTCATGCGCGGGGGGGAATCAGGCAGTTGCAGCATTCGTTGCAGGCGGTCGGGTTAGCGTTTGTAAGTTTGAGGCACTGGCCTCTGGCAGCGATTCACAAATCGCCTGCGCTGTTAGCTTACCAGAAAGTACGGCCCCTTCCATACTGCCTAGATAGCGTTGCATGGTGTAACTCCCACTCAAAAAGAAATTGGCGATGGGCGTTTTTTGGGGCGGACGGTACTGTTGACGACCAGGAGTCGCTTTGTAAACTGAACGCGGCGTTTTCACTACATGAGATTTCAACAGTTTTGCTGGATTTTCTTTCCCAAAGTGGTCGGGGAAAAGTTTTTCCAACTCAGTCATAGTTGCAGCCACAATTTCCTCGTCAGATTTGCTCACCCAATCTTTCGCTGGAGCTAGAACTAATTCCAGCATTGAGCGATCAGGGTTAGCATATTCTCGACAAGTATTGCTCATATCAGCATAAACGCTGAGGAGGGGCGACCGCGAGAAAAGTAGGTGATCAATGTCTGTTAATTTCCGATCAAACCATAAATGAAGGTTAACTACTGGCACGCCTTCTAAGCCTTCTAGCTTTTGAAAGAATTCCATTTGCTGCCAAGGTTCAGGCAACATCACTTTTAAAGGATCAACTGACATCGCTGATACGTAAAAGTCTGCCGTCACCACTTCATCTGGTTCGCCATTTAACCCACGCAGCAAAAATTCTTTAACTGTGCCATCAGGGTTCAGCACAATTTCTTTGAGGGGGGCATTGAGCCGCACTTGACCACCACGTTCGGTAATGTAATCAACGATGGGTTGACACAATCTTTCTGTGGGCGAACCATCCAAAAAGGCGATTTTGGAACCGTATCGCTCTTGCAAGAAGCGATTCAGGGCTGTTAATAAAATTGTTGAAGATACTTCATCAGGGTTAATAAAGGTGAGGGCTTTAGAAGCAGCAATAAACACGTCACTTGCTACTCGTTCGCCAACGCCTTGTCTTTTCAGCCATTCAGAAAAGCTGTACTTGTCCATCTCTTCAACATAATTTTGACCCCGGACAATGGCTGGCAGCAGGCCAATAGCAAACCTAATCTTCTGCTCCCAAGTCAACATGTCGTTGTTACGCAGAATCGAGGCAATGATGTTAAACGGAGATGGAATGTCAGGAACATCAAACCGTGAGAGTGTTCCGGGCTTTTCTGGTTGATTAAAAATTAGTGTATGTTCTTTCCATTGGAGGCGGTCTTCAATGCCCAATTCCTTGAGCAATTGCAGCATATTGGGGTATGCCCCAAAGAAGGCGTGTAACCCGGTTTCGTACCAGTCGCCGTCAGAGTCTTTCCATGCCGCTACTAGGCCACCCAATACGTCCCGACGCTCTAAGACAATGGGAGTGTGACCTGCGTCTACAAGATATTTCGCGCAGGAAAGTCCTGCTAGACCAGCACCCGCGATCGCTACTCGCATTTAAACCTACTGTTGTTCAATATTTCTTAATGGTTTTGTCGTTCTCATTATACGTTGCAATCCGTTACATTTGGCAGTAATTATGCGGTTGCTTGGGGAAAAAGTTCTTAATTTAAGGGAACGGGGAACGGAGAACGGGGAACAATTCAATGATTTTTGGTGGCAATGGTAGATTTTTATACAAAACTTTTTTAGGAAAATAGGTAAAAAATTATGTCAATTTCACGAGAGCTAGAACTATTTGGAAATCACGTAATTTTGGGTGTTTCCGGCACAACATTGAGTGATGATGATAAGCGGGCGCTGGGTGAATTAAAACCAGTGGGAGTCATATTTTTTGGGAAAAACTTTATAGATGGCGTTGCTTATGAGGTTTGGTTAGAAAGTTTTCAAGAACTCATCGACCAAATTCGAGAATATGCGGAACGTGATTCGATGTTCATGACTTTAGATCATGAAGGCGGGCGTGTGGTTCGCACACCTTTACCTATTACGCGATTTCCTTATGCTTCACTGTTGCGATCGCAAGCCAGGGAAGTAGCAAAAGCCACAGCCAGAGAGTTGAAATCACTGGGAATTAATGTCTCTTGGTCGCCTGTGGCGGATGTTTATTCTAATCCTCTCAACCCCATAATTGGGCCGCGTGCTTTTGGCAACACACCAGAAACCGCAGCCCAGTATGCGTTGGAATATTATCTAGGGTTGCAAGAGTCTGGTATTTTAGGATGTGCCAAGCATTTTCCCGGACATGGAGACACCAGCACCGATTCTCATGTTGAGTTACCAGTGCTGAATTTAACTGTACAAGATTTGCGCGATCGCGAACTGATACCTTTTAAAGCTTTGATTGCAGCGCAAATTCCCTTAATTATGACAACTCACATTCTGTTTCCTCAAATTGACCCAGATGTGCCAGCCACTATCTCACAACCAATTCTGAAAAATATTTTACGAGCAGAACTAGGGTTTGAGGGTGTTGTCGTATCCGATGACTTGGATATGAAAGCAATTTCCGATATGTTTACCCAAAGTGGTACTGTTGCACGCGCCTTTAATGCTGGGTGTGACTTGTTTATTTTGTCGCGGAATATCAATTCATCGTCTTTGGAACGTACTTATTATATGGCGAAAGATTTTGCTGATGCTCTTAGTCAAGGTAGCTTGCAGCAAGAGGTAGTAACAGCCGCTAGACAGAGAATTGAAAATTTATTAGCCCAAACACCACAATATATTGTTCATGCTTTGGATAAAGCTACATTACTACGACATGCAGAATTAGCGATCGCTTGTACTTTCCAATAAAGCTATTTCAAACTTCTTACCTTCTTTGCGCCTTTGCGCCTACTCTTCGAGAAGCCGCTACCGCGTCTATGCGTGAGATAAATCATAATTTCCCTTACATGACCAGATTCATTCACGACCAATTCGCTAAAGATTATTTAGAAGAATTACTCACCCCTTATGGCGAAGTCCAAGCAGCACGACGAGTTGCAGGCGAAGTCAGAGAAATAGACGTTTATTTCATTCCCACACAGCCAAGTAACATCTCAGAAACACTTGGTTTATTGGGACAATTTGCCACGACTCCGGCGTTGTTTGAACCGTTTCGGAATCCTGCTGCGGCTACAGAAATCTGTGATTGTCTTTTAAAATTATTAGAGGTACGTGGCGATTTACAACGGCAAGCAAATCGAAACAACACCCGCATTCAAGAATCTGATTTACCAAAATTATGGATTCTGACACCAACAGCATCAGCATCACTCCTCTCAGGATTTGGTGCTAACCCGAAAGCTGATTTTCTGCCCGGTGTTTACTTTATGGCAGACTACTTACGTACAGCCATAGTCGCAATTCATCAGTTACCTATTATCCCCGAAACCTTATGGCTGAGAATCATTGGTAGAGGAAACGTGCAGAAACAAGCCATTGATGAGCTAGAAGCACTATCTCCTAATAACCCATTCCGAAAAGCAGCATTAGAATTACTGTACAACTTGCAACAAAATTTACAATTTACGCAAAATCCAGACCAAGAAGATAGGGAGTTAGTTATGCGATTAGCACCACTTTATCAACAAGATAGAGAACAGGCGATACAAGAAGGTGAGGCAAGAGGAATTCAAACAGGAATTCAAACAGGAATTCAAACAGGAATTCAGCAAGGTGAACGTTTAGTTGTGGAAAATTTGCTGAAGGTTCGCTTTGGTGAATTAGATAATCAACTGCAAGCAATTATTGAACCTTTATTAGCTTTACCACCAGAAGAATTTACTCCTTTGCTGTTGCAATTATCGCGGGAAGAATTAATCGCTAGGTTTACCTATTAACTTTTTGGCGGTGCGTTGTCCTGCGCGACAACACACCCTACATTTCCCTCACAAAACCAAGATGAAGAAGATAGAGAGTTAGTTATGCGGTTAGCACCACTTTATCAACAAGATAGAGAACAAGCAATACAGCAAGGCGAACGCTTAGTTGTGGAGAATTTACTTAAAGTTCGCTTTGGTGAATTAGATAATCAATTACAAGCAATTATTGAACCTTTATTAGCTTTACCACCGGAAGAATTTACTCCTTTGCTGTTGCAATTATCGCGGGAAGAATTAATTGCTAGGTTTTGTTAGGTTATACTAGATAAGGCTTGTAAATTTACTTTTAACCGCAGAGACTCGCAGAGTTAAACGCAAAGGTACGCAGAGTCTTTTTTCGTTTTTTTAATATAAAAATTTGGAACAATCTAAAATTGCATGACCTCATCTCTATTTGCTACTGAACAACTTTTATTTACTCCTACTACTTCTGATACTGATGCGATACCCCTGATTTTTGCTTTTCCTAATGAGTACAGTGTAGGTATTACTAGCCTTGGCTATCAGATAGTTTGGGCAACTTTGGCAATGCGCGATGATGTGCAGGTGAGTCGTCTATTTACTGATATTCATGAACAACTTCCGAGACAGACGGAAATTGTGGGATTTTCGATTTCTTGGGAATTGGATTATGTAAACATTTTAAATTTACTTGAATCTCTAGATATTCCAATTCGGGCAAAATTACGAAATGATGCTCATCCGCTAATTTTTGGTGGTGGCCCAGTTCTCACGGCTAATCCTGAACCTTTCGCTGATTTTTTTGATATCATCTTGTTAGGAGATGGGGAAAATTTGCTGGGTGATTTTATTGCAGCTTACAAAGAAGTTAGACAAGCTACTAGACAAATTCAGCTTCAAAGATTAGCACAAGTACCAGGGATTTATATTCCGAGTTTGTATGAGGTGGAATATCACACACCAGATGGTGAGGTAAAGTCAATTCAGCCGATTGATGCAGATATTCCAGCTATTGTGCAGAAGCAAACTTATCGCGGAAATATTCTCTCGGCTTCTACAGTAGTTACAGAAAAAGCTGCTTGGGAAAATATTTACATGGTGGAGGTGGTTAGAAGTTGTCCGGAAATGTGCCGCTTTTGTTTGGCAAGTTATCTGACTTTACCATTTAGAACTGCTAGTTTGGAAAGTTCATTAATTCCTGCGATTGAGCGAGGTTTAGCAGTTACAAATCGCTTGGGATTATTGGGTGCTTCTGTTACTCAACATCCAGAGTTTGAGGAGTTATTAAATTATATTAGTCAGCCAAAATATGATGATGTGCGGCTGAGTATTGCTTCCGTCAGAACTAATACAGTAACAGTGCAGTTGGCAGAAACTTTAGCGAAACGAGACACGCGATCGCTTACCATAGCTGTAGAAAGTGGTTCAGATCAACTGCGGCAAATCATCAACAAAAAGCTGCAAAATGATGAAATTATCCAAGCGGCGATAAATGCCAAAGCTGGCGGACTCTCCAGCTTGAAACTCTACGGGATGGTTGGGATTCCTGGGGAAGAGGCGGAAGATTTAGACGCAACTGTAGCGATGATGCGGAGTATTAAAAAAGCTGCGCCAGGATTGCGGTTAAGCTTTGGTTGTAGCACCTTTGTCCCCAAATCTCATACACCATTTCAATGGTTTGGGGTAAACCGTCAAGCAGAAAAACGGTTGCAGCTTTTACAAAAACAACTTAAACCCCAGGGGATAGATTTTCGTCCCGAAAGTTATAACTGGTCTATCATACAGGCTTTGTTATCCAGAGGCGATCGCAGATTATCCCAACTTCTCGAACTCACCCGCGACTTTGGCGACTCCTTGGGTAGTTATAAACGCGCCTTTAAGCAACTTAAAGGACAAATCCCCGACTTAGATTTCTATGTCCATACTAACTGGTCAACATCCCAAGTCTTGCCTTGGAGCCACTTGCAAGGGCCGCTACCGCAGTCTACACTACTAAAGCACTTGGATGAGGCGACAAGTCATTTCCGTTCAGCCTCTAAAGAACTACAACCTTTAAATTCGTAGTCAAAATTTGAATGCAAACCACTGCTGAGTATTACTGCGCCTTTTGCGGCGAACCAAACTTAACCTTTATTGACTTGAGTGCGGGGGGACAGCAATCTTATGTTGAAGATTGTCAAGTTTGCTGTAACCCCAATATTTTGTATATCCGGGTTGACGAGGACACCTTAGATATCGAAATCGATACTGAATACGACGAAGGCTGATATATTTTGGATTTTAGATTTAGAATCGCTGTGTATCCCTTGGGTGTATTAATACCATCTGTCACCATCATCTTTTCTTGGTATGAGTTTTAGGTTTTGCTGTTCATGCTGCACTTCAACCATTCATCTGTAATTAATGCGCCAATAGAAGTAGTTTGGCAATTTCACGAAAGACCAGATATCCTGCAAATGCTAACTCCACCTTGGCAACCAGTCCAAGTAGTCCGGCGAGAGGGAGGACTGCAAATAGGTGCTATTACAGAGTTTCGTTTGTTTCTGGGATTAGTACCTTTAACTTGGTTAGCGCGTCACACCCAATGCGAACCATATCACCTATTTGTCGATGAACAAATATCTGGCCCCTTTGAAACTTGGATACATCGCCATGAATTTCTCTCCGAAGATGGTAAAACCAAGTTAACAGACGCAATTTCCTACTCTATGCCAGGGGGAGATACAGTTGAATTTATTAGTGGTTGGCTAGTACAAAGTCAACTAGAAGCAATGTTTCGCTACCGCCATTATGTTACGAAGCGTGAATGCGAGGCTAAAGGTAATAGCTGGTGGTAAAAATAGGGATTAGAGGCTAGAGTCAGTTTTATCCTATATTTACGACATTTCCCCCAAAATCCGTCAATTGGTAGAAGCAGAATCTATCTTATAAGAGAGGTTGAATCTTCCTAGATTGTTAATGATAGTAGCAAGACATTCAAACAAACTATCACTGACTTTTTAGGTAAAAAAATGTTGGGAACATTTCTTATCACTCTAGCTACAGCACTCAGCTTACTAATTGTTGACTTAGTTGTGCCTGGTGTTAATATTGCTAACTTTCCTTCGGCGTTAATTGCTGCTGTTGTCATTGGCTTACTTAATAGTTCTGTCAAGCCAGTTCTTTCTACCCTATCTTTACCATTAAACCTGTTAACATTCGGTGCATTTTCGCTGGTTGTGAACGGTATTTGTTTCACATTAGCAGCATTTTTAGTACCTGGGTTTAGCGCACATGGAATCCTCGCGTTTATTCTCGGCCCAGTTGTTTTATCTTTAGCTAACACCTTCATTGGTAACTACTTTGCTGAAAGAAACCTGTCTTTAACAGGCAACACTTCAAAAACAGGTGAATTACCTCAAGGTAATCCTCAGCAATAGTAGCAATATTATCGGCGGCAAAAACTATGCAGAATTAACATAATTCCTGAGACAGAGTTTGTCATGAAGTTAATTCTGGACAATATGAGTTAATCAATTTGAAACAGTAACAACAAACCCATGAAACTATTACGCTTTTTACTTGCTCTTTTATTGCCTCCTTTGGGCGTTTTTCTAACAGTTGGTGTTGGCCCGACTTTGGTAATTAATATTCTGCTGACTTTGCTTGGTTGGCTTCCTGGCAGTATTCATGCACTGTGGGTAGTGGCTAAGAGAGAAGAAGCATTAAATAGCGGCACTTACTAAATTAGGTAAGAGAATCTACATCTTTCCATCGAACAAACCTCTCTCAATAAGGACAATCAATTAAGGGTAGACTATGAAAATCTACCCTTTTTATTATGTTTTTATTAGTATTTAGATAGCTCCACTTACTTAAGCTAATATGGTGTTGATTGCATATCAAATATGAAATATAATTAGATGCTATGCAAGCAAGCATAGTAAAGGTTTGTCAAAAGATATGCCCCAGTCAAGTACTAAGATTTCGCTTGCAGAGTTTCTTTCCCAACCTCAAATAGAAGCTTCTCCTGCATTGGAACTAATTGATGGGCGAGTTGTTCAAAAAACAATGCCAACCCTATTTTATTCCAGGCTACAACGTAACCTAGTAAATTATATTAACGATCGCACCGATCAATTTGAAGCTGTGCAGAAGCTACGTTGTATTGTACCGCCTTACTCACCAGTACCAGATATTGTGATTATTGCAGGCGATCGCCTGAGTGATGCAGATGGCCCATTTAATGGAGCGCCAGATTGGTTAATTGAAATTCGCTCACCAGACCAAAGCACTTTAGACTTACAAAATAAGATTCTCCACTGTCTTAGTAATGGAACCCAACTGGCTTGGTTAATTGACCTGGCTCGTCAGCAAATATGGGTTTGGCAAGGAGATGACCTACCGATAATTTTTGCAGGAGGAGATTTTCTACCAAGTTTAGGTATTCTCCCGAAAATTACAGTTGATGCTGTTATGGCGATGACTAGCGGAAGATAGCTGTTGTATGAGTACGTTGTTAACTAAATCGCACTTACTAACAACCCCGACTTCCTTCAAGAAGTTGGGGTTCTTATGATATGGGTATCTAGTACAGTTCAGCGTAAATAAACAGACTATCTGGAATTGCTAAAAGGCTTGTGGTATTGTTATTCTTTCTTTTTCCTTTTGCCTCTTTCAGAGTTCGCCACTTGCTTCAAGTCGGGAAACCCGCCCAACGCAGTGGCTCACTTTTTCCTTTTGCCTTATTGTACTAGTTTTTATCTGCGGGTTCCTTGTCTTTAAACAAATCAGCAGTTGCTAAAAGTAATTCGCGTAAGGTTTGTTTGAGTTGGAGTTCTTTTTTAGCGATCGCTGTACCAGCTTCGCCTAGTTTATCTTCTAACTGCGATCGCTTCTGGGATACTTGGGTTGCTAAAACTTCCGCTTGGGGACGAGCTTGGTCATACCAACTTCTGGCATCATTAAGATAATTTTGAATTTCGTCAGAACGACCACCATAACGTGCTGCTAAATTTGCGCGGACAATGGCTAATTGTGCTTGCAACTGAGCGTAACGTTTTCTTAGTAACGACACTTCATCACTATTTTTGACAGCATTAACAGCCGAGTCAATCACATTTTTGGTATCAGCCGTATTTTGTTTACCTGTTTCCTCAATCTCGGCTAATATCACATCTACATCTTGCTGAAGTTTTTCTTCTTCACTATCTAATTGCGCCTGTAATCTTTGCAGTTCTGACTGAGTTTGAATGATAGTTTCGTGTCTTTTGTGGTTCACGCCTTCCAAAGCACCTTCAATCGAAGCTGTCACATCTTCTTTAATTTCAGTTCCTCTTTCTTGCAGAGTTTCAATCACAGCCGCAACCGCATCTTTAACCAGTCCCCGCAGTTCTGTTGAACCTTCTTTCAACTCAGCCGCTACTTGCGAAACTGCTGATTTGACAATTTCTCGTACTCGCTCACTCCGTAACTGACCAGTTTCTTTAGCTTGTCTCAAGTCAGTTTGAATTTGTTCTTTGATATTTTTAACCATTTTCAACTCGTGTATTTAGCTAATTTGGATAAATTTATTTAGTTTAGTTGTCTTTGACATCTAAATTCTGACGTATTCTATTGGGAATAGACACTTCCTTTAGATAGAAAATGATAAAATATCAGTCTGTATCCGTGGTTTTATTGACATAGCAAATGTCGGGTATCGCTATGCACATAATTATGAGAAGATAAAATTTAAGATTACAGTCACTCTCAAGCAATGATCACCACCAAAGCACAAATTAAGTTAATGAGAATTAACCTGCTCAAAATGATGCAGATAGTATGTTTAATTCTCTTGTTATTTACCACCACTTTTACCTTGCCAGCAAATGCCAGTGACACGGCTAACGGCGCACAAATATTTAGCGTACATTGTGCTGGCTGTCATATTAATGGCAGTAACATTATCAGACGCGGAAAAAATTTAAAAAAGCAAGCCCTCAAGAAATATAATATGGATTCTATAGAGGCAATTACATCTATTGTTACCAATGGTAAAAGTAATATGTCTGCTTACAAAGACCGCCTGAATGAACAAGAAATTCATGATGTTGCGGCTTATGTTCTAGAACAAGCAGCCAAAGATTGGCGTTAGATAATTATCAATTCAATTATATGAATCATATTTGTTCTACTCCCTACTCCCTACTTCCTACTCCCAGCCTTTACAGATAATTTCAAAAATCAAATCGGATTACTATATATGGTGCTACTACCTACAGAAAGTCGTCTACAACTAACTTCTGATTTAAACATTTGTCGGATATTAAATGGAATGTGGCAAGTATCTGGCGCACATGGACATATTCAACCACAAGCGGCAATACAAGCTATGTTTCAATATCTGGATGCAGGTTTTACTACCTGGGATTTAGCTGATCATTATGGCCCGGCTGAAGATTTTATTGGAGAATTTCGCCATCAACTCATTGCAACTAGAGGTAAAGAAGCTTTAGCTAACTTACAAGCTTTTACAAAATGGGTTCCTCGTCCCCGAAAAATGACGAAAAAAGTTGTTGAGGAAAATGTTAATATTTCCTTGCGGAGAATGCAGGTTGAATCTTTAGATTTAATGCAATTTCACTGGTGGGAATATAATGATAAAAATTATTTAGATGCTCTGAAGTTTATGGCAGAATTGCAAACTGAGGGCAAAATAAAGCATTTGGCTTTGACAAATTTTGATACAAAACATCTGCAAATTATCGTCAATGCAGGGATTAAAATTGTTTCTAATCAAGTGCAGTTTTCTTTAGTTGACCGCCGTCCAGAAGTGGCAATGGTAGAATTTTGTCAGGAACATAACATTAAACTGTTAACTTACGGGACAGTTTGCGGTGGTTTCTTATCAGAGAAATATTTAGGTCAGTCGGAACCCCGAAACTTTGATTTAGGTACAGCCAGCTTACGTAAATACAAAAATATGATTGATGCTTGGGGTGGTTGGCAATTATTTCAAGAATTGCTGGTGACGTTGAAAGAAATTGCTGATAAGTATGGTGTGAGTATTGCGAATGTTGCTGTGCGTTATATTTTAGATAAACCAGCCGTCGGAGGTGTGATTGTTGGCGCAAGGCTGGGTGTATCGGAACATATTGAAAATAACGCCAAAGTATTTGGTTTTAGTTTAGCTCAGGAAGATTGCGATCGCATCGAGCAAGTCTCGCAAAAATCCCGCGATTTATACAGAATCATTGGCGATTGTGGCGATGAATACCGCAGATAAATTTCATTCTTTAGGGCTAGATGCCAGATATAAATTCAAGTAAACTCTGTTTTAGAGTTAAACTTCTACCCTAGTAAGGAAATTTATTCTACCCTCTTATCTAGCTGTTGTATGAAAAGTATCCTTGCTCCTGGACATTTGCGGAAAGTGCATCACATTGCTCTCAATGTCAAAGATATGCAAGCTTCGCGTCACTTTTACGGTAAGATTTTAGGCTTACATGAATTGACGGGTAAGCAAGTCCCTGCAACGCTGGTGGAACTTGTCGCTGAAGGGAAAGTTGCCAATTTTGTAACTCCCGATGGTGTAATTTTAGATTTATTTTGGACACCGGATCTCAATCCGCCCCATCCAGACCCAGAACAGAGTTTTACAAGAGCCTATCATCTAGCGTTTGATATCGATCCGCGATTATTTGAGACGGCACTAGCTGTTTTAGAAGAGAATAAAGTAGCGATCGCACATGGCCCAGTTACTCGTCCTACAGGTAAAGGTATCTACTTTTATGACCCTGATGGATTTATGATTGAAATTCGTTGCGATCCTCAACCTGAAAATAAAGTGCTGAGTTATGAGTACTGAGTCCTGAGTCCTAAGTCTTTTTCTAAACCGGATTTCTCTTTTCCCTTTATTTCATATATGTCTCATATTTGATTGCTGAAAAAAATACTCTTTCCTACTCCCTACTCCCTATTCCCTACTCCCAGCCTTTACAGATAATTTCAACAATCAAACCGAATTACTATCACAATGCAGATATTTCAAGTCATCGAAACAGCACTCACAAAACCACCCATTCCCCACGAACCATACAAGCAATCACTCAAAGCTTGGGCGATGTACTGCTTGCGTGATAGAGGTTTCAAAGTTGTTTATGCTCAAAATGCTGATTTTGCCATTGAACCGAAAGGTGGAGATAAAATCTATTTTAAAGTTACCAACAATGCCGATGATGTAGATAAGTCCTGCGCTTGGATAGTTTGGGATAGTGTCGCTAAAACCGCCAGCTTGATTCCACCATCATCTTGATGAAGGAGGCAGGGTTTTTGTTCACTTATTATCATGTCCGGCAAATCAGTTATAATTCAGCACATTTGAGCAGAAAGACAAAACTCTTTCTCCCCCTGCTCCCTGCGGTCTTTATGAGAAGTCTTTTACCGGACACGATATTACATTACACCCTCACCGTAACCCAAAGCTAAAAGTTCTAAAATCACGCCATTAGTCCAACCGAAACCTATTTCATTAGAACTGTAACCAAAGCAAATTTCATCGGAAACTTGAGCAGAACAACGCTCAACGTCATATTTTTCGACGAAAAAACCAAATCTGGTAAATTCTTTCATCGCCATAGCGAGGAATTTATCAGCAATATCTTGGCTTTCCGTATGATATCCATAGCGGCGCAGTCCCAGGACAGCAATTAATGTGAGGGGAGACCAGCCAAAAGGTGCATCCCATTGATTTCCTGTGACGTGGGAACTGGTAAAAATTCCCCCCGGCGCGGCGAATGTTGGTAAATTTTGGACGATTCTTTCGGCTTGGGTGGGTGAAGCAAGTCCTGTCCAGAGAGGATAGAAGGTGGTAGCAAATTCGTAATGACGGCGATCGCCACTATGGAAATTATAGTCTAGGTAAAGTCCTGTTCCTTCATCCCATAGGTATTGATTGATACGCTCACGGCGAAGACTGGCGCGATCGCTCCATTGTTTTCCTAGGTCTGGATTACCTAAAATATCGTGAATTTGCGCCAAGTCTTGCTCCATTTGATACAGCAAACTATTTAAACAAACAGGCGCATAGTGGATGATATCAACGCTGAAGGGGCCAAAGCGGTTGGTTATATCAAATCCAGACTCACGCATAGAGCGATCGCCTTTGTAAAATAAGTCTGTGAGTTCGTCTTTTTCGCGGTCATAATACAAACTCACATCATAATCATCAATCTCGAATTTTTGATAATATTCCTTGACACGTTCGTAGTGGCTGCGTCCGGCTTCATCTTGTTCCGAAAACAAAACTTCGGGTGCTGGCCCTTCTCCTAAAGCAAAATACCGCGATAAACCTGTGGCGGGATTGAGATGCGGCGGTACTACCCAGTAGTAATAAAACTGTTCTAATAAGGGCAAAGTTGATTTTAACCATGCTATGTCTTGGGTATGTTGAAACAACGCCAGCACCATCAAACTTAAAACAGGGGGTTGCGATCGCGTCAGCATATAGGTACGGTTGGCATTGAGGATAGTACCGTAATGCTGGACTTGATAAAGTAATTGATCAACTTGACTTTGAGCTAATTCCCATTCTTCATCCCGCAGTAAGCCCAACAAAATAAAATAGCTGTCCCAGCCATACATCTCGTTAAAACGTCCACCAGGGACGACATAAGCGCCGGGAAGATATAACAAGCCGTGTTCTTGAATATCTGCAACTTCGTTGGGTAAAGTGCGAATTTCGATTTGCTGCATTTCGGTTGCAGATAGCGATCGCTCTAACACAGCCTTGACTGTATTACAGTCTTCTTGGGGAGATATGTAAACTAGCCACGGGGTATTGGGTGGGTGTTCTAGTTTGGTGTCTTGGGCTGATTCTAGTAAGTGTTGATGGGAACGGGTGAGGGTTTTCCAGGTTTGTTTGATGTAGGTGCGGACTTGTGTTTGTGTGGTGAGTTGTATAGTCATAGGTTGTACCTCACGCAAAGGCGCAAAGACGCAAAGGATGGAAGATTTTACTCAGCAATTAATAGGGCTACTGGGAAGTGGGAAAGGGTTTGGGAGATGGGGAGAGTGTCTCCAGTTTGTAGAGTTTGGTGGGTAAGGAGGTTTTGCCAAGTTTTGGCGGGGAGTTTTAGGTGTGTATCTTGCCATACTGACTCGCCTAGTGGGGGTTTTCCGGGTGGGGTGAGGCTGGTGAGGAAACAGGGGACAATGGCGATCGCGGTTTGCTTGTCATGTTGGCGGGCAAAGGCGATGATATGGTTGGCGTGGGTTCCGTGGACTTCTAGTGGTTGATATTCGCCGTTTTGGAATAATGAGAGATATTTTGTTCTGGCTTTGAGTGCTTGCAGTGTTAAAAACAGTTTGATTCTACCGTCGGTTTTCTGAGTTAGTAGTTCGGGAATGCAGTCGAGAATATCGGTTTTGATTTGTGCTTGGATAGTACTCAAATAACTACGTCGTAATTCAAAATCTACGGGACGGCGGTTATCGGGGTCAACTAAGCTGAAATCCCAAAGTTCTGTTCCTTGGTAGAAGTCGGGTACACCAGGCGCAGTAATCTTCAGGAGGGTTTGGGAAAGAGAATTAAATATGCCATATTCGGCAATTTTTTGTTGAAAGGGACGGAAGTTATCTAAAAAGTGCCGCGATAAGTTGGGGTCAAGTATTTTCTGCACAAAGGTGGTACAAGCTGCTTCATACTCGTTATCGGGGCGTAACCATGCGGTGTGAACTTTTGCTTCCCGGATGGCTTTAATCATGTATTCTTGCACTCGTTCCACGAAAGAAGCTTGTTCATGTTCTGCAAAGGGAAATGTGCCAACTAGGGTTTGATAGAGGAAGTATTCATCGTTGCGATCGACTAAGCTACGATGTGATTGATTGATTTCACTCCAATGATTTACTTGTTGTTCCCATTCTTGAGGAATTTCTGACAACACATTTAACCTTGCTCTGACATCTTCGCCGCGCTTGGTATCATGGGTGGCGGTGGCGTTCATGGTGTGAGGCCAGTTGTGTTGGTGTTGATGGTTAAAGTTATGAAATTGCTCAATAGTAATACCAAAATGACTGGGGTTTCCGCCGACTTCATTCAGTGAAATTAGACGGTTGTAAACATATAAAGTAGTATCTTCCACACCTTTAGCCATGAGTGGGCCAGTGTATTGCTGCATCCGCAAGACAAAATAAATCCACTGGTCTTTTTCTGTTTGGCTGAGAGATTCATCAAACTGCAACAGCAAGACTTTTTCTAAAAAGTTCATTTCATGTTGCAACAAAGGTACTTGTTTTCTTGCCGTGTTAATTACTTCTTGAATACAAGTTTTATCTGTGTCGGAAATTGCATCGGGCGTGATATAAGTACGGTAGATGGGGAAGAGAGTGAGAAGTTCTGCGATCGCACGCTTCAAACCATTCAATGTAAAATCATTACCATAGCGATATTTGCTGGCAATATTCTTGAGCAAACTAGCTAAATTATCAACATCACCCGCTAGATTTTTTTCTAATATCAGATGCTTTTTCTCTTTAACCAGTGATGGATAATTGACCCTTGCACCGATAAATGAATGGTAAATTTTATTAAATACCGCTTGATTTTGTGCTTGACAAAATACACCATTGACATAATTCAAAAAATCATATCCCGAAGTACCTTGAATCTGCCAATTGTTTGGTAAATCTTCCGTGAGTTCTAAAATCTTCTCGACAGTGATATAAACATCACCCATTTTTTCGTGCAGTCTTTCTAAATACTGCGTTGGGTTGTATAGTCCATCAATGTGGTCAATTCTTAAGCCAGTGAATACGCCATCTTCTACTAGCTTGTGAATTAAACTATGAGTGTTGTTAAACACGCGCATTTCTTCAACTTTCACTGAGATAAGTTCGTTAACAGTAAAGAAACGGCGATAGTTCATTTCCTCCGCGCCAACTTTCCAGAAGGCGAGACGATAAAACTGGTCGTTGAGTAAGTCATCGAGTAAGTTAAAACTTTCCGAATTACCTGATTCGCCATTGAAAATTTTCAGATTCTCCGTAATAAATTCCCGGATATCATCATTAGTGCTGTAGAGTTCCCAAATCAAACCTTTGATAAAAGCAATTTGGTCTTGACGCTGTTTACCAGTAACTTCCGAAGGCACACTTTTGAGAATGTAGAGAACGCCTAAAAGTTTAATAAAATCAGGATGATTTCTCCCCAATGTGCGGGTGAGTTTACCAAGATTGTAAGTCAAAAATTTGCTATAAGATTCTAAACGCAATGGTAATTTTAAGCTGTAATAGTTAACAGTTAAACCATTCTGTTCATATTGGAGTTGAATATCTCCCTTTTCCAGAGCTTCGCCATAAAAATCACCTAACAATGGTGCAAGAATGCGCTCTTGGCTGTTAGCAAAAGGCGATTTCCAACAAACATCAAAATAATCGGTATAACTAGAATCTGCACCATGTTCCAACACATCCATTAAATAGGGGTTTTCGCTACTATATGCCATGTGGTTAGGCACAATATCTTGTAGCCAACCCATCCCCAAAGCTTGTAATTCTGCCACTAAAGCCGCAAAATCGTCCTGAGTTCCCAATTGCGGATTTAACTGTGAAGCATCCACCACATCATAACCATGTGTACTCCCAGTTCTCGCCTTAAAAATTGGCGAAGCATACAAATCAGAAATGCCTAAATCTGATAAATAGGATGCGATCGCTCTAGCATCCTCAAAACCAAACTGGGGTGTAAACTGAATTCTATAAGTTACTTTTGGGATTCGCATAATATTTTTACTTGATATAAATAGGTTGAAAAAGAGGTTTGGGGGAAAACACTCTACGCCCCTCCGCGTTGACTTCACGTAACTCTGCGTTATAGCAGTCCTAAATCATTTGTAAAATTTCTATATCTTTTTCTTCTTTCTTCCCTTTGTGTCCTTTGCGTCCTTTGCGGTTCGTTTCCATATCTATGTTTTTCACGACTCATTTAGGATTGCTATACAAAACTAAACTCATAGCCGCCAACACAACCTCATCCCCCACCGCGAGTTTATCAGCAGCTTGAGAACCTTCACCAGACCATACAGTATCGGCTGAGTCTAATAACTTCCGCGCACTTTGCTGAATTGGTAAACTCACCGCCACCGATGAGGAATTAAAATTCATCGCAAATACCACCTCACCCGACTCGCACCAACGCCGCACAACAACTACTTTTTTGTCTTCGTCACTAGTTGCTGCAATACTGTCGCGGTCAAAATTCAACAACGCGGGATGAGTTTGGCGTAAATGAATTAACTGACGATACCAATCCCATAAAACCTTATGTTGTCCTTGGTGACGCAATTCCCAGTTAAGTTTACACCGCAGAAATGTCTCCGCAGATTCAGGATCTGGTGGGTCTTCTGCATAGTGGAACGCCTCAAACTCTTGCTTACGTCCAGCACGCACAGCTTGAATCAATTCAGGGTCAGAGTGGCTGACAAAATAGATAAAAGGTGCAGTTTCGCCATATTCTTCACCCATGAATAGTAACGGTAAGTAAGGTGATAACAATACAGCACCAGCCGCTAATTTCAAACCAGCAAAGGAAATTCGCTCAGATAAGCGTTCCCCCTTCATTTGATTACCAATTTGGTCGTGATTTTGAATACAGACTGAAAACTGAGATAATGGGCGATCGCGGCAAGATATCCCATGAAAACGCTTACGGTGGGGTGCATACCGCCAATCGTAGACAAAAGTATCTTGGTAAGCTTTAGCTAAATCCGCACACTTACCGAAATCTTGATAATACCCTTGGCGATCGCCTGTTAACAATGTATGTAATGCGTGGTGGAAATCATCACTCCACTGTGCATCAATTCCATATCCTCCCAATTCTGGCGGACGCACAACTTGCGGGTTATTCAAGTCACTTTCTGCAATTAAATAACGTTTCCATGTCCCCCCTTGACAAAAGTTATGCACAACTTCCGCCAATTCCCCTAAAAAATGCTTTGCACCCAAATCATAAATTGCTTGAATTGCATCTAGGCGCAAAGCATCTATATGAAAATCTCCCAACCAATACAAAGCATTTTGAATAAAATAATTTCGCACACCTTGGCTATAAGCATCATCGAAATTCATCGCGTTGCCCCAAGGTGTCTTATAAGTTTTAGTAAAATAGGGCGCAAATTGACCCATATAATTACCCTCTGGGCCAAAGTGGTTATAAACCACATCCAGCACTACAGCAATACCATTTGCGTGACAAGCATTCACAAATTGCTTGAAATCGGCGGGACTACCGTAGGAATTTTGTACCGCATAAAGATAAACGCCATCATATCCCCAATTGCGATATGCCAAATCAGGCTGAATATGATCATCGCCCGGAAATTGGGCAATGGGCATAATTTCAATCGCGTTAATTCCTAACTCCCGCAGTTCTGGTAAACGGGGAATAATTGCAGCAAAGGTTCCTTCCGGTGTGAATGTCCCGACATGGAGTTCATAAAAAATCATCGATTCTAAGGGAATACCAGTCCAGGTTGTATCTGTCCACTCAAAATGATGATCTACAACCACAGAAGCACCGTGAACTCCCTGGGGTTGAAACTGCGAAGCCGGGTCAGCAAAAGCTTCTTGCTCATTTAACTGATATCGATACAATGTACCTGGATACACATCATTGACTTTTACTTGCCAATATCCCTCTACTTGCGGTTTTAGCGGAATTAACTGCGACTCTGGTGTTAAAATCTCTACCGCAACGCTGTTTAGTGTGGGAGACCAAACAGTAAACTCACACTCGCCGTTACCTAAGTAGTGAGCGCCAATTTTCACACAGCATCCTCCGCTTAAATGATGTTCTGGATAAGTGTTTAACAACTGCAAATGTCATCAAGTCAACATTTTTCAGTCATCTGCCAGATAGCATCATGGTATTTTTCTCAGTTAATTCACTAGTGCCAAAAGATATATTTAGTAGTAAGCATTTTGGAATAAAAAGACCAGCCTCCGGTGAGATGTCAGTTTAAATCTGATCTCAAATGACACTTTCTCAGAAGGGTATCAATCCGATTGTTTCTGTTTATCTAATTTTTCTTGTACCGCATCCCTACAAAATTGTGCTGGGTCGGGTTGTGCTTTCACTGCATCTTTCATGTCTTTACTTGCACGAAAGCTGATTTGCTCTGTTAAGGGTTCCTCACCTTTTCTTTGTCCTGGTTCTAAATTTTCAGGTGTTCCTCTAGGATTCGGCATTTATGTAGAAACGTAAATATAAATTGAATCGATTGAAACCAATCGATTAGAGTTTTAATCAGTGGTTACTTAACCCTGGAAAAGTTGTTAACCACTGATACCACTCGTAAAAATGGCAATATCTATTTTATGTTGTTTACCCGCACAGAATTAGAAGTTCTGACAGTTCAGCAACTCAAAACTTTATGCCTACGTTATGGTCTAAGACTAATGGCAAGTGGCGCATACAAGGACAATTACATCAGCACCTTGATGGCATTTCCGTTATTAGCGATACAACAGATAGAGGACGGTGAAGGTTTACGCTTACCCACTTTTGAAATGTTGCAACATCTTGGCACCACCCTAGATCAGATGGGACAATCCACTGACCACCAAGCAGCATTGATTAAAGCATCACTGGAGGGTAAATGTATGCCAGCACCACAAAGATGGGAACAGGAAAAGTTACTCAATCGCTATTACGCCAAGGGACATCTTGAACAAGCGATTACTCTATTAGGCATACAGTAACTCTTAATCGTACTGTTTACTATAATGGTTTTTAACCCGCATAGGCGGGTTTTGCCTGTGTAGCTGTGACTTCCAGTCGCCTGGTGCAAGATATGTGATAATACTCAAATCCTGAATAAGCAGTACTCTAAGCATTTAGAAATAAAAAGACCAGCCTCCCACAGCTGGTCTATTAAATGTTTTTCGCGTTGTCTTCTCAATAGAGTTAAAACCCGATTGCGCGTTCCCAAAATGCAACGGGCAACTTTTCTTAACAATATTGTAACAGCCAACACAGTTTTTTCTTAAAAATTCACTAAAAAAAGATAAAGCCATTTCGGATGGGCTTCCATCTTTGAGAATATTTCAACTAACCCGGAAGGTAGAGGGATTTAGGGGGACAAGGGAGACAAGGGGGACAACGGAGAAGAATAGCAATTGATAACTCCTGCCTCCTGCCTCCTTCAATGACTATTGACTAACTGTGGTTTTCCCCAGAGAATGCGCTCTTGTTTATAAATGGCAATTCCCGGTTTGGCTCCTTTGGGTTTGTAGACGTACTTGGGCTGAGTGTAAACTACTGGTACTTGGTCACTTTGACGAGCGCGGCTGTAGTAGGCAGCGAGGTTGGCTGCATATTGCAAATCATCGGTATCGGGGACAGCGCCCGCTTCTAAACGCATGAGAATATGGCTTCCGGGAATTTCTTGGGCGTGGAACCACAAGTCATAATCTCCGGCTATCCGAAAAGTTAATTGGTCATTTTGGCGATTATTTCGACCAATTAAGATTTCCCAACCGTTAGGAGTACGATAACGGCGGAAGTTGGTGATAGCAGTTTCGTTAGTGTTACGATCGCGGTATTGTGGATCTTCTAAATATTTTTGTCCAATTAGTTCATCGCGGATTTCTTCTAAAGCTTGCAAATCTTCGGCTGTTTCGTAGTTTTCAATTTGCGCGATCGCAGCTTCTACTTGCTCTAAATAATCAATCTCTGACTGCACTTCAAATAATAGCGGTTCCACTGCCAAACGAGCGCGTTTGAGTTTTTGGTGCTGCTTGTAAAAATTTTGAGCATTCTGCACACCGTTTTTATCTGGCTGAAGTGCGATCGCCACTGGTTCACCTGTCTCAAAATCAGGTAAGGTGATTTCTTGCATTCCTGGTTGCCAATTTTGCAAGTTAGCCATCAACAAATCTGCTTTTTGGCGATAATCATCCGCTTGATCTGATTGCTGTAACCGAGTTATAAAGGCTTGGGCTTTGACTTTTAACTTCGTCAGAATATTTTGTAACTTCTGACTCAGTTGATGGCGCAATTGAGCAAATACCTGTTGATTGAGTTGGTCAGTATAATACTTATTCAGCAAAATTTGAGTATCTTTGACTGGCGCAACCGCACCCCAACCCATCACGGTGTAACCTGTTGCTGTCCAAGCTGGTTGGAATTTACCAACATCTAAAGCTTGTAGCCATTCTTGCCAACATTCAAAGAGTTTTTGCCAATCTTCAGAATTTAGTTGATCAGTAGTTGTGTCTGGTGCAATACTCGCTGCCAACAGCAGAGAATCTACCAGTGATGCACTTAAACCGCTATAACTTTTGATCAGTTGACGCTTAATTGCACCGGGAACTAAACTCACCCTTTCTTGCCAACGTGCTTGAGATTCGCTCAAATTGGGAACCGGGCCTGTGAGTTTGGGGGGAAATTCGTAAAGCTGTCCAGTTTGAATTGGTCGGACACTCGATTGCTGTTCACTAACTTGATGGGCAGCCGTAATGATGAAATTATTAGCATCAGTCAAAATCGCATTGCTGTATTTGCCCATAATTTCCACATACAAGTGATACAGGGCAGATTCTCCTGGACGACGGGCAAACTGTAAATCAATCGCCCTTTCCCAAGGTGCGATCGCTTCAATCGCAATTAAAGCCAAGCCGCCCAATTGATGTACTAGTTGCTGACTAAAGGTAAAAGTATCAGGTGATCGCGGCGGCGGATCACCAATACAAATCCGTGCAGCTTGGGGATGCCAAGAAATTTCCAGCCAACCCCGTTGTTTCAGGGTGCGTAATGCGATAGAAATAGTGTAGCGATCGCGCTGATAAACTTGTTCTAAACGCGATGGCAGCCAGTAAGCGCGTAGTTCGCTACAAGCAGAAGTCAGGGTGGTAAAGTCAACTGGTTGCACAACAAATCATTGGCGTTCAAACGTCGATGCTCAGTATATGCTATCTTGTCTAGCTCTGATTGGCATACTATGAAAAAGATAAAATCTTCCACATCCTCCCGCCTTCTCATAGCTACAGTCGTCACTACAGGCGCATTGTCCTTAATTACTCCAGTTAATGCTCAACAAACTCCTGAAACTGTAGCTAACGGCATTTACCATCCGCGAGAGGCAGAATTTTTCCGTGAGGGAAGAGACAAGTTTGAACGAGAAATAGAATTTTTATCAACAAATAGTATTTCTTCTCCCGAAAGGATCCTCAAAATTACTCCAGCAAAAACACCTGTAATTCAGCAGCCGCCTTTAGAAAACCCTGAATTTTTACCTGGTAAAAAAGCTCTACCGTCAAATTAATTACCACATCATCTATCTAAAAAGTATTGCAGACGAACAAAATAATTGCCAGATTTATATCCCCGACTTTTTAAAAAAGTCGGGGATATTTTTTTCATGAATGATTGAACGCGAATTTATAACTTTAACTACAATGCTATCTTCCCGGAGATACTAAAATTTTCCCTAAAGTTTATCTATATTTTGAGCATAATTTTTTTGCTAAAAGGTAGCAAAAGTGAACTAGTAATTTCTAGAGGATTAAAGTATGAGTTTGCTACTTACAACATTCGCCCAACACCTAAATCTTTCCCAAGCACAACTAGAATCTATCCTGTCAAAATCACTGAATGAAGTACTGAATTTGCCAGAATTGCAACAAGAATTAGCAGGTTTAGATATTAAATTGCTCAAAGAAACATTACCCACAGCCGGAGCAGTTTTAGCCCAAGAATTACCACCTTTTTACAATTGGTTAAAAAACGAGTTGGGTGTTAAACGTGTTCCCGACAGTCCAGATCATGCAACTGCGTGGGTAATTGGTTTTGTGAACAATCAAGAAAGTTTAACTCACTTAGTTGAATTACATCGTCCAGTACCACGTCTAGCTTTAGAAGCTTCAGTTCCTCACCTGATAGGGTTGTTTGACGGCGTAGAAAATGCAGTAGTCCGAAAAGAATGGCAAAAAGCGATCGCAGCTTTATGCTTAGTCTTAGTAGTCGATGCTCGTGAACAAGAGAAAATCTCTGTCGCTGCTTAAAAACTGCCGCTATGGACAACAAAAACCCCGACTTCTTCAAGAAGTCAGGGTTCTTGGTGCTGTAATACCATTTCACGCAAAACTTGATACAGATGTAAACCCTAAAAGCTTTGCTGTATCTAAGTTTTTTAATTGCGTTAGCGAAGCGGTAGCGAGCCTGCGAGCGTCATTGCGAATTGCGAATTGTGAATTGGTATAACCTGTCACCTATCACCTACTACAATTTACCGCTTAGGCGCACCAAAACCACGACGCTCAAGCACATTTCGTACCTCTGGGCTAGGTGTGTAATTATAGCCGTAAGAAGAATTTTCCGAATCATCCATAACTTGAGGTGTGAGTAATACAATTACCTCATTGCGTTGATTGTTTTTGTTTGTTCTTCTAAACAATGAACCAATCAGTGGTAAATCTCCTAAAATGGGTATTTTAGAAACAGTTACCCGGTCTTGGTCTTGAATAATTCCTGAGAGAATTAATGTCTGACCATCACGTAAACGAATCAAGCCAGAATTGAGCGATCGCTCAGAAACTAAAAATATACTTTGACTATTACCACCAACATTAATTTCTGCGGAAGATTGAGGAGCTTTAACAATAGGGGCTACAGATAATGAAACAAAACCATTATCATCAATTCTGTCAACTTTGACAGCTAATGTTAAACCCACACTTGTTTTTTCAGCAGTAACAGTTTGTACAGCAGTATCACTACCACGAGTTATTTCATTTCTAATGTTTCCTACTACTTCTTGAGTCAGGTTAACATTGGCAGTCTGACCTTCTTGCACAATTAATGTCGGGTCGGTCAAAATCTTAGCATTGCCACTTGTCACCTGAGCTTGCAAACTAGCCAAGAAACGTTTAGGAAATTGATATAAAGAAGGCAGTCCGTATGTGTAGGTATCTGGTGTCTGCCCAGTGATTTGGTTAGTAAATCTAGTTGGTTCGCCAGTAACAGGATCAAATGCAGTGGGGACAGCAGTAACTGTTCCTGGAGTTCCTTGTGTAAATGCTGTCAGTCCTGGTTGTAATGGATTTGTACTGACACCAGCATTGGGAGTTCCTGTATTTGGATTAGTTGTGTTAAGAAAAATGTTTCCTCCTTGAAGTGGGTTACTAGTAACAGGAGTACCAGTTAGGTTATTTGCTGTCTCAGCACTAGTAGCTGGCCTAGAACCACCAAAGTTGAAAACTGCTGCACCGCCATCATTAGTAAAGTAATTATTGCCAACCCCAAATGAAAAACTAGTATTAGTGTTATGAGTGTTTAAAAGGTTAACATCAATAATCTTGACATTGACTACTACTTGACGACGACGAACATCAAGTTGAGTTAGTTGAGAAATTGCTATATTAATTTGTTTGGCAGGGCCAATCAATGTTATGGAATTTGTCCGCTCATCACCTAATGCTTGTAAACCTCGTAGCAAAGGTGTTGTGTATTTAGAGTCATCAAGTGTGAGGCGTTCAATTCTTGTTTCTGTAGTTGTCTGACTTTGAGTTACTGGAGCTGCACTACCACCCACAGGCACAGCAGTCACATTAGTTACTTGCCGTTCTCTGGTGACTGCACTTTCCGCCCCCATCCCCACTAAAAAGTTCAAAGCAACTCCGACATTGACCTGATTCAGTCGCAAGCTACGTACAATCACATCACGAGTGGAATTAGGTAATTTCGCCCCCACAAAAACTGTACGACCATTCCGATTCGCTTCTAACCCACTTAAACGCAAGACATAGTTAAACACATCTTGCACAGGCTCGTTTTCTATATCCAAAGAGATTGTTTGAGCAGCATTGGCAGGAGCAGCACCTTGCTGACCCCCAGCAGCATCACCACTGATATAAGCCAAATTCAAATTAGCTGCACGAGCCAAAAGTGATAATACTTCTCGCACTGGTGCATCTCGCAACACCAGCCTCGGCACACGCTCTTGAGTTCCTAAATCAATTACACTCGGAGAAGCATCTGTGGCAGAAACAGCGATGTCTCCCACTGGTGGCGCAACGGCTCTGGGTAAGAATGGCGGCGCTTGGCTAACAGGTTGACCAGGCCCAGCCGCTTGAGCAGGTCTGCCATCAATACTAATTTCTGGGTTAGGAACCAGAACATCTGGCCTTTGGCTTGGTTGCACAGGCACATTTGTTGCAGGTACTGTTGGTGTTGTTGGTGTTGCCGCTACTGTACCTGTGGATGGTGTAAAGCCAAGGGTAATTCTGTCATCTTTGCGTAGTACTGGTTGACCACTGGGTGCATCGTTATCACCAGTAACTATGACTCGAATGCTATTAGCATCTAACTGCACAACTTCAACAGAGGAAATTCCCGATGCAGGTTTATCTTGACGGAAGTTAGTACCACCTGGTAATCGTAGTTGAGCATTAATTACATCGGAAACTAAGGTTTTACCTCTTTTGGTTGTAAAAACCTGGGGGCGAGAAGTTGAAGATGTTTTTAAAACTACGTTAATGCCACCATCAACAGCATTTAACTTAACATCATTAACTTGAGTTACCTGCGCCCACCCTGGTTGAGCTGCCAAAAATGTTAAAGCAGCAGCACCCAATATTAAGCTATTACCGTGAAGCTGTTTCACAGTTCATTCCTCACTTTATAAACATTTTTAAGCAAAAATTGTTGAGAAAAAGCACTTCTATTTAGGCGGTGCTTTAGCAGCTGCGGCTATTTCTTCTGGTGTAAGTGGCATCAAAGCCTGCAACTGGAAAGATGTAGTTAGAGGTGGCGGCCCTACTTGACGTATGGCTTTACCTGTTTGGGTCGTAGCTTGTACCGGAGCCAATACTGACTGATAATCTCTAACGATTAACAAAGGCTGTAAACGCTCTATATTCCGCAGAATTGATTGAGTTTGTTCATAAGTACCAATAAATTCGACATTGATACTGATGCGTTTTAGTTTGTTATTTACTGCTACACCCAACGAACCATCTGTAATTGGTTCAGCTTTACTAGTAGCAGGGGCAAACTTCTGGAGTTTGGCTTTGATTGCATTCGGAGGAACTTGGACATTACCAGACTCAATTAACCGATTTAAATCTAACAGCAGAGTATCTAAAGTTTTTTCATTAGCAAATAAACCTAACACCTGAATTTGCTGTTGTTTGGCATCAGCTAAATCTTTTTTTACTTGGTCAATTTGTTTCAGAGTGGCTTTTTTTTGGTCAATTTGCCCTTGCAATTCCCCACTTTTTGCCTGCTGCTGCTGATAAGTATCCCATGCTGGCATGACAAAGTTCAGCACTATAAATAAAGCTCCAGCAAGACCTGCTACCCCAGCTATAGCTCCAATAATTTGGGGAGTGAAGGCAATACCAAATATGACGGGGTAGGGCGATGCACCTGAGTCAAATTCCTCACCCTGATCTGCAAAATTCAAATCTTCACTCAGCGTCATTTCGGGATGACTCCTGTTTGTTGCATAGTGCGAATTCGAGCTACTAATCCTACCGTGCCTTTTTGTTCTAACTCCCGAACCAAATCGGAAGCAGGAACATCGCTTAAACTCGATTGGATTGTGTATTTAACTATTTGTGGCGGTTTGATGGGAACTTTAGATGTACTTGCAGTTGGTGGTAATGGTGCATCTACTAAGTTTGCACCAGTAATTCTGCTGTCGGAAGCTTTCAAAAATTGAGATTGTTGCAGACTCAATAAGAAATCGTTGACATCGTTAAAAGTCCGTGCGACTCCGGTGATTTCGATACCACCAGCCGGGTTTGCGGGTGGCTGACCTTCTGCGGCTGGAGTGGGTGGAATTTGTTTGACGTTCTCAATTTGTACTGTAGCTGGAATGCGATCGCGCAAATCTTGTAACATCGCTGACCAAGGTCGAATTTGGTCAAATACAGTTACTAAACTTTGAGTTTCCCCTTTAACTGCATTTGTTTCTTCCTTGATTTTGTTAATATTTCCTATTTCTGAATCTAATCTAGTGACTTCTTGCTGTAACTGTGCTATGTTCTGCTCTAGTTCACCATTCTTCCCTTGCAGTATCCACCAACCAGCCCCAGCAAAAATCGGTAAACATAAACCCAAACCAACTCCTAAGAAAATTGGTTTCGGATCGCCAACCGAAAGCTTTTTAGCCGCTCTTTTGTCACTCTTATTTTGGTAAATTGGGCGGTCTTTGAGAAAGTTAACATCTAAACTGTACATCCCGTTATACCTCCCGCATTCCGAGGCCAAGTACGATCGCTAAACCAGAACGTTCCAAAGCTGGATATTTTTGTTCATCAACCTGCAAAGATAAACCCCCCACTGGATCTACTTGTGCAGTTGGCAAGCTTAAGCGTTGTGTGAAAAACTCATCTAGCTGTTGCAGTCCGCCACCCGGCCCAGCCAATAAAATCTGCGCGATTTCCAAATTTTCACTTTGATTTAAGTAAAAATCGATAGAACGGCGCAATTCATCCGTTAGTTCTCCCAAAACTCTCATCATCGCTGCCATCCCAGGGTTGATTCCTGTCACCCCAGTTTGTCCACCATCCATAGGAGTTGCCGGAATAATCATTTCCCGTAAAAGTTCCATATCCCGTGATATGGGTACACTCATCGCCCTAGCTAGGGCTTCTTGCATTTGATAAGTACCAATTGGCACAGTCCGCGAAAATTGAGGTACTCCGTTCACAATGATGGCTATTTCTGTACTGTCGAACTCAATGTCAACTAGTACTACCGCTTCCTGTGGGCCAAATTGCCGCAGTTGGTCGCGGATTGTCCGAATCAGCGCAAAACTGTTAATCTCTAAAACATCGATTTGCAATCCAGCTTGCTCAAAAGTACTTAAATATGTATCAGTCACCTCCTTGCGGGTGGCTACTAATAATACCTGTACTTTTTCGATGCCGTCCTCATCTACAAAGTACCCAAGTTTTTGGTAATCTACATCAGCTTCTTCACGCGGATATGGTAAATACAAGCCAGCTTCATGATTTAACACCATGTCCCGTAATTCTTTGTCATCTAACTCAGCTGGCACTGGAATCAGACGTACGATAGAATCTCGTCCAGGTACACCGGTCGCAACACGAGAAGCTTTGATTTTACTTTCAGCTAATCCTTGCTGAATGATTTGCGCCATTGTCGGGGGGTCAGTAATTTGACCATCTGTCACCACACCTTCGGGAACTGGAACAGATGTAAAAGATTCTAGTTTTAAACCTTGGCGCTGCTTGCGTAACTGAACGATGTTTACCCGTTCTGATGCAAGTTCGATACCAACCCCTTTATTAGATTTGCCAAACAGACTATTGAAGCTTTTCACCACAGTTCCGCCGGACTACTAAATAGAAAATTTAAATTGTCGACGCAGTATATTGCGTCTTTACGGGTAATTGATTTAGCCTATAATCTCGTTAATTCTCCATAAGCTTTTCATTTCTATCAAGGGTGAAAATACTGGTAAAATGACTAGACTGCAAAAATTCAAACAACTAACAGCTTGGGCAATAATTGGTTTATTGACTAGTTGGATTGTTAGTTGCAGCACAGGTAACGTCGGCACAAGTCCAAAACCAGGGACAACGGAAGCAGCCAACATTGAGTTTTGGACAATGCAACTCCAACCTCAATTTACTGACTACTTTAAAACTTTGATTTCTGATTTTGAGTCACAAAATCCCGGTGTAAAAGTTAACTGGGTTGATGTGCCTTGGGCAGCTATGGAGAACAAAATTCTAACAGCTGTCTCCGCAAAAACGCCACCTGATGTTGTTAACCTAAATCCAGATTTTGCATCCCAACTAGCAGGACGAAATGCTTGGTTAGACTTGGATACGGCAATTCCTCAAGATGTGCGTTCGACTTATTTACCAAACATTTGGAAAGCCAGCACACTCAATGGCAAAAGTTTCGGAATTCCCTGGTATCTCACAACAAGGCTAACTATTTATAACACCGAATTGTTAAAACAGGCAGGTATCAGTAAACCACCGACAACCTACGTAGAATTAGCACAGGTAGCACAACAAATCAAAAATAAAACTGGTAAATATGCCTTTTTTATTACTTTTGTACCGCAAGATTCCGGGGAAGTGATGGAATCTTTGGTACAAATGGGTGTGACTTTAGTTGATGCTGACGGTAAAGCCGCTTTTAATTCACCACAAGGTAAGGCCGCATTTCAATATTGGGTTGATTTGTACAAAAAAGGACTACTACCAAAAGAAGTGTTAACCCAAGGTCATCGTCATGCTATTGATTTATATCAATCTGGTGAAACTGCATTTTTAGCTTCAGGGCCAGAATTTCTCAAAACTATAGCTAACAATGCTCCAAAAATTGCTCAAGCTTCCGCTATTGCACCCCAAATTACTGGTGATACAGGTAAGAAAAATGTGGCGGTGATGAATATTATTATTCCTCGCGCTAGCAAATATCCTGAAGCTGCTACTAAGTTTGCTTTATTTGTCACGAATGATGCGAATCAACTATCGTTTGCTAAAGCTGCAAATGTTTTACCTTCAACTACTAAAGCATTATCTGATAGTTACTTTAAAGATATGCCAGCTAATGCTTCTACGGTTGAAAAAGCCAGAGTTATTAGTGCAACTCAGTTACAACAAGCTGAGATTTTAACTCCAAAACTAAAGGATTTCAAGAAATTGCAAAAGGCAATTTATGAAAATTTGCAAGCAGCTATGTTAGATCAAAAAACTGTTGATCAAGCTGTCGAAGATGCTGCACAACAGTGGAATAATCGCTAAATTTTGAAAGTGTCAGATTCTCGACTTCTTGAAGAAGTCGAGAATCTTTTTGTTTATACAGGATTTAAGGTTCCTAAAAAGTGTCCGATTAGATAAAGAGAACCACACAAAACTACTACATGATTTGTATTAGTAAAAGCTGATGCTAATGCTGATGATACATCTGGATAGGTTTGACACAAATTTAGTTCTGGACAAATATTATTAGCCAGCTTTGCTAATTCTTGAGGATTAGCTGAATTGTTATCTGGAACTGGTACTAAATATAATTTATCGTTTGTTTGTAGCAGGGCTTGGAAAATTTCGGTATGGTCTTTTGTGGAAAGCATACCAATTATCCAAGTTACATTGTCGGGATTTAAACTATCTACATAATTACGTAAGACTTGGGCTGCTGCGGGGTTATGTGCGCCGTCAATTAATAATTTATGGTTGTTCCAGGTTAGCCATTGCATTCTTCCTGGCCATTTGGTGTTTGCCATACCATTGATAATGGCTGATTCCAGAATTTCCCAACCTTGTTGTTGGAGAATTTCTAAGGTTGCTAAAGCTAAAGCTGAGTTAGCTAATTGAATTTGCCCTTGTAATGGTAGAGGGTATTGAATTGAATTTGGAGGATATTGAAGTGATTGATATTCTGCCCAATCAGGAGAGATTTGCAGTGCTGGTTGGGGTGTAAATATTGGGCATTGTAATTCTGCGGCACGCGATCGCACAACTTTTTCGGCATCGGCTGGCAATAAACCCATAACAACCGGACACCCAGGCTTGATAATTCCAGCTTTTTCTCTAGCAATATCAGCTACTGTGGGGCCTAATTGTTGCCAATGTTCGCGGCTAATAGAAGTAATTACTGTCACCAGAGGTTCAGAACAAACATTAGTCGCATCTAAACGTCCACCTAAACCAACTTCTATCACTGCAATATCAACTTGCTGCTGGGCAAAATACAACCAAGCAGCCGCAGTAATAATTTCAAACTGAGTGGGATATTCATCATCAGGAGAAACAGCCACCTGGACTTTTTGTACAAGTTGACTCAATTCTTCAGCAGAAATTGGCTGTTCATTGATACAAATCCGTTCTGTCCAATCAATTAAATGAGGAGAAATGTAACGCCCTGTCCGATAACCAGCTGTGGTAAGTACTGAAGAGAGATAAGCACAGACAGAACCTTTACCATTTGTCCCCGCAACATGAATCACTGATATCCGCTCATGAGGGTTCCCCAGGTTTGCCAATAGTTTGACAATACGCGAGAGTCCCAGATTCACACCAAAATGTTGCAAAGGTTGAAGTAAAGAATCAATATTCACTGGAAGGGAAGTGGGGAGTTGGGCGTGGGGATAAGGTAGACAAAGTAGAAAAGGGAGACTAACTATTAACCATTGACAAAACCGACTGTCTAGATTTACTAGAAACAGTCGGTTGTAAGGTGATAATGTAAATTTATATTTATGCTTCTCTGTTCAAAAAGGTTTGAACTTGTCTCAAAGCTGCGGCACCGATGTTAAACAAGGCCCAGCCAGCTGCAACAGCAATAGGCGCTAAAACGATCGCTACACGAAAATCGATATCCATAATTTAGAACCCCTCTGTTAAGTAGAAATTAAAGTTTTATCAACTCTTCTCATCTTTATTTTTAGCCCAAGTGGGCATTTTTTCCAACTAGGTATGTAAAGAAAGATTACTAAATAGTCATTTGTCAATGGTCATTAGTTAAAAGGCAGCAGGCTAAAAAATAAAATTTCAGACTTCAGACTTCAGACTTCACACTTTCCTAAAAACCAATATCATTGCCCTTTCCTGCATGAACCAATGCTAACTTTTTGTAACGTTCAGCATGTTCTATAAGTTCGGCAGCTTCGGTGGCGCTGATTTGACGCAACACTTTGCCAGGAACGCCGACAACTAAAGATAAAGGTGGTACATCTTTTGTCACAACTGCGCCTGCACCGACAATACTGCCACTGCCTACTCTGACACCATCTAAGACTACTGCCCCAATGCCAATTAAACAGCCGCGCTCAATATGGGCAGAATGTATCACAGCGCGATGTCCGACAGTCACATGATCTTCTAAAATGGTGGGCAACCCAGGATCACCGTGCAGAATGGCTCCATCTTGGATATTTGTGCATTCACCAATCTCAATCCGCTCTACATCTGCTCTGACTACTGCTCCATACCAAATACTGGCTCCGGCTTGGATTGTCACAGCACCCATAACAACAGCGTTGTCTGCAACAAAGGCTGCTAGAGAAAAATCAGGAGATGGCCAGTAAGAAGCGGTAGACACGATAGAATAGGAATATGGTACCCAGGAACACTGGAGAAACTCCAACCTTTGAGAAGCTGGTTCAAAACCAGAATATCATGTTGTTAAACCTCTATACTGAGGAAAACACAGTTTACAATTGTTCTAAACTGCAAATACGTTTCCGTGCAGTTACGAAAAATTAACTCAAAGCGGAGGAGCCGAAGTGTAAAATCGAACCTAATGGTGCTAGTGAAGAAGAAATTATGTTTGTACGCACTTCATGATGAATCCAGGTTTGCAGTACCCAATATTTGGTCACGAAATTCAGTGTCCCCACTGTCGGCAGACTATTCCGGCTTTGACACTTACAGATACCTATCTTTGCCCTCGTCATGGCGCATTTGAAGCCAACCCTAAGACTGAGGAGTTAATTCATCTACAGTCAGGTCGTCATTGGCGCAGATGGAATGGGGAATGGTATAGACAACACACTCATCCTGATGGGATACGGTTTGAAATTCACGAGGCTTTAGACAAACTGTATACCCAAGGCTACCGAGCAACAAAGGTAATTATTGCCAGACGTTATCAGGAATTGATGAGTGGTTATTTAGAACGTAGTACTCCTTGGCGTTCTGGACAGCCAGAGACGACATCGGCGCGACTTTATGGCTTACCAGTAGAATTTAGTCCCGATTCCTCAGAAGAACCTTCCTGGGAAGTGATTAATTTCGACTTGGAAAAAGAGCCGGGAGTGCCTGTGCGCTACCCTTATTTCAGGTTGTTTGAGTAAATGTCATTGGTTATTGGTCATTGGTCATTTGTGCTTTATATTGACAAATGACTATTGACCATTGACAAATGACTATTGACAAATTATGCACCACGCCTCTATCCGCACTGCGAATATTCATCGCGCGATCACATTTTATGAATTGTTGGGGTTTAGCGTATGTGAACGCTTCACTACGGGCTATACACTGGCTTGTTGGATGGAAGGATTAGGCGGACGCATTGAACTGATTCAAATTCCCCAGCCAAAACCTGCGCCTGATGCGTTTGATGATGAGCATTATGTGGGGTATTATCACTTGTCCTTTGATTTAACAGAACTCACTCCAGATTTACCTAGCTGGTTAATCGATTTAAAAACCAGCTTTGCATTAGCAGCGCAAAACCAGCCAGAACAATTATCACCCCTAAAAATCCTTTTAGAACCGACACAACAGCAAATAGGCGATCGCATCTGGGAGGTTGCCTTCATTGCCGACAGTGATGGTTTACCTTTAGAATTTATTCGGACTTTAAATAAACTCGGTTAAATAAGCTTGGCTCTTTATATACTTTTTGTTATTGGTCTAATTTTTCTTTGGTAATGTCTCTGATCTTAGTGACCCCGAAGAAAGAATAGAATGTTACTAATTGCGCTTATAAATATGTAATTGCATTTAATAAAAAAATCTACCAAAAAAATGTCTCTGTTTTTTATAGGGTATAGATATCGTTGGTCATTTTTATTTTTAAGTCTGTGGATAATCACAGTATTTTGTTTAAGTGATCAACCTGCTGACAGCAAGTATACAGCTAAAATCAAATCAGAAAATATTCAAACACAATTGATTGCAACTCATATAAATAACTCAACAATTACCGCCAATGTCCGTAAAACAGTATTAGAAAATGGTCTGACTGTTTTAACCAAAGAAGTGCATACCGCACCGGTTGTCAGTGTGCAAATGTGGTACAAAGTTGGTTCACGCCACGAAGCACCAGGAACAAACGGGATTGCACATCAGCTTGAACACATGATGTTTAAAGGTACAAAAAATCGTCCGGTGCAGTTTGCAAGATTATTTAGTGCTTTAGGTAGCGACTCCAACGCTTTTACGAGTTATGAACAAACAGCTTACTATAGCACTGTAGAACGGGAAAAACTCAAAGCACTGCTAGTTTTAGAAGCAGATAGAATGCAAAATTCTCTGATTGAACCAGAAGAACTAGCAAAGGAAAAACGAGTAGTAATTTCAGAATTACAAGGTTACGAAAATAGTTCTGAATACCGCCTCAACCGTGCTGTTATGCAAGCTTTGTTTCCTAATCATGCTTATGGATTACCTGTGGGTGGTAACAAAGCAGATGTTGAGAAATTTCAAGTTGAGCAAGTCAGGGAATATTATCGTAAATTTTACACTCCTGATAATGCTGTATTAGTAATTGTGGGAGATTTTCAAACGAGTAAAACCCTAGAAACTGTTAAAGAAATATTTGGGAAATTAACGAGGAGGCAGGAGGCAGAAGGCAGGAGGCAGGAGGCAGGGGGAAAATCTTTTACTCAGCACTCAGCACTCAGCACTAAGTACTCAGCACTCCCCACTTCCCACTCAGCACTCAGCACTCCCCTAATCTTACGAGAACAGGGAGCTGCATCGATGCTGCAAGTGGTTTACCCACTACCAAATTTGCATCACCCAGATATTCCGGCTTTGGAGGTGATGGATTACATTTTGACAGAGGGGAGGAACTCACGACTTTATCAAGCTTTGGTGGAATCTGGTTTAGCAAGTGAAGTGACTGCTTCTGTTTCTAGCTTGCAAGAGGCTGGCTGGTATGAGTTGTTAGTGACAGCAGATGATCATCAAGATTTAAAGAAGATTGAAACAGTGCTAAATCGGGCGATCGCTAATTTAATACAAAAAGGAGTGAAGTCGGAAGAATTAACTAGGGCTAAAATGCAGGTAGAAGCTGGCGTGATTTTGAGTAATCGGGATATCACCAGCCAAGCAATGCAATTAGCTAACGATGAAATAACGGCTGGTGACTATCGCTATACTGAACGCTATTTAGCTGCTGTTAGTCAAGTAACAGGCGCAGATATTGTCAATGTAGCCAAAAAATATCTCCAACCAGAAACTCGTGTTGTTGGCTTATTTCAGCCAACTGAGCAGAATACAACGGAAACGGGTAAAAAATTAAACTTAAATCAAACTACAGAAAATTTATCTACTACTGCTGCACCTTTGGCTATTTCAGAGATAGATAAATATTTACCACCCCTAGAAGAAACAACAGATATTGTTAAAAAAGTTTCCCACGACACAAGTCAAAAAAATTCTACTCTGGCGTTACCAGAGCAATTTTCTTTAGCGAACGGTTTAAAAGTATTACTACTACCTGATAAAAGTACACCCACAGTAACTTTAAGCGGTCACATCAAAGCCGGAAAAGAATTTGATGCCGAATATCAAGCAGGATTAGCATCTTTGGTGGCTGATAACTTAATGAGTGGGACAAAAAGCAAAAATGCTTTAACTCTGGCGAAAGCTTTAGAAGACAGAGGCGCATCGTTAGATTTTACAGCTTATCGTGAAGGTGTGCGAATTGAAGGCGATGGTTTGACAGTAGACTTACCGATTCTGATTCAGACTTTAGCGGATGTGGTGAAAAACAGTACATTTCCGAAAAAAGAATTGGAATTAAATCGTCAGCAAGCTTTGACTGACTTGAAACAAGAATTGGATGATCCCGCAGAAGTCGCAAAAAGAATTTTTGTCCAATCTCTTTATCCGAAACAACATCCTTTGCATACTTTTCCCACAGAAAAAAGTCTGAAAAAAATTAAGCGTGAGGATGTAATTGCGTTTAAAGCTAAATATTATCGTCCAGATACGACAGTGCTGGTAATAGTAGGAGATTTTGAACCTACCCAAGTGCGATCGCTCATCGAACAAGAATTCGGCGATTGGCAAGTGAATGGTCAACCACCAACAATCCAATATCCGAATGTCAAATTACCAGATAATGTCTTACGTGTAAATCCGGTAATGCCAGGTAAAGCGCAAGCAATTACTTTTATGGGTAACACAGGAATTAACCGCCAAGACCCTCGTTATTACCCAGCTTTAGTCTTGAATCAAATTTTGGGAGGCGATACATTATCTAGTTATTTAGGTGCAGAAGTGCGCGATCGCCAAGGGTTGACTTATGGTATTTATAGTTACTTGCAGGCACAAAAAAATGCTGGGACATTTTGGATAGAAATGCAAACTAGTCCGGAAGATAGTCACAAAGCGATCGCTAGTACCCGCAAACTTATACAAGAAATTCATCAGCAAGGTGTCACAGCCAATGATGTAGAAACAGCTAAAAACACCTTAATTAGCAACTACAAAATTTCCCTCGCTGACCCTGAAGAATTAGCACATACAATGCTGATGAATCAGGTAAGAGATATGGACATCACAGAACTAAATTCTTTCGCTGATAAAATCAAACAAGTTTCTCTTGCCCAAGTAAATCAAGCCGCCCGTGAGTTACTCCACCCAGATAAAATTGTAGTGGTGACAGCAGGCCCGGCTGTAATTGCAGATAAAAATCATGAGTGATTTGAGAAGGTAGAGGGTAGAGGCTTGATGATAGATAAGAGTAATTGATAATTTTATACAGGTGTTAAAAAACTAATGAAAAAATTTTTAGTAACAACGTTCAGACTTCATACTTTATATTTCATACTTCAATTTTCTTTGCTACTTAGCCTGAGTTTTATTAATTTTATGCCATCAGCCATTGCAGCAAATCTTCCTAGCGATTTGCTCAAACAACCAGCTACAGAAATTACAGTTAGCTTGGGTAATGTGGCTAACGAACTCAAATTTGAACCCAATCATTTCGAGTTTATTGCAGGTAAACACTATCTACTGCAACTCAAAAATCCTAGCCAATTAAAGCATTATTTTACTGCTAAAGATTTTGCTGATGGCATTTGGACGCAAAAAGTAGAAGCCGGCAAAGTAGAAATTAAAGGGGCTATTCACGAACTAGAACTAAAGCCTGGTGCTGAAGCTGAATGGGTTTTTGTCCCTTTGAAAAGTGGCAAATATAATTTACGTTGTACTATCCCAGGACATACAGAAGCAGGGATGACAGGAGAAATCATAATCAGTAATTCATAATTACTTTTGGCAAATCAGTTATCTTTCCTTAGTTAGATATGGTGTTTCCTCGTTTACCGAGAGAAAAAAATCTATCTGCGTTTATCTGCGGTTAATGATTTTTGTGTCTACCTCTAATCCTTACACCACAGACACTAACAAACTTTCAAACCTATTACCTGCTATAACTTAAATATAGATATAGTTTCTCAATTATTCTATAAAAAGCACGGAATCCGTAGCGACAAAGCATCAGCAATTATTATCAGCACATGAACATTTTTAGCAACTTGCTTTCTCAACCAGTTAAAGTCACACCCTCACCAAAACAGCGTCGGGGAATTGAAATCAAATCGCCGCGTGAAGTGGAAATTATGCGGCAATCTGCGAAAATTGTCGCAACGGTGCTGAAAGAAATTTCTGAATTGGTCAAACCAGGAATGACAACAGCCGACTTGGATGCTTACGCGGAAAAACGCATTCGGGAAATGGACGCAACACCCAGTTTCAAAGGATATCACGGTTTTAAAGGCTCTATTTGCTCCAGTATTAACAATGAAGTAGTGCATGGTATTCCTAGTCCGAAAAAAGTCATTCGTACTGGGGATGTCTTAAAAGTAGATACTGGTGCTTATTACCAAGGTTTTCACGGCGATTCTTGCATTACAATTGCTGTCGGTGAAGTCACTCCAGAAGCCGCTAGACTGATTCGTGTAGCTGAAGAAGCTTTGTATAAAGGTATAGAACAAGTGAAAGCAGGCGCATATCTGCTTGACTTAGCAGGAGCGATCGAAGACCATGTAAAAGCCAATGGTTACAGTGTGGTAGAAGAGTTCACTGGACATGGTGTTGGGCGGAACTTGCACGAAGAACCATCAGTATTTAACTTCCGCACCAGAGATATGCCGAATGTGAAATTGCGTGCGGGAATGACTTTGGCAATTGAACCAATTTTAAATGCAGGTTCTAAACATACACGCACATTAGCTGACCGTTGGACTGCGGTGACGGTAGACAATTCGCTATCGGCTCAGTTTGAGCATACGGTGTTGGTGACGGAAACTGGTTATGAAATTTTGACCGATCGCACTAAAGTATAGCAGGTGATAGGTAAGCCGTTTATATTGCCTGATATTCTGACTTTCGTGGCGATCGCAATTCATCCCAGCAGCACAGTTGATAAGTTAATGTTGGGATAAATTTTTGCTGTTTAAGTTCTAATTAAGTTCTAATACGGTGATGAGAGTTGATTTCTCAATTTTTGTTTTACCTGTTAGATAATGAGTAAGATTTGGGGGAGAATCCCCCACACCCCCGATTGGGGGACGGTTGCGTCCCCCAAAAACCCCCTCCAAAATCATTTTTTCGTTTTTTGTTGGTTTTGTTGTAATTTAGTGTTCTTATCTGAATCCTATTGGTTTAAGTTCAATATCGGGAAAATTCATCCCAGAGGAACTGAACACAGAAACTAGAAATGATTTCAAGAAATATGTAAAACTTGAGCATTTGCGAACATGACCACCATTGAATGTCAAAATCTAGGGAATCAACAGCGATCGCCTCAAACTATTCTGCCAAACTTAGGCTTAGTTTGTATTACAATTTCTCAACAAGTCCGCTTTAAAACTATCACACGCACGCGCTATTTAAAACTCTCCCTAAAAGAACGGGAAAGTACCTTACGACAACTGTATCAACATAACTTGCAGCGATTGCATGATGCGTTGACGTTTTGTGAACAGCATCAAATTCGCCTTTATCGGATGACTTCTAATTTATTTCCGATGAATGATTTAGAAGACAAAATTGGCGAAAATCTCTTAGAACAAATGGCTGATGAGTTGGGCAAAATTGGTCAACGCGCAGTTGCACTTGGTATCAGAATGGTACTACATCCTGATCAATTTGTAGTGTTGAGTTCGGATTCACCAGAAGTTGTACAAACCAGTATTAATATCTTAGCCAGACACGCGCAGGACTTGGATTTACTTGGTTTACCTCGTTCCCCTTGGTCGTTGATGAACATTCATGGCGGTAAATCGCAACGCGCCGAAAAGTTGATACAAGTGATTTCGCAATTACCAGAAGCGATTAAAAGTCGCTTAACTTTAGAAAACGACGAATACGCCTATAGCGCCAGTGAAATTTTAGCAGTATGTCAACAAGCTGAAATTCCCTTGGTATTTGATGCCCATCACCATATTTGCCACGAAAATTTAGACAGCTACAATGAGCCGAGTGTGGCTACGATGTTTGAGGCGGCGAGGGAAACATGGAAAAACCCAGATTGGCAATTAGTTCATATTTCCAACGGTGAAACAGCCTTTAAAGATAGAAAACACAGTGATTTTATTGATGCTATGCCTGATATTTATCATCAAGCACCGTGGATAGAAGTGGAAGCTAAACGCAAAGAAGAAGCGATCGCCCATTTGCGTAGTTGGTGGCTTATGGGACAATAATTTTTTGTGAGAAAAATTTGGCGCTGCATGGAATAATTAAGACACTATGGCGATCGCAATCGATTTTGGTACTAGCAACACAGTCATTGCCCGTTGGAATCCCGTCACCCAACAGGCGGAGACTTTGAGTTTACCTGGTTTATCAATTCAACAAAGTCTCAATCCTCCACTCATTCCCAGCTTGGTGTATGTGGAAGACGCAGCCCAGAGTAAAGTTTTAGTAGGGCAGCAAGTACGCGATCGCGGTTTGGATCTCAAAGGCGAATCTCGATTTTTCCGCAGTTTTAAGCGCGGTATCGGTGCAGAAATTCAAGGCTTTTTACCCGAATTAGATGGAGAAACCGTCACCTTTGAACAAGTTGGACAATGGTTTCTCAATCAAGTTATTGAAAAACTAGCACCCTTAGAAGGTGGCTTAGACTCCCTGATATTAACTGTCCCCGTCGATAGTTTTGAAGCTTACCGCCACTGGTTAGGTCAAGTTTGTCAAAGCCTCCCAGTCGAACAGGTGCGGATGTTGGATGAACCCACAGCCGCCGCCTTGGGTTATGGTTTGGCGGATCAAGAAAATCTTTTGGTGATTGACTTTGGTGGTGGTACTTTAGATTTATCTTTAGTCAAGTTAGATAAAGGCGCACAAGGTAATACTAAACCCATCGGATTTTTGCTCAAATTTGGTAATAAATCCCTAGCGGAAAATTCCAAGCAAAAAGTCAAAATGGCGCGGGTATTGGCAAAAGCTGGACAAAATTTAGGCGGAACAGATATTGACAATTGGTTAGTTGATTACTTTGCCAAAACTCAAGATTTGGCGGTGAGTCCATTAACAACGAGATTAGCCGAAAAAGTCAAGATTCAGCTATCAACTCAAAACCAAGTCAGCGAAGTTTATTTTGATGATGAAACATTTGAAAGTTACGAATTAAATTTAGACAGGGATAATTTAGATAATATTCTCAAAGAACAGGGATTTTTTGAGCGACTAGATGAGTCAATGACAAATCTGTTGCAGCAAGCACGCCGCCAGGGAATTGAACTTGCAGATATTAATGCTGTGTTGTTAGTTGGGGGAACTGTCCAACTACCAGCAGTGCAGACATGGGTAAAACAGTATTTTGAGCCAGAAAAAATCAGGTGTGAAAAGCCTTTTGAAGCGATCGCCCAAGGTGCATTACAGTTATCTCAAGGCGTGGAAATCAAAGACTTTCTCTACCACAGTTACGGGATTCGTTATTGGGATAGGCGCAACCAACGCCACAGTTGGCATCCTATTATTAAATCAGGGCAAGCTTACCCGATGAATCAAGCTGTAGAGTTATTTTTAGGCGCATCAGTAGAAAATCAACCCAGCATTGAGTTAATTATTGGGGAACTAGGCGCAGACACAGGTAACACCGAAGTTTATTTTGATGGCGATCGCTTAATTACCCGCCGTCTCGATAGCGGTGAAACCACTGTTAAACCTCTGAATGATAGCGCAGGCGCGAGAACCATTGCTCAACTTACACCGCCAGGGTATCCGGGGAGCGATCGCGTGAAAATCCTCTTTCAAGTTGATGAACAACGCTTTTTACGCATCACCGTTGAGGATTTGTTGACGAATGACACTTTGTTGGAAAATCAGCTTGTCGCGCAGTTGAGTTAAACATATACAGTAAAAACCTTACACGCCAATAACTCCACATACCAACAGACAAATGATCTTTCGACGGTCAAGTGTATTGAGTTTTTGGCGTTGCTGATTTCATGTATGAAAATCATTTTGTTTAACCCCCTAATCTACCGCAAAACTTTTTTGCAAAAGGTCTAATATATAAGTATAAAACTACAAAAAATAAATAAACAATTTGTTTTAGTTATTAATTAGGCTAGACTGTCTTAAATGTCTTAAGTGTCCTTGCATTTTTATGCGAACTCAGAGAGATTAAAAAATATTGATCTTATAAAATTGGTATTAGTTATCTGGTATTACTAATTGGTATTGTTTTTGTGCAAACAGATACCGATTTTATTAAAACATTGCGTATCTAACTAATTTTGTTTTTTGTTCTTAAATAATCCTATTCAAAAATGAATATAGCAAATATAGCAATTATTATTGGTGAAGTCATATTTGTATTAATTATTTTTTGGCTACTAAATTGGCTAATTGGCATCATTTTTAAACAGTTAGCTAAAGTTAATTGGTTGCAAGAAAGAACTGCGAACATCACTTTTTTACGTCAGAGTATTGGCAGAATTTTAATGCTGATTTCTGTGGTTCTATGTTTGGCGCTGGTTGGTGTGAATGGGATGATAATTTATCGAGGTGAAAATGTTCAAGAATTTCAACTTAATTTGATTCGCAGTCTTCCCACACAATTTTGGGTAAATCTGGTCACTGCAAGTTTAAAGACTATCAGTTTGCTCTTGCTAGTTAAATTTAGCATACCACCTTTAAGCCGTGGCATAGACTGGGTTTGCAACTACGCTAAGAAAATAGATCAAATCAAAGCTAATGATGAGAGTGTCGAGGCTTTTTTCCAGACTTTCAAAAGAATTATTATTTATAGTTCATGGATAGCCACCGCTATTTTATGCGCTAATTTCTTGTATCTCCCTGCAATTGTTACTAAATATCTGTTTATTGCTTTAAAAATATATATCACTATTTCAGTTGGGTTATTAATTGTCAAAGCTGTTGCAACTATTGTTGATACTCTTGATGCTCTCAGTCTCAAGTTTTCCCATTCTAACGATCTGCTGCGCCTATATGAACGGTTACGCCACTTAATTCCCTTATTTAAAAAATGTTTAGAATATGTCCTTTATGTTGGAATTGTAAATCTCGTTCTTCCAGAAATAGAACCTATTGCTTGGATAAGTGCTTATACTCCTAGAGTTATTCAGATAATTGGGGTTTTCTTTATTAGCAATGTTGTGATAGAAGTTGCTTACTTTTTATTAGATGAATTCTATTTAAGAACCACAGATGTCAACGATTCACAGCGACAAAAACGACTGACGCTGATTCCCTTAATTCGGAGTTTCGCTAAATACTTTATTTATTTTACTGCCGGAGTGACTATCCTCAAACTGATTGGCATTGATCCTGCGCCAATATTAGCAGGTGCAGGAATTGTTGGTATAGCAGTTGGCCTGGGGGCGCAAAATCTAATTAATGATGTTGTTTGTGGCTTTTTGATTTTATTTGAAAACTATTACTTGGTAGGTGACTATATCGAAGCCGGGAAAATGGAAGAAAGAAGTGTAGAGGGAATTGTTGAAGCCATTGAACTACGAACTACTCATGTCAGACATCCTGATGGACAATTGCAGATTATTCGCAATGGAGATATAGGTTCAATTATAAATTTTTCAAAGCAATATATATATGCAAGAGTAGAATTTAGTGTTTCTTACGATTGTAATTTAGATCATGTATATCGAGTGGTGGAAAAGGTAGGACAGCAGTTAAAAACGGAAGAAGCTGATGTTTTAGAACCAACGCGAGTAGCTGGAATAGAACATTTTGGTGAGGATAACTTATTGTTGCTGACGCTGACAAAAGTTAAGCCAGGAAAACACCTGCATCTTCAGCGTGTGTTGCGTAAAATATTGAAGGATAATTTTAATCAGGCAGAAATTGAAATTTGCGGTTTTGCTAAAAATTAGTAGACAAAACATTGACTACGTACAATCAAGAATTACAATTCCCATATTATTTTGATCAGCATCAATATAGTAAGCAACAAATTCTTTGATAAAATATTCTGAAAAATCTTCAATATTCTCCACAGACTCTTCCAAGCTCTTAAAATTTGGTTGCAACTTCTCCAAACTACCAATTATTTTACGACGCTCTGCACTAGCGAATATGTTCAAAGCATCCCAACGTGTTGCTAAATCTTCTTGAGCAATTCTAGACAAAGCTTGAGCAACTTCCTGAACCTGTTCAACTGTTAAACAAGTTGCTACAAGTCCATGAGAACGTAATGATTTTAAACATCTTCCGCCAGCTAAAGCATCGACTAGTGGAACATTTCCATAGTTCGGTATTGATATTTCTTGTACTAAGAACTTAGAATCACTGAACCATGCTGCTGATATGTCAGTTGAACCAGTCAGCAGAAAATATAATACCTCTGGAAAACCGTTATTAACTTCAAAAGAATCATCAGTTTCTCCATCATAATTCTCAGCCCATTGAATTAAAAATGATTCAATGTTCTTGAGTGCATTATAATTAACTTTTATCAGGCTCAGTTCAATAGACATACAAATCATCAATTAATTCAGGATTGTATTTAAGCCGTATACTCCGAAATTTTTTATCATCCCATTCTAGTTGTCCTTCAGGAGTTAAATAATAGCCACCTGTTTCATAACTTTCTGCTATTGTCTGCATCATTGCTGTCAAACTATTAAATGCTAGACTGACTTCTCCTGCGTCAGCATCAATATGATATACAGGAGCAGTTTCAACTGGGGTTGTCTGTCCTGCAACTGCAAAATACTCACCTTCATACTCAAAGATAGGAAATAAATACAAAGGTTCCCCTGCTTGCTGGCGAAATTCTTGCGACAAAGGATCATTAACACAATCAGAGGAAATTTCTAAAACCATGTCTAGATGCCAGAAGTAATGGTAAACAAAAATCATTGCTTGTGAATTTGTGCCATTACGCCAGTGATAAAGGTTGTATACTTCCTCTGATAGTTTGAAAGGTAAATTACTAACTTTTTCTTCAATTTCTTCGTATGATAGACTAGGTAAGAACCCTTCGATATACGATGGAGCATTCTGCTGTAACCAATTAAGAATTCGCTCTAAACAATGTATAATTTCTGGTCTCTCCATAATTCTAAACTAAAAAATTATTAATAGACTTCAATAATATGTACAGATGTCAAAAAATTTTGTGACTCTTGTGGAAATTGGGAGTTAAAAGAATGCTAGGTTTTTGCTAGTAAATTGGGCAAAACAAAGTTAACGCCAACACCGAGACTTATTTTGGGTTGCGCTGTGCTTCACCCAATCTACATTTATAAATACTTTTGTAATAACAGATGTAATTTTTCTTTGGTTGCTGTTGGGGCTTGATCTAATTGAGTCAAAATAGCATATTTTAAGGCTGAGTGCGCGTCACTGGGTGGGGGATTTTTACTCAAACGGCGGACTGTTTCTTGAATAACTTTTTGGGCGTTGACGGCGTTGCGTTGCAAGTTACCAATTACCATCTCGACGGTGACGCTATCATGATCTGGATGCCAACAATCGTAATCTGTGACTAATGCTAAGGTTGCATAGGCGATTTCGGCTTCTCTGGCTAATTTGGCTTCTGGTAAGTTGGTCATCCCAATTACTGTTGCGCCCCAACTGCGGTAAAGGTTAGATTCGGCTTTGGTGGAAAATGCTGGCCCTTCCATACAGATATATGTGCCGCCACGATGTAGGGTGACATCTGGTAAATTGAGAGATGCGATCGCCTCTGCTAAAACTCCAGCTAAATTGTGACAAATCGGATCACCAAAGGCAATGTGAGCCACAATTCCTTCACCAAAAAAGGTGGAAATGCGATTCTTTGTCCGGTCGATAAACTGGTCTGGGATAACCATATCTAGTGGTTTGGCTTCGGCTTTTAAAGAACCCACCGCACTAGCAGAAATTAAATACTCTACACCTAATTTTTTCATTGCATAGATGTTGGCACGAAAAGGCAATTCGGAAGGTAATAAGGTATGATTTCGCCCATGACGCGCCAAAAAAGCTACCTTTGTTCCTTCTAGTGTCCCCACAATTACAGCATCGGAAGGGGAACCGAAGGGTGTTTCGATTTGCACTTCTTCTATATCCTGCAAAGCGGCCATTTTATATAGTCCACTACCACCAATAATGCCAATCTTAGGGTTAAGCATAATTTTTGATACCTGTTGCTGATCTGCCTAGTTATTTTACACAGGAGTTATGTAGTGTAGGACAATTAATTGTCTGTTGATACTGGGTGTAAGAGTGTAGGGATGTCAGGGTTGTGCTTATCTATACTGTCAGGCTCCAAGCTCAGAGCTTCAAGTTTGAACCTCAGAACCTCATGCTTCAACCTCAGAGGTTGTTTGAAAAGTATTGGGCTAATAAAATTCGCTACTACACAAGCAAAGTCCACCTACGTGGACTAGGTTTTGTCTGTGTAGCCGCGATTTCCAATCGCCCAGTGAGTAATAATTTAGACTTTCCAAACATCATCTCAGAGGCTTAAGTTGCACCCTCAAAGCTTTAAAGTGTCGCAATTAATTATCCGTCTTGGAATTAATTCCAAAGCTCATATATTTCTTTTGTTACTCTAGGTAGAGGAAAAAGAGAAAAATTCTGACCAAAGAAATAAAAATAGATGATTGTGCGTGCCTATAAGATACGCAAAAAATTTAGGAACCTTTACTACTAATCCTCATTTTGGTCAGTTGGTTCCAAGTATAGTTTGATATATCCTATAAATTCCTAGCTAAGTTACTGAATAAGACTTATAAAGCAATTCAAAATATTTTTTATGTCTTGAATATTTTGGCATTTTGGCAGTTAATTAAAATTTGTTTGTGCTAAATTGAGCAATATTACAAGAATGACTTTGATGGAAACATATTGCCTAAATCATTGGTCTTCTTGACGACCTATTAAGTTTAATTACTATTCTTTTCGATAATCCAAGGTGTGTCGCCACTTTCAAGCTATTTCGACGGGTGCAAGCCCGTCTTTTATTTTGCTGATATAGCAAAGCCTAGCCCCAATATAAAAGTCGGTAAATTATATCAGCAGTTTTGAATTTTGAAGGAATTTATGGCAATTATTTTATTTCAATGTAATTAAGAATACCTGTCTCGCTTAATATCAGCTTTTATAAGTTTTGGATACATCCTATAGGAAGATGCTACGAGGCAAAATTCATGAGTAAATAAATGCGGGATGTTGTTATGCACTGGATTTATAGTCAGGTTTGGTGGTGAGCCAAACCTTTTTTCTTTTTGCAGTTATTCAAAGAATTAGCTACAAATCCATCAGGTAAAAATGATGGTTAATAGTCAATACTTGTGCAACCTACTTAATTTTTGTGTCAACCTCTATATTCTCCAATTACTTCAATTTGACCAACGATATTTTCGTTCAACTGCTCTAGTTCTTCTGCGGGAATCCACCATTCTGTATGATATGAAGCTCCTACTTGATGCACTTCATATTTATCCATAAATTCTTTTTTGACTGCAAAGCGGGTGACATAACCCACACCACTATCTCGAATATTCCATTTAGTGGCAATTTCTGTTGCATATTGCTCGTTTGTCACTGGGTAAAAAATCGGTTGTTCTGGTAGTCGCGGCGGCCATTTTGTGTAACCGCTTTGTTTTACCAGTTCCAACTCTTTAGGGCCAGTCGGACGATACAGAGTTACTGTTTCTTCAATGAATTATTTTTGTATTCGTTTGAGCTAAAACAGAAATGTACTGCGAAGAATTCCAATAGTAACCGGGTCACTGTCTGGTGTATGACCAGGTTCCAATATATGAATGATCCCTGGCGTAATGTAGATGTTATCTGTCATTCGGAAACGATAAAAAGCTTCAATTTGAGTGGTGGTTCCTGGTTGTCCGCCTGCACGTCCTAAACCTGTATTCTCAAAATCAGGGACATTATTACCCACAGGTAAAGTACTACTAGTAATTTTTGGTGGTTGTCCGACATAAATACCACCTAAATTACCTTGAGCAAATAAATCGGGGAAGTTTAAAAACACCATGTAATTAGTCGTTTCCACACTACCCGATCGCCCAGGAATCGAGGAAGTAGTATAACCACCCCACGCGCCGACAGTGAAGCGGGGCGAAATTTGCCAACTGAGTGTGCCACCATAGGCGTTGGTTTGTAAGGGTGCGTTAGTCGCTGTTAAACATTCATCACCAACAAAGGTGAGCAAACAACCATCAGATGCATAATTATTAACGTAGTACAAACTCAAATCAACATTATCAGTTGGTGTTAATAACAATTGCACTGCTGTAGTCGTAGTTCCATCAAACAAACCACTACGTTCACCAGGCTTCCCAGGAGTATAACTAGTATACAAAGCTTGTAAACTAGCACGTTTGGCAAATTGCCAATCTACAGCAATTCCACCATGACCAAAGCCGATATCTAAAATCGGGTTTCTTTGCGCTAACCAAGATAAAGGCCCTGTAGCTGCACTCTCAACTCGCACAGGGCCACGGAAAGCGTTGGTCATATTTACGCCTTCTGTGCCTACCATCACCGCTAATTTGTCAGTGACTAACCAGCGATAATTCAAGTCAATTACAGTTAATTTGTTATCTGTGGGATATTCGTAACTCAGGGCAAAGTCATTACTCAATTTAGGTTTTGTGGTACCATCGGCAGCCACTAAGCCGGTAAATAGATAACTACGGGGCGTGAGTTGGGTAGTTAAACTCAGGTAGGAAAAGTTAATAACATTAAAGTTTGTGCCATTATCATCTGAGTCTTTGACACCATCTCTGGGATTAACATCACCACGGTTAGAACTCCGCCCTTGAACACCTACAATTAACAGTCCGTTCAGTTTAGTTGTGGTAGAAAATTGATTCGCTTCCAGTTCCGCAGTCCGCGCTTCTAAACTATCTACTCGTCCCCGCAAGGTGGCTAGTTCGCTGCTAAATTCTGATTGTAAGCGTTGAATTGTATCTAAATCTGCACGAGTTACTAATTCGGCACTGGGTGCTGCAACTGCAAGAATTTGGTTGATTTTATCTAAGCAAGCATTCATCCCGGCAGCAAATTCATAGCGAGAGACAGCGCGATCGCCCCGAAATGAATTATTAGGATAGCCCGCAATGCAGTTATAGCGTTCTACTAAAGATTGCAACGCCGTAAAAGCCCAATCACTAGGCTGGACATCATTCAATTGTGACACCGATGTAACTTGTGCCATCGGTTCGGTATTTTCTATTACACCCTGATCAATAGAAGCGGCAGGAAAAATTGAAGAATCTTGATTGTCTAAACTTAAACTTGATTGTGTTTCAGTACTAGTATAATCTTGGGCGGAGGCTATCTGTGATCCGCCGTTTAATCCCGCCATCAAAAAAGACGCAATTATCCAGAATTTGAGATGATTATAGCGAATCACGTTAAGTTCCAATTTATTAAAGTCTACATGGAATACTGAAGTTCGAGTGTAAGCAAAATTATCAGTTTCGGCATGAGAAATTTTACCGACTTTGTACCAAATAAGACGAAGCAAATTCTGGGCAATAGGCAAAAACGCGAGTATAAAAGTAGAAATAACCAGCCTTGCACCACCTACTAGATTGACCGAGAAGCAATATGGCACATCAATCGCGCAGACTATCGCTAAAATTCTTGAGACGCAATCAAACTTCCCCCGAAATTACCGAAAAAGCGCCCCAACAGGGAAGTTTACTGTCATCAACAGTAGCGGTTACTGTTCTATTCAGTAGTGCTGGGCTAATTTTGATATTTGCTTGGATTAGTTGGCTGTTTATCTTCAATCCCGACAAAATTGTTTGGATGAACAAGTTTTTACCAGAATGGGCGCAAATTCCCTTTGGTTATAGCGAACATCCCCACACTCTTCCCGAAATTCAAGCCAGCATACAAGCACAAAAACAAACATCCGGCGCGACTCTGGCTTTAGATAAAAACGACAACACATTTTTATTGCCGGTTTTTCAGCAACGTCCTAATTGTCAGTCTGATTGTGAAGAACTGGTAGCGTTGCGGGTTTATCAACTAGCAACAGACTCAGAATTCCAATCAAAAAGCAACAAATACTATCGTCTAGCAACTCAACTATCGGTAACTGGGATAGACAAATCCTTTGTAGATAGTAAAGTCGAAAATGATGATAGTAACCTCTTACCTTTAACCACAATCAAAGGTTTTGATGATGACACACCAGCCCCAGGTGTTTGGTTGAATTTACAAGGAGAATATCAAAAAGGCTCAGGTGCGATCGCCTATGGACAGATTTTATATTACAATCCAGAACGCTCTAACTTAATCCAACTGCTTTCGTGGAAGAGTTCTAACGGTGAATCACCAAAATGGCAACAAGTGACTGGTAATGATGATAAAGAATTAATCTTAGACCAAACAGTAGGTTTAGAACCCCAATTACGAGTTTACCAAGTTAAACCAACCAAACTTTATCTCAACCCCATTCAGTTAGATAAAATTTCTCTCAAACCACCAGCTATTAAAGATACTGCTTACCAAAATGCCATCTCAATTGCCCGTAGCGGTTTATGGACACCAGCCCTAGAATCTTTAAAATCTCTGCAAAAACAACGCAAAAACGCTTTACCCACCACAGCCCAAGCCCAAGTTGATTTTATTCGCTTACACTCTGAATTCACTAAAGCACAAGCCGAAAAAACTTGGGCTAGTCCCAGTGAACAAGTCTTAGCAGATTTAATTGATGGTCGTTGGAATAAAGCTTTAAAAGTATTTAAAGCATCACCCCAAAATGTTCAAGAAATTTCTATTCTGTTAAAAGGCGAAAAAGGCAAGTTGTGGAATCGTGTAGCATCAGCATTAGAAGTTAATCCACAACAGCCAGATGTACTCACCTGGGGTGCTTTAATCTTAGCTGTTCAACAAGGAGATGCAAGTGCTATTGCTTGGCTAGAGAAACAGCCAAAAATCTCCAAAGATACCATTGCAGAAATTCAAGATTTACTCAAACGACTAAATCATGAATCAGAACAATAAAGTGAGAAGTATTCCTGTTCTCAGTATCCAGAGGATGCCATGATAATGAGTTTGAAAACACTCCCTAGCCTCTTTACTTTTTATGATTCATCTCGAAATTCGAGAATATGCTGGGCAGTAACTTGTGATTGTTCTAAATGGGGGATATGACCAGAGTCTTGAATCCAAATGAGTTTACTATTGGGAATGGCGCGTTTGAATCTTTTCGCATCTGTAGTGCCTAAGATTTTATCTGAGTCGCCCCAGAGAATTAATGTGGGTTGCAGAATTTGTCCTAGTTGCTTAAATCTAAAAGCACTGTAACCACCACTTTTGGTAAAAGCAATTAAAGCTAGATGCCAACTCGGCATTTCTAGATGCAGTCCGCCACAACAGGTAGCATCTAGAGTCACTAGACTGGGATTTTTATAGGCAGTGCGAGAAATGTGATCGCGGACTTTGGGACTACGCAAAAATTGTGTCGCCCAATTATCTAAGGGCGGAAACATGAATTTTGCTAGAGGTGAACCTGCTTTTAACCCAGCACTATCAATTAACACCAGTTTTTTGACGACTTCTGGATAAGTGAGAGTAAAGTCAATGGCGGCTGCACCTCCCATCGATGCACCCACCAAAATTACAGGCTCCTTAATTAAGGTTTTCCAGAAATAATATAGATGGGTTTTAATGGCAACTGGACTAAATGCTACGCCTTGGAGTCTGTCGGTAAAGCCAAAACCGAGTAAATCCACTGCCCAAGTTTGATTATTTTCTGCTAGTAGTGGTAGTAGTCGGCGAAATTCTAATACAGAACTATCAAAACCGTGGATGAGTAAAATTGGTGTGCCACCACTGCCTTGTTTCACATAAGTGGTGGTAATTGGTTGATCAGATAAAGGAGTAGCGATCGCTTGACTTTGCATACTACAAGCTAGTGCGATCGAGTTTGGTTCGGTTAATTGCCTAACTGCGGCTGGTAAAAAGCTGGGAAACATAACTTATAGTTTACAGCACCCCATCACCAAAATCGTGTTGATTTGTCAGCCGATGACTCAGTGTACTGAAAAAAACAGTCCTGAATGTCACCATTGGAGCCAAACCCGCGTAAAATAAAGATCACTCTATATTATTGTCTCAGGAGCTAATGCCATGCCAATGGCTGTTGGCGTAATTGAAACTTTAGGTTTTCCATCTGTGTTAGCCGCAGCAGATGCAATGGTGAAATCTGCCGCAGTCACGCTGGTGTATTATGGACTAGCGGAAAGTGGTCGCTTTGTTGTTGCTATCCGAGGACAAGTTGCTGAAGTCAACAGAGCTGTTGAACAAGGTATAAACGCTGGGGAGCAGGTAAAGGCTGAAACAGTAATCACCCATTATATAGTTCCTAATCCCCCGGAAAATGTGGAAACAGTTCTGCCCATCCACTTCACCCAGAAATCTGAGCCTTTCCGGATCTTCTAAACAGTTGCGCCATTAAAATTTGTAACAAAGCTGCCTACAATTAATTTTGCAGCGATACATACGTTTATCTATATCAGGAGATGAAGAATGTCACTACAGGCAGTTGGTTCGCTGGAAACTAAGGGTTTTCCTGCTGTTTTAGCCGCAGCAGACGCAATGGTAAAAGCGGGACGAGTTACCCTTGTGGGTTATATCCGAGTTGGTAGCGCACGTTTTACGGTGAATATTCGGGGAGATGTTTCGGAAGTAAAAACCGCGATGGCTGCCGGTGTGGAAGCAGCAGAAAATGTTTATGGAGGCACATTAGAATCTTGGGTAATTATCCCTCGTCCCCATGAAAACGTTGAAGCTGTTTTACCAATTGCTTACACCGCAGAGGTGCAACAGTATCGTGACTCTGTAGAAAATCCGATCATCAGGTCTGGTAACGGCAGATAAAGTTAGATTTATTCGCAGATTCATCCCACAGCTAAAGTCAAAAGTCACCAGTCCAATTGCGAATCAATGATTAATAATTGCGACTAGACTATTGACTTTTTGCTAGGTATGCTGTTCCCATTTAATTCCATTTGTCACAAGCATTACTCTCCTGCACAAGTAAGTCTTAAGAGAAACAAATTACTTGTATGACTGGTTGTCAAATCTGCATATAATTAAAAAAAATTGCGTTACCAACAGCATGAGATTTTAAGAAAATTGTAGTGTTAGCGATCGTGGCAATCTCTCACACAACTTCCCCCACCGAGCAGAATTAAGGAGTGAACTGTAAACTGTGGCTTTTAGATATGATTGCCATAGACAAGCCAGTAAAAATTGATAAGAAAAATTACATATTTCCTAAAACACTAAACAAAGACTCGATGACGTGAAACTTATCTACTCAAGATAACGTCTGGAATGTGGGTAAATCTCACTAGTTCTTGAGCAGCAGTGTAGACTTTCTCATTTTTACTAACTGAAGCACTATAATCCTAGTTTGTCCTGATCAGATTGATTGAGGATTAGTCAGCTTTTTTAGGTGTGTTGATGATAAGTTGACAAAAAATGAAAATTGTGAGGTATGAAAAAAATGCTAACTATAAAAATTTTGATTGTGCAGAGAATAAAAATAAAAATTTAATCTGAAAACTTCTGCATAAAGTTTGGGAATAAAAACGTAAATAAGAATAGAATCGCTGAAATGTCTTCATGAAAGCGACTAATTCATAGACAACTGCCAGCCAAGATGTTAAGAGTGAGTGACGATCAACGGGGGTTGTGATGCAAACTTTAAGGCAAGGTTTTGAGGAAAACAATCTCACTATGGCAACAGATGCAAATAAACTGGCCCAGTATTGGCATAAACGCCTAGCTGTAGAAATTCCAGAACAAAGTGTATCTGTGAGGGAGAGTATTGTTTTGTGGCTTTTAGGCAAAGACTTAAACAGGTTTGAACTATTAGACCCCAAACAACTAGAAATTGCTAAACAAGCAATGGAATATCGCTGGAAAATTTTACATCAACGCTACTTGGGTCTTGGTAGAGACCGAGCTTATCGTAACTTAATTACTCGCTTGGGGAGTTTAGTCAGCTTACGCCATAAAATTCAAACTTGGGTAGCACTCAGCCGCGATCGCCAACGTAGTGTTATGGATGTCTTACAAGAAGTCATCCAAGAATTACTGCAAAGCGATACTTATATGCAGCAGCAAATGGCTTGCATTGCCGAATTTACCACCGACAGGCGACTCCAAGATACATTACTGTTTGCCAGCATTGAAGAGTATGCCTTGCGGCCAGTCCGCAATCAACCGCTACTAGTTTACAGATTTGTTAATTACTTGCGTCGGACTCAGCGCGGTGGCTTAACACAAGTACCGGGTAGCGATATGGTGAGACTGGTTTCCGAAGAAATTCTCACCGATGACAGTGATAATCGCGTCAACTTAGTGGATAATCAAGCGATCGCCGAATATCAAGAAGCACAACAACTAGAAGAACAACAAGCACTGCGCCAGTCCGTGCAAACAGAATTTGCCGACTACTTACAAGAAAATCTCGGACAAGACGCAGTAGATTGGTTGCAGCTATATCTCCAAGGCAAATCTCAAGACGAAATTGCCAAACAACTGCAAAAGCCCATTCGAGAAATCTATCGTCTGCGGGAAAAAATCAGCTACCATGCAGTCCGGGTTTTTGCCCTCAAAGGGAAACCAGAACTTGTCAATAGCTGGCTATCAATTTCCTTGGAAGAACATAATTTGGGACTGACACCTAGGCAATGGCAGCAACTTTATCAAAAATTAACGCCATTGGGTCAGAAAGTGCTAGATTTACGCAAAGCAGGTCATTCCCTAGAAGCGATCGCTCAACAGTTAGGTCTTAAAACCCATCAGGCAATGGGAGAATGGACAAAAGTTTATCTCACCGCCCAATCCTTGAGAACCGAAGAATCAGGAGCATAAGCAGCCGCCGCAATTCCTACCCATGAATTCATCGGGTACTTTGCGGAATGCCCTTGGGAGAGCAACCTTTCCCCCGCTCCCTGACACCAATTTGAGATCAAAACAAACTACCTAGTAGAAAAAATTTATACCTGTCTAACCCAGCATTATCTTACTGAGATTAATTTAATTTTTACCAAGATAACAAAGTATCTTTATTTACTGCCAACTAGCTTAGAGCAAAATAAAATATAAGGAAACTGTAAATAATTAAACCTATGTTGTCTTCAGAGGACAAATCAAATGATACCGAAGCCAGTAAGCAGCAGGTACTATCGAATATACCGATCAGCTTAGAGCAAGAAAGCGATCGCCAACAAATATTTCAGCTAATTGATCATCTTTTGTCCTTTGAAGCTTGCTTGTACCACCAAATTCTGCCCTTTCGATTAGAAGGTAACAAATTACTCCTAGGGATGGTGCATCCGCAAGACAGTAGCGCCCTTGATTACGTAAATCGCATCCTAGCTTATATCAACTGCACAATGGTGGCTCAAGAAATTGCCAGCGACAGCCACCGCCACATTCTCTCAGCCTACCTCAACTATAAAAATACCTTTAGCTCCAATATCCCAGCCCTGAATCATACTGATTTCAAATCATCTCAACAGCAACCACCAAAATCAATGGTGGCAAATATGGAAACTCCCAAAAATCCTAGCAAATTAACAGAATTTCCTCCGCTGCCAGAACCCAACCTTTCAGCTTTAGCCCAAAAGCTCAAAGAAGAAATCACAGAAGCTACACTGGCAAATAATTTAACCATCCTGCCAGTGCCTACCCCAGAACTATCCACTCCTGTGGAAGTGCTGGCACTACTCCCACCCAAGAAACTACTAGAAGAATTACTTGGTCGAGTTTTGGGTGGTGGCATTGGTCGCTTGTATTTAGAAAGACAACCCTACCAAGGTAGAATACTCTGGAGTGATAATGGTGTTGTACAGTCGGTACTGGATAATTTACCTCTGTCTGTTTTTCAAGGCGTACTGAATGAATTAAAGCGATTTGCCAGTTTACCTGTAGCCACAATTACAGAACCAAAACAAATAGAAAAAGAATGTTTATATCAACAAAATCGTTTGTTATTACGCCTGCGAGTTATGCCAGGCATTTATGGTGAAGAAGCCACACTACAAGTATTGCGAGGAGCCGCTTTAAAGTTTTATCAACAACAACATTTAGCTCGTCTCAGCCGTGATGTTTTGGGTATTTCTCAACAACTGAGCTATAAATTACAAGAACTGCATCAACGGCTAATACTTAACTCTAGCCTCACAGCAGAGCAAGCAGAGGCTTTAGATAATTTAAATCGCATCGTGGAAAACTTAGACCAACAAGTCAAAATACTCACGGCAAATAGCGATTCCATGAGCAAATAATAAATCACAATTCTGTCAGTAAAACCGCTGATTTCGATCCCTGACATAATTGCTATGTTGTAAGGGAACATTAGACCAAAAACCATAGGTTATCAGTCTTAATTATTACATTTTAAATATGTATTAATACTATGGTAGTGGGTTTAAAACTTATAGCAGTCAACTAAATTTTCCATTATTGAATTCATTTTTTACAGATATTTCATGCAGACTGAGGTTTTTAGTGAACTTTTCCCCTTGCTGAGTACAGCCAACCCACAAACTTTAGAATGGCTGCTCAATGTTGCCGTTGATCACGAATATCCCGTAGGACGAGCCGTATTGATGGAAGATGCCTGGGGTAACGCCGTTTACTTTGTGGTATCCGGCTGGGTAAAAGTCCGTCGTACCTCTGGCGAAGATTCTGTGGCTATAGCGATTTTAGGTCGGGGTGATTTTTTTGGCGAAATGGCGATTTTAGATGAATCTCCACGTTCTACTGATGTAATTGCCCTTTCACCTGTAAAATTACTGAGTATTTCTAGAGAGCGTTTTATTCAAATCTTGTTTAAAGATCCACAATTACACCATCGGATGCTGCAACTGATGGTGCGAAGAATCCGACAATTTAACCAGCGATTACAAATTCGCTCTTCACCACCAGCCGTCAAACTGGCTCATACCTTAGTTAGTTTGGGTGAAAGCTATGGACAAGACTCCGAACGTGGTAAAGAAATTTTTAATATTCCCTTTAAAGATTTGGCAGAAGTGACAGAAATTGGAGTTGAGGAAACCACCAAAATCATGGAAAAACTACATGAAAAAGGATGGATCACAATTGATAATGCTAATAACATCATTTACTTGGTTAACTTCAAGCAACTGGTGAATTTGGCAGGGAAAGTCTAATTGTGGGCTGAGTATAGGCTCAAAGAAATTCAGCTGCTACGAAAACGGATGTACATTAGCTCCCCAAGTCAGAGACTTACAAACTTTGGGACTAATGGCCAATGCTTGTGTTAGGAAGTCTTGAAAAAAAGAAACAGCAGAGACCACAGATACAAATTTTGCTGATAATGGTGAGCATGAAGAGTTGAGTGACCAGCTTTGAAATCAGCTCTACTGACTAATTTTGATGAAAAACACCCAAGCATCAAGAATGCTGGAAACACATGCTTGGTGGGAAAAATTAATTAATTATGGATAAAAAGACCGGAATCTTTGATCTCAATTATAAAATATTAATTAATTGTAAATTTTTTTCAAATCTTGCTTTCACACTGCTTGATTCCTCGTTCTTTACAAAGTCCCTCCATTGACTATTAATTATTGACTAATAACTATAAACTCATAACTTATCACTCCTGTCTACTACTACAAATGACTGAAGCAACAGCACCTCGTCTCGAAATTGGCGTTAAGGAAACCGTCCCGACGATTCATTACCTGGTAGCAATGCCCCAACCAGAAACCCATCTGTTTGAAGTGAGCTTGCAGCTGGTTAATCACTCATCCCCAACCCTGGATTTGAAAATGCCCGTCTGGACACCAGGTTCTTACCTAGTGCGGGAATACGCCAAGAATCTCCAAGATTTTGCCGCTTTTGCTGGGGAGCAACCTTTACCTTGGCGTAAAATCAACAAAAACCACTGGCAGATCAACACAAACGGTATTTCGGAATTAACGGTACGTTACCGCATATTTGCCAATGAGCTATCGGTACGGACAAACCATTTGGATGGTACCCACGGTTATTTTAACGGTGCAGCTCTGTTTTTTAGAGTCCGGGGCTGTGAAACGTTGCCCATTCAAGTGACAATTGTACCACCGCATCCCGAATGGCGAGTGACGACTGCCTTGCCTTCAGTTGATGGACAGTCATCCACTTTTTACGCAGCCGATTTTGATACTCTTGTCGATAGTCCCTTTGAAATTGGTTATCATGAGTTATACCACTTTGAGGTTTTAGGAAAACCTCATGAACTGGCTATTTGGGGACAGGGCAATTACCAAGCACAACAAGTAATTGCTGATATTCAAAAAATCATTCATGTAGAAGCACAGATGTTTGGCGGTTTGCCTTACGACAGATATGTGTTTTTACTGCATTTGTTTGCTCAAGCCTATGGTGGTTTGGAACATAAAAACTGTTGCTCTTTGATTTATCAGCGTTTTGGTTTTAATTCACCAGATAAATACGATCGCTTCATTCAATTGGTGGCGCACGAGTTCTTTCACTTGTGGAATGTGAAACGCATTCGCCCAAAAGCTTTAGAGGTTTTTGATTACGACCGGGAAAACTACACTTCGTCTTTGTGGTTCTGTGAAGGAACAACCAGTTACTATGATTTGCTGATTCCTTTGCGGGCAGGAATTTATGATGCCAAATCATATTTTCATAATTGGAGTAAAGAAATTTCCAGATTTTTAACTACCCCAGGGCGTAAGGTGCAATCACTGGCTGAGTCCAGTTTTGATGCCTGGATTAAACTTTATCGTCCAGACACTAATAGCAATAATTCCCAAGTTTCTTACTATTTGAAAGGAGAAATGGTTTCTTTATTGCTAGATTTGCTGATTCGAGAGCGATCGGTAAATCAGCGTTCTTTGGATGATGTGATGCGGCTGATGTGGCGCAAATTTGGTAAATCGGAAATTGGTTATACACCCGAAGAATTGCAAGAAGTAATTGAATCTGTCGCAGAGATGGATTTGACAGACTTCTTTAATCGCTACATTAATGGCACTGATGAGTTGCCGTTTAATCAGTACCTGGAACCTTTTGGCTTACAAGTGATTGCCGATAAAGAAGAAGAACCTTACTTGGGGTTGAGGTTAAATACCGAAAATGGTAGAGAGATTGTCAAGTTTGTAGAATTTGGTTCGCCTGCACAATTGGCAGGAATTGATGCGGGTGATGAGTTACTAGCGATCGCTGGTATCCGTGTTACCTCTCATCAACTGAGCGATCGCTTAAAAGATTACCAAGCAAACGACGTAATTCAAGTAACTGTTTTCCATCAAGATGAACTACGTACCTGTTCTGTGACTCTGGCTGCACCACGTCCAAGTAAATATCAAGTAGTTCCAGTCAAAAATCCTAACACCAAACAAAAAGAAAATTTTGCAGGTTGGTTAGGTATACCACTGACCAGCCTGCGTTAAAACTGCCACTCTTGAATGTTTTGATTGCTAAGGCAATTTATAGGGGCGCAATATATAATATTGCGCCCCTATGCGTTTTTACTAATAGGATTTATAACGAATTGCTATTCTATGATGATCTAAGATTGTTGGGTATTGTTTAATTTACGATCTCCCATAAACCAGACCGATGATTGAAGTTGAACATCTCAGTAAAACTTACGGTTCTACCCCAGCGATTACGGATGTAACTTTTCGGGTTGAACCAGGGGAAATTTTAGGGTTTTTAGGGCCGAATGGCGCTGGTAAAACCACAACGATGCGAATTTTAGCAGGTTATTTACCTGCAACTAGCGGTACAGCGAAAATTTCTGGGTTTGATGTCCATGAAAATTCTTTGGCGGTGCGTCAACGCATTGGTTATTTACCAGAAACCCCGCCGTTATATCCAGAGATGACGGTGGAGGGGTTTTTGCATTTTGTCGCCAGAATCAAAGGAGTCTCCGCAGGCGATCGCACTGCAAAAGTCAAAGCAGCGATCGCACGCTGTAATTTAGAAGATAAGCAAAAAGTCATTATTCGCAAACTTTCTAAAGGATATCGCCAAAGAGTCGGTATCGCTCAGGCGATCGTCCATGATCCGCCAGCCATCATTCTGGATGAACCCACTGTTGGACTTGACCCCAGACAAATCATCGAAGTCCGAAATCTAATTAAAAGCCTCGCCGGTACACATACCATCATTTTGTCTACCCACATCTTGCCAGAAGTGAGTATGACTTGTAGTCGTGTTGCCATTATTAATCGGGGTAAAGTCGTAGCTACTAATACGCCCGAAAGTCTGATGACACAGTTGACAGGTGGCTCAGGATATGAATTAGAAATTGATGGCGAAGCGAATCTCGCCAAACAAGTATTACAAAATGTTGCAGGCGTGAGTCTGGTAGAATCAATTCCTGGTCATCATCTGATCAATCCTACAGACGGACGGGCTTATTTGCGCGTGATTGCTCAACCGGGAACCGAACCGGGAAGAGACATCGCTGCCACCTTAATCCGCGCTGGATTTGGGTTACAAGAAATGCGCCGAGTCAGCGCCACTTTAGAAGATGTGTTCTTGCAACTAACCACAGAAGAAAAGCGTTTTGAACCAGAGACAGACTCAATCGCCAATGAAGGAGAAGCAGCATAAATGGGTATAGTACTGGCGAATATTATTGCCATTTATCGCCGAGAGTTACAGAGTTACTTTGTCTCGCCCTTAGCTTATGCGATCGCTGGGGTGTTTTGGTTTATCTCAGGGTTATTTTTTGTCACCATTTTGTTCGGCCCCGATGGAATTTTACCCTCCGTTGCAGCCATCGACTTACAAGGTCAACAATTGGGTGTACCAGTCCCATTAATTGATGTCCCTTATGAATTTATTCGGGCATTTTTAGACCGGATGGGTTGGTTATTGCTGTTTATTTTGCCAATTTTGTCGATGGGACTGTACGCCGAAGAACGCAAACGCGGCACATTAGAGTTATTAGCCACCTCACCTTTAACCAATTGGGCAGTAGCAGTTGGCAAATTATTAGGCGTGGTGACATTCTTAATTACAATGGTCGCACCACTGTTGATATTTGAAGCGATCGCCATTGGTGCTTCTAACCCTCCGATGTCGCCAGTTATTCTTCTAGTCGGTCATTTAGGCTTAATTTTGCTGGCAGCCGCAATTTTATCACTGGGAATGTTTGTTTCCTCTTTAACAGACAGTACGATTCTCTCTGCTGTCATGACCTTTGCTTTAGTGTTGTTACTGTTATTTGTGGATTTAATTGCTAAAAGTATAGGCGGCCCCGTGGGCGAAGCGATCGCTCATTTGTCATTACTCAAACATTTCAACACCTTTATTCAAGGAATTTTTGACACCAGCGCCTTAATTTTATTTGCTAGTTACATTTTTTTAGGTATCTTTCTCACAGCACAATCAATTGATGCGCTGCGTTTTCAACGGCAGTAAATAAGTAGTCATTAGTCATTAGTCAAGACAAATGACAGAGAACAAAATATGAAAAAAATCACAAAAAAACAACCTTGGAAATATTTGTTTTGGCTGGGGCCATTTCTATTTATGGTCGGTTTTACAGCCGGGTTAGTATCTGGTAGCTGGGGATTATTACCCCTAGCATTTATGATTCCCGGAATTGCCATTATTGGATTTTGGGTATTTTGGCAAAGTCAGCACAACCGTTGGTGGGCGAGTCGTTCTACCCAAGCCGGAACTAATGCGGTTGTGGCGACTGCGGCTGTGTTGGTAATTTTAGGGTTAATTAATTTTTTAGGTGTTCGTTATCAACTACGCCAAGATTTAACCGAAACTCAGTTATTTACCCTTGCACCCCAATCACAAGAATTAGTCCGCCGTCTACCACAAACAGTCAAAATTTGGGTATTTGATACTAATCAAAATCCCCAAGATAGAGAATTATTAGAAAATTATCAACGTCAAAGTTCTAAATTTCAATTTGAATATGTTGACCCCCAAAGCCGACCCGGAATCGCAGAAAGATTTGGGGTAAAAGAATATGGTGAAGTTTATTTAGAATCGGATAACAAACGCCAATTAGTGCAATCGTTAAATGTCAATGAACGTTTATCAGAAATTAAATTAACTAACCGACTACAACAATTAATTAATTCCACAGTTATTAAAGCTTACTTTGTGCAAGGTCACGGTGAACATCCCCTGACTGGTGGCGAAAGTGGTATTTCTCAGGCTGTGCAAGGATTAAGCGAGAAAGGTTACACCGTTGAACCACTCAACTTAGCTGATAAATTGCAAGTTCCGAATGATGCGGCTGTTGTAGTCGTCGCTGGTGCTAAACGTGGCTTTTTTGACGCAGAGGTGAAAGCTTTACAAGATTATCTCAATCGTGGCGGTAACTTGCTGCTGATGATTGACCCTGACACTGACCCCAAACTCAACCCCTTATTACAAGAGTGGGGTGTGCGTCTCGATAACCGTTTAGCCGTCGATGTTTCCGGTGCAGGTGTGGGACTTGGCCCCGCAGCACCCATCATTACAGACTACGGACAACACCCAATTACCAAGGATTTTGGCAACGGTATTTCTTTTTATCGCTTGGCTAGACCCGTAGAAATTACCTCCGTGGCTGGTGTTGAGTCTACGCCCCTAGTGCGAACCAAAGCCTATCCTAATAGTTGGGCGGAAAGCGACTTAAAAAGCGAAAAATTAGAATTTAATCCTGACAAAGACCTCAAAGGGCCACTAACTTTAGGCGCAGCGTTGACAAGAAAATTACCAGCTACACCCACACCATTACCCACACCAACAACCCAAGCACAAGCAACGCCTACTCCCACAGCTACACCCACACCAACAAACTCAGCAACACCCTCACCGTTACCAACACCAACAACCCCAGCAACACCCTCACCATTACCTACACCAACAACACAAGCACAAGCTACACCCACTCCCGCAACAGCCGAGAAATCTGAACAAACTCCGAAAGAATCACGTTTAGTAGTCTTTGGAAATTCAGATTTTGCTACCGATGGAGTGTTTCAACAGCAATTAAACGGTGATGTATTCCTCAACTCTGTATCTTGGCTGAGTCAACAGGATCAGCAGACTCTTTCCATTCGTCCCAAAGAACCGAAAAATCGTCGCATCACTTTATCAACATCACAAGCCAATGTTTTAACATTGTCGTCTTTGTTGGTATTACCTTTGCTTGGCTTTTTAACAGCCGCTTTCATTTGGTGGCGAAGAAGATAAGAACTTAGGGAGTTGGGAGTGGTGAGTTGGGAGTAGGTGAACAGAGATAGATCCGTTCAATGATTAAGGGTACTCCAAAAAATAAATTATCCAATTTTGTTCACTCAACAAGACCTCTATCTCCCTTGTTTTCCTTGTCCTCCTTGTCTTCCTTGTCGCTAAATAATGGATATTTTTTTAATTGTCAGTACCTAACTAAACAATGAAATTTCCAAAGACAACTTTAATATTAGTATTGTTGGCGCTGGGTTTGGGTGGTTTCGTGTATTTCCATGAAATTAGAAGTGCAACTCAGCAAGAAGAAGTCAAGGCGAAACAACAGCAAATTTTTGCGTTTGCGGAAGATGATGTGCAGTCTTTGACAGTCAAAACCAAAGCTTACACTCTGATGTTGGAACGCAATTCCCAGGGTAGCGAACCTAAATGGTTGCTGAAATATCCAGTCTCAGAACCAGCCAATGATGCGATCGTTTCTTACTTAATGGATTTGTTGGTTAAAGGTAAAAGCGATCGCATTATATCAACCTCTGCTAACCAACTCACAGAATTTGGTTTAGCTCAACCCAACGCCACCATTGAGATTAAACTGAAAAATCAGCAAACTCATCAGTTAATTTTGGGCAAATCTAATTTTAATAATCGTTTTGTGTATGCTCAAGCTGACTCAGCTACACAACCAAACGGCAATATCAATGTATTATTAGTATCTACCGATTTTGTCAATGCCGTTAACCGGGAGTTATCAGAATGGCGACAAACTGTTGATAACAGTAAATCAATACCTTTACCCACTAATCTTCCTCTCCCAACACCTTAGAAGAAGTATGAAGTGTGAAGTATGAAAGGTAAATAAACTCAAATAAAATTTATTGAATTACGCATTATTTTATGTCCACGACAACTGCCACCCTGCTCATTTCTTGTCCTGATCAAAGAGGACTTGTTGCCAAAATTGCTAACTTTATTTATGCCAATGGTGGCAATATTATTCATGCAGATCAGCACACAGATTTTTCGGCGGGGTTGTTTCTCACTCGTATAGAATGGCAGTTAGAAGGATTTAATTTACCTAAAGATTTAATTGGCCCAGCGTTTAATGCGATCGCTCAACCTTTGGGCGCTAAATGGCAACTTCATTTTTCTGATACTATACCACGCATTGCAATTTGGGTCAGCCGCCAAGACCACTGTCTTTATGATTTAATTTGGCGACACCGTGCTAAAGAATTTGCCGCCGAAATTCCGTTAATTATTAGCAATCATCCTCATTTAAAAGTAGCCGCAGAGCAATTTGGGATTGATTTTCATCACATTCCCATTACAAAAGAAAACAAACCAGAACAAGAAGCTAAACAATTAGAATTATTACGCCAATACAAAATTGATCTGGTTGTATTGGCAAAATATATGCAAATTGTCAGTTCTGATTTTATTGCTCAATTTCCTCAAATTATTAATATTCATCACTCATTTTTACCAGCTTTTGTTGGTGCAAATCCCTATCACAGAGCTTTTGAAAGAGGCGTAAAAATTATTGGTGCAACTTCTCATTATGTGACTACAGATTTAGATGCAGGCCCAATCATAGAACAAGATGTAGTGAGAGTTAGCCACCGCGATGAAGTAGAAGATTTGGTCAGAAAAGGTAAAGATTTAGAGAGAATAGTATTAGCCAGAGCGGTGCGGCTACACTTACAAAACCGTGTTTTAGTTTATGGTAATCGCACTGTCGTATTTGAATAAATCGCTAAGTTAGGTTGCTAAAATACCTGATAAACTTATTGCTGCTTCCCAGCTTGATAAACCTCTGGTAATTGCCACCAAGGAACATGAGGATATTCGTGATGTTCTTTATGATAACCAAAATGGTAGCAAGTAATAAATGACCAAAACACAGGTAAATGTGTACTGCGTGTACAGTGCAAACTTGTGTATCCCTCTGCAAGTCTTCTATGAGGAAGAAATGTGCCGAAATAAAATAATTGAATTGAACTGAAAATAGATGGTATACACCAAAATAAAATTAGATTAGCTTCAGGTATATTACAGACATATCTCAAAAAAATATATACGAATATAAATCTCAGATGTTGTCGCCAATTCCAATATGATTTAATGAAGTTAAAATACCAGGCAAAAAAGTTTTGCTGCTGATGATCATAAAAATCTGGATCATCTTTAGTAGCCGGATAGCGGTGATGTGACCAGTGTTTTGTGAGTAGCTCTTGATAAGAAAATAGTGCGTACAAAAATACACATATTCTACCTATCCAATTATTAACTTTGGGATTTTGGGGAAACACTACGCCGTGCATAGCATCATGAGCAGTAATAAATAATCCCGTGTATAAAAATGTCTGCCAAAGTATCGCTATAGCTATTAAGGGAATTGGGGTTTGATAAATATTGAGTAAGAAAAATAATGTGATACTTATTACCCACAATCCTAAAATCAGACCAGCAATGAGAATACCTAAAGATGTTTTTGCTTCTGCATTAATAACAAAATCTGGCTGTTTTGATTGTGATGATAAGGAATCAATCTGAGTCATCCGCAAATCCTGGATTTTTAATTTATATCTATTGTATAGGGATTTATTTGCTCATTTTTTTTATTTTAAGCTTTGCTCTAATTGCTATATATTATGATATATGAAATAAGTAATTCAATCATCCATCTTGAGCCACACACACAGCATATTCTTTGCAAGTAAGCATAAATATTGGATTTGCAACTCAAACCCATCTATGGAGACTGACAAATTAAGTAGCCAAGAATTGTGTTTTTAAACTTCATAAATTTCTAATGGTAAGTTATCTGGGTCTTGGAAAAAGGTAAACTTCTTACCCGTAATTTCATCAACCCTAATATTTTCTGTCTCTATGTTGTGCAAGTTTAAGTCAGCCACGGTTGCTTCTATATTTTCCACAGCAAAGGCTAAATGTCTTAAACCACAAGCTTCAGGATTACTGAATCGTTGGGGAGGATTGGGAAAAGAAAATAATTCAATTTGAGTATGTTCATTAACACGTAAATCTAGTTTATAAGAGTTTCTGGCGGCTCGAAATGTTTCTTGAATAATGGCAAAGCCGAGAACTTCTACGTAAAATCTTTTCGAGCGTTCATAGTCGGAACAAATAATTGCTATATGATGTATGCCAAGAGTTTCCATAAAAATGAATTATTTGAAAATAAGCGATCGCACTTGATTGAATATCCAAAAATCTGTGAGGTTAAATATCTGGATTAGTGTATGAAAAGTTAATTTTTTTTTCTATGTTGTCTTGGTCTTGAATTGTTTGAAAAGCAATAAATTCTTCAATATTACTTTTGATAGTTTGGCAAATTTTATCTAATGGCAAATCATTATGATCATAACCAAAGGGATTTTCAATTTCTACGCCAATTTCTTCAATGCCAAACAAAGCAAAACTGACAAGAGCTACAAATAAACCTGTCCATAGACCTAAATCTTTAACAAATTGAAATGGTAGAATTAAACAATAAATAAATACTAATTGATTGAGATGAATCACATAAGCCGGGGGAATTGGTGTTTTTAAAATACGTTCGCAACCGCCGACATTATCCATCAAGTTATTCATGAGAGTGTGAATACTAGTCAATTGATAATTTGTTAAAAGACCACGTTTATATTCTTGCTGTAAGTAATTTCCTAACAAGCGGGAAATTTCTAAAGGCATGTTTTGAATATTTTGCAAATTGCTATATTGAGCCGGGGAAATCCAAGGTTTTAATTCTTCACTGGCTGGTTCATAACGAAGATATAATTTTTTGGCGATCGCAAATGCTGGTAATAAACGTAAAGCGGCTATTTTGCGTTCTCTGTCGTCAGATTCCACTTCGTCCACTGCGACCCAAATTTTCCAAGCTAAATTGCGGATAGTATTAACTGTGCTACCCCAAAGTTTTCTTCCTTCCCAAAATCTCTCATAAGCTGTATTAGTCCGAAAAACTAACAATAAACCCAAAACAATACTAGGAATTACAGTGCCTAATACGGGTTGAGCAACTGGCAATTGCTTGAAGTCAAGAAAAGAAATGATCACGCCAAATGCACCACAAAAAACAGAGCGTTCTAAAACTCCGGGAATCACAGAACCGTGGAATCTAAATATTTCTTTTAGCCATTTTTTTTTGACAGGGCTTTGAGTTTTTCTGACCATAAATAGTTATCAGATTTTTACACTAATCAAAGATACAATTTATTATCTTACAGGCATCCAGCCATTTTCTGTGCATACTCCTGCTTCGCTTCTGGGTGGAATACACCAATAATTCTGTCCATCAAATATGAGATTTTCTTGAATATAATTTAATTCCGAAATTGGTCTCCATTCTTGATTGCCAGCCTCATCATAATAGCGATACTGTTCTCCTTTGACTTCTAGACCTTGATCAGTTCCGCCAAGTACATAAAAACCTGGTTTAATTGGCGCAGATGTATTTGCGATTAAAGATGATTCACAAACTGTTTCATCACCTTTACAACCTTTGGCGATTTGTCCATTAGCTGCGAGGCTGTAAACTTTACCGTCTTTAAAAAGTAATCCCAGTCCACTACCATCTTGCAAGATGATGGGATTGGAGAATTTGCCGTGATATTGAATGGAACTTTCAAAGGTACCCTGAAGTTTAACTATAGTAGTGCCATCAGGTGCGATCGCAATTGATTGACCTGTGCCACTTCCTCCTAGAAAATTAAATAAGCGCGTACCGATAAATGGTGGTTTTTCTGGACGAGAAGATTGTGAAGTTTGTTGATGAACATTGATATTTTTCTCAATTGACCAATGCCAAACGACTCGTTCTGTATTACTGCGGTCAGCGATGGTGGCTGAAATCCACAATAGTTCTCCGGCTTGGTTGGTAAACTCAAATCGACAAGCACCAACTCCTGTCCCGGAACAGTCTTTTACCTCTGTATATCCGAAATCATATAATTCTTTCACAGAGGTATCTTGAAGATTAGGCGCATCGCCTTGCAAATTCGGTTCCCAACCTTGTTGAAGCACTTGTTCTCGCGCTTTTTGATATGGCATTCCTGCTTGCAGATTCAACTTGGAGACGGAATTTTGAGTGCGAGGGCGTTGGGCTTGATGTGTGGCTGTGGAAGTATTTTCTGTTTGACTGGTGGTGGGAGGATTTAAGCTTTTGCTTTGCTGCACATTAGAAGTTGCAAAACTTGTACATCCATTTGCGATCGCTCCTACTAAAATTGTCACAAGAGTACCTGCGATCGTATAACCACACAATTTCATGTTTTCCCCTTCAGTAATACTTGCCAGCGACAAAATCAATAATTTCAGTAGAGTGCAAGTTATATTTTGATGAATAATTATTTATCACACAATAATTTATCTGATGCCAGAAGCAAACTAGTAGACTGACACAGCTAATTTATCTGATGCCACAAGCAAACTAGTAGACTGACACAGCTAATTTATTGCAATCATCGGAATTCCATCCGCGTCCATCTGCGTTTATCTGCGGTTAATTTTATTTCATCTCTAATACAACATTTTAGTCGTGTCAGTCCATTACTTAATTTGGTCTTATCAAATTTCACGCAAAATATAAGACAAATAGCCTGCGTTGGCTAGGCAGGCTTTGTTTATCTATCCCTCGACTTCCAGTCTGAGGGCTTTAAGTTACTGATATTTAGTCATACAACCAAGTATTAGCCGCAAAATCATCTTTTGTTTCTGCTGGCATATCAGGGAGTTTTTCGGGGGCGCGGTGAGATTTTCTGTAATCAGTTTGGTGATAATTGTCTTTTTTCTGAGGAACAATACTCGCCTTTGGTTGTTTTAGGGCTTTATTTTCTTCGATGAGTTTAGAGTTGGCTTCTGCTAATTGAAGTACAGTTGTTTTTGCTTCTTCTAATTCTTTGGTTAGGCGTTCTACAGAGGCTTGCTGTTCTGATAAAGAGGTTTGCTGTTCTGATAAAGCTGATTGTAATTTTTTAATTTGTTGTTGCAGAGCTTTTTCTGTATCCTGATTTTTTTCTAAAGTTGTTTTTAAGTCTTTAATAGTAGCTTCTAAGTCTGCTTTGGTAGGAGTAGCACGTTTAGCAGATGTGGATTCATTTACTTCTGCATCTGCGGCTGTTGTTGATTCCACAACTTCCACAACTTCCACAGCCGGAACTTCGATTGCACCTTCGTCTACTGCACTATTGGGTGTTAATTTTTGTGCTTCTGCTTGAATTAAGTCAGAAAGATTTTGTTTCCTAGCCATTATTTTCTCCAATCACGCTGTAATTCATCAGCCACGCGGCGATAGTCTGATTCCGCCTCCCAAGCATTTTTGCCCCGCCATTGATTGATTGCGACACCCTCTAATGCGGCTCTTTCGTGGGCTTTATAGGTACGGACGAAGCCTTTACAAACGGGGATACCTAGCTTAACGAGAGTGTTTTGTGCTTCCATTGCTTCACCAATACTCCGCGCATCGACTTTAGTTAAGAGTACACGATGGGGAACTCCTGTGGGAACGACGGCTGATTTTACTGTTTCAATCAAAACAGCTAAATCCATTGCGGATGGGGGTGTAGGTAAAAGTATATAATCTGCGATCGCTACTACTGTTGCCAAGGCTTCAGAGTGCAAAGCTGGAGGCGTATCCACCACTACTAAATCGTAACCTTTTATTTTACGTAAATGGCCTAATAGCTGTGGATCTGTTTCTTGCGATAAATCAAATCCCATCCCTTGCTCATTGCGTCCAAACCACCAACTAGCAGAACCTTGAATATCTGCATCTACCAGCAGCACTTTTTTTCGTTTAGCAAATTGTGCAGCTAAATTGATTGAGGTAGTCGTTTTGCCGACTCCTCCTTTACCGTTGAGGATAGCGACGATTTTTGGCACTGCTTCTACGATTTTAGATTTTGGATTGGAGATGACTTTAGGTGTCGCATTTTTTAAATTGCTATGGCTTTCTATCCCGCCATACAAAAATATACCGCTTTGTGTGACCCGCAGTAGCAGAAAAAATCGCCAAAATAAAAATAGTCAAGTAAGAATTCAGGAGGCAGAATTCAGGAGGCAGAATTCAGGAGTCAGAATGTCGGCAATTTTTCTCAATTAATGGATTAATCAGGCTAAATTGATTGGAAATTCTAACTTCTGGCTCCTGAGTGCTGGATTCTTACAGATTTATGATAAGTTCTGACGAGATTTTATGACAGTAACTAACAGTTTGCCTGATGGGCCAAGAATACCGTACTGGCTGCGAATCATGAAGTTTATTTTTCGACCAATAGATTACGTCGAAGATTTTGCCAAAGTCTACGGTGATAACTTTACGGTTTGGCGCAAAGGCAATAATCAATTGGTGTATTTCAGTCATCCCCAAGCATTAGAACAGATTTTTACGGCTGATGCTAGTCACTTTGCTACTGGTGGCGGTGGCGGTGTTTTAAAATATTTGCTTGGTGATAATTCTTTAATTTTACTGGATGGCGATCGCCACCAACGCCAACGCCAATTACTCACACCGCCTTTTCATGGTGAGCGAATGCGGGCTTACGGTCAAACTATCCGCGAAATCACCCAACAAGTTAGCCATGAATGGGTGATGGGTAAACCCTTTAATATCCGCGCCTCCATGCAAGAAATCACCTTGCGCGTCATTTTGCGCGTAGTATTTGGTGTAGATGAAGGAACAAAGTTTCAACAACTGCGCCAATTACTAAGTTCTGTCTTAGACCTCATCAGTTCCTCGCGGATGTCCGCCGCCTTATTTTTTCAAGTTATGCAACGCGACTGGGGTGCATGGAGTCCTTGGGGAAAGTTTTTAAGGCAATTACAACAAATTGATCAACTTATTTATACACTCATTCAAGAACGACGGGCTGAAACTGGGCAGAATCGCCAAGATATCTTGAGTTTATTGATTTCGGCTCGTTATGATGATGGGCAACCCATGTCAGATGCAGAATTACGTGATGAATTAATGACAATGTTAGTTGCCGGACATGAAACCACGGCTTCGGCATTAACTTGGGCTTTTTACTGGCTTGACCGTTTACCAGAAGTCCGCGAAAAATTACTCCAAGAATTGTCTACTTTAGGCACTAACCTGGAACCAAATAATATTGCCAAATTATCTTATTTAACAGCAGTTTGCCAAGAAACCTTGCGGATATATCCTATTGTGATCAATGGCTTTTTTAGAATAGTCAAGTCACCAATTGAAATTATGGGTTACAAATTGCCCAAAGGCACAGCCGTAGTCCCTAGTATTTATTTAGCCCATCATCGCCCAGAAGCTTACCCACAGCCAAACCAATTCAAACCAGAACGCTTTTTAGAAAGACAATTTTCCCCTTATGAATATTTACCATTTGGTGGCGGAAATCGTCGATGTATTGGTTTAGCCTTTGCTCAGTATGAAATGAAAATTGCCCTCGCTACAATTTTGTCGCAGTTCCAAGTCTCTCTAGTAAATAAACGCCCTGTGCGCCCTGTGCGTCGTGGTTTAACTTTAGCCACACCCACCGGAATGCAAATGGTAGCTACAACACGAGTGCTGAGTGCTGAGTGCTGAGGGGGGAAAACTTCTTAAAATCCTCCTTAAAAAGGGGGATTTAGGGGAATCTATCAGTCTCAAATACAACACCAAAAAGTTTTCAGACATCTTCTCAAAAGACAACCTCTGTGTTGAAATCCTAAATACTAGAAAGACTGTGAATTTCTGCTTGCAAGTTAGCTCTGGCAGATGCTTCGGCTACCTCAAACATTAGAGGTGTAAAATATATACGCTGTCTTTGCAAAAATTTTTCTAGGACTTGTTTGCGCCCTTGAATATATGCTGTTTCTGTTACCCAAGCATATTCTTGACGAATGGCGTGAGCATATTTTTGATAATCAACTGGGTCAGCAGCTAAAATTGCCAAATCAGCATCTAATAAAATTTGGCTATCAATATCGTCAATGGCTGCTTGATGGTGTTTGGTGTTGAGGATGAGACGCTGAACAGTTATGATTTGATTTAGGGGAATTGCCAAATAAGTTAATACCTGAGAAGCATATTCAGCACTTTTAACTTCGTTATCTGGCGCTTGAGAATCATAAACCACATCATGAAACCAAGCTGCAAGCTGTACAACAGGGAGATTTTGAGTATAAGCTTGCAAAGCTTGAATGTTATGCAACACATCATTAATATGTTGCAGTGTATGGTAATAACGCCCAGGGGTATTATATGCCTCAAATAATTGAGTAAAAGTAGTGGCTATTTTATCTTGGTCAACGCCAAAAAATTGCAGTGTGTGTTGCAAATAATTGAATAAGTTATCTGTTTCCCTACTCTCCACTCCCCTACTCCCTACTCCCTAGTGTTAGTTAACTGAGAAAACAGTGTTTCCCAATTAATTACAGCCGGTCTGGTTCCTTGATTAATAATGTCAAAAGCTTTATTAGTGGTAGATGGTATAAAAATTGATTCTACACAAGCGGCTGCAACATCAATACGGCTGGCATCTCCTGATAAGGTATCGCCTTGACCTAAAACTACACCCAACTTACCATTAGTGGTGGCTTTGAGGAGAGTATTCAAGTCGTAAGAAGTGAAAGGCCCGTCAATTAAACGACCGGGGCGAATGATAGTGTATGGTAAACCAGAATTAGCGATCGCTGCCTCACCTTTTTGTTTGGCATCCAATACACCAAAAGCATTCAGCACACTAAAAGGAAATTTATCTTTGCGGTGAACACCACAAGAAGACACAAACACAAATCTTTGCAAATTGCGAGGTGCAGCCGCTACCAAGTTACTCACCCCCTCAGCATCCACCTTTGTCGGCGTATTTTTTGCCTTAGCTTCCCGATATTCAGAGTCCAGCAAAATTTGTCCCCATTCCCAGAAATTCGGCTCAGGGTCAAAATCCCATCTCGTTGAAGGAAAGGCCGTCGTGCCAGTACAACAGATAATGTGAGTAATATTCGGCATCGCTGGTGTTAATGTGTCAGCCTCCCGGATATCTCCAACAGCAATTTCCACTTTGTTATCAAACATTTTTTCGGCTTTTGCCGCATTCCGTGTCAGGACGCGCACCTTGACATTCTTCTCTAACAGCTTTCCTACAACTAGCTGCCCAACTCCACCAGTAGCACCAACAACTAGCACCAAATCTTCAGCACTCATAACTTTATCTAGGATAATCTATTCCTAATCTACTCAAAATCTAGACCATTCTGTTTGTTTCCCAGGGGAAATATTCTTTATTTTTATTGTCATTTTTCAAAGAATTTGTTTCATTAACATTTTCTATGGCTTGTTCTAAAATTTCTGATGGCAACATACCTACTCGATGTACCTAAAGATTTGCTACAAGTAAAGTATCCAAAAGTATAATTAACTGAGATGATATAGTTAAAGTAGTTGTAGAGACATTGCATAAAACATCTCTACAAAATTTATAAAGTGCAGCTGCTCAAAATTACAAATAATCTTTTTGCTTATCTTCTATCATCATTCGCACTACATCTTTCATTGTATATTGTGCTTGCCATCCCAACTTTTCTTCTGCTTTTACTGGATTGCCTCTGCCAATTACAATATCAGTAGGTCGTAATAAACTACCATCAGTAGTTACATATTCCTGCCAATCTAATCCTAAACAAGCAAAAGCCTCTGCTACAAAGTCTTCTAATTTTGATGTCTTGCCAGTTGCAATTACATAATCATCTGGTTCATTTTGTTGTAACATTAAATACATTGCCTCAACATATTCAGGAGCCCAACCCCAGTCACGTTGAACGGAGATATTACCTAAATAAAGGTGATTCTGCTCACCTTTAGCAATACGACAAGCACCAGAAATAATTTTCTGAGTTACAAATCTTTCTGGTCTTAACGGCGACTCATGGTTGTATAAAATACCAGAACAAGCAAATAAGCCATAAGCTTCTCTGTAATTAGCGACTTCCCAAAAAGCCGTAGCTTTAGCCACACCATAGGGACTGCGTGGACGAAATGGTGTATTTTCATCTGCTGGCTGTTCACCCGTGTTCCCAAAACATTCACTAGAACCAGCATTATAAAGTTTAATCGGCGCACCAATAAAACGAATCGCTTCTAATAAATTCAAAGTCCCAGTAGCGATACTCTCTAAAGTTTCTACTGGTTGTTCAAAAGATAAACCTACAGAACTTTGTCCAGCTAGGTTGTAAACTTCATCTGGCTGAATTTTTGTCAAAACCTGCAAGACACTACGAAAATCAGTCAAAGCCACAGAAGCCAATTTAATTTGATCACGGATGCCCAAGCGCACTAAATTATTAAACGATGACATCTGCGCGTCCCGTGAAGTTCCACAGACAATGTATCCCTTGTTTAAGAGTAACTCTGCTAAATAAGCCCCATCTTGACCTGACACTCCACAAATAAGTGCTTTTTTCGGCATATTTTTATCTCAGAAATATTACGTAGATAAATGTATTACCTTGAACTTAGGTAAAAGTAAAACAATCATATTATCATGATTTGCTGGCAAGCGTACAAAACTAGCTTTTTCCCACTCGCTGTTAATACGCCATTTACCAAAAAGTATAAGTTCTATATCAATATCAGAAAGACTCAATATTAATTCCTTAATTAAATAATTTCTGACTTTATCGCCAACTGTTGTTACACACTTTCACGCGAGTCAAAAACAGGTGCATTTGCCACAGCAACCAAGAACCAACCCGCCAAGCGCCCATTGATATAGGTTCTACTAATAAAGTATCTGTACTGAAAAATACAACTAATCTTCAAAGTATTGACGTGAATTTATGCCTCTAGACGTAGTGATATTTTATCATTTTTGACTTGAAATAATCATTATATTTACTAATGACGAATTTTTACTGATTTTAGAGAATAAAACACAACCATATCTTTTTGAAATCTTAAAAAATGTTTACTCGCATCAGTATTTTTAAACATCCGGCAAAAAATATTACAGTTAATAAAAATTTATTTATTGATATCATTTTGGGGATAATTAACTGTCAAGATAAACAGCAACATACCTCACAAAAAAGCTTCAAAAAACGTTTGCAAGTAGCAGTAGAGAAGCTACATCATCAAACATTAGATATCAAATTACAGGGAATTACCGAACTCGAAAAATTAGCCAATTATCATGGACAAGAGAATTGGGAGATTATGGAAGTTATCACGGCTTTTGTGCGGCAAAATTCCCTTTACAGAACAAACCAGGAAGTTAAAAGTCAGTCATCATCCAAAATTCATCCAGATATTCAAGCTGCGTTGCAAATACTCACAAAAACTGACACCCCAAAATCTTTAGCATCTGAACAACTCGACTTGAGTTATACAGATTTACGTGGAGCAAATCTCAGTGGTGGAAACCTTGCAGGTGTAAATCTCTACCAAGCTAATTTATCAGGAATGAATCTGGCGGGGGCAAATCTCAGTGGTGCAATTCTCTGTGCTGCTAACTTATCACAGGCTAACTTAGTGGGTGCAAATCTTGCGGAAGCAATTATCAGTGCGGCTAACTTGTCTGGAGCAAATCTCGCCAAAGCAAATTTAACCAAAGCGAACTTTTATCTCGCTAATTTGTCTCAAACTAATCTGCAAGATGCCATACTTGAGGGAGCTAATTTCCGAGAAGCAAAATTTTCCGGATAGATACAATTCACACTGAATATAGAATAGATTCTGCAATATTACTATTAATTTATGGCAGTACAAGTATAGATAATGGTACTGAATCAGAGTGAAAAACTACTAAATTTTCCGCAAATATTCAAGATTGTTTCTGGGGTTGTCACAATATCATTACAAAGACAATTTTAAATATCAAAGTAATATCAATAAAAATCCGTAATTTCCTATTCAACTCTTGAGCAAAATGTTATACTCATCCCAATATCTAAGTAATAATTCTGTAATGTGAGGAATCTAATTCCTATGTCTGCAAATAAGACAGACAAAATGTTGCGTTGGTTGATAGGTACAACAGTTGTATTCGCGCTGGCGCTGAATATAATTGTATTTGCTGCCTCCAATAAAAAGGATTTATCAATTTCGCAGCAAATACAATACAGAACGCAAGCATTAACAACAACTGCAATTATGTTTTTAGGACTGGCAGTGATGGTTAATGCCTATTATGCGGGTAAACGAGCCGAGGCAATGCAAAAAAATGCGATCGCCTCCGAAAAGAATGTCGAAGTGAGTCTGCAAAATACGCAAATCTCCCAAGACAGATTGATTGCAGATAGATTTATGGCTGCTATTACGCAGCTTGGTCATGACAGAATTGAAACGCGCATTGGTGCAATTTATGTGTTAGAACGCATTGCCCAGGATTTTCCTAAGGAACACTGGACAATCATGGAAATCCTGGCGGCGTTTGTGCGGGAGAATACAGGCATTCCCACAGAAGGCGAACTCTTCAAAGAAGAAGATGCACAGCCAATATATTGGGGTAAACCCAAAAGTCGGGTACTGACAACCAAACACAACAGTGAAGGCGCACCCAAAATTCGGCGGGATGTCCAAGCCGCACTGACAATCATTGGTAGACGTAATTCCCTATTAGAGTTAGAAAGTCAAAAATTAGATTTACGCAACATAGATATTAGACGAGCCGATTTACTCGGAGCTAATTTAGAAAGGGCAGATTTACGTGGTGCGGATCTTTCTGGTGCAGATTTACGCGGTGCTAACCTTTCGGGAGCTAACCTCAACAGTGCCAAACTAGTGCGCTCAATTCTCTACGAAACCAATTTACAAAAAGCCAACCTGCGGGAAGCTAATTTACAAGGGGCAACCTTGAATCGTGCTAACCTTTATGGCGCAAACTTACGAGCTGCTAACCTACAAAGTGCAAGTCTGCGTACAGCTAACTTACAAGGAGCAAACCTTTATAAAGCTAACTTACAACAGGCAACATTGAAAGTTGCTAACCTCGCTGGTGCAAAGCTGTTTTTGGCTAATTTACAAGGAGCAAAGCTGGGTAAAGCTAACTTGCATTTAGCCGGATTAATTGGCGCGAACTTACAAGGAGCCAACTTGAATGGTGCTAACTTGTCTGGAGCAAATTTAAATGCTGCCAAACTCCAGCAAACAGAAGTCTTTTTTGCGAACCTCACCGAAGCGAGTTTAACAGAAGCTGATTTATATCAAGCCAACCTGATGGGTGCAAACTTGAATCGGGCAATTTTGTATGAGGCGAATTTATCTAAAGCCAACCTCATCGGCGCGAATTTATTCGGCACAAATTTGTGCGATGTCAAATTAGAAGGTGCAATTCTCACAGGTGCGAAAAATTTAGACTCACAACAGATTGGCATGGCAGTAGGCGATCGCACAACCCGGCTACCTGATGATCTTGAACCCCCTACACACTGGCGACAGTCTAGTTAAGAGGCAAGGAAGGGGCGGGGTGCAGCTTTCAAGGGGGAAAATAATTAATTACTAAGCACTTTCCTCCTACCTCCTGACTTCTGCCTCCGGCTATATCTAAGATTTAGCCACACTCTCTGGGTGTCTAGATTCCTGTACCAAAGCGGTGTGTAAGGTTTGCAATAAATCCTTAGTTGTATAAGGCTTAGAAATAAACTTTTTCACCCCAGATAACTTGGTTAATTTACTACTAGCTGTCAAACCACTAACAGCAATCACCTTGACTTGAGAGTTCATTTTTTGCAAAGTACTAATAGCCGTAGCACCATCCATTGAAGGCATCATCATATCCATCAACACTAAGCTAATTTCGTCTTCGTGTTGAGCATAAAGAGCGATCGCTTCAACACCATTAGTAGCGGTTAATACTCTGTAGTTGTAGGTCTCTAAGGAAATTTTGGTAGTTTCTAAAATTCCATTTTCATCATCAACTACTAAAATTAATTCTCCGTTACCTTTAAATAAATCTAAGTCTTCCTCCAGGAGTGGATTTGCTACCTCCACGGCTGGTAAGAAAATTTTAAATTCTGTACCCCTACCAACTTGACTACAAACATTCACAAAACCACCATGACTTTGAATGATACCTCTCACAGTAGATAAACCTAATCCAGTACCTTTCCCAATTTCTTTGGTGGTGAAAAATGGCTCAAAAATTCTATCAATAATCTCTGGTGGCATTCCCACACCTGTGTCTGCAATCGTCACCACAATATAAGCGCCAACCCGCGCATCTAAATTCATCCGCGCATACTGTTCATCTACTAACAGATTTGATGCAGAAATTTTGATACTACCGCCTCTGGGCATGGCATCACGAGCGTTAACTACTAAATTCATCAGCAGTTGATGGAGGTGGGTTGCATCTCCAATTACAGCCCAAAGTCCGGGCTGAATCTGAGTTGTTAATTCAATGGATTTGGGAAAAGTCTCTTGGACAATTTGTTGAATTTCTGAGCATAAATGGTTTACTTGCACAATGGTACGTTGACCATCTACTCCCCGTGCAAATTGTAAAACTTGTTTCACTAAAGCTGCGCCGCGTTTAGAATTAGCTTCGATAGTTTTCAACATTTGTTGATTGCGCTCGTTAGTATCGGGCAGTTTGAGTTGTAGTAATTGTGCGGCTGTTAAAATCGGTGTCAAAATATTGTTTAAATCGTGAGCTATACCACTAGCTAGTGTGCCGATGCTTTCTAAACGTTGAGCGCGGAGAATTTGATTTTCTAAATATTTTTTTTCGGTAATATCAGTATTAACGGTCAAAATTGATTTAGGTTGGTTATGGCGATCGCACATTAATGTCCAACGACTCGCCACAATTACATTTTGTCCTTGTTTGTTAACTTGGTTTAATTCTCCTTGCCAAAATCCAGACTCAGCTATACTTGCATAAATGTTTTGGACTTGCGATAAAGTCTCTGGTGTATACAAAATTTGATTGACATTCTCACCAATAACTTCGCCGGCTTTCCAGCCATACAAATTTTCAGCGCCTTGGTTCCAAAAACAAATTTGATTATTAAAATCTTTCACGATAATTGCATCGCTAGTCACATCTAGCAAAGCTGCTTGTTCGCGGATTTTTTCTTCAACTTGCAAACGTTCCGCAATTTCGGCTTCCAAACGTAAATTCTGCTCTTGTAATGTTTTGGTGAGAGTGCGTAACTTGAGATGCAGTTGAATTCTTGCCAACACTTCTTGGTGTTGAAGTGGTTTGGTGAGGTAATCAACGGCACCCAATTCAAAGCCTTTGATTTTATCAACAGTTTCCGAAAGTGCTGTCATGAAAATCACGGGAATATCTTGGGTTGATTCCTGCATTTTTAGACGACGACAAGTTTCAAAACCATCAATTCCCGGCATGAGGATATCTAACAAAATTAAGTCGGGCTTACCATATTCTGCTATAGCGATCGCACTTTCACCATCCTCAGCAATTAATACTGTAAATCCGGCCGTGCCTAAAAAATCAAATAACATTTCTAAATTGATGGGAGTGTCATCAACAATTAGAATGACACCGGATTTATTAAAATCATTTTTCATAAAGCCTCAGAATACTTTTGGAGAAACTCCAATATTTGTTTCCCTTTAAAACCTTTAGCCAGTTGATATAAACGAATAGCAAAAGGTTGTAACTCCTCACTTTTTTCTTGTAGTTTTTGCGTTCTTTCAGCAATACTTCTTAAGTCACCCCGCATAGCTAAATCTAGCAAAATCGTCAGTTCATCTGCTGAGGGAGGCACAATCGAAGCCTGAGATGTTAATTGTAAAGGATCAATTGAACTTTTTTGTGCATCCTTTATCTTTCTTACCTTGTCTTCATACACCCATGTTAATCCCAAGTGAACTTGTAACTTTTCTAAAAGTTTGGCTCTTTGAATCGGTTTTGCGAGAAAGTCATCACACCCAACTTTGCGGCTTTCTTGTTGATTAAACTCAAATACACTAGCTGAGACAGCAATTACTACTACTTCTTTAAAGTTTGATAACAATCGCAAGCGTCGAGTGGCTTCAAAACCATCCATTCCCGTCATCACCAAATCCATCAAAATCAAATCTGGTTGAAAATTAGGTATTTTATCTAGACAGTCTAAACCATCGCTTGCCGCCAAAATTTCAAACCCCAAAGGCTCTAAAATATTGACTAACACTGAGCGATTTTCCCATTTATCATCCACAATTAAAATTTTGCGTTTGCAGCCAGCAAAACCAATAATATTAAGTGGCTCAATTTCAAAATTCAACTGTTGCTCAACTTCCGGAAGTTCCAAATCTAGCCAAAAAATACTGCCTTTACCTAGTTCACTTTTGACACATAACTCCCCACCCATCATCTGCACCAATTGACGGCTAATTGATAAGCCTAACCCGGTTCCTTCCGTCTTCAAACTATCCTCACCCGCTTGTTTGAAGGGCAGAAATATTTCTTCTAATTGCTCATGAGCAATGCCAATTCCTGTATCTTCTACTAAAAAGCGAATTTTTGGTGTTGGAGATTGGCTAATAAGTTCTTCTCCATTTAATATCCAGTCTTCGTCGTGGTTTACATAACCTACTTTAAAATTTATCCTACCTTTTTTTGTAAATTTAACCGCATTACTTAATAAATTGATTAAAACTTGCCGTAAGCGTTTTTCATCACCCCGAATGCGCCTGGGTAGATAACCAAGCGGCTGATAAACTAAAGCGATACCTTTAATGTCTGCCCGCAGATGGCAAATTTCGGCGATACCTTCTAAAAATGCGGGAAAGTTAAATTCTTTCAACTCAAGCTCCATTTTCCGAGCTTCTATTTTAGAAATATCTAAAATATCATTAATCAGTGTTAAGAGATGTTCACCACACTGATGAATAATATTGACACCATTTCTCTGTTGACTACTCAAAGAAGCATCTGTTTGAAATATTTGTGTATAACCTAAGATGCCATTTAAAGGTGTCCGCAGTTCATGACTCATATTAGCTAAAAATTCACTCTTGGCACGGTTAGCAGATGCGGCTGCTTCTTCGGCTCTTTGGCGTTCCTGAATTTCTTGTTGTAATTGAAAATTTTTTGCTTGTAATTCCAGCGTGCGTTCTTTAACTTTTGTTTCTAATGTCCGATTATACTCTTCTAAATCATGATAAAGGCGGGCATTTTCTAAAGAAATTGCTGCTTGTGATGATAAAAGTTGTAAAACTTCTAATCGTTCTGGCGTAAATGCTCCAGCAATCAATTTATTTTCTAAGTAAAGTATGGCAATTAACTTGCCTTGATTCACAATTGGGCTACATAAAATCGACTTTGGTTGATGCTTAACAATATAATCATCAGTGGTAAATACACCTTCGCAATTGGCATCACTGAGAACTACATTTTCCCCAGTGCGATAAACATAATTAATCACGGATATGGGCAAATTTCCACTTGATTCTACAGGGGTATACTGACGGACATTAATTTCAGGTTGATCAAAACTACCTGATGCGGCGATTAATAAAGTATCTGCTTGATTTAAAATTAAATATCCTGTGGCTGCACCAGCATTCTCTAGGAGAATTTGCATTAATTTAGCGAGTAATTTGTCTAAAACAATTTCGCCAGAAAGTGCTTGAGCCGCTTTCATCACTGTTGCTAAATCAAAAGCTTCACTTGTATTGTGATTGATAGAGTTGATGAGTTGATTTTTACCTAAGTTTGGTATTTGCCGTTCCGACAGCCGCGCGACAATTTGGGGATATCTAACTTCCAAATCTCGCAATTTTGCTATGGCTCCCCAGTTACTATATCCATAGTAAGCATCAATTAAATAAATCTGGGCTAGCTTATCTCTACCAGTTTCAAAATAAAACTTTGCTGCTAGTTCATTGGCAAGAGCTTCTTCTTGGATATATACTTGCTCTTTCGCTTGCATAATAGCTTTGTCATAATGTGCCATTGCTTGCCAATACTGCCCTAAAACTCTAGCTTTTTCTGCTTCGACAAGCTCATATTTATGTTGAAAATTCATTGGCGCATAACTCGCCCATGTTTGCATTTTTTGTTGATTATGATTGACTTTATTTAGCAGTAGCTTTTGATGCTCAGATGTGGCCGATGGATAGATTGCCAGTCGTGCTAAAGAATCGTAAAAATGGAATAACGGCACATTTAACCATCCTGTAACTCCATCTAAATACTGTTCTGCTTTGCTGGCATTTTCTACAGCTTGATGAAAATCTCCCAGGAGATAACACAAAATTAATTTATTGAGAAACACATAGTGAATAATTGTGCGCTCATTTGATTGGATATGAATTGCTAATAATTCTGCTTCGTTGTAAGCTTCACCAATTAACAGACAAGGGTTTTCTGATAATCCTAATAAATTCAAAACAGCTTGATGAAACACTTGGTGCCATTTTAGCGCAGTCTCTTGGTGAATTTGTGCGATCGCCTTACTATATCTTGCCATTTCCTGTTCGAGACTGGTTAATTCTGCGCCACTCCAATAGGCATATTGACACTTCTTACTGGCTGAATATCCTGTATGTACTAAATCCCCAGTTTCTAAGCCACTAAAGTAAGCAGCTTCTAAAAGTGGTAAGGTATCTTTGACATGATGTTTCCAATGAATTATGAAAGTAGCAACTTTAAATAAAACTTGACTTCTAACTTCATAAGTATCTAAACGTTCTAATAAATTTAAAGCTAATTGTCCAACTTGATAAGCAGCGTCAATATCTTGGCATAAGCCAATAAACACTATGCCAAAATCAGCAAAACCACTGGCTGAAAATGGCGTATTGCCATATTGAATAGATAAGTTGACTTGCTGACAAGCCATCAAAATAAATAATTTCGGAGCAGATTGATAAGCCGCAGGTACTAAACTTGCTATTAGCCTCATTGCTGCTAATTTATGATGATCTGTCACCGCAGGCGAATGAATTAAATCTTCAATTTGTTTTTCTGCTAAATAATTTGTGGTTTCTTGAATAGCTTGCTGGATATCTAACTCGGTTGGTACTTGCTTGAGTTTTATTCCCAACATTTCCAAAACTTCTAAACCAAGCTGCACCGCCGCTATTAATTTTCTTTGTACCTCACAACTTTTGATTTGCAACTCATAAACTTTCACTTTTTCCAGTTGGGTTTTTGCTTGTTGTAAGACAACTTTTGCTAATGACTCCATTTGCTCAAAGTCACCGCTCAGAAATGCTACTTCTACTGCTTGTTGATGTAAATTTAATGTCAATTCATACTGCTGATGCCAACTAGAATTATTCAGAAGGCTTAAACCTATCTTTAAATAGCCCATAGCAGACTCATAAGCAGCAGTGTCTTTTGCTTTTTTTCCAGCTATCAAATTCAGTTTTATTAACTCATATCTTTCCCAATCTGAGGTGAGCAAATCAATGCCATAGTTGAGGTGATTGACTAAATAAAAAATATGCTCTTTCTGTTCTTCTGGTGAAAATTTTTGTAACAGTAATCTACCAATACTAAAATGAGTGATTTTTTTCTCAACATCGGGAATTAGCGAATAAGATGCTTGCTGTACACGATCATGTAAAAACTTATAGCTAATTTGCTGTTCTACTTGCTCTTCAGTCAAAACTAAAGGTATTTTATAAGACGAATCTAAAGGTAAAATTAAGCCTGCTTGTAAAGCTTCCCAAAGTTCTTTAGCTGTTTCTGCCCAAGATTTTTGATTCACAATACTCAAAACATCTAAGTTAAATTTATCGCCAATACAAGCAGCTAGTTGTAAAATTTTTTGGGTTCTCAGTGATAATTTTTGAATTTGATTCACCATCAATTCAATAACATTATCGGTAATGTCAATATCTTTTATAGTTTCGATATCCCACTGCCAACAAGCTATATCAAAATTAAAAAACAAGAGATTTTCTTGATGCAGAGATTTGAGTAATTGCGTTACAAAAAATGGATTACCTTGGGTTTTATGAAAAACTAAATCAGCTAGTTCTTGGGAATCTTCTGAAAAAATACTCAAGGTATCACTAACTAATTGTTTAACATGAATAATATTCAAGGGCTGAAGTACAATCTTATTGATATTTACACCATTTTTCTGGATTTCCGCGAGAGTTAATATTAAGGGATGAGTTAAATTGACTTCATGATCACGATATGCGCCCATGAGTAATAAATATTTGCTCTCAATATCACTGATGAGTAGTTGAATTAACTTAAGAGATGCTACATCTGCCCACTGCAAGTCATCTAGAAAAATTACTAAAGGATGTTCTGTTTGGGAAAATACATAAATAAATTGTTGAAATAATCGATTAAAACGGTTTTGGGCTTCGTTAATTCCTAATAATGGGATTTTTGGCTGAGTACCGATAATTTTTTCAACATCAGGAATAACATCAATGATTACTTGCCCATAAACCCCAACTGCTGATAAGATTTTCATCTTCCAGTTTGTGATTTTTTCAGCATTTTCTGTTAATATCTGCCGAATTAATTCTTGAAAAGCCTGGATGAATGCCGCATAAGGTATATGACGTTTATACTGGTCAAATTTTCCTGCAATAAAATAACTCCGGTGGCGAATAATCGATTTGGAAAATTCATTAACTAGGGAAGATTTACCAATTCCTGAATAACCACTAATTAATGTTAACTCAGTGATTCCTGAACTGACTCGCTCAAAAATACTCATCAATTGAGTAACTTCTTGCTCACGGCCATAAAGTTTTTGCGGAATCAGAAATTGACTGTTTAAATCAAGTTGACCGATAACCAAGTCTGTAATTTCACCAGTTTTTTGTAGCTGATGTAAACATGATTCTAAATCCGCTTTTAAACCCAAGGCGTTTTGATATCTGTCTTCAGCAGTCTTAGCTAATAATTTCAGCACAATATTAGATACTGCTGCCGGAATTTGCGAATTTAATTCTTGAGGCGATATGGGAGTTTTAGCAATATGAGAATGAATGAGTTCTAAAGGGTCACTTGCTACAAATGGCAGTTTACCAACTAACATTTGATAAAGTGTGACACCTAAAGAATAAAAATCAGTACGATAGTCTATTAAACGGTTCATTCGCCCTGTTTGTTCGGGTGAAAGATAAGCCAGACTACCTTCGAGCAAATTGATGTTATTTATTGTTGGATTTTCACTATGTAAGCATGAAGCAATACTAAAGTCGATAATTTTGATTTTATTGGTATTGGGGTTGATTAAAATATTATGGGGTTGGATATCTTTATGAATAATATTATTTTGATGTAACTGAGATAAGGTTAAGGCTAGTTGAATTGCAATTTGTAAAATTTGAGTTAATTCTAAATTATTTGTGCTAATAAAATTATGCAGTGTTTCGCCAGTAAAGTCTTCTAAAATCAGTGCGATTTTATTTTGTGTACTTTCTAAAAATAGAGGTTGAATGACTCCTTCTATTGCTAAAGATTGCAGTATTTGATACTCGTATCTCAGGCGAGTTATTTGTTCGATTGTAGGATACTCAGTTTTCAGAGTTTTAATAATTACCGATATTTGTGTTGATTCTTGGTAGGCACGATAAATACAGGTATTAGTATTATCGTCAAGAACTTGAATGAGGCTGTAGTCGGTAAGAATAATACTCATGTTTACATTTGAAGGCAGGAGTTAGAGGGCAGGAGACAGGAGGAAAACTGACCTCTAACTCCTACTATGAAAGAAATGAGGGATTTAGAACGGACGTATTTGTTCTCGCGCTACTTTTATCGATGGTAATACAAATCAACTAATTTGATGGATGTTTTTTTGTGCGATCGCCATCCGTAAACAAACAAGCTCAAAATTAAATTTATATCCCCACACAAAGCATAACAGTGTGTGGGAAAGCGATTACTTGCTATTACTAGCCGTGACAAAATTGGCGTAGCTTAATTCATTCACTCAATTCCAGTTATAAACTTGTTGGCGAAAACCTTTCCATTGTTCATCAACTTGTTTGAAGTAATGAATTTGAATTTCCCTAATTACAAGGATTATTCTGCGCCTTCGATGGGTGCAAAACCTTGGCGTTGAATATTTTCTGTGATTGTGCGCGGTTCGAGGAACTGTAGCAAGTAGTCAGGGCCGCCTGCTTTAGAACCGACACCAGAAAGTTTGAAGCCGCCGAAGGGTTGCCGAGCTACGATCGCTCCTGTAATATTCCTATTAATGTACAAGTTACCGACTTCAAATTCTTCCTGTGCTTGTTGAATATGGGAAGGTGTGCGGGAATACAAACCGCCAGTTAAGGCGTAATTTGTCCCGTTAGCAACTTTTAATGCTTCAGCAAAATCCCTCACCTTAATTACAGCTAACACAGGCCCAAATATTTCTTGTTGAGCAATAATGCCATCGGCTGGAACTTCACTAAAGATAACCGGGCCGATAAAATAACCTTGGGCTGGAGATGGTAACTCTAGGGCTAGTTTTGCTTCTGCTTTACCCTTTTCAATATACTCCCGGATGCGATCGCGGGCATTAGCATCAATCACAGGCCCTACCTGCGTACTAGGTAACTCAGCCTCGCCAATATTCAAAGATTTTGTCGCCTCAACTAACCTCGCCACAAAAGTATCGTAGATTGATTCGACAACCACCACCCGCGAACAAGCCGAGCATTTCTGCCCACTGTAACCAAAAGCTGACTGCACAACCCCCACAACTGCTTGGTCTAAATCAGCACTTTCATCAACGATGATGGCATTCTTGCCACCCATCTCTGCAATTACTCGCTTCATGTGCCTTTGCAAAGGCTTTAGGGTTGCTGCCTCTGCGTAAATTCTACAGCCCACTTCTTGAGAACCAGTAAAAGCAATTACATGAGTATGAGGGTGACTCACCAAGTAAGCGCCAACCTGGGAACCCTTACCGGGGACGTATTGAAAAACACCATTGGGAATCCCCGCCTCAACCAAAATTTCTGTGAGTTTGGCAGTAATAATCGAAGATGTTTCCGCAGGTTTCAGCAGTGTACAATTACCCGTAACCAAAGCAGCCACAGTCATTCCACAGGCGATCGCCAACGGGAAATTCCAAGGCGAAATCACCACCGCAATTCCCCGTGACTGGTAGATATAACGGTTTGTTTCTCCAGGTACGTCATAATTAACACCTTGAGATAACCGTTCCATCTCATCAGCATAGTAGCGACAAAAATCTATCGCCTCTGAAACCTCTGCGTCAGCTTCCTTAACAGGCTTACCCACCTCCAAAACTATCCAAGCCGACAACTCCGCACGGCGTTCTTCCAGCAAATCCGCAGCCTTGCGTAAAATATCAGCCCGTTGCTTCACAGGCGTTTTCTTCCACCCAGGAAACGCCGCCTTCGCCGCCTGCATCGCCTGTTCCGCCTGTTCCACACTAATCAAGCCAACCTTGCCAATCACCTGAGTAAAATTAGAAGGATTAACAGAATCAATCACCTCCAGAGTATTCACATACTCCCCATTAATTAAAGGTAGATAACTCTTCCCAAACTGCCGACGCACCCCCTCAAAAGCCAGCGCCGCCTTCCTCCTTCTCTCCTCCTCAGCATAATCAGTATCCGCCGCACCTACAAACCTCCCCTCCTCTTCTTTGCGACTTTGCGCCTCTGCGCGAGATATATCCGGCGGTGCAAGCAGTTCCTCCACAGGCCGATTCTCCAAATTCTGCCGCAAAAATGAACTATTAGCCGTATTCTCCAACAACCGCCGAATCAAATACGCCATCCCCGGTAACAATTCCCCGTAAGGACAATAAACCCTCACCCGATAACCCTGATCAACCAAAGCCTTCGCTAATTTATCCCCCATCCCGTACAGAACTTGCATTTCAAAACAACGGCGGGGAACCTTTAAACTTTCCGCTATCGCAATCGCCCGTGCTTGCGATCGCACGTTATGACTACCAATGGCAGCATAGACATATTGATGATTTTCCAGCAACAACTGAGTTATCGCTTCAAAATTGGCATCAGTCGCCACCTTGTCATTGTAAACAGGTTGCGGCCAATGCTTCTGGGCTGCTTTAATAGTTTCCTGATCCCAATACGCACCCTTCACCAAGCGAATTGTTAAAGGATATCCGCGCTGTTTCAACCAAGCAATCACATTTCTGGCATCTTGCTCACTATCACGCAAGTATGCTTGGATTGTGATCCCTATATCTGTGCGTTGGCGAAACTCATCTTCTAGTAATAACTTTTGCAAAATATTCAGAGTTAAATCTTTATACGCATACTGTTCCATATCAAAATGAATAGCTGCGCCTAACTCTTTGGCATAACGTAATAAGTTACGAATGCGATCGCTAACTCTTTCCTCACTACCTTTAGCATCTAAAGGGTCAAATTGCGAATAAAACGCGGTTAATTTCACAGAAACTTGGACTTTTGCCAGCCTTTCGCCATCTGCTTCATCAATTGCGGGAATATGCGTCCAATTTTTTGATGCTTCTACCAATTGGGCAATCAATTCTTGATAGCGTTCTAGATAAGACTGCGCCTCTACTTCTGTAATTACAGCTTCGCCAAGTAAATCAATTGTGAACGCCATTTTTTCTTTCCGCAGGCGTTCAACTGTTTTGATGACTTGTTTAATATTTTCGCCAGCAATATATTTATGTGCTAAAGTTTCCACCGCAGTCGAGACAGTTGTTGCAGCCACTTGTCCCGGCATCGAATCGGGGTTAGCAAAATTTAACATCCCCTTGAGGGCGGCTGGTAATTCGACAGTTTCATCGCCTAAATATTCTTGTAAATGGGCAGCAATTTCAGGTTTACTGCGTAACGCTGGCAAAGTATCAATAAAGCGGAAAAGTTGCACCCGCAAACCCGGATTACTCATCGCCCAAGCAAGTAATTTATCATCCCAGCGCATTTGGTCGCGCAAGGAAGCTAAAAACGAACGATTTTCTTGGGTAGCTGATAAGAGTTGTTTAGCAATTTCCTGGGTTTTAGGTTCGTAGATGCTGGTTTGTATTTGTAACACCACAGATAATAATCTCCTTAACTTAGTGCATAACTGTTTATAGACAGTCCGCGTCTTCTATTGTGACTCTTGAATTTTGCTTGTAGCAAAGTGCTGAGGAGCCAGTGCGTTGCGGAGGTTCCCTCCGTTGTAGCAACTGGCGTTGCTGAGTCTGGCTACAGCTATAGAAACTTAGGATAGTTAAGTTTTTCTAGAGTAGTTTGGCACACAGAGTAAAACTGTATTACCTCGTTTATATCTTGCACTGGGCGACTGGAAGTCGCGGCTACACAAACTAAGTCCGCCTGCGCGGACTAATAAAAAATCAAGGTTTTAACCCGCGCAGGCGGGTTTTGCCTGTATAGCCGCGATTTCTAATCGCTGGGGGTAATTCTCAGCACTCAGCACTTAAAAATGTGGAAAAACTTAGCCTTAATACCTTTAACCATCGCAATTGTCTGTGTGGGTGGTTGCACAAACCAACCAACAGATAAACAACTGGAAGTATGGCGCAAAGAAGCAATCGCTCGCAATGCGGAAATTGTTGCAAATAACACTAAAAAAGCACAGCAAAGTCAGTGGAATTTGGTTATTCAAGGTGAAACGACTACTGGCGAATCTTTAAATTTCAATTGGCAGCAGTTACAAACTTTAGCAACCAATCATCTCAAAACAACTGATCCTCTAGACATCCTGCATTCTAACGAGATTTTTGATTTTCGGGGTGTGCCTGTAGCGGTACTTTTACAACAATTTGCTGTCGCCAGTCATGTTACGGATGTAACTTTTGTTTCCTTTGATTCTTACCAAACTACCCTGAGTCTCAAGGATTTGCTGACATATCCAATTATGTTGGCGATCGCTAAAAATAATCAACCAATTGCCCGCACTCAAGGTGGGCCTCTTTATTTAGTCTTTCCCTATACTCAGTATCCGCAACTGAAGCAAAAGTATGACTCAGCGAATTGGGCATTTTATGTCAGTCACATCGTAGTTGGGACTGAACCAGTCAAACTCCAAGTTAATCAGCATCAAGTTAACTTAGCTACTTTAGATCAATTATCGCAAATCACCTTAGAGCAAACAGTCGGCTACAGAATATCTTGGCCTAGTGGCAAAATCAAACTCTCTGGAGTCAGGCTGCGTGATATTTTCACTCACCTCAATGAACCATTACCCCAACAGGGAGGAGTCATAATTCGCGGTAAAGCACCATTTTATGATGATGCTCCAGTACGATTGACTACTAAAGATTTAAGTAAGTGCGATATTTTACTAGTAACTCGTTGGGGCGAAAGCCGCGAGTTAATTCCCGCTAAGATGGGAGGCCCAGTAACTTTAGCTTTTAGTTCTCAATGTCCTGCCAAAATTAGCCAATCGCGCTGGGTAACATTTGTAGAAGAATTAACCACTACACCATGAAATTATTTAGTTTCCGCTCGATTCGTACCCGAATCATGACTGCAACAACACTATTAAGTGTGGCGTTGGTGGGTGCAGTTGTTTTGGTATGGGCAAAAACTGAAAGTACCCTTTACCGGGAGCAGAAATTGAATGAAGCCAGGTTCATGTCTAGGGTGTTGGGGACTTCCACCTTTGCTAATCACCTAGAAGAGCGCAACTGGAGTCAAATGCGTCTTAACTTGAATGTGATGCTGCGAGAAAACGAGGATTTTGTCTATATTTTGGTAACTGATGCACGGCTGGAGAATCAGATTATTGCTGCTTCACCTGAGTATCTACAAGGACAATACATTCCCGATATTGTGCCTGTGAAGGTGAGCAATGCAGCGCAGAAAGCATCGCCAAAATCTAGTTCTATTGAGACTTTTGCATTAACAGATATCCTCTTTGCTAATCATATCAGGGCGAAACGTGGCGATCGCATTATCGAAGTAGCTTCATCTATTCCACGGCTATCAGGTGAAAAAATTGGCACTTTACGCTTAGGTGTGTCTCTGCGCCAAGTTAACCTTGCTGTCGCCAATGCAGTCAATCAAGCATTAATAGTCGGTGCTATTGGGCTGTTGGTGAGTTGGGTGTGTGCATATATTCTGGCGAGACGCTTGAGTAACCCAATTCGTCGTTTACAAATTAGTGCTGCTCAAATTGCAGCTGGAGATTTGCAACACCGGGCAGCAATTACCAATGCAGATGAAATTGGTGCATTAGCAACATCGTTTAATGAGATGTCTGCTGCATTGCAAAGTTCATTTAGTAAATTACAGAGAACTTTAGAATCTTTTGAATTATTTGTGCCGAATAAATTTATTTTAGCGATCGCACCCCAAGGCATCGAAAATATTGAGGTAGGTATCGCAGTCACACGCCACATCACAATTTTATTCTGTGACATTCGCGGTTACACTTCCATTTCAGAAATGATGACACCAATCGAGATATTTACATTTTTGAATGACTACCTAGCTTGTATTGGGCAAGTAATTGATCGTTCAGGAGGGTTTATTGATAAATATATTGGCGATGCTGTCATGGCATTATTTGATGATGACAACACTGATGGCGCACTCAAAGCAGCAATTTTAATGCAGCAAGCCCTAGATCAGTTTAATCAAGAACGGATGCAAAAAGAACTCCCAAAAATTAACATTGGCATTGGCTTGCATCGTGGTGAAGTAGTCATGGGGACAGTCGGATTTACTGGACGCATTGATTCTACAGTCATTGGTGATGCTGTGAATATTGCCTCACGCATTGAAGGCTTGACTAAACAATATGGCTGCAAAATTTTGGTAACAGAAGCAGTGATTGAGAGTTTATCTCAACCAGATTTGTTCTCATTAAAATTGGTGGATCAAGCAGTAAAGTTAAAAGGTAAGGATGAAGCGATCGCTGTTTACGAACTTCTTTTGGTTACACCAACTGTTCTGATCTGATATTCTCTTTGAACTCAGCACCAGCGACTTCATTCAATTCATTGCACCGCAATTGTTATGCAGACTCCAAGAGTGCGATCATTTTCTCGGCAACACCTTTGGCAGAAGCAGGATTCTGTCCGGTGACAAGATTTCCATCGACGATGCTGAATGCCTGCCAAGGTGCCGTCTTGTGGAAGAGTGCGCCTTGTTGAGTGAGCGCCGTTTCCAACTCGAAAGGCACATCAGCTTTTGCGTAGTTTTCTTCCTCGTCGTTTGTAAATGAACTGATATTCTTCCCAGCGAGCAGATAGGTGCCATCACTCAACTTGACGTTCAGCAACGAGACTGGGCCGTGACAAACAGCCCCAACAACAGCACCCCGCTCGTACGTCTCTTTCACAACCTTTTTGAGGAGTGGATGCTCAGGCATATCGACCATCGGTGCCAAACCGCCAGGCATAAAAATGGCGTTGTATTGGCTAACGTCTACATCTGAGAGCTTTTTCGCTTTCTGCATTGATTCCCACCCTTTTCCTACCAAGAAGGCTAAGTTATCAGGGTCGTCAGCAAGATTGAGCGCATCCAGAAACGGTGTATCTCCGGTGAGGCTTGCAAAATCAATTTGGTATTTTGCTCTGTCGAATTCAGCATAAGGATGTGCGACCTCTGGCAGAAAATTTCCCGTCCTGCGGTTGTTCGGGCCAATAACGCACGCATTCGACACGATAAAAAGAATCTTCTTTGACATAGTTTCTCCTGAATGTGGTTTTTTAGCTCAGTTCGGGACAAAGCTTTAAACAAGCTTCTTCACCGATATCACCTCGCGGCTTTCCAGATAGGGGATGATCTCTTCTGCAACGATTCTTTTATAGTGTTCTGATTGCCTGTGAGATTCTGCGGCAGTGGTGTCGGTGTAGTGTTCGCAAAGAATGAGTTCGCAAGGATCATTTTCCGACTGATAAATCATGTAGGAAATATTGCCTTCCTCCGATCTGGTCTTCTCGGCCAGTTCCGGTAGCAATTTCAAGATCCGCGACGTTTCCGACTCCTTAATTCTCCATTTCACGATAATGATTTTTTCCATGTGCCTATACCGTTTCACAAAAAAAATGATACAAATTTATGGGTTTTTCATTCTTTCCCCCTGCCCCCCTGCGGCCTATTTGTATCAAACTTGAAGTGAAAATTAAACGGAATAAGCTCTAAGGAACACTGTAAATGTGAGTTTTTTACTCAGCTTCAGGCAGAGTCAGAATTTCTACCCCATCTTCTGTCACCACAATTGTATGTTCAAATTGGGCTGATAATTTGCGATCGCGGGTTACAGCCGTCCAACCATCACTCAACATTTCTACTTCCCAAGTCCCTTCATTAATCATCGGCTCAATGGTAAATACCATTCCAGGTCTCAGGCGCTTACCTTTGCCGCGAGTCCCATAATGCGGGATATCAGGCGCTGTATGGAAAATATTACTAATGCCATGTCCGACAAAATCCCGCACCACAGAAAAACCCTGAGACTCTGCATATTCTTGAATTGCTGCGCCAATATCCCCAATCTTTGCGCCTGGTTTGACTTCCGCAATTCCACGATATAGGCACTCTTGAGTTACTTCTACCAACTTTTGCGTTTTAGCAGCAGCATTACCGACAATAAATGTTTTTGATGTATCACCGTGATATCCATCTACAATCGGCGTAACATCAATATTAATAATGTCACCATCTTTGAGGATTTGTTTAGCATTGGGAATGCCATGACAGATGACCTCATTCACACTGGTGCAGATTGATTTGGGGAAACCCTTATAACCCAAGGGTGCGCTTTTCGCATTGTGCGCTTGTGTCCAACGTTCAGCTTCATCGTTGAGTTCCAGTGTACTTACCCCTGGTTTTACTAGTGGTTCAAGATGCTCTAGGAGTTTAGCTGCCAAGCGCCCTGCCCGACGCATTTTTTCAATTTCTCTTGAGGATAAAATAACAATTGTTTCGGTTTTCATGGGCATTAATCTAAAGCATCATTCAAAAATATAGTTAACCCTGAGTTTGCTGCTCTTTGGACAGCATCTGCTACCTTGAGCGTATATAAACTTGCTTCGGGAGTGACATACAAAGGAGCATCATCAAACAAATGGTCTAAGACCATAGTGGTATCTTTGGCAAACAAACCCCGGCGTGTTCCCACATTTATGGCTGTGGTTTCTCCTGATTTAATTAAGTAGCCAGTATTACCATCAAAAATTAAACCGCCTTTTTCGCCGTGAACCTCAAATTTGCGCTCTGGCTGCCAAATTGTTTCACCTTTGCCGTAAATTACTTGTGCTAACAGTCCACTATGAAAGCACAGTTGACTCACACACATACAAGTTTGGTAGTACTCTGATTCTACTGCCCAATATCGCTGATGACAGTTGACTGTAAAGACTTTACCAAACAAATCAATCAGGCGATGCAAACGAGAAATTGCCCCAATCAACGGAAAGCCAAATAATTCATGATTATAAGTCCACTTGCGCGGAGCCGGATTTTGAGGATTGATTGTGCTGTAGCGCACATAAAACACATCCCCCACTTGCTCTAAATTTTGTTTTAAAGCTTGGTGTAAGCCACCCAAAAGTTCTATATGTTCCACATGCAGCAATTTCTTTTGGGCTTTGGCCAAGGCGATAATTTCCTTGGCTTCTGTGAGATCAACTGCTAGAGGATATTCTACAATTACATGCTTGCCGTGGATCAGGGCAGCACGGGCGATCGCGCCATGATCTCGATTCACTGTGGATATCACTACCATATCCACATCTTCTCGTGCTACTAACTCTTGCCAAGAACTTAAAGCTGAGGTTTGATATTCTTTTGCGAAAATTTCTGTTGTTTCTGGGGTATGACCAACCACTGCGACGAGATGCGATCTCTCATCTTGCAGCAGTGCTTCTGCCCTGAGTTTTGCTGCATACCCAGTACCTACCAAGCCGACGCGCACTTATGCTTGTCCCAAAACTGCCTCTGAATTATACATGATTTTAAAAGGGAACAGAGAACACTCCGGGGCATCGCTGGGAAATAGGATTGGTAGGTAGGATTTATTGCAAGTTCTTTTCCGTTCCTCCCCTTTGGGTTTGGTTCCATCTATACTGACTGCCAAGTATAAATGAAACTTATTATTTTGATGTAACTAAATTTCATTACTAATCGCGTTGGATTTCCAGTTACAAGGTTTAGTTTTTCCCGTAGTATCAGAATTGAAGTAAATTTTCATGACCGGCTAATCTTATAAGTTAAGCCGTAAGTACTGCTTTAGCATAACTTATACTGCCGTTTACAAAAGAGAGGAATCCTGAAATGGCAACTTACAAAGTTACACTGATCAACGAAGCTGAAGGCTTAAATACAACAATTGATGTTCCTGATGATGAATATATTCTAGACGTAGCTGAAGAACAAGGTATAGATTTACCTTACTCTTGCCGTGCTGGTGCTTGCTCCACCTGTGCAGGTAAATTGGTCAGTGGTTCTATTGACCAGTCTGATCAGTCTTTCTTAGATGATGAACAAATCGAAAAGGGCTATGTCCTGACTTGTGTAGCTTATCCTACCTCTGACTGTACAATTGAAACTCACAAAGAAGAAGACCTTTACTAAAAATTGGGTTCTCACAATCCTTACAGCTTATTGATTCAGTGAGATGTGTAACTGCAACGTAAAAACTTGAGTATCAGAGCAAGTAAGAAATAGCAGGAATGTACCCTAATCAAAAGGTGCATTCCTTTTTTGTCGTCATTGTCCTATAACCTATGGGTCGATAGTTATAAATTAAACTTATTGTTTTGATGTGACTAAATTTCATTACTAATCGCGTTGGATTTCTTGTTACATAGTTTAATTTTTCCCGTAGTATCAGAATTGAAGTAAATTTTCATGCGCGGCTCATCCTATAAGTTAAGCCGTAAGTAATGCTTTAGCATAACTTATACTGCCGTTTATAAAAGAGAGGAATACTGAAATGGCAACTTACAAAGTTACCCTGATCAATGAAGCTGAAGGTACAACCAACGTAATTGATGTTGATGATGATGTATACATTTTAGACGCTGCTGAAGAAGCTGGTCTGGATCTACCTTACTCTTGCCGTGCTGGTGCTTGCTCCACCTGTGCAGGTAAGTTGGTCAGTGGTACTGTTGATCAGGGAGACCAATCCTTTTTAGATGACGATCAAATCGAAGCTGGATATGTGTTGACTTGTGTAGCTTATCCTACTTCTGACGTTACAATCCAAACTCACAAAGAAGAAGACCTCTACTAATAGAGGATTTACGTACAAAGTTTGTATGTGGAGATTGGGTGTAGGGGTATAAGGGTATGAGGCTTCGCCGAACTTCCGAACGGTGTAAAAGCTTTAGATACATACACCCCTACACCCTTAAACCCTTCTACCAAACCTTCATTTTTCGTTTTCTGGCTTCAGCCGTTATGAGTGTGAGTTGATCTGACTCAGCAAGATTTACAACTTAATGTTGTCGTTAAAGATTTGAATTTTTGTCCCTGGATAGTAAAACTGGAGAATTTTTGACGTTTCCCAGCCCAGTTTGGCTAAGTTTTGTGCGCCAGTTTGACTCAAGCCGACACCATGTCCTAGCCCTCCACCAATAAAAGCGTAACCCCATAATTCAGCTTGGCCTTTATTTAAGGGTTGTAGGTAAAACAATGTACTCACAGGTGCAGCAAAGGCGCTGCGTACTTCATCTTTGTGTAGGGTAAATACGCCAATATCGGTTTTGACTGCTAAATCGAGGATACGCCCACTGTGACTACGCTTGGTGACTGCGATCGCCTCAATGGTTTTAAATTTAGCGTAGGGGCTGTTTTTGACGCGCAAGAATTTTTGTAAATCTTTGGCTATATCTTCCAGGGAAGTTTCTTTATTCCAGCGAAACACATCCCAGTTGCTTTCATTGAAGCCTTGCTTCATGTTAATAAATTTGCGGAAGTTCTCTTCATCAGCCAAACTCTGTTGTGATAAGTCCCAAAAATTAATCGGCGTATCAACTACTGGTTTTAAATAAGGACGATCTTCCCCATTCCAGACATCACTAAAAAAGGCTGTGACACCACCGGTTGTAGAAGAATACAAGGCATCAATTAATTGGTTGTTATAAGTTACTACCATGCCTCTAGTTGCGGCGATCGCTTGATCTGTTTTGCTAGTTGCCCCACTCAGCCCATAATAAACTTGACAGTGGGTATCAGCACATAATTGGTAGTTATCAACAGCAAATCTCCGCAAATTTCTTAAAGCGTAGGTACGGGCTAAAATTGCTTGGGCTTCTAAGGCGGCTTTGGGCGCATTTGAACCAATTTCGTTAGGAACAACACCGCGTAAATAAGTTTCTAAGGAGACTTCATTGACTAATGTATATGTACCGTAAGCATTGGGCTGCAATGCCATTCGCCCCGCATACACCCGCCCAGTTCCCGATTTTTCACCTTTGTTGATGCGAATTAAGTTTTTATCGGCGCTGATGGCTAAGTTCATTGGGCTGTAACGTTTACCATTCACTACCCAACTGATTTTCGGTACTTCTTTCTGCACTTTCGTATCGATATATGCCATTTTTGCGCCAGACTTTTGCAAGTTCTCAAATAGCAAGCGACGCAATAAAGCTGTGCTGTAAACATCCCGCTTGGCCCAAACTTGCCAACGTTCTGGCTGGGCAATTTCTACTTCTACCCCTTGCGATCGCCATTTTTTGGCGCTATCTTCTGCTGTTTCAAAGGTACGGTATGTCCCTAAAACCACTACTTCCTGAACTACAGGTTTAGCCACAGCTTGCATCACTGTTTCTAGTTTTACCGGTTTGTCAGTGACTATGGTCTGTTGCTTGTTACCTAGAGGAAAGCTTAACCGCAAGCGATCGCCTTTTGTCGGTTCTAGTTGCAGCTTGGCTGTGGATTTTTCGCCAAATCTCTGAATAATTCCGACTCTTAATTCTACATCTTGGCTGTTACTTCCCGGCCCGGATGCGGCTGTCAGCCCCAATAGGCAAAATGTCGTTACTACTGTGTAAGACAAACGCCAAAACGAAAATTCGACTGTGACTTGATTCTGCCTTTTCGTATTGCGTCGGGGCAGAGTTACCATTTGCTTTGTAGCGTAGTGGTTTTGTCGCATGAATGCTCCAATAGTACCATTGCCAATGTAGCTACCTAAATTACTTGCAAATCAAAGTCATAACGACTATGATTTATCTATAGGCACAAAACAGAATTAGTTGGATTAACTCCTGATGGCTAAAGTCCAAGAAATTCCCTTAAATCAAATTAAACGTCCCCTACCCCGTGCCAACGATCCCAACAAGGTTAAAGCCTTAATGGAATCCATTGCGGAGATTGGACAGCAAGAACCCATCGATATTTTAGAAGTAGACGGCCAATATTATGGCTTTTCTGGCTGCCATCGTTATGAAGCTTGTCAGCGTTTAGGACAAGAAACCATATTAGCCAGAGTCCGTAAAGCTCCTCGCAGCGTTCTCAAGATGCACTTAGCGTAAAGAAGTATAAAGTGTGAAGTATGAACTTTCATAATTCAGCCTTTAAACTTCATCATTCTTAGCCCCTCATCCTCAAATAATAAGTTTAGGAGAAAATTATGTCATCTCAAGCAACAGTAAAAAATGTAAATATTGGCATCGACGAAGAAAATAGAACCAAAATTGCCGAAGGATTGTCTCGTCTATTGGCAGACACCTATACACTGTATCTCAAAACTCATAACTTCCACTGGAATGTTACTGGGCCAATGTTTCAAACATTACATCTAATGTTTGAGACCCAGTATACAGAACTAGCTTTAGCCGTGGATTTAATTGCTGAACGCATCCGGGCTTTGGGTTATCCTGCACCTGGAACTTATAGCGAATATGCCAAACTCAGTTCCATTCCCGAAACCCCAGGAGTACCAAAGGCTAAGGAGATGATTCAATTACTGGTGGAAGGACAAGAAGCGGTAGTGCGAACTGCGCGATCGATTTTTCCCATAGTAGATGAAGTCAACGACGAACCCACAGCCGATTTGTTAACTCAGCGTATGCAAGTCCATGAAAAAACTGCTTGGATGTTGAGAAGTTTGCTGGAAGAATAAGGAATGTGAAGGATGAAGCGTGAAGTATTTTAAGTATGAGTTTCATACTTCATCCTTAAGCCTTTATTCTTTCCTGAGCGATGGCAAATCTTGATTTCACACAAAAACTGCAAGATTTATCCCAAAAAGTCGGGATTACAAGTTTTAAAGCTTTGAGTAAAGCTGCTGGTGTCTCCGAACGGCAAATATTGCGGTTACGACGGGGAGAGGTAGAACAAATCAGAGTCGATGTGTTGCTCAAGTTGGCTTTTGTTCTCCAGGTGTCGTTAAATGAACTGGTTACAGCTTTTTCATCACGAGAGTTGAATCAAGCTGATCAAGTTGCTACTCAACAGATGTTGCAAGAGATTGCTGATTTAAAAACCGAATACCAGCGATCGCAATTACAAATCAAACAACAACGAGAGTTATTACTCCAAGAATTCCAGCAGTCGAGTTTGCAATTGCTGGAATCTTTATTATTGCAATTTCCGGCTGCGGCTCAAAAAGCAAGAGAAAATCCCCAGTTGGAAGCAGTGAAGATACTACCATTAATCGAAAACTCACTTAAAAAACTGTTACAAGCCTGGGGGATAGAAGCGATCGCACCAATCGGCGCAGAAATCCCCTATGATCCCCAAAAACATCAATTAAGCAAAGGAAATGCACAGCCTGGTGAACTAGTCAAAGTCCGCTACAGTGGCTACTTGCAAGGCGATAAATTGCTCTATCGAGTCACCGTAAGTCCCATTGATTCCGGTTGAGGCAATTATATTTAAATTTTTAATTGATTACTGAACTAAGTTTTGTGAAAAATATTACAAATATTGGGAATACTAATAAAGTCGAAGTGATCGCTGCTGCAAATCTCAGTAAATTTATTCAGGGACTCTCCATCTTATTTACTATAGCCTTCCTGATTCTCTACCTAAACGAATAGTTGAGAAATCAAATAAGATTGCTACATATTCTGGTGCGATTGATACAAAAATTAGTTTTACTTCTCGGTTATGTTCATATATCTAACTCTTTTTGATGAGAATTTTGAAAAACTTAACTACAAAAATATATTTTTGTAATTTAAGTTACGATACGCTGAATACAGAAAAGTTTAGAGATTTCTTAATCTTGATAAATGAAATTATGGATACTTCTTAATTGGAATTAAAGATGTATTATCAACACTCACATCACAAAAGTAGTGACATCAATTTAGCAAATGCTAGTAATCATAACTTGGATTTTGCTAGTTTTCTGCTCAAAATAGCTATTAGTATATAATACTAACAAAATCAGCATCTTTTCATACAACAATGGAGAAATATTATGGATAATCAAGTACAAGTTGTAAAGCTCAATGGTATTATCAACACCAACAATTCACAAACTCTGAGAGAAAATATTACTGAACTTCAAGGAACTGGTGCAAAAATTGTGCTAGTTGACTGCCAAGATGTGACATTTATGGATAGTTCAGCTCTGGGGGCTTTAGTTTTAGCTTTCAAAACATTAAGAGCGACAGGTACAAAATTAGTGCTTTGTTCTATTAATGAACAAGTGAGAATTTTATTTGAATTGACTGGTATGGATAAAGTTTTTGAAATTTTTCCTAGCCAAGATGAATTTCATCAAGTTGTGCTTTCTAAAAATTAATTACTGAAATTGAATTTGTAAGATTGATAAGTCATCATCAAAATTCTCTTTGGAGTTTAAAGCAATTAGGTAATTTAGCACTTGCTCTAGTGGGCAATCAAAGGTATTTTGTATGCTTACTAATATTTGAATTAACCCATCTAAACTCCAAAGAGTTCCGTCAGTTTTGGTGATTTCATAAGCTCCATCACTAAAAATATACAGATTGCTAAAGTCAGCAATTTGACAACAAGCATCAACATATTTTGCTTCAGGAAACATCCCCACCGGCATACCAGGAGTTCTCAATAGCTGCACCTCAGTATTTTTTGGGGATTTGCCAGATACTAATACGGCTGGCGGATGTCCAGCACTAGCATAAACTAACTGCTGGGTAACTCGGTGATAAACCCCATACCAAATGGTAAAGTATTTATCATTTTGATAATCTATCTGGAAGGTTTCATTTAATCCGCGCAGTACATCACTAGGTTGATAGTAATTTAAACTTTTTAAAGCCCGCGATCGCAGTAAATTTAACACCGAAATAGATGGGAGAGTAGCCCTAAGTCCATGTCCGGCTGTATCTAATAAATAAACTGCCAAACAATCATCATCCAACCAATAATAATCAAAACAATCACCACCGAGTTGCCGTGAAGGAATAAAACAGGAATTAATCTTGAATGGTTCTGTGGTTGGTAAAGGTAAAAGTGAGCGCACATATTCAGCCGCTTGTGCTAATTCTGTTTCTAAAAGCTGCTTTTGAATTTGTAAATCTCGACTTAATTGATGCAGCCTTAATCCAGCTCTAACCCTAGCTTTTAATTCGTTCTGCTCGATAGGTTTAGTGATAAAATCATCAGCCCCAGCATCTAAACCCTTAACGCGATCGGCAACAGAATCTAATGATGTTAATAAAATAAAAAAACTAGTGGATAAATTCGGATCATTCTTAATATAATTACACACTTCTAGCCCATTTAATCCGGGCATAATCCAATCACAAATAATTAAGGCTGGATGATAGGCGATCGCTTTCTCAATACCTTCTTCTCCATTACAGGCAGTAATCACCTCATAACCTTGTTTTTCTAACAGCCTTTTGAGAAATACTTGTATTGTCTGATCATCATCGATTACTAATATTTGTAACATAAAAATTTTGATATAATTAATTATTATTTGATATCATAAAAAATCAACAAATTAACAAATTTAAAATTTCTCAACTTTCCTAAAGTTATCTCCTGTCAGATACCCGACTTCTTACAAAAATCAGGTATCTTTAGGACTGCTATATCTGTTCAGGAATATATCAAAAATTACGGTGGTGATAAAGGATTTATCCATAGGAGAATAGCACGCTTAAGTTGATGTAAATCACGGTAGACTTCTTGCTTAAACCATTGTCCCAAAGCATCAAAAGGAGTGAATGAAGCACCGATTTGCCATTGAATATCTTGTCCGAGAGGAGTTGTATGAGTTCCAGGTAAGGTTTGTGCTGTAACCATTTCTGGAAAGCGTTGTTGTAAAATTTTGGTTAAAGCTGCTGATTGGTCGAGGTTATCGTTATTGAATTTAATTAGTAAATTACGGCGGACTTTATAACCTTCCTGCACAATCTTATTGGTTTCTAATGGCGAAGGTGTAAACTCAATTGCTAAACTAGAATTGAGTTGCTCAACTAAAGGAATAGCATCTTTAGCTGCATAATTATTAAAGGATATTAAGATATTTCCGGCTCTTTCTACAGAATACAAACTACCGATGAGTAAATGGAGTTTGCAACCCATACTATGGCCAATACCATAAGTAGGAAGATACAGCTTACGCAATAAACCAGAGTCGTGTAAGCGTTCGAGGGTGCGTTCAAAGTTTAACAAAACAGATTGGGCGATCGCTATGTGATCTAAAGTGTTCACAAAGGGAGTCGCAATCACAAGATATCCCTTACTGGCTACCTCTTCCAGTAACCAACGGTAAGTTAGGTGGGGTGCAGTAGCCACAAAAGCACCCCCTAAAAAATGGACAATACCTATAGGATTTTTGGGAACCAGTACCCAGTTACCTCTAATTTCTTTCCAGTCCATGCCTGTAGGCGATCGCTTAATTTACACTTCTTTATATTAGACTGGGAACCGCGACACTGGGGTAACATAGCAGAATTCAGGAGTCAGAATCAGAGAAATACTGAGCTTTGCAGACTGAGCAACAGAAAAAATGATGCGATCGCAGATTTACTCAACTCCTGTAACTCAGTTCCTTCCTGCCAAAATTTGTGCAGCACTTAAATTCAAATCCGGGAAAGTCGCAGAAATCACCCGTTCTTCTCCTCGGAATGCAACAGCATCATAGAAACCTCCTACCAACGTGCATACTGTTACTACCTGTTGAAGATGATCAACAATCCAATATTCAGGAATTCCGCGTACAGCATACTCAGAACGCTTGTGGCGATAATCTGTCGTTTGAGTCGATTCGCTGACAACTTCTACCACCAATATGGGAGGAGTTTCATCAAGTTCAATCACAGCTCCTCGATTCAACATTGCTTCCCACTGGGCGGTTAATAACACCACTACATCTAGAATGCGTGAACTATCCCAACGTCCCCCGCGTGGCGATCGCACTCCCACAGAGAACTTTTGTGCTGTCCAATTCTTACTCATCTTGGCACTTTCATCATCAAAAGTTCTTTCTAAAAACTTGGAAATACTGCCATGTTTGCCAGTACCAAGACTCATGGGGATAAGTTCTCCATCTACTAATTCATATTGAGTATCTGTACCATCACTATGCTTGAGATACTCTGCAAAAGTTAGTTTCTTAGTAGTTGCAGTCATAGCGATGTTTTTAGCTCCTGCCCCCAACTATAGCAGTCACAGTAAAAGTTCCCAAGCAATCTACTATCTCCCTTCCCTTGTCTTCCTCAATAAAATTGCCGTCTCACATTCATCCTTGACTTTGCAATTTTTTCATTTCATACTGCACATCTAAAGCAATCTGTAATGCTTCATTTAATAACTTGCCATGTTCAGTAGCTTTTTCTGTAACTTGCATTGTTGCCAAAGCTGCTAAATTATTGGCAAATAATTCAGCATTATGAATAATAAAATTCTTATTTTCGCGCAGAATTCTTTCGGTTTTCAAAGCTCGTACTAAATCGGCTCTGGTAAATTGCAATGCAGCAATTACTTTTTCGCGTTCTTGAATACTAACTTCTGCATTTCCTGCCGCTTCTATTTGATCATTAATATCTATGGCTTTAATAACTGCATTATATCGGTCAACATCATTTAAAAGAATGTGTAGAGAGCTAGTCATATTCTCTTTTAATATTTTCTGAATATTGCGCCACAGCAAATAGAAAATTAACTGTATGCCAGCACTACCAAAAAAACACATCATTAGTAGTAATATCCAAGATGGAATAGTGAGCCAATTGGCAAATAATTTAATAATAATATCCAGAATTAAATAAGTAAAAACAAATATAGAAAAGCTAATAAAAACTACTGTAGCTCCTTCAGAGCCTTTCATTTTATATATCAATTGTTTACTAAATTCTTTTAGAGGATTAGTAATTAAAACTAGTTGATATTTGACAGGCAAATTAGTTAGTTGTTGTAATTCTTTTTGACTAATTTCTAAGCCCTGTAAATCATCACGCACAGCTTTCCCCATAATTAGCTACATAGTCATTTAATACAATATAACAATCAAATTTCCAGATTGCTAAATCAAATGTCATTTTGGCAAGAATTTTTTACTTCAAGAAAACTAGTATAAAAACACTAGTTTTGCTTCAGCGAAAGTACTTAAGAGGATGAGAAATTACTAAATATTAAGCTGTCCAGAAAGTAATACAGTGATGATAAAATCCATGATAAAAATTGATACCCAAGTAGTAACAACTGCCGTTGTAGCTGATTCTCCAACTTCCTTTGCACCGCCTTTTGTAGTTAGTCCCCAACTGCAACCATTAACAGCCACCAGAATTCCAAAAATGAATCCTTTTAACAAAATAATCATTAAATCTGAGGGTTCTAAAAAATTTCTGACTGATTCTAAAAAAGCTTCTGGAACAATCTGGTAAAACTGTGATGCAGCAAATACACCACCCATGATGCCAATCATCAAAGCAAAAATCATCATTAAAGGCATCATTAAACAGCAGGCGATGACTCTAGGTAGTACTAAATAATCTATCGGATCAGTTCTGAGCATGTAAAGTGCATCAATTTGTTCTGTAACACGCATTGCACCCAACTCAGCAGCAAAAGCAGAACCAACTTGTCCTGCAAGAATACTAGCTGTCAAAATAGGTGCTAATTCTCGGCAAAAAGCTAAAGCAAAGGCACCTCCCACCGCACTCACAGCGCCAAATTGAACTAATTCTCTGGCGGTTTGAATCGTAAAAATCATCCCCGCAAAACCACTCACCAGCAGCACTGGCGAGATAGAACCAGGCCCTGCTGTCACCATGTGTTCCAGAATTTTGCGATAGTAAGCTTTTCCCTGAAGCAAATGAAGTATAACTTGACCAAACAGCAAGACAGCAGCACCACAACGTACAATCCATAATTGTTCGAGATTTTGTTTTGGGGGCAATTTCCCCTCCTTCAGACTGAGTTTTTGGGAATAAAATATATCACAGTCCTATTTGATATATGAATAAAAGAGGCAAGGGAGACAAGGAAGAGAAACGTACTTTATTGGTAGGGAAGTGCTTGTCCACACTTTTGCAGTTATACCCTGGTACAACAAGGAAAAAGGAAAAAGGCAAAAGGCAAAAGGAAAAAGAAAGAATAGTGATACCATAAGCCTTTTAGCAATTTCTTATGCTCTGTTTATTTACGCCAAACTGTACTAGTCAAATAGATTTTTTATTTGTTTTGAAATTTAGTAAAACAAACTCAAAAATCATTTTTCATACTGCACTACATCCTGAAAAGCTGGCAGTCTGATGGTGATTATACTCTAATTATGCAGGGTAATTGCTGGTTTGGGCTGATTTTTTTAGCAAAATATCATAAATAGACCAACTATCTAAGGTAAGAGAATTTATTTTAAAAATGTAACCTTTTAGCTAGTTGTTGAAATTTAGTAATTTTTGGAAATATTAACTATAGATGTGGTAGCAATTTGCTATTTCTAATATTACTAAATATCATGCAGCAGGAAGATTACGGAATTACTTAAAGGAAGTATTGTTTTAGCTCATGAACGGAAATGAGCTTCCTACTATGAAAAGCCTGTGTTTTTTCATATTGGGTTGATTTGTCATGTCTGAGAATATTTGAATTTTTCATATTTCTACTTTGTTCTGGAGGAAATTTTCATGGGTAACTTATTTGGTTGGTCATTAGCACAGACCACTTTGGTGGTTTTAGGAGTAGCAACGGCGGCATTTAACCCCATAGTAGTTTCGGCACAAACAACCGAGCCATCTACAACACCTGCGCCATCGGTGACACCTTCTTCAACTGCTGCTAGTAATTTTTCTGATGTGAGTACAGATTACTGGGCAACTCCTTTTATTCAAGCATTAGCAGCCAGAAATGTAATTTCGGGATTTCCAGATGGTTCATTTAGACCCAACCAAGCTGTAACTCGTGCCGAATTTGCGACGATGATTCAAAAAGCTTTTAATCAAAATCCAGTTCGGCAAATTAGTGCGGGTGGGTTTACAGATGTACCTGCTGGCTATTGGGCAACTCCGGCAATTCAAGAAGCTTACGAAACTGGGTTTATGACGGGATATCCTGGTAATGAGTTTCGCCCTAATTTGCAAATTCCGAAAGTTCAGGCGATCGCAGCTTTGTCTAGTGGTTTAAATTTAAATACTAGCGGCAATGCTTCTGATGTTCTCAGCACTTACTATACAGATGCTTCTGCAATTCCTGACTATGCAGTTAACAATGTGGCTGCGGCAACTCAAGCTAACATTGTTGTCAACTATCCAGATGTAAAACAACTTAATCCCCAAGTTCCGTTAACTCGTGCTGAAGCTGCAAGTTTGTTGTATCAAGCCTTGGTTAGACAAGGACAAGCCCAACCTCTGGCTAGTAATTTGACGGCTGCTAATTATATAGTGGCAGGTAATACTGGTAATACTCCAACTGGTAACGATATTGTTTCCATCGCTGCATCTAATAATTCTTTTACTACCTTAACTACTTTATTACGGACAGCAGGTTTAGCTGATACTTTACAACAACCAGGCCCTTATACAGTGTTTGCGCCTACAGATCAGGCGTTTGCTGCTTTGCCTGCTGGTACTATTGAACAGCTACAGCGCCCAGAAAACAGAGAAGTGTTAGTGAAAATTCTCAGATATCACGTTGTTCCTGGCTCATTAACTTCTACTCAACTGACACCTGGCGAACTAAGAACGGCTGAGGATCAGTCTGTAAATATCAAAGTAGATAGTGCAAATAATCAAATCGCTGTCAACGATGCGCGAGTAATTCAACCGAATGTTCAAGCGAGTAATGGTGTGATTCACGTTATTAATGAAGTTCTAATTCCACCTAACTTGGATGTGAGTCAACAACCAACAGAGAATAATCAAACTACTCCTGGAAGCACAACTACGGATATTGAGGCTGGTAGAGCTACCCGTGGCGGTTCTAGTTATATTGGTGTTGCTGGTAACATCGGTTTGGGTGGAGACTCCGCTTTAAGTGAAGGAAATATTGCCGTAATTAGTAAAGTCGGGCTAACTAACTATATTTCTGTACGTCCTTCCGCCGTCTTTGGTGATGACACTGTGGTTTTAGTACCTGTAACCTTTGACTTTTTACCTCGTTCTGTTAATCCCACAGGTGAGCAACGTTTCCCTGTTTCACCTTTTGTTGGTGCTGGTGTCGCTATCGAAACTAGCAATGATGCTGATGTTGGACTGTTGTTGACTGGTGGTGTGGATGTACCTTTAGGCGATCGCTTTACCCTGAATGGTACTGTCAATGCTGCTTTTTTGGATCAGACTGATGTTGGTTTGCTGTTCGGCGTTGGTTACAACTTTTAATTCAATACAGTGTATTGAGCTTTAAAACTGATGGCGATCGCTTGTCTTTGTGGATGGGCGATCGCTTTTATTATTGTTCTCAATGCTGGGGTATGTCAGTTATCAAAATTTGTTAATTTTGCACACTGCCTAGCATCTGAGTGTTTAAAAACATCCGATTACTCATAATTACTCATCCTGCTTGGGCAACAAAGGTTCTAAACTCACCAATAATGCGGGAATTTCAACCGAAACCACATCCCACAGTATATCGAGATCGATATTTTTATAATCATGCACTAAGCGATCGCGCAAACCGGCAAGTTCCTTCCAAGGTAAATAGGAATGTTGTTCTCGAAATTCTGTTGACAATCTTTTGGTGGCTTCTCCCATAACAGCGATCGCGTACATCACTGCTGCGATTGTTTTTTGATCTTCCACAAATTCAACTTTCGTGATTCCTGATACAAAAGAAATTGCATTTTGGCTGTAGTGGTGTATATCAATTAGAGATTCTAAATCTCTATTTGCTGTCATAAATTACCTGGGATGATGAAAGTATATTTTGTTTTCGTAGCCAATTGTGACTTTGTTCAACACTTGACTTTTTGACTAAATCAATCTTGCGACCCAGCAATTTTGCTAATTCCTCTTCAGCACTAAGTAAATCAACTAATCTCCATTGAATATTCGGTTTTAGGATATACAGAAAATCTATATCGCTATTGGCGTTAAAATCGTCACGTAAAATTGAGCCAAATACTGATAGTTCAGCAATTTGCCAGCGTTGACAAAAGTTTTCTATAGCATCCATCGGTAGAGGAATTGCTAATTGTTTAGCTGTTTCCATCTAAGCGGTTCTCTATCTGGTTTTATTGGAGAAATACTCTGGCTGAGGAAGAGTGCATTTTACGCGATCGCTTGCTCTTTCAAAGCTGATGATGGTAATTGTAGCATGAGGATAATTATCCGTTATATAAAACTTACTCAAACTTATCTATTTAGACTTTTCTAGAAAAGATAACTTGTACTAAATAGAGTTCGATGTTTAAGTAAGTCGATGCAATAAAACCAAACTATGTAAAGAAAAGTAAATAAAGCTCAAACGCTTTCTCCCCCTGCTCCCTGCTCCCTGCCCCCTGCCTTATTCCAACAATAATTATTTACACCGACCTACTTACTTTCTGCTTCACTCTGGTAATGTCGGCATTATCCAGTCCACAGACTAACACTGTCTAACTGACAGCACGTCGACAGGCTCAGTGTGCCACTTTTGACAAATCAATCGTTGATAAATTGATTGCTGCGTTTAAATCTCTATCACACTCAAATCCACATTTTTCACATTTAAAAACTCTATCACTGAGTGTGAGATGTTCTTTTTTAGTGCCGCAATTTGAACAGGTTTTAGAACTTGGATACCATCTATCAACTACTACAAGTTCGGAACTATATAATTCACACTTGTAAGTTAATTGACGACGAAATTCATAAAACCCCATATCGGAAATAGCTTGTGCTAACTTTCTGTTAGCTAACATTCCAGATACATTTAAATCCTCAATTACTACTTTGCTGTGGTTCTTAGCTAATAGTGTGGTGAGTTTATGTAATGTATCTTTACGGATATTAGCTATCTTCAGATGTAACTTAGCTATTTTTAATTGGGCTTTTATCCAATTATTTGAATTGATAATTTTATTTCGATTTAACCATTGGAGTCTACTTAATTTAGATCCATATTTTTTGTAAGATTTTGCACCTTCTATTATTTCACCTGTTGATAGAGTAGCTAGGTTTTTTACGCCTAAATCTACTCCAACAATACTATTCACATTATTTTCTTGTTTTTCTATAAGTAGCTCAACCAAATAAAACGTAAAATAAGTGGCAGTGCATCTCAACCATAAAAATGCCAGCATCACTACAAATAAAACTGAGTCAAGAAGAAGACAAAGCTCTTTTAGAGTTGAGTATGAAAGATGGAGTACCACATCGGGTAAAGCAGAGGGCAAGTGTGGTGCGTTTAAATGCGCGTGGATGGAAGGTAAAGCAGATAGCCGAGTATTGGAATTGGGCAGACCAAACAGTGCGCCAAGCAATTCATAGATGGCTGAGTGGAGGAATTGAGGGGCTTTGGGAAGCAGATGGGCGTGGACGCAAGCGTAAATGGACGGATAGTCATTGGCAGCAGATGGAGCAATGGTTAGAAGAACCTCGGCGTTATAGTGCGGCGCAACTTCAAAAAAAATGGGAGCAGGCTTGTGGAGTCAAGGTGGGGAAGGAACAAGTGCGCCGATTAGTCAAAAAAAAGGCTACACATGGAAACGAATGCGCTCCAGCCCACCACCTGTAAAACAGGAGTATGCTTTTGCCAAGCGGCTAGATTGGGAGATGTTAAAACTGTGGTCAAGCTTGGGAATACTGCGATTAATTTATCTTGATGAATCTGGCTCATGTTGCCAAAGCCCAACTGAGTACAGTTATGCTCGTAGTGGAGTACAAAAGCGAATTGGGCAAAGAAAAAGGCGTGGACGACGAATAAATATTTGGGCTGTGTTGGAGCAAAAAGTTCGCTTTGATTACGCTTTGATGTTAGGCACGCTCAAAACATCTACTCATCTACAACTGATGGAATGGCAGGCACAAAAAGCCTTGCAACATCTTCAACAAACTGGGCAAATCACTGTCATGATGCTGGATAATGCCTCTGTTCATAAAAGCCATTTGGTGCGTTCTCGAATTGACGACTGGCAACAGCAGGGACTATATCTATTTTTCTTGCCACCCTATAGTCCCCAGCTTAATCGCATAGAAGATGAGTGGTTACATCTCAAGCGTGATGAATTGTCAGGACCAGTTTTTGATGACGAATATGATGAGTGCTTGTGCAATTATGGCTGGTGTTGAAGCTAGGGCAACACATCACGGTTATGTTGTTGAGCGTTTTCGCTTTAATTAGGTTGAGCTACTTATCAAACCTAAAACTGATAAACCATCGATCAGCTTTACGACTGATAGTTACTGATTTAATTTCTTTCTGAGGCAATCTCTCATAAGTTCTTAGAACTCCTATTTTTGGTACTTGAATTTTATTAGAACCTAAGACTTTTACAGTACCTTCCAAGGTAAAACTATCATGTTTACCTTTCTTTTTGAATTTTGGTACTCCTGATATTTTCTTAAAGCACCTATCCCATGCTTTTTTTAAAGCTCTTAGTGCCTCTTGTGGTGCTGATTTTGAGTATTGATAATACCAAGAGTTTTCCGACTTAACTAATGCTACTAACCATTTGTGTAACTCTATAGCTGTAGGAAATTTTATTTTAGAATCAGGATATTGTTTGTTGTGATCAAGTATTTGCTTGGTTAGTGCTAAACCCCAATTCCAAGCATGACGAGTAACACCGCAATGTCCTATCAATTGAGTACGCTGATCATTATTTATGTTTAACTCAGTTTTAAATCCTATCAGCAACTTCTTTTAGCTCCTCGATAATTTTCTTGTTTTTGTGGCTTCTAGAACCCTGTATTGCGGTTGATGATGGCGATCGCTTTTGCTATTTTCCTCAATTTTAGGTGCGTCAGATATTAAAATTCCCCTCTCCGCGTTGGAGAAGGGATGAGTAAGAGGTTATATCAATTGCAAGTTTTATCAGGTGGGCAATGCTCAAAATTAATGTAAACTCTAATTCTTACGTCACTAGCATTGCCCACCCTACATTCGTAGAATTATCTACCGATACCAACGTATTGGAAACCTGCTCTCACCATTGTTTCAGGGTCGAGGAAGTTACGACCATCAATCACGACAGGGTTATTCATCAGTTGTGCCATTTTGGCATAGTCTAATTGGCTGAATTGTTGCCATTCGGTTACGAGTACCAAAGCATCACAACCATCGGCGAGTCTTTCAGCATCGGTTTCTACCAAAACGCCAGACAAACCATGACGCATCCCGGTTTGAGAAATAATGGGGTCGTAAGCTTTAACTTTCGCTCCTAAGCGGTTGAGTTGCTCAATTAAGTTGAGGGCGGGTGCATCGCGCAAGTCATCGGTATCAGGTTTGAAGGTTAAACCAAGCAAGCCGACTGTTTTACCTTTGAGGATTTTTAGGACTTGCTGAAGTTTTTCCAAAGCAATCAAACGCTGGCGTTCGTTAACGCTAACGGCTGATTTGAGTAGTTGGGCTTCGTAACCATAATCATCAGCAGTGTGAATCAAAGCGGAAACGTCTTTGGGGAAGCAGGAACCACCCCAGCCAATGCCGGCTTGTAAGAATTTGTTACCAATGCGGGAGTCTAAACCGATGCCTTTAGCTACTTGAGTCACGTCAGCACCAACGCGATCGCAAATGTTAGCAACTTCGTTAATAAAACTAATCTTGGTAGCCAAGAAAGCATTAGCAGCGTATTTAATCATCTCTGCTGAACTCAGGTCTGTAACTAGTACAGGTACAGGTGGTAAAGATTGGTCAGCAGCAAACTTGCGCTCGACAATGGGGGCATAAAGTTCTTGCATCATAGCGACCGCTTTCGAGCTATTGCCACCTAAAACAATGCGATCGGGGTTAAAGGTATCGTATACTGCTGAACCTTCACGCAAAAACTCTGGGTTGCTGACTACATCAAAATGTGCAGCCAGTTCTGGCAATTTGTCATCACTAGGCACACCACCTGCTGGTACCAGTGCTTTTTGGCGTTCTGCAATGCCATCTAAAACAATCATTCTTACCCAGTCACCAGAACCAATGGGTACTGTAGATTTGTTGACGATAACTTTATAACCGCCATTGAGATTTGAACCAATTCCACGGGCTACAGCTTCAACATAACGGGTATCACTTTCACCAGTAGGTAGGGGTGGTGTACCCACAGCAATAAACAGAATTTCACCGTGGGCAACTCCAGCCGCAAGATCAGTGGAAAACTGAATATTGCCAGATTGAATGGCAGATTGCATAATTTCCGAAAGTCCTGGCTCAAAAATGGGTGATTGCCCAGACTTCATCAGTTTGACTTTTTCTTCGTTGTTATCGATGCAAACTACATCATGGCCAATGTGAGCCAAGCAAGCACCTGTAACTAAACCAACGTACCCAGTACCAATTACGCAAACACGCATTTTATTAACTCCTCGCTTTCTTGGGGTGATTCTTCATAAATGAAGTTGTCAGTACGACATTTACACGCCGTTGATGAACTAATGATTGAAGTACAAGCTATGAAGGCAACTTAGCTTTTACTCTGATTCAGAGCAGTTTGATCAACTATGGGGAAGCTTAAATCCTAAGTATCGCTTTTTATGCGATCGCGGAAATCCTCTACTGTCAGTTTTAACCCCTCTTGCAGAGGAATGGTAGGTTCCCAATTTAACCAAGTTTTTGCTCTTGTAATATCAGGGCGACGGCGGCGAGGATCATCCGAGGGTAGTGGTTCAAATTTAATCTCGGCATCGGGATTCACCAAATTCTGCACAGCCTGAGCCAATTCCAAGATTGTGTATTCGTCAGGATTACCTAAATTGATGGGGCCAGTAAATTCACAATTCATCAACCGCATCAGTCCTTCTACTAGGTCAGATACGTAACAAAAACTACGTGTTTGTGTACCTTCACCATACACAGTTAAGGGAATACCCCGTAATGCTTGAACTACTAAGTTGCTGACTACACGACCGTCATTTTCTAACATTCGTGGCCCATAGGTGTTAAATATCCGGGCTACGCGAATTTCAACTTTATTTTGTCTGTAGTAGTCAAATGCTAAAGTTTCCGCAATTCTCTTACCTTCGTCGTAACAAGAACGCAAGCCAATAGGATTAACATTACCTCTGTAGTCTTCGGTTTGGGGATGAACTTCGGGATCACCGTAAACTTCGCTAGTTGAAGCTAACAAAAATCTAGCTTTCACACGTTTAGCTAACCCCAACATATTCAGTGTTCCCATAACGTTAGTCTTAACGGTTTTCACTGGGTTGTACTGATAATGTACTGGCGAAGCTGGACAAGCTAAGTGATAGATTTGGTCAACTTCTAAACGAATTGGCTCAGTAATATCGTGGCGGATCAACTCAAAGTTGGGGTGTCCCATCCATTTGAAGATATTACGTTTAGTACCTGTATAAAAATTATCTAAACAAATTACTTCATGTCCTTGGGGTATTAATCGATCAATGAGATGGGAACCAATGAACCCAGCGCCGCCCGTCACCAAAATTCTCATAGTTTTCCTGATATTTACAGATACTAGTAGTGGCTGTTTAGCTTGTTTTTAGAGTACCCAGCCGAGATACAAAAATGCAGGGCGAACAGAGCTAAATTTTAGTAATGTATTTTATGAGTGACTAATTTGTTATGTATGCAATTTTGTTACATGAATACTTGGTTATTGGACAATTCTTCTAGCAAAATAGCAAACATCACCGAAAGCTTGAGCATTTTTACTAGAGAATTCATGAAATCTTCAACAAAATTTAGCTGCTTGTAAAACCCGAATTATAATCAGGAATAGCTTTTCATCTACCTGAAGTTACAAAATTGCCGACTGCAAGTTGTGGGTTAGGGAAATTACTTAAATCATATAACTCGTGTTAGCAATAGTTTTAGATATGTTTGTGACTTGCGTATTTTCAGAGGCTTTCAGGATGACAATCGAGCAAGTTAGATGCTTGGCGATTTGAGTCGTCAGATCATTTGTAACTAAGCCGCCAGGGATATGATAGTTACGGATAAAAGGTAATACTACCAAATCATACAGTCTGGCTGCCTGTAAAATTGCCTGGGCAATATTGTCATGAGCAATCATTTGAATTTCTGGGGAATTTGGTAGGGCTAACTGTGAGACTAAAACTGTCAGTTGCGATCGCCTAGCGGCAATTTTACTAGCACTAATGCGGCGATCGCACACATTTAAAACTGTGACTTGGGCTTGATTGGCCTCTGCTAACATTTGGGCAAACTTAACAGCAGGCAATACAGGCGACGTTAAATTTTCTAATGGTACAAGAATGCGCTGAATTTTTTGGGGGGACTCTACCAAACGTGTGACCGCTACAGCACAATGGGATGCCCATAATACACTGTCAGTCACATTACCAAATAAACGCGATCGCAAACCAGTCCGTTTACCCCAACCCATAACAATTAAACTGGCTTTCTGCTCCCGTGCAGCTCGGCTAATTCCATCTCCATAAGCATTATCAATTCGCACTAGTGGTACTGTTTCAATTTTTCCGCCTAGGCTCTGATCAGTGGCTTTAGCTAATAACTGTTCACCTCTTAGCAGAGACGCTTCTAGTTGTGGTGCATCCATCTGCGCCGCAGCCGTGGCAATATTTAACGGGATAATTTTGCTTTTTTCAAACTGGGCTAATAATGCCGCCATTTCCATTAAGTACTGCTGCGTATGAGGATTATATATCGGTACAACTATAGTTAAAATACTGGGTTTTTCAGCAATTTTGGCTTCAGGTAAATTTACTGTGAGTGCTTCTGGCTGGGGTGTAGATGTTAAAGCCACAGCTAGGCGATCTGTAAGTGCAACCCCTAAAGTTGATGTGATCAGCACTAAAGCCACCATGCTGAGAAATACTTCTGTAGAGAGCCAGCCAGCACGATACCCTAAAAAAGTCCCCACTAAGGTGGTACTCACTTGTGGTACGGATATCGACCACATAGTAAACATTTCTTGCCAGTTATAGCGATCGCAAAGTTTTGCTAACAACGCCGCTACAAATTTACTAACAATTACACTAACAAAACCTAACAAAATTAACTCTAGAACTGTAACTCGGTTGCTGCCAGCAGGCAAATTAATCAAAACACCAAGGTTAACAAAAAATACCGGAATAAATAAAACACTACCCAAAAAAGTAATTTTTTCTTTGGTGGGACTGTCACCAACTACTGCATTCATTGCCAAACCTGCTAAAAAGGCTCCGACAATTTTGGTAATTCCCAGTAATTGACAACTGATGAGAGCAATAAATACTGAGAGCAAGACAAATAAAAATTTATTACTTTCATCATCTCCAGAACGACGAAAAAATTCTTGTCCAGCCCAATCACAACCCACCCAAACAATTGTTGTATAAATAATTAACCGACCTAAGTATGTGAGGATGTAAGATAAACTGAATGCCTCTGTGGGTTGGCTAGATAAGAAAATTGATAATATCAAAACAGCACCAATATCAGTTAATATCGTTGCTTTAATTGAGGTGCTAACGGCTTGATTATTAATCACTCCCAAGCTGCTGAGAATGGGATGTGCCAAAAGGGTATAAGAACTAAATAAGCAGCCGATGAATAGAGATGTATTCGCCCCCCAACCGCAAATCTTACCGATGAAAATTCCCATCAGTAAAGGAATAATAAAGCTGAACCAGGCAAATCCCCAAGCTTGTTTCTGACTCTGGTGTAATTGGCGAAAGTCTTGTTCTAAACCTACTAAAAACATCAAATAAATTAAGCCAATGTCAGATAGTAGGTTAATGATTGAGTAATCAGTGTGAACTAAATTCCAACCTGACGGGCCAAGTACAACTCCAGAACCAACTAAACCAACTAACCCTGGTATTCTGAGGCGCTCAAACAAAATGGGTATAACTAAAATCACCAGTAGTAAAATTGCCAAAGGAACAATTGGTTCCTGACCCAGATGGAAAGTAGGTTCTATCGCAAGAACTGATAAGACTGGTTCCATAGGTAGGACTTAAAGGAGCGACGGTAAAACAACGATCGCTTGTTAGGCGATCGCACAATCAAAATAAATCATTATAAAAGCCACCCTGAGAAATGACAAAACAGTTTATCTTAAACTACTTAGGTAATTTTTCATAAAACAACTACCTATGGGTGGATTTGACTCAAAATAAACCGTAAGCGGTCATAATCATCTTTTAACAGTACACTCAGCATTCGTCCTGCTTTCACCAGCCATTCTCTGTCAGCTTTGCGTAACTGATAAACATCTCGAATAGCTGCGGCGGTTAAAGACTCAACTGGCGCAACATTTACAGATAATAATGTCCGTAAAAAATCTAATTCTTCTGTAAATTTAATAATTGCTTCCGCTTCGCAACGATAAACCGCTTGATGAATTTGCGGTGGACGGGGAGGTAAATACTGATATATCCGGGGAATTGCTGAAGAATTTTGGGTAGGCGGTGAAAAACCAACAATCGCCGCCCGAAATTCCGTTTTGAGCATAGCAAATATTTGGGGTTGTTCTTCTCGTAATTCTTGCAATGACAAACCCATCGCCACAGCCCGATGCACAGAATCTATCGGCATAGTTGTGGCATAAGACACCACAGCATACACTTGATTTCCAGACTCTTCATCTACAGCACAAACCCAACTACCAAAAGGTGGCATAGCCGGAAAGCTCAAATCCTCTGGTTCCAAGCATTGTGCCAGAAATTCAGTAGTATTAGTCTCAATCACCTCCGCAATGTGGCTGGGGTGGCGATCGCTTGTCGCAAATTGTGGTAGAGGAAGACGCATAGAATCAAGTTAAAAGGCAAAATGCAAAGTGCAAAAGGTGGAACACGAAAGGCAAAAGAGTTAGTTATTTTTCTTTTGCCTTTTTACTTTTTACTTTTTACCTGCTTTACGTCCTGCTGTGGTGTCTACAGGTTCCAACTCTGACAGGCGAAAGGTAATTAGTTTATCCCAGTTGCCACCTTCAAACAATACAGCTACCTTGCCATCACTTACCCGTTGTACGAGTCCTTCATAGCGATAGTAGGTATCTGCGGGATTTTTGACACGAACAGTTGCTCCAGGCAGAATCATGATTTTTACCCTCGCTGGTTTACTGTTAATAGCTTAATACTTGTCCTTTGTCATTGGTCATTTGTCCTTTGCATTAGAACTATTGACTAATGACCAATGACTCATAAATAATACTTCTGCTTTTGTCGGAAATTTGCCACCGATTCTACTATTCCTAAAGCGATGAAATTAGTCAGCATTGCAGAACGTCCGTAACTCATCCACGGTAGGGGAATCCCAGCGACAGGTGCTAAACCAACAGTCATCCCGACATTTACAATCAACTGAAACACAATCATCGACAACACACCGATCGCCAATAACGAACCAAAGTTATCTTTGGCGGTTTGGGCTACGTGCAGCAACCGGAAGCAAATCAAGCAAAAGACAAACAAAACCACTAAACAACCCACAAACCCAAATTCTTCACCGACAGCAGAGAAAATAAAGTCTGTATGCTGTTCCGGGACGAAATTGAGTTGAGTCATCGGCCCTTTAAACAAACCCCATCCCCAAATTTCGCCTGCACCAATGGCAATCCGTGATTGAATCAGGTGATAGCCAGCACCGAGAGGATCATGATCGGGGTTAATAAATACGGTGAGGCGGTCTTTTTGATACTCTTTTAAAACATGGTTCCAGGCAAAAACACCGAGTTCACCACCGCAAATATTCAAAATCCAAGCGCCAAGCGCACCCAGACCAAATCTTCGCCAAGGGAGTGTTTGCCAGCCTACAATCGCCATTGCAAATGACCAAACCACCCCTAAAGGCCCTAACGCTAATTCTTTAAATAAGATAATTGGCTCCGATAAAGGCCAGTAAATACTAAACAAAATCGCGGAAATCACCGGAGAAATCAACAAGATAAGCCAGCCTGGATTGGCGTTAGCCCAATACAACATCCCCAAAACGATCGCCCCAAATACCAAGGATGTCGCCAAATCTGGTTGTAAAAATACTAGTCCCCAAGGAACGGCAGTAATCGCCAAGGCGCGAAATACATTATCTAGGGAGGATGCGGTACGTTTGTGTAATAAGGCGGCGAGGGTAATAATAATGCCAATTTTGGCAAATTCTGATGGTTGAACATTAAAACCCGCGACGCTAATCCAGCGTTGTGCGCCTTTCGCACTCGTACCAGCCACCATCACCGCCATCAAACTCAAGTTGGTCAGACCATAAGTAATCCAATGCCACTGGAGTAGATTTTCGTAGCGGATACGAGCTAAGAATAACGCGATAAAAGTGCCGATACCAGCTACTAACCAGTGCCACCACCAATCTGTCACCGGCTGTTTGAGTTCTGTACTGAGAATCATCAGACCGCCAAACATACTGGCTGCAACAGGTAAACAAAATAATAACCAATCTACTTGTTGCCAAGGTTTAACCCAAGACTTCCAGCGAACTTTGGGAAGCGAACGTTTTAACAACATTGTGCGATTTTAGAATTTAATTTGGAGAGTTAAATTTACTGAGTAAAAGAATTTAGAAAACAGTAAGTAAAATTCAGGAGGAGTTTACAAACCTGTGAATTTATTTCACAAAACAAAATACTTTTTCACTATATTCCGCATACTTAAACATGAGAAATTATGACTTCTGAATTTTAACTTCTAAATTCTCAATTCATAATCTGTATTCCTAGGCAATTGCCCAGGAATCAGACAAAATTAAAAATTTATGCCGTCAGTGCAGCAACTGATACTTTACCGGCGATAGTCAGGGCGATCGCTTTTAAGGCTTTAGCTGAAGCCGAATCTGGTTGAGAAACTACAATCGGCACACCACTGTCACCACCAACTCTAGTGGAAATCTCTAAGGGGACGCAGCCCAATAAAGGCACTCCCAATTCTGTAGCAGTTTTTTCACCACCACCAGAACCGAAAATATCGTACTGTTTATCTGGCATATCCGGGGGAATAAAGTAACTCATGTTTTCTACTATTCCCAAAACAGGGACGTTCATTTGCTGAAACATCCGTAATCCTTTCCGAGCATCTAATAAAGCGACGGTTTGTGGTGTAGTCACAATTACAGATCCCGCCATTGGTACAGCTTGGGCTAAAGTTAACTGAGCATCACCCGTTCCCGGCGGCATATCCACAATTAAATAATCTAGTTCGCCCCATTCCACTTGATAAAGAAACTGGCGAATCACACCATTCAGCATCGGCCCCCGCCAAATCACCGGCTGGTCTTTGTCAATCAAAAAGCCCATTGAGACTAATTTGACTCCATGATTAAAGGCGGGTTCTAAAACTTCACCTTTATCTGTGGAACGGACGGTAATTTGAGCATCTCCTAGCCCCAACATGGTGGGATCGTTGGGGCCGTAAATATCAGCATCCAGCAAACCAACTTTCGCACCTGTTTGGGCAAGGGCGACGGCGACATTCACCGCCACTGTGCTTTTACCGACACCACCTTTACCACTGGAAACTGCCAAGATATTTTTTATCCCAGGAACCCCAGTGCGATCGGGGACATTTTTTTGCTGGGGTGTTTCGGCTGTGACTTCTACCTTGACTTCCGTCACGCCTGGGAGTTTTTTAACAGCTTTTTCACAATCTTCAACAATAAATTCACGCAAAGGACAGGCTGGTGTGGTCAAAACCAAAGTAAAGCTCACCTTGCCACCGTCAATGTTAACGTTGCGAATCATATTCAGTTCTACCAGACTCTTACGGAGTTCTGGGTCTTGCACAGGCCGCAATACTTCTAAGACAGAACGGGAATCAAGGACATCGTACATAGTGTTTTCAGCATTACCGCCGTAAAAAATTTAAGAAATTTTTATTCTCACCTAATAGAATCTTAACTTTGTTGGGGAGTGGGGAATAGGTAGTGGGGAGTACCCGAATTTCTCACTTATGGGTAGCGGGTGTGGAGAGAGAGGGGAGTGTGGGGAGTGTGGGGGGAAAGATTTCTTCACCATCCTCCCACACTTCCCACATCCCTGGATTTCTCTCTTGTGAGAAATCCAGGAGTAGGAGTCAAAGATGAAAAAATAATTTTCGCCGTACCAAATTTCGGCTTTGGCTTCTAACCTCCAACCCCTACTCCCAACTCACCACTCCCTCATTTCTAAAAATCAAAACAACCATCATTCAAAGGTTTTTTCTTACTAGATACCGCTTGCACTGCGGCATTTTCTACGGCTTCCACTAAAGAACGTGCCACCCGATCTGCATAGGGGCGAGAAAATGACCAAATCAGGGGAGATAGCCAGCCTTTGAGGGTGACAGAATAAGATAAACAAGTTCCACACACCGTAGATTCCACTTGATAAGTAATTCTTTCTTCTACGCCAGGAATTGCCAGCACTCTCACACTCAACAGTTCTCTGGGGTTTACCCGTTCTACAAAGATGCGGATAGGAAAGGGCGAAACGCGAGTGACGGCTTGGTAAATTAATCCGGGTTTGGGGACTAATCCGTAGGGGACATTAGTACTTTTGAGTAGGGGATGCCAGGATACATCGGTTAAGTCAACTACTTTTTGCCACAGTTCATCTACAGAAGCGTCACTGATCTCTCGATACGTCCTGACTAAAGACGCACAAAAGCGCCGACGTTTGCGGTGGATGAATTTTGATAACCAACCTCGCATTTGCCTTATCCTCCTCGCTACAGACTTGCTGGTAACTCTGGTATGGTGAGCAATCATAATTGCCCTGACTTAACATTTCTCAATATTGGTAGCGGCATAGCAAGTACCGATTAGTCACAGATGATAACAAGGTTGCTAAGGCTGGAAACCGAGGCTTGCAGGGCATCACCAACATCAGTACGGCATATACTAACTTGCCTGAAGTTGATCTAACACCAGAATGTTCCCATCAAGAAGTACAAAAAAAACTGAGTCAATATACAAGCCTATACGCATTTGAGGGAAAATAACTCTAGTCATACACATCAATCGTTTAAAAGTGTGACAACTAAGACAAAAGTAGTTTGAGTAAGTCGAGCTAAAAAAACAGTTCTTATTGTCTACCAATTTTTAACGGAAAATTTCTGGGTTTTTGGCAATTGTAATTAAGGTTCGGGAATCTCTATGTTGACTAATTCGCACACCCCAACAGTAAAAGCAGCCTCATCCAAGTTCTTGCCGCCAACGGATGCGAAGGCGAGGGTGAGTCAGTTTATGAAACAACTGCAAGACGAAATTACCCAAGCGTTAACCGAGTTAGATGGTGTGGGTAAGTTTCAAGAAGATGCTTGGGAACGTCCAGAGGGTGGTGGTGGGCGATCGCGTGTACTGCGTGAGGGCAGAATTTTTGAACAAGCAGGTGTAAATTTTTCTGAAGTTTGGGGTTCTCACCTGCCGCCCTCGATTTTAGCCCAACGTCCAGAAGCGGAAGGACACCAATTTTATGCTACAGGTACTTCTTTGGTGTTACATCCACGCAACCCGTATGTCCCCACAGTTCACTTAAACTACCGTTATTTTGAAGCTGGCCCCGTTTGGTGGTTTGGTGGCGGTGCTGACTTAACACCTTATTACCCCTTCGCCGAAGATGCAGCCCATTTCCACAAAACTTTGAAACAGGCTTGTGACCAACACCACGCCGAGTATTACCCAGTATTTAAGCTGTGGTGCGATGAGTATTTTTACCTGAAACATCGCAATGAGACACGGGGTGTCGGCGGTTTGTTCTTTGATTATCAAGATGGTCAAGGTACTTTATATCGCGGCCCCAACCCCCAAGGCCCAGCAGCGAACTACAGCGATCAAGTAGGAGTAGTAGGGCAACGGACATGGGAAGATTTGTTTGCCTTTATCAATAGCAGTGGGCGAGCTTTTTTACCAGCTTACGTGCCAATTGTCGAACGGCGACATGAAATAGAATATGGCGATCGCGAGCGCAACTTCCAACTCTACCGACGCGGCCGCTACGTGGAATTTAACTTGGTTTACGACCGTGGCACCATTTTTGGACTCCAAACCAACGGCCGCACCGAATCGATTCTTATGTCCTTACCGCCCTTAGTACGTTGGGAATATGGTTATCAGCCAGAACCCAATTCCCCCGAAGCCGAATTGTATAATACTTTCCTCAAGCCGCAAGATTGGATTAATTGGACAACAACCCCCTAAGATCACATACAATGTAATCCCCCAAGTGAAATTTATCTGCCAAGAAAGTTCAGTATTGGGTGCGTTGTATAGGAATATAAAATTTTGCATATTCGTTACTTGGCACTCAGAGCTTTCAACTCAGCACTTTGATTAGCACTCAGTACTTTTTTAGTGAGTTACACTACTAAAGGTAAGCACCTAGTAAATAGGTGACTATTTTAGCTATAACTTGTTTATCTCAAGTGTCAGCACTGGATAGTCCTCTTAAGCGGTGAGTCAACTAATTTACCAAGTTTCTGTCAAGCTTTCGTGCCTACGAAAGTCAGAATTACCAAAAAAGTAAGTTGTTTGACTCACCAATCTCAGGTTCAATCCAGCAATAGTCAATTTGAAAATGAGTGCCACGGGGATTTTTAGTGATAAAAATAGATCAAACAACCTATACCACCCAGGACGGTAACACCGTCATAGTTTTAACACCGGCTGGTCGTCTGGATATCACCACAGCTTGGCAGTTTCGCTTAAAGTTGCAGGAATGTATTTCTAAGTTGAGTCGCCATGTAGTGGTAAATCTTGGACAAGTAAATTTTATTGATAGTTCTGGTCTCACCTCTTTGGTAGCTGGGATGCGCGATGCGGATAAAGTCAAAGGCAGTTTCCGCATCTGCAACGTACACCCAGAAGCCAAACTCGTGTTTGAAGTTACCATGATGGATACAGTATTTGAAATTTTTGAAACAGAAGAGGAAGCCTTAGAAGGTGTTCCTCGGAGTATTGCCAGTTAATTTAGTGCTGAGTATGAATGACTGCGCTAACAACCTGTGAGACAACTGCTCAAGGCTAACAGTTAGGCTTTTTTACTCAGCACTCAGCAACATCAAAGGAATACTGTTCCCGTTTAGTGTAGCGATAAGGACCTAAAATCGCTCCCCAAGTTGCTTTGCCAGTCTCCGAGTCAATGCCTTTGTCGTAGCTGTAGAATTCTGCTGCTGTAGCTGCAAACCCCAAGGAAACTTGTATATTGTTGCCTTGATAATTAAAACAGCAACGAGTCTCGGTTGGTTGCGTAGCGACAAACTTATAGTTTTTGGGAGTTAATTCTTCCTGGGTCAGTGTCAATACACACCCTGGTAATAAATCTAATTGTTCGACTGTGAGTGTCTTGAGTAAAGCAGGATTAAGGCCTGCGCCACTTAAGACACTTGGATCTTTAATCATATAGTACTGGACTTGCAAAGGTGCATCCCAATTTTTCCCTGCCATTAATCGCATAATTCGCTGGCGATAAGGGCGGTCTAAGTTGACAATATTCGCTTGTTCGGCAAACAAAGTAATGCTGTCTTGGGTGAATAAGTTCACTGGTCTTTGCCACATCCGCAAATGAACATACCAAGCAGGCTCTGCTAAAGCTTGTTCTCGATTGTCAAATTCCCCAGCTATATAATTACCTAGAGTAATGAGAAGCGGTGAAAGGCTCATAAGTTGAGATGCACAATTCAAAATATTGGATCAAAAATAATTCGGGAGTCAGAATAAATTCAGTAGGAAACTCAAAGCGCCACTGAGTGCATACCGCAAAATAGGCAATTCTGCCCTTGGCTGAAACTTAGTTATTAATTCACCAATTTGAAAGAATTTGGTGTAAATTCTGCGTTGATAAAGTTGCTCCCCCTTATGCTACCAAATTAACCAAAGATTCTGATGAAAAAGCCGAACTTGGCAAAGTAGCCTTTAAGGGAGACAATAAAATAACTTCGCCCTTAACATTCTTAATAATTTTTTTGTGAATAACGTCCGTACTGTTTCTGATACCAAGAGAACTTTCTACTCCTTACATACCCGCCCCATCAACACAATCTATCGTCGGGTAGTAGAAGAGTTGATGGTGGAAATGCACCTACTATCAGTAAATGTTGATTTTAGTTACAATCCAATTTATGCCTTGGGCGTTGTCACAACCTTTGACCGCTTTATGCAAGGCTATCAACCAGAAAGGGACAAAGAATCCATTTTTCAGGCTATCTGTAAGGCCGTAGAGCAAGATCCTCAGCGATATAGACAGGATGCTGAAAGGTCACAAGCTTTGGCAAAAAGTTTAGCAGCCAGTGATTTAATTGCTTGGCTGAGTCAAACTCATCATTCAGACCGTGATCCTGATTTACAATCACAATTGCAAGCGATCGCCAACAATTCTCAATTTAAGTACAATCGCTTATTTGCCATTGGTCTATTTTCCTTACTAGAACAGTCAGATCCAGACTTAGTTAAAGATGAAAAACAACGCACTGACGCAATCAAAACAATTGCAGATGGGTTGCATTTATCTGAAGACAAGCTCAACAAAGATTTGGAGTTATACCGCTCTAATTTAGAGAAAATGTCGCAAGCACTAGCAGTAATGGCAGATATGCTCTTAGCCGACCGCAAAAAACGCGAACAGCGTCAACAGACTACATCAGCTACTCCCCCTACGGCTAACGAATAGCTAACATTGTTAGAGATGATTTATCCAGTAAACTTTAAATTCTGGGGTGCTTTATAGCAACGCTGAACGCACCGAGAAAAATGGTGAGTTACAGCTAATTCTCACTCTTTTAAGTTCCAAAATCTTTGTATAGCTGTAACACACCCTACTTAAATATTTACTTTATAAATAGCCTCTTAACAGTCAAGAAGTCAGAATGGAGTATAGATGCTGCATAACTAGACTAATGAACTCTTCTGAATCCTGAATTTTTGATTCAGACAATTTTTCTTCAATCCTTTGGAGGAAAAGTAATTTTGTTACCCTCTGGAGTGCTAATTACCTTTCCTCCTAAAGCTTCAATTTCTCTGACTACTCTTTTGCGAGTTTTTTCATCTACTCCATTACTTAATATCATTGCCCAGGTAGCAATTCTGGCGTACCTGCTATCAGGATTTTTGCTCAAAAATAAAGCGGTTTGATAGGAATTTTGAGTTATATATTTACTTTCTGGATCGGAATAGTTATTTGCCCAATTAGCTGCCATAATGAAAGAATTTTGTGCAGCCTGATCATTTCCTAAAAATAATAATTCATCAGTACCTTTATAACGCCATATATGGTAAGATTTTTCTGGAATTTGAGGAGTCATATTACGTAAACCCTCTTCCATTAATTTAATTGAGCGTTCTGGCATAGCAGCATATAAAGAAGTGCTAGTAGAAAGCCCGACATAAGCTCCTAAAAACCTTGGGTCATGTTTAATAATAATATCAAAATATTTTGGGCTAAGACTGTAACCTGTTTTTTCTCGCACTTCATCATCACCAAAGTACTGTAAGAAATTGAGATAAACCCAATTAGCCATCAAGTTGTCATAACCAAAACTAGGTATCTCTTTTAATAAATTTAACCGGAGATTTTCGGCTTTGATATCTTTTTGTAAAACGTCTAGAGAAATACCTTGTTTGTTAGTTAGCAGTGATTGTAATCGAGGGAATTGCAGGGCGCTAACTCCTAATACGCTAAAACAGGCTACTAAAGGTGTAATTAAAGCTTGATATGATAAACGCAGCATAGATACCCTAATACTTAAGTTGCTTGTAAAAACAGTATTCCTACTTTGTACCCAGGGGATAAAAGCTTTTCATAAAGCAGCATCAGCTTGTTTTTCATATTGCAACGAGGCTTGGCAAAAAATTGAAGCCGAAGTCTTCTAAAAGTTGAGTAGCCCGTGGTTGAGAAACATAAATGCGGTCTGTAAAAATTTTACTCAAAAGCCCGAATCTGTCTGCTGATTTTATGTCTCAACAGTCTTTGATGCTATTGGCTGTCAAAAACTGTGTATACAAGTATATTTTATGAGGATAAATTCTGCTGCTGGTTTCTTTCCTGTACTGCCTGACTGAAAATTTGTATCACTCCAACCTTGTGGCTATCTTTGGGGAAATATACCGAAGTTTGTCTGCGATCGCTTTGGCTTGGGATTTCTTGTCTATTGCTATAATTATAACAACATTAAACCTGTGATAATTATTTAGAAAATTACTGAGTAAACGTAAAAAAAGTATTTTAACTCCTTAAAAGAGTATTTAGACGTTTATATTATCTAGCAAAATACATATAAATCTCTACATAATGCTTACTTAGATTTGCTGTGATACTCACAGCGACTAGATTTAGTTTGACAGTTTTTTTATGTATGAATTTATATGTCTACATTAAAAAATTACAAATGGAGCTAAGCGGGTTCGAACCGCTGACCTCTGCAATGCCATTGCAGCGCTCTACCAACTGAGCTATAACCCCGTAAAGCCATTATTGATTATGGCTGATAAATTTATCTTTTGTCAAGTCTCATAGGTTATCTGGATTAAATGGTTGTCACAACCTAATCTAATACCTCGTAATTTCTAGGAAACTTTTAATAAGTAGGTCATACAGTGACCCATGAGAAAGTAAACAACTAACATCGCCGCAGCAGCTAGAGCTACTAATGTACCAGCCAGCATGAGGGAGAATTCTTTATTTTCATAGGCTTTTTCCATTAAATGTAGTGACCATGCCACCAGTGCTACATCAAATAATAAAATAGGAATCAACATATTTCTTAATATTTATTAATACTTATAAATCAATATTAACATCGATTTTCAGAAGTGTAGTTAATTTCGGTGGCAGGTAGTGGGATTTTAATGTTATCTTTGGCGTTAAGAGTACAAACGTACTGGTATGGAGTGATCGCGCAAATAATGTTTAATTTCTGAAACGCTTAATTGCCCATAGTGCAGTAACGAAGCTAACAATGCAGCTTCGGCTTTACCTTCCGTTACAGCTTGATAGATATGTTCACAATTGCCTGCTCCACCGGAGGCAATAACTGGAATTTGTACTAATTGAGCGATCGCTTTGGTTAACTCTAAGTCGTAACCGGCTTGAGTCCCATCTGCGTCCATACTTGTAACTAACAGTTCTCCTGCACCACGCTGTTCAACTTCAACAGCCCATTTGAGGGCATCTAAACCCGTGTTTTTCCTGCCGCCACGCACATACACATCCCAGCCAGGATTTTGGGGGTCTACTCTGCGTCTGGCATCAATGGCAACTACTATGCACTGATTACCAAAGCGATCGCTTGCCCGATTGATCAAGTCTGGGTCACGTACTGCCGCAGAGTTAATACTAACCTTGTCTGCTCCGGCTCGTAACAAAGCTTTAACATTTTCTAAGGTTTGAATGCCGCCGCCTACAGTGAGTGGAATAAAGACCTGTTCAGCAGTCCGGTAAACAACATCCAAAATTATGCCTCGGTCTTCATGAGTCGCTGTAATATCCAGAAACACTAACTCATCTGCCCCAGCATCGTTGTAAACCTTCGCCAACTCCACAGGATCACCAGCATCTTTGAGATCAACAAAGTTAACTCCTTTTACAACCCGTCCCGCCTTCACATCCAAGCAAGGTAAGATTCTTTTAGACAACATAGTAAATTCTTAACTCCTTCTTTCATTGCCCGGAATTTAAATTTTAAATTGGTACGTGTATTCCCAAACCAAAATTTTCGCATCTGAGGTTTATTCTCAAGGATTGCGATATTGATGGCACTCAATCATTCCTCAAGTCAAAATTAATAGCTGAATTATGGCGATAATCTCCTCAAAAAAACAGCCTCCAGAACCCAATAAAAAACCCAAGGAGCAACAAGAATCAGTCAAAGCATCTGACCAAGACAAAATTTTGCAACCCGAAGCCGTGTTGGACGAGCAAGGTAAGCAAGAAGAGAGTATCAGACCGCAGCGATTTGCCGATTATATTGGGCAGAAAGACTTAAAGGATGTGCTAGAAATTGCCATCAAAGCCGCAAAATCACGGGGGGAAGTGCTGGATCACTTGTTGTTATACGGCCCACCAGGTTTGGGTAAAACGACAATGGCAATGATTTTAGCATCAGAAATGGGTGTCAACTATAAGATTACGAGTGCGCCAGCTTTAGAACGTCCTAGAGATATTGTAGGGTTATTAGTTAACCTAAAACCCGGAGATATCATCTTCATCGACGAAATTCACCGTCTTTCGCGGATGACCGAGGAAATTCTCTATCCAGCTATGGAGGATTATCGCTTAGATATTACCATTGGCAAGGGTACCAGCGCCCGGATTAGAAGTTTGCCTTTGGCGAAATTTACCTTGGTGGGAGCAACAACCCGCGTCGGTGCTTTGACTTCACCATTACGCGATCGCTTTGGCTTGGTGCAGAAGTTACGCTTTTATGAAGTGGATGAACTAAGTCAAATCGTTCTCCGCAGTTCTCAACTACTACAAACCAACGTTACACCCGATGGTGCAACAGAAATTGCCCGTCGTTCACGAGGTACACCGCGTATTGCGAATAGATTACTCAAGCGAGTACGTGATTTTGCGGAAGTAAAAAAACAGCCAGAAGTTACCGAGAGCGTTGCCGCAGAAGCCCTAGAACTATTTCAAGTAGACCCATGCGGTTTAGATTGGACAGATAGAAAAATGCTCAGTGTGATTATTGAACAGTTTAATGGCGGCCCTGTGGGTTTAGAAACTATCGCCGCCGCCACAGGTGAAGATCCGCAAACCATTGAAGAAGTTTACGAACCCTATCTGATGCAGATTGGTTATTTGAGCCGCACACCACGGGGTCGGATTGCGACTAAAGCTGCATACAAGCACATGAATTTTACGCCACCGAATGAGCAGTTGTCTCTTTTGTGAAGGGAGGTAGTGCGATCGCAAAATCACACTGCGGGGATGTGGGATGATGCGATCGCAAGCTGAAACAAAAAATAGAATGCTTCATGCGCCGAGACTCAATCTTTTACAAACTATTTCAACAATCCCCTAGTTTATTATTTGAACTATTGACAAACACCCCAAATAATGCAGGAGCTTATCGGTTTGATTCGGTAGCTGTCAAAGAACCGAAATTTGAAATCGATGGCGTATTTCTGCCGCCAGACAATGAAGGTGCTGGGGTTGTATATTTCTGCGAGGTACAATTTCAAAGAGACGAACAGCTTTATGAAAGGGTATTTGCGGAGTCATCGTTATATTTTTACCGCAATCGTCCCAGGTTCAGCGATTGGCAGGCTGTAGTTATCTATCCATCGCGCAGTATTGAGCAAGTCGATATTTACCCTCATCGTACCCTGCTAAATGGAGAGCAAGTCCATCGGGTATATTTAGACGAGTTAGGAGATATTCGTCAATTACCTTTATGGGTAGCGTTGATGGTACTGACGACAGTAGAACCAGAACAAGCACCAACAGAAGCCAGGTATTTGTTAACCAGAGCTAGTCAAGAAGCGTCCCAAAAGGCGAGCCGCGCCATAATAGAGATGATTACGACGATCATGGTGTACAAATTTGAAATATTAAGTAGAGCCGAGGTAGAGTCGATGTTAGGAATAACGCTGCAAGAAACAAGAGTTTACCGTGAAATCAAAGAAGAAGGACGAACAGAAGAAGCTGCTAACTTAATTAGCCGACAATTAACTAAGCGATTTGGCGAGTTACCACAGGAAATGCGTTTGTCAATTTCTGGTTTACCTTTGCCTGTTCTAGAAGATTTGAGCGAAGCATTGTTAGACTTTGGTAGCATTGCGGATGTGCAGGTTTGGTTAGAAGCGGTGGGAAAATAAATTACAGGACTTACGCACTAAGATTGCCTGTAGAGATTGGGTTTAGGGGTGTGAGGGTGTAAGGGTGTTGGATACATCAAACCTTGTCCACACCCTTAATTTTGCGTTTTTATGCTTACAGATCGACGTAAATAAAAAGATCATAAGAAATTGCTAAAAAGCTCATGGGATGAATATTCTTTCTTTTGCCTTTTGACCTTTTACTTTTGCCTTGTTTTACTAGCTTGCTGTCTAAGACAGTTTTCGCCATGATAAATTGTGGAATCTCCACCGCAGATAGACACAGGTAAACCCAGATGATTAAGTTAATTAGTTTTGTTCTTTGTGTGTTACTTGTGTTTGGCTGGGGTCAACCAGTCATGGCACAATCCCAACAACCCAACTTCACAGCAGAAGAACTGCAACAAGGGGAAGAATGGGCAAATCAAGCATTTACAGCGACAAATCAGGGTGACTTTGCCACGGCTGAACAATATTGGACGAAAATTATTGAGAAATTTCCGACGAATGCGGGTGCGTGGAGTAATCGCGGAAATTCGCGGGTGAGTCAAAATAAGCTGCAAGAGGCATTAGCAGACTACAACAAAGCTGTAGAATTGGCTCCGAATGTGACAGATCCCTATTTAAATCGGGGTACAGCTTTAGAAGGTTTGGGAAAATGGGACGACGCGATCGCAGATTACAACCACGTTTTAGAATTAGATCCTAACGATGCAATGGCCTATAACAATCGTGGCAATGCCAAAGCAGGTTTAGGAAAATGGGACGATGCGATCGCAGATTATAAAAAGTCTACCGAAGTTGCACCTAATTTCGCCTTTGCTCGTGCTAACTATGCGATCGCTTTATATGAAACTGGTCAAATAGAACCAGCAATCCGTGAAATGCGAAATATTGCCCGGAAATATCCCAAATTTGCTGATGTGCGTGCAGCTTTAACCGCCGCTTACTGGGTAAACGGACAAAAAGGTGAAGCCGAAAGCAACTGGGTAGCCGCTTATGGCTTGGATAACCGTTATAAAGATATCAATTGGGTAAAAAATATCCGCCGATGGCCGCCTAGTATGGTGGCTGCTTTAGATAAGTTCTTGAAACTGGAATAATCAGGGAAGTCTAAAAATCACAAGCATTTTTCAGGCAGACAACTAAAGTGTCTGCCAATTCTTCCATCGAATTTTGGCTAATTGCAGGTAGAGAAAATGCAAAGTTTAAATTCATTTTGCTGTCAAAAGTTGTCACAGCCAAAGTCACAACACCACCAAAAACGCTCTGTACTGGCAAAAAGCTGATTTGTTCTAATTCAAATTGACCGTAAAATTTAGGAATTTTGACCTTGCCAATATTAGTTACAGAAACACTTGCAGGTCCTTGATTAGGTTTTTTCAGTAAGAATTTGAGTACCTGCTTGTACATCATGATGATGCTAAAGAGATGATCAGAATTTAACCCTGCGATGATAGTCTGTCTGACTTCCCGTGCTAAATCCCAGAAGGTTGTTTTGGTTGTGAGGGTATGAAATGAAGTGATGGACGAAAACAAAACACTGAGATTATTTTCACTCACAAGCGATCGCAACCTTTGGCGCAAGTCAACATGAGACCAACAATTTAACCAAATATCTTTCCTCTCATAAGCATAAATTTGATTAGTGACTGCAAACATTAACGCTGCACATAACGCGCCTTGTACTGTTGTTTTTTCCTGTCTGCAAAAATTCACTAACTTTTCCGTTAGTTCTTTGTCTAGTTGTCGGTGAACCAACCCACAACGACGAGATTCTATCGGGACACATTGCTCAAAATCTAGAGCTTTTGGTTGATACCATAACTGCTTAAATTGCAAATTTAATAACAAGAAAATGCCTTTGATTTTACCCCGCCATCCCTGCATTGATTCTGGCAGCAATTCTTGAATAGGTGGTAATACAGGTAAACTTTCAACAGAATTGATTAACTCTCCATCAGCGATTTTTTGACAATAAGTTAATATTTCTGAGTGCAGTTGGACGTTAGATAAACCGTCTGAGATAGCATGGTGCAAGATTGTAATTAGATAATTTACATGATTCTCACTCGGCGATTTAACTAACACACATCTTGCTAAACCTGCATCACTCGCTATTTTTTCGTTCATTTCTGCAATCACAACCTCTTGCCAATGCTGGCTATTAACACTACGCAGAGGAATTTGAATTGCTCCTGTTTCAAAGCACAGACGATTTAGGGAATTAATAATCCGAGCATTTAACAGAGGATGACGTAACTGGACAATATCAAGAGCTTTTCTCAAGATTTCTTCGTCTAAACACCCAATAATTCGGCTAATTGTCACTACATTAAACGAACCACCAGTCTGATTAACTATTTCCAAGGCCTCCTCAATGGGAGTAAGTTGACGATTGACTGTCATAAATTGAACTATTGGGAATAAAAAGCAGTATGCAGTAAAAAAGCGATCGCTTTCTTAGGTTAAGTATTCCCAATACCAACAAGTTAGTATTTCATCACGACAATAGTTCTGCTATTTTGACTGGATTCAACTCTTCAACATTACTCACAACTATCGCGGCTCCAGCTTTTTGCAGTGTTTCGCTGTATGCTTGAGCGCGTGCGGCTGTTTCTTGGACATGAGGCGGTAACACCCCAACACCAACCCAAGGACGATGCGGCTGCAATTCCCGCGCTTTTGTAACTGTGTACATATCAGCGACAGTATCACCCACATAGATGACGGTGGTGTTGCTGGGTTCATTCTCTAATTTCTCCACAGTGGCAAACAACCCTGTCGGATCGGGTTTACCGGGTGCATCTTCCATCGCAATCAACACTGGCGATCGCAAACCCAAGCGTTTTTCTAAAATGAAATTAGCAGAACCGCGCGTCGCACCACTAAAAAATCCCCAAGCAATGTTAGCTTGAGTCAACTGCTGTAAATATTCTGAGCTTAACAATAAAGGCTCATCACAAATATATCCCGTGAAATTATTCGGGTCTGGGCCACGATAACGGGCTTGAAAGAAAGTAACAATAGAGTTGTAGTCTAGTTGTTGTTGTTCTCTTGTCTTTCCTTGAGACTCAAAATAGCGGTAAATTAATTCTTGCGATGCTTCCCAATCATTATTCCAAACGCCTTCAGACTTGAGTTGGTCAATATCTAACGGTGTGGGACGATATGCAGCGTTAGTAAAATACTCTACAGTATCAGCGATCGCGCGGCGATAAGAACCGCCGACATCGCGCACAACGCCATCAATATCAAAAACGACAATTGCTCGTGCTGAAGCTTGTGCAGTCATGGTTGCGTGGATCACAATTTAAACTTTTCCGATTTTAAATTGATAAGCATCCTTGAAGAATAATTTAGAAGTCAGAATCAGCCGCATAGAATTTAATTGGAGAATTCTCGCTTCTGAGTCCTGAATTTTTTCGATAATTCCCCACTCCCCATTCCCTACTCCCTGAAAAGTTTGGTCATTCGGCTAGATATTAAGTTACAATAAGCAATCGCAAACTTAGTAAGCTATGCCCGGATGTATCCCGGAGGTGTGATTGACCAAGTTCATTCTAAAAATTCTTTGGTTGGAAGATAACGTTGCCCTAGCAGTTGACCAAGTTGTAGGTAAAGGTACCAGTCCCTTAACAAAGTACTTTTTCTGGCCCAGAAATGATGCTTGGGAAGAGTTAAAAAAGGAACTCGAATCTAAACACTGGATTACTGAGCTAGATCGCGTAGAATTGCTTAACAAAGCAACAGAAGTGATTAACTACTGGCAAGAGGAAGGTCGAAACCGTCCAATGGCAGAAGCTCAGTTGAAGTTCCCAGAAGTTGGTTTTACAGGTAGTGCTTGATACTGCACATTTAACTCTTTAGCTGTTTTACCTGAACAGTGCCAATCTTCCACAATTTTTATAGGTTAGCATCGCTACCAGTTACCCAACAGCGATTTTTAAAACCGCCACAACCATACCTTGTTAGCTATTCTTTCAGGTAATGTGTAGGCGGTTTTGTCATTTGTATTTAACCAGAACTCATATCAAGTCCACTGCATTACTGACAAGATTAGGACTTCAGTATAAGGAAATACATTTTATTTAAGCGGAAAATCAGGTTGGGTGGAGTGATAGCGTAACCCAACAGGTAGTAGTGCATAGTTAGTATCTTTCATGACTTTCAAAACATCCTCTAAATGCAACTCAAAGAAAGTAGTCAAAAATGGATGCACTCACTACGGAAAACAACGGTTCAAATGTTCTAATTGTGGACGGCAATTTGTCGAAAGTCCAACGAGACAACCGATTGAGAATTCAACACGAGAATTAATTGACAAACTCTTACTAGAACGAGTTTCATTAGCAGCGATCGTTCGGATAACCGGAGTATCGCTACGTTGGCTTCAATACTACGTAAATCAGAAATATTATCAAGTTCCTAAATTCGTTGAGGTGACTAAAAAAAACCAGGTAAGCTGATTATACAACTAGATGAAATGTGGTCATACGTGGGTTCAAAATCTAATAAACAATGGATTTGGCTTGCAATTGACGCGGCAACAAGAGAAATTATTGGAGTGTATGTTGGCGATCGCTCTAGTCAATCAGCAAAACAGTTATGGCAGTCTCTACCGCCAGTTTATCGTCAATGTGCAATTTGTTACACTGACTTTTGGGATGCTTATGAACAAGTTCTACCCAGTAAACGACATAAAGCGGTAGGCAAAGACAATGGAAAGACTAGTGACTAGTACAGGTCGGCGTAAATAAACAGACCATCAGGAATTGCTAAAAGGCTCGTGTTATCACTGTTCTTTATTTTTCCTTTTGATTTTTTACTTTTGCCTTGTTGTACTAGCTATATTGAAAGATTTAACAACACTCTGCGGCAACGAGTTGGACGTTTGGTTCGTAAAACATTGTCATTCTCTAAAATACTAGACAACTATATTGGCACTATTTGGTATTTTGTTCATCACTACAATGCTAATTTAAAAAGCTAAATCATTACTATGCACTACTACCAAGATTTGAAAAAATTAGAACCATGTTTGACATTTTTCAGAGTATCGCTACAATTTTCTCGTTATATGGTTACTAATAATCTTTCCACATATACTATGCAAGATTTAGAAACATTTATCGATAACAAAACTCAACAATTATAATTCTGACAAGAATACTATTTTCCCTAAAGTTAGTTAAAATTACTTTTGATATTTTAGTCTTAGCTCCCCTCCTCTGTGCGACGGACACTTTGCTCAAGTCGGGAGATCCGCCCACGCAAGTGTCCTCGACAGACACTTTGCTCAAGTCGGGAAACCCGCCCACGCAAGTGTCTTCCTCTGTGCCTTGGCGGTTCGATAATTTATTCACACAACCTATTGCTAAATTTTCATTAATTGATACACTTGTTCTTCATTAGCCATTAGCCCAGTGAACCAGCGCCTACTATGGTGTACGTCAAGCGCGTGGAACTTACCAACTTCAAATCCTTCGGCGGTACTACATCAGTCCCTTTGCTGCCGGGGTTTACTGTCATATCTGGGCCAAATGGTTCCGGTAAGTCGAATATTTTGGATGCGCTGCTGTTTTGTTTGGGACTCGCCAGTTCTAAGGGGATGCGAGCTGATCGCCTGCCGGATTTGGTAAATAACACTCAAACGGCTAAGGGACGCGCATCTGTAGAAGCTAGTGTCACGGTGACGTTTGATTTGTCGGGGGAGGATATCTCACGCAGAGACGCAGAGGCGCGGAGTGAGGAATTAGAGGAAGATGAAGAGAATTCCCACTCCCGACTCCCGACTCCCGACTCTCCTAGTGAGTGGAGTGTAACTAGACGGTTGCGGGTAACTCATCAAGGAACTTACACGTCAAATTACTATATCAATGGTGCGGCTTGTACGTTGACGGAGTTGCATGAGGAGTTGGAGAATCTGCGGATTTATCCCGAAGGCTATAACGTGGTATTGCAGGGGGACGTTACTAGCATTATCTCGATGAATGCGCGGGAGAGGCGGGAAATTATTGATGAGTTGGCGGGGGTGGCGGCGTTCGATCGCAAGATTCACCAAGCTAAGGGTACGTTAGATGAGGTGAAGGAGAAGGAAGATAGTTGTCGGATTATTGAGACGGAGTTAACTGCACAACGCGATCGCCTTTCTCAAGATAGGGCGAAGGCGGAAAAATATCAAAAGTTGCGGACGGAATATCTGCACAAGCAATCTTGGGAAGCGGTGTTATCGTGGCGTTCGCTGCAAGCACAGCAAGAAAAGTTAGCAACGGAAATTCAAAATGGCGATCGCTCTCATAATGACCTTACACTGCAATTAGAAACGCTCAATGTCGGTATTACGCAAAAAACTGCTGAATTAGAAAAGCTTAATGCTCATGTGAAAGCTTTGGGTGAGGAGGAACTGTTAGCAGTACAAGCGACTCTCGCTACTCAAGAAGCGGAACGCAAGCAACTCCAACGTCAGCAAACAGAATTAGAAACAACTTCCCAAGAAACCGCTAAACGCTTGGTGCAAACTCAGCAGGAAATTCACCAGCAGCAGCAAGCTTTGGGAGAAATTGCCGAAACCCAGAATGTCGAACGGCAATCGATTGTATATTGTCAGCAGCAACGGGATGAGACACAACAAGCACTACAAAAATCCCGCGAAGCCGCCGCCGAAATCGCCTCTGCGTCGGAAGCTTGGGTACAGCAACAAACTGCACTCAATCGTCAAATTGAAACTGTGTTGCAAACTCTAGAACCACAACGCACAGAGCAAGCACAATTAAGAGAAAGGAATAGTCAGCTACAAGAATTAATTCACGAACAAAGTCAGTTAATTGCCACGTTAGAACCGCAACTGGCAGAAAAGCAAGCTGAGTGTGTGCGAGTCGAGACAGAATTTAACGCCTCTAGTGAACCCATCCAAAACCTAGCGCAAAATCTGGCGGCGACAGAACAGGAATTACAAATTCAGCAAGACACACAAAAGCGGCTTTCTAGTGAACAACGGGAAAAGCAGCGCCAGTTAGATAAAATTGAGGCACAAACCCAAGCACAACAAGAAGTCCAAGGGACACAAGCCAGTAAGGTAATTATCCAGTCGGGGATGCCTGGGGTTTGTGGTTTGGTGGTACATTTGGGACGGGTGGAACCTCGATATCAGTTGGCGTTGGAAATTGCGGCTGGTGCGCGGTTGGGACATATTGTTGTTGATGACGATGGGATAGCTGCGGCGGGGATTGAATTACTCAAGCAAAAACGCGCCGGGAGAGCGACATTTTTACCTTTAAATAAGATTCAGGCTCCAAGAATTACCCAAGATGCAACTTTGCGGTTAGCAAACGGCTTTGTCAGTTATGCTGTGAACTTAGTTGAATGCGATCGCCGTTATAAAGATGTGTTTAACTATGTTTTTGGTAACACTGTTGTATTTTCCACCTTAGAACAGGCGCGGAAAAACCTCGGTTTATATCGCATCGTCACCTTAGATGGAGAATTGCTGGAAACCAGTGGCGCAATGACTGGTGGGAGTACAAATCAGCGTTCAGCGTTGCGCTTCGGTACAGGGGAAGCGGCAGAATCAGATGAAGCCATTGCGTTGAAAAATCGCTTGGTGGATATAGAACGCATTTTAGATCGTTGTATCGATGCGATCGCTTCTTTATCCAGCAAAACCAAACAACTCACCCAAGAACTCACAGAAGCCCGTCAAGCACGCCGCGAACAGCAATTGCAATTAGAACAGTTGCAAAAAGATATTAAAGCTTTGACGACGCAATTAGAAGGCACGCGATCGCAACTTGCCCAAAATACCGAAAAATTCTCCGCCGCCCAATCTCGCCTAGAAATTTTGGATAAAGATTTACCAGGGCAAGAAGCGCAATTACAACAATTACGTCATGTTTTAGCCGAATTAGAAGCATCCCAAACGCCTAGTGAATGGCAACAAATTCAAGCGGTAATTAAAACTCAAGAGCAACAATTACAACAACGAGAAACAGCTTTACGGGAAGCAGAACAACGGTTAAAAAACCTAGAAAATCAGCAGCAGCGTTTACAAGAACGTATTCAAGAAGCTGAACAAAAAATTATTCAGTATCATCAAGAACAAGAAAATTCTCAGCATAAACTCCAAACACTCAGCACTCAGCACTCAGCACTCAGCACTCAAATCGCTGAAACTCGCACCAAGCTGAGTGAAATGGAAAAAAGTTTGGGTGAAGAAAAGGTAAAACGTGATGCGATAGAACAAGAAGTGCGATCGCATTTACTCCGTCAGCAACAATTAGAATGGGAACTCGAAAAACTGCAAGAAACCCAGCAAAAGCGGCGGGAAGAACTAGAAGCTTTGCAAAATCAATTGCGAGAACTACTCCCAGAATTGCCCAGCCCTTTACCGGAAGTACCAGAACAGGTAGATTTAGAAGAATTGCAGAAAGAATTGCGATCGCTTGCCAAACGCCTACAAGCAATGGAACCTGTAAATATGCTGGCGTTAGAAGAATACGAACGCACCCAAAACCGGCTGCAAGAACTCACAGAAAAATTACAAACCTTAGAAGCCGAACGCACCGAATTATTATTAAGAATTGAAAACTTTACCACACTGCGACAACGCGCCTTTAAAGAAGCTTTTGACGCAGTGAACGAAAACTTCCAATCAATTTTCGCCACCCTCTCAGAAGGCGACGGCTACCTGCAACTTGATGATCCTGAAGATCCCTTTAACAGTGGTTTAAACTTAGTCGCCCACCCCAAAGGTAAACCAGTACAAAGATTAGCTTCCATGTCTGGGGGTGAAAAATCCCTCACCGCCTTAAGCTTTATTTTCGCCCTGCAACGCTACCGTCCATCACCTTTTTATGCCTTTGATGAAGTAGATATGTTTTTAGATGGGGCAAACGTAGAACGATTAGCTAGAATGATCAAACAACAGGCACAACTGGCACAGTTCATAGTTGTGAGTTTGCGTCGTCCGATGATAGAATCAGCCGAACGCACCATTGGCGTTACTCAAGCACGAGGCGCTTACACCCAAGTTTTGGGAATTAAGTTAACATCCTCGAATACATCTGCTTGAATCTTTGTTAATAATAGTGTATAGATAAACCGGATTCGAGATCAGGACTCGGTATAGAATGACCTCTGAACAGATAATTAGGCGTTCCGACTTATTAAATACTCAGGTGATTACCCGCGACAACGCCAAGCGGCTAGGGATTGTGAATCAAATCTGGGTTGATATCGATCAAAGGGAGGTTGTGGCTCTTGGTTTACGAGACAGCCTGATCTCTATCTCTGGACTGCCACGCTATATGTACCTTAGTAGTATCAACCAAATTGGTGATGCCATCCTGGTTGATAACGAAGATGTCATCGAAGATATTGAAATTGAAGCTTTCAGTAATCTGATTAACTGGGAAGTAATTACAGAAACAGGTGAAGTCTTAGGTAGAGTGCGGGGCTTTAAGTTTGACGGTATCTCAGGGAAGCTGCACTCAATAATTATTGCTTCTTTGGGAGTACCGCAAATTCCCGACCAATTTCTCAGCACCTACGAAATTTCCATCGACGAAGTTGTTAGCACAGGCCCCAGCAGATTAATTGTGTTTGAAGGAGCCGAAGAACGTACAACCCAATTAACAGTAGGCGTTTTAGAACGTTTAGGTATCGGCAAACCACCTTGGGAACGGGATGCAGAAGAAGAATATGGTTATTCTGCACCACGCACAGTTGCACCTTCAAATCAGCTACCAAGCGGCACACCATTACAGCCACCCAAGCCGAAAGTCCGCGCCCCCGAACCCGTAGCGCGGGAAGAAGAATGGAACGAAGACTACGTAGAAGAAGAAAGACCACGGCGCGAAGTCATGCGAGCGCGACAGTATGAGTCTATCCGCTACGAAGAAGACGACGAAGAAGATAACTGGAGCGAAGCCACAGGCGGCGACAGATATCAACAACCGCCCAAGTACGAAACCAAAGCCTACACCGACGATTACGACGATTATGACGACGATGTAGAAGGCGACGCTTGGGAAGATGCACCAAAACCCGTGAACATTCCCAAAAAAGTCAAAGAAAGGCAGCCAGAATACGAAGAAGAAGGCGGATATTAATTTTCAACCCCTCCTAAGTTATCAGGAGGGGTTAATTTTTATGTCATTTATAGCAGAAGGCAAGAGGCAGGAGGACGACACTTTGCTCAAGTCGGGAAACCCGCCCACGCAAGTGTCTCCAGAAGGCAGGAGAAAAAGTCTTAATCTTCCTGGTATTCAAGCTTTCAAATTGTCCTAACATATCTGACTACCGCCATACCACTAGACTTCTTGCACGAATGTTATAAAACATGAATTTTAAGCCTAACGTGCAGGCAAGGCATATAACTCAACAAAAAACGAAAAAATTATTTTGGAGGGGGTTTGGGGGACGCAACCGTCCCCCAATCGGGGGCGTGGGGGAGAATCCCCCAAATCTTTCTCATGCTCTGATAGGTAGAGTAGAAATTGAGAAATTAACTCTCATTATCTTAACTAAACAGTATTAATTTATTACTGTTGTAGAGACATTGTATACAACATCTCTACATGATTGGTAAGCTGTTACACATTTAAATTGCATAATTAGGGCGGGCAAGATGCCCACCCCACAAGAGTTATTGGCATTTCCGTTATGCAAACTAGATGTGGTTTAGCTTACAAGTTAATAATGAAATTAGCCGCCCCAGATTTTTTCAGAAACTGTTGTGGGTGAAATATCTGCTACTTTCCCAGAGGGGGATTTAATAGCAAGGAATTTTTCACTTTTTGGTAACAGTTTACCTGGATCTGAAGAGCCGAACAGACCAATAGTATAAGTCTGAACCGCAACACTCAACTGTAATGGCGCACTTTCGGTAGACAGCATTAGGTTTGCACCGGCAATCATAGCTGTCAACTTACCTGTATTATCAGGAGATGTGACTTTGATTTCTGGACAGGATTCGCGGAGCGATCGCACAAACTGTTCATCATCAGCACCTTGAATCACAACTACAGACATATCTGGCTGTTTTTGTTGAAATTCTTGAATAATTGGCTGCCAATGCTCAACCGGATAGATTTTCTCAGCACCTTTCCCCCGTGAGCCTGCATCAACCCCTCCATAAATCAAGACGTAGCCTGTGTCATTTACGCCTAGACGTTTTTGCTCATTTTGTGACCAGTCGATGTCGGGTATTGGGACATTTACTGCTAACTCTGGTACGGGTGTGGCTATACCCAATGGTTTTAGCAACTCGTGATACGCCGCCGCTACATACTGAGATGGATTAAACGGCACAGTATGAGTCAGAAACACGGCTCCTTTGCCTTGAAAGCCAATCCGCATGGGAATCCCTGTTAACCAGAGCATTAGTCCCACTAACCAGCTTTGCCCAAAAGCAATGGCGACATCATACTCGCGATCGCGTATTGTGCCTACCAAGTTACCCCAATCTGCTAGACTGTTACGATCTTTATAATCAAAGGTCAGTACCTCGTGAACAGACTTGCTCACTCGATAGGCAGCCTTTGACTGGGGTTCCGTAACGACATCTATCTGAGCGTCGGGATAATAACGCTTCAGACTATCTAGAGTCGGAAAGAAGAGAATTTGGTCGCCAATTCCGCCAGGTACAAGGGCTACTACTCGCATAATAATTATTGACGCTTACTCGCTCCTTATTTTAGGGGAATATAGGGATGAAAGATTAGTCCGAATTTCTCACGTATGGGTGGGGAGTGTGGGGAGTGTGAGGAGAGAGGGGAGAGGGGGAAGTGTGGGGGGGAAAGATTTCTTCACCATCCTCCCACACCTCCCACCCCTCCCACACCCCTGGATTTCTCACAAGAGAGAAATCCAGGTTAGGGAGTGTACCGGGCTGACTTTCTTAAATATTTAATTATTAATTCCTTTACAAATACCCAAATTTGATTATCTCTTTTAAAAATATAAAAATACACTTACTACGGAATGTGTCAAGATTGGTATGATTCTAGAAATAATTAGCTGAACTAAATACTTTATTTAGTCAGTGATTATACTCTCACAGGAGGAAATCTCTTTGTCTAGACGCTATTTATTTACCTCCGAGTCAGTAACTGAAGGACATCCAGATAAAATCTGCGATCAAATTTCAGATACGATTCTTGATACCTTACTGGCACAAGACCCCAGCAGTCGCGTAGCTGCGGAAGTAGTAGTTAATACGGGCTTAGTGTTAATTACTGGTGAAATTACTACCAAAGCTAATGTCAATTATGTGCATCTAGCTCGCAAAAAAATCGCTGAAATTGGCTATGTTGATGCAGATAACGGCTTTTCTGCTAACAGCACCAGCGTGATTGTAGCATTGGATGAACAATCACCTGACATTGCCCAAGGTGTAAATGTTGCCCATGAAACCCGCCAACAAGATAGTGAAGAACTATTCGATACCACTGGGGCTGGTGACCAAGGTATCATGTTTGGCTTTGCTTGTAACGAAACTCCAGAACTGATGCCTTTACCCATCAGTTTGGCACACCGCATTGCCCGCCGACTGGCAGCAGTCCGCAAAACAGGCGAATTATCATACCTGCGTCCCGACGGCAAAACTCAAGTAACCGTAGTCTACGAAGATGGTAAACCCGTAGGCATTGATACTATCCTGATTTCCACACAGCACACAGCTACAATTGGGGAAATCACTGATGAAGCCGCAGTGCAAGCTAAAATTAAGCAAGACCTCTGGACAGCAGTGGTTGAGCCTGTTTTTAGTGATATTACTATCAAGCCTGATCAAGAAACTCGCTTTTTAGTCAATCCCACGGGTAAATTTGTGATTGGTGGGCCGCAAGGTGACTCTGGTTTGACAGGCAGAAAAATCATTGTTGATACCTACGGCGGTTATTCCCGTCATGGTGGTGGCGCTTTCTCTGGCAAAGACCCCACAAAAGTAGACCGTTCTGCGGCTTATGCGGCGCGTTATGTAGCCAAAAACATTGTCGCTGCTGGCTTGGCAGAAAAATGCGAAGTGCAGTTGAGTTATGCAATCGGTGTAGCTAGACCAGTTAGTATTCTCCTAGAAACCTTTGGGACTGGCAAAGTAGATGATGAAATTTTGTTGGAATTAGTCAAACAAAACTTTGAACTACGTCCAGCAGGAATTATTCATAGCTTCAACTTACGTAACTTACCAAGTGAAAGAGGCGGACGTTTTTATCAGGACATCGCGGCTTACGGTCACTTGGGACGGAATGATTTAGACTTGCCTTGGGAACAAACCGACAAGGCCGAATTGTTGAAGCAAGCAGTTACTCAGTTGCGCTCAACTGCGATCGCCTAGTAATCTGAAGACTTACGCACAAAGATTTTCTGTAGAGACTGGCTCCCCCATATCCCTTCACCCAGTCTTCATTGACTATCCCTTTACGTAAGCCCCATATAGAAATTCCTCTGTCTTTCCATTACTTGAGTAGCAAGACAGAGGTTTTTTAGTCTCCAGGCTATCCAACTTCCAAAATTGTTTGAGAATCTTACTGATCGATGCTAAGATGCGAGATGAATTAATCTGTCTGGCATTTAAGTATTTCCATCGTACAAGACAAGATTAAAAATAAGTACAGTGTATCTAGTAGTTAAAACATACCTGATATTAACTAGGTTTCAAAAACCGTAACCCTAAAGATAAAATTTCAGCATAAGCTTTACCATAAAGAAGTATTGATTATATGTAAACACGGAATTTTATCGTTTTTCAGTGTTTTTGTATACATTCATATCAAAATCACCTAAATACAATAAAGTCATGGCAATTATTTAAAGAATAATTATTTACGCTGCTTCTTACAAAAAATTGTGTAGGTGTTAATCACCAGTTAATTTAATTTTAAAGATGGAATTGATGTGGCGATTTTTGCGGAAGGGCGAGGAGATTTGAGGAATGCAAACTCACAAGCCTAACCCAATTGACAGTAATTCAGAAAGCAAAAAAATGCCAGCCAAAGATTCATCAAGCGAAGAACTGCCCACAATCGAATTTCCCTCCAGTGGGAAACTCAAAGCTAGTTCCTGGCGGATACATCAAAAAATTGGCTATGGCTACTTTGTAGCTATTGGTATTGGTTTTTTTGGCTCACTTACTGGTCTAGTAATTGCCAATTACTACCGAGGAAGAGAAATTAGGCAGTTTAATCAAGCTCAAGAACAACGCCAACTACTAACTAACTATAAAAATGCCGTAGTAGGAGCGCAATTACATAGTTCTAATTTAGTAGCAGTATTAGAAGATTCTCAACAACTGCTGACTAAGAAAACAGAATTTTTAAGGGATGTTAATAAAGCTGAAGATTTAGAGCAAAAAATTGACAATTTCATCGAAAGAAAGCCGATGCAATTAGCAGCGACCAGTGCTAATTTACAGGCTTTATTGGAAGACTATACAATTAACTTAAAATCCTACGTAGACCAAATAGAAGCGGTCTTAAAAAAAACCGAGAAACAGCCGCTACAGCCACAGAAAATTGTTGTAGTCCGAGAGCAGTTGTTAAAAATTATGCGTGGTGAAACCGCCATGCGATTAGAGAGTCTTGCGGAGAAATTAACGAATATTCTGCAAACTGCCGAAAATCAAGAACAAGATAGGCAAATCGATGTAGAACAGGCAAAAGGCGTTGAAAGATTAATTGTGATGGTGAGTATGCTGGTGTCGGTAGCGATCGCAGCTATTATCGCATGGCGCACCAGTCGAGCGATCGCCGAACCAGTCATTACAGTTACTCAAGTCGCTGAACAAGTCGCCCGTAAATCTAACTTTGATTTACGCGCCCCCGTCACCACCGAAGATGAAATTGGTTTATTAGCCAAATCATTAAATCGGTTGATTGAGCGAGTTTCAGAACGCACAAAACAACTAGAACAAGCAAAAGAACTAGCCGAAGCCGCCAGCACAGCTAAAAGTGTCTTTTTAGCTAACGTCAGCCACGAATTACGTACACCATTAAACGCAGTCATTGGACTCAGCCAATTACTGCAAGATGACGCTACAGATTTAAACTTATCAGGAGACTTTATTACCGATTTAGAAACAATCAATTCCGCAGGTAGACACTTATTAGAATTGATTAACGACATCCTCGACTTATCCAAAATTGAAGCGGGGAAAATGACTCTTTATCCAGAGACATTTGAAATTACCAATCTGGTTAATAATCTGGTGTTGACTATTAAGCCTTCCATTGAAAAAAATGGCAACATTTTAGAAGTGGACTACGATGAACAGCTAGGTACAATGTATGCCGATCAAACAAGAATGCGGCAAGTACTTTTAAACTTGTTAAGTAATGCGTCTAAATTTACGACTAACGGCAAAGTCACCCTCACTGTTAAAAGTGAAAAATCCAACTCATCATCAGATTCTCCCTTGGGGATGATTGCGTTTACTGTTGCTGATACAGGTATTGGGATGACACATCATCAACAGCAACAATTATTTCAACCTTTTATCCAAGGGGATAATTCCACCACTAAAAAATATGGTGGTACTGGACTAGGTTTAGCCATCAGTCGTCATTTTTGTCAGATGATGGGTGGTGAGATTTGGGTGAAAAGTCAGCCAGGAGTAGGTTCAACCTTCACAGTACGAATACCTCTGACTATCAAGGAATGATACAGTATGATTCAGCAGGCAGTAGATATCAAAATAAATGGTTTTGTGCTTATTCGTAAAATAATGTAGAGACGTTACATGTAACGTCTCTACATAGTTTTGGGTTTTAAGCTTGTACCTCATTTACCCAAAATACGCTGTATACTCTACCTCTCATCTCAACCTTTGATTTTGCTTCGTACTGTGTAAGTCTTGTTATTTGGTTTTACACTTTAGACTTCCTAAAAACGATAGCCTAATCCTGCTTGGAAGCTAACAGCATCAGCATCACTGTTTCGATAAGCGTCAATGCCCCATTTAGCATCACCATAGGCAATAACGTTTTTACTAACTTCCGATTCTAAACCCAAGGTGACTACAGGTGCGTTGCGATTACCTAATGGGGTGTTGCGACCTTCATCAGCCAAAAATGAGTAACCACCACCTAAGTAAACGTTAGTATTTTTGGCGATCGCCGCATCGTAAGTCAAAATCGGCATAAAGGCAGTTGTATCACCACCGAATAACACGCTTCCTCGCAGTGAGACAGGTGCATCAGGTATGGCATAACGTCCTTGGACATTACCACCAAATTGAGCATCATCATTTCCTCGTCCACCACTAGTAGCACCTGCTGCAATACCAGCACCAATGTAACTACCGTTAGTACCAGCAGTTTGAGCAGCCGCAATTCCAGCTGAGAGGACAATAGAAGCAACTACGAGAAAAGAAGTAGTTAAAGTTCTGAGTTTCATAAGTTTCTCTCCACTAGAGTTGAGTGCAATCAATGCTCTCTACTACTAGGATCGCTTTTTTAACTCGTTTTACCCTCCTACACTCAGGTAGCCGAATGGGTGAAAAATCCTTCACCCAGTTGGGTGAACCAAATCAAGAATTATTTTTTGAAGAAACGCTGGCGCATCCTAACTACAAAACTACTAACTTCGGGGATTTTCATGAGTGAAGCGATCGCACCAAACACAACTAAACCAACTAAACCAGCAATTGATAACTGTATTAACTGAATTATTAAACCTGTTGTACCTAATAACTGCTGTAAACCAAACAAAGTCCCATAGCTGGCAAACCCAGCCACAACGCTACCCGCAGTCAACCCAAAAATCGGTACACTCCACTCCCGCCAAGGTAAACCATTTAACTTGCGGTCTAGCAACCATAACAGCATTAACATTGAACTGCAATTCACACCAACAGTTGCTAACACCAAACCCTGTGCGCCAAAGGGTTGTACTAATATCCAATCTAAGAAGGCATTTAGGAAAATGTTAAAAGTACTAATACGAAACGGCGTTTGCCCATCTCCTAAAGCATAAAAAACCCGCACTAACACATCACGCCCTAAATAAGCAAACATCCCTATGCCATAAACAATCAGTAAGGATGATACTAGCTGTGTCGCATCTTGCTTAAAAGCACCACGCTGATAAACTACCTGAACAATAGGTGCAGCTAAAGCTACCATTAACGCTCCTAGCGGCAGCATAGTCACAGCACTCAGTAACAATCCTTGACGGATACGTAATTTTAAATCTGGCCAATTGTCTGGTGCAGCCAGTTTGGCAAATATCGGCAATAAAGGCAGCAAAATAATGTTAGAAATAACTCCTAAAGGTGTTTGGACAAGCAAGTTGGCGTAGTTAAAGGCCGCCGCCGCACCCGGAATCGGACTAGCAAAGTAAAGAACTGTAGCGAAGTTGATCGGCATCATACCTGAAGAAATGGTTGCCGGAGTCATAATTCTGATTACTTCTTGAACACCGGGTGATTGAAAATCAAAGCGCAAACGCAGTGTCCCTAATCCTAACCGCCACTGTACAACTAGTTGCACTAACCACTGGAGAATTGCGCCAGCTAAAGTTCCCCAAGCCAAGACCATCCCACCAATAAAAGCATATTGCGGCTGGATAATGTCTTTACCCAATTGTAAAGCCATGACTCCAATACCAATGACAACGGTAACGCTGGATAACAAAGGGCTAATAGAAAGTAACCAATATTGATTAGCTGCATTGAGAGTACCAAAGCCAATGCCAATTAATCCCGAAAATAAGGCCATTGGTGCCATAATTTGGATTTGTTGGATGGCGATCGCTCTTGTAGTTGCATCCAAACCATGACCCACAATATCTACAATTTCATCTGCTAAAAAAATCTGGGCTACGGTTACGAGCAGTAGTATGCCACCTACCAGCGTTGTCACGGTTTCCACCATTGGCGCAGCTTCTTCTTTTTTGCGCTTGGCTAAAACACTTACAATCGCACTGTGTAACGGCCCGTTGACACCACCTAGTAATATCAATAAAAAGCCAGGAATAATATAGGCATAGCTATAAGCAGTAGCAGCTGCACCAACACCAAAAGCGGCAGCGATCGCTTGCTGTCGTACCAAACCAAATACTTTACTAATTAATGTGGCTGCCGCAACAATGCCAGCAATCCCAGCGAAAGAACGAGATGATTTTTGTTCTTGATTAGTCACGAATAATACCTGACAACTCTTGCAGAGTGCATATCTGACAATATTTAACCTGAAATCTTGTCGTCTGTCAGGTCAATTTTAAGATAAACCCGAAGTTTAAATAAAACCGTTTACATAACTGGGAATCCAAAAGGTTTCGTTCTCTGACTTTGACACGCTCATAACTTCTTGTACATACAAATTAAATTTTTCCAATCTTACCCTCACAAAATCCTGGATTTTTCAAATTGTCAGTCCTTGGAATAAATTGCTTTCCCCAACATTTAGCTAAATTCTCAACTTGGCACATTTATGGTTGATTATCTGCCAAAAGTGGGAAACCTAGTAATTGATGTGCTGTGTCATCAGTTTTCCCCATCAGGAAGACTGGTATTAAAAATTTTTTGACTAACAACCAATTTAAAATATGGAAGCCGAATCAATACTCACAGAACCCGAAGTTATCTTGACAAATACTCAACTACAAGAACAATTAGAGAAACATAAAGCTCTAGCTAGTGTGATAGTTAGAATCAGAAAATCTTTAGAATTAGAAACAATATTTAAAATTACAGTCAAAGAAGTACGTCAATTACTGCAAGCTGATCGAGTAGCCATATTTCAATTCGATCAGCAAAAAAACTGGGAAGGAGAATTTGTGGCTGAAGATGTTGCTGATCAATGGGCATCAGCTTTAGCAGCAAAAGTCTATGACCATTGTTTTGGTGAGCAATTTGCGGCTGATTATCAACAAGGCAAAGTACAAGCAGTAGCAGATATTTATGATGCTGAACTGAGTAAGTGTCATCGAGAAATTTTGAGTAGATTTAATGTCCGCGCTAACCTGATTGTTCCCCTATTAAGAGACCAGGAATTATGGGGATTAATTTGTATTCATCAATGTAGTCAACCACGTCAATGGCAAGATGCTGAAATTGAATTTATTCGTCAAATTGCTGACCATCTCACCATTGCAATTCAACAAGCCAGCCACCTGAAAAAAGTTCAGCTACAAGCAACAAAACTGGCACAAACAGCCCAACGTGACCAAGTAATCGCGCAAATTGTTGATCAAATTCGTCCACCTTTGGACATTGATAGTATCTTTAAAACCACTACTCAAGAAATCCGTCAACTGTTAGAAGCTGATCGTGTTGCTATATTCCGCTTTAATCCTGATTGGAGTGGTGAGTTTGTTGCTGAATCATTTGTTGAAGGTTGGACACCTTTAGTTAATGTTCAACCTGTAATTAACGATACTTATTTACAACAAACCCAAGGTGGACGTTATGCTCAAAACCAAACTTTTAGCGCCAATGATATTTATCAAGCGGGATTAACCAATTGCCATGTGATTTTATTAGAACAATTTGAAGCCAAAGCTTTCGCCACTGCTCCCATTCTCCAAGGTGATAAACTTTGGGGCATTATTGCTGCATATCAAAATTCTGTTCCTAGGCAATGGCAGCCTTATGAAATTGAATCGTTGAGCAAAATTGGTACGCAAATAGGTGTAGCTTTGCGACACCATGAACTACTAGCTAAAGCTAATGCTCAAGCAGAACAGCAAAAAACTTTAACGAGTGTGATCACACGCATCCGTAAATCCCTAGATTTAGAAACAATTTTTCAAACTACCGTTACTGAAATGCGACAAATGCTGCAAGCAGATCGAGTTGCAATTTTTCAATTTGATCCGCAAAAAGACTGGGAAGGCGAATTTATCTCTGAAGATGTTGCATCAGAGTGGGACTCCGTAGTAGCTGCTAAAGTTTACGACTATTGTTTTGGTGAACAGTTTGCGGTGCATTATCAACAAGGTAGAGTCCAGGCTGTAGCTGATATTTATGATGCTGGATTAAGTGCTTGTCATACCAAAATTTTAGGAAATTTCCAAGTGCGAGCTAATTTAGTAGTACCACTACTAAAACAGGGCAATTTATGGGGTTTATTATGTGTTCACCAATGTGATAAACCCAGAAATTGGCAACCTTCAGAAATCGAATTTGCGACTCAAATTGCTGAGAACTTGGGAGTAGCTTTACAACACAACAAACTCTTAAATGAAGCTCGCTATCAAGCCAATCAGCAGAAAACTTTAACTAGCATTATTACCCGAATTCGGGAGTCTTTAGATTTAGATACAATTTTTCAAACTTCTGTCACCGAAGTAAGACAATTGCTGCAAGCTGACCGTGTAGGCGTTTTTCAGTTTGATCAGCAAAAAGACTGGGAAGGAGAATTTATCTATGATTCTGTGAGTCATGGTTATCCTTCAGCAGTAGCAGACAAAGTTTATGATCATTGTTTTAGTGAAAACTTTGCCTCTCTTTATGCTCAAGGTAGAGTCAATGCCATTACTGATATTTATCAAGGTAATTTTCCCTCGTGTTATATAGAAATTCTCGAAAGATTCCAAGTACGAGCTAATTTAGTAGCTCCACTTTTACAAGAAGGTCTTCTATGGGGCTTATTGTGTATTCATCAATGTAAGACTCCGCGTAATTGGCAACAGTCAGAAATTGAATTTGTTAGCCAAATAGCTGAACAACTAGGAGTTGCTTTAAAACAAGATTCATATTTAAAACAAGTTCAGACTCAAGCCGTCCAATTAGCTGAGGCTAATGAGCGCGAAAAATCAATGGAACGGCAAAAATTATTATCTGAAACTATTGATAAAATCCGCCAGTCCTTGGATATAAAAACTATTTTTAAAACTACTACTCAAGCTGTACGTGAGTTATTAAAAGTCGAGAGAGTAGCCATATATCGCTTTAATACTGATTGGAGTGGTAAATTTGTTGCTGATTCTTTTAAAGATGGTTGGAAACCTTTAACACAAGTTAATCCACTTGTTTTAGCCACCTTTGAAGATACAGATGAAGACGATAAATTACCTCGTAATGAAACTTTTGTGCCTATTCGTCAAGGCGAAAGATTATGGGGATTATTAGTCGCTTATCAAAATTCGCAACCACGTTATTGGAAAGATGAAGAAATTAATTTATTAGCGCAAGTTGGAGTGCAGTTAGGCATTGCTATTCAACAAGCAGAATTATTGGAACAAACTAAACGTCAAACTCTAGAATTAACTCAAACTTTATGTGAATTAAAACAGACTCAAGCTCGATTAATTCAGGGCGAAAAAATGGCGGGATTAGGACAATTACTCGCTGGTGTCGCTCACGAAATTAATAATCCTGTTAGTTTTATTTTTGGTAATCTGATTCATTTAAATGAATATACTCAAGAGTTAATGAATGTTTTACAGATTTACCGTCAATATAATTCTTCTTTGCCAAATATTAAAGAAAAGATAGACAATCATAATTTGGAATTTATCATCGAAGATTTACCTAAAACAATAAATTCCATGAAAGTCGGTGCGGAAAGAATTAGAGAAATTGTACTATCACTGAGGAATTTTTCTCGGACTGATGAAGCCGATTTAAGGGCTGTAGATATTCATGAGGGATTAGATAGTACTTTACTAATATTAGGACATCGCCTCAAGGAAAATCGGGCGCGTCCTAATATTGAAGTAGTGAAGGAATACGACACATTACCTTTAGTAGAATGTTATCCTGCACAACTGAACCAAGTATTTATGAATCTTTTGAGTAACAGTATTGATGCTTTAGAAGATAAGTTTAAAATTATCTGGAATCAGCATTTACAAGCTTCAATTAGCTGTCCTAGAGTACCTTTAAAAATTTGGATCAGCACTCAAAGGCGCGATCGCCAAGTAGTCATCAAAATTACTGATAATGGTTTGGGAATACCAGAAGATGTGACTTCCCATATTTTCGACCCCTTCTTTACTACCAAAGAACCCGGTAAAGGTACAGGATTGGGTTTATCTATTAGTCACCAAATCATTGTCGAAAAACATCAAGGTCAAATTAAATGTATATCGACCCCCGGAAAAGGAACCGAATTTTTAATTGAACTTCCCTGTTCTCATGATTAAATTCTTTGTAAGAATCCAGGATTCAGAAGTCAGAATCCAGAATATTTAGTCAATCTAGTACAGCTTGGTGTAAATCAACAGACCATAAGAAATTGCTAAAAGGCTTGTAGTATCGTTATTCTTTCTTTTGCTTTTTGCCTTGTTGTACTAGGTTTTCCTTGACAGAGATTTTCATAGTTCTAGACTCTGAGTCATCATACTCTGACCGCTTCTGACTTCTTTATTCCGAATACTGACAACTCTTCAACGACAACCCAAACTATCGCGTGTCGCCACCCCCGTAGTTGGATTTACCCCAGTAGCCCTTTCACATAACAATGACACTTGATAGCGGTCAATTAACGCATCTGTAAAATCCGCACCAGTAATATCAGCATCGTAAAAACGACTACGAGTTAAAGTAGCTTCCGTAAAATTAGCATTTTTTAAGTTAGCACCATCTAATGTCACCCGATCTACTAAAGCACCCGTTAAGTTTGCACTTTCTAAATTCGCCTTTAATAAAACTCCTTTGGTGAAAATAGCATTGGTTAAATTTGCACCTTGGAAATTAGTACCCCGCATTTCCGCAGCCACAAAAGTTACACCTGCTAAATCAGCATTAGAGAAGTCACGGTTTTCTAAATTGGTATTGCTGTAGTTGATGGTATTAATTTGGGCAAAAGCTGGTCTTGGATTCAGTATTAGCCACAAGCCAGCTAAAAGGAGAATGATAATTAAACTTAACAATTTCTGCCAAATCTTTTTCATAACTTTACGCACCTCTTTACTGAGTTATGAAAACTGGGTGAAGTTTGATTGTAGAAAACTTCAATATTTTTGATTAATCTTGTTCACAGCTTTATAGTCAAGAGTCAAACAAATAGTAACAAATGACTAATGACTCTTGACCAATAACTTGTGACTATTTCCAATCTTTACCAATCCGAATTGTGATATCTGATTCCAAGTCTCCAGATGTTGACACTTCAATTTGACCCAAACCTAAGATTTTTTGCAACTCAATTCCCGGTTGGCGACTACCTCTGTGAACAATAATTTGGGTTTGACGCTGGCTATCAGGCCAATCTGAGGTTGTGTAAATATTTTTAAAGCCTTTCTCTTTGAGATAAGCAATAACTTTTTCCGTAACTTGTGGTTGATTAGAAGCATTTTGAATAGCAATTTTGAGGTTAGAAACTGGACGTGTATCTGGCTTGAGTCCAGGTACATCCACCCCAACATAATTATTCAAGAGATTTGATTGTCCAGTCATATTCAGCCAATAGCTATTGGGGTCTTGACTGAAACGGCTGAAAGTACCGGGAACAGTGGTCATTTGGAAATTATCCCGCTCTACATTCACGGAGAAATTCACCAAAGCCATCATTTCTTCTATCTTTAAGTTGGTATCAAAATACTTCCGCATAATGCGGGTTAATTGGGGCAATTTCGGTACAACAGTAGGACTATTAAGCCGTTGAATCAATGCTCCTAGTAGTGCTTGTTGTCGCTGCACTCTCGGTAAATCCCCTAGTCCATCTTCCCGGAAACGAGCGAATTGTTCTGCCTGTTCACCGTTGAGAGTTTGCCAGCCACTGACTAGATTAATGTTCAATTGGCTGCTACTATCGTGGTATTCCATTGCTTTAGGTACAAATACTTCCACCCCACCCAACTGATCCACTAATTGCCTTAAGCCACTGGTAGAAATGCGAATGTAACGGTCAATGGGTGCATTGTTTAAGGTGCGGCTGACTACTCTAGCAGCCAATACTGGCCCGCCTTGGGGATTAGCATCTGATAGCTTGGTTAACCCTTTTTCGGGGATCGCAATCATCGTATCTCTGGGAATGGAAAGCACCCGAATAGATTTATCACTGGGGTTGAGCCTGACCAAAAGCATGGTGTCGCTTTTGCCAGCAAAACTTTCTGGTGAACCATCAACAGCACCGTTGACTGGCTCAATCCCCATAATCAAAATATTCATGGGGCGTGATAGCTGGTATTGGGAAATTTTGCTCCATAATTCCCCAGGTAAAGGGACTTTCTGCTCTTCTTTACCAGCGAAACCGAGTTCCTCATCGGTTTTATCTAAATTGCTCCATAAGGGAGTCCACAGCGCCAAAGTGGAAACTAAAAGACCAGAAAGAATTACCCCCATTACTACTGTCAGTATCCACAGTAGCCACCGGGGCATACTTAAGCCCAATCTGTCGTACAATTCGTTGGGAATGGCACTGACTGACTCAACAACAGTGCGAGTGGAACTGGCTGATGCTTCTTGAGATGCAGATTCTGTGCTGGCATCTGTGACAGTTTGCAGCGTTCCCTGAGTTTCAACGCGTTGAATTTGACCTGGTTTGCTTTCCAAGTCTAAATTCGGTATTTGCTGAGACTTTACTTGATTTTCAGATAATTGAACTTCTCTAATCACAATTTTCTCCCCACTCAACCACTTCCATAAAAGTTATGTTAATGCAAGCTACAAATCTTGCCAGAGTAAATGCTCACAGTAAACTTGTAGTGTTCTTGCGTAGGTGTGTATGACAACATGAATAGTTCCTTGTTCCCCGTTATCCTCGCTGGTGGCAAAGGTGAGCGTTTCTGGCCTTTGAGTCGCAAAGACCGTCCTAAACAATTTTTAAGTTTAGATGGTAGTTCCAGAAGTTTACTGCAAGCCACTGCGGATCGCTTGCTTCCCTTAGCAGACGGTTGGGATTCCTTGTGGGTGATTACTTCCAGCCAGATAGCTGGAGGTGTACGCCAACAGTTACCCGAACTGCCATCGTCAAACTTACTCATTGAGGTAGAAGGAAGGGATACTGCCGCCGCCGTTGCTTGGACAAGTTTAGAAATTAAAAAACGCTATGGAGAAGACGCAATCATCGGCTTTTTTCCGGCTGACCATTGGATAGCTGACCAAAAGGCGTTTACTGACACATTAAAGGCTGCTACTCAACTAGCAACAAGCACCAGAGCGATTGTTACTTTAGGAATTAAGCCTGCTTTTCCATCAACTGGTTACGGCTACATTGAACAAGGTGAAAAGATTGGTAGCTTTAATGAGTTGCCAGCTTATCATGTCAACCGCTTTACTGAAAAGCCCAACCGTGAATTAGCAGAAACTTTTTTATCTACGGGACGTTTTAGCTGGAATAGTGGAATGTTTGTCTTTCGGGCTGGGGTTGTTCTTGAGGAACTTTACACCCATGCTCCAGAAATCATAAAACCTCTGGAACAATACGGCCCTGATATTTACCCTGAATTACCTAAAAAGAGTATAGACTATGCACTCATGGAAAAAACCAATTTAGCATACGTCCTCCCGGTAGATTTTGGTTGGGATGATCTAGGAGATTGGAATGCGATCGAACGTTTATTAAAAAAGGAAGAGACTCCCAATGTAGAATTAGCTACCCATGTAGGTTTAGATACGCAAGGAGCGATTGTTTATGCCTCTAATCCAGAGGATGTAATTGTTACTATTGGGTTAGAAGATGTGGTGATTGTGCGCGATCGCAATGTTACCCTCATCGTTAATAAAGAACGCACCCAAGAAATTAAACAGATTCTCAAAATCCTGCAAGATGACCCGCGCTTTACAAACCTAATGTAATTATCAAAGTTAAAACCCTTGACAGAGGCTTAAAAGCTAGTTTTTCTATTATAACTTGACTGTCTGTTGTTTTTACTGACAGTTTATGATGACTTTAAGCTTTGAGCCTCTGGCCAAGACAATGGCAATTCACTCTATCACTGCTTATCAAAAATATATTTCTCCAGTGAAAGGCTTTGCTTGCCCCCATCGGCAATTACATAGTGGAGAATCTTGTTCTACTTATATTAAAAGAATGTTAAGTGAGCAAAGCTTGATACAAGTTGTAAAATCATCCCAAAAAAGATTTCAAGACTGTGCTTTAGCCAGTAAAACCTTAAATAAAACTAGCTCTGGCTGTATTGTAATTCCCTGCTGTCTACCCTTTTAAATTCTCTGCGTTCTTGCAGTTGTTTACCATCATGTTTCTAACTCAAACTGTTCCTCGTCAACGAGAAATTATTGAAGTAGTGCTTCGTAATGGCTGGGACTATATGCGAAGGCTACTAACTGGTGGTAAAACCGATGAACCCCAGTTACCGACCCCAGCAGTATTGAAAAATATTTTGGTCAGTTTGGGGCCTGTTTATATCAAGCTTGGTCAGTTATTATCGACTCGTCCCGATTTACTCAGTGCGGCTTACATTGAGGAACTGTCAACACTGCAAGATGAAGTACCGCCTGTTCCCTGGTCAGAGATAGAAGTAGTTATTCGGAAACAGTTAAAATTCCCCCTAGAAGAAGTTTTTCCCAAGATTAACCCTGTACCGGTGGCGGCGGGATCAATTGCCCAAACTCATCGCGCCACGTTAGCTGATGGTCGAGAAGTCGCTTTAAAAGTCCAACGTCCGGGAATTGATACGACCATTGCCCAAGATATTGCTTTAATTCAGGGGATCGCTGATTTAGTCGCACGTACTGATTTTGGGCAAACTTACGAAATTAAATCAATTGCGGAAGAATTTACCAAGGCTTTAGAGGCAGAGTTAGACTTTACCAGAGAAGCTACTTTTACAGACCAATTACGCCGGAATTTAGCGAAAGGTCGTTGGTTTGACCCACAACAAATTGTCGTGGCGGAAATTCACTGGCATTTAACTTCCGAAAAATTGTTAGTGATGGAATGGTTAGATGGTGTGCCGTTATTGTCGGCAAGGTTGACAGGTGACAACAACGGAACAGATGTTGCTACCCAGCGCAAAAATATAACCACCTTACTATTTAGAGCATTTTTCCAACAGTTATATATTGATGGGTTTTTTCATGCTGATCCCCATCCGGGAAATTTATTTTATCTGCAAGATGGTCGGGTGGCACTTTTAGATTGTGGAATGGTGGGCAGACTTGATCCCCGCACCCAGCAGATTTTAACAGAGATGTTGTTGGCGATCGTAGATTTAGATGCGGGTCGATGCGCTCAGTTGACTTTACAATTAGCAGATTCCCCACAGCCCGTAATTTTAGCGCGGCTGGAAAGTGACTACGATCGCATGTTGCGAAAATATCACAATGTCAGCTTGACAAACATGAATTTTAGTCAAGTGATTTATGAAATTTTGCAAGTCGCCCGCAACAATAAAATTAGATTGCCCAGCAATATGGGTTTGTATGCCAAAACTCTAGCGAATTTAGAAGGTGTGGCTAGGGCATTTAATCCAGAGATTAATTTGTTTGATGAGGTGAAGCCGTTAATTACCGATTTGTTTCGCCGTCAATTGGTTGGTGAAAATCCGGTGCGATCGCTTTTACGTACCGCCCTTGACCTCAAAAGTTTATCATTACAATCACCCCGACAAGTTGAACTTTTACTCGACCGTGTAACATCAGAAACATTACGTTGGAATTTATCTTTGCATGGCTTAGATGGTGTACGCCGCACAATGGATGATGCAGCCAATCGCCTCTCATTCAGTATTCTGGTAGGTTCACTGATTATGGGAGCCGCAATTATTTCCACCAAGACCCAGACACCGCAACTATCTGTATTAAGCAGTGTGTTATTTGCCGCCGCCAGTTTATTAGGATTGTGGTTGATTATTAGTATTTTGCGATCGGGACGTTTACGTTAGCTAACTTGCTTTACCTTGGCTTTACCAATCTCCAGGATAATACTGATAAATATTTAAAACCGTAGATGAACGCGGATGCACGCTCATAATTATTCTACATATAGCAGTTGAAGCATAAATGACAACTATGTTTGTGGCTGAAATCGTCCCTTGAAGGTTTTAAGATAAATTTTATGCCGCATATTTTTGTTGAAAACTTAAGTAAATCATATCCGGTGGCGATTAAAGAACCAGGTATCGCTGGGACAATTACTCACTTTTTCCGCCGCACCTACCGTTCAATTCAAGCTGTTGAAAATGTTTCCTTTGAAATTACCCCTGGTGAGGTAGTAGGATTTTTAGGGCCGAATGGTGCTGGAAAAACTACCACACTCAAAATGCTCACTGGTCTGATTCATCCTAGTAGTGGGACAGTTAGGGTGGCTGGATATGTCCCGTTTTTACGCCAAGAAGCATTTTTACAAAAAATTACCTTGGTGATGGGACAAAAGCAGCAATTAATCTGGGACTTACCCGCAATAGACTCTTTAAAAATTAATGCTGCTGTCTACAACATTTCTGACCAAGAATTTTCTAAACGAGTAAAAGAATTAACAGAAATGCTAAACCTCCAAGGAAAGCTGACTCAACCAGTACGCAAGCTATCTTTGGGTGAGCGAATGAAAGCAGAACTGTTAGCTGCACTTTTACACCGTCCTCAAGTATTGTTCCTTGATGAACCAACTCTCGGACTTGATGTGAATGCTCAGGTAGCAGTACGCGATTTTTTGCGTGACTACAATCAGCGTTATCAAGCCACCGTATTATTAACTAGTCACTACATGGCTGATATTACCGCTTTATGTCAGCGAGTATTATTAATTCACCAAGGAAAGCTGATGTATGACGGTAGTTTAGATGGACTTTTAGAACGCTTCGCCCCATACAGAGAAGTTCACGTAGAGTTAGCCCAACCTTTATCAAGAGAAAAGCTCAAGTCTTATGGGGATGTGCAATCTTTAGACGGGCGAGCTGTCTGTTTTATGGTGCAGCAAGAAGCTCTCACTCGTACAGTATCTCAGATTTTGTCAGAACTAGAAGTCATCGATTTAGAAGTGAAAGAACCGCCCATAGAAGAAGTCATTGGTAAAGTATTTCAGGCGGGAGTCGTTTAGTAAGTGCTGAGTGCTGAGTGCTAAGAAAAAGAAATCAGACCACTTATTTTACGACAAAGCCACAAATAACAAATGACAAATGACAAATGAAAAGATTTATTAGAAAAACTTTAACTTTTTTGGCTGTCTACAACACCTACATGTTGGAGTTTCGTGCAGAACTCATTTTATGGGTGTTGTCTGGGTCTTTACCTATAATCCTGATGGGTGTTTGGATGCAAGCAGCACAAGGAGGCAAATTTGGTTTGTCTTCTTTAGATTTTTCTCGTTATTTTCTCACAGTTTTTGTAGTTAGACAAATTACCGTTGCTTGGGTAATTTGGGAATTTGAAAAGGAAGTGGTAGAAGGTAAACTTTCACCTAGATTATTACAACCATTAGATCCAGTATGGCATCATGTCGCCTCCCATTTGGCTGAAAGATTAACGCGGATACCATTTACCATACTGCTAATAATTTTATTTTTTGTACTATATCCCCAGGCTTTTTGGTTGCCGAGTTTTGGGCAAATGTTTCTATTTACGTTAGCAGTGGTGTTAGCATTTATTTTGCGATTTGTCATTCAGTACACCTTTGCTGTGTTAGCTTTTTGGACAGAACGCGCTAGTGCGTTAGAAAATTTATGGTTCTTATTCTTTTTATTTTTATCGGGGATGGTTGCACCTTTAAATGTGTTTCCTGAATTTGTGCGGAATGTTGTTTTATTTACACCTTTTCCCTATTTAATTGATTTCCCTGCAAGTATTTTGGTGGGATTACCTGTAGATATAGCGCGGGGTTTTTTATGTATGATTGGTTGGATATTGATATTTTTGGGCGCAAACCGTTTGTTGTGGCGGGCGGGATTGAAGCGTTACTCTGGTATGGGCGCGTGAGCTAATATTTTTTTATTTCACGCAGAGACGCAGAGGCGCGGAGGAATTAAGAGTTTGAGAATAAATAAATTGGTGTTTTATAGTTACGGGATAAATAAGACTTATAGACATAGCCAAAAGTAAATTGTTTGCGCCTTTGCGTGAGACAAAAATCATCCCATTAATGAGTAACGCCAATAAGTTCACTCTTCGCTATCTTGATATAAGTCTTGTAATGCTTGCAGTTGAGTTTTGCGCGAAACTCGACGATATTTTTTACTTTCTAGTTTGGGTTCGTATTTACTCTGTCCTTTACGTTTGGTTTTTAACTTCAAGGTGGATTCTGGATCGGTTTGTTGGTTTAATTGGGTTTGTCTAGCGATCGCTTCCTCCAAAAACTCTAGATAATGTTCATAGCGTTCCCAATTTCCCTGCACGGCGCAATCAGGTTCGTCTCGATGCAAACAATCACTAAACCGACAGTGATTCACTTCTAATAGTTTTCTGACTTCAGGAAAATAGTAAACTAATTCTTCTGGTTGAGCATCTAAATCTGGTTGATTAAAGCCAGGAGTATCGGCTAACAAACCACCATCAGGTAATTCAAATAATTCTACATGGCGAGTTGTATGACGACCACGGGCAAGTTTACCAGAGACTTCCCCAACTCGCAGGTTAATATCAGGAATTAAGGCATTAATTAAGCTGGATTTCCCCACACCAGAAGGGCCAGCAATTACCGTAGTTTTATGACTCAGATGAGTGATTACTTGGTCAAGATTAATCTGATTCTGCACACTAATAAATAAAGGTTGATAACCCCAAGCCAAGAGGCGATCGCTAATTTCTTGCTGTTCCTCGGCTGAGATTAAATCACTTTTATTCAAACACAAAACCACATCCCAACCAGTAGACTCAGCTTTTACTAAAAACCGACTTAATTGGTAAGCTTCCAAGGGCGGATCAGCAACAGCAAATACCAACATAATTTGGTTGACATTGGCGATCGCAGGTCGGTCTAATTGTCCAGTGCGGGGTAAAACTTCTGCGATCGCACCGCGTCTACCAGCCCAATCTGGTTCTTCCACCACCACGCGATCGCCCACCATCACCTGCTGTCCAATTTTTTTTAACCTGGTTCTGCGGGTACACAAAAGTATAGGGAGATGAGCAGGATCTATCTCCCTATCGTCTTGATCTAGCTGTACCTTGTAAAAATTGGCTTGTACAGCCAACACTGTACCCACTAACTGTCCATCAGTAGCAACAGCCATCATTGATTAGCGGCCGGACGACGGACTAACAAAGAAAAATACTCGCTACAGTTTGTAATTTGCTCTACCTGATAGCCAGCCATTGTTAAGCTATCAGGAACTTGCTCGATTGGTTCTCCGGGGTCGAGCCATACTTCTAGCAAATCTCCTGGCGACATTTTTTCCAGGCGGAGTTTTGTCCGCACAAAATTAATCGGACAAGGAGTACCGCGCAAATCAAGTTGAGCATCGGGAGTAGACACAGAAGATAGACTCATTATTTAAACAAATTCCCCAAGAATCCTTCTAAACCACCTTTACCAGTGCGATCGCCTTTAATTTTAGCCAGCTTCTCTAGCAATTCTCTCTCCTCTGGGATGATTTTGGTGGGGATATCAATTAACACTGTTAGGAGATGATCTCCCCGACTCACAGGATTACCCAAACGAGGTACGCCGCGATTTTCTAGCTTCATCACTGTATTCGGCTGCGTTCCTGGGGGAATGATTAATTCCACTGGCCCATCAACTGTATTCACTTCCAAACGACAACCTAAAATGGCTTGTAAATAGCTCACCTTAATTTCCGAAAGCACATTAATGCCATCGCGTTGGAATTCTTCATCTTCGTTAACAAACAGGTAAACGTATAAATCTCCGGGAGGGCCACCACGTTGACCTGCATCACCTTCTTGTCCTATGCGTAAACGTGTACCGTTATCTACCCCAGCCGGAATGGTAATTTTGAGTTTTTTGGTAACTTGATTTGTACCTCGACCGTCACAAGCATCACACTTATCTTCAATTACCGAACCAGTACCATTACAAGTTGGACAAGTAGAAACCTGTGTGAAACTGCCAAAGGGTGTTCTAGTGACACGGCGTACTTGACCAGAACCGCTACAAGTGGAACAAGTACGGGGACGGGTTCCTGGCTTTGCGCCTGAACCATTACAAGCTTCACAAGTTTCGAGGTGAGAAATGCGAATTTCCTTTTCGCCACCAAATACTGCTTCGCGGAAATCCAACTTGAGGTCTAGTCGTAAATCATCACCCCGCACTGGGCCACTGCGCCGTCTTTGCGCTGTCTGTCCACCCATACCACCGCCAGCAAAGCCACTGAAAATGCTTTCAAAGATATCGGCAAAACCACCCATATCACCCATATCTTGAAAGCCCACACCAGCACCGGAAACACCTTCTGGGCCAAAGCGATCGTAACGCGCCCTGGTTTCTGGTTCTGAGAGTACCTCATAAGCGCGGTTAATTTCTTTAAACCGTTCCTCTGCACCCGGTTCTTTGTTCACATCTGGGTGATACTTACGGGCTAAACGGCGGTAAGCTTGTTTGATTTCTTCTTTGTCGGCGTCACGAGAGACACCCAGAATTTCGTAATAGTCGCGGGCCATATAGCAAAGGTAAAAGATAGAAGGTAGGGACTAGAGGCTAGGGGTTAGAGACTAGGAACTAGAGACTAGGGACTAGACTTTTTTACTCAGTACTCAGCACTCAGCACTCAGCACTTGTTAAGGCAGAAGGCATAGATTAACTTTTATTAATAATTGATTGTACCTTTTACCTTTTATAAAAATCACCAGCAAATGTTGAGCAAAATTTGCTGTTACGTGGGAGACGACAAGGACTAACGAAAGTTAACAGCGAAGTTAGCAGATGCTAGAGTCTTTGGCTGTCTCTTTTACAATTGTGCTACGTGACAGGAAAAAACCCTGCTGATGAACTAGAGGGGCTAACCGCACCATTAGGTGTGGAAAACCCCCCATTTGTAGTACATGGCATCTGTAGTAAGACAGAATTTCAAGATTAAAGAACAAAGTATGCAAGGTTTAAACTTCATACTTCAGACTTTAAACTTTAGACTTTATCCTTTAGTCTATCGCCTCATAATCAGCTTGTGCAGTCATTTCTTCATCAAAATCGAAATTAAATTGAGGGATGACAGTTCCACTGGCAGAATTTTCTAATCCAGATGCTAATAATGGCTCGGAACCTGCTTCACCTTCTTCCGTATTGGGATTGTTTGCGCGGTTATAAACATCAGCACCGATCGCAAATAACGTTTGCTGGAAGTCATCTAAACAATTTTGAAATTCTTGCAGAGAAATACTCGGATTGCTCATCACAGCTTGCAGTTGGAGAAACTTTTCATGGGCTAAAGTTTTCATCTGCTCGCCAATCAAGTTGCCATTATCCTTCAAAGTGGATTCGTAGCTGACTAACAAATTATCTGCTTGATTTTTTAGTTCTACAAATTCCTTGCGTTTTTTGTCTTCTTCGGCAAACACCTCAGCTTCTTGGCGCATCCGTTCGACTTCGTTAGCACTCAAACCACCAGTGTTAGTAATCCGAATACTTTGCTCTCGACCGGTACCTTTATCTTGTGCCGAAACCTTGAGGATACCATTAACATCAATTTCAAAAGATACTTCAATTTGCGGAACACCACGGGGAGCCGGAGGAATCCCCGCCAACAAAAACTTACCTAAACTTTTATTATCCCGTGCCATTGCCCGTTCCCCTTGGAGAACGTGAATTTCTACAGAAGTTTGACCATCAATTGCTGTGGAAAAAACTTGAGATTTGCTGGTGGGAATTGTGGTGTTACGTTCGATAATTTTGGTGAATACTTCGCCCAGGGTTTCAATACCCAAAGATAAGGGAGTGACATCCAATAACAAAAGATTATCAACTTCACCACCAAGAACACCTGCTTGAATGGCGGCTCCCAATGCTACAGCTTCATCAGGGTTAATTGAGCGATCGGGCGTTTTGCCGTTAAAAAATTTAATCAAAGCATTCTGAACAGCCGGAATCCTAGTTGAACCACCAACTAAAATAATTTTATCGATGTCTTGGGGTTTGAGGTCAGCATCTTTGAGGGATTGAATCATTGGTTCAATCGTCGCCTCAATCAAATGCGCTGCTAATTCTTCAAATTTAGAACGGCTGAGTTCCGTCTCTAGATGCTTTGGCCCAGATGCGTCGGCTGTAATAAATGGCAAGTTAATCGAGGTAGTCCCCATACTAGAGAGTTCGATTTTGGCTTTTTCTGCTGCTTCCCGTAGACGCTGCAAAGCCATCTTGTCTTGGGCGAGGTTAATTTTTTCTTGTTCCTGGAAGCGTTCAATCATCCAGCGCACAATACAGTTATCGAAGTCATCACCACCTAGTTGATTATTGCCGCTAGTTGCTTTAACTTCAAAAACTCCATCTCCTAGTTGCAAAATCGATACGTCAAACGTACCGCCGCCCAAGTCAAACACGAGAATTAGTTGCTCTTGGTCTTGCTTATCCAAGCCAAAAGCTAAAGCCGCCGCCGTTGGTTCATTAATAATGCGTAATACTTCTAAACCAGCGATTGTCCCAGCATCTTTAGTTGCTTGTCTTTGGGCATCAGTAAAATATGCTGGTACGGTAATTACGGCTTGGGTGACAGATTCTCCTAAAAAATTTTCCGCGTCCTGCTTCAATTTTTGCAGAATCATCGCGGAAATTTCTTGTGGGGTGTAATTTTTGCCACGAATTTGGACATCAACAGTTTCATCTCGGCCTTTAACACAATTGTAGGGAACGCGATCGCGTTCATGTTCTGTATCTTCCCAACGACGACCGATGAATCGTTTGATACTGTAGACTGTATTTTCGGCATTAGTTACGGCTTGGCGTTTTGCCAGCTGACCGACCAAGCGATCGCCACCCTTGCCAAATCCCACAATACTAGGAGTGGTTCGTCCGCCTTCAGAATTAGCGATCACAATTGGTTGACCACCTTCTAAAACTGCGACGCAACTGTTAGTCGTGCCTAAGTCGATCCCTATAACTTTTCCCATACTTACAGTATTTGTACTGAATGCTTTTACCGTGTGTTGTTGCGCGGGATATTTTTGTACGGGCTAAAGCTAAAGGCTAAGTCTGTCAAACGCACTAACTAAGTATCGGCTGTTTGCCACAAAACCAGTTCCTCTAAGTAAATACGACTAGAGGGCGGGCTGCTAAACTGCGGCAAACCGTCAACAGCCCTTTCCTTTTTGAAATATACACTGCTCGCCCGTGTATGACCTAAGTACGCACTTCATAAAAGTAAAAAGTGAAAAGGTAAAAACAAGAACTTTATTCATAATTGTTTTTACTTTGGCTTTTTTACTTTGTACGAAGGGACAGTCAGCGAGGCAGACAAATGCAGTTTAACTGTTAGCTGGACTCGACTGATCTTCAGGTGCAGACGGTGTATCATCCTTCGGAGCAGCCACCTTGACCATTGCATGACGTAGCACGCGATCGCCTATATAATATCCGCGTACTAACTCTTCTAACACTGTTCCTTCTGGATGTTCATCCGTAGGTTCGCGCATTACTGCTTCATGAAGGTTCGGATCAAACTGTTCACCTTCCGGCCGCATCGGTGATACTCCCAAGCGTTTCAGACAATCCACTAATTGTTTATAAACTCCTTGATAACTTTTGTGAATTGTCATCTCACCGTCAGTTTGTGGCTTGAGGTGCGCTCGCGCCCGTTCAAAATTATCGACCACTGGCAGTAGTTCTAAAATTGTATTCCGCTTCACTTGTACGTCTAGCTCTTCTTTTTCTTTGCTAGTACGTTTGCGGTAATTTTCAAAATCTGCCGCAATCCTCATGTACTGACTACTACGTTCTTCTACCTGCGCCTTGAGAGACTCTATTTGTTGAGTCAATTCTGTCAAAGCTGCCGTGTCTGCTGGTGTTTTCTCGGTAGCAGCGAAGCCATCTTCTTGATTGAGCGCAGCCGTATCTCCTGATACATTGCTTGTGGCTGCCACTTGCTCAGTAACTTCGCTGCCAGATTCGTTGGAGTTGATTTGGGCTGGGGAGTCGCTCATCATGTCTTGCTTTACCTCTGTTGGTTCACCCAATTGCTGGCTTGTATTGTTTACCTGTTTATTTTCGTCCATCATGGTCTATTCCAGATCCTCTTGTGGACAATAAATCACCGTGGAAGGAGATTTGATTGTCAAAATTGTTCTGGAAGTGATATCACCGTCATCTTATTGTGACAAATGGTGAATATATTAGCGCATACTCTCTCAGGACGGGAACCCGAACGACCAAGGATAAAGTATGAAGTGTAAATTTCAGACTTTATACTTCATACTTCAAACTTCAATCGAAATTTTATTAAGTTTAAATGAAAATTCTGAGCCGTAGCTTGGGAATACTCTAAGCAGAGGTTTTCCCCTACTAATTGCTCACCTATGACTCAATCGTCACCACAACGGCGCAGTACCGCTCTCACGACCCGAACAGAGTTTTCGCCATTCGGCAGTAAGCTAGTGCAATCTGGCTATGTTAATAGCGAACAGATGAGACAGGCACTGATTGAAAGTCGCAAATCTGGCAGACCCCTGACGGAAGTGCTGGAGTCGATCACTGGGCGACAACTATCACCGGAATTTCTTAGACAGTATAAAAAACAACAACTATTTGAACTTAAAATACTATACGGTGTTGAATCTCTTGATCCGGAAATCAATGCTATTGGCAATACCAACGTCGGCAGCCTGATTGAAACCCTGATCCCGGTTGATATTTGCCGTCGCCACCGCTTAGTACCCCTGTCTAAAAACGAAGACCAAAACCCTCCAAGCGTTTTAGTGGCAATGGTCGATCCGGATAACTTAGAAGCTTCGGATGATCTCAATCGCATCTTGCGCCCCCAAGGTTTGGCATTGCAGCGGATGGTGATTACTCAAGAAGATTATCAGCAGTTAATCAACCAATATTTGGATGATTTAGCTGTGAAGCAAAAACATCTGGAACAAGAAAAGTTTACAGATATCAATCAAGATTTAGAAAATCTCGGCAATTTAGGCTTAGATGACGCTCCCGACGAAATGGATGCTGATTTGGGATCAGCAATGAAGGGAGCAGAAGATGCTCCCGTCATCAACTTGGTGAACCGCATTCTGGCTAAGGCATTGCACGAGAAGGTTTCGGATATTCACGTCGAGCCGCAAGAAGAAAACCTTCGTGTTCGGTTTCGCAAGGATGGTGTCTTGCGTGAAGCTTTCGATCCCATGCCGAAAAAAATTATTCCAGCAGTTACAGCCAGATTTAAAATTATTGCCAGCTTAGATATTGCTGAACGGCGTGTACCTCAAGACGGACGCATTCGCCGGATGTTTGAAGGTAGAAAGGTAGACTTCCGAGTGAATACCTTGCCCAGTCGTTATGGGGAAAAGGTTGTACTGCGGATTTTGGATAACTCTTCTACCCAATTGGGATTGAATAAGTTAATCACTGATCCTGAAACCTTGAGTATTGTTCAGGAAATGGTGAGTCGTCCCTTTGGTCTGATTTTGGTAACTGGGCCAACGGGTTCTGGTAAAACAACTTCGTTGTACTCAGCATTGGCGGAAAAGAACTCACCGGGAATTAATATCAGTACAGTTGAAGACCCGATTGAGTATAGTTTGCCAGGGATTACCCAAGTACAGGTAATTCGAGAAAAAGGATTGGATTTTGCCACAGCACTGCGAGCTTTCTTGCGACAAGACCCGGATGTGTTGCTGGTGGGGGAAACGCGGGATAAAGAAACTGCCAAAACAGCGATTGAAGCGGCGTTAACAGGTCACTTAGTATTAACTACCTTACACACTAACGATGCTCCGGGTGCGATCGCTCGTTTAGGTGAAATGGGCATTGAACCATTTATGGTTTCTAGTTCTTTAATTGGTGTGTTAGCACAACGTTTGGTGCGGCGAGTCTGTTCAGACTGTCGCATTCCCTACACTCCCACACCAGAAGAACTGGCTCGCTATGGTCTATCGACTTCCCAAGAGGTAGAACTCACCTTCTATAAAGCGAATACTTTGACAGCCGAAGCCTTAACCAATGCCAAAGCCACAAATCATCTTTGCCCAACCTGTAATGGTGTTGGTTACAAAGGACGCTGTGGCGTGTATGAAGTGATGCGTGTCTCGGAAAACCTCCAAACCTTGATTAACCAAGAAGCACCCACAGAACGCATTAAAGAAGTGGCTGTAGAGGAAGGGATGAAAACCCTATTGGCCTACAGCTTAGATTTAGTACGTCAAGGAGCCACCACCTTAGAAGAAGTTGATCGGGTGACGTTTACCGATACAGGCTTAGAAGCAGAATTAAAAGCCAAACGAAAGACTGGCCTGACCTGTCGAACCTGTAGTGCTGAACTACAACCCGAATGGTTGGATTGTCCCTACTGTATGACACCCAGATTTCAAGATTAATGATTGGTCAATTGCCAATAGTCATTAGTAAACACAAATGACAAATGACAAATGACAAATGACAAATGACACAAAGGAAGCAGAACTATGGAAATGATGATTGAAGACTTGATGGAACAAATGATTGAAATGGGTGGTTCGGATATGCACTTATCTGCGGGGTTGCCTCCCTACTTCCGCATTAGTGGTAAACTCACACCCATTGGCGATCAAGTCTTGACTAATGATCAATGCCAAAGATTAATTTTTAGTATGCTCAACAATACCCAGCGTAAAACTCTAGAACAAACCTGGGAATTAGATTGTTCTTATGGCGTAAAGGGTTTGGCACGTTTTCGGGTGAATGTTTACAAAGAACGAGGCTCTTATGCAGCTTGTTTACGGGCGTTAAGTTCCAAAATTCCTAACTTTGAAAAATTGGGTCTACCAGATGTTGTCCGGGAAATGGCAGATAAGCCCAGAGGCTTAATTTTGGTGACAGGCCCTACAGGTTCTGGCAAAACAACAACTCTTGCCGCCATCATTGACTTGATTAACCGTACTAAAGCCGAACATATTTTGACGGTAGAAGACCCAATTGAATTTGTCTACGAACCAATTAAAAGCTTAGTTCACCAACGACAATTGGGCGAAGATACAAAGAGTTTTGCTAACGCCTTGAAAGCCGCCCTCCGTGAAGATCCAGACATTATGCTGGTGGGGGAAATGCGGGATTTAGAAACAATTTCTTTGGCAATCTCCGCCGCCGAAACAGGTCACTTGGTATTCGGCACACTACACACTAGTTCCGCCGCCCAAACAGTTGACCGGATTATCGACGTTTTCCCCCATGAAAGACAAACTCAAGTACGAGTACAGTTATCTAACTCCCTTGTTGCCGTATTTAGCCAAACCTTAGTACCGAAGAAAAACCCCAAACCAGGGGAGTATGGTCGAGTCATGGCCCAAGAAATTCTAATTGTGACTCCGGCTATTTCTAACTTGATTCGAGAAGGTAAAACTTCACAGATTTACTCAGCAATTCAGACTGGGGGTAAATTAGGAATGCAAACTCTAGAGAAAGTTTTAGCTGATTACTACAAAGCTGGAACTATTTCTTTTGAAGCTGCAATGTCTAAGACTTCCAAGCCAGATGAAATTCAACGTTTGATTGGTGCATCAACACCCCCAGCCGGAGCAAAACCTGGTGCTGCTAAAGCTCACTAAAATTTCATGCGGAATCAGACAAGTAATAATTAATAGCCAACGAATAATTGACTATTAATTATTGCTGATTGACCAAATTTAAAATTTTGAATTTTGAATTCATCTATCTATGCCAACCTTCATTGCCAAAATTCGAGATCCTCAAGGAAAATCTCGAACTGAAAAAATCGTTGCTGAATCTCTAGCCGAAGCCCGTACTAATCTTAGAGATAAAGGTTTTGTCGTTCAAGAACTCAAACAATCTCAAGGCTTGGCATTCAGTTTTGATATCCAAAAAATTAAGAATTCATTTGTTAAGGTTCAAGTTAAAGAAAAAGCAGTTTTTTCTCGACAACTTGCGACCTTAGTCAATGCGGGCGTTGCAATTGTTAGAGGTTTGGGGGTACTGGCAGAGCAGTGTACCAATCCAAAGATGAAACAAGCACTCATTGATATTAGTAATGATGTGCAGAGTGGTGTCAATCTTTCCGATTCTATGCGGAAGCATCCTGACTGTTTTGATGGTTTATATGTCAGTATGATTCAAGCTGGGGAAGTTGGGGGTGTTTTAGATGAAGTACTCAATCGTTTAGCTAAACTACTAGAAGATGTAGCGAGATTACAAAACCAGATTAAATCCGCATTAGCTTATCCTGTGGTTGTGGGTTGTATTGCTATCGTCATCTTTGTGGGAATGACAGTGTTTCTGTTACCTATTTTTGCGAAAATATTTATCGAATTAGGTACAGAATTGCCTGCTTTAACTCAATTTTTGATGACCTGTAGTGAAATTTTAAGAAGTTGGAAAGTTTTCATTATTATTGGTGCTGTTTCTGCTGCAAAATTTGCTTATGGTCAGTACTATAAAACTCGTGTTGGTAGAGAAACTATTGACCGTTTATCTCTCAAAATGCCTTTATTTGGTGATTTGATTCAAAAATCTTCCGTAGCTAGATTTAGCCGGACTTTTGGTTCTCTGACTCGTTCAGGCGTACCGATTTTGACTTCCTTAGAAATTGTCCGAGATACATCAGGAAATCAAGTTATTGCGAATGCTATAGATGGCGCTCGTGCAGAAGTTCAACAAGGCGGAATGATCAGTCTTGCTCTCCAAAAAGCGAATGTCTTTCCAGCAATGGCAATCCAAATGATTAGTATTGGTGAAGAAACGGGAGAATTAGATGGGATGTTAATGAAAGTTGCTGATTTCTATGAAGATGAAGTTGAGCAAGCAGTAAAAGCTCTCACTAGTGTTCTTGAACCAATCATGATTTTGGTTTTAGGAAGTATGGTTGGTACTATTTTGATGTCGATGTATTTGCCACTATTCAAGGTGTTTGAAAAGCTGGGATAAAAAGCAAAAGGATGAAGTATGAAACTTCATCCTTCACACTTTATAATTCATACTTTATAAAATTATGCCTGTGCAGAAATCTCACTATGAAGCCAGCTTGGCAGAGTATAGTAATCATCAAGCAGCGATCGCTCTCCTCAAACAATACCGACCATACCTAGAAATGATTCCTAGTTTGCGTCGCCCAGATGAAAGCGTAATTACTATTCCTTTACCTATTGTTCGTCTGCGTAAAACTGTTTCCGAGGTTCCCCAGGCCATTTGTCTACCATGTGATGTGGCAATTTTAATGTGCGATCCAGAATGGAAAATTAAAACTGGAGCCGAAATCTTAATCTTTATTCACCGTCCCCATGAAGATTTTTCTGATTTGTTGGGACGTTGGCGACAAACACAAATTTTCTTAGATCAAGACTATGAATGGTTAATGCCACCTCGCCATAGTCATATATTAAGTGAAGGTGCAAATACTATATATCCGTTGTTTGTAGTGTTTAGTGAAACATCAGAACGCATTCAACGAGGTCTGATCGGTGCAGAGTTGCCATTTGTGATGCAAACATCATATTTGCTATTAGAAGAGGAACGAAGAGAGGAAGAGGGGCTAGAGGCTAGGGACTAGGGATAGGCGCTAGGGTTAAGAGGAGAAGAAACAGCCCCTTAATCTCTTCTCTACTTCTAGCCTCCAGCCTCCAGCCTCTGGCCTCCAGCAGCTTATTTCACAAACTGAGGCATGATTTCAGCTGCGGTGAATATGCCGTAAATGCCGCGTTTATGTAGTTGCATTCCTGCTTTGAGATAACCAAATGCAGGGCCACAGACGTTTGCTGCCATACTGGTTTCATCGCCTAATGTAAAGGTATGGGTGGAAATTTTACCTTCAAAGGTGCGCCCTGTAACTTTAACATTGGTGCTGAGGGGCTTTTTGGGATTGCGAGTATCAACTACACCGCCAACAGTAACGCGATCGCGCTCTACTATTCCAGCTAACTCTAACATCACATCATCGGCGTGTTCCATGTTTTCTAAGGTCAACACGCCATTGGTTTTATCTAATAATGCTTCTACCTCTGCATCAGTCATTGCCCGTGCCGTTTCTACAGTATAACCGGGTATATGACCAATATCTTCCCGAACGGTGGCGCGGTAAGCTTCCCAGTTGGCAATACCGACACCAAAGGTAATCTCAACTTTGTGAATTTCGGCGTAGCTTTGGGCGGCTAAGGCGGCGGCGGCGGTTAACAGTCCTGGTGTTGCACCACATCCTGTCATGTAGGTAATACCTGCGGCTTGTAATTCGTCTTTCATTGCAATTAGCTGTTCTACCGCACTGGTGCGCTTAATTGCATCTACTAATACACCACGCCAACCAGACTGAATAAACTGCCGCGCTACGGAAGGGATAAAATCATTGGGTAAGTTAGGCAATGCCAAAAAGTACCCATCTACAGGTTGAGCGGTATCAATTAAATCTTGAATACTGTTGTTTGTTAATGTCCCGACTGATTCTAAATAACCTACAGAACCTTGCGACTGATAAATGGCAATGCAATCTTTAAAATTTAACCCTTCCGCAGCGTAAGCATAGCCTTTTTGATCTGCCACTGCTACTAAAGTCATTTCTCGTTTACCAGCAAGTACTTTGGCGGCTGCTTGTCCGAGTCCACCAAAACCCAGTACTCCCACACGTAACGCTGGCGCAATATTGAGATTTTCTATACTCATAGTGAATTTCTGAAGTTGAATCAAAAGCTTGGAGTCTGAACCATCTTGGCTGATGGTAGTTGCTCTAAGCTATAAAGGTTAATTATGCTTTATTATCCTGGTTTCTTCTCCAACCAGATCAGTTTTTTTACCAGAAATTATTGCTTGGTAATTTAGGCTTGAGCAAATTTTCACGCATTTCAGCAACAGCGTCAGGCAGGCAAATGAATCGCTACTTTATCAATATTCTGGCTAGTCGTGACCTAAATCTGAAATCTAATTAAGGGCGATCGCTGCGAAAAGTCTAGAATTAAACTATGACACAGGCACTTGAACCAAAAATTTACACTTCAGATGAGTATCTTGAACTGGAGATTGCATCCCAAACGCGGAGTGAGTACCGTAATGGAGCAATTATTCCTATGACTGGAGGTACACCCAATCATAATGAATTAGCAATTAATCTTGCAGCCTTGCTGAAATCTGCTTTGCGCGGAAAACCTTACCGTATTTTTGCTACTGATCAACGGCTTTGGATTCCCAATCGTAATATATATACTTATCCTGATGTTATGGTTGTAGAAAAACCTCTACAACTGCAAACAGGCCGCAACGACACAGTGATAAATCCTTGCTTTATTGCTGAAGTTCTTTCTAAATCTACACAAGATTATGATCATGGCGAAAAGTTTTCTGCTTACCGTAGTATTGAAAGCTTCTGTGAATATTTACTTGTTGATCAATACAGTATTCATGTAGAACATTATGTGAAAACTGCCGCTAATCAATGGCTACTCTCAGAATATGATGATTCTCAAGTTATTTTGTCCTTGAATACTTTTGCAGCGCATCTTCCAATCATCGATATTTATGAAAATATTGAAATTGATGCTTTGTGAAAGGTATAAATGATGGTTGCTTTACCCGATCGCATTTTCATCAGCGCAGACGAATATCTAATTTGGGAACCCACCCAAGAACAACGCTACGAATATTGGGATGGTGAAGTTGTCGCCATGAGTGGTGGGACGCGCAACCATAATCGGGTTTCGGGAAATTTCTTCAAACTTTTAGATGATGCTTTAGCCGATCGCACCTGTGAAGTATACATTGTAGATGTGAAGGTGCAGGTAGAACCGGGACAGAAGTATTTTTATCCTGATGTGGTGGTGACTTGCGACAAGCGGGATGATGATCCACAATTGATACAATTTCCTTGCTTAATTATCGAAGTTCTATCGCCTTCAACGGAAGCAGCCGATCGCGGAAAGAAGTTTGCTGCATATCGTCAATCTCCGACTTTGCGAGAATATGTCTTAGTACAAGTAGCACAACCGGGTGTGGAAGTATTTCACCGCAACGAACAGGGAAAATGGGTATTATCAGATTATAATTTGGGCGACACAATGTTACTGGAATCGGTGAATGTAGAAATAGCGATCGCTGATTTGTACCGACAAGTTCAATTTGAAGCCGAAGCAACCGAAAATGAATAAATTGATCGCAGTGTGATCTCAATTGCAAAGCAAACAGCGCCTATTGACGGTAATACTTTTGTCAATCAAAATTTTAGAGCGGTTTGAGCAACAACATTAGCCAGGAAAATGAATCGTTAAACGTTAGGCAACTTCAATTCGTGGGCAAACTCATCTAGTAAGCTGCAAGGTAGAAAAGAGCGGAGAGTGAACTGCTCAAGATCCAAACCTCGCAGAGTATTCTATGTTTTAGGAGATTAAACGATGAGTTTTGGCTCACGTATAGCTATTGGATTAGTAGCCTTACTTTGTGCTGCTGGTTTCTTTATGACGGCGCTTGATCCAAGTGGTTTACCTGCGGGATCTGTTACTTTTTACGGAATGGCAGCGTTCTGTATGATTGTTGCGATCGCTTGTTTTTTTCCTCAAAGTCATCCGATTACTTTACGACTTATTGGTGCAATGATTTTTTGTACCTATGTTGCTTATGTATCTGATAGTTTCCGTAATCAAAATCTTAGTCGGGCAATTGTAGGATTCCTTGTGTGGGGAATTCCTTCTGGCTATTTGGCAGTCATGGGTAAATATCCATCATGGGGGACAGGCACAGAAGCATTCAATGCAAAACAGAAAGCAAATAGCCAAAAGATAAGAAAATAAATGATTTTATTTTATGTGGATATTAATATCTGCTCTTCTTAGTACCATCGTAATTTATCTGCTGATACGTCTTGTTCAGCAAGGAGCCGGAGGAATAAAACAAACCTCCTGTCAAAAAATTTTCAGTGGATTTGAGACACATACAATTATTGTTATGGATGATGAGATTAATTCAATCGAAACTGTTGTAAATACCTTAGTCAGGGTTTTTAGGATTTCTGAAAAACAAGCAATCAATCTGACGTTGAGAATCCATAACGAAGGAATTGCAATAGTTTGGACAGGCGCTATTAATGAAGCAGAACAATATTTGCAAAATTTGAGAGCAGTAGGTTTGAAATGTTTTTTAACAAAAATTATCCCCAAAAATTTTTAAATCAATATGATATTTAGTTTCTCAAGAGGTAAAGCGATCGCTTGGTTACGATTTACCATTTGGAAAAGGGAAATCTTGCTAAATTACTATTGAAATACCGCCCATCAGTAGAAACTTCTTCGCCAATCCATTCTGGTATTTCAATTTGTTGTTGTTCATCAGTTAGTTCAACTTCTGCCAAAATTAATCCTTTATTATCGCCATCAAACTCATCAATTTCCCAAATTAACCCATTTAATTCTACTTTGTAACGCACCTTTTCAATTAACGGGCGATCGCATAATGTATCTAACATTTCCTCTGCGTCTGCTAGGGGAATTTCATATTCAAATTCAGACCGAGAACAGTTCACACTTGGACTTTTAATTGTTAAATAACCTTGGTTGTTAGCAATCCGCACTCTGACTGTAACTGAGTTTTTAGTAGCAATGTATCCTTGTCGATACACACTACCTTTACCTAGTGTTCTCCAAGTATCTCCCTTCACTAAAAACTTCCGTTCTATTTCTTTAGCCATTTTATTGATTAAGTAATGTGTAATTGTTAAATCCAGAAAACCTAATTTTCGTCTCTTAAGATATACTGTAAACTGTTCAATAAATCTTGTGCTGTAAAAGGTTTGGGCAGAACTAATTGAACATTGGCGTTGACAACTCCGCTCAATCCTTCATGGGGATTAAACCCACTACAAGCAATGATTTTTACTTGCGGATTCATTTTTTGTAGGGTACGAATGGCAGTCAATCCGTCCATTTCAGGCATAATCATATCCATCAGTACAGCTTTGATTTGGTGCTTGTGTTGGGCATAAAGTGCGATCGCTTCAATCCCATTACTCGCGGTCAGAATTTGATAATTGTAATTTTCTAACACGATGGTAGCAATTTCGAGAATTTTTGCTTCATCATCAACCACTAAAATTAATTCTCCTGCGCCTAAAGGTACTGCTAAACTTTCGCTTCTCGTTCTTTGACAGCCTTCCACTGCTGGTAAAAACAATTGAAATTTAGTTCCTTTGCCGACTTTGCTAGAAACATTAATAAAACCACCATGACTTTTAACAATTCCTAGCACTGTCGAAAGACCTAATCCTGTGCCTATACCAATTTCTTTGGTGGTAAAAAATGGCTCGAATATTCTATGTAATACTTCTGGAGGCATTCCCATACCATTATCGGCTATAGTTAACTCGATATAATTTCCTGCTTGAATATCCAAGTTCATCTGAGCGTAGGCTTGATCAATCAAGCGGTTTTCGGCAGAAATTTCAATTTTACCGCCATCTGGCATGGCATCACGGGCATTGACAACCAAATTCATTAGCACTTGATGTAGCTGGGTAATATCTCCAGAGACAGCCGATAAATGTTCAGGAATATTGATCGCAAATTCGATAGATTTGGGAAATGTTTGTTTGACAATCAATAGCATTTCCGAAATTAAGTGCTTAATGGAAATAATGGTGCGATCGCCCTTAAATCCCCGCGCAAACGATAATACTTGTTTTACCAAATCTGCACCACGTTTGGCGTTATTTTCAATAATTGCCATTAACTGATGATAACGCTCTTTGTCTTGGGGAAATTTCAGTTGCAATAGTTGAGATGCTGCCAAAATTGGAGTCAAAATATTGTTCAAGTCATGGGCAATGCCACCAGCCAGAGTCCCCAGGCTTTCTAATCTTTGGGTGCGAAAAAACTGTTCTTCTAATTGTTTCCTTTGGGTAATATCTGTATCAACAATCAAAATAGATTTGGGTTGTCCTGTGCTGTCGTTCATCAGTGTCCAGCGACTTTCGACAATAATTTCTTTGCCGGATTTGGTAACTTTATGTAATTCGCCTTGCCAAGTACCAGTATTAATTACTTGTTCTATTGCTGTGAGAATTTTGGTTGAAGGCTGTTGAAATAAAAGTTCATTGGCGTTTTGGTTAACTGCTTCTTGGGCTTGCCAACCATACAGACGTTCTGCACCTTGATTCCAAAAAAGAATCTGATTTTGCAAATCTCGCACGACGATAGCATTGGTGACAATATCTAGTAAGGCGGCTTGTTCTTGAATTTGCTGTTCAGCTTGTTTGCGTTCACCGATATCTGTAGTTGTTCCCGTCAATCGGCTGGGCTGGTTGTTTTCGTCGTAGTACAGTTGACCTGTAGAATTGAGCCAGTGAATACTGCCATCAGGCCAAACAGTCCGATATTCCACAATAAATTTCACACCTTGTTGAAGAGTAGCAGTTACAGCTTGAGTAAAAGTTTGCCGATCTTCTGTATGCACTAACTCCAAAAAATCTGTTGTTGTTGGACACAATGTCCCATTAGGTAAACCATAAAGTGACCCCATATTGGCAGACCACAGAGTTTCATCTGTCGGAATCTTCCACTCCCAAATGCCCATATGTGCTGCTTCTAAAGCTACACTGAGTCTGGCTTCACTCTCACGCAATGATTCTTCTGTATGCTTGCGTTCAGTGATATCTTCAACAATACCCGCGTAATAACAAATATTTCCTTGTTGATCCCGCATTGCAAAGGTGCGATCCCACACCCAACGCATCAAACCATCAGGACGTAAAATGCGATATTCAATTTCGGTTGGTTCTCCAGCCAAATGTTGCGTCATTACTTGATCAACGCGATCGCGATCGTCTGGATGTACCGCATCCATCCACGATAGAGGCTGTTCTTGCAAACTCTGGCGAGAACGACCCCAGATTTTTTCATAAGCTGGATTAATATACAAAAATTGCCTTGCTTGGGGATCTTTCCACCAAATCAAAGCTTGGATATGTTCAGCAAAATGCTGAAATTTAGCCTCAATCCCCCGCAATGCAGCATCTTTTTGTTCGCAATCAAGCTTTTCTTGATTTTGCCAAGCTGCTTCAGCTTTTTGGTATTCCCAGATTTTTTGCTGCAACCGCTTGTTTTCTGCCATGAGTCTTTCTAACTCATTTTGAGTTTGGTGCAGTTTGTCTTCTACCATCTGAAGTTGTTTACGATTCTGTTGAAATCCTTCGTTAATCGGGGTAAATGTCGGCGATTTATATTTCATCCCTTGCTGGAGACGTTGGTGAATAGAACAACTTATGCAACTAATTTGGCGGTAATTATTTTGTCGTTGCTGCAAAGCTGTTTTTATACCTAGTATTGTGTCGCGGTTAAAAGCTTGGATTAAAACACTAGCATTAACAATTCCTTTTAATTGGCCTTGGGAATCTACAATGGGCAAATAACTAATTTGATAGTGGTGTAATAGAGACCAAGCTGTGAATATATCTGTTGCATAACTTTCTTTGAGAGTTATCAAGGCTGTCACCATTACCTCAGACACCTTGGTTTGGGTGATATCGACTCCCGATGCAATGATATTTACTACATCTTTTGCTGTAATTATTCCTAATAAATATCCACTTTCTACAACCAAGATGCAACTGTTTTCTTGCTGATTCCAAATCTCAGGCTGCAAATATCTATTTAAATCAATCACAGACCGATTTTGAGTTTTTTTCTGACTCATCAAGATAATAGCATCGACTAGATAACTATCAGGACTAATCATTAAAGGAGAGGGATTAATCAGATAATCTAAAGTCGGCAAATTAATTAGCTGATCTTGTAGTCGCATAGTTAATTTCTTTATTAAATGTATGTTCTTAACCTGAAAACAAGTTAGACAATGCAATCTATAGCAAATCAGTGTGATATATCATTGATTAAAATTTAATAGAGTATTGTGCAAATTTAACTGCAAAATGGCATTTTTTTCTTAAATTAAGTCTAAAACTAGCTTACAGAGTCAATGGATCTTCAGTGTTAGACTATTTATCCAATTTGGGGGTAGTCAAACTCATTTTATTGTCAAATGCTGATGAAATGATCTATTGATTCAAAAAATAAATCGTATTAATTCTGGTTTTTAAAATGCCTTGATAACTTATAAATGTAGCTTTTTATTCTCTAGAGCAAATTACTAAACTTATCAATAGCAAGAGTTTCAAAAAATTTTATTCTTAAAATCTCAGTAATTAAGTTCTAAAAGCTACACATCATATTATGTAATAAATCTATAGAAAATATAAGTTTTTTTTACTTACTGCTTAATTAGAAAAAATCAAGCCGTTTTGATAGATTTTGAAAATTAAATTGCCAAAATGGCAAGTCATATCGTGTCTGGTAACAGACTTATCATCAAGACCGTAGGAAGCAGGGGGAGGAAGAGTTTTATCTTTCTGCACAGATATGCTGAATCATAACTGATTTGCGGGACGTGATATCAAAAGCCAGATTGCCGAAAATAATGCCCAAATTTTTGGCGCTATCTGGTTGTAGCTTGAAATTTTGATTGAGTAATTTAAGTTAAATCAAGTAAAGTTTAAATTTTACTTATTTTTGCCATCATGGCGTTCGATAATGATATTTTAGTTCTTCAGATAAAAAAATCAAACAACAGTAGGTTGTAAACTAAATTACAAGCTAAACTGTAAAAAAACTGAAAATAAGGTAAAAATTTTATGGACTTTCAGGATTTTCTCAGACATAAATTTACTCATGTTGTAATGGGCGAATTCAAGCCAGGTAAATTTGAAGCTGCCAAAAAACTTTATGAAGAAGCCGTATTAACCTATACAACAGGTTTCAAAGGAGCCTATCTGTTACAAGAACCAGGAACAGACAGAGGTATATCGATAATTTTTTGGGAAAGTGTAGAAGATATGGAAGCGAATCACAATGAGGTTTATCAAGAAATTTTGAAACAGATGATGCCTTTATTTGCTGAACCGCCAAAGACAGTAGTTTACGAACTAGTTTGTGAAATAACGCCTAAAGAAATAGAAGAAGTATGACGTATAAAGTATGAAATTTTATGTTGTGGCATACTGAGTTGAAAATGCTGAGTCACACCAAACTTTGCTCAAAGTGGGGAACCCGCGCACGCAATTTCTCACTGAGTGCTGAGTAAAAATACTATTCCCTAGCCCCTCTCAGATGTTCATAATGGCTACTTACTGCTAGGATTTAGCATAGTACAAGTGAACTGTAATAGGTATGGAATGTCTGAGTTAATTCTGTTTTGGCATCGCCGTGATTTACGCATTGGGGATAATACTGGACTAGCTGCGGCCAGAAAGCAAAGCCCGAAAGTGGTGGGTGTATTTTGTCTTGATCCCAATATTCTCAAACGCGATGATGTTGCGCCTGTAAGGGTAGAGTATATGATTGGCTGCTTGCAGGCATTACAAGAGCGATATGCCCAAATTGGTAGCCAACTTTTGATTCTCCATACTGATCCTATACAAGCCATTCCAGCTTTAGCAGCTGCTTTGAATGCCAAAGCTGTGTTTTGGAACTGGGATGTAGAACCATACTCGCAAATACGCGATCGCACCATAATTAATGCACTCAAAGAAAAAGGCATTCAATTCCTCAACGAAAATTGGGATCAAATCTTACACACACCGACAGAAGTTCGCACAGGGAGCAATTCGCCTTACACTGTTTACACCCCCTTTTGGAAAAACTGGAGTAGTAAACCCAAAGCAGCACCAGCAGAAACCATCGAAACTGCTGAAGGACTAACACCAGCCGAACAAGAAATTGCTCAAAATATAGGTGCAATTCCATTACCCACCGCCAAAGATTTAGGATTTATCTGGGATGGTGATTTAATTCTGCCACCCGGCGAAACCGCCGCCCAAGCCAGATTAGCCGAATTTACCTATAAAGCCATTACCGAATACCAAGAACAGCGCAACTTTCCCGCCACAGACGGTACATCTCAACTCAGCACCGCTTTGAAATTTGGCGTAATTGGTATTCGCACTGTTTGGCAAGCCACAATTGCCGCACAAGAAAATAGCCGCAGCGAAGAAACAACAGCTAGTATCCGCACTTGGCAACAAGAACTAGCGTGGCGAGAATTTTATCAGCACGCTATGTATCATTTTCCTGAATTAGCTGTAGGTGCTTACCGCGATGCCTTTAAAAACTTTCCTTGGGAAACCAATGATGCACACTTTCAAGCTTGGTGCGGAGGTAAAACAGGCTACCCCATAGTAGATGCAGCCATGCGCCAATTAAATGAAAGTGGCTGGATGCACAACCGTTGCAGAATGATTGTTGCGAGTTTCCTCACCAAAGACTTGCTAATTAATCCGCAATTAGGCGAAAAATACTTTATGCAAAAGCTCATTGACGGTGATTTATCAGCAAATAATGGCGGTTGGCAGTGGAGTGCTTCTAGTGGTATGGATCCTAAACCTGTGCGGATTTTTAACCCAGCCAGTCAAGCACAAAAATTTGATCCCGATGCTGAATATATCCGTCAATGGTTGCCAGAATTACGTTCTATAGATACTGAATATTTAGTAACTGGTAAAATTACACCGTTAGAACGTCGCGCTGTGGGCTACCCTGAACCCATAGTTGATCATAAACAACAGCAACAGAAATTTAAGCAGCGTTACCAACAGCAAAAAGAAATCATTAAGTAGTAGCCCATTACACAAATTTTGATAGATAATAAATACCCGGCTTTTTAAAAAAGTCGGGTATCTGAACAATTGTTTAGGAAGGGTCAAAATCCCCTTCTTTTGTATTAGCCTCCCGCAGGGTAAAAAACTCCTGACTTCTGAATTCTTCTTTAATGATGATGAGAGGTGTAATAAACCTTACTGCCAGTATCAGGGACAAAATGACAGCTAACACAAGAACGCCATAAAGCCTTCCAAATAGGTTCTTCAGACTTGCGGTAATATTCACCCATCACAGGTTTGATGGCTTCAGTTGCCTTCAACAAGTTGTAGTGGGGGATATTCAAGAAAATGTGATGGGCAACGTGAGTACCGATATCGTGATGGATATGATTAACTAAACCATAATTGCGATCGATACTCGAAATTGCACCTTTGAGGAAAGTCCAATCATCACCACGATACCAAGGAATATCAGGTTCGGTGTGATGTAAAAATGTTACTAAATCTAACCAAACCACAAACACTATGTAGGGCATAGCGTAGTATTTCAACAACCACATCCAACCCCATTGATAGGTGAGGAAAGCTAACAGACCTACCATCCCAATCCAGAGTACAGTGCTAGTGATTACGTCCCATTTCTCTGATTTTTTGAAGAGTGGGCTATTAGGTGAAAAATGAGAGCCTTCTTTATTAGGGGAACGCTTAAATAAATAGACTGGATAAGCCAATAAAAATAAATAATATCGACCTATTTTCTGCGCCAGTGGCATTTCTTTATACTGTGATTCACTCACAGGATACCAGCTTTCATCATTATCGATATTGCCAGTATTTTTATGATGTGTCCTATGGCTGATGCGCCAGCCGTGATAAGGCACTAGTATTGGAGTATGAGATAAATGGCCAATTAAATCGTTGAGCCATTTATGCTTAGAAAAAGATTGATGTCCGCAGTCATGACCAACAACAAATAAAGCCCAAAACATTGTGCCTTGCATTAACCAGAAAATAGGCCAAAAATACCAAGAATCAAGATAATGCGCTACTGCATAAAGTGAACCAATAATCAGAATGTCACGAAAGAAATAAAACAGTGATTTACTGACGTTTGGTTGAAAACATTCCTCTGGGATAGCGGCTTTTAAATCCTGAAGAGTAAATGGCAGTTTAGTTGTATCCTCAGAAGCTTGATTGACACGAGAACTGTCGAACGGGATAGTAGTTGATTGCACTTGATTCTGTAATAAAAAATAAAGTCGAACTTTGTTAGAGGTTTTCCTTCCCCTCTGGGATACTTGCGTTGATGATATAGACGCAAGACAAAAATATCTGGCAATTCACTGAACAATCACTAAAATTTATAGAGAATTGCCAGAATTATTTAATTTGCAGACAAATAACCTCGCTACTCTAACATGTAGGAGATGAAATTAATTCAGCGCGATTTTAGCTGGATTTTGGTTTATTTACCTGCGTAATATTCGTTAAAAGTTTGATAACCCTCATCAGTCACATACAGTTGACATTGGTCTGTAATTTGTTTCATTAAAGACCAAGAAAACTTGAATTCATCGTGCAAATAATTTCCCCAATTTTCTTTAATGCTGCTATGAGCTAGGCGTAAATTATAAGAGGGGATAGCAGTAGAAATGTGGTGTGGGACGTGGACGTTAATATCGTGGCACAGGAACTCTACCCACCGGGGATAATCACAATGAATAGTACCAAATAGCTGCGCCATTGCTTCATTCCATTTGCTGGCTTTGTCAAACGGCACATCTGGGAAAGTGTGGTGAACAATGGTGAAGGTACTCATCCAGAAATGGTACACCATCCAAGGTATAAACCAGAATTTGATAAATCCCCAAATCCCAGTTGTAGCAATGAGGGTAGGGAATACAACTGCTGCAAAAATTGCTACGACAGCAACTGAAAGTTTAATACTTCCTTGGTCTTTAACTTTAAAGTTGCGCCAATCAAAATGCACAACAGCCCAATGTCCGATGGAACCTACCCACCACAGCCGCCTTTTCATGAATAATTTAAAAGCAGACTGACGAGTTTTACCCCAATTGGCAAAAACTTCTGGTCGGATAGGATGCCAAGCATTATCCTCATCTAACTTGTTGGTATGTTTATGGTGATGATTGTGCTTAATCCGCCAACTGTGAAAAGGGTAGATCAGGGGCATCATAAATATATGCCCTACTAAATCATTTACCCAGCGTCTTTTAGCGAATGAACGATGACCGCAGTCATGTCCAATTACAAAAAAACCTGTTAAAGCAGTCCCTGTAAAAATCCAGGCAAGAGGCAACAGAAACCAGGGAGAAATTGCCAAACTATAGTAGCCTAAACCTACCATCAAAACATTGAAGAAAACTTGTGTCCAAGCTTTACGCCTATTCTGCTGAAAACATTCTTTTGGCAAAGTTTTGATAATATCTTTGAGCCTTAGTTGGGAATTACTAAGGTCTTTATTTATAGCTTGCGTCTTGATGATTGATGTAGTCATGAAAACCTAAAAAACAACAAACTCCTCCACCAAGTCACAGAAAAGTAACTTGTAGTAAAAATTTTTGAATTAACGCTCTGAATTATAGCAACTTTAGCTACTTAAGCACAGAAGTAAGTAGCTTTTAGATAGAACCGACCAATAGTTTTTCATGGTAAAGTCACCAATTTATCTGTGAGGTCAATTCAGCATCTAAATAATCTAAAACCCAAAATTATTTGGCGGATAGATATTTTGATTACTCAGAAATACCTTTGTCATTAATCATTGGTAGACCAATAACTAATGACAAATGATAAACGAATTACGACTTTTTGTCTGCAAGTTTTACATTTTTGGCTAGACCGAAGAATTGTAAAAATTGAATTGTCATCCAGGTTAAGTCGATTTCCCACCACTCCAAACCGTGACGGGCTGAGTATTGAAAAGCATGGTGATTGTTGTGCCAGCCTTCACCAAAAACGAGTAAAGCTACCCACCAACAGTTAGTTGAGTTATCCCCAGATTCATGACTGCGGTAGCCAAATTTGTGGGTCGCACTGTTGACTAACCAGGTGCAGTGGTAAACCCAGACAATGCGAACAAAAATGCCCCAAATAACGAACGGCCAGCCACCCAAAAACAACAATAGAAAACCTAGAGCAAATTGGATGAGAATAAAATATTTTTCTAAAAACTGATAAACTGGGTCTTCGGCAATATCTTTGGTAAAGCGAGGAACGTCAGCATGAGCAGGGCATTTGTGAATTAGCCAACCCATGTGGCTCCACCAAAAGCCTTTATTGGAATCATGGGGATCTGGGTCAGTATCGGAATATAAATGATGAATGCGGTGTGTACCTACCCATTCGATTGGCCCTCCTTGACAGGCTAATGTCCCGAAGAATACCAAGAGATATTCCAACCATTTGGGCGTTTGGAAACTGCGGTGAGTAACAAGGCGGTGAAAACCTAGGGTGATTCCTAAACCACCTGTTATCCAGTAAAGTAATAAACCCACACCAACTGCCGTCCAGCTAAAGTTGCTAGGAACAAGGGCAAATAACGCGCCGATGTGTAGACCAACGAAAAATAGGGTATTCACCCAATTGATTTGAGGTTTAGTTGAAGTAGCAATTGTCATGCAGTAACCTGTGTTGAAATTGTTCAGCCTAATCTGCGCGATCGCACAATCCGCACATTTATAATTTTTTATCTAATGAGGACATTAATGAACAGCTTGGAACAGATGCGGCAAGCAGAACAGGCACTGTTAGAGATTTTTTCTGGAATTGACGCTCAGGTCAAGCATAATCTAAAAAGAGTCCTGGATGCCTTTCGTAATCAGCGCGTAGGAGCGCACCACTTTGCCAGTGTGAGTGGTTATGGTCATGATGATTTAGGACGAGAAACTTTAGATAAAGTTTTTGCGGAAGTAATGGGTGCAGAAGCCGCAGCCGTGCGAGTGCAGTTTGTATCGGGAACTCACGCGATCGCTTGCGCCCTATATGGTGTACTCCGTCCTGGTGATGAAATGTTAGCAGTGGTCGGCTCTCCCTACGATACGCTTGAAGAAGTGATTGGGTTACGGGGTGAAGGCCAAGGCTCCCTTATTGAGTTTGGCATAAAATACCGCCAATTGGAGCTAACTTTAGGAGGAACTATCGATTGGCAAGCTTTAAGTAATAGCGTTAATCATAACACTCGTCTAGTTTTAATTCAGCGTTCTTGCGGTTATTCTTGGCGGCCTAGCTTATCAATTGCGGATATCGAAAAGATTGTGCATATTGTCAAACAGCAAAATCCCGATACTGTTTGCTTTGTGGATAACTGCTACGGCGAATTTATCGAAACTCAAGAACCCACCCATGTTGGTGCGGATTTAATGGCGGGTTCCTTAATTAAAAATCCTGGCGGTACTATTGTCACCGCAGGCGGTTACCTAGCTGGTCGGGCTGACTTGGTAGAAGCCTCCGCCTGTAGACTCACAGCCCCCGGTATAGGTAGTTACGGTGGTGCTACTTTTGACCAAAATCGCTTGTTATTCCAAGGCTTATTTTTATCGCCGCAGATGGTGGGTGAGGCGATGAAGGGAACTTTACTCACTGGTTATGTTTTTGACAAACTTGGTTATCCGGTGAATCCTGCGCCGTTAGCACCGCGTGGTGATGTGATTCAAGCAATTAAACTTGGTTCTGCTAAGAAATTAATCGCTTTTTGTAAGGCGGTGCAGCAAAATTCCCCTGTGGGTTCCTATCTTGACCCCATACCTGATGCTATGCCTGGATATGAGAGTAAAGTTGTGATGGCTGGGGGAACGTTTATTGAGGGGAGTACCTTGGAGTTTTCGGCGGATGGGCCTTTGCGGGAGCCTTATATAGTTTATTGCCAAGGGGGGACTCATTGGACTCATGTAGCGATCGCATTAGAGGCGGCGATTGAAGCAGTAGGAAATCACGAGTAGGTTCTCAGGAGATGGGTAAATTTTCTTTTCTTCATCCCCTCTCCAACTCATAACGCTTATTTAATTTCGATCAATCGCATCTTTTGTAGTTTTATACGCTTCAATAAAAGTTCGGAATGATTCTTCAGATATTTCATCTGCGATTAATTTTTGTGCTACTTCTTTTAAAATTCTGTCAATTTTTTGTTTTATTAAATCCTTGTCTTGCAGATCATAGTTTAACAATTCTACAATTTCTTTGATATATTTAGCTGCTAGTTCTCTCTGTTTCTGTTCTATATTTTCTTGAGTAAATTCTGTTTCACGCTCTAGAGCTTCCCTAGTAGCTTTATAAGCTTCGTTAAAAGTTCTAAATGACTCTTGAGAAATTCTCTCTTGAATTAGAGCTTTAGCGGCTGCGTTAAAAGCTTCATCAAGTAGCTGTTGCCTTAAATTCACATCACCTAAATTATTATTCATCAGTTTGATGGCTGATTCGATATATTCATCAGCTTCATTTTTTCTTCGGCTTTCCACCCAGCTTTTGATTTGTCGCAGCCAAGAAATCAGTAGTAAGGCAACTGTCAACAGCAATGCTACATAGTCAGCATTTTCTTGAATAAATGAGGGTTGGCTTTGCTGATAAAATGCGATCGCTCCCGGATGAAGGGGGGGAAAACCTGGGCTATTTGTAGTGTCTGGCTGACTAATGGTAGCCACTAAAGGTTTGACTTCTGGATTATCTGGAGAAACAGCATTAGCTATTTCTCGACGATTTTCAAATATGATGCGAGTAATTTCTTTAATAACATCTTTATTTACTTTGTCACTTGCTAATAACAGCCTCGATGCTGCTATTGTTGGTAAATCTGCTTCTGGTTTTGGCAAATTACCTTTATACGCACCTTCAGGTATTTTTGCACTTTCCAAGGCTGGGTATAAAATTTTCATTGCCTCTGCTTGTTCAATAGGTAATAATCTCACACTATCATTTTGTAAAAGTTCAGATATACTTTTATTACCTAAAGCACGAACACGAAATAAAGCATCTGCTTTCTTGTTAATAAAATCTTCATCTGCTAATTTGTCGCTGTAACCTTGAATAGGCTTACCATTACTATCTAAACCTGTAATTTTTAAATCTTTTAACTTAAAATGTTTGGCTACTTGTTGAAAAGATTCATACTGTCCACCTCTAGCAGGTATAGCAATTGTTTTACGCTCAAGATCAACAAATCTCTTAATATTGGGATATCTAACAACTAGCTGAAATAGGTCTTTATATAATACGACTACAGTACGTTCTGCGATTTGCGGCTCCGGTTTAGATAATTGACGATTACTGTTGATTAATGTATTAATTTCTTCTGTAATGACATCAGCCTGAGCTGTTGCTAAATGAGCTTCGCCGGTTTCTAATTTTTCTAGGTTGTCTTTTGTACCGCCAGTGACTTTTACTTCAATTTTGATGTTAGATTTGCGTTCAACTACTTCTTCAATAGCTTTACTGATAATATAGCTTTCCCCTTGTTTATCTCCAGCTGCAAGGGTAAGTGTAGTTCCCGTAAAACGATTTACCACATTAGGAATAATGAGTATCAATAAACTGGCACTTGCTAATCCTAATGAGATCAGACCAAGCTTAGAGACAGACTCGATATCGCCAAAGAAGCGTAAAGGATTTTTCAACGATGCCATACATGAGGAGGTACTATAGGCTAGTAGTTTTCCTGATTAATTTTGATGGTTATTTCAAATTAAAGGTGCTGGTTATTAACCTTTTAACAATTAAAAATTAAGCAAAAGTTATGAATATGTTAATTATTAAAAACTTTACCCAAGTTTCTTATTTTTTACGCTTAATGCTATAGGATACATCTCAAGTAAATTTTGTGTCAAATCTTAATGTGAAATATGAGGCAAAGACGCTGAGAATTATGCGTCTTTGCATAAACAGCTACTCCGGTAACTTATACTGCCCAACAATCCGTTTAGCATACTCCGGTACGTGCGCCTCCAACTTCTCAGGATGATTCCGCTTCACATACAAGTAATTTCTTGTAAAGTGCGAATCAATTGAGAATCTGGCATATTCCAAACCTTTGGGGCCGATTTTATCAATGACTACGCCCATCATTTTTGCCACCCACATCGGTAAGGTTACGCCTTTGTCATAAGCCGGAATACCTTGTTGCACGGCTTCTTTACGATTTCCTTGCGACATTACAGGTTGAGTGTCTATCTGGTCTTTTACCAAATCCAGCATTTCTTTACCTGTATCATTTCTCACTAAAATCCATTGCCAGCCGAAGGGTGCGCCCATATAACCAACGACTAAATCGGCTAGGGAGTTGACGTAATCAAAGCAACTCATACAAGAGGGGGCAAAGACATCTTTGAGTTGGTTGGTTTTTAAGCCAAAGAAGGGGACTTTCTCGATTGAGCCATCTTCGTGTTTGAAGTGGATGCGGAAGTCTTGCATGAATTCGTAGTGTACTACTGTCTCAGGCGATCGGCTTGTGGTTTCTAGGAATTTTTTCAGTCCGGCACGGGTGACGTTATCTACGCAAGGTGTACCTAATACGTATAACTTTTCTAGACCGAGTTTTTTTTCTACTGCCCTGAGTGCTTGAATTTGGCAACCAACACCAATTACTAATAGTCGCTTCATCCCGGATTTTTCTACTTGTTCCAAAATAGAAAGGTTAGGGGAAAGTGTTGGTTTATTTACTCGTGCTGCCAGTATTTCTTCTGGGGTACGAGCAATCACAGGCATGGGTTGGAAGCGGTCTTCTTTGGTATTTTGGACGCAGACAACGCCTTCAACTAAGCCACGATTTAGCATTTCTATGGCAATGCTGCTAACTATGCCTGTCCATTGTGCGCCTTCGATGGGCTGCTGTTTCCGCGCTGCCATCATGTCTTGATGCACGCCGAAGTAAAGTTCATCGGGGTTGTCGAGATTCCGAGAACGGCTGTGGCTTTGTTCTTCGAGGGTGTCTATCTGCTGGGTGATAAAAGCGCAGGCTTCCTTGACATAGTGAATATAGTATGTGTCACATAGTCCGCACTCGCTACACAGTTCTTTGGCAGGGCGACGGCTACCGGGTTTTAAGGCTTTGGCTTTTGTATGCTTGCTAGAATCAACAGAGGTCATATAAAGTTTGTTTTATCCAGAAATCCTTTTACTACAATACCTTTACAGCTTATGAACTTAACTATAGAGGTTGAAAAATGAAGAGGATTGCAGCCGGAGAATATTTACAGCTTTCTTTGTAGTCAATAGACCAATTTTTAAAACTTCAGAATTGAATTTTTAGCCATTACAAACCCTTCTCAATTACAGTCCCCACCAAACAAGCCTTATCTAACTTAACTCCGCTTAAATTCGCACCTTCTAACTCTGCACACAGCAAGTTAGCACCTGTAAGATTTGCCCCCGCCAAATTTGCTCCCCGCAAATCAGCCTCTTCCAAATTTGCCTCACTCAATAGCGTTCCTTGCAAATCAGCACGGCTTAAGTCTGCACCTTTGAGATTTGCCCCAGTTAAGTTAGCACCACGCAAGTCAGCACCACGCAAGTCAACGCCTTGTAAATTGACATTCATTAAGTTCGCACCACTTAAAAAAGCACCTGCTAACGAGACATCACTCAGGGTTGCGCCCATTAAGTTCGCGCCGCGTAAATTACTACCACGCAAGTCAGCACTAGTTAAGTCGGCTTGCATCAAGTTTGCGCCCATCAAATTCGCCCGCAAATCAGTTTCTTGCAGGTTTGCCCCCATTAAATTGGCTCCTTCTAAATGTCCGCCTTCCAGTTTGGAACCACTAAAATTAGTGCCAACCAGAGTAGCACCTGCAAAATTAATCCGGCTTAAATCGAGTTTAGAGAGTTCCTCGTCTTCTAAGTTTACCCCTGGGAGTTGTTTGAGGGTTCCTGACTTAATAGCTTCGATGTTCATTGGGGGTAACTACCAATCTCCTCACTACTTTTGCTGTGGCTATCCCAGCGCGAATCTAGTAACCACATACCGTTGCTGGCTTTGGTTGTCATCACAGGTAAGTCTAGCCCTTGTTGCAAACCCATGACTAACAAAGTTAGGGCATCTATTAGTTTAGGGTCAAAGCGGGTTGATTGTTGCTGTCGGCATTGTTCTAAAGCTTGAACAAATATTTCTTCCCGACTTTGATTAGCTGATTTAATTTGATTAACTTGCCATTGAAATTCAGCGACTAAAGCTAAAATCCTGGATTCTAAGGGAATTTCATCGCCAGCTAAACCTGCGGGTTCGCCTGTACCATCCCACCACTCTGTTTGGTGAGTGATAATTTGAGCCACAGCCCGTAAACGAGGCATGGTTCGCAATACCTGTGCGCCTGGTACTAGGGGACAGGTTAAAGGACAACTGAGTGCTTCTTCTTCTGGGTAACGAGTGGATGTTCCAGGAGTCAGAATACTTTCGGTTTTTTGTAGCGGATCTATGCGGTGTAATAAACCTGCCAAGCGCAATCTTTTAATTTGCCAAGCTGGTAGTTCTAATAATTGTCCCATTGCTTCGGAAAGGGCGACAACTTCCGATGCTGCCATTGGGTTGTTGATATCTGCTAAATCTATCAACTGCGCCATCCGCAAAAATGCCTGAATTTCGTTAGATAACAAGTTGCTATCTAAGGCTTTTTGACGCAATGCTGTGGGAATTGATAAGTTATCTTGCCCAGTTTGCAGGTAATCAACAACGCGAGAGACGACTGTACTTAAGTCTTCTGGTGTGGCGAGACGAGATTGGATTGCTTCTTTGTGGGTAGTAAGTTTGGCGGCTAGTTCTGGGTTGTATTGTTGAATATGAGCGATCGCTAATTCTGCTGTTTCCTTTACCAATTCCGGTTCAAATGTCCACAACCCGTAAAATTTCCGTTCTAAATCAGAAACTGGTAGCCCACCTGCACCATAATCAGCCTCAGATAATTCTTGACAAAGTACCATTGCTGTATATCCAGGCGACAGAATAATTAAATGCCATTCCTGCGCCACCGGATCAGGTGAATCTAATGCTACTAAGTCTACATTGGGTAATTTGCTAGTAGGATGTTCCGCAAAGCCAGCATCGGGTGAAGCCATAATTACTATTTCCCGACTACATTTAGCTATGTCTGCATATCTTTCGGCTTCTTGCAAATACCATTTACCACGTTGGAAAGCTGTAATTACCAAGGGTTGATCCTGATCAGCTAAAATGTGGTCTTCGAGAGCATGACACAAAGCAACTAAAGTGTTTTTATAATACACCCCAAATCGAATTGGTCTAGTGCTATGGCGATGGGCGGTTTCCAGCTGTTGTAAAATCGAACCTTCTAACATAGGCGGTGGGGAGTAGGGAGTGGGGAATAGGGAATAGGGAAACTTGTTTTATACCCCATCCCTTGATTAACGTGTCTTCTATGATATGCCTGCTAATTGTTTTTCTTTCGGCTCAATTGGTGCGGAAAGTGCTGTTTCTAATTCCGCACAACCTAGCCTTGCTTCTAAAATCTTCATCACTTCCCTTCCGAAGTCATTGGGATTTTGTCGCCAAGCTTGTAAGCAGACTTCACCAAAGAAAGAACCGAGGGGTTCTGGGTTCCACAGCAGTTTTTTCGCTGTCCACGGCATCAAGCTCATAGGATTGTACCCTGGTTTGAGGATGCCTTCTTTAAAGGCGTATTCTTCTAAATGGGTGTGGGGTTGCAGTCCAATAAAGAAAATTGCGGGTTCGACTTTATCTGCACCAAAGATGCGTTCTAGTTCGCGGTGGTAGGCGATGGTTTGGCGAATAGTTTCAGGACGTTCGTCAATCACATTAAAGGAATAATTGACAGAAACTAAATCGTTAAACCCGGCTGCTTTTAAATCACGACAGTTTTGTAAGACAGTCCGCAGGTTGTAACCCATCCGCATTTTGCGTACCAGTTCTTGAGAACCACTGGTAATGCCGATTTCAAAATAATTCATCCCGGTTTTGGCCATCAAGTCGCACAATTCGGGTGTTAAATTATCGGCTCTGATGTATGCTGCCCAATGAATATCTGTCATCCCAGAATCAACGATCGCCTGCAATAATTCAATGGCATCATTGATATATCTCCGCGCTGGGATAAATTGAGCATCGGTAAACCAGAAGTTCCGCACGCCGCGATTATATAGTTGTCGCATTTCCGCTACAACTTCTTCGGCTGGATTGATACGTACTTGTTTACCTTCCACTACCGTATAAACACAGTAGCAGCAGTTATGCGGACAACCACGCTTGGTTTGCACACCAATATAGAAATCTTGGTCTTGCAGATAATAGTTAAACTCTGGCCAGACGCTTTCAATGTAGTCGTAGTTACAAGCAGTTTTTTGTAATGGGGTGGGTTGTTCGTGAATTAGGCGCTGGCGTGGTTTACCTTCCCCAACTACATAACAACGTTCATCACGAAATTCTTTACCATTCAAGAATTTCTCCAGTAAGGTTTCCCCTTCGCCCACAGAAATAATCGTCCCTGGAGGTAAGCTTTTACCCAACTGTTCATAAAATACGCTGACTGCGCCACCGCCTACAACTGCACGCGCATCAGTATGGTATTTTTGGGCGCGTTTTAAACCGCGTTTGATTAATCCCAAGTTACGCCACAACTCTACATAGTAGGCAATGAAGATGCGTAAACCACCCAAAGCCCCACGTAATTTGATCAGGGGATTTTTCGCGTAATAAAATTCAAAAGCGTTTTGCAACGGGTTGCCACCGCGTCCACCCACAGGGGCATAAATTTGAATATCCCGCCAAGAAAATACTAACAGTGTTGGTTTAAACTCATCGATACAGCGATCTAACGCCGCAGCATAGTCTAAAGGGGGAACTGTCCCCAAATCGAAAATGCGCTGTTCGATGTTCGGGAATAGCTTGTGGACATGATCACAAAGATAAACCACCCCAATGGGAAAAATGGGGTTACAAGGAAGGCGAACGTAGAGAATGCGATTTTCGATCATCGGAGTTTTAACCTTTATCTTGCCATTCTTTTGAGAAAGCGAGGGAAACGAAGCTTGCTTAGTTTTATTTATGACAATCTAGTTTGACTGGGAAGTTAATTTATGCTTTGACATTTTTCCGGTGCGGAATGGTGGAAAGAGCTAAATTGGCTTGGCATCAAACAGGAGAAACGGGTTTATGAATAAATTGTTCATATATCTTTACCATAACATTGAGTTTAATCATTAAGCGATGATCCCTCCCTATCTCTTTGGGGATAAAAGCCCAGCTAAACTCATGAAAAGAAAGATACAAGCTCAATCTCCAGGTTGTATCCTCTAGGGAAAGTTAATTAATAACTTAGGCAAAATTGTTACTAAAGCAAACAATTAAAAATTTTCCTTAATAGTGTATAATTTTTTGAAAATAGATTTTATTTATAAAGTTTTCATAACTTGAACATATCTTTAGATAGAAATAACGTAGAAATTTTCAGTTGGTAGTCGGAGTTACAGCAACTGGGGATCAGCCGATGTTAGTCTTGGCTGGTGTAATATACAATGTTTGGCGTAAAGCTCCTCGGCAGTTATGGCTCAAATACTAGATTCTCTACCACCTGAGCAATCGGGGAAAATTCTCTGCTGCTACGTTAATGTCACAAGCAAAATCCAGGTGGCTCGCATCTCTAACGTCGCTAACTGGTACTTTGAAAGGGTTGTGTTTCCTGGGCAGCGCCTCGTGTTTGAAGCCCCGATAGAAGCTCACATGGAGATTCATACGGGGATGATGGCAAGTGCAATTTTATCGGATACAATTCCGTGCGATCGCCTTGCACTCCAAGAACCAACCAGTAGTGATTTTAATACCGAATCATCTACCCTCGACCCTATCAGTAAAAAACCCATAGTTCAGTCAATTAATACCAAAAGCGGAGATACAACAAAACCTTTAACAATCGCTGGTTAATCATTAGCTTGATTAAGATAAAAAATTTGATCAAAAAAAATTTAAGGTTGCTGATATCAGCAACCTTTTCTATTGTGATGGTGGGTTGTCATCAGTCCTTTGTCCTTTGTCATTTGTTTCCAATTCCCCACTCCCCCAACTCTATGCACCTACCCTCTTTTCTCTGGCTATGGAAAATCGCCGCTTGGTCGATGGGCTTATCGCTGTTAGCGTATATCATGTTAGCTGTCACCGGAATACTGATGTGGCAAGCCAGGACTTCTCAGTCTATACCTAGTTTGCCTGGATTTCCTGCGAGTCGTGGGGGAGTGCGATCGCTCCACTATACAATGGGCATTAGTATGGTGAGTTTAGTGTTATTGTTATTAGCGATCGGCATTATCGGCACATTAGGTCACTTTGGTTCATTAGGACATTCATCACACCTAAGTGCTGGGCTAATAGTAGTATTTTTAGTTTTAATATCTGCCCTCAGCGCCACTCAAATTAGTCCTAGACGACCTTGGATTAGAACTTTACACATCACCGTAAATATTATTCTCTGCGCCGCCTTTGCTTGGGTATCCTGGACTGGCTGGACTGTCGTACAGAAGTATTTACCTTAGTAGTTAATGTCATTAATTTTGATGGGCTGCGAAATCCCCGACTTCTTGAAGAAGTCGGGGATCTGACAAGTCGCCAGGATATGAGCCTTCCAGTTAGGATAAAACTGAAAGCAACAATCTTAATGGAACCGTGACAGCCAACTCAGCTAATACCTCTACAACTATATTTCGCCTATCTCCGTTGATTCGGATTACCCTGTTGAGTTTATATGTAGCACTCACAATACCATTGCCATTTTTAGCCCAAGCAACCGCCGCACCAACACCACCGTCATTACTATGGGTGGGTATTGCCATCGGCTTTGTCGGACTGTATGCTGTGTTGACAGAAAGAGTAATTGTTAATGACCAAGAAATCCAAGTAACTTACCCTGTATGGGTTCCGCGTTTCTTTCGTAAAGGTTGGATTTTACCTTGGTCAGAAGTTAAAGAAATCAAACCCCGTTCTACAGGTCAAGGCGGTTTAGTTTATTATTTCCTCAGCAAAGATGGTAAAGCTTATTTACTACCAATGCGCGTGGCGGGATTTGCCCGGTTAGTTAACATCGTCCAAGCCAAAACAGGCATAGACACCACCGATATCCGTCCTTTAGCACAGCCTTGGATGTATGCAATTTTATTTGGATTTACATTACTACTGCTGTTAGTTGATGCTTGGACTATTAATACAGCTTTGACACTATTTTAAATTTAAAATCTCACGCAAAAGCTCAAAGGTACTCTCCGCGCCTCTGCGCCTCTGCGTGAGAAAAAAGGAAAACTATAACTGTGGATAATTTCACTCCACAAGCCCAACTCAGGCTTGAGCAAGTTAATCTATTTAGCAAACTAAAAAACAATCACCAGGGATACCCAATCTTACAGAATATTTCCTTTCAAGTATTCCCTGGTGAAAGAATTGCCATTGTTGGCGTAACTGGTGCTGGCAAAACCTCATTACTACGCTTAATAAACCGCTTAACGGAACCGACTAGCGGCAAAATTTATCTAGAAAATCAAGAATATCACCAAATGCCTGCTATTCAACTACGGCAAATGGTGACACTGGTGTTGCAAGAATCAAAGCTACTGGGGATGACAGTCCAGCAGGCATTGGAATATCCTTTAGTTTTGCGCGGTTTGCCCAAACAGACGATTCAGCAACAAGTTAGCCATTGCCTGGAACAACTGCATATTCCTAACGACTGGTTAGCCAAGAATGAGTTACAGTTATCATCGGGTCAAAGGCAATTAGTTGCGATCGCTCGTGCTTTAATCATCCAACCCAAAATTTTACTATTAGATGAGCCAACATCAGCCTTGGATGCGGGTACAGCCTCTCATCTGATGCAAATCCTCATTCAACTAGCCGAAACCCAACAAACTACAATTTTGATGGTTAATCACCAGTTAGATTTAGCCCAAATGTTTTGTACAAGGCTGTTACACCTGCACCAAGGCCAGTTGTTAGCAGATAAACCCGCCTCTGAGGTAGATTTAGTCAGTTTACAAGCAAGTTTGACTCAGGCAGAAACTCAAGCCGCACAAGAATGGATTTAAAAACCTCTTATCTGATCAATCACCCTAAACACAAATGTTACAGCACTCTTCCGTTGGATAAAGCAACATAGCCTAGTCTCTAACTTCTAGCCTCTAGCCTCTTTCCTTAAAACTTGTACTGCACCCAACCAAACCCTCTTATGTAGCAGTTGAAGCATAGTTTCAGAAATCCGCAGATGATAAAATTCAGGCAAAACCTATCACCTGTCACCTATCACCTGCTTCATCACCGTTGAGTAGTCAGTGTTGGACGTTGATTGCTAAACCGTTCTTTTGCTAACTTAGTTTGTGATTGAGGAAGATTAGCATTCAAAATTTCCATGTTAAATCTGTATCCCACATTCCGAATAGTTTGAATCAAACTAGGTTGACGGGGATCAAGTTCTACTTTTTTGCGTAGTGATAAAACATGAGTGTCTATCGTGCGCGGGTTGTCAATTGCATCTGGCCAAGCACGACGCAGCAATTCTGAGCGAGACAAAGGTACCCCGCCAGCTTGCGCCAACACATACAACAAACTAAATTCCTGGGGTGTTAAATCAATAAACTCCCCTTGAAACCGGACACGACGCTGCACTAAATCAATTTGTAAAGTGCCATAGTCTAAATAAGCTGGTGCAGTCGGCGTGCGTTTGCGGCGAATTAATGCCTCAACCCTAGCCAAAAACTCCTGCATCCCAAAAGGTTTGCTGAGGTAATCATCGGCCCCCGCCTTTAGTCCTGCGACCACATCCGCTTCGTTGCTACGTGCAGACAGCATTAAAATTAAAGGCTGTTGCTGACGATGCAACCAACGGCAAAACTCGATACCATCTCCATCGGGCAGATCCGCATCTAGAATCACTAGAGTAGGTTGATGGGTTAAAAACACTTCTCTTGCTTGATAAATACTGGCAGCTTGATTTACCCTATACTCTAACTGTTGCAAGTGCCAACCCAGCAACGACCTTAGATGGGGATTCCCCTCAACGATTTCAATACAAACCGAACCCACGGCGGTAAGACCCCTTAGCGTTGATGACTTTCAAAGTAACAAGCTCATGCTCAAGGTTTTGTAGTCTTTGTTACTTCTAATCACAATTCATTTGACATTTATTCCAAAAAAGGGTGGCAATATCTCCCACCTCAGCCTATTTCCAAGGTTAATTAGTAATTTTCTTAAATTTTTGTTAGACTTATCGAAAGTTCTTCTTAACAATCATTTTGCTTTTAGCACATTGTAACTTTATGAAGAACTTGTACTCAGCCAAATTTTCATTCTTGTAAAAGTCCTTCAGCCTGCTGTTGGAGTTTAAGTTCTGCTTGTTTAAGCTTAACCTCAACCACAAAAATCAGGTTGTTGAAAGAAGAAATCATAAGAATAAATTACTGACCAATCAATTTCCCAGTTTTCTGGAATAGGATCTGAATACGCTGTAGCTGCTGGAGGGGGCAGATCAAAGCAGAATTATTGGCATAATTTATATGCCAAAAACGCTAAAAAAGCGAAAGTGGCACTTCACATTTCAGCGTTAATCATTTACAATTCTCATTCCAAAGAGATCAAACAGCAGTTATGCTTCAAGACACACAAACCATCCGCTATTACCAAAGACTCACAGACGCCTTCGTCGAGCTATGGAATCGCGGTTATCGTATGGACGATATGCGGATGTATTTGGATGGATATCTAGCCGCACTGCGACATGGCAACGCTATCGAGCCATATCTGATTCATCGTCTAGAAGAGGAAGCCAGCCGCTACTTGTACGATGCTTCAAATTTTGCAATGCCGGAACCACAACCACAACACGATTACTACTAAAGCTTTTGCTTTAGCCATTCAAAGTAAACGTAGATTGACGCAGATGATTATAGCACGTTATCTGTATTGATCAAGTGTGCGATGGTGTGAATTTTGGGAGAGATTGTACTGGGAAAAACATCCCCTCAAACCTGTGGTAATTTTGGTAACTCTTGTGAGGGGTGTTTAAGATTGTGATTTTAATTAAAAAGCAGAAAATTTTTTATTCACTACTTGCTACTATCCATTGAGTAATTTTTCTGCTTTGGGAAGCGTAGTCCATCAAAAAAGCCCCGTTACAGGGGCTTTTTTGTAATTAAACTTATTTTAAAATTACGAAGCTAGAGCAACTTCCACTTTTTCCTGTAATGAGCCGTTTTGGTACATTTCAATCAGGATGTCGGAACCACCGATGAATTCACCATTAATATAAACTTGGGGAATAGTCGGCCAGTTGGAATAATCTTTAATGCCTTGACGAATTTCAGAATCATCAAGAACATTAATCGTCTCGAAGGGAACACCCAAACTGTTGAGGATTTGGACGACGTTGTTAGAAAAACCACATTGAGGCATTAACTTAGTTCCCTTCATGAAAACAAAGATTTTGTTTTGTTTAATTAAGTTCTCAATTCTCTCTTGGACTGCTTGTGACATGGTATTTTCGCTTCCTATGTTACGGATATAAAAAATCAATAGTCAATGCTCAACCTAGCTTGGAACTATTGATTTTATGAAGTGGTGGTTGCTTGCCAAGTTTCTGGCGTAAATGTTTTAACTGCCAAGGCGTGAATTGCTTCCGTGGACATAGCTTGCCGCAACGCGCCATAAACTAGCTGATGTTGTTGCACCAGTCCTTTACCTGCAAACTGCGATGATACGACTGTAACTTGATAGTGGTCTCCGCCACCTGTTAAGTCTTGTACTTGTATCTGAGCGTCTGGCAGTTCCGCCTTGATCATAGCCTCAATCTGCTGCGGACTAATCATCGCAATTTTTGAAAAAACTACTTCTCTATTATTAGCAGATTAGAGAGTTGAGAGAAGGGGGACAAGGGGGACAAGGGAGACGACAGATAGGAATTTATTTTTGGGAAGTTGAACCGCCTTGTCTGGGGTAGGGGGTATCAACAAAACCGAGTTCAAATAGCTGTTGATATGCTCTTTTACCTAAATCGCGTGTGGGATTTTGACTTTTAATAATTTGAATTAATAGTGGTACGGCCAATTCTGGCTGATTTTGGGCGCGATGTACGAGTGCTAGTTGATATGTAGCTTCATCTCGCTTCTGGGCGGTTAGTAAAGCTTTTTGACGTTGAGAGTCAGACACTCTGATGTCAATACCAGAAAAGCTAGAGTTTAGGTCTTGATAAAAGTTAGATAGCTGATTAAAAACTTGTCGTGCTTCTTGGAGCTTTTTAGCGGCTAGGGGATAGTTTTGGGCGGAAACTGCTGCTTCTGCCTCTTTCATCAGTCGCTCTCCTCCTTCAATGCTTAACAGGCTATTGTTTTGGGTGGTAGGACGGAGATTATTGGGGTTGTTGGGGTCAATGGGCTGTGCTTGTTGGCTATAAGCGGGTGATAGCAAACTCAAGAGGGCAATGACTGAGAAGGAACTGAGGCTAATAAAAGGCGCAGTTGCAGCTATTTTCATGGATTGAATGGGTGTGACAAATATATACAAATACTTAAGAGAAACTTTGGGTATCTTAACTTTGTTTTCGTTTTAAACAAAACACAGCTATATACTTGGTTTCTTTGCTTTAGACTGAAAATCGGTTTAATCGAGTTCCCAGTGCCTCTGTATACTAATTACCATCGTCTATTATGAGCGATCGCATTAATTCCTCTGATCTTCCAACCACAGGTGTACCAGCCAGCAATTTGGGAGTTGTTCTGCAACGCGGTGGTGAAGAATTAGTGTTAGAAAAAGCAACAGACCGTTTCACCATCCGCCCAGCTAACGATTTTACACCTCAACAATTATCTCAGGTAACTTGGGGCATTTGGCAGCGAAGTATTCCCCAAGCGCAACTAGAATTATTTCAAGTTCCCCCCGCCCAATTAGATGCGGCGATGTCTCAAGCCCGCGCAGCAGAAACTGTAGCCTTTTCCAGCCATGTTTACACGATTAAAAATAATCCTGGGACTTTTGTTTACTTGGGCGACCAAATTACTATCCAATTTTTAGAAGAGATAGCAGCACCTAGAATTAGTGCGATCGCCAGTAAGTATAGTTTAATTCAAGATAAACCTGTTCTGGGTATACCTAACACTTTCGTATTTTTAGTTAGTAAACAAGCTACAGACAACCCGATTAAAATTACTAACCAACTGCAAGGACTCAAAGAAGTTTTAGCTGCTGAACCTAACATTATCGTTAACAGCGAAACACACTACAAACCCCGTGACCCGCTTTATACCCAACAGTGGTACTTAAACCATAGCGGCGGTGAGGATTTAGTTTTAGGTTCCCATATCGCAGTTGAAAAAGCTTGGGATATTACTCGTGGTGTGCGTTCTGTGGTTGTGGCTGTGGTAGATGATTCTTTTGATTTGAATCATCCTGATTTTCAAGGTTCAGGTAAAGTAGTTGCCCCTAGAGATTTGAAACAAAATGATTTTCTACCTTTACCTGATGCGAAAGAAACTAGCCACGGGACAGCCTGTGCAGGGGTAGCCATTGCCGAAGAAAATGGTTCTGGTATTGTGGGGGTGGCTCCTGGTTGTGCATTTATGCCCATCCGTACCACTGGCTATTTAGATGATGAATCTGTTGAACAAATTTTTAATTGGGCAATTGACAAGGGTGCAAGTGTAATTTCTTGCAGTTGGGGAGCCTCGGCTGTGTATTTCCCCTTGTCTTTGCGGCAACGGGCTGCAATTACCCGCGCAGCCACCAAAGGCAGGAAGGGAAAAGGATGTGTGATTTGTTTTGCTGCTGGTAATGCCAATCGTCCAATTAATGGTAGTGTAATTGAACAAACTTGGCCTGATAAAATTTTACAAGGTAAAACCGAGTGGCTCAGTGGTTTTGCGGTACATCCTGATGTGATTACTGTTGCGGCTTCCACGAGTTTGAATAAGAAAGCGGCTTACAGTAATTGGGGAGATAGTATTGCTGTATGTGCGCCTAGTAATAATGCGCCGCCAGGAATGTCATTTCCGGAAAAGGGTTATGTGTATACCCAACCTGCGATCGCTGCTTATCTTAACGGGTTGGGTGTGTTTACAACTGACCAATTAGGAGCCGCAGGTTATGACAAGGGGAATTTTACCAGTAGTTTTGGTGGGACTTCCAGTGCTACGCCTGTGGTGGCTGGGGTAGCAGCTTTGATTTTATCAGCGAATCCCGATTTAACTGCTCAACAAGTTAAACGCATCTTACAAGAAACTGCCGATAAAATAGTTGACCCGAATCCCGACCCCCAATTAGGTTTAAAAGGCGGGACATACAATGGCAATGGTCATTCCCAATGGTTTGGCTATGGCAAAATCAACGCCGCTAAAGCAGTCCAAGCCGCCAAGCAAATGCGAGAAGGCGCATCACCTGTCAGCCAAAAGTTGCAGGTGAGTAATACCAACTCTGTAGGCATTCCAGATAACGATCGCCAGGGTATCAAAAGTGCGATCACTATTAACGAAGATATTGTAGTTAAAGATATCCAAGTGAGTGTGAATGTCTCGCACGATTTCTTAGGCGATGTAGAAATTTACTTAATAGCACCAAATAATCAGTCAGTTTTGTTACAGAATCGGACTTTGGGCAGACGGACAAACTTGCAGACGACTTATAATGTGCGATCGCATCCTGCCCTCAAGCAATTACTATCCATATCTGGTCAAGGGCGCTGGCAATTGTGGCTCATCGATGCTGCACCGCAAGATGTTGGTAGATTAAACAGTTGGGAATTAGTTATTGGTAATTAGGGTTAAATCACACACCAATGACTATTGACCATTAACCATTGACCATTGCCCATTAGTCACTTCTGCTTCTTGATGATTTAAGCTTTGCAGTTCCTTGGCTAACTCATCTGTCATCCGTTTTGCATTTTGTTTGATTGAGCCGTTAGTATATTCTGCAACATTAATCGGGCTACCGATGTTAATATGCACATCTGTACCCCAGTTGGGATAGGGTTCGCTGTAATTGATACTCATAGGCACAATTTTGACCCCCAGTCCTGGGTGATTCATTTCCGCAGTCAAAGACAAGCGGGCAATTCCTGGCTTTAAAGGATGAACCTTACCATCGCGGAAAATGCCGCCTTCGGGAAAGATGACCAAGGTTTTTCTTTGCTCTAGTAAAGAAACGCCATGTCGTAAGGTGGAAATTGTCGGATGTTGTGGATCTACAGGGAACCCACCTAAACGACGGATAAACCAGCCTTGTAAGCCCTGGCATTCAGTGATAGTCACCATAAAGCGCAAATCTCCCCCAGTAATTAGAGAAGTAGCGTAAGGGACAATTAAAGCATCCCAACGCGCCCGGTGGGTGGGTGCTAAGATAATTGGCCCTGTTGTGGGAACATTGTGTTGTCCCGTGATGGTAATTCTGCCGAAGAACAAAGGTAAAAGCAGATGTCGTCCCAAACGATACGCTATCGGCCCTAACAAGGGAGAAACCTGTGAGGTAGTATCAGCCACCTGATGATTTAATGATTTCTGTGATGTTGGCTTGATCTGTTGCGTATTTTGGGAGAAGTCAAGTTTTATCATGTCGGTAGCTGCGAATTGCCCAGAGGTTGATTAAATAGTGATTAATTAAACCGTAAATTCTCTTTTATAAATTGTGTAGTTATGATTGGACAGTTTTCTTGGTGTCTGTAGTTTTTTGTTGAAGTCTGCGAGTAGCAAACCAAGCTTGCAAATGCTGGCGACAAGCTGATTCTAGAATGCCTCCCAGGACTTGCAGACGATGATTAGAAGCTGCACCATCGGGAATATTTAGGACAGTCCGAATTGCGCCAGTTTTAGTATCGTCCACTCCATAGACAAGCGTCCTCAACCGTGATTGGATAATTGCACCTGCACACATCGGACAAGGTTCTAAAGTTACGTATAATGTACATTCATGCAGTCGCCAGCTATGTAATGTTTGAGATGCTGCTTTAATTGCTACAATTTCGGCGTGGGCTGTCGGGTCTTTGTCCCGTTCTTTGCGATTTTCCCCTTCAGCAATCAAATTTCCCTGACTATCGACAATAACAGCACCAACTGGAATTTCACCCGCCTCTCCTGCGGCTTGGGCGATTTCTAAAGCCCGACTCATCCATTGACGATGTGTCCAATATTCTGGATATTCGATAGACATATCAAATCTAGTTTGATGGTTTAATGAATGCGGCCGCTTTTTGTTGTTTAAGACTTACTAATTTTAGGCTATTAGCATTAATCGCGCTAAATAACTTTTTTACAGTCAACCTTGTATATTTTTTGCGTTTATGCACGAAACAAAATTCATCATCAAGCGATAGGCTAAGACATATCAATCTAGAATAGTGTCAAAATGCCAATCTTTGCTAAACCCAAACAGGTTGTATTTACTGTCTTTTCCCTTACTGTTCTCTGTTACAGCCAAGTTGCAGCAGCCACTACCACTTTACCGCTACGCAGCAAAAAGGGGATGGTAGTATCTGCACATCCCCTAGCGAGTGAGGCGGGACTTTTGATGTTACGTCAGGGAGGGAATGCTATTGATGCAGCAGTCGCCACAACTTTTGCGATATCTGTAGTTGAACCTTTTTCGGCGGGAATTGGTGGCGGGGGATTTTTGCTGCTACATTCTGAGAAAATTGGCGAGATGAAAGCGTTGGATTTTCGGGAACGCGCACCCATCAAAGCTACCAGAAATATGTATTTGGATGAACAGGGAAAGGTGCGTCCGAATGCAAGTGTGAATGGATATTTGGCAGTGGCGACACCAGGAACGGTGGCGGGGATGTATGAGGTGCATCGCCGTTATGGTACGTTGCCGTGGAAGGAAGTTGTCAAACCTGCGATCGCTCTAGCAAAAAATGGCTTTATCCTAAGTAAACAACTAACTTGGCGTTCCATTCAAGTTTACGAAAACCGCAAACCCGTAATTCTCCAGAATTCCGCCGCTAGACGCATATTTACCCGCAACGGCGAATTTTATCAGCCTGGAGAAAGATTAGTCCAACGAGACTTAGCAAACACTTTAGAAACCATTGCCGACGATCCCCAAAGTTTTTATACTGGCAAAATTGCCCGTGGGATCGCCTCAGATATGGCAAAAAATGGTGGTTTAATTACTTTAGACGACCTCAAGGCATACAAACCAATCTGGCGAACTCCTCTCTGCGGTAGTTTTCGTCAAGCTAAAGTCTGTTCTATGCCACCACCATCATCAGGCGGCGTTCATCTATTGCAGATTTTAAACATTATCGGTGACAGTGATTTAAAAGCTTGGGGATGGCACCATCCCAACAGTTTACATTTAATGGCGGAAGCGATGAAGATAGCCTACGCCGATCGCTCACAATATTTGGGTGATCCTGATTTTGTCAAAGTACCTGTACAAGCCCTCATTAACCCGGCTTACGCCAAACAGCGCCGTCAACAAATCAATATGGATGTGGCGAAACCTGCGTCGGAAATCAAACCAGTAGCACCAGAAATTCTTCAACGGTTTGGCTCTGTTAGCAATCAAATTGTCCCTCTACCCAACAAATTATTACAACTGCAAGCCACGCGCTACGAATCTTCCGAAACCAGCCATCTTTGCGTTGTGGATGAACAACGCAACGCTGTGAGTTTGACTTTTACCATTAATCTTGGTTTTGGTGCGGGTGTAGTCACCCCAGGAACAGGAATTTTACTCAATAACGAGATGGATGATTTTGCGATTGCGCCAGGAGTTCCTAACGCTTTTGGTTTAATTGGCAACTCAGCAAATGCGATCGCACCCCGAAAAACACCATTGTCGAGTATGACTCCGACAATAGTCACAGAAAATAATCACCTCCGAATGGCAGTGGGAGCCCCTGGTGGCAGCACAATTATCACTCAGGTATTGCAAGTAATTCTCAATGTGCTGGCATATAATATGGACGTTGGTGCAGCTGTCTCCGTATCACGCATACATGATCAGTGGCTTCCTGATGAGTTGCGCGTCGAACCTTGGGGTTTGGATGCTTTAACTCTGCAAGATTTACGTCGCCGTGGACACAATATCAAGGAAGAAAAAACTCCTTGGGGTAATGTTAACGCGATCGCTACTCAAGCAGATGGCAGCCTAGAAGCAGCCGCCGATCCTCGCGGTGAAGGTTCGCCTAGAGGCTGGTAGACAGTCATCACAAAATAACGCAACACTGCCGTTTTTCGAGATAGTTAAAATTCTGAAATATTATAGCTGTAGTCACTTAGCTTAGGACAGTGTTGATAGCTTAAAGGCATGACAATACTGGGTTTTTACTCAGCACTCAGCACTCAGCACTCAGCACTTTGCTATAACTGCAACTATTGATTCTGTAACATTGATTCTGAGTATTCTACTTGAGTGCTAAATTCATTTGCTCTCGCACTGGGTACTAATGTCCAACCAGCCTTCAGCAGTTTTTGATAAGTTGCCCAACCCTTAGAACCGCCAGGAATTTTATAATCTGGCACTGCAAATTGCGGATAAGCTGTGTAAGGTCGCCAACCTTTATTAGCCTCTACTTGCAAATACAAAATCTTCTCACCGTCGCCACTAGACTTAGATAACCAGCACATTTGTCGATTCATGGCAAACTCCTTAGTGTTTAGCTAAAATTGCATAATCGCAGACTTTTGTCAAGCACTGCATCAATCTTCTGGGATAATTTTTAATTTCCCTAGTATGTGTCCATATACCTACAAATTGGTTTAGTAAAATTACGTAAGCCACAAGATAGATTTTCTAGACCATCTTTGAAGATACAGCAAGACAAAATCACTCCATCCCCAACCTTTGATACTTGCAAAAAGTGTCAAATATTGCGGATTTTGTAGGAAAAAGCTGATAATAGCTCAATATCTTTGGCTCCATGACTGATAATGATTCAAAATCGCCTATAGGCGTAAAAACATAACGCTTCTCTGCGATATTTTGCTGATTATGAGGGCAAGATTTTTCTCATGTTATCTGTGGTTGCTGTTAGTGTATGTAACAAGAGTTACTATTTTGCTAAATAGCTGAATAACAAATCATTTGTTTTGCTAGTTACACCAGTAAGATTTAGTTATCAGTGCTGAGTGCTGATACCCAGTTGCTATTAAAGATAGTCATGTGGGGAGTTGGGGTAGACAAGGTAGAGGGGGTAGACAAGGTAGAAATATTGCTTCCTTGTCCCCCTTGTCTCCCTTGTCCCCCTAACCTCAGCACTTAATAAAATCACTAATAATCGTGCGAATTTCGCTAACTATTGCCGAGTAGTCAGCATCAGATAAAACAGGTGTTGCACCTGCGATGTCAATTGGTTGCGCTAAATCAATCCAGGACTTGCAACCACCATATTTTGGATGATAGGGAATTTCTTGGACTTTGGGCAGTTTATAAGTGCGTAACAGCAGAACATACAACGGCTGACGTGGTTTCCATTTTAAGCGATCGCTAATAAAATACTCATTCCAGATATGAAACGGGAGTAGCGCGTTAACAGTAGACTCCTCACTAATCGGCAAAATATCTGTAATCTCTGCCCAACTGCCAATGCGAATCGTTTCTGGATGCCAACCAGGAGTTACGGGACAGACGAGATTTGCATATTCTGATTTTAGCAGAAACGGCTGTTGATGTTCAAAAGTTGGGTAAAGTAAAACCTGCTCATGAGCAACTTGAAAACGTCCATTCTGCTCATGAATGCCGCCTTTACGCAGCAACATGATGGTTTTGGCAGTTTCCAAAGCATTGATCGCCACAGACCATTCTTTGAGAGCGTATAAACTCGAAGTTAAATTCATCGGCATCTGCTGTAACTCTGATTTAATTTCACGCTAAGACCGTTAAAGTATGAAACTATCCGGGGAAATGTAATGAAACAACCATTATGGAAAAGCGAAAATTAGGTACATCTGCCGTAGAAATCACACCCATTATTGTTGGAACTTGGCAAGCTGGCAAAAAGATGTGGGTGGGAATTGAAGACTCTGATTCGATTAAAGCCATTCGCGCCGCCTTTGAAGCCGGAATCACAACTGTTGACACAGCAGAAGTTTATGGTGACGGTCATTCTGAGCGCATTGTAGCCGAAGCTTTAGCAGATGTGCGCGATCAAGTACAGTATGCCACAAAAGTTTTTGCCAATCATCTCAAGTATAATCAAGTGATTGAGGCTTGCGATCGCTCGTTAAAAAACCTCAAAACCGATTATATCGACCTTTATCAAATTCATTGGCCTGCGGGTGCCTTTAACAGCGAAATCGTCCCCATCGCCGAAACGATGAACGCTTTAAATGAGCTAAAACAGCAAGGAAAAATTAGAGCTATTGGAGTTTCTAACTTTTCTGGCGCACAATTGGCCGAAGCATCACAATATGGACGAATTGATAGCTTGCAACCCCCATATTCACTATTTTGGCGGGCGGTGGAAAAAGATGCTATGCCCTATTGTATCGAAAATCAAATTTCTATCTTGGCTTATTCACCCCTAGCCCAAGGATTATTAACAGGTAAATTTACTCGCGGTCAAAAATTTGCCCCAGAAGACAACCGCGCCAAAAATAAATTATTTCAAGGCGAAAACTTTGAACGCGCTCACCAAGCTTTAGATAAACTCCGCCCCATAGCCGAACGCCATGATTGTACCTTGGCACAGTTAGCATTAGCTTGGTTAATTGCCCAACCCCAAGCCCAAGCGATCGCAGGCGCACGTTATTCCGAACAAGCAAAGGATAATGCTTTAGCCGCCGATGTCAAACTTTCCCCTGATGAAATTGCCGAAATCGATTCTATTGGGCGAATTGTCACCGATCATTTAGATAACAACCCAGTGATGTGGAATTGGTAGGCTGAAGGGGATAGGTGACAGGTTACAGGTGACAGATCAGATCCCTGAATCTTCAAGAAAATCAGGGATCTGAATCTTTTGCTAAACAAAGTAACAACAAAGATTGCAAGAATAAACAAAATGTCAACTTTAGTAAACTACTAGTTGCTGTTTCCTAAGTCAGTGCTAAATTGAATAACAAGACATCAAACAGATTCCAACCAAACCAAAAGGGCAAATGACTCTGATGTCTCCCGTCTGTAGCCCAGGCAAATTTTCAGCAAGCCCTAATTAAATGTGGTGAAAGCCCAAGCATACAAAAGGCAGAGCCAAATCCCAAAGCGGAAAAACAAAGATTGCTGAAGTTGCTAGTGATTAAGTCCACCTTAGTTGTTTACTCTCTCAATTGTTTAGCTAATTTTAAAAAATTTGAAACCTGTGAATTCCCAATAACCTGGTCATCGTTGACCAGGTTTTGATGTTTTTAGCTATCAGATGATAAAAATTCAAGAGTCATACCATTTTAGATTTTAGATTGCTTTACTGGTAAGGTGTTTATAAATCCATTGGTCGTAATCATTTTTTAAATCGGTATAAACCCTCTTTTAAGAAACCAGATTTGGTGAAGGCTGAGTGCCTTTGGGCTGGGCTAATCTGAATTTTATTCTGCTCAATTACTAGGTTCTGGTGCAGTGACATTCAAAATATTAACTAGCACGTCAAAAATTGTTTGCTTGGTAGTTAATAACAGGGCGTAATCTGGGGGTGTTAGGCTGAGGGAATCTAACCATTGATGACAGGTTTCACTAATAGCCTCTAAATGCTGAATAACGAAATGAAGGGCAATTTCATTGGCGCTTTGTTCCAGGATTTGAGGAACAGCTTGCAGTAGGCTATTTAATTTTTCAGCTATTGGTAGGGGTGGATAAACTTCCGTCCCTGTTTCTTGGTTGGCTTGTTGCAGCAGGGTACAGCAACGGAAATGGGCTGATTGAACGCGAAAAAGGCTATCATTTGGCTGTCCTGCTGTGCTGATGTTAATAGGGGCGACACTCGTTAGAGGAACGCGGAGGCTATACCAGCATAGCGCATCCATCCCAATAGCTGAGATTAATTCTTCTGTGGCTAAATCAGGAAGAGCATGGATTTTTTGGGTAGCGTTGTGGAAAGCATAAAGTTTGATGGGCTGGACAATGATAAATTGAAATTGCTCTTTCGTGTAGCCCAAGCATTGCATGGCGGCTGTGAGTTGGAGATCGTAGCCTGTATAAGTTGGGGGACGTAAGAGAATGATTTTGTCATAACCTTGTTGGAATATTTGATGGTAGCAGGCGATGTCTTCTAGGAGTTGGGTGAACTCGCCGTCGCGGTGTTGCAGAACTCTGTCGTATTCGTCACCAAAATCAGCAGTTTTGATAAACCAGTCTTGGGGTTCATCTTTGAGTTCGATGTCGGGGGGTAAGTCTGCGGCGATTTGGCGCGACATGGAGGCTTGATAAACTTGGTTGTTGGTTTGAATTGATTGAAAAAAGTTTTGAATATTATGAAAATTTTCTTTACAATTTTGACTTTTTGCACTAACAAGATAATTACACTTTTCTAAAATACTTTTAATAGCAGTTATGAAGGAGTACCGAATATAAGTTGAAGGAATAGCTGCTAAAGAATCTTCAATTATACTTAACCAAATTTTGGAATTTTTTTCGGATAATGCCGTCATAATTTCACAGTTTTACCGGGGATGATATTTGATGCTTTTTCAACTAATTTAGGAAATCAATACTAATGTGTTGAGGGATTGTTCTCCCGGTCGCCGCTTCCAGTCCCATTATCAACGCGGGCATAGGATGAACCATCTGGCTTTGTCATTATTCTGACGCTAGATTGATTGTTTGGACTAGTCCAGTTTGTACCGCTACCACTTTTTGAACCACCTCTAGCTGGGGTGGATATCCAATTTGAGGTGGTGAGTTCAGTTTCTAAGGTGGTTTTGTCAATTCCCCCAACAATTAGATTAATGATATTAGTGGCAGTGAGAATGTTAGCTGATGGTATGGGTTAGGGAAGTTGGGTTTTTAGTGGGGATGCGATCGCACTTTAGGGAAGTGATTGAGGTGCGGTCGTGTGGAATTTTGGGATGGCGCTGCTACCATAAGAATTGAAAAGTAGCACGATTACAGTCGTCACCAAAGTAGGCAAGTTTGATAAGGTCTTTACAGTTTTGAGCTTGCTTCCTGTGCCACATAACTGACAACTTTTTGTGCTACCTTGATTGCAGAATGATTGTACTCTGTAGCATAAGAGTAAATTGCATTTTGATTTCGTATATCAGTGGCATTTAATTCCTGAAAAATATTCCAAATGGCATCTTTTGCAGATTCCAATATGTTACTTGCAGTATCTAAATATCCTGTCATTTTATCTGTTTTGAAATTCGCAATTTGAGTGCTACTTAAACCATTGCTTATGTGAGATACTAAGACACTCATGAACTTGACAACACTTACAAGGGTACTTACAGATGAATAGGTTCTAGACCAATCGACAAAGCTAATATCATCAGAATTCATATGTGTTCCTTGAATCTGCTTAAGATTATTTAAAAGAGAGTTGAGGTTTATGAATTCTTCTGCATTCTCCGTCAATTTAATAAATGCAGAAGCGGCTGCGATATTTCCTGTAGCAGCACTCTTACTCACACCCTCTATATCTTTTGCAATTGAAAGTACGTGCAATAGTTTTTCAGACATCTTATTGAAGTCACCTTTAAATAAAGCATCTAAAGCATCCTGAATATCAAATCTGGCATCATATATCGCTTTACCCATCTTGAACTTTTCATCTAATCCTACTGAATTGCCACTATATCCAGAACTACCATCACCCAAACTATCATAAGCCGATTTCACCAACGACGTTCCTGGGAGAGTTTTTATCTCAACAAGTATTCTTGAGAAGTGGAGTCCTAAACCAACTGCCCGGAATATTCCATTTGCTGAATCCTTCAAAGAATTAACTATATTAAAGGAATACAGCGATTTGTATTTCTCCGTTATCTCATGTAATTCGTCATAGTTTTGCTGCACTATCTTGTTTGTATTGGCACTTATCATCTGCTCTAAAGCTGGATCATTAAAAGAATAGCTGTTAATCGCATCGCCAATTCTCTCATAAGCATCGTATGCTTTTTCTAGGCTTATCATACCTAGCTTGTTCTGAAGAACCTGCATATAGCTGAATCTTCTGAAGATGCTCCCTGGCTCATTAAGGAATTCTTGACCTAGTATTTCACTTTCTGGCAAGTCTACACCAGAGAAGGAACTTAATTCTCTTATATTTTGTTTAGCGATTGACTTAAGGAAGTTATAATCGCCTATTAGTTGAGAATTGCCTCGAAGAATTACCTGTTTAAATAGCTGTTCCTGAGTAGGACTTAGTTGTATTTTTTCTTCCAGCCACGCTTCCTCTTCAGCTTTTCGACGAGCTTCCTCTTCAGCTTTTCGACGAGCCTCTTCTTCAATCTTTTGACGAGCTTCCTTTTCAGCCTCAATTTGCTTGCGAACTTCATCTCGCTTCTTGACAACAAAATTATAAGCTTCTTCAGCCGTCTTAAATCCCCATTGCCAGAGAGCATCTAAAACGCGCTTTCTTTCTTCTGGATCGGTCAGTAAAGCTTCAATCTGTCGGGCTATGCTAAGAATTTTTTGTCCAACACTAGCGATCGCTCTCTCCAAACCCGTCTTAGTTGCCTCTATCTGCTGATCAACATTATGAATCTTGTTGTACAGATGTCCTGTCTTGTCACCAAAAATTGCATCAACAATAGCAGCAACAGCCTTTTGAGCGCGGGGCTTAATCCAATCAACAGTTCCTTTGGCAAAATCACCGACAGAGGTAACTGAACTCTTAATGCCATTAGCTAGGCTATTTGCCAAAGGTTCAACAACACCATCGTAGAAATTCCATTTGAAACCACTGGTAATTGTCTTGCCAAATATCTTAACTTCTGGAATATTAACTCCAACATTCCTTAGCCATTGAATAGAACCTAGAATTTTACCTTTAAATTCACTAACCCAATTATTGATATTGCCAACTAGACTATCAATTTTTTCTTTTAATTTCTGCGCTGCTGTTTCAATCGAACTATTGATTTCTGCACCAGTTCGGTAAGCATTCTTGAGAGCTTCAGTAAACTGCCAAATTGCATCTTTAACTCCAGTTTGCACCCAATCAACTTTTGCTTTTAACCAACTCCTAGCACCATTCACTGCTCCTTTAAAAGAGTCTTTAGCGGATCTTAATTGATCTCCAAACCAGGAAATACTATAAGCTTGACTGGGAATCTTACTTTCAATTTGATTAATAATCCAATCAGCTGTGCTATCTATGCCATTTTTAATAGGGTTAGCAGCAGAATCAACCCAAGCGCGTCGCTCATCTCGAATACCATCCAATGCTCGATGAACCTTTGCCCTCTGCTCACCATTCATTTGGTCGAGCAGTTGCTGCAACTCCTGCTCATAACTTTGTTTCTCTCGTACAAGCTGCTGAATTTGAGTATTAGCTTTAGCTCGTTCAGGAATTACAAAATTGTTTAATGCCGTATCATAAATGCGCTTAATGCGTGGATCAGCAAAAGTCACACCACTAGAGATGCTACCACTGCCACTACTATTACTACTGTTGCCGCTTTTACCACCACCAACTTGCCAACCAGGAGGTGGCCCTATTTCTGTTTGAGACAGCTTGTGCTTAAATTTAACGATTAAGTCATAGTCTGTTGTCACACCTTTAGGACTATTGACTCGTAACATATAAGTGCCAGGAATCAAGTCAGCAACAATTTGCTCGTCTGTAATCCCATCACGCATTGAGTACGAAATTGGCCGATTCCGAGCGTCATACAGCACTAAATCAGCATCTGCCAACAATCGCATCAACCGCGCATCAATCCGTCCAGGACGCGACAGAGTAAAGCGATAGTAATCGTCGGGAACCAAATTTCCTACCGTCTCGCCTGTTAGCTTGGTTTCAAACGGATCGACTGGGCCAAACTCAGGCAAAGACTTGGCAATGAACCAATCCAAACCGCCTTTCCCTTGTTGACGGGCTATCTCTGCTTGACGCTCCATCTCTCGGATACGTTCTTCCTCTTGCCGACGGCGCTCCATCTCCTCACGCAGCCGTCGTTCCTGCTCCTCTAGTTCCCGTTGTTTGGCTTCTGCTTCTCGTCGCCGTGCTTCTTCTTCTTGACGAATACGTTCCTGTTCTCGTTGAAACTGTTCTTCTTGTTGCTGGCGAATCCGTGCTTCTTCTTCTTGCCGTTGTCTTAACTCAGCTTCCCGACGTAACCGTTCTTGTTCTTGCTCCCATTCGTAGTTGGGATGATACACAGGAATCTCAATCCAATTCCCTGCCACAATATAATTTGGATTAGGAATACCATTGTGGTTAGCAATCCACATATAGTAGTCATAACCAGCATTACCTAAAGTCTTTTGGGCAATCCCACTGAGAGTATCTCCCGATTTAATTTGATAACGCTGCCAATCGTAATACTGTCCATTCCTCCAGAACCTCTCTGCGTGCGCCCAAATTTCTGGGGCTACTGTATCCGGGTCAACCTCCGGCATAGTGGCATAAATAAACTCCTCATCGGGATTACCAAAAGAAGTTTCGGCAAGTTCTCTGAATGCCTCAATTTGCTCAGGAGTTAAATCTTCTGGCTTAAATTTCTGACCGCCAAATAGCCCAAAATTAGGAGTAGCCCGATTCAAATTCACCTGATACCCCAAATCAGCCAAAGATGCAATGGTAACAAGGCTAATCGGCGCATTCCCGCCTTGAGCATTGTTATAGTCAGCTGTCATTACCTCATCTTGGAAGAGACTTTCATTCCAATGCAAACCGGCTGAACCATCTCCCTGATTTTCCAGAGCAATATGATCTGTCAAACCGCCCAATTCGTTAAAGGCTTTCACCGCCTCTTTCCCGTTATATTGGGCCAACGGCGTACCAGCGTAATCAACTAAACCTTTAGCTTCCCAAAGATTGCCAAAACCTAAACCATGCAACAGTTCATGCTGCACTACACTAAACAACTCCCCAGAACGTTCTAATTCGGCAATGTCAGCAGCATCAAACTGAGTGATAGACTGAGCAGGCAGCATTGTCCCAAAGCGCATAAAATCAATCTTTGTCCGCGCGGCTGTACCACCTTCTCCATCTAAATTAATAGTGGAAATTTTAAAGTTGACATCATCAATGAGTTTACCGTCAACAATCGCAGTGGGTAAGCCTTGAGTAATCATCGATTCAATGCTCTTAGCAGCAGCTTGAATGATAGCTTGTTGTGAAGCTGTTAAATTACCTTCAAATTCCAGGTTAATGTTGAAAGGTTCAGCAGCTTTACTCTCAAATCCATTCAGTATATAGGTTCCTGGTGTGTCGCCTTGGTAATCAATTTTGACGATTACATCATCAGTAATTCCAGCAGGCGGTTGTAGAGTATAGTTGCCTTTGGAAAAAATCTGACTTCCTAAAAACTGTCCAGACGGCATGAGATAATTGACCGATATCTCACCAGACAATACAGAAATGTCAGCATTTTTCAAGTCGTTGATATTAACTCTATAAATATCTATAGGATCGATATCGCTAACTTGATCAATTACATCTTGGATAGCAGAACGGATTATTGATGTAGGATTTACAAGATTATTACCACCTGTATCCACATGAGTTTGTGATACAACTGGAGCTTTACCTCCTGGAAAATTAGAATCTCCTGGTAAAATTTTATCTCCTGTTGGACAAGCATTTGCAGTATCAAATGTTTGTATACTTTCAGTTAATGAATTTGCAGACACTCCTGGACTGTCAAAGAATGGCAAAGACTGAGAACTAGGGTCAACCAACCAATCATTCATTATTTGATGATTTAATAAGGAAGTATGTGGTTGATTTAGTAAGTCTAAGCTATTTGGATCTAGTGCCTGTAATAAGTCACTTTGAATCAAATCAAATTCCGAACCTGGAACAGCATATAAATCAACTAAAGATGGGTCAGGTGAATTTTCGCCACCACCAACAAGAACACTAGGTGTAATAATATCATCTAAAGCAAAACTTTTACCTTGCCATATTTCTCTTGGCTTTGATTTTTTGGATTTTTTAGCCTTTTGACCTTTTTTTCCAGCAAATCCAAATAGACTCATAAATGCACCCTTGAAAACAGTAAACAATTATTTGAGATAGATGTCTTATTTCTAGCTATTCTCCAGAGGAAAACACGGCTATTTACTCAACATTAACCAGCTAAATTTACGGTTAATTATTTTAGAGGATTTCCGTAGGATCAATTAGCTGTAATTTTAAAGAAGCAGAAAGAGGATAATAATTTTCTTCACTCTCTTCATCTGAGTTGATAAATGGAATTGGTTGAGGTTGTTGATGATTTTGTGTATAGGTATTGATTGAGGAGTAACTATTATCAAAATCATTAACTTTTTTTCTCATTCTCTGTTTGATTAAGTATCCTCCTCCTAAAATTCCCAAAGCTAGTACACTTATCAAAGGATAAGGTTCAGGAACAGATGTTTTGCAAAGAGGGGAAGGTTTATAATAATTAGCTGCGATTGAATGCTCTACATTTATTAACAAAATAAAAGACATCACTCCCAATCCACCAGAAAATAAAACAGCTTTAGTGATTTTGGTCTGAGAATATTTCATTATCTTCTACTTTCCTATGATATTTTTTTCAAGAAAATTGAACTAAATTACTGGAAAAATGGCGTATACAAATGCCAAATCCAGAAAAATAGGTTAATAACAAGCCAGGTGATATACAGTAAACAAGCAGGAGCATAAACTACTAGAATTTCTATGTCTTCAGTTCGTTCTTGACTAGGCTCTCTTCGCCATAGTTGAGCGTAATATGCAAATGATCTTTGACGTAAATGATTAATTCCTGTCATTGCCTCTAGTAAGTAATAACCATCGAATTTATTCAGTGGATTGAGATTAATAACTAAGGTAAATTGGGCTGCCAACATTAATAAATAGGTAGCTATATAAAACCAATTTACTGGTGGTGATATACTCCATAAACACAATGCAATTCCCCATATAACTACTTGACAAATTACGCCTGCTGCCATTACCAAAGCACGTTGTTTACGTTTAACTAAGCCATAAGCATCAGTGGTATTGGTGTATGCTCCTGGTAATAAACAAATAAACATTAGACCTATATCTAAAACAACACCTTTATAATGTTTCAATGTGAAAGCATGACCTAGTTCGTGAATAGATACTACGAACATCATCAGTAGAGCAAAAGGAATTATTAAACTAAAACCTTGACTCTTCCATAATTCCTGTCCAAAATTATAAATTGTTTCTTGTCTGGCAAAGGCAATGACAGTAGTGAAACCCAAAAATAGACATAATAAAAAACAAAATTCAGCTGTGAAAATAAACCTAAATTTATTAATATTTACATTAAGCCAATTATCTGGATTAAAGAGACGAAACTTAAAATAGAGTATTTGTAGTAAACTGAATTTTTTTTGATATTTTGGTGGCTCAATACCTTCTAACATTCCCTTTAATGCTAAACGTTGCAAGAGTTCTTGTAGATACTGAGGGTTGATTTTATATTTAGCGATAATAGTCTCTACTGGCAGCTTACTTAATTGTATAATCAGGTTTTTATCATAGTTACTGACTTGGAAATAAGCAAGATTATCTGTGTTTTGCAACCTTATTAACCAATATCCATCTGTGTGCCATATCCACTGCACAGCAGATTTAAGTCGATATAATTTTATAGCTTTAGTAGTTTGTGAATTGGTAGTTAAATTGTTGATATTATGCTTTTTAGGGATTGCCAATACTTGCAAATCAGCTAATTTGTTCAATAGCTGCATAATAAAATTAGAGTCAATTGATTCTCCAAACTTTTGCTGACACTTTTTCTGAACTTGTTTGACTGTCCAGGTTCCATCAAAATGCTTTAGGGCGTATCCTTCGGTTGCTGAAAATAGAAGTTTTTTGTCTGTTTTAATTGCTTGTAAAAACACTTTATCAGAATCAACTACAGGAAGTATTTGCCAGTGAATTTTCAGATTTGGGCAAACTAAAGTTTGACAGTCTGCTAGACTTAAGTTTGAATTTTCTTCTAAATTCATATTTTAATTACGGTAGATTATGAAATATTTTCTGTCTAATGGACAAATAATTTAACGGAAACGTAGAGAGAATAATGTTTTGGATATCAACAGTAATGGATCAGCGATTACAGTGGTGTGACCACTACTATCATTACTAGTAGTGTTCCAAAACTTTCCTGTTACCTAACAAGAGAATTACTATCAATATAAGAAGAGTCTGTTTGGTAACTCTATATTTAATCGCATATCTGTTACATCACAACACAACATCTCTCATTGATAACCGACCTACATTGCTAAATAGATATTGCTAATGTGAAGCTTGGGCAATATTCAATAAAATTTTTCTAAAAATAATTAAGACTTACGTACAAGCTACGGAAAATTGCTCAACAAAAACGCAAAGTTCACAGAGAAATGAGAGCTTGAGAAGTTTTTTGCGTAGTTCCTAATAATATAAGAAATAAGGAGCGACTATACCAAAAAAGGTTTTTTGCGCCTCATCTGTAACACACGAGTAAGTAAATTTTGTCAATACATCTTTGAGCATAAATATTTCTGCAACTAACCTCTGTTGACACCAGAAAGAGGTCAGCCCAAAGGAAAATTTCAAGTATGCTTGGCTGTTTCTGCCTGATTTGGCTAATTTTAGCTTATGCTGAATTTTATAATAAACGCTTTTAAATATTGATAAAAACAGTACGATCGCAAGTTAAACTATAGTACACAGTAGTTTTTTTCAATGGCTTTAGTAATTGCAGGTGAACGTAGTGGGGTGGGTAAGACAACAGTCACACTCACCCTTTTAGCATCTTTATGCCGTCGTGGTGGTCAAGTACAATCTTTCAAGGTCGGGCCAGACTACATTGACCCAATGTTTCATCGGTATGTGACTAGTCTTGCTTGTCGTAACTTAGACCCAGTGCTGACTAGTGAAGCTTACGTTCAGCAATGTTTTCGCCATCACAGCCAAGCAAGTGAATATGCTTTGGTGGAAGGAGTGATGGGGTTGTTTGATGGAATCGGGAGTCGAGAAGAAAATACTTTACATCCATTCACTTTTGCTAGTACAGCGCATATTGCACAGTTACTCGATTTACCTGTGGTGTTGGTAATTGATTGCAGTCGGTTATCGGGTTCTGTAGCTGCGATCGCTCACGGTTATTGTACCTTTGACCCTAAAATTAAAATAGCTGGTTTAGTGCTGAATCGCGTGGGGAGCGATCGCCATCTTTCCTTACTCAAAGATGCTCTAAAATCTCTACAATTGCCGATTCTCGGTGTACTGCGTCGTCAAGATAATATTACAATTCCTGACCGCCATCTTGGTTTAGTCCCCACAGCAGAACTCAGCGAATTAGATGCAGTTATAGAACGTCTCGCAGATTTAGGTGATGCTTGCTTTGACTGGCAAAGTTTACTACATTTACTCAAAACTCAAAACTCAGCACTCAAAACTCAGCACTCAAAACTCAGCACTCAATACTCAGCACTCAGCACTCAGCACTCAGCACTCAGTAAAGTCAGAGTTGCGGTTGCGTGCGATCGCGCTTTTAATTTTTATTATCAAGATAATCTCGATTTATTGCAAAAATTAGGTGCAGAGTTAGTTTTTTGGAGTCCTTTAGAAGATGCAGAATTACCGCCTAATATTCAAGGAATGTATTTTGGTGGCGGTTTCCCAGAAGTATTTGCTCAACAATTAACTAAAAATACCCATGTTTTGCAGGCAGTAAAAACAGCAATTCTCCAAGGAATGCCAACAATTGCTGAATGTGGTGGCTTGATGTATTTGTGTCAAGAAATTATTGATTTTGAGGGTAAATCTTACCCAATGGTGGGGATAATTCCCACATCTGCTTGTATGGATAAACGTTTAACATTGGGGTATCGTCGAGCCGTAGCGTTACAAGATGGTTTATTAGTAAATGCCGGAACAAATGTTTACGGACATGAATTTCATCGCTCAACTTTAAAAGCTAATTCCCATCAACCATTGTTTGATACTTACCGCTATGATTGCGATGAAAATACTGGCTTTGAAGGCTGGAATTTACCGATTAATCTTCACGCTTCATACATACATTTACACTGGGGCGCTAGTACAGAAATTCCCCAGCGATTTATTCAACAATGTAAAAGTTAGAAGATTAAATTGAAGTTTAGTAGGGTGTGTTACGGCAATTCCAAGACTTGAGTGTATCAGAGATGATAAATTTAGCCGTAACGCACCTGATTGAATGGTGCGTTACATTTCATTAAAAAACCCTACTAACTCAAACCCAATAATCTTGCACCTTGATAAAAGAACGTACTCACGACCCAGGCTAATCCTAACCCGTAAGCGATCGCAACCAAAGTAAACCTCATACTTTTAGACTCGCTCTGAATAGTCGCCACCGTTGCTAAACAAGGTGTATACAGCAGACAAAACAACATGAAGCTATAAGCTTGAATATTCCCACTAAACACATCGCCACAACATCACTAAGGGGCAATCATGACTATCGCCACCAAACCAGTTATTACTAAGCGAGTGGCTCAGGAAGCAAAAATCGCTACAGAAATTGAGTATCAGATAGTACATAAAATTCCTGGCAGAATTCGATTTCGGATTCCTCTGTTAAACCACGAACCTAATTATGCTCAACGCCTACAAGATTTACTAGAAGCTGATAGTCGGGTTTTACAAGTTAGAATTAGTTGCGCTTGTAGTTCTGTTGCGATTAGCTATCAATTAGTCAACCGGAATCACGAATTCATACAAGCGGATTTAGTTGGTTTGTTAATTGAGGCGAGGCAAAGTCAAAATTCCCAAATTCAAAGTCAAAAAGTAGCAGAAGTAGATAATGATGGTGTGAAGTTGCCAGCTTTTGCGACTGTTTTAGCTTTATTGGGTTTAGGGTTTCCTATTCCGAGATTGATAATTGGGGCGACTGTGGCACTAGCAGCTTTACCAATTGCAAAACGTGCTTACGTCAGTATTACGCAAAAACGCAAGTTAAATATAGATTGCCTAGATTTTATAGCGATCGCCCTCACTTCTGCCCAAGGAAATTTGTTAACACCAGCTTTGGTGATGACTCTGCATGAAATTGGCGATATGATCCGCGATCGCACTGCACGCATTACCGAAAATCACGCCGCCGATTTACTCGATTCTTTAGGACATTTCGCTTGGGTAGAACAACCAGACGGACATAAACAACGCATCCTCGCTACAAAAGTCCAGCCAAAAGACACAGTAATCGTTTATCCTGGTGAACAAATCCCCGTAGATGGACAAATTCTGCACGGCACAGCGTTAATCGACCAACAAAAATTAACTGGTGAATCAATGCCGGTTGTGCGCCAGCCAGGACAAGCCGTTTACGCTTCTACCTTAGTGCGGGAAGGGGAAATTTACATCCAAGCGGAACGCATAGGTGCAGCAACTCGCGCCGGTGCAAGTATTGAGTTAGTGCAGAAAGCCCCAGTTCACGATACAAGGATGGGCAATTATGCCGCCAACATTGCAGATAAAGCCGTATTGCCAGCTTTGATTTTTGCTGGCTTGGTATTTGCTACCACCCGTAACCCCGCCATGGCTGCATCTATCCTCACCCTTGATTTTGTTACCGGGATTCGTGTTTCTCTACCCACCACTTTCTTAGCAGCCTTGCATCACGCCACTAGACATGGTGTGTTGATTCGCAGTGGTAGTGCTTTAGAAAAATTGGCAGAGATAGACACCTTAGTATTTGATAAAACAGGCACTTTGACTAAAGGTGATATTGAAGTTGTCGAAGTTGAAACCGTGGCGGGGAAAATGCCTACTATGAGAATGTTAGCCTTAGCTGCTGCTACCGAACAACGCCTCACGCACCCAGTCGCCGCCGCCGTAGTTAAATATGCACAACAACAGGGAATAGAAATTCTGCCCCGCCAAGAATTTGTTTATGAAATTGGTTTGGGTGTCCGCGCCGAAATTGATGGTGAGCAAGTTATGGTGGGGAGCGATCGCTTTTTGCGTCAGTGCGGTGTTATCCTCGATTGTCTTTATGAGCCACATCGCTGCAACAATACAGATTGTCCACACCATTTAAATTGCCGCATTTCTGCCCATGATTCTTTGTTGTATGTGGCAGTTAATCAAGAATTTCAAGGCGTAATTTATTATACAGACCCACTGCGTGCTGAAAGTGCAGATGTGATTGAGCAACTGCAAACCCAATATGGTATGGAAATTTATCTGCTGACTGGAGATAATCAGCAAAGGGCTGTAGCTGTGGCTGAAGAACTGCATCTGCCTCTATCGCAAGTTCATGCTGAAGCATTTCCCGCCCAAAAAGCCGAAATTATCCAAAAATTACGCCAATCAGGGAAAACAGTCGCCTTTACTGGGGATGGTTTAAATGATTCTGTGGCTTTAGCTTATGCTGATGTGGCAATTTCCTTTAGTGGTGGTTCTGAGGTAGCCAGAGAAACCGCCGATGTTGTCCTGATGGATGATAACCTCAGCAGTTTTTTAGCAGCAATAGCGATCGCTCGGCAAACCAAAGCAGTCATTAAACAAAATATCGGTTTAGCTGTCGTTCCCAATTTAGCTGCCTTGGGATTAGCCACAACCTTCGGGTTACATCCTTTAGCCGCGACAATTATTCACAATGGTTCAGCAATTGCGGCTGGGTTAAACGGGTTACGCCCCCTGATGCACCAAGATCCACCAAGACAGTCAGAATAATATTGTCTGTATTTTGTTGTGGCTGTAGTTGGAAAACACGCCCAAATTCCTTCACACACAGCCATCTGATGCCACAATAAACAAAAGAATTGTGGTGAAGTCACTCTCATGCAATCAGCAAATAAACTACCACGATGGTTAAGTTATGGCTTGGCGTTTCCGCTAGTCATTCTCAACGGTTGGTTATTAATCCAGGTTGTCAAGTATTTTCAACCCTTGGTGAGTGTAGTTGCGATCGCTATCTTGTTAGCATTTGTCTTAAACTACCCCATCCAGTTCTTTCAAAAACGCGGTGTACCCCGTTACTTGGCAATTGTCGGAGTTTTGCTGTCAGCCGTAGTGATTCTGGGAGGTGTTGGTATCACCTTAGTACCAGTAATTCTGCAACAGCTTAACGAACTAGCGAATATTCTGCCCTCATGGATAGATTCTAGTTTAGAACAATTAGACGCTTTTCAAAGTTGGGCAGCTACCCAACAAATTCCCATTAATTTGCGGGGTTTAGCCTTACAACTGTTAGAAAGATTATCCAATCAATTTCAATCATTCACCGGGAAAATTCTGGGTTTTGCCTTTGATACTATCGGAGTTGTACTTAATATCTTAATTGCCGCAGTTTTGACTATTTATTTAATCTTAAATGGTCAAAAACTCTGGGATGGAATTTATCAATGGTTTCCTGAACATATCGGCACTAAAGTTAGACAATTGCTGCGAGAAGATTTTCAAAATTATTTTATCGGTCAGGCAACATTAGGGGCAGTGTTGGCTGTATTGGTGACATTAGCATTTGTCCTCCTCCGCATTCCCCTGGCTTTGTTGTTTGGGATTGCTATCGGCTTTTTCTCACTATTTCCCTTTGGTACAGGGATAGGAATTGGATTAGTTAGCTTATTAGTAGCTTTAGAAAACTTTTGGTTAGGTGTGGAAGTGTTAGGTGTCGCCGTCGCCCTTGACCAAATTAATTCTAATATTGTCGCACCTAGAATTTTAGGTAATTTAACTGGTCTAAATCCTGTGTGGGTAGTGATTTCCTTACTTATAGGTGCAAAATTAGGCGGCGTTTTAGGTTTGTTAATTGCGATTCCGCTTGCTAGTTTTATTAAAGATATTGCCGATAGTTGGCGAGCCGGAGAATTGAGTCAACAAATTGTTACTAATGAAGATGGTGTAAAAACTTCACCAATGGAAGTAAATTAGGGAAATTACATCAAAAAAGGTCAATCAGCAACCATCAAGATATTTTATATCCCCGATTTATTTTATAATTCGGGGATTTTTGACTTGATAGCATAATAGTTTCTTAACTTTTAGATAACTCAATATTTACTTGTAACATTCCATGAATAGTTTAATTTATTTTTCTACAAACCTCTGTAAAACAACGGAATTTTATGGAATCTAATCAACCATTAAAGATAAATCGTCGCCAATTTTTAGTACGTTCAGCAGTGACAGCAGGCGGAATTATTGGGACAAATATTGTCTCTAAATCACCTGTTTTCGGTCAAGCACCTGCTATTATTACTGCGGAAAAAATGCGTCCTGGCATACCTTTTGGTGTAGCGAGTGGCGATATTAGCGAAAATAATGTGGTGATTTGGAGTCGGAGCGATCGCCCCGCCAGAATGATTGTAGAATATTCCACTAGCGAATCATTTCGCAATGTGCGGCGCATCCCTGGGCCTGTGGCTTTAGAAAGTAGCGACTTTACCGCCCGACTTAATCTCAGAAAACTACCCCAAAATCAACAGATATTTTATCGGGTAATTTTTCAAGATTTAAACTATCGCAATGTTTTCAGCGCCCCAGTTAACGGTTCTTTCCGTACACCTCCTAAATCTGGGCGAGATATCTGCTTTGTTTGGGGAGGCGACACCGCAGGTCAAGGATGGGGGATAAATCCTGACTTTGGTGGGATGAGAATTTATGAAACCATGCGCCAACTCCAGCCAGACTTTTTCATTCATTCTGGCGATAACATCTATGCTGATGGCCCAATTCAATCTCAAGTAACCCTGGATGATGGCACAATTTGGCGCAACATCACCACACCAGAAAAATCGAAAGTTGCTGAAACTTTAACAGAGTTTCGTGGTAACTATCAATACAACTTGATGGATGAAAATATCAAGCGATTCAATGCCGAAGTGCCAACCTTAGCGCAGTGGGACGACCACGAAGTAACGAATAACTGGTATCCTGGCGAAATCCTCAGTAATGTAGGCAGTGATGCTCGCTACACAGTCAAAGATGTTAACTTGTTGGCTGAACGGGCAAGACAAGCATTTTTGGAATATATGCCGATTGAGTATTACGATAATCCAGAAAGAACCAGAATTTACCGTTCCTTTGAGTATGGGTCATTGCTCGATATTTTCATGCTGGATGAACGCACCTATCGAGGGCCAAATTCTCCCAATAATCAGCCAGAACAAAGTCCAGCAACAGATTTCTTAAGTAGAAGACAAGTGCAGTGGCTAAAAAGACAATTACTTTCATCCAAAGCTACTTGGAAAGTAATTGCCAGTGATATGCCTTTAGGGCTGATAGTGAGAGATGGTGCGACTGATTTTGAAGCTTGGGCAAATGGCGATGGCCCCGCTTTAGGCAGAGAATTAGAATTAGCCGACTTACTGCGGTTTATCAAAAACAGAAATATTCAGAATGTGGTGTGGTTAACTGCGGATGTTCATTACGCCGCCGCCCATTACTACGACCCTAATAAAGCCCAGTTTCAAGACTTTAAACCTTTCTGGGAGTTCGTCGCCGGGCCACTGAATGCAGGTACATTTGGGCCAAATCAATTAGAAAATACCTTCGGCCCACAGTTGGTATTTCAAAGCTTACCTGCGGGTACAAGAGCAAATCGACCGCCAAGCGAAGGGTTGCAATTTTTTGGCGCAGTCAAAATTAATGCCTCTACCAAAGTGATGACAGTATCCCTGCGTAATTTAGCAGGCGAAGTTGTTTACAGCGTAGATTTGCCACCAGAGAAATATTAACTGTAGTAGCGCGTCTAGTTTAATTTGTTGGGTTAAATAATCATCATTAAAATTGAATGGTTTGTTTTTTTGAGTTTTTTGAACCCAACATTTTAGACTTGCCGCGCTAGTACGTTGGGTGGAACGAAACCGAACCCAACATCGTCAAGATTTTTTGGTTTTACAGCCGTCGAATTAGAGGTGAGAAAATTTACAAAGCACGAATGCCAGACATAGTAGGACTCTTGCCTCCTGTCTCCGGCTGGTGAGCATAACTCAAATACTACCTCCTACCATACTTCCTAAGATTGAGACAATCGCTTTACTTCCTCTCCACCCAACATTTCATGGGCTTTTGCCAAAATTTGGGGAATTTTCTGGGCTTGGGGACTCAGAACAAGACATTGGCTTAAATCTACTTCGTGGAGTTTATCTGCTTTGTTTCCAGGAAACCAATGACTAGCATTACCCATGAGGTTGTAACGAGTTTTGGCATAGTCTACTAAGTCGTAAGCATGGGCTAAATTCCACAACCACAAAATTACCGGGATATTGATATCGCCGGGAGTGTGTTCCCAAGTTGGTAAGTTGAGATACCAAGTTTTTACCCAATCTTCGCCGAGAGTGGCGATCGCTTCCTCTTCCAGTCTTGCTAAAATTGGCGGTAAAATTTCGGAAGATTCATCTAATAACGCTAAGGTCTTTAAGTGTTCATCAAAATCTTGGGGTTTGGCTGCACCTAAACTCAAGGTATGCACCTGAGAATGACTCAGACAAAACAAGTCATTAAACACCATCGGACTCAACGGTTCACAAAGATTCACTAATTTTTGTGGTGGTTTATATAACTTCCCGCCTTTATCAGAAGGACTAATAATAAACACACCCATATCCAGGCGAGTAGCAGCTAAAATAGCAGGCCAATTCCATTGATTAATGTAGTACCAATGCAGATTTACATAATCAAATTGATTGGTATTAATTGCCTGCACAATTAAATCTGTAGCACCGTGGGTAGAAAAACCAATAAATCTGACTTTGCCCTCAGCTTGTAATTGTTTGGCAACATCCAAACAACCACCAGGACGGACGCTATATTCTAGTAATTCCGCATCATTAATACCATGCAAACTAAATAAGTCTACATAATCTAACTGAAGATACTTGAGCGATTTTTCAAATGTTTTGCGGAATTCTTTGGCATCAGCTACTGGTGAAACTTTTGTTTGGACAATTAATTGTTCGCGCGGAAACTTGGGCAGAATTTTACCCAATTGCATTTCTGAGCTACCATAACCACGAGCAGTTTCAATGTGATTAATACCGAGTTCGATGGCTCTGTGAATTGTGGCTTCGAGATTTTTCTGGTTATCTGAAGGAATATCTGACCAAGAAACATCTTGCCATTTGAACTGATATCTCATGCCGCCGCAAGAAAACACCGGCATTTGTAATTCTGTGCGTCCAAATCTTCTGTATAGCATTAGTGGATTGTGAATGTTTTGTATCAAGTCTCAGTTAAGCGATCGCTATATCTATTTTTGGCGTTGCATAAATGCGGGATGAATTGAGACTTTTGTACAAAGCAAAATATTGATTCTTTGCGTCTTCGCGCCTTTGCGTGAGACAAAAATCATCCCACTAATCAGCAACGCCCTATTTTTAAGTCCTGACACTGGTAATATCCATCAAGCCATAAAATTAGTCTGGTGTTTGCTTGTCAGATAGCGAAGTTTGTTCAGTCTCACAAAACTAATTACCACATCTGACCCACTACTAGCAAGTGACTTTTAATTAAAAACATCCCATTATTGAAAAACAAGGAAGACAAAGGAGATAGTACTCTGGTTAGGTCAACAAATTAGATAATTTATTTTTTGGATTAACTGCTTTATTTATAACCATCTACTTCTACGCAGTAAATTAGACCAACATATCACCAGGATTTGTTAGTCTAAATCTTAAATAACCAACTATTTCAGCAATTGCTTATTGTTCTATCTAATTACGGTATTTGCACCCAGTTTATATTTGCTATTATCCAACTTCATTACAGCTGTAATCACAAACTATTAATTAATATCTTTCGTAGCGACCAGGAACCCAGCGCCGACCACGTGGTGTTCTTTCCCAGTGCGCTGGAACCCATCTCTGGCGAACAACTTTGCGGACAACAACAGGTTTACGTACAACAGGTTTACGCACAACAACAGTTCGGTAGTTATCACGTTTGATAATCACTGGTGCTGCTGATGCTTGGGTTTGCACAGCAAATATTGAGAGTGGTAAAGCTAGTAAAGCTCCAGCAAGAATACGTTTCATCATTTTCACATCTCCTGAAGTTTCTTTTTGTTGAGTTATCTACAGCCTTATTGAAGAATTTGTAAATTACAACCATGAACAGACCAGAGAAAATACTTAAAACAACAGTGTTTCCTTTTACGGAATTTCACTTATGATTAAAGTATTTACACCAGAATTTGGTATAAATTTTATTCAAATTTTCAATAATATTGCTGATTAACTGCCATATTCAGTTTAGAAAACTCCGCAGAAATTCGGATGTGAAAAAAGTCCTGATTATAAGGTGACTAAAGTCATAAACTAAGACGTTTCATAACTAGTTGCAGTGACTGTGCTGGAAGTAGGGAGTAGGAATACTATTTCTTCCTTGTCTCCCTTATCTCCCCTGTCTCTTTCGTTCGGATATCAAAACTGCCATCACTCAAAAAAATATGGGAATAAGCCTGAGCCTATCCCCATTTTCAGATATCCGAAATTAGAACTTACGAAGTAGCGTTTTGTAACTCAGCAGTGCGTACTGATAGCTGTTGTATCTGACTACCTCTTTGGACTTTTACCTGTAAGGCTTGACCAAGGTTGCTATTTTCCACAAAGTTTTGCAACTGTTCAGCATTGGTAATAGCTTGACCATCTATTTGCAGGATGACATCACCACGGCGAATACCAGCTTTAGCAGCTGGGGAATTGGGGACAACTCGCATCACTAAAACCCCGTTTACTTCTGGAATTTCAAATGTAGAGTTGGGGTCACTGTTATTTTGTTTCGCTAATTCTGGGGTTAAAGTGACCATCTGCACACCTAAGTAGGGGTGAGCAACTTTACCATCTCTTTCCAGTTGGGTGGCGATCGCTTTAGCTTTATCGATGGGAATCGCAAAACCAATACCCATTGCATCAGCACGAATCGCGGTGTTAATCCCAATTACTTCACCACGTTCGTTCAACAATGGCCCACCAGAGTTACCAGGGTTAATGGCTGCGTCAGTTTGAATGAAGTCTAGGCGTTTATCAGAAATCCCTACTTGGGCGCTAGAACGCTTGAGTGTGCTGACAATACCTAAAGTAACTGTATTATCAAAACCTAAAGGATTACCAACTGCGATCGCCCAGTCTCCCACTTGTACAGCATTAGAAGAACCTAAAGGTGCAACGGGTAAATCTTTCCCAGCGTTAATTTTGACCACCGCTAAATCTGTTACTTCGTCAATACCTTGAACTTTGCCGTCAAATGTACGACCATCCTTGAGGCGGACTGTGACTCTATCGGCTTTATCTACAACGTGGGCATTAGTTAAAATCAAACCACTTTTATCAATAATGAATCCCGAACCTAAACCACGCAGTTGTTCTGGTGGTAATTGTTGAGAATAACCATCACCAAAAAACTGCCGGAAAAATGGGTCTTCAAAAAATGGGTCAACACGGCGGCGCGTAATTGTGCGTTCTGTGTCAATTCTCACCACTGCTTGACCGACTCGATTCACCGCCGCCGTCACAAAACTACTATTACCGATAGCAGCAGTTGCCGGTGATTGTTTTTGGGCAATTAGTTCTGGTGTATCACCAACCTTAACTGAACTGGGTGCAGGTTCCGCCTGGGAAGGTAACACCTGCAAAGTGCTAACCGTGAGCAAGACTCCCAAAAATATGGCGAAAATATGGGTACTAAGTCTACGTATAGAACGGGTTATTTTGGACAATCGCATAATCACAACCTAAATTTAAGAAGCCGAATTTTTGCTTAGTCGTGACAAATCTCTCTAAAGTTATTTTTACAGCTAGGATGAAGTTCCTGTGTACTAACTTTATTGTTACTGCTTTAGATACTCAATACTGGTGCTAAAGCATGGTATAAACCAATACAGTTCAGTTAAGGCAACAATTTAGACTGGTGTAGGTTGGGTGGAGGAACGGAACCCAACATTCACGCATACTTTGTTGGGTTACGCTATCGCTACACCCAACCTACTATTCTCTTAACTGAACCGTATTGTGGTATAAACTACCTGTAATTTAAATTAATTGAAAATTTCCCTCGATAGCTATTACGGACATTCACCCTGTAGAGGTTCGGATATCACCAGGACTTACGCAAAAAAAAACGAAAAATTAAGGGTTTGGAAGAGGGTAAAGGGTAAGCTGTTAAACATCAAAGGACAAATGACTCTTGACTAAACCTCAGCTTTCATCTCATCAATTTCAAATAAGGATACAATTACTCCCGTAATGGGAATAGAAATAAAAACTCCTAATAAGCCTGCAACTCTGGCACCTACTAATAAGGCAAAAAATACAACAACTGGATTGAGATTTAGCGCACCTTGCATAATCCGAGGTGCAATTAAATTGTCTTGAATTTGCTGAAGAATAATACAGGCAATCAATACTTTTAATGCCAGCCAAACATTTTGAGATAATACAATTAAAGTAATTGTACTAACACCTAAAGTTGCTCCTATACCTGGAATGATATCTAAAAAGCCTACGATTACAGATAATAATAAAGCAAAAGGAACTTGCAAGATTACAAAGACAATAAAAGTAGTGGTAGTTAAAAATAAACTCAATAATAACTGACCACGAAAAAAGCCTAAAAAGCTCCGTCTAATGATATTCGTAAATCTGATACGGCGTTGTTTAGGAACTATCTTTAAGATGAAATTCCATAATTTTTCGCCATCTAGTAACATAAAAAATGCCACAACAGCAATCAAAATAAAGGTGACGAAATTAGTCAACAACTGTTGTAAAAAAGTTAAGCTCGTGACTAAACCTGATATAGCCTGATTCCGCAATTGTTCTTCAATTACACTCAAGTCTATTTGCAGATTGCGGTTACGGAGAAATTCTTCGATTCTTTCTAAAAAAGGCGCAAGAGAAGTTAAAAATCCCGAAATACTATCAATTAATTGCTGTCCTTGGGATAATACTGCTATCCCAACGGTGATTAATAATCCGCCTAAAATCACAATGCTGATTAAGAAGACAAAAATTACAGCTACGCTATGAGGTAAAAACCGCCGCAACCAATTTACAGGATAGCTGAGTAAAAAAGCTAAAATTGCCGCAAATGTAAAAATAACAATTACGGCTTCAAAGTATGCTAAAAGTTGTACGAAAGCCCAGCCAGAAGCCACTAACAACAAAAAGCGGACTAACGCCGAATTATTCAAGCGATTCCAAAAGTTCTTGGCATCAAAGCCGGTCATATAATATTTTAAAAATTAGTTAATTTAGCGATCGCTAGTAGACATTAGCAACATATAAAAATACAGTGGCGATCGCTACTACCGAAAAGCATATTTCTCATCAACGCCCTAAATCGTGCATTTCGTTGATGACCTTTGCACACTTTTGGGTTACACGGTCTAATTCATCTTTGTTAGTAGAACTTGGCGGTGCAATTACCTCACCAATTCTAATCGTCAGGGGAACAGCACGCGGTATGGATGAGCCTTTTTCTAAAATTCCTTCACTTCCCCACAAACTCACAGGTAAAATTGGTGCTTGTGCCTTTGCGGCTAAGAGTGCTGCGCCTTTTTTCGGGTCAGTAATTTTGCCATCAGGTGTGCGAGTCCCTTGTAAAAACACTCCCACAGCCCAACCATTTTCTAAACATTCTAAAGCAGCCCGAATGGCATTGCGATCGGCACTGCCTCGACTCACAGGATAAGCACCATACAACTTAATAGCTTGTGCCAAAACCGGAATTTCAAATAACTCTTGTTTCGCCATATATGCTACCGGACGGCGCACACAATTGGAAACAATTGGCGGGTCAAAATAACTAGCATGATTACTCACAACTACCAAAGGATCTGATTGCGGCACATTTTCAACCCCATAAATCTTCCCACGAAAGTAAGCATGAAGCATGGGGCTGACAACTGACCATTTGAAAGCGTGGTAAAGCGCCAGACTGATTAACGGTTCACGACTGCGAGACATAGGACATTAGGGAGTGGTGAGTGGGGAGTGGGGAGTGGGAAGTGGGAAGAGGGAACGGGGCAGGGGGTAGGGAGAAAAGGGGAAATGTTGTTGTAAAATTCTTCAATCTGCTCCAATTTGTTGTATACCCTACTGTTTCTTCCCCCATTCCCTACTCCCTACTCCCTACTCCCTATTCTGGTAGTTCAGCAGCATTACGGACGTTCTTTAAGATTAAATCAGTAACGGTGCGTTTAATTAACCCAGTTAAAACATTACCAGGGCCAATTTCTATGACTTGTTCAATGTTGTTAGCTGGTAATTGCAGCGAAATTTCGCGCCAACGTACTGAACCTGTCATTTGCTGAGTAAGACGCTGTTTTAAAATTTCTGCGTCAGTGGCGGGTACAGGTTCAACATTTGACATTACAGGCACAGTTGCAGGCTGAAATTCTACCGTTTCCAGAATTTCTTGGAACTCAACCGCCGCCGCCGACATTAAATGTGAGTGAAACGCCCCAGAAACTTTTAATGGTGTCGCACGTTTGGCTTTAACTTGCGACATTACCGCTTGTACCGCGTCAGGAGTTCCAGAGATGACCACTTGTCCTGGACTGTTATCATTTGCCAAAACTACATCTGGTGTGGCGGCGATGACTGTAGCTAATTGTTCGCGGTCAAAGTTCATTAAAGCCGCCATCATTCCGCCAGCAGCACTATCCATCAGTTCAGCACGACGTTTGACTAAACGCAAACCTGCTGACCACTCAAAAACCCCTGCAACGTAAAGGGCAATGTATTCACCTAAACTATGGCCAGCAACCAAATCTGGTTGATGTCCCCGCTCTCGCAACAAGTCAGCGAGAATACTTTCCACTACGTAAAGACAGGGCTGAGTATAAAGAGTCTGTCCTAGCCTTTCTTCTTGGTTTTGGCAGATATCGCTAACAGACCAGCCTAGAATTTCTTCAGCTTGAGTAAATTTTGCTTTAGCACCTGGTATATCTAATAAGTCTGTTCCCATTCCCAGTGCTTGGGAACCTTGTCCGGGAAACACCCATACTGTTTTAGTCATTGGTCAATAGTCAATAAGAAGTCAAAAGGAAAAAAGCAAAAGTAAAAATTTTTACGTTTTTACTTTTTACTTTTTACTTAATTAATGCTTATCTTCCCCATTGGAAGATGGCTGCACCCCAGGTCAGACCTGCGCCAAAGCCGGATGCAGCAATGATGTCATTGGGTTTAATTTTGCCTTGTTGCACTGCTTCATCTAAGGCGAGGGGGATAGAAGCGGCGGAAGTATTGCCGTAATTGGCGAGGTTACTAATAACTTTTTGTTCGGGAATTTCTAGACGTTGGGCAACAGCATCTAGAATGCGTTGATTAGCTTGATGCAAGACTAACCAATCTATTTGATCAACGGTCAAGTTGGCTTCAAATAAAGCTTTATCAATAATTTCCGGCACTTTTTGGACAGCAAAGCGGTATACTTCTTTGCCATTCATACTGATGGGTTGATAAGTGCCTTGAGAAACGTTGATGCCTGGGAGGAGTTCTTGGGGAGTTGCGGCATAGCCAAGGTTTAGCTGATGATTGAGGCTGCCGTCGCTTTTGAGGGCAAATCCTAACAAGCGATCGCTTTCGGCTGCTTGTAATACTACTGCACCCGCACCATCACCAAATAACACACAAGTTTTACGGTCTTGCCAATCTACCCAACGGGAGAGGATGTCTGCCCCAATCAACAGTACATTCTGATATACCCCTGTTCTAATGTATTGAGCAGCCGTTACCAGCCCAAATACAAAGCCAGAACAAGCGGCGGTTAAGTCAAAGGCGACTGCTTTGGTTGCGCCTAACTGGGCTTGGACTTTACAAGCTGTGCCGAACAAATCATCTGGGGTGGATGTGGCCAGCAAAATCAAATCTAAGTCCGTAGCTTGAATGCCGGCGGCGGCGATCGCTCTTTCCCCTGCTGCTGCCGCCAATTCCGTCAATGAACCTGACGAAAGTGATACTCGTCGTTGACGAATACCCGTTCTTGTGGTTATCCATTCATCTGATGTTTCAACCAGTGCTGTTAGTGCCTGGTTGTCGAGGGAAGTTTCGGGAACTGCCGAGCCACTTCCTGTAAATGCTATGCCTAACTTTTGCACTCCTGCTCTCCCAAGCTCTCAGCGTTTTGATCGTTTGTCCTTTTGCCTTTCAACCAATCAAGGACAAATGACGCATGACAAATGACCCATTACTAACCGCTATCACGCTGTAGGATTTCGTATTGGGATTGAAGTCTTTGCAGCACTTGGTTATCAACTGCTTCTTTTGCCATACGTATTGCACTAAAAATTGAAGGTGCTTGTGAACTACCGTGGCCGATAAAACAAACTCCAGCCACACCTAACAGTAAAGCACCTCCATGCTCCGCATGATCCATCCGTTGCTTAATTCGCTTGAGATTTGGTTTTAAAAGAGCAGTCCCAATTTGACCGTGCAAGCCTTGGGGCAGTTCTTCACGTAAGATTTGCAGAATTACTCCTCCCAGAGATTCGGCAAATTTGAGTAACACATTACCCACAAACCCATCACAGACAATTACATCAAATTGTCCCGAAAGTACATCACGTCCTTCGGCATTACCAATAAAATTGATACTAGAATTTTCCCGCAGTAGTTGATGGGCGCGGAGTGCTTGCTCATTGCCCTTGGTATCTTCTTCACCAATATTGAGTAAGCCTACCTTTGGTGTATCCATACCCAAAACATATTGGCTGTAAATTGAACCCATCACAGCAAACTGCTCTAAAAACTTAGGGCGGCAGTCTACATTTGCACCGACATCCAGTATCAATACTGGCTTGCCAGCCATAATCGTGGGGAAAACTGTACCAATGGCTGGGCGATCAATTCCTGGCAATCTTCCTAAACGCAGCAATGCTGATGCCATAGCTGCCCCAGAGTGTCCAGCAGAAAATACAGCGTCTGCCTGTTGATTTTTGACCAAATCCATCGCTACATTAATCGAAGCCTTACGTTTGCGTCTAACCGCATTTAAAGGCTCCTCATCCATAGCGATCGCTTCTTCAGCAGGAACTATCTCCACCCGCTCCAAAGTAGTTTTTGGCGGCATGACAGCTTTAATTTGTTGGGGATCACCAACTAGCAATACTTTCACACCCAATTCTTCACTGGCGCGTAATGCACCAGCAACGATTTCTTTGGGTGCGTGATCCCCCCCCATTGCGTCAATTGCTATCCGTGCGCTAGTCGATCCCATTGCTCAGAGCTTATAGAAACCTTACAAATTTTACCAGATTGGCTTTGTTAAAAAACCGTAACTTTTTCAATGCCAAATTACTATGTTAAGTGCTAAGTGCTGAGTGCTGAGTGCTGAGTCCAGTAAAAACTGCTCAGTACTCCGCATTATTTGTCATTATTGCAACATAATTTTGGCGGCAAGCCCAAGATAACACGCGAGAAGTTAAAAGTAAAAAGGCAAAAGTTAAAAGAAAGAGCCTTTTGCCTTTTTATTTTTGATTTTTGACTTTATTATTGCTCAAGTACCCAATTCACCAACATCCGCACACCGTAGCCAGTTGCGCCGGGGCCGTTGTAGCCGTTTTCTTTGTCTGCCCAGACTGGCCCTGCAATGTCTAAGTGCGCCCAAGGGGTATCTTTGACGAATTGCTTGAGGAATAGGGCGGCGGTAATTGAACCACCAGGACGCGGCCCGGTGTTTTTCATATCGGCAATCCCCGATTTCAAGCCTTCAAAATATTTTTCTTCCATTGGCATCCGCCAAATTTTTTCGCCGGATGTGCCAGCAGCTGTTTCTAACTGCGAAGCTAAGGCATCATGGGGGGTGTATAACCCGGCGATATCTTCACCCAAAGCAATGACGTTTGCACCTGTAAGGGTGGCTAAATCAACGATCGCATCTAAGCCCAATTTATCTGTATACACCAAAGCATCAGCCAAGGTTAAACGCCCTTCAGCATCGGTGTTATTCACTTCGATTGTTTTGCCGTTAGAAGCTTTGAGGATGTCGCCTGGGTGCATAGCGCGACCGCTAATCATATTTTCGGTAACGGCGGAGATAAAGTGAACTTCAGCATCAGGCTTGAGTTGGGCTATTGCTTTTGCCGCACCCAAGGTAGCAGCTGCACCACCCATATCAATTTTCATGGTTTCAATTCCGCTACCTGCACCTTTAATATTCAATCCTCCAGAATCGAAGGTTAAACCTTTACCGATAATCGCTAGTTTCTTGGTGGGTGTACCTTCTGGTTTGTAGGTGAGGTGAATGAATTTGGGTGGTAAATCAGAGGCTTGGGCGACTCCTAAAAAGGCACCCATACCCAGTTTTTCACAATCTTCTTTTTCCAGGATTTGTAATTGCAAGCCGTAGTCTTTAGCAATTTCTTGGGCTGTTTCTGCCATTGTAATGGGTGTAACTGTGTTGGCTGGGGCGGCTACCAACTCTCTGGCTAAAATGACACCTGAAACAATTTGATTGGCACGCTTGAGCGCATCCTCTTGACCTTCAAAGCCCAGTAACTCGACAGTTTCAACTTTTGCGCCTTTATCATCTGGTTCTGATTTAAAGCGCACATCTTGATATAAAGCTAACTCTACACCTTCTGCGATCGCTTGGGCTGTGGCTGCTGGGTCGTTATTCCACAAGGGAAAGCTAAATCCGAGGGTTTTGCTTTTTTGCTTTTTGGCTACCTTCGCCGCCGCCGCCGCCGCCCGCCGCAGGCTATCTATTTTCAGTGCGTCTGGTTTTCCTAAGCCAACCAAAATTACTTTTTTAACTGAACCACCGCCAGCGACACGAGTAAAGACAGTGCTGTTAGCTTTGGCTGTAAATTCTTCTTCGGCAATGACTTCTTTTAAGATGCCAGCAAACTTGTCATTCAAAGTCGCCAGTTCACCTGTTAACTCTACCGCATCTTCAAATAATCCAATTGCCAAACTATCGCCCGCCCACTCCAGCAGAGGCTGATTACTAAGTTTAATTGTTGCCATTTTGGGATTTTGTTTAAAGATTCCTTCTTGTACCAGTATTGCTCAAAAATTTGAAGTGTGAAGAGAAGTTAGAAGTAAAAAAAACCTTTTAAAGTTTTGGCTTTTGACTTATAACAAAGGGCAAATCACCACTGACTTTTATAATTAAAACATCCCAACCTTCTGTATGGCATGACTATGACCTCAGCCTTGACTCCAAATCAACGCTCAGAAGTGTTCTATCCTAGTTCCGATGGTGAACCAGTGGCAGAAAGCTATGCTCATTTATGTGTATTACTGGCGACACTAGAAATTCTGCGTCAGTATTTAGTAGGACAACAAGCAACAGTCCTTGCCAATCAATTTCTCTACTACGCTCAAGGTTTTCCTAAGTTGCGCGTTGCCCCTGATGTGATGGTAATTTTTAATGTCGCGCCTGGTGGTCGAGATAACTATAAAGTGTGGGAAGAAGGGGAAGTTCCATCGGTGATTTTTGAGATGACTTCGGCGGGGACGAAAAATCACGATCAGGAATTTAAGAAGACTTTATACGAGCAACTTGGTGTTAAAGAATACTGGTTATTTGACCCCAGAGGCGAATGGGTACAAGGACAGTTGCGGGGTTATCGGTTGCGCCAAGATTCTTATGAGTTGATTACCGACAATCGCAGTGAACCATTAGGTTTGCGCTTGCAGGTAGAAGGAGAACTGATCGGTTTTTACCGAGAAGATACAGGAGAGAAGCTACTGAACCCCACAGAACAGGCGCAAGCACTACGTGAAGCACAACAAAGAATAGATGCAGAAGCTTTAGCTCGACAGCAGGCTGAACAGCAAGTAGAGCAATTAAAGCAACGCCTCCGAGAACTGGGTATTAATCCTGAGCAGCTTGAACAGGAATAGAGGCTAGAGACTGGAGGCTAGAGGCTAGTTTTGGAATCAAAATTCAGTGGTGTCAATGTCAAATTTATTGACGATCGCATTAATTATTTCTTGTTCTACTCCTGTTGTTTGCTTGTCAAGTTGAGCAATTCTTTGGCATTGTGCCAATAGTGGGATCGCAAAATCACGGTTGAGCTGGTTGAGGAGTGCATCTAAAGGTTGGGGTGACTTGATATTGTTGGCGATCGCATCCAGGGAATTAGGGCTGAGGTTCAATGCTTGCAATTCTGGTAAAATTTCCTCCCAGGTTTTTTCGGGATGGCTGGCAAGAATTACATGAACGAGAATTTTATCCATGATGGCTTGTTGAGCGATCGCAGTTTCTAAGTAATTTTCACTTTCTGCTTTCAGTGTTGCCAAAGTTTCTGGTGATGTTAAGGAAACAGATTCATCTAGTTTGGCTTCGTAAAATCGACAAGCTGCGTACCCTAGAGAATAGCTTAAGGCCGCATTAGAACTGGTGGCGATCGCTGCACCCGCAAACGGCACATTTCGCAGTAACGCCAATCCAGCAGCTTTTAACAACCGATTCCCACCCAACCCCAAGCCAAAAATTGTCAAAACTTCGCCTTTCCTGGCTGGATCTTTTAAATCTAAGTCGTAAGCAGCCGCAATTTTATACAGCATTTCCGATTGCAATTTCAAGGTGGCAGCTAAATCAACCGCTAATAATGCTGCTGCTACCCCTGGTAAAATGCTACTAGCGAATCCAATTCCCCCAGCTTTGGTGGCAGTGTCTAGCATGATGCGATGAGAAATCTGGCTAGGCGATTCCTGGGGATGCTGTTGTTTGAGTTTTTTAACGCTGGCTGCGGCTTTTTCTAGGTCAACATTTTCACTAGCACCAATCAGCCAATTCAGATTTAAAAACCCGGATAGCCTTCTAATCAGCCAATTTTGACTGAGGCGATCAACTATTTGACCAGTAGTTTGAGTTGCTTGTCCAAATAACTTATGTGTTTGTTTAGCTGCGGCTACACCCACTCCCAAGGCTGTATCAAAAAATGTTTTACCAGTCGTCGCTAAAGAGTCTATTAACGATGATTTGTCCTCAGCGGATGTTTGATTGGTAATTTCTACTTCGGATTGTTTTTGGGGTTGGTTTGTCATTGTTATGCCAGTCGCTCTAATCTTTTTGTAGCGAAATCAAGACTAACTTGACATCTTCCAACAAGTACAAGTTTGAGTACTGAGTGAAAAAGTTTTCGTCTACTCCCTGCCTCAACCGCATAGTGGTAAGTCAAAAGGCAAAAGTAAAAAGGCAAAAATGAAGAATACTTTTGACTTTTGGTTTTTTACTTTTGACTTCTCCGGCTTTGCCGGAGTGCCTTCTGCTGTCAGATCACCCTAATTCCTTCACTGGTAGCTTGTATACCTGATGATTTAAATTTTCTAAGAAGTTGTTGTTTTGCAGAATCTCATAGAGACTGATATCTTTCTCTAGCAAACATGCGTGACCGCTATTAGGAAGGATGAAAACCTGAGATTTAGGTAAAATAGCAGCTATCCGCCTCACTTCTGTCACAGAAGGTAAAAGTCGATCGCCTGCACCGGCAATTAACAATACTGGTTGTGTCATGCGGCGTAATTGGTCATTATCTACTGCAAATTCTCGCAATAAAGCCAATCGCCAATTCACTGTGACTGATGGGACGGAACGCATGGTTTTTAGTAACTCGTGGCGATCGCTTCTGGTCATACGCTCTAAAGATGCCAGAAACGGCAATAAACCCAATGCCCCAATATCATACAAGGATTCTGGCACTAAGCATGATAGCTGGGATGCCCAATCTAAAAACGGACGCAGGCGAAAAGCTGAAGCTGGGTTAATCAAAATAATCCGTTTAAATAAATGCGGGGCTTTAGTAGCTACCTTCATTGCCAAACAGCCGCCAAAGGATTCTCCACACAAATAAATTGACCTTTGGGAACTTTTCTCTAATTCTGCGTGAATTAAGTCCAAGACGTTATTAGTCAACTCTTCCCAAGTCGTTAAGTCTTTTCTGGGGATCGCCAAACAGCGAACATCAAAGCCTGCTTCTAGTCCCGATGTTTGCGATCGCAATAACTCACCAGTACCATCCATTCCCGGTAAATAAACAAACAACGGATACTCTGGTTGGACTCGTTTCGGAGTCAGAAAACACGGCTTTAACTCAACTTCTGGCATTGTACAACTTTAATTTTCTTGAGGATTTTTATCGTTTTACCTGCATACAATTATTATCTTTCGAGACTTTTTTTAAAAATGATTCCCATAAACAGACAAAAATTACCAGTTCAAAATAGTGAGTTTAAGTTTTCGACAGTATTACAGGTAAAAGTCTGTTAGAATCATAACCCAGCTAATAAAAACTCACTTAAACCTGCAATCAAATTATTGTAAATATAATTTAGTCTTATACAAAGATTCTGTTAGATCATATTTAGCAATATATATCTGAAATCAGCAAAAAATTACAATCAAAACGCCAGCAAAGTCATCTCCAAAATTACCTATATGAATTTCTCTGTGGCTTTTGGTAAGTACTCATACAGAGTTAATTACCCCGTTATTTTGCTGTTCCCTGTTCCCTGTTCCCTATCTCCACGAATGAATTTAATTTTGTGCAACTACCTATCAATAACATCCTTGTTGTAGTAAATTTGCGATTTCACTGTGGCAGTGTTGTGTGAGTTCAGCTATAACTTTTTTGGCTTGTTTGCCATGATATTGACTGTGATGCTCGTTTGTAATCCAATAAGGACGGCCAATGAGTACAGCTACCCGTTGATATATCACTAATGGATGCCACCCGTATTGGTTAAATAAAGGTTCGGAAGGATCAAACAAACTCAACAGTTTTAGGGGAAAAGCTGTGGTGTTAACTTCTTCTAAAGAGGCGATCGCAATTGGTAAAATGGCTAAATCTGGTACGCCAGACCGCAATGCTAAATGGGCAAATCCACGCTGAAACTCACCCACTGCCGATGCTGGAGTCGATTGCACCATCGGTTCTGCCCCTTCAGGAAAAACGCCTACCATCTGCTTAGACTTTAATAGCATCTGTGATTGAGCAAAAAAGCTTTGCTGCCGATTCTCCACTGCTTCTAACGGAAAACAACCTAATTGTCCGGTGACAATTTCGCGCAAAATTGGGACTTGTCCCATGTAGTGATGACAAGCAAAACGAATCGGACTTGATAACGCCGTCATTAAAATCATGGCATCCATAAAGCTGCGATGATTGCTCACTATTAACAAACTTGCATCACGAGGAATGCGATCCTCGTAATAGCGAAACATTCGTGTGGAAAAAGTTGCTAAAAGTAAGCGAGAAATATCTAATGGGCTATTTAGACTCATATCTAAATATATTTTTGGGAAAATATCGTAGTTTATCTTGACTTAATTTTTACATTTCTTTACTAATGCTACGACCGTCTTAGGATAGAAATGTCTTATCTATAAAAGCTGATGATTTTTCTATGTTTAGAGCATTGTATTTTTGGTCACAATCTATGTAAGAAACAACATCAGATAAACCTTATGAAATTCTCATTTCTGTTTTTAGAGCTGAAATTAGCCAAATTTGTACTTATTACAAAACATTTCTGAACTCTAGAAATTTGCTAATATTAAGGTGAACTTTGAAAAAGAGATAGTAATGTAATATAATTGCGTGGTTTTGCCTTCATAACTAAGTATAAAACGTTTTAATAATTTGCTTTTTATTCTGCATGAACCTAGTGGATAAAACAGACCAAACATTTGCACTGACAACACCCCTCTACTATGTAAACGATGTCCCTCATATTGGAAGTGCTTATACAACCATCGCCGCAGACGTAGTGGCTAGATATCAGAGACTCAAGGGACATCGTGTCCTGTTAATTACAGGTACAGATGAGCATGGGCAGAAAATTCAACGTTCAGCAGAGTCTTTAGGCAAAGCGCCCCAAGAATTTTGTGATGGGATTGTTCCCAGTTTTGTCACTTTATGGGAGAAATTAAACATTCAATATGATCGCTTTAGCCGGACAACTGCGCCGCGACATGCAGCGATTGTTAAAGAATTTTTTGGGCGCGTTTGGCAAAAAGGCGATATCTACCAAGGGCAGCAAAAAGGCTGGTATTGCGTAGCCTGCGAAGAATTTAAAGAAGAAAGAGAATTATTAGACGGTAAGCGTTGCCCAATTCATACCAATAAAGAAGTTGAGTGGCGAGACGAACAAAATTATTTCTTTCGCTTATCTAAATACCAAACTCAATTAGAAGAGTTTTATCAATCGCACCCAGATTTTATTCAACCCGAAAGCCGTCGTAATGAAGTTTTAAGCTTTGTCAGCCGAGGTTTACAAGATTTTTCCATTTCCCGGATTAATCTTGACTGGGGTTTTCCTGTTCCGACTGATCCTAACCAAACTTTATATGTCTGGTTTGATGCGCTGCTGGGTTATGTCACAGCATTATTAGAACCTGATGCTGAACCAACCTTAGCCAACGCTTTAGCAACATGGTGGCCGATTAACTTGCATTTAATTGGCAAAGATATTCTGCGGTTTCATGCAGTTTACTGGCCAGCAATGCTCATGTCGGCAGACTTACCTTTACCAGACAGAGTATTTGGGCATGGATTTTTGACCAAAGATGGGCAGAAAATGGGGAAGGCGCTGGGTAATACCCTTGATCCGATCGCTCTAGTTGAGAGATATGGTAGTGATGCCGTTCGTTATTACTTTCTTAAGGAAATCGAATTTGGCAAAGATGGCGACTTTAATGAAAGTAGATTCATCAACGTTTTAAATGCAGATTTGGCAAATGATTTAGGTAATTTGTTAAATCGCTCCTTGAACATGGTGAAGAAATACTGTGCTGGCAATCAAGTGTCAGTTTCAGATGAAACCATTTCTGCGGCAAATCCTTTGAAAACGATTGGTTTAGGTCTAGGGGAACAGGTACAACAAGCATATCAAGCACTAGCTTTTAACCAAGCCTGCGAAGCTGTTATGTCATTGGTACAAGCCAGTAATAAGTTTATTGATGAACAAGCACCTTGGTCACTATATAAACAAGGACAGCAGCAGGAAGTAGAAAAAGTGCTTTACGCAGTTTTGGAATCAGTTAGACTGTCAGCATATCTTCTTTCACCAGTTATTCCCAATATCAGTAGCGAAATTTATCAGCAACTGGGTTTTGGAATCAACTTTAACGAACAAAATCAAACAACAACTGCTGCCCCATTTTCCATTCATTCCCAATGGGGGTTACTATCTAATAAACAACAGTTGGGGAATCCTCAACCAATTTTTAAACGCATAGAACCTCCGAAAAACGATTAGTTTTTTTAATTTCTTTCAGAACATTTTCTAATCTCTCAAATCTCTCAAAAAATTTATCGGGGCTGAACTTAATCATTAGCCCCGGAAAATTATCATAAAACTCTCTAACTAAAAGTAAAAGTTGGAAATTTGTATCAAAAATATCAAGATAAAAATGAGGTATGACAACATGTTGAATAATTTAGAAAACGACTCGATATTTACGCCAGAACAAGTTTTAGAGAATCGAGGCCGAGTCGCTATATTTATTGACGGTTCAAATCTATTTTATGCTGCTTTGCAATTAGGAATTGAAATTGATTACACCAAGTTGTTGTGTCGTTTAACAGGTGGATCTCGGCTGTTGCGGGCTTTTTTCTACACTGGTGTCGATAGAACCAACGAAAAGCAGCAAGGTTTTTTGTTGTGGATGCGTCGGAATGGTTATCGTGTCATTGCTAAAGACTTAGTACAACTCCCAGATGGTTCCAAGAAAGCCAACTTAGATGTCGAAATCGCCGTTGATATGATGGCGTTGGTCGATTCCTATGATACTGCGGTGTTGGTGAGTGGTGATGGCGATTTAGCCTATGCTGTTAATTCTGTAAGCTATCGTGGTGTAAGGGTAGAGGTTGTGAGTTTACGCTCCATGACCAGTGATAGTTTAATTAATGTGAGCGATCGCTACATTGATTTAGAAGCTATCAAAGAAGATATCCAAAAAACACCACGCCAAAGTTACCCCTATCGCCCCTTATCGGGAATGGGTTTTTTGGATGACCCAACAGACCATGACGGACATCTAGAAATTCAGGATACATGAAGCAGCAAGGTAGACACATAGCAAAAATAAATTTTAGATTTTTGGGGGGAATAACAAATAAATCCCCCCACTTTCATAACTTGAGTTTTTTGAAATTCTACTCAGTTAAAACCCAATGGTCTTACCTACTCTTGACTTTACTGTTAATGATCAGTTTAGGGGCTTGTGGTAAACCTGCGACCAACTCCAATCAAAATAATCAAAGTTCCTCGCCAGAAGATTCTGAGAGTAAATTAACTTTTTTTGATGTCACCCTAGAACAAGCCGATGAAGTCGGGCGACCGCTTTGGACAGTCAAAGCCAAAAAGGCAAGATACACCAAAGAAAAAGAAATAGCTCAAGCCGAAAATCCTTATGGAGAATTATATCAAGATGGCAAAATAGTTTATCAAATTAAAGCCGACTTAGCAGATATTGAACAAGATGGTAAACGACTATTTCTCAAAGGGAAAATTGTAGCCACAGACCCTACTAATGGTGTGGTTTTACAAGGTAACGAAATGGAATGGCTACCCAAAGAAGGTTTACTGATTGTGCGGAATCAAATCAATGGTAGGCATAAACAGTTACAAGCAATAGCCCAAGAAGCACGCGTCAAAACCCGTGAACAAATAGCCGAATTTATCGGTAAAGTTGTTGCTAATTCTACTGATCCCCAAATTAAAATGCGGACAGAACATTTAGTTTGGCAAGTTAAACAAGAAAAATTAATTGGCGATCGCCCTTTACAATTTGAACGTTATAAAAATAATCAAATTACCGACCGTGGTCGCGGTAATTCTGCCGAATTTAACTTAAAAACTAAAATCGCTACCATCAACAAAAATGCCCAGGCAGATTTATTAGAACCACCAGTACAAATCATTGGTAACTCGATGGTCTGGGATATGAATACAGAAAATATCAAGACAAATTCTCCAGTGCGCGTATTTCACCGGGCTGAAAAAATGACGGTGACTGGTAATCAAGCTGAGATGAAAATTCCCCAAAAAACAGTTTATGTAGTAGGGAATGTCAACGCCGTTGGTCAGCGTCGCCAATCTTTAAAGTCTCAGAATTTAACTTGGTATTTAGATAAAAAGTTATTAGAAGCACAGGGAAATGTAGTTTACCGCCAAGCCAGCCCAGCTTTAACATTTAATGGAGATACAGCCGTTGGTAATTTGGAAACAGACAACATTGTTGTGAGTGGTGGTAAAACAGGTAATCGAGTAGTGACGGAAATTATTCCTGAATCACCAAAACCGAGGAATTAAAAGGAAAAAGTACAAGACTTACGCACAGGCTACATAAAATCAAACCACAGAGGCGCATAGTTCACAGAGAAATAAGAGTTTGAGAGGTGTTTTGCGTAAGTTCCAAAGTAAAAAGCAGATATGGCGATAGCGAAACCCAACAAAATCTGGATAATTTTAGTTTCGGTTCTTTCAACCAACCTACATACATTTGTAGCTAAAATATTAAGGTGCATCTATTTCACCTCGGTGTTTAATATTGTCAAAGCTGTATCCTAATTCGTGCATAAACTTTTCTACATCATCTATACAAGAAAAGTAATAGTTATCTTTTTGTCTAATATCATCTCCTGTTTCATATTTTCCACTTTCGTGAACATCCCGCCGTAACTCTTTAATAATTACATGATATGGTGTTTTTTCTCTTTTTTCTGCTTCTCTAAGTTTGATGAAATATAAGTATTCCTCTAAATAATCTTCCCTTTTAGGCGTGAATGAGAGTTTTGGGAGCTTATTAATTAAAATCCAGCCCAAATATTCATGGTCATTTGTATCTTTTCTAAAACCCCATTGTTCCCCATTATTTAGTTTTTTATTCAGTTCTATTTTATCCATACAAATATTTTGAATTAAATTTTAAAGCAATCACACTTCAACCGATTCAGGAAACTGGCGCTTTAAAAGCTGGAAAAACAGGACAAGGCGCTTGTTCTTGTAAATTATCTGGTTTAATCCAGGTGAATGGTGCTTTTTGAGCCGCAGACATCCATAACAAACGCTTGGCGCGTATCATCGCCACATAAAGTAAACGATATTCTTCCGCAGCTAGTAGGTTAAGTAGAGGAACGGAACCCAACATTCTCAAGACTAGGAATTAAAAGGAAAAGGAAAAAGTAAGAAAACCATAGCATCTATTATTTTAATTTTTACCTTTTACCTTTTACCTTATTTACGGTTGATTTGGTGCAGTATTTGGCATTATCTGTCTCACCTTTGTCATCGGTACAGCCCAACTGAGGCGAATAATCATTTGATGCAATCTTTCATCAACTTTAGAACCATCAGCAAATACTGATGGTTGATCCCACAATGGATAAGCTTGCATCCCATTAATTCCCACCACTTGACCCCGACGATTTAATAAAGGGCCGCCACTCATACCGTTTTTTATGTTGTTGGTGTAGCCCAGTTGATAACCGCCCTCTAAAGGTTTGGCTAGAACTAAACTCACCTTACCTGCGGTAAAGGCCAAATTTTGTTTCTTATCTCGTTCTTCCACAGCCGGATAACCCGCAGCAAAGACTTCATCTCCTGATGCGGGAAATGCACCAGGAGATGCTATTGCATAGATACTGCCTGCACTTTTGAATTGCAACACAGCCAAATCATTTTTTCCGAAGTTTAAGCGTTGAGGTAAATTAGCTCTATAAATCCTACCATCTGGCGCTTGTACACGATAGGGAGGATCACCAGCTTGTAATACATGAGCATTGGTCAGTACTGTATATGTTGCACCACTACGCCGCAACAAAATACCGGAACCCAAAAAATCTTGAGATAGAACTTTGACAGTAATCGACCGAGCAATGTAATTTGGTGCAGGAATACTGACAACTGGTGCTGATGCTGACAAAATCAGGGAAATACTGCCAAGACAGACAACCAGTGTCAACGGAGAACCATTCATTTGGGTTTACAACAGATAAAAAATAGCGATCGCATTATTCATTAATATCTTGATTAATATCGCTATTTTGGTCATTTGTCGCGTTATTTAAATATGTATCAAAATCAATGTTCAATGAGTCTCCCCCACTTTCATTCAGAACATTCCCCGCGACTAACCCCCGACGATTCATCAGTCTTCTCAAAGTTGCTTTCGCATTACTACCACGTTTGAGAGTAAACAACAAAGAACTATCAGTACAAGGCGCACTTTGATTTACCGCCGCACACACTACAGGTTGTCCGCGCAAAGTGCCTGTTTTAATGTACTTGAGTCTGCCATTGTCATAACTTCTTTGAAATCTGCGCGACACTTCATAACAACGACGTTCTGAGTTCCATTCTCTAGGAAAGTAATCTTGAGATGACCATTGAATCATCGGAACTTTCCTACCATCTTGAGTTTGAGCAACTGTCACAGGTACACCTTGACGCTTTTCACACTTAAAAATCGTCCCGCCTGCATAACTAGGCTGGTCAATAGTTGCAACCATACTCAGCGCCGCTACAGAAGAGACTCCGATTCCCATCAAGCCTTGGCCAAACAACCTCAATTTCATGGTTAACACCTAACTTCCTCAAAAATATCAGGTATCTTACTGAAAGTGTAAAACATCATTGACCGTAAAATCACGGTGATAGTTCCCGCCAGAAAATAAATTTAACTTAAACCAAGTTTCCCTGAGTATGAGCAAAGTCTTGTTGTGGATAGGAATTGACTTTAATTAACTACTAAAGTTTTAATTTCCGTACCAATCAGAAAGTATATTCTTAAGCTAATTCATAGTAATGACATACAAAAAACACACATTGTCCACAATATTAAAATATATTAACCGAGAATAGTTGATTTTTCGTTACAGAGATTATATCCATGAATCAATCGGCTAGTTTTTTGTTTATTCTTCAGAATCAATATCAGGGGTGCTAGACATGAATTCCAGTTTAATTCTGTCCAATATTTTAAACCCGCCAGTGTTATTTTTCTTTTTAGGAATGCTGGCAATTTTTTTGCAATCTGATCTGGAAATTCCACAACCTTTACCTAAATTGTTTTCCCTTTATTTGTTACTAGCTATTGGTTTTAAAGGCGGATATGAAATTACCGAAAGTGGTATCAATCCTGAAATTGCCCTCACACTTTTTTCAGCAATTTTGATGGCTTCGGCTGTACCGATGTACTCATTTTTCATTTTAAAAGTCAAATTAGATGCGTACAATGCAGCCGCGATCGCAGCAACTTATGGTTCGATTAGTGCAGTGACATTTATTACTGCTCAATCATTTCTCAAAATTTTGAATATTTCCTCTGGCGGACACATGGTAGCCGCTTTAGCATTAATGGAATCACCAGCAATTATTGTGGGGATTTTGCTAGTGAGATTGTTTGCACCACCGAAAGAAAACCAAAAAGCCGAATTTTCTTGGAGTGAAGTTTTACGGGAAGCTTTCTTAAATGGCTCAGTTTTTCTCTTGATTGGTAGCGTGATTATTGGCACACTCACAGGTGAAAAAGGTTGGGAAAAACTACATCCATTCACCCAAGAAATTTTTTACGGAGTCTTAGCCTTCTTTTTACTAGATATGGGAATGGTCGCTGCCAGAAGAATTAAAGATATGCGTAAAACTGGTTCTTTTTTAATTGCTTTTTCGATATTAATGCCTGTAGCTAATGCTATTGTCGGCATAATTATTGCCAAATTAATTGGTATGTCTGCGGGTAATGCTTTACTATTTGCAGTCCTTTGTGCCAGTGCTTCTTACATAGCAGTTCCCGCAGCTATGCGAATGACAGTTCCAGAAGCTAATCCTAGTTTGTATGTATCTATGGCATTAGCACTGACCTTTCCTTTCAACATTATTATTGGCATTCCTTTGTATTTCAACATTATCAAAGCTATCGGAGTTTAAATAAGTGGAAGCCATCAAGAAAGTCGAGATAGTCACCAACTCTTTAGAACTACCAAAAGTTCTAGATATTTTAGAGAAAATTGGAGTTTCTGGTTACACTGTAATTGAAGATGTCACAGGCAAAGGAGATAGAGGTAGAGTTTTTAATGATTTAGAAAGTCATGCACTCACTAATGGCTATATTATGAGCGTTTGCACACAAGAACAAGAAGAAGAATTAGTAACAGAAATTGAGCCGATTTTAAAAAAATTTGGAGGTGTGTGTATTGTCTCTGATGCCAAGTGGATTGCACATTAGATAAGCTCTGATGAGACGTATTGATAGTATCAACGTCTCTCGAAATCACATTAGCTTATTAAAAAGGAGTTTTTAACCGTGCCAATTAAACGCATAATTGCGGGGCTAAATGAATTTCACGACAATTATTTTATTACACACCGCGAATTATTTGAAAATTTATCACAAGGACAAACACCAGAAGTATTATTTATTACTTGTTCTGACTCTCGGATTGATCCTTTTTTAATTACCCAGAGTCAGCCAGGAGATTTATTTGTTATTCGTAATGTTGGTAATATTATTCCACCTTATGGCTCACATCACGGTGCTGAAGGCGCAGGAATTGAGTATGCAATTCAGGCTTTAGATATCAACGATGTAGTCGTTTGCGGTCATTCTCATTGTGGAGCGATGCGAGGATTATTGCAGATAGGTAGTTTGGCACAGCAAATGCCGTTAGTTTATGACTGGTTAAGGCAGTACGCTGAACCAACTCGCCGTCTAGTGATGGATAACTATAAAGACTGCCCAAGTGATAAGCTTTTAAGAATTGCCATTGAACAAAATGTACTGACACAAATCGAAAATCTTGAAACCCATCCAATTATTCGTTCTCGACTGCATAGCGGTCAACTAACTCTTCATGCTTGGATTTATGAAATTGAGACTGGTGAAGTTTTTGCTTATGATGCCGATGCAGGCCAATTTAAGATTTTAGAAAATCGCCCCTTCCCTGTACCAAATCCGTTGATTGGTGTATATTCAGAGTAATTAATTATTAATGCTTGATAGGGTAATTGTGAGATTTTAAACTCATGATTACTCTATCTTAAATTTAAGTTTACACTGAATACGGCAATGAAGAATTTTTTGTTTACAAAGAATAGTGATTTGCTGCGGCAAAAGGTATATGAATATTGGGAAGTAATGAAACAATGGTTTGTCAATACACCGGAGCGATCGCTTGCCCAAGCTTATGATGCTGCTAAGACAATCAGAAATATTGAAATAGAGTATTTTAACAATCAAATCATTTCTGCCGCATCTGTAAATGAGACACCAAATGTCATGTCTTATTGGCAGAGTATACTGACCCAAAATTTAACTATTATTAAACTGAGACTAGCAGAATTCCAGTCCAGCCGCTCACTATTAGAAATTTCTAACCCTGTTTTATTAGATAAACTCCAGTTTATTGATGAAGTTATTGAAAAATATCAGCAACAAACCTTAATAATTAGCAAAGTAAATCAACAATCGGCATCTCAGCCGCTAAAAATTGACAGTGAAATTTATCAAAATTCATCTAATGTTGTCAATCCTGCCACCAACAATCGCAGTATAGGTTTTCTCCCCAGTTCTATCGGTAGAACCATTAACCGAATTACCACAGACTTTTCTCCCAACGCCGAAGCAGATTTTATTCGGAATTACCACATTTCCCAAAATCGCACCAGAACTTCCGTGCGCTTCTTATTACTGTTAATTGTGATTCCGTTATTAACACAGCGGTTTTCTAAAGAATTTTTAGTGAGTCCTATCGTAGAACGTGTTAGAAGTCAACAAATCACTGCTATTTTTATTAATTCTGAAATGGAGGAAGAAGCTTTTAAAGAGTTAAAAACCTTTGAAGAACAATTGAAATTTCAAACTTTACTCAAGAAAACACCTAGTTTATCTCCAGAAGAAATCGAGTCTAATGTCAAAGAAAAAGCCATTGACATAGCTCAAAAATTCCGCAAGAAAAGTCAAGAAGCTATCAGTAATGTTTTTGCTGATTTAATTTCCTTAGTCGCTTTTGCTGTCGTAGTTGCTAATGGCAAAAAAGAAATTGCAGCGATTAAGTCTTTTATAGATGAATTGATATTTGGTTTGAGTGATAGTGCTAAAGCTTTTGTGATTATTTTGTTTACTGATGTATTTGTGGGTTTCCATTCACCACACGGTTGGGAAGTAATTCTTGAAGGGCTAGCAGAGCATTTAGGACTAGCACCTAATAGAAGTTTAATATTTCTATTTATTGCCACATTTCCCGTGATTTTAGATACAGTTGTGAAATACTGGATATTCCGTTACCTCAGCCGCCTGTCACCTTCAGCATTGGCTACATACAAAGAAATGAACGAATAAGATGAGCAAATTACGTGTAATAGATTGTCAATCTCCTTCTTCTGTTGGCTGAACATTGCCACTAATAATTGCTTGAAATAGGTTTTTGATAAACCAAAAAGTTGCCGTCACTAACAACACAATCATTAAACTAGCAAGGGCAGCAAAAGGAGAAAAAATCAACAAGATTAACATTGCAAAAATTATGCTAGTGATTAATGTTCTATTCATCTTTTGCACTTGTTATAGTTTCTAGCTTTAGCTTAACTAACAAAAGTGTGAATAGTCATATATCTAAAAGTAGGGATTTAAATGAAGCTAAACTTTTCTCAGTCAATTCATTAACGACCTATTCAATTTAATATTTAAGATAGCAGTCCTAAATGAATTACAAATCTACTGCCTATGACCTACTATTTCTATCAATCAGTAGTTTAGAAATCAAATAGGATTGCGATATGAGTCTTTTTTGCCTAGTTCACGGTGCTTTTCAAGGCACTTGGTGTTGGAATCTACTAACGCCTTACTTAGAATCTCAGGGTCACACAACTCTAGCAATGGATTTGCCAATTGAAAATGCTTCTACAACTTTGTCTCAATTTGCAGATGTAGTGATTAAAGTACTGCCTAAAACAGATGATGATATTGTCCTAGTAGGTCACTCAATGGCTGGTACGATAATTCCTTTGGTTGCAGAAGTGGTAAAAGTGCGTCAACTAGTATTTGTGGCGGCCCTACTTCCCTATCTTGGAATTAGTACACTTGACCAATTTGCTCATCAGCTTGATTCTGATACGCTGCAATCTTTCAATTATCAACCAAAAGATCCAACTCAACTTGAACAGTTCCACTCAGAACCGAGTATGTATGAACCGGATTCTTTAGGGAAGGACTATTCAGACGAAGCAGTATTAAGGCATTTTTTCTATCATGATTGTCAACCAGATGTGGTAGATTGGGCAATATCGAAGGGGCGATCGCAACAATCTTTAGCATATATATTTGAAACACATCCGCTAAAAGCCTTGCCTACAGTTGAACATAAATATATTGTTTGTACTAATGACCGAATTATCTCTCCTGCATGGTCACGCTACGCTGCACGCCAGCGTCTAGGGGTTGATGCGATCGAATTACCATCTGGACATTGCCCACATTTGTCTTGCCCGGAAATGCTGGCTTCAGTATTGAATACTTTATAGCAATTTTTACTTGGGTAGAATACAAATTCATCCGCATTAATCTGCCTCCATCTGCGGTTAATGTTTTTTTTGTACCTCACTGATTCGAGAACTGCCATAATTTCTGGAAATTTCTAAGTGTGTAATTTCTCAATCTAAAATCCAAAATAGTATAAGTTGCGATCGCAGCAGCATCATTGCCATCAATAAACTAGCCGTCATCAACTGCATTCATCACCACACAGTTAATGACGGCTAATTAATTTTTTGGCGGAAAAATTTATTTAATGATTCCTAAAACTTCTGGTTGGGCAACTTGGGGTGCAAATAATCCCTTGGCATAAATTTCGGGCTTGGCTTCGGCAAATTGAATATATGATTGGCGTACTTGGCTATTCACAGCCACGGTTTTGACATCATACATTTGTGTAGCCAATTTGGGATAAATACCAAAACCAATAATCAGCACCAAGAAACAAGCGGCGATGAAGATTTCACGGGGTTGGGCATCTCGGTAAACTGCTTCGCTGGGTAGGAGACAGTCTGTGCCGAAGCAAACTGTACCTTCATCTTCTTGATTTTCAAAAGCAGAATTACCAATATCACAGGTGAGTTCCGCACCAGTACCGTAAAATACTTGTCGCAACATCGACAGTAGATAAATCGGGGTGAGGATAACTCCGACGGCGGCTAAGAACACCATGACGGTGCAGAATGTAGGACTGTAAATGTCACTGGTGGTAATGCCAACAAATACTTGCAGTTCACTCACAAAGCCACTCATACCGGGAAGTGCTAGTGATGCCATTGCGCCAGCAGTAAACAGGGCAAATACTTTGGGCATAATTTGACCAATACCGCCCATACTTTCCATTGCCATTGTATGGGTGCGATCGTAAGTAACACCAGCTAAGAAGAATAGAACTGCGGCAATTAAACCGTGGGAAAGCATTTGCAGCATTGCACCACTGACACCGACATCGGTAAAGGAGGCAATTCCCAGCAGTACAAAACCCATGTGAGAAATAGACGAATAAGCCAGGCGGCGCTTCATGTTCGTCTGAGCGAAGGAATTTAATGCACCATAGATAATATTGATGACACCAAGAGTTGCGAGAACTGGTGCAAAGTAAACATGGGCATCAGAAAGCATTTCTAAATTGATGCGAATTAATCCATATCCGCCCATTTTTAAGAGTACACCCGCTAATAACATGGATACAGGGGCAGATGCTTCACCGTGGGCATCGGGTAACCATGTATGTAAGGGAAATATGGCTAATTTGACACCAAAGGCAATTAATAACCCAGCATATAACCACAGTTCTAAAGCTAAAGGATAATTCTTTGCACTAAGTTCAACGATATCGAAGGTTGTATTATCGCCGTAGAGTGCCATTGCTAGGCCTGCTACGAGAATAAAAATAGAAGCGGCGGCGGTGTAAAGTAAGAATTTGGTGGCAGCGTAACGGCGTTTTTGACCACCCCAGATGGAGACTAGCAGGTAAACAGGAACTAATTCTAGTTCCCACATAATGAAGAATAACAGTAAGTCTTGAGCGACAAATACGCCGATTTGTGCGCCATACAGCAGCAACATCAAGAAGTAAAACAGGCGTGGCTTGAGGTTAACTTGCCATGCAGCAAACATTGAAAGGGTTGTGACTAATCCTGCCAATAGCACAAGTGGCGCGGATATTCCATCGACTGAAACTGCCCAACTGAACCCCAACTGAGGCACCCAGGTATATTTCTCCGCGAGTTGAAACGTTGCACTGCTGGCATCGTAATGCTTCCAAAAGGCGTAGCACATCAAGATAAAATCCGCGATCGCTACACCTAGGGCATACCAGCGCACAAGCTTACCGTCTTTATCAGGCAGCACGGGAATGAGCATGGAAGCAACGAGTGGGAGTAGAATAATCGCGGTTAGCCAAGGAAATCCATCCGCTATCATGGCAGTAAGCAAAAATACTTATAGTTGAATAACTTCATTATATGCAATTACGTTAAATTTTCTTCATAAATCTTTACCGCAGATTGCTATAGAAGGAATTTATTATGCAGAAGTTGAAATAAAAGGAAAGTTGTTTAATAATAAGTAAAAATAGGCTAATTTACTTAAAAATGAGTAATTAAACAGCTTTGCTTCATTAAAGTCTCAATTCCATAAAAATCCAGTTATCTCGATATTCTGGAGGGATTTCTGTTTTTTCAAAATATGGTGCGATATCTTGAAAACCGAGTGAATGATAGAGTGCTTGCGCTGCTTTCGTAAAAGGAGCCGTATCTAAGCGCAGTTTTGAGTAACCTATATTGGCAGCTTCATAGATAATATTCTCTAATAACGCTCGACCTATACCTTTGGCGCGAAATTTTGGCTGGACATACAGCCTTTTTACCTCTCCAATTCCCTGATCAATTCTGCGTAAGCCAACACAACCAACAATTTTGCCTTTATATCTTGCCAAAAGTAAGCGTCCGGTTGGCGGTATAAATTCATCGAGTTGCTCAAGACATTCTTCTAAAGAAGAATTAACATCAAAACTCATGTTAAATTCCTGGCTCCACATCAAGTTGATCCAGCTAAAATATTCAAAAAGCAAATCTTTGATATGGGCTTTATCTTTGTCGGTCTCGCATTGAATAATTTTTAGCAAAATAACTTCCTTACTATTAAGTAGAGCGACGTAAATATTTGTAATTAGAAAAAAGCAGGAGGTGAAAAGCAGGAGGGAAGAGGGTTTTAGGGAATTAAATTTTCTTAAAAAATAGAATTATAAATCAAATAGGATTGCTATATATTTTTCCAATGTTCAGAATACCAATTATTGATTTATCAGCCTTGATAAATAGAGATTCACAAGCTCAAAATGCTGTAGTTAAACAAATTTATCAAGCTTGCAATGAAGTTGGTTTTATGTATTTACAAAATCATGGCATCTCAAAAGAATTGATTGCAGAAGTATTTAACTATAGTCAACATATTTTTAATTTACCGCTAGAAGTTAAACAACAAATAGCTTGGCAAAATGAATTTAGTAATACTGGTTATGTTGGCAAAGAAAGAGAACGGCTCAATTCTAATCAACCAGGAGACTTAAAAGAAGCGTTTAATTTTAGCAAGGTAGAAGTTGCGTTTCCTATTAATGGTGTGACTCTGGCAAACGACCCTTGTATTATTGCATTTTATAAAGCTTGTACAGAACTAACTAACAAAGTATTAACAACATTTGCTTTGGGGTTAGGAGTACCAGAAGATTTTTTTACGGTTAGACACAATCGGCAAAATCATACTCTGCGACTGCTGCATTATCCGCCAATCCAAGAACTTCCGAAACCTGGACAAGTGCGTGCGGGGGAGCATTCTGATTATGGCAGTATTACTTTGCTATTCCAAGATGATGTGGGTGGTTTGGAAGTGCAAACAACAACTGGAGAGTGGATAACTGCGCCGACAATTCCTGATACGGTGATTGTGAATACAGGAGATTTGATGCAGCGTTGGACAAATGGCGTGTTTTGTTCAACCAAGCATCGGGTGATGATTCCCAAGGATCACAGGGTACAGCGATCGCGCTATTCAATCGCGTTTTTCTGTCATCCTAATGATGATACAGAAATTGCTTGTTTGGAAACTTGCCAAAAGGAACGTGCGCCTATTTATCCTCCCATCCTTGCGGGAGAATATCTTTTGAGTCGTCTACAAGCAACATACTAAATGAAAACCTACGATTGGATTGTGGTTGGTGGCGGAATTACAGGTGCGACACTTGCTTATGAATTAGTCAAAGTCGGCTTGAGTGTGCTGTTATTGGAACAACACGCCACACCAGACAATGCAACTCGATATAGTTATGGTGGATTAGCTTATTGGTCAGGAACAACACCACTCACTCGTCAATTATGCCAAGAAGCGATCGCTCGTTATCAAATCTTGTCTCAAGAGTTAGATGCTGATATTGAATTGCGAGAATTAGATTTATTACTGACGATTTCAGCCGATACTAACCCAGAAACCGCCGCCAGTGTTTACGCTAATTGTGCCGTACCGCCAAGTTTACTCAGTGTACAAGACGCTTGTGAGTTAGAACCATTACTAAATCAAGAGGTTATTTCCGGCGCTTTAACTGTGAAACACGGACATATTCATCCAGACAAAACCGCACAAGCTTACATCCAAGCTTTTTTACGCGCTGGCGGTGAAATGCAAATCAGTCAAGTTTTGCAAATATTGAAAGGTGGTGTCCAAACAAATACCGGAACTTATCACAGTGCTAACGTTGTAATTTGCGCTGGTGGACTCAGCCGAAAACTACTCAAATCAGCAGGTATTTCCATCAAAGTGTATTTTACCCATGCCGAAATGATGGAAATGTCACCTGTCGATTTACGCTTACAGACTTTAGTAATGCCAGCTAATCTGCAAAGATTTCAATTAGAAGCAGCATCGACACAAGTTGATGAATTGTGGAATGAATTGGGAAATGAATTAGTCCCACCAATATTAGATGTAGGTGCAGTGCAATTTTTAGATGGTAGCTTGCGTGTGGGTCAAATTAGTCGGATACTCACAAATCCTGATGCAATGGTAAATGCCGAAGACAGCGAAAATTGGTTACGAAATAGTATTACTTCAGTCTTACCAGCATTGGGTAATTTACCAGGAACTTGGCATCATTGTTTAGTTGCATTTAGTAACAATCGTTTACCTGTAATTGGTGCTATCCCAGAATTTGCAGGTGTGTATATTTTTTCAGGATTCAGCAATCCTCTTGTTTTTGTTCCACCTTTAGCACAACGTTTTGCTGATTTTGTCACGGGGAAGGAAGATGAAATTATGAATCAAATAATTGTAGGTATGAAGTAAGTTAAACCTTAGAATTGATAAGGCTCATAGATAAAATATCGAGCCTCTTTTGTGCAAATTAGCTGAACAGCTTATCTAACTTGGGCATAGCTTCTGTATTATAGCATTTACTAGTCTACTGAGGTACAAACTTATCTGTTTCCATCTGCGTTCATCCGCGTTCATCTGCGGTTAATTATTCTTGCTTGTACCTCACTAGAGTGAGAAACGCTATAAGTCAGCCTCTCTATTAACAATTCATAACTGATTTCGCGCTTTGAGTTGCAGATATCGTTCAACCAACTGATCTGTAATTTGATTTGCTGGTGCATCAAGTACCAAGACACCTTTTTGCTTTAGCTGGGCAAAAGCAACTTGGCGTTGTGCTAATAAATCTAAAGCAACAGCACGACTATATGCTGCTGTGACTTCTTGAGTAAATGTGTGTGCTAGATGATCAACTTGAGGATCTCGCAAAGTAACACAGAATGGTAGATATCTTGGTGCTAACCGGGAAAGTGCGGCTAATAATTCAGTAGAGGCGGTGACATCAACTAAATCGGTGATGACAACTACTAAGGCGCGGCGAGTTTGCCTTTGTACTACATTAGTGACTGCACCCAAATAATCAGATTCGAGTAAAACTGGTTGAATTGGAGTCAAATAATCAATTAACTTACCCAGATGAGATTGACCGCGTTCTGGTGAAACCCATGTGTGCATTTGGCGGTCAAATACACCCACCCCGACGCGATCGCCCCGATGTAATCCGGCTAATGCTAATGATAAAGTCGCATTTAAACCCCAATCAAATCGCTGTAAGCCTTTGACTTGTGCTGTCATCAGCCGACCACGATCTAATAAAATAATCAAGGTTTGTTCTTGTTCTGGTTCTAATACCCTCACTAAAGGTGGTGTATTCCCAGTAGTTCTCCTGGCGGTGGCTTTCCAATCAATAAAGCGTAAATCATCACCAGTGTGATAGTTCCGCAGTTCCGCAAACTCTGTACCGATACCCATCCGGCGAGATTGGCGGATGGAACCTGATGATTGTAAGGTGAGGCGAATAGAGAGCGATCGCAACCCAATTAAATCAGGATAAACTTTGACTGAAACATTTTGCGGTATTTGCCAATTATGCCAAGCTAACTTCCAAGTTCCCAACTGTCGCACTTGAATATTTCCCCAAGGAAATTCACCGCGTTGTCTGGGGTGGACAGTGTAAGTTAATTCTTGGGTAGTGTTAGCGGGAATAGTGGCGGTGAGTGTTGGGGTAGATACACCAAATTCTGGGGGATAGTAATCACGAATTTGAATAATTGCGTCCGTGTTTGCAGCTGTTACCGTCAACATTACTGGATTATCTCGTCCAATTGATAAGCGTTGTGGTAAATCACGTTTGATTTGCACTCGTAATGGACGGACTTGTAAACCATCCACAATCATCAATATCAGAATAATGGCATCGAATAATAAAGTGATGGCGATGCTGACGGGAATGGCAATAAATAAGGATAGGATCGGTGCGATCGCAATTCCTAATCCTAATAGAAAATAAACTCTTTGAGAAGGAACCATTTTTTATTTAATTTTTTGCTAATTTTTGTAAGTATTTTTTAGAAATCTAAACCCAACTTTCCCAAGAAATTTCTCTTACTTGTTGCATTCGCTCAAAATCACTATCGCATGAAACGATTATCAATGAATGGCGTAAGGCTGTCGCAGCTGTCCAGAGGTCATTTTCACTAATCCCGATAGTATTTAATTGAGTTGTGCTACGTTTAGTTTTTTTTGGGGCCAAAATGCTTGATTAATTCAGATTTAAAGTCACCGTAAATTTCTGTAGTTTCTTTATCGATTCCATATAAGTTAATTCGCTGCAATAACGCATTAACTTTGATTAAGTTAGCAGCTTTCTGTTGGGAATTTTGCGCCATAAAGCGTAACTCTCCTGCAACAATAACACTAGTATAAAGTTGTATTTGACCTAGCGATCGCAGGTGATTGGCAACACTAGATACACCCTCCATCAAGAAGGAATAATGATTGGTATCAAGAAGATACATGATTAAAATTCAAGTTGTATTCGATTTTCATGAACTAATTGCAGACATTCTCTGATATCTAAACCTTCCCAACTCCCGACAAATTCTAATAAATCTTCGGCAGTAGAATTAGTAACATTATGTTCTGCTTTGAGTGGTTGAGAAACTTGGTTATTTACTGATATATTTTCTAGCTGGTTTTTGGACTGCAAAAACTGAATAAAATCTAAAATTTCTTGCAATAAAGGTTCTGGTAATTTTTCTAGTTCTTGGTTAATTTGTTCTTTAATTGTCATTTTCACCTCGATTGTTTATCCAATTGTAAGCTATTGATTGTCTTATCAAGTTTTATCATTCACACTTCATCTTGGAACTTGAACTTGATTGATTACTGACGCGATAATTGCATCAATTTGTAAACCATCTAACATAGCTTCTGGTTTGAGAAGCAAGCGATGACGTAATAAAGGTGAAGCTACAGCTTTGACATCATCTGGTGTGACAAAATCGCGTCCGGCTAACCATGCGGCGGCTTGGGATGTTTGCAACCAAGCACCAGCAGCACGCGGTGATGCACCTAAAGCTAAATCAGGAAATTGGCGTGATGCTCTCACTAAAGCTAAGAGATAATCGATAATTTTTTCAGATACTTGCACTTGTTTAACTTCTTGCCGTGCTTGTAAAATATCTGCTACTGTTGCTACTGGTTGTAAACTAAAAATATCTATCCGTCGCGCGGCAAAACCAGCTTGACGATTGAGTAACATTTGCTTTTCTGCTGCTTGGTCGGGATAATCTACTAATAGTTTGAATAAGAACCTATCTAACTGCGCTTCTGGTAAAGGATAAGTCCCTTCAAATTCCAAAGGGTTTTGTGTTGCAATTACCCAAAACAAATCCGGTAGCGGTAAACTTTCACCATCTAAAGTAACTTGCATTTCTTCCATTGCTTCTAACAGCGCCGCTTGGGTTTTAGGAGGAGTGCGGTTAATTTCATCTGCTAGTAATACTTCGGTAAAGACTGGCCCTTTTTTGAGGGTGAAACTGCGACTATTTAAGTCAAAAATATTTGTTCCTGTAATATCTGAGGGTAAAACATCTGGTGTAAGTTGAATGCGGCGAAAATCACCTTGAATTAACTGTGCTAATACTTTGACTAAAAGTGTTTTACCTGTTCCAGGGACACCTTCTAAAATTACGTGTCCACCTCCTAACAATGCTATTAGCAACTGCTGGATGAGGCTAGATTGTCCAACTACGATTTGATTTAGTTTTTGTTCTAGGTTAATTAAGACGGAATGGTCTTGGCTCATAATTTTTAAGAATAGAAGTCAGAATTTAGCATAACCTTGTTATGTAAGTGTTGGCGAATGGAATCCATTACTACCCATAGTCAACTCTGGGAAAGTGATGAGTATTGTAATTCCTCCAATTTTTAGTTGCATAACCTGAAATCAAATCCCCAACTAAGTAAGTCGGTGAAAATAAACCTAACTATGTAACGGAATGTAAAATCTGCACAACCCTTGCGATTGCTTCCCTCCACTTCGTTTCACTCGCAATGACATAGCGTGAATTATTAGTCGTTCTACTTACTGAGTCGGGTTTTTATGCTGCTCAATTCATCTTCAACAGCGATCGCAATTTAGATAAATAAGTCAGTGTAAGAAAAAAAACTATGTGAAGAAAAGTAAATAAGACTCAAATTTTTTTTCTCCTGTCTTATTTCAAAAATAATTATTTACGCCGACTTATTTAGTAGAGTTTTGCCTTTGATATTCAATCCGTACTTGCTTAATATCCATTTCCTGCGGATGATCGCAAAATACGATTTTTTCTACTTGCTGTAAACCTAAACTTTCCAACTGTTGTAGTTCTGAGTCTGATAATGGCCAAGGTGGCCCAGAAGGTTCTGCTTCTGTATCCCGAATGCGAGTAATTAACAAAAGTGTGCCATCCATTGCTACCAAAGATGCAACCGCAGAAATAACAGTAGAACGCACATTTAAAGGTAAGGCTTGAATGTTACGACATTCAAACACAAAGTCAAAAGCAAGATGCCATTCTAAAGGAAGTGCAAACAAATCTGCAACTACATAGTTAACACTCGAATCAGGAAATCGTCGCTGACACCAAGATATCGCTGTAGGAGAAATATCAAAAGCCGCCACATCAAATCCCAGTTTTGCTAAAGCTTCAGCATCATCTCCCAAACCACAACCAATAATTAAAGCTTTTTGTCCTTTCACATAAGGTTGATGATCAGTTAACCATGTTTGCAAATAAGGGTGAGGAGTTAATTTTGCCCAAGGAATTTGTGTTGCATCACCTCCAGCTTGGGCATACAAAATTTCAAACCATGCAGATGGCTGTTGATTTTCTAAAGCTTCCGTCGCTAACTGTTTAACATAATTCTGTAAATTTCCTGATTGTTGTTCTGCCATAAAATTGATACTAATAGATTTTTGCCAAATCAAATATAGCAATCATAAATCATTCTATATTCTGATTTCTGACTCCTGAATTATGCCGATAAAATTTGTTGTTAAGCCAAAAAATCCATGCCTTACGATATCACTCTATGTCCAGGGAAAAACTGCCCGATACAAAAAAACTGCTATCGTTTTACGGCTGAAATTATCGGTCGTCAAGATTTTTTTGTAGAACCACCTTATAGTTTTGTAAATAATTGCTGTGAATATTTCATTAGTAACCTACCCGATGAATCAGCAATTCGGGTAAAAGCTTATGAAATTTGGCAGAAAAAGGGTTGTCCTGGTGACAAAGCCTGGGAAAATTGGCTGGAGGCTGAGAAGGAACTGAAAACCTACACCCCTTCACCCTAAATATATTAGGAGACGTATCCCAGCGATCGCTTCACCTCACCTTACTCAACTACAATATATATAGACTTTGTTGCGAATTGTATAGTTAGGGATTGGCTGTCATGGCTCCCGCCGTTTTAATTCAAAATCTGCAAAAGCGTTACGGTACCGTTGAAGCCGTCAAAGACGTTTCTTTTGAGGTAGAACCAGGAGAAATCTTTGGTTTGCTTGGCCCCAACGGTGCAGGTAAAACTACGACTCTGCGTGCTTTGTGTACCCTCACAACTCCCGATGCTGGCAAAATCGAAGTATCTGGTGTGTCTGTGCTGGATAACCCAAAAGTAGCCAGACAAAAACTCGGTTATGTAGCGCAGGAAGTCGCTATCGATAAAGTGCTAACCGGAAAAGAACTGCTGCAATTGCAAGCGGCGCTTTATCACCTCCCTGGCGCGGTAGCAAAACAGCGAATTCAAACAGTTTTAGATTTACTGAGTTTGCAAGAATACGCCAATAAAAAGACAGGAACTTATTCCGGTGGTTTACGGAAACGGCTTGATTTAGCGGCTGGGCTACTCCACGCGCCGGATGTCTTGGTTTTAGACGAACCTACAGTTGGACTGGACATCGAAAGTCGATTTGTTGTCTGGGAGTTTTTACGGAAGTTACGAGCATCAGGAACTACCGTTTTAATTACCAGCCATTATTTAGAAGAAATTGACGCATTAGCTGATCGCGTCGCTATCATTGACCGTGGGATTGTCATTGCCACAGGTACACCCTCACAATTAAAGGATAGGGTAGGCGGCGATCGCATTACCTTACGCATCCGGGAATTTTCCCCCCTTGAAGAAGCCGAGAAAGCCAAACACCTCTTACAAGCTTTACCTTTTGTTCAAGAAATCATCATCAACAGCGCCCAAGGTAATTCCCTTAACTTGGTAGTCACACCCCAAAGTGATGCCTTAATTACCATTCAACAAACGCTAAATCATGCCAGTTTACCAATTTTCGGCATCGCCCAATCACGCCCCAGCCTAGATGATGTCTACCTCGCCGCCACCGGACGCACCTTAATGGATGCAGAAATAGCAGCCATTGCTAACCGCGATCCGAAAGCAGAAAAGAAGCAAAATATGAGATAGAGGGAATGGGGAATAGGGAGTAGGGAGTGGGAAAAACATACTCCTTATTCCCTACTCCCTACTAGGTATAGTGTAGGTTTTTCATAAAGGAATGAGTAATGACTGTAAAATCAACGCCAGAATCTTCCTTTCCTTCACCCTTACACCCCTACACCCTTAACCTACTCCCCACTCACTACTCCCTACTCCCTAATTGTTATGAGTGTAACCCCTAAATCTGATGTAAATTGGCAGCAACTAGCTTCACCTGCGGATGCTGCACCTAATTTTTTTGGTGAATTAGTCCAAGAGACGCTGGCTTTAACTCGTCGCTTGTTTATTCAATTACAACGCCGTCCCTCTACTTTATTGGCGGGAATTGTTCAGCCTGTGATGTGGTTGGTGTTATTCGGCGCTTTATTCCAAAATGCACCGAAGGGTTTATTTGGTAGTACAACAAATTACGGTCAATTTTTGGCAGCAGGTGTAATCGTTTTTACAGCTTTTGCTGGAGCTTTGAACGCCGGATTACCTGTGATGTTTGACCGCGAATTTGGCTTTTTGAATCGTTTATTAGTCGCGCCTCTAGCATCACGCTTTTCAATTGTCTTTGCTTCTGCCATCTTTATTATTAGCCAAAGCTTACTGCAAGCAGCTGTAATTGTCGGTGCAGCAGCCTTTTTAGGCGCGGGAATACCAGATGCAGCAGGCTTGGGTGCGATCGCTCTCATTGTCTTCCTCTTAGCATTGGGTGTAACTGCGATTTCCCTTGGTTTGGCTTTTGCCCTACCCGGACATATTGAATTAATTGCTGTAATATTTGTTACCAACCTGCCTTTATTATTTGCCAGCACCGCTTTAGCACCCTTATCTTTCATGCCCCAGTGGTTACAAGTTATCGCCACTCTCAACCCTCTCAGCTACGCCATTGAACCTATCCGTTATCTTTATTTGCATCAAGACTGGGGATTGAGTAGCGTTGTGATGCAAGCACCTTGGGGTGATATTACCTTTGGCAGTGCTTTGTTAATTTTGTTGGGCTTTGCTGTTGTGGCTTTACTCAGCATTCAACCCCAACTACGCAAAACTCTTGCTTAAGATAAAAGCATGGTGTCGTTGGAGCGTATTGGAGAATCTCATGCAAAAATCATTTTTATCAGTTAAAAGCTTCTTTGTGGCTACATTAGCAGGAATTGGCTTTGCCTCTTTCCTCTCAGCCCAACCCAGTTTGGCGCAGTTAAATACAATCGATGCCTATTCTGGCGATAATTCTCAAGATAATACCAATCCATTTTCGCCCAACACCGGTAACTTAAATCCCCTTGATTTAATTCACCGCGCTCAATTTGGTAGTTTCAACTGGAACGCCCAACAAAAAGACGAAGAATTAAACTCAGCTGTGGCTGAATTAAACAGAAAGCGGGCTGTACTCAAACAAAATGCCAATCAACCTGTAAATAGCACTACAGGACAAGCGGTTCCTGGTTTACCTGCCATCACATCTCCTAGTGTGGTTTCTCCAGTGCAAACTGTTCCACCCCAAAACTGAATCTAATTCAAAAATCTCACTTTGTATGGGAATCCTGATGGGATTTCCAGAAACCATTAATTATCCATCTTGTGGGGTGAATATCTTCTTTGGATATCCATCCCACAAGAACAGGATATTTTTATCTGGAAGCCCCAAACAGGCAATCCAGCTCAAAGCTAAAATTCAATTCACAAAAATTACAGCCCCAGTGCCGCTAAAATATCGCTGGCGTGGTTAGATGTATTCACGTTGGCATCAACATGAACGATTGTGCCATTGGGATTGATGACGTAGGTGACGCGCTTGGCATAACCACCACCATCAACATCGTAAGCTTTAATCAGAGTTTTTTCAGTATCCGCCAGTAAGGGAAAGTTCAAATTAAATTTTTGGGTAAAGGCTTGATGCGACACTTCATCATCGGCACTCACACCCAAAACAACTATATCTTTACCTTGATATTGCTCTTGAGCATCGCGGAAGCTACACGCTTGTTTAGTGCAGCCAGGAGTGTCATCTTTGGGATAAAAATACAAAACAACTGTCTTACCAGCAAAATCAGACAATGAGACAGTGTTGCCATTAGTATCTTTGACGGTAAATGCAGGTGCATCCGTACCAACTGCTAGAGGCATAATGAACCTTTCCTGTTTGGTGTTTGTTGATGACTCTGAAATTTTACAATAATTTACAATGATTAAAGAAGAATTCAGAAGTCAGAATACAGGATTCAGAATTAATTGAGTAAGTTTATGAGTTGTAAATTAATTTGTGTTGAGATAAATAAATATTTCCATGAATAAACTTGATTCCCCAACCCCAAACTCCTTCTCTTATCCTGTTAGTACAGTAGAAAGAGCCGAGCGATCGCTCATTTGTTCTCCTTTCAGAGTTGATTTATTCACAGCTATGCGTCACCAGAGTGTACCATTAAATGCGATCGCCCAAGAAAACGGCATCAAAAATGGCTATACTCAGCATCCCTTATCAGAATTGGCTTGTTACAACGCTTTAGACTGGTTAATCCAAGTTGGTGTACTGCGGCGCGAAGTTGATGGCCAAGGAATTACCGATAGTTTTCGCCTCACACCTTTAGGTCATCAATTAATCGAAAAATATCAAGGACAAAATTTTCCTGCCCCTTCCTGGCGAGATTCCCTCTACAATACCTCCATTCGTTGGTTGAGGCTGCCTTTCTAGAATTAAAAATCTTAAAGTTAAGATTAGGTTACAAAAGGGAACAATATACTTACGGAAGCATCAAGCCCAAGATAAATTCTTCATTAACATCTGACAGCTTTGCTCAGATTTTGATGAAAGTTGCATAAATCACGGGGGTCAAGAGTTTGGGTATGGATATTTGTCCTCCCTCAAGTTTTGTTTGCTTCTGGATTTATAGCAGTAGCTAGGTAGATAAGGACTTTGTGCAAGCTGGAATCTCACAACTTTTGATTGATCTCAATCTAAAATCTCCAATTCTTCTGCCTGCTGCTATAACTGTTGATGAACGGATGTGATATCATTACCCGTTCACAACTAAGTATTTCACCCTCTTATTGAAAAGTACACATTAAGTATGAAAGCAATTATGGTAGTGGGAACTACATCCCACGCAGGGAAATCACTTTTAACTACGGCTATTTGCCGTTTGCTATCGCGGCGTGGTTGGCGAGTGGCTCCCTTTAAAGGTCAAAATATGGCTTTAAATGCTTATGTCACTGCCAATGGGGGTGAAATTGGTTATGCACAGGCGGTACAAGCTTGGGCTTCTGGGGTGGTTCCTTGGGTAGAAATGAATCCTATTTTACTCAAACCCCAAGGTGATATGACTTCCCAGGTAATTGTTAAGGGTAGACCAGTCGGGAGAGTCAAAGCAGGAGATTACTACGAGCAATTTTTCGACCTTGGTTGGCGAGCCATAGAAGAATCTCTACAACATTTATCCACAGAATTTGATATGTTGGTTTGCGAAGGTGCAGGCAGCCCCGCAGAAATTAACCTCAAGCACCGCGATTTGACCAACATGCGGATAGCGAAGTATTTAAATGCACCGACAATCCTGGTAGTTGATATTGACCGTGGTGGTGCTTTTGCCCATGTTGTAGGGACTTTAGAGTTACTTGACCCTGATGAACGGGACTTAATTAAAGGTATTGTAATTAACAAGTTCCGTGGACAGCGATCGCTCTTAGATTCAGGCATCCAATGGCTAGAAGAACGCACCAAAAAACCTGTAATTGGTGTGCTGCCTTATTTTCAAGAACTATTCCCCGCCGAAGATTCCCTCGATTTACTAGAGCGAAAAGCTCACAAAGCTCAGGCTGACTTGAATATCGTGGTGATTCGCTTACCCAGAATTGCCAACTTCACCGATTTTGACCCCTTAGAATCAGAACCATCTGTTTCCGTTAGATATCTCAGTCCAAAACAAGATTTAGGACACCCAGACGCGGTAATCATCCCTGGCACAAAAACCACCATTGCTGACTTGATTTTATTGCAAAAAAGTGGTATGGCAGAAGCCATCCAAAATTATGCGGCTTCTGGTGGCACAGTTTTAGGGATTTGTGGCGGCTACCAAATGCTAGGACAAATTATTGCTGATCCCGAAGGTATAGAAGGTCAAGCAGGTAGATTCCAAGGCTTGAATTTATTACCGATTAGAACCGTAATTACCGGACAAAAAATTGCTCGTCAACGGCAAGTTAGCTCTAATTTCCCGCAGATGGGCTTGCCAGTCAACGGCTTTGAAATTCATCAAGGGCGATCGCGTATTGAACAACCACCCGATAGTCAAGCGTATCAACCCCTATTTGATGATGTTAATCTAGGGTTGGTGGATAGCTGTCAATCAGTTTGGGGTACATACTTACACGGATTGTTTGACAATGGCCCTTGGCGACGTGCTTGGTTAAATCGCCTGCGTCAACAGCGCGGCTTAAAATCCTTACCCACAGGTGTCGCCAACTACCGCGAACAGCGAGAACAAATCTTAGACTCGCTGGCTACAGAAGTAGAACGCCATTTAGACTTAACACCGTTTTTGTCGTAGTTAGCTAAAAATTGCATGAGTGTCAGCGTTCGATTTTTACCAGATGATGTCGCCATCAATGCCGAAGTGGGGGAAGCACTCTTAGATGTAGCGCAACGCGCTGGAGTGTTCATTCCCACAGGCTGTCTCATGGGTTCATGTCACGCCTGTACAGTAGAACTTGAAGATGGCGATGTCATTCGTGCTTGTCTTTCCGCAGTCCCGCCAACCGATGAGGAGTTGAGAATACATTTATTTAGCGACCCAACTTGGTAGTTATTGTATTTTCCAGATGGATAAACTCAAGTACCAAATGGTGATTCAGTGGTCAGAAGAAGATGATTGCTTCTTGGTAGGGTTTCCTGATTTCCCTGGACAACGTTGGCGCACTCATGGATATACTTACGAGTCAGCTGTTGCCAATGGCATTGAAGCACTGGAGTCTTTGATTATTGCTTATGAAACTGCGGGAGATCCACTGTCACAGCCAACCGTGTTGAACATTCCTTAACACAAACTTGAGATTTATAGAACTCACCCTAACAATCACAAAATTCTAGCGACACAAAAGTAGTAGTCCGCCACATAAATTTAGGACTGAAGCAAAACACCTCTTAAACTCCCATGTCTCCCTGAACTCTGCGCTATGCCAGTTACTACAACTTTGGGAACCAAAGTAACGCACTGGCTCCTCTGTGGTTCTTTCTTCCGTTGTCCAAACCTCTGATTGTGCCTCTGACTGCTTAATTTCTCAAAGTGTTAAAATCCGGTGACAATTAATAGAGCTAAACATTAGGGATAGCAAGCTCCTTAAAGAAAAGCAATATTTCCTCATAGCTGCTCAAGTTCCGAAGTTCTTGAAGTAACGATATATTTGAGTATCTGTCCCGCACACATCTACTTTTTGTTGTTAAATCTATGAAGTCTTATTTAGCCGCCGCTATTCAAATGACAAGTGTGCCTGATCTATACAAAAATTTGGCACAGGCAGAAGAATTGATTGAGCTTGCTGTGCGTCGAGGTGCTGAATTAGTTGGGCTACCAGAAAACTTTTCTTTTATGGGAGAAGAAAAAGATAAACTCGCCCAAGCCGCAAACATCACCCGCGAAACAGAACAGTTTCTCAAAAAAATGGCTCAACGCTTCCAAGTCACAATTTTAGGCGGCAGCTTTCCTGTTTTGGTAGAAGAGACAGGCAAAGTTTATAATACTTCCACCCTAATTGACCAAAGTGGTTTAGAAGTTGTCCGTTACCAAAAGGTACATTTATTTGATGTGAATGTTCCCGATGGTAATACTTATCGTGAATCTAGCACTGTAGTAGCTGGTACACAACTACCCTCAGTATATTTTTCCCCAGAACTGGGCGGTATTGGTCTTTCTGTGTGTTACGATGTGCGCTTTCCAGAACTTTATCGCCATTTATCCAGTAAGGGAGCCGATGTAATGTTTATTCCTGCGGCGTTTACTGCTTTTACTGGCAAAGACCACTGGCAAGTATTATTACAAGCAAGAGCAATTGAAAATACTTGTTATGTGATTGCACCAGCCCAAACTGGGACAAACTATGCTCGTCGCCAAACCCACGGCCATGCTGTAATTATTGATCCTTGGGGAGTCATTTTAGCGGATGCTGGGGAAAAACCCGGAATTGCGATCGCAGAAATCAATCCCTCACGTTTAGAACAAGTGCGTCGCCAAATGCCCTCTTTACAACACCGAGTGTTTGGCTAAAGTATCAAGCGTGAAGTCTGAAGTGTGAAATTGTCTGCTTCAGACTTTACTCACCATCCTCAAGACTTACCACTAAACTCCTCAACATTAAATAAGATGAAGTTGCACCAGGATCTTGGTGTCCAATACTCCGCTCTCCTAAATAACTAGCGCGTCCTTTTTTCGCTAACATTGGTTTGGTGTTTTCTAGCGCCTGTTCTGCAACAGCTACAGATTTTTGCAGTGCAGCCACAGTATCTTTACCTTCCTCAACTGCTTGCCTAAAAGCCACTACAGCCGGCGACAGCACATCAACCATTGTTTTGTCTTCTAGTTGGGCTTTACCACGTTGCAAAACTCCATCTAAACCAGCTTGCAACAATGTCAATAGCTCTTGTGTCGTTAGTTCTTGTTTACCAACCGCTATAGTGCTGGCTTTTAAAAAGAATGTCCCGTATAAAGGGCCACTAGCACCCCCAACACTAGAAATTAAAGTCATACTAACAGTTTTCAAGATACTGCCAATATCTTGCTGAGTGACAGTTGGTAACTGACTGATCACCTTTTTAAAACCACGATCCATATTAATACCGTGGTCAGCATCACCAATGGCTGCGTCTAATTCAGTTAAATATTCTTTATTCTGATCAATCTCAGTTCCAAATACTTGTAACCACTTGAGAATTTGAGCTTGAGTGACCATATTAAATACCCCACCGCAGACTTGCTGTGTGTACTGGTGCATCCCACAACCGCAAAAGTTCATCGTCTAACTTTAGCAATGTAATTGAGCAACCCTGCATTTCTAAAGATGTGACGTAAGGGCCGATTAAGTTGCGGACAATGATCATTCCCTGTTTTTCGCAAATTTCCGCCAACTTACGATAACTCAGGTAAAGTTCAGAGATGGGCGTACCACCCATACTATTAACAAAGGCTAACAAGCGATCGCCTCTTTGCAAAGGTGGATCAATTAGTTCCACATCAACCCATTCGCCTTGATTCTCATCCCACTCTCGCACAACCCGACTGTAGCCAACATCATCAATAATTGTTTGGGTTAATATCTCTGCAATCTCATCTGCTGATTTTAAATCTATTCTTTCCCTTCCTGGTTCACCGTGAATCCCAATGCCAATTTCCATTTCGCGATCGCTTAATCTAAAAGTTGGAGTACCCCTAGCTGGTACAGTACAAGATGTTAAAGCAATTCCCATACTTCGCCCATTCAGATTTACTCGACGACACAAATCTGCTATTTGTCGCAAGTCATAACCTTGTTCAGCCGCCGCACCACAAATTTTCTCTGCTAACACTGTTGTTCCCACACCGCGACGACCTTGGGTATATAAACTATCCTTCACTGCCACATCATCATCAATCAAAATATTGAGCGCACGGATACCTTCACTTCTGGCTAACTCCGTTGCCATCTCAAAGTTCATCACATCGCCACTATAATTTTTGACAATATAAAGAATGCCTGCTCCACCGTCTACTTTTTGAGCAGCAGCCAGCATCTGGTCAGGAGTAGGTGAAGTAAACACCTCTCCCGGACAAGCTGCATCTAGCATTCCTGTACCCACAAACCCTGCGTGCATCGGTTCATGTCCACTACCTCCACCAGAAATAATTGCCACTTTCCCTGGTTTGGTTGCATTAGCTCGATAAGCAAAAGTGGGATCATAGTTGACTTTGATTAAATCCGAATGAGCCACCGCCATCCCAGCTAGACTTTCTCTTACGAAGTCTTCTGGCTGATTAATCAGCTTTTTCATGGTCTGTAATTGCGAAGATTGCTACAGATTCAGAATAATCCACCGAGCAGAAAACACAAAGATGCACCAGATTAATGTATTTTTTGCCGAAATGGTGTTAGGTGGTGCGATCGCTCATCTCTTTGAAGCAACTTCTAAAGAACACTCCGTAAATAATTTTCAGGAATTTTTTGATTTTTTTACAAGCTCGGACAAGTTCATTGCCAATTGCTTCTATTAGATTTAATTCGATTTAAGCTCAAATTAGGCTCATACAGCCAAAAACAGATTATTGCTCAATATTGTGCTTATTTACCTACTGTATGTTGGTTTTTACTTTCTTTTCAATTAAATTCAAAAAAATTTTCGCCAAACCCTTGACGTTCCTATAACCAGTTGTTAATCTAGATAAGTGTCAAGGCAAGAGCCGAGACGACTGAACCGAGAAAAAACAATACTTTGAAAGCTTAAATTTAAACCAATCCTCGTCAAACAAATTGGTTTTGGGATTAACCCAAAAACTTCAACAATTATAGCAAGGAATCTGAAAAGCGAGTTTTTTCAGATAACAAACTCAAAAAACTACAAAACGGAGAGTTTGATCCTGGCTCAGGATGAACGCTGGCGGTATGCTTAACACATGCAAGTCGAACGGAATCTTAGGATTTAGTGGCGGACGGGTGAGTAACGCGTGAGAA
>NZ_JACJTB010000019.1 GCF_014698475.1 Nostoc spongiaeforme FACHB-130 | reverse complement strand
CAAGTTAATCAAAAGACTTGGATATGGCTTTCGCAACTTTAGTAATTTCCGCTTACGTAGCTTATTAACTTGGCACTTTACTACTAATTCTCCATAAAATTACCGGAAGAACCAAATAATTTTGGCTGTTCAACAGTAGTCAGTACAGGATGATTTTCCGGAACTAATACAGTAGGATTCTTATTTGTGCCTAACAAACAATTTTCTCTTATACCTCCTGTTATCCGCCTCATCCGTTTTTCGTTACCAAAGTGTTGATATTTGATTGGCGCTCCTGGTACTATTTTTGTGCTATCTATCTTTTTCTCTACAGATATAGACTGCGACTAAGCAGTGGTTGCATTCATCCACAACAATAATGTAGAGACTAAAATTCCAATTAAAGGTTTTTTAATAATCCTGTGTTTCATAAGACTAAATTATCTGCTGGGGCGAAAAGACTCCATAAAACCATACATAGCAAGGCTTTTAATCCAATTACATTGAAAAAGATTGTCTAACTCTTGTGCAACACAATCGGCACATTTGACCAAAGTATAGGAATTTTGAAACAAAGCGATCGCTGTTTCATGGTCAATTAACCTGTCAATAAGACTCTATCTCTTCCCCGGTCAAGTAGATTAAAACCTTAATTGGCAAAGCCTATTGTTACTACATTTGCTTGTGTATGTTTATGCTTTGAAAAAATCTCTTTTATAGCCTCTAGTCGCTAGTATCTTCTAGTTCATCTTCAATAGCTAGATTGAGTTCTAGTTGCTGTTCTTTAGTGTCAAATGGTTGGGGAAGTTGTTCGATTTGAAAGTACTGGTGAAATTTTGGTGTTACTTGTAGCGAATAAGAACGGGATTCGTTATCTCGGCGTTTTTTGACAAAACCAAGTTCGACTAATTCTTGAACATGTTGATACGCACCTGAACCCCGGAGGTTAATCAAGTCGCTTTGCAAAATTGGACTATTGAGGGCGATCGCAGCTAAACTCCTCAATGCGCCTACCCCTAATTCTACCGGAATCAGTGTTTGCACTAAATCTTGAAAGTCAGTTCTTAGTTGCAGGCTATAACCATCTGTGGTTTCAACAACCTCTAAGGCACTATCTCTACGGGCATAACTATCTATCAGTTCAATTATGCCTTCTTGGGCAGTGGCGCGATCGCAAGCTGCATATTCGGCTATTTCACTGAGAGATAAAGGCTTACCCTTTAAATAGAGAATCGCTTCAATTTTAGTCGCTGTCTTGGTCGCGGTGGCTGTTTTCATTGGGTGTTAGTCAATGGTCAATAGTGAGCCAGCGCGGTCTTGGGGGTTCCCCCTATGAGCGACTGGCGAACCCCGAAGGGGTCAATAGTCAATAATTATTAGTCATTGGTCACTGACAACTTATGACTAGTAACTAACGATTAACAAGTGTGTGGGAGTATACTTGATTTTGTTGCAAAAGTCAAAAATCTCCTTAACAATTCTCAATATCCCCCTAATCTCCCTTGTCTCCCTTGTCCCCCTTGTCCCCTCATCCCCCTTCTTCCCTCACCCTCCCCGATGACTGATAATAAATTCAGCGATCGCTAAATCCTGGGGAGTAGTAACTTTTAAATTCGTCTCCTCACCTGGAACAATTCGTACTTCAATGCCACACCTTTCAAATAACGCTGCATCGTCAGTCACTTCCCAACCTTGACGAATACCTTCAGCGTGGCACTGTTTCAATAACTGGACATTAAATCCTTGGGGAGTTTGGGCAGCCCACAAATATTGTCGGTCAGGCGTACTTTGAATTATGCCAGTTTCATCAACAATTTTAATCGTGTCTTTCACTGGTATAGCCGCAATTAACCCAGCACAATGGCGAATTGCTGCTGCACAAGCATTCAGCAAATTTGGTGTAGCCAAACATCTAGCGCCATCATGAATCAGCACTTGTTCTGCCTCTGGTGGTAACGCTTGCAAGCCGTTGTAAACCGATTCTTGCCGAGTACTACCACCAATAATAAATTCCACAGGTTTAGCCAGTGATAAATCAGCAATGATATTTTTAAAGTCAGGCCAGTCACTAGGTTGAGAAATAATTCCTATCCAACTAATAGAACTTGCTGCTTCCGCCGCTAACAAAGTCCAAGCAATAATCGGTTTTGACTGTACCTCAAGAAAAAGTTTATTGCGGTTACTACCCATTCTTTTGCCGACACCAGCAGCAGGAATTAATAAATACACAAGCGTCCTCGATGACAAAACTAAAGGTTAGAGATTAGAGATTTATAGAGGCATTTTGAACCTAGTCATAGTACAGTTCAGCGTAAATAAACCGATCATAAGGAATTGCTAAAAAGCTTGTAGTATCAATATTTTTTCTTTTTCCTTTTGACCTTTTACTTTTGCTTTTTTGTACTACTCCCTACTCACCACTCCCATCACTACAAAAATAAAAAGGGGATGCCCCCGGAAGCACCCCCAAAAAATTTGACACAAACACTGCTGTTTTGTTTAGACTTGAACTGCTAGTTTTGCTTCCTTTGATGTTAAACGTTCGTAGGTGGCACGCATTTTTAGACCTGTCAGCACTTGGAACAAACCAGTTCCATTGTTAGAACCAGGATACTCACGGTGTTGGAGTAACAAGTGAGTCATTTCACCTTCGTACTTGGTGGATGTGTTGCTGAGGTGGTTTTCGATGTAGATGACTTCTTCTAGGTTGTCAAATTGACCATCTACTTCGAGTACTGAGACATAGCGGCCATAGTAAACATCGGAACCATAGTACAGTTGCATACCTGGATAGGAACAGGTAAGCTTGCGTCCGCAAGGAGTCCAGTTAATGGTGGAACCTTCATCAAATAAGTAAACAGGAGTGAATCCTTCTTTACCTTCGCGTTGCAACATCCGTACTCGCAAAACTTTGCGTTCGGTGTCGTTTTTGATGAGGTTTGTGGGCAGTACTTGGAGAACTACGTCAGCGAATTCTCTTTGGGGTTCGATATATTTTGTAAAGTCAGGTTTACGAGAGTTGATAGCAGCTAAAACATCTTCGTAGCGATGGCCTCTTTCTGCCATATCGCGTTGAATCTTCCAAGCAATTTTAACTTCATCGCTGATATCAAAATAAACACTGAAATCAAGGAGCGATCGCACCCGTTCATCATACAAAGGATGTAGACCTTCAACCACAATAATGTGATTTGGTTCTACTATTTCTGGGGGATCAATCATGCCGGTTTCGTGGTTATAAATCGGCTTATTAATGGTTTGACCTTCTTTGAGAGCTTTAATTTGCTCATACATCAAGTCAAAATTGTTTGCCCTGGGGTCAAGTGCAGTTATCCCAGTTTCTTTGCGCTGTTTGCGATCTAAGCAATGATAGTCATCCAAACAGATAACTGTCATAAACTCTTCGCCAAACAAGTCTATTAAACGACGCAAAAAAGTAGATTTGCCGCACCCGGAGTCTCCGGCTACTCCAATTAGTACCACGCGTTCCGGCTTACTTGTCATAAATCTCCTCTAAATACTAAATGTGTCAATCAATAATTTTTCACACAGCAGATTTTTGAAGCCAGGAGTCTACCCCATTGGTTTTTCCTGTGTTCTTGCTACTTAGCCACATAACGATTATCAGACGGGTGTACAACCAAATTAGCGGCTGTTACTCGTCTGAGATTGCCTTATTTTGCAGCTAGTAAGTATTTAATCCTAGTGGTATACTTAATTTTAACAGAATGGGTAATCCTATACAAGATTTGATATCAGGAAGAATCTTGTGCTGCTACTGTCAGATTAATGATTTAGCACAAATTTTGTTCTTCACCCATCTTCCCTATGAGATACCTATCTTCCCAGTAGAAGTGAGTATAATTTTACGATTAAAGCCCATTTAGGAGAGTTGCAGTTGCTTCACTGGTGTTAACCCTCGACTTGTAACATTCACCTTGAAAATCTACCTAAAGAATGAAGAGATATTTAGTAGTCAGCCTAATTTACTGAACAGTAATCTTGAGTAAATATTTAAAGTATAAATATAAACCTAAACTCCAACGGATTTAGGTTGATCTAAGTTTCACATTCAGGAAAATTGATTGTTATAGTTTATATTATCTTTATTTTTCAGCAGTGCTGTTGAAAAAAACATAAAGAAATCAGCTACAAAATATCCAGGGCTGCCGGGCAGAATTAGCCTCTATCAAGCATTATTTGTAGCTGCTCAAAAGTGTTTGCAGCTAGTTTATTGAGATTGCCGGCAGGGATTTTTCTCAAAGATAATTCACGAAAAAAAGATTAAATTGATTCATGGTTAACATTCTGTCAGCGACTTATCCTCTATTTTAGGGGATGAACAGGTGTGTTTATTCCAATACCTACTTGTCTGGAGCGAGTGTACTTAGCAAGGTATCATTTTTTGATGCCTCTTTCCCAATGTGCTAGTTTTGGTATCCCAAAATCCGATAAACTAAAATCTGGCTAAGTGATGGGAATAGTTTTTTTGAAAAACGGTTAAGTAAATATCGGAGTGATAGAACGAATGTACAATCAAGGTGCTGTTGAGGGTGCTGCCAACATAGAATCAGGTAGCCGCATCTTCGTTTACGAAGTGGTGGGTCTGCGTCAGAACGAAGAAACTGATCAAACGAACTACCCAATTCGTAAAAGTGGCAGTGTGTTCATCAGAGTGCCTTACAACCGCATGAATCAAGAAATGCGACGTATCACTCGCCTAGGCGGCAGAATTGTTAGCATTCAACCTGCAAGTGTTCTAGAGCAACTTAATGGGAAAGCCGCAGTTGTGAATGCTGCACCTGTAGAGACTGCTAACAGTGAGGGGAATGGTCAAGCCACACCTGTGAAAGCGAAAAGTGAAGCCAAAGGCTTCGCTAAACCACCAGCTGAAGAACAGCCCAAGAATAAAGTTAACCAAGGCAACACCATGACTCAAGCGAAAGCCAAAAAAGCCCACGCTGACGTTCCTGTAAACACTTATCGTCCTAATGCTCCATTTATCGGTAAGTGTATATCTAATGAGCCGTTAGTTGGAGAAGGCGGGATTGGTATTGTTCAGCACATTAAATTTGACCTTTCTGGCAGCGATTTGAAATACATCGAAGGTCAAAGTATTGGAATTATTCCGCCTGGTGTAGACAAGAATGGCAAGCCAGAAAAACTCAGATTATATTCTATTGCTTCTACTCGTCATGGCGATGATGTAGATGACAAGACAGTTTCGTTGTGTGTCCGCCAGTTGGAATATAAGCATCCAGAAACGGGTGAAACAGTTTATGGTGTTTGCTCTACACACCTGTGTTTTCTCAAACCAGGGGAAGATGTAAAAATCACCGGGCCAGTGGGTAAAGAAATGTTATTACCCGATGACCCCGAAGCCAATGTCATTATGATGGCAACTGGTACAGGTATTGCGCCTATGCGTGCTTATCTGTGGCGGATGTTTAAGGATGCAGAAAGAGCAGCTAACCCAGAGTACCAATTTAAAGGATTCTCTTGGTTAATCTTTGGTGTTCCCACAACTCCCAATATTCTATATAAAGAAGAATTGGAAGAAATGCAGCAGAAGTATCCTGATAACTTCCGCTTGACTTATGCTATCAGCCGCGAACAAAAGAATGCTCAAGGCGGTAGAATGTACATTCAAGACCGCGTAGCAGAACACGCTGATGAACTGTGGCAATTGATTAAAAATGAGAAAACCCACACATACATCTGCGGTTTACGCGGTATGGAAGATGGCATTGATGCAGCTTTAACTGCTGCGGCTGCAAAAGAAGGCGTAACCTGGAGTGATTACCAAAAAGAAATCAAGAAAGCTGGTCGTTGGCACGTAGAAACTTACTAAGTTGGTTATTAGTCAATAGATTAAGACAACTGACAAAATATAACTGAAGCAGGATAATCTGTAGGGTGGGCGATGCTCACCCTACAATTGTTTTGTATATATACTTGCTGAGATAAGAGTCCTGGAGGTTATATTATTAACCACTCAGCACTCAGCACTCAGCGAGAAGTTGCGTGCGGGGGTTCCCCCCGTTGAGCAAACTTCGGTGACTCAGCACTAAATATATTGGGTGAAAAGCTTGTGGGTGTAAAGCTAGGAATATTGGGATTAGGTACTGTAGGTACAGGTACGGTGCAACTACTACAAGATGCTGTTGGCCGTCATCCGTTGTTGGGAGAAATCGAAATTTATCGGGTGGGTGTCCGATCGCCTGATAAACCCCGTGCGGTAGAATTACCACAGTCAGTCATCACTACAGATTTAGCCGAGATTGTCAATGATCCGGCTGTGGATATTGTAGTTGAGGTAATGGGGGGATTGGAACCGGCGCGATCGCTGCTTCTCCAAGCAATCAAAAATGGTAAGCACGTTGTCACAGCTAACAAAGCGGCAATCTCACGATTTGGGGCAGAAATTTTCAACGCCGCCAATGAAGCCGGAGTTTATGTGATGTTAGAAGCGGCTGTTGGTGGGGGAATTCCCGTGATTCAACCCCTGAAACAAGCTTTAAGTGTTAACCGGATTAACACTGTTATTGGTATCGTTAACGGTACGACTAACTATATCCTCACCCGGATGCAAACTGAAGGCAGTGACTTTGGAGATGTGTTAGCTGATGCTCAACGCTTGGGCTATGCTGAAGCCGACCCGACAGCCGATGTAGATGGCTTAGATGCAGCCGATAAAATTGCGATTTTGGCATCCTTGGGTTTTGGTGGACGCATTCATTTACAAGATGTTTATTGTGAGGGTATCCGTCAAGTTAGCAAGACAGATATTACCTATGCTGAAAAATTGGGCTTTGTGATTAAATTATTAGCGATCGCTCAATACCAAAATAATGACCACTCCCAGTTGTCTGTGAGAGTACATCCCACCTTTGTACCTAAATCTCACCCCTTGGCAAGTGTTAACGGTGTGTATAACGCCATTCTTGTAGAAGGCGAACCCATCGGTCAAGTGATGTTTTTTGGACCTGGTGCGGGTGCAGGTGCAACAGCCAGTGCTGTCACCTCCGATATTTTAAGTTTGACAGCAGCCCTCAAGAGTAACACAGCCGCACCAAATCCTCTGCTAACTTGTAGACATGAAGATTACTGCCAAGTTACCCCCATCTCGGAATTAGTTACCCGATTTTACGCCCGTTTCCTCACCAAAGACCACCCTGGTGTAATTGGTAAACTAGGTACTTGCTTTGGCAATCATGGTGTAAGTTTAGAGTCTGTGGTGCAAACTGGTTTCCAAGGAGCGTTAGCAGAAATTGTGGTTGTTACCCACGATGTGCAGGAAGGTAATTTCCGCCAAGCTTTAGAAGAAATTCGCAGTCTGGAGGCGATTGATAGCATTCCCAGCATTTTGCGAGTGCTTTAGAAGGATGAAGGGTGAAAGGTGAAATAAATGTTTTAAGTAATGTCTGACAATTAAGCTGTAAACCCGTGCAGGTGTTCACTGAGCGAAGTCAAAGTCCGGGTTTTGTTTAGATATAGCGGTAGTCAGAGATGTTAGGACAATTTCAAAGCTTGAATGCCAGGAATAGTAAGACTTTTCCTCCTGCCTCCTGCCTTCTGCTATAGCTGCGGCTTCCGTCGCCCAGTCTTCTTGATTTTTGAGTGGGAACTTTGCAATTTCAGGGAAAATACGATGACCAACTTACCTCCTTCCGACCCCAAGTCATCTGAAAAAACAGCCCTTGGCTTTGATGAATTTATTGCCATTTTAGTTGCCTTCGGTGCGATCGGGGGGATTCTCTTGTGGTCATTTTCTCGCCGAGATGCTGGCTGGAACTACAATATAGTGTTGTCGCCAACACCAACTTCCACAATCCAAACGCAACCAACTCCCACAATTACCACTCCAGCTTCCCAGGTGCAGCCAAGCACTAATCCTCAAGTTGAAGCTGCACCCCTACCTCCCAAAGAAGTAGTTCCCGAACCCAGCCCAAATTCCCCTCAAATCCTGCCACCATTCCAAGTAATTCCACTTAATTCAGCATCAAAAACCGTACCTTTTTCTACGTCTAAAAATCCAGAGTCATCAGTTACATCATCGCCCTTACCCTTAGTTACCCCTGCAGAACAAAAATCAATTATTCCACCACCCATTGCCTTTAATGATGTGCCGAGGAATTTTTGGGCAACTCGATTTATTAATGCGCTTTCGGCGCGTGGGATTATTAAAGGCTTCCCAGATTACACGTTTAGACCAAATCAGCCTGTGAATCGGGCGGAATTTGCAGCCATTCTCCAGAAAGCTTTTGATACGGAACTGAGTAAAAATTCTGTACCTTTTAAAGATGTCTCAGGTAAATATTGGGCAACACCAGCCATCGATCGCGCTGTGGGTACAGGTTTTTTAAAAGGGTTTCCCGACAAAACTTTTAAACCCAACCAAAAAATTACCCGTGTACAAGTTTTAGTGGCACTGGTGAGTGGGTTAAATCTCAAACAACCAGCCAAACCCTCACAGATGCTAAGTATTTATCAAGATGCCAAAAATATTCCTAAATATGCCGTAGCTAAGGTAGCGACTGCCACAGCTAATGGTTTGGTAATTACTGATGCTAATCCTCAACTCTTGGCTCCCAATCAAGCAGCCACCAGGGCAGAAGTAGCAGCAATGGTACATCAAGCTTTAGTTAAACTGGGAAGACTAGATAAAATTTCTTCTGAGAATATTGTGCGCTTACCTGAACAAACTTCACTGTCTCAAAGTCAAATAAATCAGTAACTTTTCAAAACCCTGACATTGCTCACAATTTCGACAACATGATCTTTTGTTGTGGAAGTACTGTTATATTCTCAATAGCCTCTTAATTATTTCTCTTCCTTTTTGAAATCCAGCAGTCATACTTGATTTGATTCCTTGGAATACCATAACAAAGTCTGCCAAAATATCATCATTGTTGAAACCAGCAATGAGCGTCATAATTGCTCCTATACCCATAGTGACGACTCCATCAAGGTCTACCAATCTGAAGAGTAATTCTGTTGTCAAGGCTCGATATACTAAACTAAGTGTCAAAACATTTCCAGCCCAAAATAAGGAAATATCTAACGCTGCACGAGCTGAGGGAAATGCTTGGTCACGTATACCACGAATCATGCAGTGTATTAACAATAACAAAAGTACAGCAATTACTCGAAGTTGGTCGTGATTGAAGTTTGAGGCAGTTTCAGCGCATTGCTGGCAGGTAGAAGATAGCTGAATTAAGTAGACAGTAAAAACACTAGCAACACTAATCATCCTGTTGCTCCTCTTGAGCATCCTTGTCTACTTGCTCTTCCTCCTCAAGTGTATCTAGCCCCACTTTCAAAATTGTAGTTGCCACCAAAATAGCTGCCGCAGCAACAGGGCCAGATAACCCAATACTTGATGTGACCAGTGCGCCAACAGCAACAGCACTTGCTATATCCTTTGCATCTCCCAGGATGTCTCTCCAGTGCTTTTTGGCTATAGAAGCTGAGTTTTTAGGAGTTTTAGCTTTTTCTTCAGCCATTTCATTTCATAATTATGGTTTTTCTCCCTGATATTTATTCTAACTCCCAGGCTGATAAAGTTTTTGAAAAGCTTTGAAGGGTAGATTTTTATGCTAATTGTCTAAGTACGATGTAGCTATTCTAAGTATTGATCCATTCTGGATTTTCAGGGTATGTAACACTGGCTGTTAAGCCATTCTGGATTTTGAGAGAGTTTGAGTGACGATTTACGCCACTCAAACGCCTTTAGTTTAATATGCCACTCAAATCAGTTATTATGTGCCAGGAGCGTTTTTACCAACAACTTGTGATTTAAGAGTTGTAATTTCGTTAGTTAGCTCTTTTCTGGTTGAAGCTTTGAGTAAATAGCGGTAAATAAACCAAGCAGAGTAACCAATCCCAATCAACTCAAAGGTAGGTGCTACTAAAGGAATATCATTCAAAGAATCTAATATTGCCAAAAGTACCTTAACTGCGACAAGTGCTGTCACAATTGCGCCAACAACAACTAAGGGTTGCTTATATTTGCTGAACAAGCTACCTAAGTACTCAGGCAGTGATGCTAAAAAGCTAGAAATTTGTTCGCCGTATTTCACCCATTCCTCTTGAGGTTGAGCAGGAGGCTGGAGTTTAGTAATGGTACCTGTTTGGCTGTTGATATCTGCCACTGCTGCTTCTGTGGATTTTGTTTCTGCGAATTCCGGTTCTTGCATCTTAATTTCCATAAATTTGACAGTTGGGTTTTTTTAATCCGGACAATTACAACCAAAAGGCTGTGATTAGACAAGGCACAAGTTGATCAGACTTGGATGGGTAACACATTGTATTCCCTATAACCATAAATGCCTCTAACCTCTACTGCATCAACTCCAAGGTAGACAGTCACTAGAAGGACAGAAGCCAAAAATGGTAGGCTGTGTTACTACATCTATCTGAGTTTTGTGTTTGTCAATCAACGGCAACCTTTAGGATGAGATTATCCTATGCCGTATCAGTTGCTGATAATCGTACTCATGCAAGTACAATTCATGCAAAAATCAGATCACCTCTCATTTATACAAGGTTAATCGCCGATTTTAACTGAATATTAAAGCTATCTTCAGCCAGATTCGTCAATGAATCCATTGGTCATTGATATGAATACTTAATAAAAGTTCTTCTGTATTCACGTATCTGGGTTTGATAAATCAGGGCTGACATCCAAAAGTTGTCTGATGAGAATGGGTGTAAGGGTGTAGGGGTACAGGGGTGTATGTCTTCAAAACCCTTACACCGTCAGGCTAACGCTCACGGCGAAGCCCCATACCCTTCCACCCCTACACCCAATTTCCACAGTTATGGGAAACGAGTCTACTTAAGTTTCATTTAGTCCCAATCTGGCATTTGTGCGCCTTCTTCACCACCAACACCGATGCCTGTGTTGAAAATATCTGCATCGGTTATATTCAGATTTTCCATTGATGCGCCGTAGACGTTGGAGTCATGAATTTGAGCGCGGGTAAAATTCACGCCATCAAGATTAGCTTTTTTAAAGTTAACGTTGGTGACAAAAGTTGAAGAGAGGTTAGCTCCTTTCAAATTTGCGTTGGTGAGGTCTGCACCTTCGAGGTTTGCGCCTACAAGGTTAGCTTTAGAAAGGTTGGCACCACGTAAATCTGCACCAATTAAATGAGCGCCACTGAGGTTAACTCCAGCTAGATTACACCTCTGACATTCCCCAGTAGATAAAAGCCTTTGTAAGTCTTGCGAATTCCCTGCTTTCACAGAGGTGGCAAAAATGAGGGGAGTGGTTGCTAAGGCTATAGCGGCAATTAGCTTGAATTTCATAATCTTTCCCCTTTGTATTGAAGTTGTAACCGTTCTTTTCCTCACGATTCTATTATCTCACTAAATTTGTGGACAATGTTGATTTAACTCACAAAATCAAGGTGATGTTTAATAGTTTGTTCAACCGTACAACAATAGTATTGATGCGGGTTTTGGGCTGGCGATCGCTCACAAATTTTATCTAAAATCACCAATCTTTATCTTGTTAAATCTTTTTAAGAAATACAAGTATTTATTTTGATTTGTCATTGGTTGTTAACCGGAATTTTTCTATTATTAATTGGCACTCAGTAATTCTACTTTTTTGTATATTAAAGTACCGTAAATTCACGCATATATCGATTCACTAACTGCGGTTCTTCTTGTTGTACCCAATGCCCACAATGAGGAATATACTGAATTTGCAAGTTGCTGACATAGGCATCGGTTCCATAAGTAAGCTCTTTCCCAAGGACGGTATCATTTTCACCCCAAATCATCAGTGTGGGGACATTTAAAATTCCCCAATTTTTGTTGGGTAAAAAGTGAGAAAATACATTGCGATAGTAGTTGAGCATTGCTGTTAAAGCACCAGGTTTTGCCGCAGCATTTTTATAAGCGGCTAGGTCAGATGCAGTAAAAGCATTTTTATTAGTTGCTGTGCCTTGAATAATCTGAGCAATGGATTGATAATCAAAAGCTTGCAGTAGAAATTCTGGCATGATCGGCAGTTGAAATAAGAACATATACCAGCTACGTAGTAACTGTTGGGGAGTTGATAATCCCTGAGAAAATTTGGCTGGGTGTGGTAAGTTAAGTATAATTAATTTCTCTAACATTTCTGGGTGAGCATCAGCAAAACACCAAGCGATCACACCACCCCAATCATGCCCAACTAAAACGCATTTTTCGTGACCTAAACCTTTAATTACACCCGCAACATCTTTGATAAATTCATCCATAATATAAGCTGATTGCACTTTGGGTTTCTCACTATCGTTATAGCCACGCAAATCTAAAGCCACCACTTGAAAGTTTTCCGCAAATTCTGGTATTTGATGCCGCCAAGAATACCAAAATTCGGGAAACCCATGTAGCATTAACATTAAAGTGCCTGTTCCTTGGGTGACATAGTGTAATTTCACACCATTGGTAGTTATATATTTATGTTCCCAAGCATTTTCAAGGTCAGACATTTGTTGTATTTATTAAATAAGTAATCTCGCTATTGTGGAATTATGTATCAGATTACTATCCCTAACATCTGTTAAAGGGCAGTGTTTGGGGTGGTAGTAATGTCAGAAAATTCTAATAAAAGTCTGAAGTGTGAAATTTATAGTTCAGACCCTTCCTAAAACCTATGAACCCAAAAGAAATTCGCGGTGTCTGGCTGACAACTACCGATAGTAAAGTTTTCCGGTCACAACAACGCATTGCAGCAGCGATGGACTTGTTAGCGGAGACAGGATTTAATGTTGTATTCCCTGTGGTTTGGAATAAGGGCGTGACTATGTACCCCAGCCAAACTATGCAGCAGACTTTTGGGGTAGAAATTGACCCAATGTCGGTTGGTCGTGACCCGTTAGCGGAGGTAATAACTGAGGCGCGACGAGTGGGGTTAAAAGTTATCCCTTGGTTTGAATATGGGTTTGCGAGTTCTTACAACTTGAATGGTGGAATGCTGTTACAAAAAAAGCCAGAATGGGCGGCGCGTGACAGTCAAGGTAATTTGTTGCAGAAAAATGGCTTTGAGTGGATGAATGCTTTTCATCCCCAGGTGCAAGATTTTCTGTTGAATTTGGTTTTGGAAGTGGTGAAAAATTATGATGTGGACGGGATTCAAGGCGACGATCGCTTTCCGGCTTTACCATCAGAAGGAGGGTATGATGCTTTAACAGTTGCCCGTTATCAGCAGCAATTTGGCCGTCGTCCACCTAGTAACCACCAAGATCAACAATGGTTGCAGTGGCGTGCTGATATTTTGACCGATTTTTTGGCACGTTTATATGGCGAAATCAAAAGCATTAATTCTAACTTGCTGGTGTCGATGGCACCTAATATTTATGATTGGGGATTGCGTGAATATCTCCAAGACTCAGCCACATGGTTGAAGTTGGGCATAGTGGATATCATTCACCCGCAGATATATCGCCACGATTTTAATAGTTATAAAGCGATCGCTAACCGACTAGCAAGTTGTCAGTTTAGTGATGCAACTCTCCCCAAATTAGCACCGGGAATTTTGATCAAGCTTGGTAATTACTCCATCAGCCCAGAATATATTGTGCAGGCGATCGCTTACAACCGCCGACTCGGAATTTCTGGGGAAGTCTGCTTTTTTTACGAAGGTTTGCGCGAAAATAACAATGCTCTTGCTCAAGTTTTGCGAAATGGCCCCTACTCCCAACCTGCGGTGTTTCCGACTTTGGCTGATTTACAACAGCCCAGCAACAGCAATTCTTTGTCATTCTGGCAGAGAATCAAGAGATTCTTAAAAAATCTTTTTTAAAGGATAAAGCGCGTGGCAGATAAATTACAGATAGAACAGGTAATTCAAACTCTTAAACAAGATTTACCTACCCTTTTTGAGCAAGATATTACCTATGACATTTATACACAGGACATTTATTTTAAAGACCCAGTAAATAAATTTAAATATAAATTCAACTATCGCATTATTTTTTGGACATTGCGATTTCACGCCCAATTATTTTTTACTCAAATCGCTTTTGATTTACATGAAGTTTATCAATCAGCAGAAGACACAATTTTAGCGAAATGGACAGTACGTGGTGTTTTGCGTGTGCCTTGGCAAGCTAAGATATTTTTTAATGGTTATTCAACTTACAAGTTCAATTCAGAACATTTAATTTATGAACATATTGATACTTGGGATAGAAAGCCAGGAGAAATTTTAAAGCAATTTATTCAAAGAGGATAAAACTTTAAGTTTGATAAATTTCACCTTTGTTAAACATGAACTTAAGGACACAAACCAGCCGAAGAAAAGTAGGTGTGAAAAAGCAATTTTAACTGAACTGTCTGGCAATTAGCGTCATCGGCAGATACAACCGTCGGAACTGACCAGGAAACACTGTGAATCCATGATGTTCATAAAAAGCTTGCGCCTGCCCATCTTTAGCATCGACTACCACCGCCATTGCGGCAATCTCACTCATCAGGCTGCGCCGTAACGCATCGACTAGTAGAAATGCACCCAGTCCTTGTCCTTGGTAGCGTTCATCGATTGCCAGCCGCCCCAGTAATGTAGCTGGAACAAGCGGATACCTTGGTAGCTTCGCACGTAGTGTTTCTGGTAAATCTTCCACCTGAATCGACGTAGCCGCCAGCGTGTAATAGCCAGCTATCATATTTGCGTCAATATCACACAGTACAAATGGCGTTGCTACATAGCGGCGCAAATCCTGACCAGCCTGTTCTCGCAGATAACGGTCAAGAGCTTCAATTCCACACCGGAAATCTACTCGATTGTGTCCGGTGTTGAGCAACTCAATGGTATGAGCAAAAGCAGGGAGACTCACGGCAGCCTCATACTTTCTTTATAACGGCTGATTGCCCGTGTTAATGGAGCATCGGGTTGTAGAGCAGGCGGATTGAGGAGAGAATCAATAAAAGCGATGCTGTCTTCCCGGCTGAGTTTGATGAGGGTATGTTCCTCAATTGTTTTGATTGCGGCCTCCTGGGCGTGACTGACCACGAAATCAGTGACTGTTCGGCCTTCTAGGTCTGCTGCCCACTGCAACAATTCTTTCTGTTCACGGGTGAGGCGTGCTTCCAAGCGTTCAGATTTGCTACGTCTGTCTTCTGTTTTACCAGGGTTTTGTTTGTTGGACATCAGGAGTGGCTCTTTTTTACTCTCTATCTTCTATGGTACGTTCTCAAGCCGTACAGATCAAAATTGAGTGGGTCAAGAAATATTGATAGCAAAACAATACACAATAGATAATCTCTATTATGTATTGTGTATTTCCGAGATTTATCTTTTCTATCAGCTAAACAACAATATCATGACAAAAAAAATATTGACTGGTCTGAATATAGTCAGATTTCAACATCCCTTTGATCAAAAAGCTTTGGCAGCTTTAAATAAAATGCCTGGTTTACCTTTAGTCTTGAAGAAGGTAAATGAATATGGCATTGACCGTTTACTGAGAATGCAAATTATCGGTGGTGAGTTTCGCGTGACACCACAAAATTTTCCTAAATTATATGATGCGTTTACAGAAAGCTGTCAAATTCTTGATTTGACTCCCCAGCCGGAACTTTATTTATTTCGTGGTACGGGACATATTCAAACCAATGCTGTTGGTGTAGAAAAGCCAATGGTGAGTGCAAATTTAGAAGCAATGGAATGGTATACACATGCTGAATTGCTATTTGCATTTGGATGTGAAATTGCACGCATTAAGGGTAAATATATTGCTTATCAACAAATGGCAAATGTAATGCCACTGTTAAAAAATATTATTAACAGTACAACTTTTGGTTTGGGAAGTTTAGCGGCTGGGGGGATAGAAGTCACTTTATGTAATTGGATTTTGATGTCAAAATTCACATGCGATCGCGCGGGTTTATTGGCGTGTCAAGATATTAATATCGCCATAACTGCACTGATGAAGTTGGCTGGTTTGCCATCGGAATATATAAATGCAGATACCATTGCTGAGTTTCAAGCACAAGCACGGGAATTTTCACTCATTAGTCTGGATAACTTGGATCAAGTTACTAAGATATTCAGCTTTATGGAGTACAAATTTCCCTGGTCGGTGATGCGAGCTTCAGAATTGTTAAAATGGGTTGATTCGGGAGAATATGAAAAGTTGCTACAATCAAAAAATGTAGACCAACCAGCCGATTCAGAAGATAATACAGATACAGAGAAAGATGCTGAAGATTGGCAGTTTATGTCTTCTTGGTAGATGATCATCTCTCAAGTTGTGCGATCGCTTGTTACATGCTAACTTTAGACAGTTGCAGGCAGGCTCATGAAATTCCTAGTTTTGATGACAAATCTCGGTTGCATATAGCTCTGAATATCTATACTAAATAGAGTAAATTAATTGTTAATCAGATTGTGAAATTAGGCGAGTTTAAGCGAGAAATTATTTCTTAGCCATAGCAATTACATCATAATTTGGTGGTATTATCCAGCCAAAATCCAAGAATATTGTCATCAAAATGACTGGCTCTCTTTCAGATAAAACAACTTTATGGAAGAGAGATAACATAATGTTGGTTGGATTTAATATCTATTTTTGAGATATTTCCAGTCGAATATCTCTAGTAGTAGATTAAACTGAAACAATGGCAAACACCGAAAATTCCAGGGTGAACATATGTTTGTTGTGCGTTTGAACCCAGAACTAACTTATCTCATCTATAAAATATGAAGGTGGAGTAAAAGGTGACTAGTATTGAAAATCACGTCTTCTCTTTTTCAGGAGAAGTATTAATTCCTCAAGCTCCTCCTGAATATAAATCGGGGTTTATCGGCATTATTGGTCGTCCAAATGTCGGTAAATCTACTCTAATGAATCAATTAGTTGGTCAAAAAATTGCAATAACCTCACCAGTAGCCCAAACTACGCGGAATCGTTTGCGAGGAATTTTGACCACAGAAGCAGCACAATTAATTTTCGTCGATACACCGGGAATTCATAAACCCCATCATCAGTTGGGGGAAGTGTTGGTACAGAATGCTAAAATTGCCATTGAATCAGTAGATGTGGTGCTGTTCGTAGTTGATAGTACAGCTGCTTGTGGTGCTGGCGATCGCTACATTGCGGAGTTATTAACTCACAGTCACACCCCCGTAATTTTGGGACTAAACAAAATTGACCAGCAATCGGCGGATTCCCAGTTTATCGATGAAAGTTACCAACAACTAGGTGATGCTAACCAATGGCCGTTAGCAAAATTTTCCGCCAAGACTGGTGCAGGATTGCCAGAACTACAAGAATTACTGACGGAAAACTTAGAAACCGGCCCCTTATACTATCCACCTGACTTGGTGACAGACCAACCAGAACGCTTTATTATGGGCGAATTAATTCGGGAACAGATTTTACTGTTAACCCGTGAAGAAGTGCCGCATTCTGTGGCGATCGCCATTGATAAAGTAGAAGAAACACCATCTATTACCCGTGTCCTTGCTACCATCCACGTCGAACGCGATTCACAGAAAGGCATTTTAATTGGTAAAGGTGGTTCAATGCTCAAAGCCATTGGTAGTGCAGCCCGCGAACAAATCCAAAAACTCATCTCTGGCAAAGTATACCTGGAACTTTTCGTCAAAGTCCAGCCAAAATGGCGACAGTCTCGGTTAAATTTGGCAGAGTTTGGTTATCGCGTGGAAGAATAGAGAAGTTAGTCAATAGTCAATAGTCAATAGCTATTGGACTATTGACCATTGACCATTGACTAGATAAACAAATGTCTACCAATCCTAGCTACTCCTTCAATCTGCCGAATGATCAACCTGTATTGCGCGTTTTGATTGTGGAAGATGATCCGATGATGCAACTAGGACTAGAACAATCATTAATGGCGCAACCCCAGTTGGAAATTGTTGGACAAGCAGAAGATGGTTATTTAGGGGTACAAGCAGCCTTAAAATTAAAACCAGATTTGGTAGTCATGGATATTGGTTTACCGCGCCTGGATGGAATTGCGGCGACACAGCAAATTAAAGCGGCGTTACCAGAAACCCATGTAGTGATGCTGACATCCCACACCACCGAAACAGAAGTGATTGCGGCACTTTCCAGTGGTGCAGATGCTTATTGTATCAAAGGTGCGAGTGTAGAAAGACTGTTAAAGGCGATCGCCGCCGCCGTTGATGGCGCGACTTATTTAGATCCGCAAATCGCCAGACGTGTCATTGATAACCTCAAACCTCCCGCAACCCAAGGAAACACCGCCAACCTCTCCACCAGAGAGTTAGAAGTTTTAAAACTGATGGTAGAAGGCTTAAGCAACCCCGAAATTGCTGAAAAACTTTACCTGAGTCCCAATACCGTTAAAACCCATGTCCGTGGAATTATGAACAAACTAGCAGTTGATGATCGCGTTCAAGCTGCTGTAGTTGCACTGCGATCGGGTTTAGTATAAAACTACCTGCCTGTAATTCACAATGGACTTTCTTCTAGAGGTTGATTTCCCAATTGCTGCTGTTTTAAAGGAATCACAATTATAAATTCTGTACCTTTACCAGGAGATGAAATACACTCCAAGGTTCCATGATGATTTTCTGTAATAATTTGATAACTAATTGACATTCCCATTCCTGTACCTTTACCAATGGGTTTTGTCGTAAAAAATGGGTCAAAAATCCGTTTTTGAATATTTTCTGGTATACCCAAACCATTATCATCAATTTTAATAGCAATCTGAGCTTCATTCACGACTGCGGTATCAATCCGAATTCTACTAGGAGAAGCTTGCATTTCCTGTAGTGTGCGTTGTGCGTCTCGTTCTTCTAGAGCATCAATGGCATTAGTCAAAATATTCATAAATACTTGATTAAGTTGACCAGCATAGCACTCAACTAAAGGTAATTTACCATAATCTTTAATAACTTTAATACCAGGATAATTGGGTTTAGCCTTGAGACGATTTTCTAAAATTAATAATGTACTATCAATACCTTCGTGCAGATTCACTGCTTTATATTCAGCTTCATCAAGGCGGGAAAAGTTGCGGAGAGATAGCACAATTTGGCGAATGCGATCGGCTCCTATTTTCAGAGAAGATAATAGCTTGGGTAAATCTGACATTAAAAATTCTAAGTCTATAGCATCAATTTCTTCTCGAATCACATCCACTGGATAAGGATAGTTTTCTTGATAGAGATTAACCAGCTTGAATAAATCATGAACATAATTAATAGCAGGATTAATATTGCCATAAATAAAGTTAACCGGATTATTAATTTCGTGAGCTACACCCGCTACTAATTGTCCCAAAGAAGACATTTTTTCACTTTGAATGATTTGGGATTGAGTCCGTTTTAATTCTTTGAGTGTTTGCTCTAGTTGTTGCGTTTGCTGTCTGAGTGCTGCTTCGGCAATTTTGCGATCGCGTGATTCAATCACCAGCCGCACAAAGTCAGTAATTGAGCCAATAAAGCTTTCTTCTTCTAATGTCCACTGGCGCGGGGTGATCAAATGCTCACAACAAACTACACCAATTACTTCCCCTCTCGACCAAATCCGCGCATCCAGCATCGAAGTAATTCCTAATGGAGTTGTATAAGTTGCAGAAAATTCAGCAGTACGAGTATCAGTATGCACATCATTAACTGCAATTATTTGTTCTTCTTTGAGGGCTTGAAAATATTTCGGGAAGTCACATACAGATAATTCCAAGCCGTGACTGTGGCAATTATATTCCTGTTCATATAAATCCACACATTGAATTTCCGAACGGTTTTCTGTGTATAACCAAACACTAACACGCCCAACCTCAAGACCTAAACTAGCTACTTCAGTTACATATTGAATCGCAATTTGAAAATCATCATGTTGTAATTTTTCGCTCTGCACAAGCTGCTGAAGCGCATTACTATGTCTGCGAAAGCGTTTCTCAGTTTGTTGGCGTTCATAAATTTCTTGTTCTAACTTATTGATTGTCTGAAGTAGCAAAGTAGTTTCAATTTGATCTTGGGGAACAAGTAGCCGAATTGAACCTACTAAAAATGAATTACCAGCTTCGTCAGATAATAAGCTTTTTTTAGTAGATATGATTTGGGTTTTACCTTGGTAATCTGTGATTAATTCTTCATTTTCATCAGTCACACCTGTGGTAAAAACCAGTTCATCTCTCGCCCAAAAAACATCGGCTTGGGTTTTGCAGAAAACATCATAGTCAGATTTACCAATTAGTGCTGTTCGCTCATATCCAATAAACTGACAAAACGCATCATTAACGAACACCCAATTGTGTTGTCTGTCCTTCACAAAAATGGGATCAGTAATGCTGTTCAGAACACTCCACAGCAAAGCCTGAGAAGATTGTTGCGGTACAAAGTGGAAAAACGCCATCTTGCTGAATCCTGCAAGTTACTGGCTCTCTTTTCGGCAGATCACCCCAAATTAAGAATGATTCACACAAAAAATTGCCAAAGTTTTTCCTTAGTATGCCCAATATATATTAAAATGCAATACCTCTTCTGCAAATATCTTGCACCTAATTAAATAGCTCTCCCTTATTTCCCTTGTCTCCCTTGTCCCTATATTCACCAGAGCGAATCACTGTTCCCACAGTCGCCTGTCCAAGCACAGCCTTGACTAAATTTCCAGGAATATTGCCATCAATTATCCAACAATCAATTCCCCAATCAGAAATAGCCAAAAATTCTTCTACCTTCTGAATCATTCCACCAGTGACATCTATTGACTCACTCTTGCCAATAGCAGCTTTAATTTGAGCATAATTGGCTGGTGTAATCTCAGGTATTACCTGCCCATTTTGATCATACACACCAGGATAATTCCCAACATTGATGAGTTTGATTTGGTAGTTACCTTGGCTATGAAAATATTTGGCTAACTCTACTAATAAACTATCAGTAGAAAGAATAGTACCACCAATTACTTGATCTAATACAACATCACCGAAGACCGACGGTATGAAGCCAGCTTTTAAACTGTTTTCAATTACCGAAAAATCTGTTTTCACTAGCTTTTTATTCTGAGTAACTACCATCGTGAGAGGTGGTAAGCTTACTACTGGCAAACCTGCTTGTAAAAAACAATTGGCTAGTAATCTATTTAAATCTAAAACATCTTGATGAACTAGACAAAACCCTAGTTTATCAGCATCACAGAAGACACCATTGATAGTATTATATTTATGTGCTGATTGATGCCCAAAAGAACCAGCGCCATTGCCAATAATCATTTTCAAACTAGGATTCTGCTGCTTGACTAAACTAATTTCCGTAACTAGTTTTTGCATAGTTTCTAGTCGAGCCGTGTATGGTTGGTTCTTGTCAGTAATTAAAGAGCCTCCTAGTTTGACTAATACTAGCTCTATCATGAAATCTCAAGATGTAGTAATCACTAGCAAAAAGCTTACCACAATGAATTTTAAATTATCGAGTATTAACTGTCTTAAAAAACAACTAATAAGCAACAGTTATCTTGCTGTTGCTTATTTATTATGAAAATATTTGTGCAGAATTCATAAGTTAAAAATTAGAATTCTGACATATATATATTGGTTATTTATCAATCATAGAAATTATCTACTCTGATATCCCGTAAGATTTCCGAAACCTGCCATCCTGAATTGGCGATGGATAAAACTACCGGGTTATCCCGCACCGGAATATAGTTAGGCTCTCTAGTTTCTACTAAATTGACTACTGGTTTTTCCTCAACGGTAGCTTCTTGGCTCTCAAAATCATCTATTGAAAGATTTTCTTCTTCTATCTGTTTTATCTTTTTCAGGATTAATTTTTCGGATTTTTTGATGAGTCGTATATCCATGATGATTTGTTAAGCCTTCAAGTGTGACAAAGAAATAATCAGCAGAAAGTAGATTCTGAGAGAGTTCAAGAACTTCTTCCAGAATCTTGCGCGAAATCCGCAAAAAAGTTTTATGAACTTGGGTGTTGAAAAAATTGCCTAAGAAAATCTAGGATACATCAAAATTGATTTAAAATCCGTAGACTCAACAGAAAACTTTTTGAAATCGTAGATGCAAACTTCAAGCCACTGTAAATACTATCTATCCAGGACAATCAGGTTTATCTAATCAACTCGCTAGATTTTTTCTATGTTTGTAGGAAACTCTCTACTGCTGAGATGAGCTATGTGGCAAGAAAAATCTATCATGATTGGACAGTTACAGATTTTCTCAATGCTTGAGTACGATCGCATTTTAGAATGAAGGAAGCGATCGCTACATAATTGCAGATATAATTTTCAAACTGTGGGAGTGCGTCTGCTAAACATGAAGAAGGACACAATCAAGCAGATAAAATTTATTAATTAGTAGGATTTCTATAAAAAAAGAACCCTCAAAACTTCGAGGATTCTTTTTTTAAATCAGTTTTTTAAAGAATTTAGAAAGGTGCGATCGCTAAACAAACTACAGATAACATGGCAGCTACTACATAAAATACAGCCACAACTTGTAATTCTGACCAGCCACCCAACTCTAAATGATGATGTAAAGGAGCCATCCTAAACAATCTTTTGCCTTTACCATCTGGGCCTTTTGTCGCTTTGTAATAAGCCACCTGTGCCATCACAGACAAGGTTTCAACAAAGAAGATACCACTGAGAATAAATAATGCTACCAAGCTGTTGGTTAACAGTGCCACCGCAGCTAACGCACCACCTAACGCCAGAGAACCAGTATCACCCATAAATACGCGGGCTGGGTTGCGGTTATGTGCCAAAAAACCTAAGCAACTACCACTTAAAGCTGCACAAAAAACCATCAACGGTAGGGAAGTTGGGGCGACTACAGCACCTAAAGCCAAAAGTGCGATCGCCACAGTTCCACCTGCTAAACCATCAATCCCATCAGTTAAATTAGTTGCATTACTCTCTGCCACCAGCACAAACCCTGCCAACGGCCAAAACAGGAAACCTAAAGGCAGTGCAAAGCTCACCCAAGGCAAAGCAATATTTGTAATATTAGAAGGTTGATTAAACATTAACCATATACAAAACAGCACTGCAAACCCAATTTGCAAAGCTAATTTCATTTTGGGAGAAATCCCTTTGTTGGATTTGCGGCGGAGAATTTGCCAGTCATCAATCCAACCAATAAAGCCATAGCTCAGAGTTAATGCGGAGACAGCAACAACTTCTGTGGCAAAATTAGACATTATACAGGCAACGATCGCCGCTACCGGGATGAAGAATATCCCGCCCATTGTTGGTGTGCCTGCTTTTTTGAGATGGGCTTGTGGGCCATCTTCGCGGATAATTTGTCCAGTTTTGAGTGCTTGTAGCAGGGGTACTACCACATAACCCACAGCAGCCGAAATCACTGCACACAACAACAAAGGCATCGTGAGTGATGTGTTTTGCCAAGGCAATCTACTGCCCATCAAATCACAAATTACTGCCGCTAAACCCAGCCCGGTGGCTAAGGCAGAAGCGAGACCGATACCAGAAAAAATGTTTAATCCTTGGTTAGGAGACAATTTAGCGTCCACAGGATGTTCCCTTCACTCCACACTACAAAATTTAATTACAGGGACGACAGCTATCACCAAGTCCCTAGCCTGCTGGCTAATCTTCATCAATAGCTATATCGTCATCATCATCATCAAGATAGTCACCAATGCCATCTTCTCCACCGAGAAAATCTGAGATTTCTTCGTTTTCTTCTTCGGAAAAATCAGGTTCATGCACATCACGCGCTATTAAACGACCATGAGATTGCAGCCAATCTAAGAGGGAGGATTCTTGTTTTAATGGAATTACGGCTGCGCGTTGGTTGCGGGGTTCTTCACGTAAGGGAGAATTCAACATATCGACGAAGAAACAAAATGTTAATGTAACTAGACATTAAGCAGTCTATCACTTGAAACGTAATAATTTAGTTATTTATTGATTCAAGTCTTGCCTGCTGAAATCCGTAAGTTAGCAAAAATATTTTATTTAATAGTGGTAGTACAGATAGGAATAAATTCTTAAAACTTTTGAGAGCTTGATACATAGGGCAACAATAATTCGACTTAAGGTGGATGAATTTTAGACATTTTTGATTTGGGGTAATAAACAATGATGGGCAAGACGGCTTTAATCAATGCGATCGCACCAACCAATCGTGGTTTACTGGCTACTGAGCCACAAAAACAAGCTATCTTAGCTGCGATCGCTAATTTAGAAGACTTTAACCCAACACCACGCCCAGTAGAAGCAAGTAACTTGCTCAATGGCAATTGGCAATTACTTTATACCACTAGTAAGGCGCTTTTAAACTTAGATCGTTTACCTTTTTGTAAACTTGGTCAAATTTATCAGTGTATTCGGGTAGAAACTACCAGTGTTTACAACATCGCTGAAATTTACGGCTTACCTTATCTTGAAGGATTAGTCAGCGTAGCAGCTAAATTTGAGCCAGTTTCCGGTCGTCGCGTCCAAGTAAAATTTAATCGTTCTATTGTAGGTTTGCAACGTTTAATTGGCTACACTTCACCAGAGAATTTTATTCACCAAATTGAATCAGGTAAAAAGTTTTCGGGAATAGATGTCCCAATTAACAGCGAAAACCAACAAGGCTGGTTAGACATCACTTATATAGATGATGATCTCCGCATTGGCAGGGGTAACGAGGGTAGCGTATTTGTTTTAACTCGAACATAAAGTTTTTCTTTTGTGTGTTTTGGCGAACGAGAACGAAGTTATTTCATCATGTGCGCTTTGTCAAGGAGGGTCTGACCCCCATTCTAAGTATGAATATTTTGCTTAGAACCTAGCGTGAGGAAGATATCAGGCAGGAGAGAACAAAGTATGAAGTGTGAAGTCTAAAGTATAAAATTTTATCCTTTAGCCTTCTGCCTCCTGCCTCCTGCCTCCTGCCTTCTGTTTCCTGCCCCATGACAAATCAGATAAATAACTTAACAAACCCTCTAGCAACGACCTTCAGGTTGTAGAGTGAAATCAAATAGCCCTATATATCGGCAATTGATAACTAAAAGGGAAGATAATCATGGTTCAACGTGGTTCTAAAGTACGTATTCTCCGCCCAGAATCCTACTGGTTCCAAGATGTCGGCACCGTGGCTTCTATCGATCAAAGCGGCATTAAATACCCAGTAATCGTCCGTTTTGATAAGGTAAATTACTCTGGTATCAACACCAATAACTTTGCCTTAGATGAACTAATCGAAGTAGCACCTCCGGCTAAAGCTAAAAAATAAGTAGCAAAGCTCAAAGGGGATTCTTTAATGGGATGATGAAGGGAAGCTTTAAGTATGTAGAATGAAGCCTAAAGTTTCAGTTCTTTCATGCTTCCTCTCAGCCTACTCTAAGTCAGAGAAACTGCCCTGCGGGTATTTACGGTTTCTATTCGAGAGAATAGCTATTTACCCTTAAGTGCGTACAGTACTTCCTCTCATCTGTCCCAACCAGAATAGGCAAGGGATTATGTCCCTGATCCTTTTCGATGATCCCTAGATAATTTGCTTACTTATCAGTTCCAATGCCTGAACTGCCTGAAGTTGAAACAGTCCGCCGGGGTCTTAATCAATTGACCCTAAATCAAAACATTACGGGTGGAGATGTGTTGCTCAATCGCACCATCGCCTACCCGTTTTCTGTTGATGAGTTTATTCAAGGAATCCAAGGTCGTGCCATCATAGCTTGGCATCGTCGGGGGAAATATCTTCTCGCTGAATTATCTCCTGGTGCTGGCTACCTTGGGGTACATCTGCGGATGACTGGTCAATTATTATGGCTGCACCGTGATGAACCACTGCACAAACACACAAGAGTCAGACTATTTTTTGGGGATCAACAGGAATTGCGCTTTGTTGACCAACGCACCTTCGGTCAAATGTGGTGGGTTCCCTCAAAAATGCAGGTCGAAAGTGTCATAACTGGTTTAGCCAAATTAGCAGCCGACCCATTTGCACCAGAATTCACCGTTGAGTATCTGGCTGCTAAACTCAAAAACCGCCGCCGTCCGATTAAAACCGCGTTATTAGATCAATCGGTTGTTGCCGGATTAGGTAACATCTACGCCGATGAAGCATTATTTAAATGTGGCGTGTTACCAGAAACCTTGTGTACAGATTTGCAACCCCAGCAAATTGAACAGTTACGCAAAGTCATCATTGAAGTTTTAGAAACTAGTATTGCGGCTGGCGGTACAACCTTTAGTAACTTCCTCAACGTCAAGGGGATCAACGGTAACTATGGTGGTGTCGCCTGGGTTTACAACCGCGCGGGGGAACCTTGCCGAGTTTGTCACAACGTGATTCAGCGAATTCGATTAGCTGGCCGTTCTAGTCATTTTTGTCCCCAGTGTCAAAGCTAGTTTTATAGGACTTACGTACAAAGGTTTTCTGTGGAGATTGGGTGTAAGAGCATAGGGTTTAAGGGTTTTAGATACACCCCTACGGGGAAGTCAAAATTCCAAAGTCAGAGAATTTTTGACTTTTAACTTGATGTTGTCCCTTAACCTCTCCCCAAACCCTTGATTTGTCATCTCACTGCGTAAGTCCGATTAATATAAAAATACCCGCAACCATTACTCATCGGTGAAAAGCTATGTCAGACACCACTCTAGCTGCACCAGATATTCAAATTCCGCCTACCCAAGCAGAACTTCCCTATGATGATGGTGTACTAATAGAAAGCGCCCGCCATAAAGCCCAAATTGATTTACTCATAGATGCTTTAATTCCTTGGTTGGAACAACGGGATGATGGGTTTGTGGGCGGAAATATGTTTGTTTATTACAGTCTGGCACAGGTACGAAACAAAGATTTTAAAGGGCCGGACTTTTTTGTTGTGTTGGGAGTTCCAAAGGGTGAACGTCGCAGTTGGGTAGTTTGGGAAGAAGGGAAAGCCCCAGATTTAGTAATTGAGTTACTTTCTGACAGTACAGCGATAGCTGACAAAAATGAGAAAAAACTGATTTATCAAAATCAAATGCGTGTCCCGGAATATTTTTGGTACGACCCTTTTAACCCCGATGATTTAGCTGGCTTTTCTAACGAAAAAGGTGTTTATCAACCCATCGAAACCAACGCTCAAAACCAGTTAGTGAGCCAATTTTTAGGTTTAGCCTTGCAATTGTGGCAAGGCAATTATAAAGGTATTGATGCTATTTGGTTACGCTGGGCAAGTTTGGCTGGAGAATTATTACCCACTCCTGAAGAAAAAGAACGTCAACGAGCCGAGAAGGCAGAATCTCAGCTATTACAAACTGCACGTAACTTACTTGAGACTGGGATGACAGTAGAACAAGTAGCTAAGTTAACAGGTTTGAGTGTAGCTGAAATAGAAAGATAAAACTTTGCTTGATGAACTCGATGTGCAACTTATTTTTATAACCTCTTCCCGAAGTGGAAAGAGGCTATAGAATTAGGTGATCGCACTTACGCTTTAAATGTCAACACCGGACTTAATCTGGCTACGACATCTACCATTTGCGCTTCTACCTGTACATCAATCACCGACTGAATTGGCTTATAAGCTGCTGGTGCTTCTTCAATTCGCCGTTCTGCACGCAAGGTAATACAGTCTACTCCGGTTAAGCCCAGTTCTGACTCAGTTTGAGATGCACCTTGGCGACTCAAGTCAAATCGACTCCGAATTCTGCCAGCGCCATGCGAAGCTGAATTACAAAAAGCTGCATTGCCTTTGCCCACCATCAGATAAGAGTCAGCCCCCATTGAACCGGGAATAATCACAGGTTGTCCTGAATGGGCGGGACAAGCACCTTTGCGTGTTACCCATCCTTGACCTTCAGCTAAGGTGATATTGTGGGGTAAGTCGTAAACTAAAGGTGCTTCCACATCACCATAAACTTCTCGCAACCGCAGACGTAGCAGTTCTGCTAATAACAGGCGATTGATAAAGCCATAATTAGCAGCCGTCGCTTCAGCTTGGAGATAACTAGCAACTAGTTCTGGGTGAGAATGCACTGACAAAGGAAAAATCTGGGATTCTGGATACTTCAAACCTTTCGGCCAAGTTGCTTTCGTTCGGTCTCGCCACATTCCCCCAATGTACTTACCGACATTACGTGAACCAGAGTGAATCATAAAGGCTAATTGTCCTTCTCTGATTCCCCAAGCATAAGCCAGGGAGCGATTTTCGATTTTTTTAACTTGTTGTACTTCAACAAAATGGTTGCCAGAACCAATCGTTGCCAGTCCTCCATCCCTTACCAGTCCAGTATCAGGAATTAATTCTTCTGGTGCTAACTTCCAGTCGCCCTCCATTGCACCACTTAAAAATATAGATTCGCTTTCCTGGGAAATTTGCTCCAAGTCTGATTTGACAAAACTACCCGTCGGCTGATCAAACATGGCATCTAACCAACCAAGAACACCATACTGAAATAATGCTTTCATGGTGTGGGCGGTCATGGTGACATCTCTTGTACCAAAGAAATAATCCCCCTTCATCCGTTCTACAAAGGAGTCCCGTTGAGCAAGAAATTTGTCAATGGTCAAATCGGCAACGTGTAACCGCATTCCACAGTTAATGTCAGAACCGACAGCAGCAGGGATAACTTGACCAACAGTTTCAACTACAGAACCAATGGCAATACCCGCATCACCAGGATGAAAATCAGGTGTGGCACAGGCACGACAAACGCATCCGCCATTGGGGTGACGCACATTTGCTAAATTAGCTAGTTGCTTCAGTGCTTTAGCTTCAATGGGAAAGCCTTCTGGTAATAAGACTTCAGCTACTGGTGCATCAGGAGAATTAATTAAACGAACAGAATAAACACCATTAAAATAATTGACATCCAAACCTTGTCGTGCTAAAGCACGCAGGAGACGTTGAAGATTTTTGGGCTGCATGAAAACTCCATGAGAGTCTGAAAAAGACCCTGGTTTTAAATTGATTGCAGAGACATGGGTTCAGCAGCCGCGCGTCTCAAGTATTTTTAGGGGTTATTTTCCCAGGACTATGGGGAAAACAACGGGATAATTGTTAATATTTTGCCTACTTATTTTGGTAACACAGATTTTTGTGGTCTGGCAAGGGGGATATGTGAGGCGATCGCACTTTGATATGATGGTCATCGCAGCGATCGCACTCAACTAAGGCACAATCAACACTGGACAAGGAGAAAGATTAATTACTCTTGTTGTCACACTATCAGTTGCACCTTCATCCGTTAAGCCCAGTCCCCGACAGCCCATAATAATTAAATCCGCACCGATTTCATCAGCCACATCACAAATAGTAAACGCTGGTTTTCCCTGTCTTTCTAAAATTTCAGACTGAATACCTTGCTGTGAAAACAAAGCTTGGGCATTTTCTAGCAGTTTAGCAACTACCTCTGGCGACACCATCGGATCAGGACTTGGCACTGGTGCTTCTGTGGCGGTTTCCTCAACCACAGATAGCAAAACCAAGCGGCTACCGTACTTCTGCACAACATTAGCCACTACATCAGCAGCTTCGCGTGCTTCCCGACTTTGATCGATTGGAAATAATACTGTCTTAAACATATCTCTCCTCCGCACCCCAGACTCCGGTAAAATCTTGATGGTTATACTTTCAAAACGATAACAAAAAGGCAATCAGGAGGGTTTGGCTGTGTCCAAAAAAAGTTTAGCAAGTTTATCGGCGGCTGATATTTCTGGTAAACGTGCCTTAGTGCGGGTGGACTTTAATGTGCCTGTTGATGATCAAGGTAACATAACCGATGATACTCGTATCCGCGCTGCGCTGCCAACCATCCAAGATTTAACAAGCAAGGGTGCTAAGGTAATTCTGGTCAGCCATTTTGGTCGTCCCAAAGGCGTAGACGACAAACTGCGTTTAACACCAGTAGCCAAGCGTTTATCTGAGTTGTTGGGTCAAGAAGTTGTCAAGACTGATGACTCTATCGGTGATGAAGTCGCTCAAGCAGTTGGCGCTTTGCAAAATGGGCAAGTACTTTTACTAGAAAATGTCCGCTTTTACAAAGAAGAAGAGAAAAACGATCCAGAATTTGCGAAAAAACTAGCCGCGAATGCTGACTTTTATGTAAATGATGCTTTCGGTACTGCACACCGCGCCCATGCTTCTACTGAAGGGGTGACTCAATTCCTGAGTCCTTCTGTGGCTGGATATTTGGTGGAGAAGGAATTGCAATATCTACAAAATGCAATTGAAAATCCTCAACGTCCTTTGGCTGCAATTGTTGGTGGTTCCAAGGTATCTAGCAAAATCGGCGTAATCGAAACTCTCCTAGAAAAGTGCGACAAACTAATCATTGGCGGTGGGATGATTTTCACCTTCTACAAAGCCCGTGGTTTGAATGTTGGTAAGTCTTTGGTGGAAGAAGACAAGCTAGAACTAGCAAAATCTTTGGAAGCCAAGGCGAAAGAAAAAGGCGTTACTTTCTTGCTACCTACAGATATTGTATCGGCTGATAAATTTGCGCCCGATGCCAATGCAACCACCGTCAGCATTGACAATATCCCTGCTGATGGTATGGGCTTGGATATTGGCCCTGACTCTGTGAAAGTCTTCCAAGAAGCTTTGGCTGATTGCAAGACTGTGATTTGGAACGGGCCTATGGGTGTGTTTGAGTTTGATAAATTTGCTGTCGGTACAGAAGCGATCGCACGTACTCTTGCAGACATTAGCAAAACAGGTACAACTACCATTATCGGTGGTGGTGACTCTGTTGCGGCTGTGGAAAAAGTTGGTTTGGCTGATCAAATGAGCCATATCTCTACCGGTGGCGGCGCAAGCTTAGAACTACTCGAAGGCAAAGTTCTGCCCGGTATTGCGGCTTTAGATGAAGCGTAATTAGAAGATGAAGTGTGAAGTATGAAGTGTGAAATTTCATGCTTTCATCTTCATACTTCATTTTGACAACATGCTAACCGATTCTCAAATATTTCAGACTTCAGACTTTTTTTGCCAGCCACAAGGCCAGATTACGCACATAGGTTTTAATATCTTCTACAGCCCGTGGCTCGTTTTTCATCCCGTCTCCAGGCGGTTCATCAACAAAACTAGGACAGCCTTTAGTAATATCCCAGTTATAATCCACAAAATGATGAAAACTGGAAGTAGCGACAGTACGTCCTAAGTTATTACCTTGCGCATCTTGATAATGGTCAATTGCCACAATTAAATTAAAATCACGCCCTGTAACTAAGCTTTTTCCTAAAGCAATTACCTGCGCCTTGGGATGGCTGGGAGGTATACCAATGCCGCCTTCGTGGGGATGGGCGGGGAAAAATTCAATTACACCTGATGATGAATTGGGATTTTTTAATAGTTCGTGAATTGGTTCAACAACAGTAATTTTTTGATAGTCGCCATTTGCCCCTGAATGATAATTAGGCCAAGAAATATAAGTTGTATACGGGTCATCTCGACACCAACGAGATTGATCTGGGTCGGGGTTTTTGCTGTTGAAATAATGGATATCGCCAATATCAATTAAATCACACATAGAACAGCCCATATCTTGATGATCGCGGGTGGTTAAGATACCGCCTCCGCGTTGACGAAAAGCATTAATTCCCGCAATATCTTTAGCTGTTAAACCATCACCAACATCTAAAGCAAATAACCAAAGTTCCTCAAAATCAGATTGGTCAAGACTTCCTAAAATGGGATCATTGCCTTCTGCATCGGAAATGCGATCGCGTGCTACAACTGTAAATAAACAATTACCCGCTTCATCTTGAATAGATGCTAAATAATCCCGCAACATTGAAAACCGAAAAATGCTCCAGTCGTTTTCAGTGGCGGGAATTGTGGTTTGTAAAAGAATCTTAATTGTTTCTGCCATACCCTGTGGAATTAAATACTTTAACTAACACCAAAATAAAGTATAGAGGTATGGCGATCGCGCAATACTTTATCAGTTTATTTTGACACGGAAACGAATAAAACCATAAGAATTAGTTGGTGTACCTTGTCCAGTCGCCGCAGGTAAGCTCGTTAGACTGGAATTAGTAACATTGACTACTACAGCCCCATTTGTATTACTCCCACAACTTGTAGGCGTAGATGAATCATTTGCTGCATAAAAAACTCCCCGGTCAGAGTCTGCTGCATTACTAAAATAAACAGTGGGTGTAGTAGAACCAACAGCCATTGCAATACCTTGGTTTCCTCCTGAAACACCATCATTGGGAGTTTGACCGTTAAATGCTGTAGTAATAAAAGTAGTATTCCCTGGAACTAAATCACAGAACTTCACATTAGTAGCACTACTACTACCATTAGAGAGGAAATAAATAGTGTACTCCACCTCATCTCCTGGCTTGACATCAGTAGCACTGATCTTGCCTCGCAAATAACCACTCGGCCATTTAGAATCATTATCATCAGTACCCGCACCATCGACACTATCGTTTAAATCGTTATTATTAATGCGGGTAATGCGTTTTACTAACACTATCTTGGGACTACCATTATTATTAACACCTACGCTAGTGACTCTAGTACCCACATTATCCGTATCTCTCGTTGGTAAATAGCTGGGACACCTACTACTGGCGTTGGTGCTAGTCGTTTGTTCCCAACAAGCACTAGTGTTAGTATCATTACCATTTCGAGTTAAGCTAATCGACTGACCATCACTAGCCCCAGATAAGGAAGATTGATAAGTACTGTCCCAAAGATTAAGAGAACTAGGTGGAGGTGTATTAATGGCACCACCAGAACCATAAGCTATGTAATCAATAATCTGATTCTGGCTATCGTATAACCAGACATCATCACCACTGTTAGTCAGTCGAGTTGAAACCCCTAACCAATCTTGAAACGCTGCATCTGTAGCTTGAGTGTTGGAGTTTTGAGAACCTATCCAAATAACGGCGTATTCTCCTGGTTTTAAAGTTGTCCCATTGGGAAATGTGTAATTAAAGCTATTTGCTGTAGTCTCAACACTATTAACAATAAGATTGCCATCTGCTAATTTGAAACCGCTTAAATCAACAGTTGAAGAGGAAGCATTATAAAGTTCAATAAACTCATCGTTTGTACCAGCACCACTCGCTGATCCTGTTTCGTTATACAACACTTCATTAATAATAATTTTACCGGCTTGAGGCGAGACTTGATAAACATCAAAGCCAAAGTTTTGATTGGTGATTGCACTTCCAGAAACAGTTACAGCTAGGTCATTAGGTGTACCTAAAGAAAATCCTACAGGAATGTTGCTATTGGTGGTATCAACTTGAATTTTGTAACTACCATCTATCACACCAGTAAAGCTGTAAGTACCATCTGCTTTTGTGCTAGTCACAGTGACAACAGAGTTATCACTAGTTTTGAGTAGTTTGACATTAATCCCAGCAGGTAAAGTTGGTTCCCCAGTATCAAAATCATCCCCGCGATCGCTATCTTGATATAAAGTGCCAGAGATAGTAGTACCAAAGTCAACAATAGTTAATTGAGCGTTTGTCGCATTACTAGGAAAATATGTCCACAAATCTAGTCCTTTAGTATCCCCAAAAGAACCAGTACATTTTGTGTTAGTGTTACTACCGCTACTGCTCGACTGGCCAAATTTCCTATCATTACCTGTGCTGTCAAATCCAGAAATTGGGTTGCTAAAAGCTGGATTTGGCGGATTATTACCGCAGAGTACAGTCCCAGGAGTACCAACATTTGTACCACCGACGGTAGTATATCCGCGATCGTCATAAAATGCTTGGGTCAAACTGCTCAAACGAAGAGGCCCAGGTGGATTTAAAAGCTTAAGAGTAGGGCCACCAGAAAAATTATTCTCTGCATCTAGTAAGGGAAAATGATATTCACCTCCATGAATTTTCACTTGGGCTTGATAGCCAGTACCTATAGGAAAATTATCCCCGCTATTATCTTTACCGTTCCAAGTAACAGACTGTGAACCAGAGCTAATCATTACCCCTCTCAGCACACGGTTTTGACTATTAGTAGGGTCAAAATTTACCCCGTCCCGACTGATAATGATTTCGTAGTTACCTGGTACGTTGGTATTAAAAGAGAAAGTACCACCTGTACCTAGAGAACTGGTATTTCCCGTCAGTGTACCTGTAAAGCTTAAATTATTTACGCTAGGGTCGGTAGGTATGGCAGGAATACCAGTACCATCAAATGTGCCATCGGCTCGATAGCGATCAATGTATGAAAGTATTGTGTTATTTGATACCTCATTAAAAAATGTAGGAAATTGAGGACGAGATAAACTAGTACCACCGTCCCTGGTTGTCAACACGCTCTCTTGTGCAAGAATGTTGCGATAAAGTGGTGTTTTTCCATCGCTATCATAAAATCCTACTTGACTACCATAAATAAGAAATCCATCTGGATCTGTACCTCTAAGTTCTATTTTATAGCGGTAGCCATCTGTGGTTACTGGATAAACAGGGAAATTGAGATTTCTGCCGTTAGCGCCAGTAAACAAGGCAAGATAGTAAGTAAATAGTCTGGCGTTTATGTCTGTTGTAGAGTTTTGGTCACTACTACGTATAGTGACATCCCACGCAGCAACAGTACTTCCCTGATTATTATTAAAATTTGCGCCACTAGCCAAATCAATCTGACCAGTAGGAGTATTACTGGATGTGTTATCTCCCACGGGGCCGTAAAATATAATGTCGTATATTCCGGTGGATGGTGCTTGATAGTAGCAGGGTGTATATCCAGTTGTATTGCCTGTACCAGAAATAGATTTAGGGCCTGCTAATTCTTGGGTACGAGATGAGATAAAACCACGTCCTGTTTGAGTAGAACATTTAAAATCTGGTGTTGAGGGAATAGTTTCACTTCCAATACTACCAGTGACATTATTTCCAGGTTGAAACACGAGAATATCGCCACTACTCACTCTGACAGCACTAGAGCCTAAAAGAATGTATTCGTCTTTTTCAGCGTAGACTTTGAGGATGGTTCGTCGCCTAATTAACCCCCCCCATAAATCAGTACGCCACTCTAGATTAGCTCGATTACCAGTAGCACCACTAGGATACAGTGTACGGCTACCTTCCGCCTGAACAGGTTGTATCAATAGACTGAGAGCGCACAGGGAAATAACCAAGCTCCCTAATGATGCTGTACAGCAATTAAAAGAAGTTTTTTTAGCTACTAAAGATTGCTTGCTAAATAATAAATTTCTAATCATAGTGATTTTTCATATCTTGGAATGAGCGAGATGCAAAATTGTATGTCGCTAAGTTGATTTAGTTGGGACAATTAATAAAAAAATGATGTCGTAAATATGATCGAGTATGATTACATAGGTTTTAATGTATTTTTAATTAAAATTACTGGGAGTTTTTGTCTAAAAAATTGAGTTTATTTGGCCAATTGTCGATAGTATTACTTGACTAGTATTAAAATTCCCCAAAAATGGGAGCGATCGCTTATCCAACAGGAACAGAAACCGAATTATTAGCCGCTTCATTGTGACTTACTAAACGACTAGATTGTAACCAGTATTTACACTTAGAATTATCTAGAATCATAGTTATGCAAGTCTGCAAAACTTCTGTTGTCTGGATAACTAAAAAATGTCAAGTTTCTAACGCTGTGGTGGTGGGATTTTCTGCTGTCCAAAACCTTCAAATAATTCGTTGAGTTTCAAAGTTAAACCCAAATAAGGGCCACCAGCAGAACGCACGCCGGAAAAATCTCGGTCATCAACTCTGCCAAAAGCATATCCAGCTGCTAAACGCAGGTTAGGCGACAAATAATAACCAGTTTCGACAACAAAGCCTGTTTCACTATAATTACCTTGGCCTATCCAACGCGCCTCTCCTACTAAATCCATCTTGTACCCCAAGCGATAAGTAGCTCTCAATTGCCCCAAATTCACGCTACTAGTCCCGACTAAATCGTTGGCTAAGTAAGATGTACTGTTCCGCAAAGCATATTTACCGTAAAATTCCCATTGCCAGTTGGGTGCATAAATAGCTTCCAGAGCAAAAGTATGGTCTGTAGAGCCTGTACCACTACCTAACAAAATCGTGTCAGGAATCACCGTCGGATTTTCTCGGTATTCATAGCGTAGCAAAGCATTAAATTGATCATTACTGGGGTCACGGTAAGCTAAACCTAGTTTGAGGTTCACTGTATCACCCAAACCTGTGAGTTTTTGATTAGCTGAGTTTGCCTGTTGATAACGTGCTAAGGCTGTAAGTGCCGGCGAAATTTTGCCTGTGGCTGCTGCCGAAATTACTGTATTAGAACCACTAGCAGAAGTGCGATGTTCATAACGCGCACTGGCTTGAAACTCAGGGTTATCACTGTATTCCAAACCCACACTGTAGCTATCGCCACTCTCAAACCCAATTGACGAAGCGGCTTGACCGACTGTGAAAGGTTGGGCGTATTGTTGTCCTGCACCAGTGCGGTTAAAGAAACTGCCAAATACATGTTCATAAGCCAGATTCAACCGTAAACCAGGAGCAATTTTCCAACGGTTATTTAGGCCAATAGCACCTTGAGTTGTGAGTTGGTTAGCACCTCCTAAAATTGAGTAACGCGCAGTCAAAGTTGTATCTGTGCCGAGTTTATGTTCGCCGTTGATACTTAAACTGGTGATAGAATTGCCACTTTGTTGACCGCTACTATAAAACTGTTGGGCAAGACTGACATTGACACCAGGGATAGCAGCCCAATTCAAGCCCAAAATGGTACGGTCTGGGTAAACAGTATCTGCACTGGAAGAAAGTGTGAGTTCATTTTGGGCGGCGAAAGTCAGATTTTTAGCGATGGGAAAAGTCAAACGCGATCGCAATTGCTGGGAATCACTCGTTAAAGCATTCACCGGAATCCGATCTTCTCGATGGCGATGAATCCAATCAACGTCAATGGTAGCCTTACCTAGGCGTTGTTGAATCCCGGCGGAAATTGTTGTCAAGGAATTATCAACTTTACTTCCTGGTGTGGCTTCCGAACGTGGTGCAAATAGTTCTTCAAAAGTATCTAGCGGTTGGGGTGCAATTCCAAAGTTATCTTCGTGGTCGTATTGCGCCCGAAAATTGGTTGTTTGCGAAAGTCTCGCTGTGATTTGTCCACCGTAACGAGTTTGTCCAGGTACAAAACTGATGGTGGCATTATTAGCAAAGCCTGTATCAGCAAATCGATAATAAGCACGTCCTTGAATAGTATGGCTAATTTGTCCCTCTGCTTCTAAGCGGTAAGCTGCACCACTGACTTTACCAATCACCTCCGAATCATTCGATGAATGAGCATATTCAGCAATTAGCTTGCCATTACCACCTAAAGAAATCATCGCATCTGCACCATACAGTTGAAAGTCCCGCATTCCTTGATTTTCTTGGATAAAAGTTGCACCTAACCAACTTTCTTGATTCAATGTGCGGGAAAAATGATATTGCAATCTACCTGCATAGATATTACTGTTCGAGTCTTGACTGTCATATTGATAGCTCACGACAATGCGTCGGACTAAGACTTGTCCAGTACTATCTATATCTGTACGAAGAATCGGTTCCCGAAAAATTAAAGTACCGCGATCGTAATCAATCTCGTAGTCTGGGCCACGACTGAGTTGTTTACGCTCCAATACAGTACCAGGACGGTTGAGTTCTTCTAATTCCAAAAAGACATTTTCACTACCAGCGATGACTAACCTTCTGGAGAGGAAGTAATAACCACTGGTGCCATCAGGCGCAATAGTATCTCGTTGAAAGCCTTCGAGATTATTGCCATAAAAGCCTGTAAATTGCAGATTGCCAAAGTTGTAGTTAGTTTTAAAGCCGTGGAGTTGACGAGTAATAGAAGTAAATTGCTGGGATGTCCGAGCAAACTCTTCTGTGTCATAATCACCCCACATGAAATAATCAGGAGTCGCATTAGGAATTTTTGAGGTGCGTTCAAACCGCAAAAATACACTATCAATTGAGGGTGTAACAACATCGGTTCGGGAACTATCACCATAAACGGGATAGTTCTGCTCGTTAAATTGATAATCTCTAAATAAGCGATTGTCGCAGTTGCAATCTTCGTTAAGAGTGCGGGAACTATTATATGCACCTGTAAACAACCATTCGCCTATTGCACCTGTAGCAAATATCGCTGAGTGAAAATCTAATTGAGTGCTGGTATCTTTGTCAGGACGGACAAAATCTCGAAAACTACTGTAATAATCTGTACCTCTCGCACCCAAACGGACATCAATCACACCAGTTAATAAACTTGGACGCAAGGCTGTTTCAAATTGCAGTTGGGTAAAGGCTTCTAAATCATTGGTTGTGGCGCGAATGCGGACTGTTTGGGCTTTTAAATCAGAACGCAATCTGGCGGTAAACTCCCCAGCTTTCGCTTCTACCTGAAATCCTGGTTCATCAGGTTTGAAGTCCTTTCCGATTAATTCTCCCGCCGTTGGTATTACGGTCACAACAGCATCGTGGTTAGAGCGATTGCCATTTTCATCGATTAATTCACCACGGATAGTTGCAGTTGAACGTCCATCAGCCGGAATACGGGCTTCTAGGGTTTCTAGTGTGAGCTTTTTTGGCACACTCCGCACTACTACTAGTACTTTTACAGATGATTCTGGTTTACCTACTTCTTGTGCAGAGATGATATTTTCTCCGGCTTGGAGTGAGACACCATACCACGTCTGTGTGACTAAATTGGTCTGACTATCAGTTTCTGTCCGTCCAATTAATGAAGCATCTACCAGTACGCTGTTAACGCGCAATTCTATCTGACTACCACTCGAAAACTGCACACTCACGTTTGTCGCCGGGATATCTACCAAACTATCAGTAGAGGGGTTAAGAATTTTGATAGTTGTGTTTTGATTCTCTACAGATGCCGCAATTTTACGTAAGTTTTTAGGAATTTGAATACCAGTAGCAGGTTGAAATGGTTGTATGCCGGTTGTTACTAAAGGAGGCTCAACCGCAGTTAGTTCGTTAATATCTGGTAAAGAAGTATCAATCTGATTGTCTTGAGTTACAGGATTTGGCTGAGAAAGTTCATCAACTTCTCTAGATACATCTAAAGAAGTTTGATGATCTACTGTTGCGAAGGTAGAAGCCGAGGGAAACTGATTCTGAATATTATTTTCTGTTTCTGGCGTGGATGTTTGGGCTTTAACGACAGCCGGATACAAAACAACGCTGATTGCACTTGCTACAGCACCCATCAGCCTGAGATTCAAGGTAGTTACACCATGTAATTGAGGTTTCATACTTTATTTACTCCTGCTTGCTGGGGGTGACAGCAAAGTTCATTCTGACTAAGCCGCCAGGTTCCAGACGCACCCAGCGAGATTGGGTATTACGTTCGCGGAATTTGTGGTTGGGGGCTAGGGTGTAGCCGGGAATGCTGCTGAGGTCGAGTACTCCTGTATGACTTCCTGGCAAAACATTGGCGACAGAAAACAAACCATTGGGATCTGTGGTGATGCGATTACCGTTTTCTAGAAAAATTACGGCATTAGGAATTCCTGGTTCACCATTTTGCTGTTCGCCGTCAAAGTTTTTATCTTCAAACACACGACCGATAATTGTGCCGCAGTCAGCCACAATTCCTGGACGAATGACTAATTGGTGAGTTGCAGGGCCATCCTTGGCTGCTAGGTTGTTGTCAGTTCTAAGTACACGAGCGATCGCACTATTGCGGCCAGTCCCTCGCACTGCATCAGGTGTGATTTGGGCAGCATAGGCAATATTTACAACTGTTTGAGATGGAATTGTGACATCTGTGCGGAAGGTAACTGTATTGCCATTGCGATCCGTGGTAATGTTAACTGCTTGACCGTTTAACTCACCACGCACAGATTTGTTAATGAAATTAAAGCCTAAAGGCAAGGTATCAGTGACAACTAAGTTATTTAAAGTAGTATCAGATACGTTTTTTACTGATATACGGTAAATAACTGTATCCCCTGGTTCCGCTGTGGCGCGATCGCCTGTTTTAATAATTTGTAATTGCTGTGCTTGACACATATTAGTTGTCAAGGCAAAAGCTAATAAATCTAGCCCCACTACCTCTGCATTGGGTACGACAACAACGCTATCTTCTACTCTGGTTTCGCCTGTAATTCGGATTGGTTGACCATCTAAAGAGGTAGCAGCATAACGCACAATACTGTTATTACCTGTACCTGTGCGATCGATGATTTCAATTTTAATCCGCCGTTGTTGGTAGATAGAATTAGCTGGAGGATTAATAACTAAAATATATTGTCTCCCCGGATCGGTTTGGCCTCGATTGGGGTCAAGTAAGAAATTATAGAAACCGGCTGGATTATTAGTAATTGAAAAGGGATTACTATTCTCGCTATTGGGTGATTGACCACCAGGAATATTGTTACTCGGAATATCAGGAATTTCGGTACGTGTTAAAGAAAGTAATTGCCCTAATTCTGTTCCGGTGGGGTCAGAGGGGTTAGGTTCATATATACCTACAGAAAAACCCGTGTAGTCTGCTAGGGGTGTACCTCCACAACCTAAAATCCTTCCTGATGGGTCAACCAATGGGCTAGGACTAAGTTGAAGTTGACTGGTAGTTCCTTGATATGGAATATTTTGACCATTATCTTGATAAGTATAAGTATAAGTAGCTTGGTTAGTGAGATTAACCACACGAGTATCTTGGGCGGTTACTACTATGGGTGCGCTAGTATGCAAAAAACTAACCAAAAAAACTATTTTTGTTAAACGTTGATTCCAATTAATACCAAAAGTTATCTGTTTTTTTTTACAAGGATGATTCACTGAATTAATCTCCTCATAAACGCCATAATACTTGTTAATAAAAACATTTATTGATAAATTGTAGTTGTTGTAGTTTAAAAGAAGTCTGTCAATGACTTATTAGTAATTTTCTAGTCAAATGAAGTAGTGAAATTAGACCGAAAATGACGGCTGACTAGTAAATAAATCTTGCCCAAAAGTTGCACAAAAATTATCAGTTAGCGTACCTGAGTTTGATAAATTAATTTAACTGTAGTTTTTGCTGCTATCAATGGAAGTTGTAAGCGGATATGAGTGTAAGCAGTTGCGGGAGCTGGCTTAGTTTCCACTTTGCCGTTAGGAAGAGTAACTTTAATTGTGGGATTTTTTACAAAACTACGAGCGCCATCAATGCTGTAGCTAATTTTGGCATTACCAGTAAAATTGGCAGATTTTAAAATATAAATCATGCCCTTGGAAATGGGTTGATTGAGTGTAAGATTTTTTAATGGGCGATCGCTTGCATTTTCCCCAGTTAATGTATATCGTAATATATCGCCTGGTTGTACCACTGCTTGCTCTTTCAAAGCTTGCCAAGTCACCTTTTGTCTACCTTGCGACTCCTTAATTAAAACTTGTTTTTCTGCTGCCAAAACTAACTTTAAAGCCTGCGTTTTTTGTGGAGTTTGAGCAACGGCAATGTTAAATTTTTGCCAAGGAACTACCCCTGAGAAATTAGTCATAAAAGAGGCTGTAGTCAGCAATAAACTTGCTTCTATCCCAGCCATAAAAATTTGTTTCATGTTCATCACCCTGATAAATTACTGTTAGTTAACCTTACGTTGAAAGATAAATGTTCCTGTTTGACCAGGTGTAACTGGGTTAGTGAGAGTATTTATATACTTAGTGACATCTGTAGCCGCAGTAGTACCACTTTGTTCACCACCAAGAAGATTAGTAGCAGGATCGCCACTAAAGAACGTGATTGTTCCTCCAGCACCTTGAGCTGAACCAAGAACGTGACTGGTATCAATTACGCCATTGTTATCATTATCTTTCGCCCAGTTATTGGGAACTGAAGTGCCATCTTCCGTAATTACCACACTGCCAGCACTTACAGTCACATTGCTCGTACCTGGGGCTGGAGGTGCTGCTTCAGAAATATTTCTGTATTGAATCACGTACTCAACAATATTTCCCGGTGCAGGTTTTTTCGGGTCTGTACTCAAAGTACCATCACTACCTTGAACTGCTGGCCCAGTTCCTTGTAAAATCCGTGACTGTTTGATCATTTGCAAGAAACCAGTGTAGACGCGATCGATAGTGATGTTTGCCACTTCGTTGTTGTTAGAAATACCATCACCATTAGCGTCAATAAATGCCGTGATTGGTACAGGGAAGCCGCGTTCCATATTAGTATCAGTTGAAAGTGGAGTACCAGCAGGCAAGTCAATAGAAACGGTATAGCTAGATTGAGCATTTGTTGCCAATGCGCTAATTTGTATGGGGTTAGTAGCACTGATAGGGTTGCCTACCGCAAAACCAGTGCCACTTGTAAATGTAAAGGCTGTGCCGTTGTATGTATAAGTAGCAGATGAAGAGCCAACACTTATCGTTACGGTTGTACCGTTAGGCAAGTGACTTGGGGTAGCTGGTGGTGTAGGTAGTAAAGAGATATTGGCTGATAAACCACCTGTATTAAGAACAGTATTAGTAAAAGTAACTGGGTTTGGATTAAATGTTGAACCAGGAGTTAAGCCAGCCGGAACATTGGAAGACTTGTTTGTAAAATCATCATTATTATTATTCGGGCCTACTGCGTCAGGAAAACTATTCGGCCCGTTGACAAGTGAGTTAAGGCTGATTGTAAATACGTTGGCTTCACCACCAGTGCCTGAACCAGTATTATTACCATTGGTATCAGTTCCCGTGGTGTTTAGATCAGTTGGGTCAGTTTTTGGATCAGTAATATAACCATCAGGTACGGTAGGTGGTAACTGGTCTGGTACACCATCGTCATTAGTATCTGTGTCTAATGGGGGTCTCATACTACCTGAAGAACCATCAAAATTACTAGGATTTTGATCACCAGATTCGTCAAGTACAGGAGTATTTGTCTCTGGCGTTTTACCGAAGACTTGCGCGATGTTGGCGATGGTTAGAGGTGCAGTCTGTCCTGTTTTAACTTTTACCTGAATAGAAAATGAGGTTGATTGTCCATTCGCAGGAAGATAAGTGGATGTATCACCGTCTGTAGTTGGTTTAATAAAACCAACACGAGTAACTGTAGATAAATCTCCTGGTGCTGTAGTTGTCCAGGTAGCTGCATTTGCAGATGTGGTGACAGCAGTAGTAGAGTAAACTACAGTCCAACCAGTGGGAGCTGTGGGTGCGACAGCTAGTTGTGTCCCAAAAGGAATAGCATCGGAAACTAAGATATTTGTGCCGGAAAGACCAGGGATAACAGAACCCGCTAGAGCTGAGGGAGTGATACTGTTTCCGGTGACATCGTTAGACTCTACTCGTAAACTCAAGCTGTAGTTGATACTGTCGTCAGTGATATCTGCTGGTGTGTTGTTATTGCTATATCCAGAACGAGTTTTTAAGATAGTAGCTAAAGAATAATACTTTGGCTGAACAGTTATTGAGGCTGATGCACTTCCTTCTACTACACCGTTAGCAGGTGAACCTGTAACTTCTCCTGGTACAGCACTTGGATCTTGATTGTCTACGGTGTAAACATCCAGGGTATTATTAACCTCTCCACCAGCCCTTAGCACATTTGATGCTTGATTAGGAGGAGTGGTTTGACCAAGGGTAACTGAAATGTTATCACCAGCAACTGCATCAGAATTTACTGTTACTCGCACTCGTACAGGAACAGTACCATTTACTGGTACAGAATTGTCTGTAATGACTCCACCATTAGGAACTGGTTTCCAACTATTAGCAACACTATCAAAATATTCCAAGCTGTTATTAACTACTGTTCCTTTCCCTGAAACGGCGACTGCGCCAGGAATACGGAATTTAGTGGGGTCGTTACCTATGTTGGTGATAGTAAAGTTGTATTCTAAAGTGTCACCAACTTGAACTGTACCATTGGGGGTAAGGTCGTTAACCGTACCAGCTTGAACCAAAATACCAGCTACTTCTGCTATGGTAATGGTTACTTTGTTAGAAGTGGCATTGATTGGTATGTTTGGCTGATTGGGGTCTTCGTAGGTGGCTGTCGCTTGGTTATCAATAGATGTACCTGGGGCTGTTGGCGTAGTTTGAGCTAACACTGGGAAGACCAAGAAAAACCCGTTAGCTAACAATACTGTTGCTACTAAAGTATTGTGAAATACGCCGTTTTTAGTCTTTTGAATTTGGTAACGAGATTTCATTGGGTGTAGTTGCTTAATTACGATGCAGCCTGATTAATTTTCATGAGAGTCGATATAAATGCTGGAATTAAATAATTCAATTCCAAATATGATGTAATACTTATTTGTTTTGAGTTATAGATTTTACTTAGTCTTGGTCTAATTTACTGACACTTTGGCTCTTACTTATTACACCAATATTGCGTAACAATAACAACCTTAAATCAAGCTTCTGGAATTAAAAAACAGTCGAAATACTGGTATATCAAAAATTCATACTTAAACATACACAGTATTTTTAACTAAAAATTAATGAGAATAATACTAATTTTTTATACTTTATTAGTATGGCAATACCGTATTACTGAGTGTTAATCAACAACAAAAAATAGATTTTTATTTGCTCAAGGAATTTATAGCTGGGCTTAGAATATCCGACTATTTTTATCGGGTATGTTTGACTGGTATTTTTACTCGTGTTACTATCAAGCGACAGTTGACGGACAAAACAGGGAAAGCGATCGCTATGACTCAGGCAATCTCCACACACACCCAAACCACCACAGCAACATTAGAAGCACTGAAGTGTAAAGAATGTGGTGCAGAATATGAACTCCAAGCTAGTCATGTTTGTGAGTTTTGCTTTGGGCCGTTGGAAGTGAAATACAACTACAACAATATTCGCCTGAGTGTGAGCCGCGAAAAGATTCAAGCCGGGCCAAATTCAATTTGGCGCTATCGTCAATTTTTACCTGTTGCAACTGACAATGTAATTGATGTGGGAACTGGGATGACTCCTTTGGTTCGTTCCCAACGTCTTGCCCGTCGCCTGGGTCTGAATAAGCTTTACATTAAAAATGATGCCGTCAACATGCCTACCCTCAGCTTTAAGGATCGGGTAGTTTCAGTTGCTTTGTCTCGCGCGAGAGAATTAGGTTTTACTACAGTTTCTTGTGCTAGTACTGGTAACTTAGCAAATTCGACAGCTGCGATCGCGGCTCACGCTGGTTTAGATTGTTGTGTGTTCATCCCCTCTGACTTAGAAGCAGGCAAAGTTTTAGGTAGCTTGATTTACAGTCCTACTCTCATGGCTGTTAAAGGCAACTACGATCAAGTCAATCGCCTCTGTTCAGAAGTTGCAAACACACATGGCTGGGGTTTTGTAAATATTAATCTACGCCCCTACTATTCTGAAGGTTCCAAAACTCTCGGCTTTGAAGTAGCTGAACAACTGGGTTGGCAATTACCAGATCATGTAGTTGCACCTCTGGCTTCTGGTTCGCTGTTTACTAAAATCTATAAAGGCTTCAAAGAATTTGTCGAAGTTGGCTTAGTAGAAGGCAAAAATGTGCGTTTCAGTGGCGCACAAGCTGAAGGTTGTTCGCCCATCGCCCAAGCATTTAAAGAAGACCGCGACTTTATCAAGCCTGTGAAACCAAATACAATTGCTAAATCGATCGCAATTGGTAATCCAGCAGATGGTGTCTATGCTGTCGAAATTGCGAAGAAAACAGGCGGTAATATTGAATCAGTCACCGATGCAGAAATTATAGAAGGCATCAAGTTGCTGGCAGAAACCGAAGGTATCTTCACAGAAACAGCAGGTGGAACAACCATCGCTGTGCTGAAAAAATTGGTAGAAGCTGGCAAAATTGATCCAGATGAAACTACTGTGGTTTATATCACTGGCAATGGTTTGAAAACTCAAGAAGCAGTTCAAGGTTACATTGGCGAACCGTTGACAATTGATGCTAAACTCGATAGTTTTGAACGTGCGCTAGAACGTTCTCGTACCCTAGACCGCCTAGAATGGCAACAAGTTCTAGTTTAAAGCGAAAAAACCTAAATTTCACTCTTCATACTTCACACTTCAAATATGGCTGTTACTGTTTTAATTCCTACTGCTCTCCAAAAGTTCACAAATAGTCAAGCTACCATCGAATGCACCGGTAGCAGTATCGCTGAGTTGTTCAATTCTTTAGAAAAACATTGTCCTGGGATTAAAGAGCGGCTATGTGATGAACACGGACAACCACGACGCTTTTTAAATTTGTATGTGAATAGTGAAGATATCCGCTTTTTAGATGGAACAGCTACACCGTTGAAAGATGGTGATGAAGTGAGTATTGTACCTGCTGTTGCAGGCGGTTGAGCCAAGACAATCTATGTCGGTTAAATCGGTACAATATCTATCTATAAAAATAGCGAAAAACTATTCTCAATTGCTCCCCTGTTTGTCGAGATTTGCTGCACCAGTAAGATACCCTGGAGTATTTTACTGGTGCATTTGTTTTTGTTGACAAAGATAGGACTGACGCAGTGGAATGTTGATTTTGTTGGGTTTCACTACCCTTAGGGTGTCTACGTTTGAGCCAACCTACATTTCTTTTTCTCTGCTTAACAAGATTAATTCACGACTTGACTCCCATGACTGCGGGGATCATCTTGCTGTTTTGCTGGAACTGAGGTGGATACTTTAGAAGTTTTACCACTAGCTTGGGCATAAGGTAAGGGTGTACCAGCAACTAACGCCTCGACATTATTAGCCATAATGTTACGGGGTATATCACCGATCGCCTGAGCTATGCTTTCTGCATTTTTAGTTAAAAATACAAAATGGGGAATGCCATCTACGCGATATTTCAGCATTTCTGGCAACCATTTAGTATTATCTACGTTCAGCATGACAAAATTAGCTTTGTCGGCATACTGCTGTTCTAGTTCTGCCATATCTGGTGCCATTTTTTGACAAACAGTACACCAGTCAGCATAAAACTCAACTATGGATGGTTTACCGTTACTCACAGCAACATCTAGGGGTGTGGAGTTTTTCGCCAACTCAGAGACAGAAATGGAATTAGTTTCAGTTCTTAACCCTAAAACAAGAGCAACACTCAGGGCGATCGCTACTATTACAATTAAGAAGTTTCTCAAACGTGTCCCAAATTTAGATTCTGGCTTGACGGGAGTATTAACTGGTGTTTCTGTAGTCATAGCAAATTTATTCATACTTATTAACTATTGCCACTATTTAGTTTATCGTTTTCTTTTTATCTGTCCGCCTCTACCTGCTTAAACCTGTGAAAAAACGAGTTACTCTGACATTTCCTAAGCGTGCCATTCAAATGCCTGTAACCTATGTACTGGCAAAAGATTTTAATGTAGCTGCCAATATTATCCGCGCCCAAGTCGCCCCCAATCAAATCGGTAAATTGGTTGTGGAACTCTCAGGAGATATTGATCAGTTAGATGCAGCAATTGAATGGATGCGATCGCGTCACATTGGTGTATCTTCCAGTTTGGGAGAAATTGCCATTGATGAAGATATCTGTGTTGACTGTGGCTTATGTACTGGGGTATGTCCCACAGAAGCACTGAGTTTGCATCCAGAAACATTCAAGCTCACATTCACGCGATCGCGCTGTATTGTTTGTGAACAGTGTATTCCGACTTGTCCTGTGCAAGCGATTTCTACTAACCTTTAACTTAAGGAGAATATATCGGCTGTGACGCTGCGATCGTCAATTAACCTAGTTTCATCTGGAGAATCATAAACCACTAACAGCGAAGGCGCTCCTAAAATATCTTGAAATAAAGTCATTCCCTCAGCATGATCATTGCGATTTCCATAAGGAATTTCTTGCATAAGCTGTGGATAATTGAGCAGATTTTCTGAAGATTTCACACCATTTTGCCAACGATAAACTTGCACTGGGCCATCTAAATCCATTGTTGGCCCAGCTAAAATCAATAAATCTTCCCCATCCAGACACAAATCACGAATTCCTAAACCATTCAGCCAGAGGAAATGTTTTTTGTATTCTTTCTTTTCTTCACCAATTGGGATGAGTTTCATCCATCCCGGACTAGAGTTTTGTAGTTCAATTTCCAAAACTATTGCCCAACCTCGTAATACAGGGCCACGCAAACCTAAAAAAATCTTATTTTGATAAATAGCTAACCCTTCAATATCAAAGCCATTATCCTTACCAGGAATTGCAGCTTGAATAAATGCACCCAAATGAGGGTCATTTACTAAAGCAGACATTAGTAAATTGCCTTGTTGTGTAATTTCTAGTTTGGCAGAAGTTAACTGTAAATTTGCATCTTGTGGATGTTGACAAGCAGAAACTAAGTCGCCATTTATTAAAGGGATTCTGCCTAAGATATAACGATTAGGTTCGGTTTCAATTTTTGCCAGTCTCGCAACATTTTTTTGATCAGACTTGTCAGGTTTTGGTTTTTTGCGCTTGTAACTATGGGAACCGACTAACCATAAATAATAATCTGTATACGCCAATCCTTCAATATCAATTTCTTCATCTTCTGAAGCAGGTAATTTTAGAAAATCTGAGACTTTATATTGTTGGTGTTCGGCAAATTTATTTTCTTCACTCAAAGTTAGTCTTTCCAAGGTAGAAGTTTCATCTGAGCCTAACCATAAATGTTTATCAGGTGTTAGCATTACTCCTGAAATATCTGTTCTGTATTCTCGAAAACTTTCAGTAAATGTGAGAATAACTTGCTTGATGATCTGTGAGTTTGGCATTTTTATGATGAATATTTTTTGTGATTACAGTAACTATCCAAGATAATGACAGCCATTTTAATCAGTATTAGACAAAAATCTCTATAAACTCACTTTATTTTTAGATTCATCTCAAAATAATGCTAATATTAATACTCATCATTATAGTTATCAAGTTTAAAAAAACTATCTGGAGATAGATGGTTTTTTTAAACTGATGCTAGTATGCAATAACCCTAATCAGTAACTAGTTGCTATTAATTATGAAACTAGCCACCAAACCCACAGTTAAAACACTAGGCGAATACGCTTACCAAGCAATTCAAAAGCATTTTAATAAAACTTTAAAGTACGAAAAAACTGTTAAAAAAGATGAAGATCCTGAAGCATTACATCAAATGCGTGTAGGGATGCGCCGTCTCCGTACCGCAGTGAATCGGTTTGATATTGTACTAGATTTGCCAAAGCCAGCAAGTGATAAAAATATTGGTAAAATTGCTCGTCGGCTAGGTAGCCTCAGAGACTTAGACGTACTCAAAGAAAGTTTAGAACAGCTTTACCAACCAAAACTACCACATAAGGAACAAAAATCTCTACATAAAGCTTTTCAGGCTTTAGCAAAACAACGAGAAGTTGCATTAGCTGATGTGTTGAATACACTCAAAGATGAGCCATATAAATCTTTTAAACAAACATTAGAAGAATGGTTAGAAAAACCCCACTATCAATCTTTAGCTACTCTGCCAATTCAGCAAGTATTACCAGATTTACTCTTACCAGAAGTCAGTGTTTTCTTTCTCCATCCAGGGTGGTTAGTGGGAACTCAAGTTACCGAGTCTGAAGTGAAGATTCGCAGTGATTGGCAAGCTGAAAAAATAGAACAACATTTAACCAGTAAAGGTGAGACGATTCATGATTTACGCAAACAAGCAAAACGTTTGCGTTATCAAATGGAATTATTTGCTGAATTATATACAGACGCTTACACAGGGTACATTGCGGAAATAAAAAGCATACAAGATATTTTAGGGAGCATTCAAGATAGTGTGGTGATGGGACAGTGGCTGACAGATGTTTTTAAGTCAGAATTTAATAGTCATCTGCCTACTTTAGCTAACTTATTAGCCGAACATCGTCACCAATTATGGCAGCAGTGGCAACCGTTACAAGAAAAATACTTGATAGTAGAAAATCGACATAATTTTCATTTAGCCATCTTACAGCCAGCGTAAAATTTTGGGAGTGATTTTATCTGATTGTTTCTGTGACTAACGAGGAGTTAAACTAATAGGAGCTTCAAGGGATAGGACATAAACACTGCTTTGGGGAATTTGTACAATCCGGGTGTTTTCTGCGGAACGTAAACCTGTCAACAATCCTACAGCACTGCCTAACATAGCTCCTCGATCAAATTGCTCAGGATCTCCTTGGCTGATAAAGCCTAAAGTACTGCCGCCAATTCTCCCCCAAACCGAACCATTTTCGATCGCCTTATCATTAGCTCGCACATGGGTAATGGTAGTACCAGGAATCACTTGACTAGAGGCTTTGATGGTAACAATTTTGCCGTTAATCACTAAAGACTGTGCTATAATCTTTGCCCCGCCTTCTTTGGGTTTTAAAACTATACTGACTGGGGTATTTTCAGGCGCGATGATATTGCCTTGAGCATCTTTAATGGCACTAGCCAAAGGAAGAGTCAGAGGATAATCTTTTTTCTGCCCAACATCGATGGTAACAGGTGCAGGAAAAGCCACAATAATTGCGGTATCTTGAGGAATGGTAATTTCAGAACTGATTGCTTGTGGTTGCACAGTGGGAACTGGTTGAGCATAAGTAGGTAAGGTAACTGTACCTAATAAAGAGATAGAACAAGCAAGGCTGAGTAAAAGATGTGTTTTCATAACTGTTTTCCTTTGAATGTGAGTGTTTAGTGTGTGGGTTTCGTCCCTTCACTCAATCAATAGGTTTGGGTTGATGAGTTTATGCAGCTTGTCAGACCAGTACAACAAGGAAAAAGTAAAAAGGCAAAAGGCAAAAGAAAGAACCTTGATAACACAAGGCTTTTAGCAATTCTTTATGGTCACTGAGTTTCGGCTACGCGGTAGTTGAATCTCGACTTCGCTCGATTACCACGTAGCCGAACTGTGGTTTATTTATTTACGCCAACCTGTTATCTATCTCCCTTGTCTCTCTTATCTCTTGGTTGATATCTCAAATAGAATTGCCATATCTTCCATCCAGCTTCTAGCGATCGCTGCTGAATTTCTGTATTCTTAATACTACATTGAAATAAAAATGTAAAATACTTAGATGCGATCGCCACGATTATGCAGCTTTTACAAGTTAAGCTGGATAAGAGTAGCGATTGATTGCGCTTTTTATAGAAAAAAACATTCTGTTAGTTTTTATTTTTAGCTTGAGAACCCCGGAATGCTAGACAGCATATTTGATTATCTCCACTTTCATTTCAGCGTAGAAGCCCCTATAGTCCTGCTAATTCTGGTGTTTTTAGAGGCGGTGCTATCGGCTGATAATGCGATCGCCCTCGCTGCGATCGCCCAAGGATTAGAAGACAAAGAATTAGAACGTAAGGCGCTAAACTTTGGTTTAGTTATTGCCTACGTGCTACGAATTACCCTAATTTTGACCGCTACTTGGGTACAAAATTTCTGGCAATTTGAACTTTTAGGTGCTGCTTACCTGCTGTGGCTCGTATTCCAACACTTTACCTCTGAAGAAACAGAAGACTCTCACCATCATGGGCCGAGGTTTAAAACTGTTTTACAAGCCATTCCGGTAATTGCTTTTACAGACTTGGCATTTTCCTTAGATAGCGTCACCACCGCGATCGCAGTTTCCCAAGAAAGATGGTTAGTCTTAACAGGTGCCACCATCGGGATTATTACACTGCGATTTATGGCTGGCTTGTTTATTCGTTGGTTAGATGAATATGCCAACCTCGAAGACGCAGGTTATGTAACTGTGGCGTTCGTGGGTTTGCGTTTGCTCTTAAAAGTGATCAACGATGATTTAGTACCACCAGAATGGTTAATGATCACTGCGATCGCCCTGATTTTAGCTTGGGGCTTTTCTAAACGGAATCCCGCTCCATTACCCCAAGCCGAACCGGAGAAAACAGAAGTAAAGTAAAAAGTAAAAAGGCAAAAGTAAAAAGAAATTTTTTACCTTTTTACTTTTGACTTTTAACTTATTCTATTCGTGCAACCAAGGGAAAATATGTGGTTGCCAATTAACTAACTCTTCATCTTTAAACCACAAAGCAACTTCCTGTTGTGCAGTTTCGGGAGCATCGGAACCATGAATTAAGTTGCGTCCAATATTAATCCCAAAGTCGCCGCGAATTGTGCCTGGCTCTGCTGTTAAGGGATTGGTTGCACCGATAATTTTTCTTGCAGCCGCAATGACACCATCACCTTCCCAGACCATCGCTACAACTGGGCCAGAAGTGATAAATTCGACTAAACTACCAAAAAATGGGCGTTCCCGGTGAACACCATAATGTTGTTCCGCCAATTCTTTACTTACTTGGAGAAACTTCAACCCCACCAGGGTAAAACCCTTAGTTTCAAACCGACGGATAATTTCGCCAACTAGTTTACGTTGTACACCATCAGGCTTAATTGCTAAAAATGTGCGTTCCAAAGCTGTCTCCCAAAACTTAATAAAGTTTTTATTTAGTCAAGTGTCCTTTGTCCTCTCTTACAAAGTTCTGAGCGGAGGAAGCCTCCGCTCAGACTTTGCGCTTTGTCAATTGTCCTTTGTTAATCAGGACAATTGACCAATGACCAATGACTAATGACAATTAACCAATCAGAGTTTATCTCAGAAATCATCACTGGGTGCATATCCATTACCAGATGAATGAGTTAAATTGTTTATTCGTGGGTGAAACACAGAGGTCAGAAATGGGTGTTGAGTCAACTGCTACATCTGATGAGGTGGTACAACTACCGTCAAATGGTCATAAATCTGAAGTGAAAAATCACAAGCAAAAAAAGTTATTACCACCAAGCACTGCCGCAGGCGATTTACCTCGTGCCTGGAAAATTGAGGATAGCGAAGCACTATACCGGATTGAAGGATGGGGACAACCTTATTTTTCAATTAACGCTGCTGGTCATGTGACTGTTTCCCCCAAAGGCGATCGCGGGGGTTCTCTAGACTTGTTTGAATTAGTCAATGCCTTAAAACAACGTAATTTAGGGCTACCTATGCTGATTCGCTTTTCCGACATTTTGGAAGACCGCATTGAGCGACTAAATGCGTGTTTTGCCAAAGCGATCGCTCGTTATAACTATCCAGGTGTTTATCGTGGGGTGTTTCCTGTCAAATGCAACCAACAACGGCATTTGATTGAAGATTTAGTCAAATTTGGTAAACCCCATCAATTTGGTTTAGAAGCCGGTTCCAAGCCAGAATTAATGATTGCTCTGGCTTTATTGGATACCCCAGGCGCATTGCTCGTTTGCAACGGCTATAAAGACCGGGAATACATCGAAACGGCAATGTTAGCCCAAAGACTAGGGCAAACCCCAATTATCGTTTTAGAGCAGATTGAAGAAGTTGATTTGGTAATTGCGGCTAATCGCCAGTTAGGGATTAAACCAATTTTGGGAGTACGTGCCAAACTCAGCACCCAAGGAATGGGACGCTGGGGAACTTCCAGTGGCGATCGCGCCAAATTTGGCTTGACAATGCCCGAAATTATCGAAGCTGTGGACAAATTGCGCGAAGCCGAGTTAATCGAGTCTTTGCAGTTGTTACACTTCCACATCGGTTCGCAGATTTCTGCCATCAATGTGATTAAAGATGCTATCCAAGAAGCCAGCCGCATTTATGTAGAGTTGGCGATGTTGGGAGCAGACATGAAATATCTCGATGTTGGTGGTGGCTTGGGTGTAGATTATGACGGTTCCCAAACCAACTTCTACGCCTCAAAAAATTACAACATGCAGAACTATGCCAACGATATTGTGGCAGAATTAAAAGATACCTGTGCAGAAAGACAAATCCCCGTACCAACACTGATTAGTGAAAGTGGACGGGCGATCGCATCTCACCAATCGGTACTGATTTTTGACATTCTCAGTACCAGTGATGTCCCCCTCCAACCCCCCGAACCCCCACAAGAGGGAGAATCACCAATTATCAATTACTTGTGGGAAACCTACCAATCAATTAACAAAGAAAACTACCAAGAATTTTTCCACGACGCAACCCAATTTAAAGAAGAAGCAATCAGCCGCTTCAACTTAGGCATTTTGCGTCTACGGGAAAGAGCCAAAGCCGAACGTCTGTATTGGGCTTGTTGTCAAAAAATTCTCGACATTACTAGACAGCAAGATTACGTACCCGACGAACTGGAAGACCTGGAAAAAATCATGGCTTCCATCTACTACTCCAACTTGTCGGTGTTTCAATCAGCACCAGATTGTTGGGCGATCGACCAGTTATTTCCCATTATGCCTATCCACCGCCTTGATGAAGAACCAACAAGGCGGGGAATTTTGGCAGACCTCACCTGCGACAGTGACGGTAAAATAGACCGCTTTATTGATCTACGTGATGTCAAATCTGTTTTAGAACTGCACACCTTCCAACCAGGCGAAGCCTATTACTTGGGAATGTTCCTCAATGGCGCGTACCAAGAAATCATGGGCAACCTGCACAACTTGTTTGGTGATACCAACGCCGTTCATATTCAACTCACACCCAAAGGCTATCAAATTCAACACGTCGTCAAAGGCGATACCATGAGCGAGGTAGTCAGTTACGTACAGTACGAATCCGAAGATATGGTGGAAAATATCCGCCAACGCTGCGAGAAAGCACTAGAAGAAAAACGCATTACCCTGGCAGAATCCCAAAGATTACTGCAAACCTACGAGCAAAGTCTCAGAAGATACACCTATCTGAACAGCTAGGAAGTAAAAAGTAAAAAGTAAAAAGGCAAAAGATTCGATTTTTTACTTTTGCCTTTTACCTTTTACCTTTTGCTTTCATTAACTTGTGCTTGTCCCCAGCAATTCTTCAATTGCTTGTCGTTCTAGAGGCGTGTGGACTGGTGGTGCTTGACGCGCATCAGTAATCAGCCAGTCTAAAGCAGCAGCTTGCACATCAATAGATGCGCCTGTTTTATCCACGCAATAACGACCAAACACCAACTTGTCAACTAAGCGGACACCAGGCCCCAAACGTGACCATTCAAAGATGACGCTATTATCTACAGTTGCGCCACTGCATATCCAGCAATTCGGGCCTATCATGGCTGGGCCAACGATTTTCGCCCCATCTTCAATTCTGGTCATCCCACCAATGTAAACTGGGCCAGTGATATCTACCTTGTCCCAATTGATCGCCACATTTAAGCCAGTGTAGATGCCAGGGGCGACCTCATGACCGGGAATTTGGACGTTTTTGATTTCACCCAGTAGTACCCCACGAATTGCCCGCCAATAGTCTGGTACTTTACCAATATCTACCCATTCAAAATCCATTGGAATGGTGTAAAAAGGCGCACCAATTTCTACTAGTTTTGGGAATAACTGGCTACCGATGTCATATTCAACTCCAGAGGGTATGTACTGAAATACCTCTGGCTCAAAAATGTAAATCCCTGTATTGATGTTAGTGCTGAGGGCTTCTTCTACTGAAGGCTTTTCTTGGAAAGCTTTGACGCGCCCATCTTCATCGGTAACTACTACACCATAACTAGAAACTTCTTCTAGGGGAACAGACTTGGAAATGATCGTAGCAATTGACCCTTTGGATTTATGCCACTTGACAGCAGCTGTTAAATCTAGGTCAATCAAAGCATCACCGCACAACACTACAAAAGTATCATCAAAAAATGGTGAGAAATCTTGGATACGGCGCATCCCTCCAGCAGAACCAATTGCTTCCCCAATTAGTTTACCTTCGTCGTCAATTTTTCCTTCAAAAGAGTAAGCAATCTGAACACCAAACCGTTGACCGTCACGAAAATAGTTTTCAATTTCCTCAGCCAAATGACTAACATTGACCATAATTTGATCAAATCCATGTTGGCGCAAAAGTTCTACCAGAAATTCCATCACTGGCTTTTGCAAGATAGGAATCATTGGTTTGGGAGTCGTGTAGGTAATAGGACGAACGCGAGTACCCTTACCCGCCGCGAGAATCATCGCTTTCATAAAATTTGTTCCTCAACCACAAGCCAGTTTACTTTCAACGAGTGATACTTAATCATCAGTTTTTATCTCTGTTCTAAGTAACTCCTAGAAACAGGGATAACAGTAATTTACTGGTTATTGCAACCATAGAGAGATAGACTAGAGGCGTAGACATAGCCCATCGCAGGCATCGCTAATATTCTAAATTTGCTAAAACTTAAAAAAATAGCTCCAGTATCTCTGTGTAACTTACATAATTATTTTTAATCTGAACTAGTAATTTAGTTTATTGGTTGTTCTACGGATTTTGGTATGTTAGGGGCATCTGTAATCAGCCTAATTTGGATTTCTTGGTAAAATTCCGCTTGAAATAGCTCGACTTTAGATTGAGCAGATAACAACAGTAAAGCCCAAAACACACCAACTAGGTGGCTGTGTTCTGACTCATGGTGAGAATTATTTTGCTGTGGTTGCTGGTTTTGAGACCATAATTGTACAAGCTGTTCCAGGGTGACATAACTTTGTTCTTGAAATAATTCTTGAGCAGCATTACGCAGTAACTCCTCCAGTTCTTTAGCAACTTCTGTGAGATTTTCTTGGTGAGCTAATTCTAGCGCCTGCCGCATCGTACGGACACTAGGCTGGCGCTTCACCCGCGCTGGCTTATCAACTTTTTGGACGAGTTTTAGCTGATTTGCCATCAGCTGCAATTGTTCAATTAATTCTTGCAGGGTGACACGTCGCTTAGGCGGTGGCATGGCCGAAGGGCGGCGGCGTAGCTGTAACTCTAATGGCAAACGACGCTGATGAGAGAAGCCATTTTCCAAATCAGTTATGCCGTCATCTTCTAAAATTTCTGGGACATCTCCAGCTGTTGACCATTGCATCAAGGTATTTGCTTTGAATAACACCAGCATTGATGCAGACAAAAAAGCTTGGCCAGATTGAGATAAATCGGCTTCGTAGCCTTTTGTTGTCGCCTCCGGTGCCATAAATTCTAAATAACGGTCAATTACCTCTATGACCTTGACATCCCAAGGGTCTATTTCCCCTCGTTCGGCTTGGTCAATGAGGAGTGTTATTGTCTCTAATAGCTCGGAAGCATCCATTCTGATTTCCGAATTATGAAAGTTGTGATTTGAGGTCGGTGAAACAAATCCCAGCAAGATACTCTAGTTAATTTAATTATTTATGGACAAACTAATATATCATTAGGTTTTTATACTGGTGTTTCAGCAAGATAACTTAATAGTGCTGAGTTTTGAGTGCTGAGTGCTGAGTAAAAAATTCTTCCTCTGCCCCTACTCCCTACTCCCCACTCCCCACTCCCTAATTTATCCGGTCTTCTGGTGGGTCGTGGGGGATGGTGAAAGTTGAGACGAAATTACCTCCTTTGTTAGTTTTGATGGCATCAAAGGTGCCTTTAATGGTGCCAGCGATGGGAACAGCCACCAGTGTACCTAACAATCCAGCAATTTCAAATCCAATCAAAATAGAAACAAAAATCCAAATGGGGTTGAGGCCAATAAAGTCACCAAGCAATTTGGGTGCTAAGAGATTATCTTTAATTTGTTGCATAATAATTGCGGCGATCGCAACTTGCACTCCTAACCAGCCGTTTTGCAGCATCACTAAAATTGTGACTAAACTAATTCCCAAAGTTGCGCCAATAAAGGGAATCAATTCTGATATGCCGATAACTATGGCAAATAATAAGGCAAAAGGCGCTTTCATCACAATAAAAATGGGGGTGAGAGTCACTATCATGAATAAGCCAAGTAACAATTGACTCAAGAAAAATCTTTGAAAATTTAGTTGTAGAGATACCGTCAAAGGTACGCCAATGTCAGATGGCAAAAGATTGATTAAACCGTACCAGACGCGATCGCCATACAAAAGCATATAAAATGCCAGTACAACCACCAGTACAATATTTAATAAGCCTGATAGCAAAGTCCCAGCCACACCCACAGCCCCAGATGCCAACTGCTGGACTATGTTTTGTATACTGGCATTGATTTGATTACTCAGTACTCGCAAATCTAAAGGCAAACGGCGCTTTTGGGCAAATGCTTCTAGTTGTTCTAGGTTGGTTTGACTAGCAGTTAACCAATCAGGAATTTTATTTAACAGTTGAATTGTTTGGTCAATTACTATTGGGACTAGAGTAACACCCAAAATCACCAACAAAGTCAATGTCAGCAACAAAACTATAATGACTGCCTGTGTACGTGTGATGCGGGCGCGTTCAAAAAACTTCACTGGGTAATTCAGTAAAAAAGCTAGAATCGCTGCAACACTCACAATCGTGATGGGATGCTTAAAATAGTTGAAAAGTATTGATAGCAGCCCAACATTGAGAGCGATAATCGGGCCGCTCAAACCGTAGAATAACAGAGTTTGCAGAGAGGCTGAACGGCGCATTGGATTTGATGCTTGAGAAGGTTCTGGAATAAATTTGGGCAACTGGCATTGATACCAGCCATGATTTATAGATATTTTTAACTAAGCCCTGTATAAGTGTATCTGTTATAGAGGAAATACATAACGATGAACACCACCATAGCTGATCTCCGCAAAGACTACACATTACAAGACTTAACTGAAACTGAAGTTGACCCTAATCCATTTATACAATTTAAAAAATGGTTTGAGCAGGCACTAGCAGCGCAATTACCAGAACCTAATGCGATGACTTTAGCTACTGCCACACCCGATGCTAAACCTGCGGCGAGAATGGTGTTACTCAAAGATTTTGATGAACGAGGTTTTGTTTTTTTTACTAATTACGACAGTCACAAAGGACAAGAACTCGCAGAAAATCCTCAAGCAGCTTTGGTTTTTTGGTGGGCAGAATTAGAACGCCAAGTACGAATTTGTGGTCATGTAGAAAAAGTGTCCGAAGCAGAGTCAGACAAGTATTTTGAAAGTCGTCCGCCTAATAGTCGTTTAGGTGCTTGGGTTTCTCATCAAAGCGAAGTTATCGAAAGCCGAGAACTGCTAGAAAAGCGAATGGAACTGTTTCAGAGTAAATATGAAAATCAAGAAGTTCCCCGTCCGCCTCATTGGGGAGGTTTAAGAGTCATTCCTTCTGAAATTGAGTTTTGGCAAGGTCGTCCTAGCCGACTACACGATCGCTTGCTTTATACTCTTTTAGATGATGGCAATTGGAAAATTGAGCGGTTATCTCCTTAGCGGTTGGGAGTAGGGAGTGGGGAGTAGGGTGAAAAGACTTTCATCATTCAAAAACATACTTTTCCGCGACCTTCCAATAGCGGGAAAAACGCTTTAAATCGATATAGCCGTCATATTCAAAAAATGGTTCCACGGCTAATACTTCCAATTTCACAGAACGTTCTATGTCATCGCAGATATCATCAAATCTCGGACTAGGACTTTCGGCTGTCACCACCAAATTAGCATTGTGTTCTTTGGCAAAGGCTAAAATTTCTTGGGCAACATTGCCGCGGCGAATTTCTACGGGCAATTCTAGCAAGCATTCATAAATAAAGGCGATGCGTTTCAGGCTTAATTGCCATTCTTCAATTAAAGCATCGTCCCACACCCAAATCGCCGGGGCATCGGGGTATTCTTGAAGTGTGGGGTTGGATGGACTGAGACAGTCGCCGTGTATCCAGATAATTGGTTGAGTCATTTTTTCCCTTTCTTGCCACGCTGCCAACTTTGACTATTTGGCTTTTTAGTAAATTCCCCTTTGGGAAACAAACGCTGTTCTAATTCTTCGTAGCTACCTTCAAAATCACAATGTCCGTATAGTGGGCATTTCTGACAATAGACACCTTTGGTATAGCGTTCTAAATTCTCGCGGTTGAAAAAATATGGTTTATGGCTAAATGTGCTGGCTACCCATTGCCAAGACATATTATTACTGGCAGGATCACCATCTAAAAGATGTTGTAAAAACCATTTAGCCCCGGCTTGCCAACGGATACGCCGCCAATGAATGATGTAAGCAGCTAACCACATCCGCCCGTGGTTGTGTAAGTAGCCAGTTTCTCGCAATTCTTGACTGAAACTGTCGATACAAACTCGCCCTGTGCTACCTGCTTGAATATCTTGGGGTAGTTCTGGGGCGTATTCTGAGACTGTGTAACCTGTTTTATATTCTTCTTGGTCTTGCCAGATGCCATCACCTAGCTTGACATACAATCGCTGCCAATAATCACGCCAGCCTAATTCGTTAATTAGTTTAGTGGCATCTTCTGGCTGTTTGACGTTATCCAGTACATATTCGCGGATTTCGGCTAGACTTAAAACCCCATAGCGAATATATGGTGAAAGTTTTGTGACTGCGCCTGTAAAAAAGTTACGGGTTTTACTGTAAGTGGCTGGGTCTACTTTTTGTAATGCTTTTTGGGCTGCTTTGCGTCCGCCAATAGTATTACTAATATGGTTGTCACGTTCTGCGGCTTGGGGAAATTGTTCGTGCAGATACGTTATCAATTCATCCCGACTAGTAAATTTACGTAGCATGAATAATAATTCAAGTGTATTAATCCCAATTTTATAAGACTATGAATGAGTTACTTCAACACTCTCATTCAATCTGCGGATGAGCCGTGATAACTCACGAATGATGTTGACGGCAATTTCGGGAGTTTCTTCGATTGCGTCATAAAGTTGTTCTTGTGTGAGTTCTAAGCATTCACAAGGTTCGATGGTGGTAGCAGTGGCAGAACGAGGCTGTGTATCAAATACTGCCATCTCACCAAAGTATTTTCCCTGCTCTACTTCTGCGAGAAATTTATTACCAATGTGGACTTTAACTCTACCTGATACCACTATATAGAGCGATCGCCCTTCTTCACCCTGTCTAAAAATTGTATAATTTGCCGGAAATGACAATTCGTGCATTACTGAAGTTAGCCGCACAATAAAATCATCCCGCAATTCTTTAAAAATCGGGACTCGGCGCACAAATAATAATCGGTCAACACTACTCAGCATAATTAAGAGTTAAGATACACCCACACAACATAATCGGGCAGTTTTGGGATTTTTGAATATGCGATCGCCATATTAACCGATAAAAATTGTAACTATAGCAGAAGGCAGCCTCTATGAGACAAATTTCATAGTCAAGTATGAAGGAGGGACTAGAGGCTAGTACAATAAGGCAAAAGGAAAAAGGCAAAAGAAACAGGACTTACGCAAAAATTCTCAAAAAGCTTAATTTATCGTAGACGCGAAGCGGCTTCCCGCAGGGTACCGCCAAGTCGCATTAGACGCGCAAGCGGCTTCCCGCAGGGTAGAACGCCAAGAAATCGTAGAGTCTGCGTAAGTCCTAAGAAAGACAAGAATAGTGATACCACAAGCTTTTTAGCAATTCCAGATGATTACTGAGCATGGTCGAAGTGTGGTCTGTTTATTTCCATCGACCTGTACTAGAAGCTAGTGATCAGTTTTGTAGAGACGTTGTATACAATTAGCTTATCTACGATTATAAACATATAATAAGGCACAATGAGGCCGCAGGTAGCAGGGGGTAAGGTAGGCAGAGAGGGTTTTCAGCTTTTCTCACCTCTGATCTGAGAATGCAGCTTCATAGAATATTACTAATTGTGAGAAAATTTCAAATAAACTTTTAACCATCTCCAGCCTGAATTTGTGCGACACAATCATTAATATACAGTTCATGGTTTTGTCATAATTTTGCAATAATTTTGTCAATCAGATATGTGATGCTAAAGCTCTGGAAAGATATTCCAGTTACTAATAAGAGTTTAATTAGGTCTTGCAACTGATTTAATTTACTCTGCAAATCAAAATTGCTAAATGCTTCATCATTAAGTAGGAAAAAACTATGAATTGGAAAGTAATTGCGTTAGTCCCAGCTATAGCTTTAGCTACTACTTTACCTGCATATTCTGTCACTAAAGAGAAAACCACAAATCCCACCACCACAACTCATGTAACACAGCCTCATACCCAACCAAATAACACTGCGAAAAAAGCTACTCCAGTCCAAAAAGCTAATGCTAAACATAAACCAACTAATGTAGCCCAGCGTAGTAATATCCTGATCATTGGTAGCAGAGGAGAGGCTGTGAAAAATGTGCAGAATTTGTTAAAACAACAGGGTTTCTATACAGCCGATGTTAACGGTGTATTTGACAAAAATACACGCGCAGCAGTAATTAAATTTCAAAAATCTAAGAAATTAAGAGCAGATGGCATTATTGGTAGTAGAACTTTAGCAGCACTGCAATAATTAGCTAATAATTCGTTTCAGCCAAATTTATCGAGACGTTGCACGCAACGTCTCTACTTTTTATGGAATACTAAAGATGCACTACACAAATATTGGTGTGTACACATAGCCCTTATCTCCCTTGTCCTCCTTGTCTACCTTGTCTCTCATATTCAGATATTAAATAGGACTGCTATATCAGCAATAAATTGTGAACTATATTCAACTTTGCCAACGAGCAATTACACAGTGAATTACTTTAATTTCATTAATAATGCGTTCTAGTTCTGTAGATAAAGTAGTTTGTTCTCGCACTGCTTGTAATGTAGGAGTTAAAGTGTGAGAATGTCTAGGAATTTCTGATAAACGAGCAGTATGTAACTGCTCAATTTGATTGTGAATAACTTCGAGATAATTATCTAATGGCGGTAATGGCTGGGGTTGCTTTTTTTGTTGGAGACTATCTGCTAGGTTTTCTAAAATCTGCACAATAGTATCTGTAATTTGTGGGAGTTCTGTAAATTGATACTGCCCGCTAAATTCGCGCAGATGTTCGGCTAAGGTTGTCACTGAACTGAAAAAGCCACGAATGTATAAAATCAAAGTCATGACAGGTTCAATTTCACCTTGGACGTGACGAGGTTCACTAAATAATCTTTGGGCTGCGGCGGTGGCGTTGGCATTTTCTAATGCTGCTTGATGGCGTAAGTTATTAATAGAAGTCAATACATTTTGTTCTGAATCAAGATAGTTAGCAATAACTTGCTGAAAGTAGGCTAGATTAGCGCGAATCGTCTTTTCTAATTGTGTAGGAAGTTTTTGCCGTTCCCAACTGGGAAATAGTAAATAGCTGCCAGCTAAGGCTAAAACACCGCCAAATATGCTATCTATAATTCGCTCAACTCCTACTTGCCAGCCACCTGCACTAATTAAATTAAGTAATAAGATAATGGCAGGAGTCAGCAAGATGGTAAATAGGCTGTAGCTTAAAGGTCGCACCGACATAGCCATAAATACCAACAGCAGTAAACAAAATGCGATCGCATTTTGGTTCTGCACTAATAAAATCAGCCCAATCCCCATCATTCCGCCTAAAATCGTACCCAGGACTCTCTGCACCGTTGTTTCAGAAGTGCCGCCAAAGTTGGGTTTAAGTGCCACTAAAGCCGTTAAAGTAATCCAGTAACCTCTGGGTAGTTGCAAAATTGCGGCGAGAAATTCGGCAAATGTGGTAATTAGTGCTAAACGTAAGGCATGGCGAAAGGTTAAGGAATCAAAGGTGAAGTTATTTCGCAACGTATCAATAATTACACCAGAATTTGACTCAGGCAGCGTAGAAATATCTGCTTGTGGAATCAGACGCTGTTTTCCTTGGTTGTAATCTGCCACAATCTCGGCATCAGTTTGTATTTGCTGGGCAAGATTCATCAAACTGCTGGTAATTTGCCGCAGATGAACTAAATCGCCATAGTCCTCTGTTTGGGGATTAGTTGTAGTGAGAATCTGAGAACGGAGAACTTGCCATTGGTGTTGTAGTGCTTCAACTGTACGATGTAAATCGCCTAAATGAACTGAGTTTTTGCCTTTAGCGATCGCTTTTGATAACATTTCTAGAGCAATTACCAATTGTGCGATCGCTTGTTGAATCTCGGTCTGTAAGTGAGAAAATAATTGATGTGCAGATGCGATCGCTAAAAGTTCATTTAATGCCACAATCCCATTGAGAATTTGATTGACATCTTCAATCAACACCAATAAATTATTTTCCTGCTGATTAGCGCCTTTCTGCACAGTCCATCTTGCTGTCCACAAACTCCGCGCCGCAGTTAAATTCTGAATTACAGCATCCTGCGCTGGCAAAAATCGTTCTGTCCACGCCTGAGTATCTTGGTAATCAAAGACTCTCTCTTTTACTAAGTCCACAAATTGACTCAACGAGAGATAACAGTTAGCCACAGCTTGCCTGACAAGATCATGAGGTTGTACCGCCCAAAAGCCCAAAGACAGTAAAATTGTCCATGTTCCCCCAGCTAGACATAGCAGACAATGTAAAATTAGAGTCGGAAAATTGGTAAATGTCGCAAATTTAGCCAAGGCAATTACAAACATAATGGAAGTCACCAAGCTAACAGATGCGGCGACATTGCCATACAAACCCGCTAAACCTGCGATAAATATCACAACAAACGTCGCCGGGATAGCCAACCAAAGATGACTGCTAACCAGACTAGCAATCACAAATACTAACGTCACTGCAACAGTAGCAGCAATCATCGCCCTTAATTGCTGGCGGTAAGTACCATCAACATTTACCATCCCCACAAACCAAGCCGCCATAGTCGCAACTGCACTTGCAGCCGCATTCCCTGTCACAATTCCTAACCCAATAGGAACACCCAAAATCAACAGACTCCGAACACCAGAGAAAATAGCGGGTTTTCCTGGCTTGAGTTGAAACTGTTGCAACAACCAACGAAAAGGACGTTTATTTGTGGATGGCATTATGCTGATGACGGCTAGAAAAATCCAGTTTGATTACTGACCTATTGTGCAGAAATCAGCGCCACCAGGGGATATCTCTCAGGGATTAAAATGTTGAGCGCATATCACACCTGAGAATTTTCATTCTAGGTGGGAATAGCTTCAATATGAAAATTTTCGACTTCTACAGCAATCCTAAATAACGCCGTGTGCAACTTTCTTTCAAACCTAACCCCCAATCCCTTACACCAGTTGCTACAACGAACCCCTGCAACGCACTGGCTCCCCTACGAGGGAAAGGGAGCAAGACTCAAAGCCTCTCTCCGTTTCGGGGAGAGGTTTGGAGAGGGGTTTCAAAAATAAGTTGTACATTGCGTTAAATAATTTATAAACATCTCTCTCCCCTGTCTCCCTCGTCTCTCCAGCTTCTTTTTTTCATATCCCAAATATGACTGCTACATCTTCCCGATCTCTAGGTAATGCGATATTAATTAATTTGGCACAGCGACAAATAAAAATACACTGTACATCATTCCATAAGTAGAAATTGTATAGCACGTATATCTTTTGCTCGACAGAGGTAAATTATTTATTAATCTTTTACAGTGGGGGGATCGCCAACTCTAAATCAGGAGCAAACTATTCATAGTTTAGTTGCAAAGACTTTTGTGGGTGGAAAAACTTCAAAATGCCTAAATAAATCCTACTCCGCAAACATCGTAATCTCCTACTAATTATGCATCCACCTATTACCCCATTAATTCCCCCAGAGCGTTTAGGATTGAATGCAGAAGATAACCAAAGTGGTTTAGCAAAACGCAATCAATCCCTAACTTATGACTTATTTGCACCAGAAATAATTGCTAATCCCTATCCATTGTACAAACGTATCCGCGAAGAAGATCCAGTTCACTATGAAGCATCTTTGGGCTACTGGATTTTAACTCGGTATCAAGATGTAGAAACTGCCTTGCGAGATGAGCGGCTTAGTGCTAACCGACGGACTTTGTTTATTCAGCAATTGGGCAATCTAGATGTCAGTTTGATTCAAAACTTTTTGCAACTGACGGGTAACTCGATGATCGAAAAAGATCCGCCTGATCACTCGCGGATGCGAAAACTAGCGAATCAAGGCTTTACCACCCGTGCTTTAGAAAGCTGGCGGGGCATTATTCAAAAAACGACTGATACCTTATTAGATCAAGTGCAACATCAGGGTTATATGGATATTGTCTCTGACCTATCTGTACCCTTACCTAGCTTAATTATCGCCAAGATTTTTGGTGTACCAGAAAGCGATCGCCCTAATCTAATTCAGTGGGCAACGGATACCAGTTCTTTCTGGGGCGCTCCATCTGGTAACAATATAGAAGAATTGGCACGGAAAGCTGATACTAGTGCTGCTCAATTCACGGCTTTCATTAACCAACTCGTAGCTGAACGCCGTCAAAAACCAGGAACAGATATGATTAGCTTGCTGACAATGGCTTACACAGAGCAAAACCTGGATTTTGCAGAATTACCTTCTCTGTGCATTCTCATTCTCAATGCTGGCCGTTCAACTACTACTGATTTAATCCCCAATGGGGTATCAGCTTTGCTCAATCATCCCCAACAGCTACAGAAACTCAAGGATAATCCCACCCTCATGTCATCAGCGATTGAAGAAATCATCCGCTATGACAGTTCGGTGTCCTTTGTATTTCGCATTGCCAAAGAAGATATAGAAATTGGTGGTCAAAAAATCCCCGCAGGTAGTGTGATTGCTTTGGGATTAGGAGCAGCTAATCACGACCCAGCAAAATTTACTCTAGCAGACAATTTTGATATTGAGCGATCGCCTAATGAACATTTAGGGTTTGGGCCTGGTATCCATTTCTGTCTAGGTGCAGTTTTGGCTCGGATGGAATTAAATATTTGCTTCTCTACTTTGCTGAAACGGTTCCCAAATCTTCAGTTTGATTCGACAAGACCCGCCCTTCCCCGTCGTAGTACCTTAGTTTTTAAGGGATTTGATGCTTTACCTGTGCGGTTTTAGTGAATAATGCGTTAAGAGTTGAAGGTAAAAAAATATAAGATAACGCCGTTGTACAGTGACAAATTACGTGGCGTTGACACAAATTAGTATCATCAAGTTAATGGACAAATGGAGAATAGGAGACTCGAACCCCTGACCTCTGCGGTGCGATCGCAGCAAGCCTAAAGGGTCAAACCTTCACCTGTTGAGGTTCCCTAACTGTCTTGATGATGCCTTTAGGACATCACTAGGACAGATGAGAGAGATTAAGCCAGTTAATAATAATGGGTCTATTCAACTTAAGTTTTCCTTTGGCGGTAAAAGATACAGTTTTAACCCAATCCCAGGTAGCCACTATGATGATAAAAGGGATATCGCAACAGCCAAAGCGATCGCTACCCAAATACAGAATGATATCCTAGCCGGACACTTTGATAGTTCCCTTAATCGCTACAGATTGGAACCCAAGGCAACCACTAAGGCACAGCCTAAGACCTTACTAGAACTCTGGGATGCTTGGGTAGAGTCCCTAGAACTATCTCCAGCCACCCAAGCCAATCATTACAAATGGGTTAGGCGCATGATAGCCAAGGCTAACCCAGGATTAACCGATACTAACTGGCTGACTCAGGCTAATATTGCACCTAAGACTTATAGGAACCGCCTAAGCATGATTAAGGCTTGTGGTAAATGGGCAGTAACTAAAGGCTGGCTGGAAGTTAACCCCTATGAAAGCCTTAAGCCTCAGAAAGACAACCCCAAGGAAATCAAGCCATTTACCCAGACAGAGATTAGAGCCATACTGGCTGGCTTTGATGAACTAGCGCCACATTACAGCCCCTTTGTGCGGTTCCTAATGGCTACCGGGGTTAGGACTTCTGAGGCTATAGGTTTACTCTGGGGTCATGTAGATTTTGATAGGTCAGAGATAATCATTAAGGAAAGCTTACCTAAAGACCTAACAGGTAATGGCTACCGCAGGGTTAGGAAGGAAACCAAAACAGGTAATATCAGGTATTTACCAATGTCCTTAGAGTTACAGGCGCTCTTATTATTCCTTAGACCATCTAAGGTTAACCCTGATACCCTAGTTTTCACTACCCCTCAAGGCTGCATAATAGATGCTGATAACTTCCGGTGTAGGCAATGGGCTAAGGTACTGAAAGCCCAAGGTATACCCTACAGGAAACCTTACACCACTAGGCACACAATGGCTAGTCATGCCATAGATCAAGGTATTCCTATCACTGGTGTAGCTTACTTATTAGGGCATAGTGATAATACTATGGTCATGAGAAACTATGGTCACATGATTAATAGACCTAACCTACCAAGTGTACCTATATAAGCTATAAAGCCCTTAGTGATTACTAGGGGCTTTATGGTTAACCTTTGATGAAATCTAGCCAGCTATCTAAGGGTTTAAACAAGTGCCTGGGGACTGCATAGGATAACTCTTGAGCCTGGACTCTTAGCCAGCTTGTCTCTCTAGTTAACCTATCCGCCTCAGTGACCCTAGCTTCCCCTGTGTTGCGATCGATGGCGACTATGAAGTGAACAGGGAACTTATAACTCTCCCATCTGGTTGCAATACCGCCTACTAAGATGTTATGCTGTTGGAATATATTAGCCTTGGTTTTGACCTCTAGGTTATACCCTTTGCCATTGTGGATAACTCGGATATCCCTTTGGAACTGTGAATAGAGGTTTGGGGCTAACTTAGACTGATCGCGGTTTCTCCAGTTATCCGGGTCAGCCTTGTAGTTAAAATAGACCGCTCGGTAGGTCATATACTGGTCTAGGTGGATTACCTTGTTTAATCCCTGTGTCTTTAGGTATTCAGCTAGGCTATATTCCCATGAGTTACCACAGGCTAGGCAATCGCCAAAGGAGTCTCTATGATAACTAGAGTCTCTACTTGCGCCATTAAGCGCAATATGTGTTATAATGGTCATTAGAGTATTTTTAAGTTTGATAGTCCCTTGGGTAGCTGCTAACTACTCAAGGGCTTTGCATTAGGACATGAGTAAGCACATCTGTCCTTACTGGATTTAGTCAAGTAAGAAATAAGTAAGAAAGACCAGAGCTACCCAACCATAAACCTAGTAACCATAAGGATTCTAGGAGCCTCGACTGCCTAACCTGCTTGCTCAGTCGAGCCTATTTCTTACTTTAAAGATGATAATGATTCTTATTTCCATCTCTTTAAAGGTTTCGATAGCCATCGAAATAGTTAGCTGATGATTAGCTAATCCGCCTCTGGCAACCCTAGCGATTCCTCTAAGCTCTCAAGGGTTATTTGTACCTGTACATTAGGCTCTGGTAGTCCTTCTCTCTCCTGTCTGTCTCTAATAATCCTGTTAGCTACATCCGACCATTCTCTAAGCTCTCTAGAGATTCTTAGGCTCCCTGTTTCCTGGTATTTCTCATAAAGACTATCCGCCATGTCGCAAGATATCTCTAATAACCTCTGTTGCCTCTGGTCAGAACTTAAACCATCCTCAGATACCCGCTTGGCTATCTTCTTAGGTATATATACCTCTGAGCTTACTGGCTTTGCTGGTTTCCTAGAGTGCTTAAAGTGGTTATAAACCATCTGAGGGGTAGCCGAAACACCCAAGGTTCCCAAGTAATCCGCTAAGGCTGAGGCAGGTAAACCCATACCTACCCGCTTATTAAACTCCTCTAACTGCCCAGGGTCTAACTTACAGATTGGGCATTTCCTACTTGCCATTAGCCTTAACCTCCTGTAGCTGACTAATCAGTTCATCTAACCCGCTTAAGAAGTTCTCAGGCTCCAACCCTTGGAGGTATTCTAGGCAATCATGGTAAGCCTTAGCCTGACTGTTGGACATCCTAGCCAGCTTTAAAACTTCCCTAATCACTTCAGTTATGGTTAACCCTGATTTAGCTGATAAACCATCTAGCCATTCCCGATCGCTGTCAGTTAAGCGAATAGTAACCCTGTTATCCTTAGCCATCTTAATAATCCTCTAGTAGTTCTCTAGGTATTTTGTCAGCCAAAGTAGGTTGACAAAATCTAGTTAGATAAACTCATAAAGGAAACAATATGAACTTAGAACAAAGGATTAAAGAACAGGCAGCTCAGTTAGCAGCTTTAAAGGCTGAGAAAGATAAACAGGAAGCTGAGAAAGCTAAGGCTAAGGCTTTTGAATGGAACTCGAAGTTTAAGCTAGTTAAGTTCTTAGAACAGTACCTAGATAGCCATATTAGACTAGGTAAACTTAACCCTGATATCTTCTTCGATGTCTACAGAAAGTATAAGGAAGTCTATCAAGACCAAGATGATCAACTGAGTTTCTTTGTAGCTACTGTTATTAAGCTGATCAGTCATCCTTGGTATGGGGTTGAATGCTCTACCGCATTTATTGGTAATGGTGGGTTACTGTACAAAGGTAAGCAGTACCAAGACCCTCAGAAGTTGTACCTAGAGATTGTTTTTAATACCATTTTAGGGGAACTAGCTAATGACCCCTTTGGTACTGATGTATGGTTCTATGAGTTACTTAGCCTGCATTTTGAAGACCCTACAGCATTCCCAGCCTATGCCCAGATTGGGGAAGTAAAGACCAGAGTATTACCATTACTGAAGCGGATCATTGAGACTGAACAGGCTACCCAGGAGTTGCCTGAACTGTCTGAGTTGACTACTGATGATGCCTTATATATCCAGAGCTTATTTAGTTAGGTGCTAGGGGTTCCTGGGAACCCTTTTAAATATTACTTAAGGACAGATAAATGATTATTAATGAAACCCTGAAAGCCTCTTTAGACCCTGAACTACTCCAGCGCATTCAAGAGTTAGCCAAGGTTGCTGATGAGTCCCTAGATACCTGCCTAGAGGTTGCCTTATGGAGACTCATTCCAACCCTTAAGGAAGTAGCTGTTACTGGTTATAAACTCTCAGGCAAAATCTCAGAAGCTGATAAGGTTAACCTGCTGACTGATTAGGGATATATACAGTAAATACTTAAGGTTAACAAGACCCCTTTAGGTTTCTGGAGGGGTTATTTAATGGGTTACATAGTGACAAACATATCCCAGAGTAACTCTAAAACCCCTAGGTTATCTAGTACATTTACCAAGTATTCTTCCCCTGACTCCATAACTATATTATACTGGGAAGCATCAGTATAATCATCATCGGTCAAGTCATCATCGGCTACCTCTACATAGTCGATATCTTGCATATCTATTTCGACTTCTAAGCCATCGGTAGTAACTATGGTAAACATAATAGATGTGTCTTAGTATACTAGTATGCTTTAGTATACCCTATTACCTTAGCTGTGTCTGTGACTAGTATAGGTCATCCATTATGCCTCGGTTATTTTGAGTTCCTTTTGAGTTCCTTTGAGTTCCTTTGAGTTCCTTTGAGTTCCTTTTTGAGTTCCCTTGTAATCCTTACAGGGTATAGGTTCTAGCCATTTGAGTTCCATAGTTCCACTTTTTTTCTACATAAGTCTCCAGGGTGTATCTGTAGCCCCCTTATTAGTTACCTTTTACCTCCCAGAAAGTTTGTAAAAATAATGGAACTCAGGTAACTCAAAAAGCTGTATTAGTTATCCTATAAGGATTACAGGCATTTTAAAAAGGAACTCAAAGTGGAACTCAGAGTTCCAAAAAGGAACTCAAGGGGTTAAAAGGAACTCAAAAAGAACTCAAATAAAAAGCCCCTTGGTAGGGGCTAAGGTAACTAGATAAGTTTAGAAGTAGCTATTAATGTCATCATCCTCAATGCTCACATCCGGGTTAACCTTGGGTGCATCTGGTAACAGATTAGGAACTTCAGGAGCCTTATTAACTTCCCTAGCCCCCTTAGAATCAGCTTGTCTTCTATATGCTGGTTTATCCTCTGGGTAGCTACCTTTTAAGTAGTTATGGTAGGCATCTAGGATTTTTTCTCTAGATACAGGGTATGGTTTATTATCTTCAGGGGTAGTAAGGTACATAACAGGTTTCCCAGGTTGCTTACCATCTAGTAATCTAGGTCTACCTTCTTGATATCCCCTTTCAGCCTTAAGAACATCCTTGATGTGGTCAGCTATATACCTCTTCTTACTCTCAATCTCATTACCTATAACTGCTAGGATATCAGAGGCTTTAACCGCCAAAGATGGGTAAGCTTGCTCCAAGACATCCATTACACCCTCAAGCGCATCTAACCAAGGCTCCCTAGCCTTGTAATCAGCTTGGCAAGCTACTAGTAAACTCTCTTCAGTCTTACTTAAGTAGTTGCGATAATGTTGGGTGTTCCCTGCTTTCATCTGACCATAAGCCCACTTATAAAACCCCCAGAAATCAGCCCAGTTACTAGTTACCCAATCAATATCAATAACTTTCCTAACTTGTACAGGGAATATTCGGCGATCACCTAAATAATCCTGAAGTAACCCTATGGTGTTAGTGGTTCCAAATAGTACACAGGTTCTCTCCCAGTCCTTAGCTACCCGACCATAGGAAGCGCGATATGTATCAAAAGTACTGGTAATAGCTTCCTTAAGATCATCAGAGTTAGTCCCTCTAAATGCGCTATCACATTCATCCAGGTTAACTATAATCTTTCCTCTTAGCTTCTCAGCTTCCTTTTTATCAGACTTCAGGGTTCTTAACTGCACATAATACTTAGGGGTGGTTTCTTTAGACTCTGGGTTTTTAGCCAGAGTTCTGAGTAATGTGGTTTTCCTTAGACCTTTCTCAGTGGACATTAGAACTAGCATGTGATCATGTGGGCATCCTGGCTCATAGGTTCTAGTCATAACCCCTATGAACTGCACCAACCATAAAAACTGCTGTAACTCCCTATCATCCCCTGTAATATACTCACAAAGTCTATGAGGGTCAAAACCATGTTTTGAGTTAAACTCTTCAGGGGTTAAAGGGGTTATTTTATCGATCTGTTCCTTCCAGGGGTTTATTTTGCGGTCTCTTAAGTAGTTCAGTAGTAAAGAGATGAACTGTTCCTTATTATTCATCTCTAGCCCTAAAGCCCTTCTGTATGTAATCCAGGAATCATGATAGAGGTCTTCAGGGTCTATTACTCTATCGCCTAGCTCAATATCCTTGGTTAAGCTATTAATCCTATAACCCGCGCCTAACTCCCCGGATGCCCACATATCAAAAATCAGAGCATCCCTACCCAGCTTAGAGTTATTGTGGTAGGCAAAGTAAATAACATTTCTAAGCTTCTGCACTATACTTAGATTACTTTGGCTAGATTTAGTGTCGCTACATCTAGACTTATCCATCCCTGAAGTAGAATCATGAATAACATCTGGTCTAATAATATCCTCGCCTACATTAGAGGCTATCTTTCTTAACTGAGAGTACCCTAGAGAAGTTACAGTTAACTTCTTAATAGCTTCCTTTTCATCCTCATTAATGGTGGGGTTATACCAGTTGATATCAAAGCTTGACTGACTATAGTTATCTGTGCTATCATGAAACATATCTGAATCCTTTGGGCATCTGCCCTAATGTGTTTAATCTGAATATTGGGCTTAGGGTTAACTAGCTGGTTACTGGTTAACCCTATTTGGTTTCTTGGGGTTGTACTGGGAACCCTAAAGCAGCCAGTCGGATATATTCTGACTGCGAGTAACCAGCGATCGCCGCAAGCTCCTTAATCTTTGCCATTTCCTGTTCAGTAGCCCGGAAGTTAACCTTTAGTGTTCTAGTCATTCCTGTAATCCTCATTGACCTTACTACTAATAAACTGTCATTTCTTGATTGTCACCTAAACCCCTACCAAATAATCAGGGTTCTAGCCATTTAGGATAAACTCAGCTTATCTCTGGGTAGACTAAGGATAATAAAGGCTAATCTATAAATATTTCCCTGTCTTTTAAGTTTCTGATAGGTTGTATCAGAGTTAATAAGGTTTATTTATCTTTACTAGCTGGCTCTAGCAGGTCAAGCATGATTTTGATGTAGGCGGTTAGAGTGACCCTTTGCCCGGTTTCAGCCATATAAGCTATGTGATCCATAGTTAGCTTTTGGTACTCATCTAAGCTAAGGCGCAAGGGTAAGGTTTTCTTGTCGGCTGCCATATTGATAACCTCTGATGTCTTTGATATCTATGACATCATTGTAGCCTAAATATCAGCCGATGTCAGCAATAACTGGCACATTTAAGGCATAAACTGGCACACCAGGTTAACCTATTATGAGTAGATTTCAGTATTATGCCTGCCCTATTACCCGCCTTAGAAACCAAATAACCCTCTAGGGGTTAACCTAAAGGGTCTTAAGGGTTTATTTAGGCGGTCTAGTAGCCGAGCCATTATGGTATTTGACTTTTAACTTAGGCGATTGGTTATCCCTCTTGGCGGACTGCTCTAACTGCTGAAGTTTTATAAAATCTGCCCTTTGCTCTGGGCTTAGGTTATCTACAAAGTCTACTCTAGCCTCGGTGATACCATTAACATGACCTTTCTTAGCTAATACTTCCTTTAGTCTCTGTCTTTGTTCTGGGGTTAAGGCTTTCCAAATACTAGCTTTATTCATAATCCCTTATCCTCAAGATACTTAGTTAACTTAGCGATCGCCTGGGTATTCTCATCAACCGCGCTATCAATCCTTTCCAGGGTTGCATTTAAGTTACTCAGGGTAGTCTCTAGGGTTATCTGAGACTGCTTGACTGATAAGTATTCTGATCTGGGCTGCCATAGAGATGCTATGGGAGTTAGCCAAGACTTGTAGTTGGGAATAGAGTTTATCATTTAGGGCTATGGGTATCCTTTTAGATTTCATAGGAGATATCAGTTAGATACCTATAAAGTGTCAGGGTTAATAATGACTCATACTAGTCAAAGGGATGACTTAGACACCACTTGTTATTGTCCTAAGCATGAAATACCATTAGGACAGCATTAGGACAGTTAGGACAGCCTTAGTAATCTTAGAAGGCAAAGCCTTAATGGAGAATAGGAGACTCGAACCCCTGACCTCTGCGGTGCGATCGCAGCACTCTACCAACTGAGCTAATTCCCCGCTACCAGAGTATTCTAACATTCACTTACCCTTGGCTGAGGTTCTTTGCCAGAAAACACGTTCTGCACTCGTTCGAGTTCTAAATCAGTCAAATAATCTACAGTCCAGTTACAGCAACGCTGAAGCATGTGGAAAGGATAGGTATTGGCTACACCCACAACTTTCATGTTGGCTAGTTTTGCTGCTTGGATACCTGCGGGGGTATCTTCAATGGCGATACATTCTTGCGGTTGCAAATTTAATTCGGGATATTGTTGGTTAAAGCGTTGCACTGCTAACAAATAACCATCTGGTTTGGGTTTACTGGTGGTGATGTCGTCGCCTGCGACAATAACTGTAAAGTATTCTGCAAGTTTGGCGCGGTTGAGTACTAATTCTATTTCTTTGCGGAGTGCGCCACTCACTAAACCTAAATAAAGATTTTGCGATCGCACCTGATAAATTAAATCTTCTACACCTGAATATATGGGCAGTTTCTCTAATTTTTCCAGTTCCAGCACATAAGCTTCAGCTTTGCGGTGAAGTAGCTGGTTGAGATACTCTTCCGTGACTACTCTACCGCGATTTGCCAGCAGTTCTTGAAAACAAGCGCGATCGCTCCTGCCCAAACAAGTCTGACGTTCTTGGGGTTTTTGGGGTTGGAGATTCTCATTCACGAGAATCTCATCGATTAATTGCAGGTGAATGCGTTCATCGTTAATGATGACACCATTAAAATCAAACAGAACTGCCTTTAAACTCATGCCGTTATGCCAAATACTGGAGATTCTAAACCCTCCAAATCATTATTATCTATTGTGCTGTCTGTTGATCCCTTACTACTCTGGCGGACTGTGGCTTGCATAGCTGAACCTGTAATCATAGTTGGTTTTATCCCGCTACTGACTTGATGTATCCACCAAACATCGTCAGTCCGTACCCCTTGAAACCCCGCCGCACCCAGACGCGCATCTACACTGTCAGCAGCATACTCATGAATATAGGGTTCCTCAAAGATATTATTCAGCCAATCTAATTGACGCAGGGTTTTTTGACTGCCATCTAAAATTAAAACTTGTCCACCAGCTACTAATAACCGAAAGCTTTCTTGCAAAATTGCTTGGGTAACTGCACTTGGGGTTTCGTGAAATAGTAAAGACGCGGTAACTAAATCAAACGAAGCATCGGGGAAATGGGTTTGCGCGGCGTTGCCATGTCGCCAGATAATATTTAAATTGGCAGTTCTGGCTTTATCCTCTGCCCTCACTAGCATATATGGCGACAAGTCCAAACCAATCACTTCGGCTTGGGGGAAAGCTTGTTTTAACATCAAAGTTGTGGAACCCGTACCACAACCCAAATCAAGTATGCGCCTTGGTTGAACTTTTACCGCATCAATCAATGCTTGACGCACCCAAGTTTCATTCGGTGGTAGGGCGTATTCCGTAATTGGGTCATAACTTACCGCCGCACTAGAATTGAGATATCCGCCTTTGATACCGTGAAAATTTTGCTTGTAGTACGCAGGAATTGTAACATCGGCAGAACGAATGCGATCGCCCTCTTTTTCCCAATCAATACTCAGCGCGTATCTTTTTAACTTCTCCTCATCAATCAGAAAACGCACTACCGGAGATAAAAAACGTTCCCAGATGGTATCTTGAGCCGTTGCCATAATATTTATTTAGTCATTTTCTTGACAAATTTTAATGTATCTTGCCAAAATCTGCTTTGCTCACCAAGCACCAGAATTGACATTCATCTAATTTTTGTATTACAACTATATTACAAGTGTTATTATGCAGGCAATTTATCGAAACTCAATGCAAAACTTGATTTACAGCAGAATTATCACCATCCAATATATCTAAATCAACAAAATGCCTTACGAAAACTTAGAAATTAATACACAAACACCTGTTCTATCTTGGGCAAATCATCCTTTAGCAAGTGATGAAACCAAGATGGCGCAAAATGTGGCATCACTACCATTTGTATTTAAACACGTCGCCTTAATGCCAGATGTGCATTTAGGAAAAGGTGCTTTAGTTGGTTCTGTAATTGCTACTAAAAATGCCATCATTCCTGCTGCTGTGGGCGTGGATCTTGGTTGTGGGATGTGTGCTATCAAAATGCCATTTAGTGGCGATAAATTAGAAGGCAAACTCAAAAAAATTCGCCTTGATATTGAAGCAGCAATTCCCACAGGTTTCAACGAAAATAAAGAGATTGAAAAATCAGTTACTAACTGGCAACGTTGGCATGATTTCCAAGATTTGCACCCTGGAGTGCAGGACTTGGAAAATAAATCGATGAAACAAATGGGTTCTCTTGGTGGGGGTGAAAGATTGCCCCTTACTGTAGTAATACAGTAATCAAAACTCGTCCAAATCGGTGAAAGCTGAGATTGCTAATACCGAGGGAAGCGGTAAAACGCCCCGTAGAGAGCAGAGGGACTTGGGCATCCTAAATAGCTAATAATTTAGGATGAAGGTGTGCTCCGAACTATACCGAACAAGAAGGTATAGAATCAAGCAGAAATGACTTGATCGATTGCTACTTTCATTTATTGAAAGTGCTTAATAAAAATCAAAATAGTCAGGACTTACGCAGAAGTATAAATAAACGAACTGCAAAGGACGCAAAGGACACGAAGTTATAAGAGTTTTAGAGAGTTATTGCGTAAGTCCCAGTAGTGTAGAAATGAGGCTATGGAGACTTAATAAATTAAGCCAGCAATCAGTAACAAATTGAATCATTTTATTGAAGTGTGCCTCGATACAGAGAACCAAGTTTGGCTAATGTTACATTCTGGTTCACGTAACATCGGGAATAAGTTAGCTCAATGTCACATTAATACTGCCAAAGAATTAGCCAAGATGGCGGGGAATAATTTACCTGACCCAGATTTAGCTTATTTTGTGGCAAATACACCAGAATTTCAAGCTTACTGGAATGATTTGCAATGGGCGCAAGACTATGCACGTTTCAACCGCGATGTGATGATGATGCGTTTTAAGCACATTATTGAAAAACATTTGGCGGGTGGAAAAGTAACTAAACCTTTATTGCAGGTAAATTGTCATCACAATTACGCCGAAAAAGAAGTACATTTTGGCGAAGATGTGTATGTCACTCGTAAAGGAGCAGTCCGCGCCCAGACAGAAGATTATGGGATTATTCCTGGTTCAATGGGGGCGAAATCTTTCATTGTCAAAGGCAAAGGTAATGCTCATAGTTTCTGTTCTTGTAGTCATGGTGCTGGCAGATTATTATCCAGAAATAAAGCCAAAAATGTCTACACACTTGATGACTTAATTGAACAGACTAAAGGTGTAGAATGTCGCAAAGATAATGATGTTTTGGATGAAATTCCAGGTGCTTATAAACCAATTGAGCAAGTAATGGAAAATCAATCTGATTTAGTCGAAGTTGTGGCGACACTCAAGCAAGTTGTGTGTGTCAAGGGTTAAAGTAACCAGGATAAGAAAGTGGCGGGTATGAATCCTCCACTTTCTTGACAATGAATAGAAAATCTACACCACGGTTGAAAGATTTATTTTGACAATTAAATCATTAAAGTCGCGATCGCCACCACCAGATAAATCTTCAAAACCAAAGGTATTATTTCCTAATAAGCGAATGTGATCAGCTTTGTCAGCATTAGCACCCAAAAACGGGAAATAAATTGCCGGATTATTATTTGGATTACTATCTAACAGTGCATCGGGACGACCATTCACAATAATGAAGGGAATAAATATTCCCCCTGGTTGGAAAGTACCAGTAAAAGAGGCGCTACCTTGATTACTCACAGCCAAATCAATCCCAGCTACTCGATTACGCACCGCCGCTTCAATATAGCCTGCTTGTCCTGTAAGTAAATCAACCGTACCGTCACCATTGGTATCAATTCCCCCATTTTCATCAACTACCTGATAAAAGCCGACATAGTTGTCGTAGGCTGCTTCTCTGTAAACAGAAAATTCGGCTTTAACGGCAGTTTGTACATCTCGTAAATCAATAAGTTCCCCTTGGAAATCATTTTGCAGATTTGTACCCAAAGGTAAATCTTGATCTGTTTGCTGAACTCTCACCACTAAATGATTAAACTCTGTCGCATTGTTATTAAAAGGGTCTTTCCAACCTATAGAGAAAGTATTTTCACCCAAGTCAGTAATTTTTTGTGTGGTGACACTAGAAAACAGTAACTTGTTAATTAAGCCGGGATTGTTGCGTACAGAATCAAGTGTACCGTCAGTCACTAATAAAAAGCGGAAATCCTGACTACCATCTAGTTCCAGTATGCTGCTGAGATTGTTATAGTCAAAGCCATTGGGGTTATTATTTAGTGCCGATAAAATTACCCTTGACCTTGTTAATGCGGCTTCGGCATAACCATTTGCACCAGGAGCAATACCGTCAATCGTACCTTGAGCATCATCAACAGTAAATAAACCCAGTTCATTGACGACATTGGCACTACATCCAGTCAACTGGACTTTTAGTCTGACTTTTTGATTTTCACCTGACAAGAAAAAGACATCATCTTTGGGGTTAGTCAATCCTGTTGCTTCATTTATCCCCACATTCACATTACGAGTAACAGCAATACTCTCGGCGGAGCCATCATAAACAAGAAAACTGATAGTGCGGATGCCAACGCTGGGGTTATTGCTCCTGTTGCGATATTTAATACTTCGCAGTGCTGCTTGATATTGAGCAACTGTGGCAGTACCACTTAAGGTTAAAAAACCATTATCGTAGTCGCCCTTTATGCCGTTTTGCTCAGTGAAATCAAGAATGTCTTCTAGGCTGTTAAAACCATCATTAATGCGAATTACGGCAATAGTTAAGTTAGGGGAATCAACGTCGGTAACAGTAATGTTAGAGTCAATATTTATGCTGCTGTTGTTGATATATTTAACAGCATTTTTTGTAGTAACAACAACAGGGGCATCATTGACTGAACTTACATTAATATTACGAGTGGCAGTATTACTGGACAAGTTATTATTGACGACAAAGCTGATGGTGCGGGTGACAGTGCTGGGGTTATCGCTGCTATTGCGATATGTAATACTTCGCAGTGCCTCTTGATATTGGGCAACAGTAGCAGTACCAGTTAAAGTTAAAACCCCGTTGCTGTATCTGCCAGTAATGCCGTTTTGATTAGTAAAGCTCAAAATGTCTTCTGTGCTGACAAAACCACTAGTAATACTGACGGTGGCACCAGTCAGGTTTGTGGAGTCAGGATCAATCACTGTCAGGTTAGAGTCAATGGCTGTAGTGGCGTTTTCTGTGTAGTCGAGGGTGCGGCTAGTAGCAATGATAATAGGGGCATCATTGACTGGACTCACACTAATATTGCGGGTAACAGTATTGCTATCTAGGTCGCCATCATTGGCAACAAAACTAATGGTGCGGGTGGTGGTACTAGGGTTATCGCTGGTGTTGCGATATTTAATACTTCGTAGTGCGGTTTGATATTCGGTAACTGTGGCAGTACCAGTTAAAGTCAAAACACCATCGCTATAACTGCCAGTGATACCATTTTGATCTGTGAACTCAAGGATGTCTTGATCTGGTGCAAAACCACTGGTAATGCTGATGGTGGCACTATTTAGGTCGCTGGAATTAACATCATTAACGATGAGGCTAGAGTCGATCGCTGTAGCCGCATCATTTTCTGTGTAGGTGATGAGATTTGTACTGGTAAGAGTAATGACCGGGGCAACAGGTTCTACAATTGTTAAAGTAGCGGTGTTATTTGCGCTCAGGATGTAGTTTGAGCCAGATTCTAGATTAAGAATAACTGTTTCGTTGGGGTCGGTTACATTATCAGCTACAGCTACAACTCTTAAGGTGGCAGTAGTTTCTCCGGCGGCAATGGTGAAAGTGTTGCCTGAGACAGCAGTAATATTTGTGCCGGCTTCTAGAGTGTAGTCGGTGGTTGTAGTGGCGGTGCTACTGTTGGTGTTAAAGTTGACGGTTAAGCCACCATTTGGGGCAGGAGAATCGAGGGTAATGGTAAACGTGCCATCTGCAATGCCTTCTTTGGGGTTAGTACCGGCAGCAATGCTGATTTTGGTGGTACTCAACAGCACTGAGACGTTGCTGTTGTTGAAGTTAGCAACAGCCAAGTCGAGCTTACCATCGCCGTTGAAGTCTCCCACTGTGACTGAGCTGGGATTAGTGTCGACGGTGAAGTTGGTTGCGGTGCCGAAGTTGCCTGTACCATCACCTAACAGCACTGAGACGTTGCTGTTGTTGAAGTTAGCAACAGCCAAGTCGAGCTTACCATCGCCGTTGAAGTCTCTCACTGTAACTGATCTGGGACTACTGCCGACGCTGAAGCTGGTTGCGGTGCCGAAGTTGCCTGAGCCGTCGCCTAACAACACTGAGACGTTGAGGCTGCCTTCGTTAGCAGTAACCAAGTCGAGCTGGCCGTCGCCGTTGAAGTCTCCCACCGTGACTGACCAAGGACTACTGCCAACGGTGAAGTTGGTGGCGGTGCCGAAGTTGCCTGTACCGTCGCCTAATAACACCGAGACGTTGTTGCTGCCTTCGTTAGCAGTAGCTAAATCGAGCTGGCCGTCGCCGTTGAAGTCTCCCACCGTGACTGACTGGGTATGAAAGTCGGCACTGAAGTTACTGGCAGTGCCGAAGTTCCCTGAGCCGTCGCCTAAAAGCAATGAGACGTTACTGCTGCTGTAGTTAGCAACAGCCAAGTCGAGTTTACCGTCGCCGTTGAAATCTGCTACTGTGACTGAGATCGGAGTAGTATCGACGGTAAAGTTAGTGGCGGTGCCGAAGCTACCTAAGCCATCGCCTAAAAGCACAGAGATGTTGTCGCTGCTCGGGTTAGCAACAGCCAAATCAAGGTTGCCGTCGCTATTGAAGTCTCCCACTGTGACTGAGGTGGGACTAGTGCCAACGGTGAAGTTGGTGGGTGTGCTAAAGCTACCTGTACCATCACCTAAAAGCACAGAGACGTTATCACTGTTGGAGTTAGCAGTAACCAAGTCGAGGTTGCCGTCGCCGTTGAAGTCTGCCACTGTGACTGACTGGGGGTTACTGCCGACGGTGAAGTTAGTGGCGGTGGCAAAGGTCACTAGCACTCCAGGGTAGGCTTGTTGAATTTCTGCTGTTAACGCCACCTGTGAGGTGATTTCCCCTAGCTTGTGTTCTAGTTCCCAACTTCCCCCTTGTTGGGCGTTGCCAATTTTCCCGGCTGAGGCAGCAATATTCGCCTTGGTATTTTGGTGCAGCTTTTGGATAAATCTTTTACCTTGTTCTCCTTTGGCAACTTCACACCCATAGATGAGGATTTCTGCGGCTTGCCATTGTTGTAGTTGTTGGCTGTAGCTGTGGAGGTTATCTAAATTGAGTTGGCTATTACCTAGTTGCAAGCAACCTGGGCTACCGTGGGCAATTATTTGGATACTGGCTGCTGGGTAGTTTCTGCACAGGGCGCTGATTTGAGCAATACCATCTATATGTTTGTTGAGGACGGTAACTTTAGCTGTGGGTAGGATGCCTGACTGTAGTATTTGATAGTCATCAATTCCTGCATCAATAATGACTAGAGTTTGTTTTGTAGCAGTAGTAACAGTAGATGCCATAATGTTTCAATCTTTTGACTGGAGGGTTAATTGGGCTATAGTATTTCTGACTCTAGCGAGGTAATAGACAGGAAAAATTAACCGCAGATGCACCCAGATAAACGCAGAGAAACTTGTACCTCAGCAAACTAGAAAAGGTGAAACGAACACCTAGAAATGAAAAAAATACTTATACTTTTTTAGCTTAAATTGATATAAAAATTTACAGTACTATTACTGTGCTTAACTGATTTCAAAAGAAGTTTAAGACAATCTATTTATGTATAATTGCTGATTTAATTTTTATTTATTAGTAGTATTTGTATTAACTCAAATCACTTGTTGACTTGATTTTATACGTATGTATAGTTGGTAACTAAAAAGGTTGGGTTTCACTTTGTTCCACCTAATCTACATTGATATATTTTTTGTTTATGCTTTTACAATCTAATGCTCAGGCTGCTCTTCCTGTAGAAATACTTGCTTCGCATCATTTTATTGACTGGTTGCAATTCCAGATATTCATGATTTAGCGGTGGAAACTGATAACTAACGGATTATATTTATCAGCACTATATTAAATGGTCTGGCTACGGTCAGCGATCGCCATAGTTGCATTCCTTTAAAATTAACCGAAGCGATCGCCCAATACGAACAAATCATTAGCCAATATCCCCAATATGCCCCAGCTTGGTATCAGTTGGGGGTAATTATAAAATGAATGACAGCACAAAGCTTTTAACCCTGTCACCTGTCACCTATTACCTGTCCCCTGTTATGTCTTGGACTAATAAAACGGATTTTACAGGTCGCTTGATAACATTGCCTTGTAAATCAACTTTGCCGTAGAAGGCTTTACCGTTGTAATAAAGGGAAGATGAACTACCGCCATCCAAGTTCATTGCTTCGGCTGCGCCCAGCTTTTTCATTAAATCTGCTAGTTGCGATAGAGATACACCAGAATTATTCGGTTGTGAAGGCTTTTGAGCTACCATCACTAAAAGAATACTGCGATCGCGGGTAATACCTACAGCCGTTCTAGCGTTGGGTTGTTTACTTCCAATTGCATCGCGTCCGTTAGTATTATCTACAAAAGCTTCCTGCTCTGGTGTGAGTTTTGGTAAAAGTCGTGGCCCAGCACCAATAGCGTCAATTATGCGACATTTGGCTGGTGGTGTTTCATTATGCACAGCTATGGCGTAGCGAGTTGTTTCTCCACACAAGTAACGGCGAAATTGACTCCGATTTAAAATTGCAATCAAGTAAGGTCTTAATTTGGGATTATTAATCAATCTCTCATTATTTCTGGGGTCACCTACCAATTGACCATTAGCAATAATATAAGATGTAGATTTTTCGTTGGCTGGGTCAAAAAAGCCAGCGTTGATAATAGCCACAGCTTGATGCTTTTGGGCAAATTCTTCTACAGTGTTTGTCTGCTGTGATAATGCTGGAGTAACTACAAACTTGCTGTTGGCTGGAATTAACAAAACATGAGCTATACCTTGGGGTAAGGTGCGTTCAAAGTAACGGATGGTTTTTGAGTTGGGAATTGCCGAAGATATCGACTTTGGTAACAAACTTATACCCAACCACAAAAGCAATACACCAACACTCACTATAGTTAAACTCAGCAGCCAAATTTTTCTCATCTGCTCACACTCAACCTTGCTGCATGAATATTACAGCAGAATTTAAGAATCAGAAGTTAGAATTTACGATCAGAATGTTTAAAATTACGGTAACCTCTCTCGCGCCATTGGGCGTGTAAGGGTGTAAGTAAGCAAAACCCTTACACCCAATTTCAATATTTTTTGAGAAACCAAAATTATTTTGTTGTCCGCAACATCACAGTCTCAACTAAAGACCGCCATAATTTATCAGGGAGAATTGCGTGCAGAACCAGAAACGCTTCCCCATAAGGAGAATAACGCAGTCTTGCGGAGCGATCGCTGGCTGCTCGATAAATTGTTTTAGCCACACCTTCCGGCGCAGCTAAAGAATCATTAATCTTCTCATTAAAGCTTTTCACTTGATAGACCATATCTGTATAGGCAGGATGATTTGCCCAGACAATGCCGTGATTAATAAAATTTGTCTTAATCCCACCAGGTTCAATAATTTTGACACGAATTCCAAAACTTCGTAGCTCATAGCGTAGAGATTCAGAAAGTCCCTCTACCGCCCATTTAGTTGCATGATAAGAAGACACAAGTGGAAAAGCCAAACGACCACCAATCGAAGCCACATTAATAATTGTGCCTCCGCCTTGTCTCCGCAAAATAGGTAAAATTTTTTGAATCGTCGATACAAGTCCAAAAAAATTAGTTTGAAATTGATGTTCTAACTGTTCTGGTGTCACTCCTTCCAGTGGCCCCATGAGCGCATATCCGGCATTATTAACTAATACATCTATTTGTCCAAAAGCTGCTAATGTCTCATGCAATGCAGACTCGATGGTGTCTGGATTTGTGACATCCAAATACGGACAGATAATATTTTTTGCCTTTGTCCAGTCGCCAGCTTTTTGTGGCGATCGCATTGTTGCAGCAACATTCCAGCCTTTATTTAAGAAATACTTTGCTGTGGCTTCACCAATTCCACTCGAAGCACCTGTAATCAAAACTGTCTTACGCATCATTGGCTTCCTGATTTCAAAATCGCTATCTGAAAGAAAGCCTAAACTGTAGAGTATACTCCACAGTCAAGTGATCAGTTGGTGCGTTTTTCATTTGTACATTAGACCTCTTGCATAAATACTTTGGTGTTGCTGACAATATTATTTAAAAGCTCACGCAAAGGCAAGGCAGCGCGTTGGGCTGGTTCCCCGACTTGAAGCGACTGCCGCGCAAAGACGCAAATAAGAAGGCAGAAAAATTATATATTCCGATTTTTCAATTATTCGTGCAAGAGTTCTATTTTAGGAGTGGAGACTGTCATAGTCATGACAAATGACCAATAACCAAGGACAAATATTACAGGTAAATCTGATGCTAATTGGCGAACTCTCTAAGAAAACAGGATTATCAAAAGACACGATCCGTTTTTATGAAAAAATCGGATTGATTGCTGCTAATGAAAGACAGGCAGGAAGCAGAATATATAAAGAATTTAGTGTCGAGACAATAGAACATCTGCGGCTGATCAATCAAGGTAAAGCCTTGGGGTTTACCCTCAATGAAATTAAACAGCTAATTGATGAATGGGGAAGTAATGAACTACCTAAAACTAAGCAAATACTGATTATTGAATGCAAACTTCAAGAAATCACTGAAAAAATGCAACAACTAGCAGAAATCAAAACTTACCTAGCAACAAAACTCACTAGGCTACAACAAGAAGTATATGCCGAGACTCTATAGAAATCCGGTTTGATTTCTGAATTGGCTGATTCTTCTCCCAATCAAATATGAGTTTTAAGTAAGTCGGTGAGAAAAAACCTAACTATGTTACGAAAGATTAACTAAGCTAAAAACCTCTTCCCTCCTGCCTTATCCTGACGATAAATATTCACAACGACCTACTTATATCTAGTATTATTTTCTTCTTAGGACTTACACAGTGATACCAAAACTAAAGTTTAAGACATAGCTTAAACTAACTCCAAAATTAATCACCATTTAGAGTTAAATTGCCCTAGAAAATTGCTTATCTTGCTGTTGATGATGAGCATCAAAAACAACAGCAATATTTCTCACTAATAATCTGCCGATGTCAGTAATTTGCAGGTGATGGGTAGATAACTTTAGTAATCCATCTTCAACTAATGGTTGTAAAGCTGATAATTCTTGAGAGAAATATTCATCAAAATTGATATGATATTTCTCTTCAATATCTTGTTTGTACAACTGAAAATGAGACATGATGCACATAATGACATCTCGACGAATAATGTCATCTTGAGTAAGTTTGATGCCTTTACTCACAGGTAAAACATTGTTAGCAACTGCTTGATAATAATCTTTGAGGTGTTTATGGTTTTGGACGTAAGCATCGTTCAACATACTAATTGATGTTGACCCAAACCCAAACAAATCTGTACCAGCGTGGGTGGTGTAACCTTGGAAGTTGCGTTGTAGGGTGCGATTTCGTTGGGCGATCGCTAATTCATCGTTCGATTTAGCAAAATGATCCATCCCAATAAATAAATACTGGCTACTGGTTAATTCCTCAATCGTCATTTTGAGAATTTCTAACTTTTCTTGCGGTTTTGGTAATGCTTCTGGGGGAATATTTTTTTGTGCAGGTTTTAACCAAGGCACATAAGCAAAGTTAAACACCACAATTCGGTCTGGATCTAATGCAACAGTCTTTCTAATTGTGTCTCGAAATGTTTGCAGAGTTTGATAAGGTAAACCATAAATTAAATCAACATTCACACTATCAAACTTGGCTGCTTTAATCCAATCCATGACATTAAATAACAAGTCTTCTGGCTGGATGCGATTCACAGCGACTTGGACTTCATTATTAAAGTCTTGGATACCAAAACTCACACGATTAAATCCTAGCTCCCGCAAAAAGAAAATATATTCTTTATCAACGTAGCGGGGATTAATTTCAATGGAAATTTCTGCTTGGGGGTCAAATTCAAAATGTTGTGTAATTTTCTTCCACAAAAATTCCACTTGTTCCAAGTCTAAATAATTTGGTGTACCGCCACCCCAGTGCATTTGTAATACCTTTCTATCGGGAGAAATCAAGGTAGACATCTGCTTGATTTCTTGCGCCAAATGTTCTAGATAAGGTTTGGCAATATTCTTGTTGTTGGAAATTACTGTATTACAGCCACAGAAATAACAAGCACTTTGACAAAAAGGAATGTGGAAATAAAATGATAGCGGAGATTTTCTCTGGTTAGAAGCTGCGATCGCTGTATGAAAATCTTCTGTTGTAAATGTTTCGCTTAACTCGGTAGCCGGTGGATAACTTGTATATCTCGGTGCAGCTGTGTCGTACTTTTTGATCAAATCCAAATCAAACTTGACACTGGGTAATATGAATACCATCAAAACCTCCAACGTAATGGGTAGGCTGGATTTTCCAACTTTCAAAAAATCAGCCTGAGTGCTTGTTTGTATTGCCAGAGGCAGAAGGCAGGGGGCAGAAGGCAGAAGGTAGAAGGTAAAATATTACTTCTGCTTTTACATTCTCAAAATTTCCTGACCTATCTGACTAAAGCTATATGGTTAATAGAAGCGGCAATTTGTTACTTTCACCAATATCAACATCCAACAAATTGCCCATAGATTTTGTATGCGCTAGTGCAAAGCAGGAGAAATAATCAGGCACTCACAAACAATTAAAGTAAGGAGAAGAATGCTGAGTAATATATTTATTTACTCCTGCCTCCTGCCTCCTGCCTTTTCCTACTAGCTGCTGTCTAGTTTAGATATCAGTTGTAGTACATGATGTGTTGACTCCAACCAAACAGCAAAATTTTGCGAAAATTAATGAGTGGCAGTTGCTTCTGTACTACCAGGATTATTGGCACGGGTCAAGTTATTAAATAATACTTGACCGATCGCTTTAACTAAACTTCCTTCTAGTTCCTCAGCCATTTGCATATTTAAACTAAAGGCATAATTGGCTTCAGCAACAATCCTCTCGGCGGTCGCATCATCTACTTGTACAGCATTTAAAGCTTCGCGGTATTTGTCTTTAAAGGCTTTTTTGTCGGGAATTTGGTCAAAGTTGTAAAAAGAAGTACCCTCATAGCCAGACAGCTTGAGGGTAGATTGAGCAATTTTTTGTAACATCTGACCACCAGAAAGGTCGCCCATGTAGCGCGTGTAGGCGTGACCAATTAACAATGCAGGTTCAGATGCAGATAATTGTTGAATCCGGGCGATGTATTTTTTGCCATTGTTAGAAGGTGCGATTAAATTGCGCCAGTTGCTGCCATAGTAAAATACCATGTCTGTTTCTAAAGCTGCCCGGCGATTTAATTCAGGAAAGTACAATCCACCAATTATCGGATTGTTTTGCTGATTGGCTAATGCTGCTTCGAGTTCACTGTAAACAAAATACAAGTTACCCAAAAACTTTGCAAAGCAGTCTTTATCAACTACACCTTTGAGAAAACATTTCATAAATCCCACATTTTCTGCGGCGGTGTGGGCTTTTTGCGTACCAGTACGCAGTTTGAGGGCTAGGTTACTACTCATTTTGGATTCCTTTATCACCGACTTACGTTAAATTGAGGGGCTGTCCTGGATTTCTCACAAGAGAGAAATCCAGGGGTGTGGGAGGTGTGGGAAGTGTGGGAGGATGGTGAAGAAATCTTTCCCCCCACACTCCCCTCTCTCCCCACACCCCGCTACCCATACGTGAGAAATTCGGGCTGGGGGCTAGAGGTGACAGCTTAGAGGCTGGTTTTAATTACTCAGCACTCAAAACTCAGCACTTTTAAAAGAATTTACGTCAGAGATTAAGGATTGTTATTCTAGATGTAGAGGGGAAAAGTATCGGCCTCACTTCAAGCAGCAACTACCATTGCCGATACTGTTCTGAGAGATTTTTGCTCTCCCAAAATCATTTAACTATCAATACTTGTATAACTATACAGCTATTAATATTTCTTTATATTCCCCAATATTTAGACAAATTTAGCGATGTTGCATTGCTACTTCACTCCAAAGCGAGGAAATTAGCCGCTAAACCACAGCTACAACCCTGAGAAACCTGAGCATTAAGGTTATCTCGTGATATTTGCTTTTCCATAATTCAACTGATGCGGATATACAACATTTTATGCTTATATAACTATTAAAAGATAAAATAATGTAAAGGAGTCTCATGGTCGATTCAGTTGCAACCCCAGAGCCGCAATTGCTAAAGCCTGGTATTAAAGCGCCTGTTGCAGAAACTTTATTAACACCCAGGTTTTACACTACAGACTTTGATGCAGTGGCGAAATTGGATATATCGGCTAATGAGGCTGAAATCAAGGCTGTGATTGATGAATTGCGGGCTGATTACAACCGCCATCACTTTGTGCGTGATGATGAGTTTAAGCAATCATGGGATCACATTACAGGAGAAAAACGCCGTGCTTTTATTGACTTTTTAGAACGCTCTTGTACTTCGGAGTTTTCTGGGTTTCTTTTATTTAAAGAATTATCACGTCGCCTGAAAAAAAATAACCCGTTGCTATCTCAAGCATTTGAATACTTGGCGCGGGATGAGGCTCGTCATGCAGGGTTTTTGAATAAATCAATGGCAGATTTGAACCTGTCATTAGATTTAAACTTTTTAACTAAAAACCGCACATATACCTTTTTCCCGCCAGAGTGGATTATTTACACAGTTTACCTATCGGAGAAAATTGGTTATTGGCGATATATTTTAGTGCATCAGCACATGCAAGAGCATCCAGAATATCAGTTTTATCCGTTGTTCCGTAAGTTTGAGAGTTGGTGTCAAGACGAAAATCGCCACGGAGATTTCTTTAAAGCGTTGTTGCGATCGCAAACTAAACTCTGGAAAAGTTGGACAGCAAAATTGTGGGTGCGGTTCTTTTTGCTGACTGTGTTTGCTACCCATACAATGACTGTATTTGAACGTGCATCATTTTACGAAGTGATTGGGATTCATCCTCGTAAATACAACAACAGAGTTATTCAAGAGACAAATAACACTTCTGCACGCGCATTTCCCCTCATCTTGAATACAAATCACCCGCTATTTTTCTGGCGCTTAGAACAGTGTTCGGAAAATAACTTGAAACTGGCTGCAATTAAAAACAGTAATCAGCCAGGTATAGTGAAATTCTTCCAACAAATTCCGCCAATTGTTGCTATTTTTTGGCACATGTTACAGCTATACCTAATTAAACCAATTGAGACTGAATCTACACGCGGTACAGTTATGTAATTGGTTTTGTTGAGCTATTGCTTTTATCAAAACAGAATTCAGGAGTCAGAATAAATATCCCCGAACTATTTAATAAGTCGGGGATATTTATTTGGAAAAAATATGTTATTAATGCCATTTTTTATTTTAAAAAGAAGTTTTCTAGATTAATTATCTACTTACGTATATCTGTTGGTAGAGAATAACTTTACGCCGCGAGATTGAGGGAAATTATAGCGAAAAAGGATAGTAATAGGATTATTGAACTCAATAAATTTGTGATCACAAGATTTTAATTAATTAGGAGAAGTGAGAATGGTTGTTGGTGTACGGAGACGATCTATAGGTGTATTTTCTAATCGCAGGGATGCTGAAGAAGCATTACATGAATTGAGAAATTCTGGCTTTCCGATGGATAGAGTCTCTGTGATTGCGAGAGATGCTGATGGTAAAGATGAGATTGCTGGTACGCAAGTCAGCGATCGCGTGGGTGATAAATCTGACGAAGGTGCTGCGGTGGGTGCAGCTACAGGTGGTGCTTTAGGCGGTTTAACAGGCTTATTAGTTGGTCTCGGAACTTTAGCCATCCCTGGAATTGGGCCAATTATGTTGGCTGGTGCAACTGCAACAGCGATCGCTACTACTATTGCTGGGGCTGGTATTGGTGCAGTGGCTGGTAGTTTAATTGGCGCTTTGATTGGTTTGGGAATCCCTGAAGAACGTGCCAAAGTTTATAACGAACGTGTCCAACGGGGTGGTTATTTGGTCATCGTCGATGGTACAGACGATGAAATTGCCAGAGCCGAAGCCATTTTACATCGTCGGGGAATTGAAGAGTATGGTATTTACAACCATCCCCATACTCATGAAGTTCATCCCACAACTGGTTATGCCAAACATGCTTTAGGTTACTTCAGTCTGCGTCAAGATGCAGAAGCCGCAATTAATGATTTACGAGTGGCTGGCTTTCCTCTGAGCCAAATTTCCTTGATTCATCAGCAGTCAATTGATCAAACAGCTTTAAGAGGGGTGAATTATAGCGAGCGCCTGGATGCTGTGCGCTATGGATTACCAGATGACCGCACCCGCTTTTATAACGAGCGCATCAATCACGGCGATTACATCGTTGCAGTCAGTGGTACAGATGACGAAATCCATCGGGCGGCGGCGATTCTCAACCGCCATAGAATTCAACAGTGGCAGATTTTTGACCCCCACAGTCACGCCACTACACCCCTACATCAGAACCGCCGCGCCATAGGTGTATTTTCCCACCGCCGTGACGCAGAAGCCGCACTACATGAACTTAGAGATGCTGGCTTCCCCATGAATCGCGTTTCACTGATTGCTAAAGACACAAATGGTCATGGTGTGGCTGGTGTCGGTAACAAAGCTGATGAAGGTGCTAAAGCTGGAGCCGCAACAGGTGGTGCATTGGGTGGTTTAGGTGGCTTATTAGTTGGTCTGGGTGCATTAGCCATCCCTGGAATTGGGCCTGTCATTGCTGGTGGTGCATTAGCAACCGCTTTAGCCACAACTGTAGCTGGTGGGGCGATTGGTGCAGCTGCTGGTGGTTTAGTGGGCGCATTAGTGGGATTAGGGATTCCTGAAGACCGTGCAAGAGCTTATAGCGATCGCTTCCAACGCGGCGATTACTTAGTCATGGTTGATGGTACAGAAGCAGAAATTCAACACGCCCAAACTATTCTGCAACGTCGTGGTATTGAAGACTTTGACATTTTTGATGCGACTGATGTTGATACCGAATCCCATCGCGGTTTGGATTGGACAAGACATCAAGAAACCCCAGTGATGGAAACTGGTCGCGCCAATTATCCCATGACAGGCGATCGTACAGATCCCACCGTCACCATCGTTGATCGCCGGGACGACACACTCTAACTAAAACAAAAACCCTTCATTGCTAATCTATCAATCATTAAGTTAAACCAATGAAAAAACTAGCTCCCTTTTTTATTAGTGGCTTACTTCTTCTTGGTGCTGCTGCTTGTCAAAATCCTTCTCGCACCAGTGAATCAGCACCAGATACAGTAAATCAAAATCCTGCTTCCCCGGCTGCACAAACAACTCAAGAAGCAAAAGAAGATGCTCAAAGTGAACTGCGCCGCCGACAACTAAATGAAGATATCCGGGCGCGAGAACAACGCAACAATGCTACTGGTGGTGATACCCAAAGAGCTACAGGCGACCTAGCCAGTGAAGTCCGTTCTAAATTAGAAGCTAACATTCCTGGTGGTCAGCTAACAGTTGCTGCCGATAAAAATGGTACAGTCACCGTCAATGGTACTGTAAATAATCAAGATCAGTTGAATAAGATTCAGCCCCTCGCACAAGAAATCAAAGGTGTAAAGAGCGTAGTTAACAAAGCCGTTGTTGCTCCTCCTAACCAATAATTGAGTTATGGCAAAATACTGAGCGAAGAGGCAACATTTAAGTTAAAAGTCCAGTAATTTTGGATTTTAGATTTGCAATTTTGGATTGACCCCGACCACAAGGGATAAACAATTTTTGATTTTAGATTTGCGATTTTAGATTAAATCCAAAATCCAAAATTCTGCGGGGTGGGGCTTGTACCCTAAAGAATCCAAAATCCAAAATCCAAAATCTAAAATTCGGAGGGTCAACAATTTTCTGACTGTTGAATTTTGATTTCCCCGTAGGGGTGTAGGTATTCAAAACCCTTACACCCCTATGCTTTCATCGTTCAGTTGACGCTCACGACGAAGCCCTTACACCCTTTCCCGAATTTCTCACGTATGGGTAGCGGGTGTGGTGAGTTTGGGGGGGAGAGAGGGGAGTGTGGGGAGTGTGGGAAGAGAGGGGGGAAAGATTTCTTCACCATCCTCCCACACCTCCCACACCTCCCACACCCCTGGATTTCTCACAAGAGAGAAATCCAGGCCTTTCTCTCAAACAATCTTTGTTGGACTTTTCCTAAATACAAATATTTACGTTGCTCTATTTAATTGAATCCTAAAAGATAGCCGATAGCTTTCATTACACCTAAATAAAAATTACCTTCTCTTTCGCGGAACAGTTGAAAGGGGTGCATAGGGGAACCAAAGAAAGGTCTAAGAGTCCAACCTAATTGGCTACCCACAAAAGCATAAAGAAACAGCCAAGATTGTAAGATTCGCTTGCGAGTTTTACTACCATCATCCTCTTGTTCAATAACTATATTGGCTGCTTGGTATAAAGCGGAAATCCCAATAAATCCAGTGATGGCAAAGATTAATACGTTTAATACCAGGATAAATTGATAGTTATTGGTGGTGATTAAGAAAAACAGCGTGATTGGTGCAAAACTAAATAACAAAACACTTGTAACTGCAACTGCTGTCAGTACTAAAATAAAATGCTGCCCAAAAGTCCGCTTGGAACCAAAAATAATATTAGAGAAAAATAGTGTGGGCAGACAAATTAGCAAAGTAATTAAATACAGTGCTGGTAGTTTCACCGCCGAAGAAATAGCCTGCATCCAGCTATGAGAAGAACCAATAATTCCCCCGTAGATGGCAATGAAAATAGAACTACAAACTAGCAAAGAAATTATCTTACTAGGGATTCTAATTCCTTGACGAACTTCTTCTAAAAAACCTTGGCGATCACGCAGTAAACCAATTAACACCGCAAAATATTTAATACCGCCAGCTTTCCGTTCCATTAGATTATCCTCACACACATACTATTTAACTTTCATCACAGTAATCAGCACCAGAGCCATACTTCCAAGCATCCATCAAGCGATGCCAGTAATATTGTTGTTGAGTTGGTAGGCTCTTAATCCATGTTTCTAACACTGGACTAAGAGTAAACAAGGCAGTGTAAATACCTAAATTTCCATAATGCACCAACCAATCAAGTAAGTTTATTAACCCAACTTGGGGAATTATTTTGGCAATTAATTTTGGATGAGATAACCCCGTTTTCATCAGTGTTTTTGTCAATGCCGAAAACTGCACCACATCTTGCAAAAATGGCTTGAGGACTGGATTACCGAGCTTTTGCATTTCCTCAAATACTGCCGCCAGCAATTGATTAATTTGCTCTGGGGGAATATTTTGATTTACACCCACACTCATAGCTTTTTGAAATAACCAAGTTACACTCAAATTTGGTTGATATGGTTGCAGTAGTGACAATGCTTGTGCAGATAATTGATTTGTTTGTAATGCTGCTTCAATCCCAAAAGTTAAACGTTTGAGGTGACGCACCATTGCACCAAAACCACCAAAACTTAACGGCGATTGACTCCCACTGCTATCTCCGGCTGGTAAAATTCGATTCCAGGGGGTTTTGAGTGGACTATCGCGGTAAGTCGGGAAAAAACCAAATAACGCCCGTTGAAATTTTAAATCTGACAATTCTACGCCTTGATATGTGGGCAGTAGGCGCAGATATTCTTCAAATAAAGTTTCTAAACTCAAGCGTTGTGGATGGGCATCCATGTAGGTAAATAAGTAGGTGGTTCTGCCGTCTTTAGCGGGAAAAGCCTCCCAGAAGTATTGGCACTGATTCTGCAAGGATGTAAAGGATAACAACAAATCGCCTGATGGATTTTCCGGAAAACCTTGAGCGCAACTTCCCACAACTAAACATAAAGCATCAGGTTTTTTGCCTTGGCGTGCTTGTTTGGTGATGGGTGAAAGATGTCCCATTGCATCGATGAGTAATTTAGCAGCAAATTGTTGATTAACAATCACGCCATTGGGATGAACGACAACTTCAGTAAAGGGTGTATTTTCTAATAATTTTCCACCAGCCGCCAGAAATTTATTTTTTAATGTTGCGAGTAAATAAACAGGATCTACGCCGATATTGAGGACGTTTTCTACCCAAACTTCTAAACCACCATAAAAACTTACCCTAGCTGGGTTATATTGAGTGGCGATCGCACTTGCTAATTCTGCTTTTGTTAACAAGTTTAATTGCAAAAATACTTCTAATTCTTGGCGCGAAATATTCCATTCTTGTTCTCTGCCTTTTAATATTCCACGCTCCATTAACGCTACACGCAATCCTCTAACGGCTAAAGCACAACCAATTAAAATGCCTAGAGTCCCTCCGCAAATAATGACATCCCACTCCAGATGATCTAAATCTTGCTGACTTTCCTTGACTACTGTTGGTATGGGTGCAGTATCTTCTCGAATGGTTGTCAGGATGTCATCAGTACGACGCAACCCACGCAACACATCACCCGGAAGTTGAGAGAGAATTTTTTCGGTTAGTGGACTAGACATACAGCGTTTCTCGGTTGAGTACACTCATGATCGTATCTTTGCAGGATTTACTTAATTAGTACATTTGTATTAAAATGCTGCTACAATGCCTAACAAGCTCAGTAGCATTAGCAGAGGAACTATGAAAAAAATCGCACACAGTTACAAAAGTTCCATCTTACCTCCCGCATCACAGTCTGCGATCGCACCCCTACAACCGCCAGAAGAAAAAATCATCAGTGGTTGGGAGCGTTTAGTAGCGCAAGCCCAAACTATCAATCAAATGGCCGCAGAGTTAGAAACTGAGATTTTAGAATTAAAAGCGATCGCTTCTGCAATCAACAGCCAAAGAAATTTTTGGTCAGGAAATGGTAAATCTCGTAAAAACATTTTTAAATACTTTACAGTCAGTATTCCTTGGGTAAAACAAAAGTCAGATGATTCTTTAATTCTGACAACAAGAAAAGTTGATTTATTCCGTGCTGAAAGAGAAGCCGCATCACTAGCACAAAAACTGAGACAGCACAATAAAAACCGCAGATTAGCCGCACAAAGACACCAAAAAAACCAACAAAAAGCGGATATTGAACCAAAAACTTTTTCCTTGGGGGCGCTAATCAACAAATCTTAAAGTTATAAAAAATTAACCGTGGTTCACCCAATCGGTTGTAGCGGTTATGCTGATTGAAGTGGCACTGGTAGTTTTTGCCAGATGCCACGCCCTAGTTGCATTCTGGCAACCACTAGACCTGGATTTCTCACAAGAGAGAAATCCAGGGGTGTGGGAGGTGTGGGAAGGGTGGGAAGGGTGGGAGGATAGTGAAGAAATCTTTCCCCCTCCTCTCCCCACACTCCCCTCTCTCCCCACACCCGTTACCCATACGTGAGAAATTCGGGTAGAATGTCATATCTGGGACGATCAATCAATCAGCGCATAAAAGGGGTAAAAAGAAGGTGTTAAATATAAAGACACTTTTGATAATTGTCGTTGGTTTTTTACCGTCCCTGTTTTCTTTGTGGTTAATTAGGAAAACCCATTTAAGAACAAGGGCGCAGCTCAGACAAGCAGCCATGAATTTTGCCGGGACAAGGGATAGACACAACATCCAACGGATGGAGGGCGATCGCTACTATTTAGAAGGGGTAGGCTATTTAATTGGTGACATTAGTTGCAAATTTAACGCCCGTTCTGGTTATATTCGTTGTGCTGTTAACCCCTGTGGTCCCTGTCAAGGTTGTCGTTACTACGAGCAGAAAGAATTAACTAGTAGCGAATCAATTTAAAGATTGAAAATTTAAACTTGAATCATAATTTTGATGTGTTTTAGCCGATTCAACACTTTGATGGGAAACGTAAAAGTCTTGTGAAGATGAGAAAATTTGCCTCAAGACATAGTTGGTTCTTGTTGCTATCTGTGAGTCAAAAAGTAAAACCGGGAACACTGTAACTAAGTGTTTAAGTTTTCAACAGTTTATGTCAATAAATGATTATGATGCGACATCATCTTTACAAGAATGTCAAAAACAATTACAACTTGATGTCCAATATCAAAAAATACTAGCAAGGATTTTGGCTAAAATTCGGGGATCAGTACCGTTAGAATCTTTGTGTTCAACTACTTGTCAAGACCTTTGCCGACAGTTAAAGATTGAGCGTATAGCAATTTACCAGTTCAATCCTGACTGGAGTGGTAGTTTTATTAATCGTTTGGGCTTTGCTGAACCACCTTGGAATACACTGACAGCCTTTGGTCAAGACTTGGTGTGGCAAGATTCTCATTTACAAGAAACCCAGGGCGGAAGATATCGCAAAAATGAACCGTTTGCTGTGTCTGACATTTACGATGCAGGTCATGCACGTTGCCATATTGAAGTGTTAGAACAGTTTCAGATTCGGGCGTATGCGATCGCACCTATTTTTGTGGGTGCTAAACTGTGGGGTTTGCTGGCAGCTTATCAACACTCCGCTTCTCGGCAATGGGAACATCACGAAGTCGAATTCTTAGCACAAGCCGCCAGCCATCTGGGCGTAGCGATGCAGCAAGCCGAAATGATTGAGCAAACCAAACAACGCACCGCCGAACTGCAAGATGCGATCGCCAGACAACGTGCTTTAACAGAAGTAGTCGGGAATATTCGCTCATCAGTCAATACCGAAATTATCCTCAACACTGCTTGTCAAGAACTCTGCAAACTTCTCAAGCTAGAGAGGGCGGCAGTTTATCGCTTTAATGAAGACTGGAGTGGTGAATTTGTCAGCCAATTTGGGATGGTGGAAGCACAGTGGGATAGACTCAGCCCATTTGGGAAAAATTTGGTGTGGGAAGATACCTACATGCAAGAAACCAAAGGGGGGCGCTACCGCAACAACGAAAGTTTTGTTGTCAATGATATTTACCAAGTTGGTCACTCACGTTGCCATATTGACATTCTTGAGCAATTTAAAATTCGTGCTTATGCCTTAGCACCAATCTTTACTGGGACGAAACTGTGGGGACTGATTGCAGCTTATCAACATTCTGGGCCACGCCAATGGGTAAATTATGAAGTTGAGTTTTTGGGACAAGTAGGAGCGCAATTAGGTGTTGCAATTCAACAAGCCGAGAATTTGAATCAATCGAAACAACAAGCAACCGCCTTACAAGAAGCGATCGCTCGTCAACGCGCACTCACAGAAGTCGTCGGTAAAATTCGCTCATCTCTGGATATTGATTTGATTTTGAAAACAACTTGCCAAGAAGTATGTAAGCTGTTGCGAGTCGAGAGAGTTGGGGTTTATCGCTTTAATCAAGATTGGAGTGGCGAATTTGTGAGTCATTTTGGGATGGTTGAGGCACAATGGGATAGCATCAACCCCTTTGGCAAAAATCTCGTTTGGCAAGATACTTATCTGCAAGAAACCAAAGGCGGACGTTATCGCAACAACGAACATTTTGCTGTCAACGATATCTACCAAGCTGGACACACTCGCTGTCACCTGGATATTTTAGAGCAATTTAAAATTCGTGCCTACGCATTGACTCCCATTTTTGTCGGCAGAAATTTGTGGGGCTTACTGGCAGCTTATCAGCATTCTGCACCACGCCACTGGGATACTGTAGAAGTAGAATTTTTGGGACAGGTAGCCAGCCAACTAGGAGTAGCACTGCAAAGTTCTCAAATGATGACTCAAGTGCAGACTCGCGCCAATGAACTGCACAAATCAGCAGAACAGCGCCGAATTTTATTTGATTTGGTGGTTAAAATTCGAGAATCATTAGATTTAGAGACTATCCTCAAGACTACAGTACAAGAAATCAGGCGATCGCTCACAGCAGATCGAGTCGGGATATTTCGCTTTGATCCGAATGTGGGTTTTTGTAGTGGCGAATTTATCGCTGAAGACGTACTACCTAAATTCGATTCTGCTTTGTCTGTGAAGGTGCAAGACTATTGCTTTGGTGACAATTTCGCACCGCAATATCGTCAAGGACAAGTACAAGTAATCTCTGATGTCAACAGCATTGGTTCCAAAGTCCCCCATCTAGATGTCATTGAACGCTTCCAAGTCAAAGCCCAAATTGTTGTCCCCCTCATGGAAGGTGATGAACTCTGGGGTTTGTTGTGCATTCACCAATGCACCCATGCACGTCATTGGGAAGAAGAAGAACTCGAATTTGTTACCCAAGTAGCCGCTCAAATCAGCGTTGCTTTGCGTCAAGCCAACTTATTCCAACAATCTAGTTTACTCGGTCAAACCCGTGAAGAAGCAAATCAACTGGCCCAAGCATTGAACGAGTTACGTACTGCCCAAATGCAAATTATTCACGCCGAAAAAATGGCGAGTTTGGGACAATTAGTAGCGGGAGTTGCCCATGAAATTAACAACCCAATTAATTTTATTTACGGCAACTTGCAACACGCGCACCAATATACTCAAGATTTACTCCGTTGCGTAAAACTTTATCGCCAACATCATCCCGATGCTGCCCCTGAAATTCGAGAATTTTTTAATAACACAGAAATCGAATTTCTATTTGACGATTTACCAAAATTATTTCAGTCGATGCAAGTAGGAAGTGAACGCATTTGTGAAATTGTCGCCTCATTACGCAATTTTTCTCGCTTAGATGAAGCTGATTTTAAAGTAGCAAATATTCACGAAGGTATTGACAGTACATTGATGATTTTGCAACACCGCTTAAAGCCTTCAGGTGATAGCCCTACTATTCATGTCATCAAAGACTATGATTCTTTACCTTTAATCGAATGCTATCCTGGTCAATTAAACCAAGTATTTATGAATTTGCTCTCTAATGCTATTGATGCTTTAGAAGAGCGAAATGCCCAATCTACTCTTGAATCACTAGCAGCAAAACCTAGTGAAATTCGGATTTCTACTTCTCTCATGAATAAAGACTGGGTTTCGATTCGGATTGCTGACAATGGATTTGGTGTAGAAGAAAATATCTTGGCGCGATTGTTTGACCCATTTTTTACAACTAAAATTGTTGGTAAAGGTACAGGGCTAGGGCTTTCTATCAGTTATCAAATTGTTACAGATAAACATAAAGGTAAGATATATTGCCACTCGGAACTCGGCAAAGGTTCAGAGTTTGTAGTTGAACTACCAATTCGTCAGGTAACAAGTAGTAAATCGTTAGCTAAAATCAATCCTTCAGAGCCACAATAGTTAATGTTCAGGTGCGTTATGGAAAATCTTCCTAACGCACCACAAATCTTTGGCGATGCGGTACAGGTAAAATGTGAAGTATATGCTGTGCAAGGTACACAACAGCTATCACATACGGTGAGGGATACACAGAGATAAGCGATCGCATAATGAAATTCAGCAATTGTTCCTTTTGCTAGATTGAGGGGTGTTAAGACTGTTTATACTAATACCAGTCATTAACTAAGGCTTGCCGTCGGCTAACAAAATTATGTTGAAGACGATAAAAATAGAAAATTTTCGTGGTTTCCAATCTTTTACACTTCAGCAGCTTGGTAGAGTAAACCTGCTTGTTGGTAAAAATAATAGTGGTAAAACATCAATATTAGAAGCCATTCAACTTTTATGCTCACAGCATAATCTTGAACCACTACGTCAGACAATGATTAGACGGGGTGAATATTATTTTGATGATGAAGGTGAGCAAAATCAAGATTTGGATATCCGTCACCTTTTTTATGGTCACAGAATTGAACAGGGTAGTAAATTTTCCATCATAGGTATTAATGGCAATATTCAACACGAGTTTGTTGCATCAATAAAAGTACGTAAAATTTCTTTACCAGAGCGATTTGGTTTATCGCCTAATCTGATATACGATGAATTGCCAGAAGCCTTAAAAGAACTATATTTTAGGATTAAGTGGTCTTTTGGAAAAGAAGACTGGGGTTGGGGGCTACCGCTATCAGCTAATACTGGACTTCATGTAGATCATACTGGACAATTGCGTAGAGATAACCAAAATCCAGCCCCAAAAATACAATTTGTCACATCATCTTCCCTGGGAACAGAAAAGATGATTGAACTATTTGATCAGATAGTACTAACACCTGAAGAAACAATTGTAGAACAAGCACTACGTAGCATAGATTCTAAAATGAAACGGATTGCTCCAGTGAGTTCTCAAAAATTAAGATATTCCTTAGATTCACGGGGTGGTTTTTTCGTACTCCTTGATAGCGGTGAACGTGTACCAATTGGTAGTATGGGTGATGGTATTTGGCGGATATTAGGACTTGCACTAGCTACAGTATGTGCTAAAGATGGATACTTATTTGTTGATGAGATTGATACTGGACTCCATTTTACAGCCATGTCTGATATGTGGAAAATGATTTGGAAAATAGCTACAAGATTAAATGTGCAAGTTTTTGCAACTACTCATAACAGCGATTGTTGGACTAGTTTAGCTAGTATTGCAGAACAAGAAGATACAACTGAAGAGGGTATTAGAATCCACAGAATTGAGCGAGATAAAAACACAAGTGTAGTTTTCACAGAACCTCAAATCGTCATTGCGGCTGAAAGAGACATTGAGGTTCGTTAGTCATGGTTAAAAAATATAATCCTAAGAAATTATTAGTTGAAGGGAAAGATGACTTACGAGTTATACCAGAACTAATCGAAAATAACGGAATATTTTGGGGAAAAAGAGGGGAAGAAATCGTCTTAATTAGAGATTGTGAAGGTTATCCCAATATAGATTCAAATCTGATTTCTACAGAATTACAAGCATCAGGACTCACTCATTTAGGCATAATTATAGACGCAGATGAAAATTTATCTGCTCGTTGGCAAAGTATCAGAAATGCTTGTTTGCCTAGTATATCTGATATTCCTGAACAACTCCCAGAGACTGGACTGATACACACCACAGAAGATGGCATTAAATTTGGTATTTGGATTATGCCAGATAATCAAATAAGTGGTATGTTAGAAACGTTTTTAGCTTATTTGATTAGAGATGAAGATAAATCGATTTGGCAATATGCTCAGGAAGTAGTACAAGAAGCAAAAAATCAAGGAGCGCCATTTCAAGATTCTTATATTGATAAAGCCAAAATTTACACTTGGTTGGCATGGCAAGAAGAACCAGGTAGACAACTACATCAAGCTATTAAGTATAAAGTCCTAAATCCTCAACATCCAAACGCCCAAATATTTTTCACATGGTTTAAAAATCTCTACAATTTATAATCGTGTATTTTGTGCTTTCTCAGGAGCGATCGCCTATATGTTTGTAAAATATTAATGGTGAGCGATCGCTGTTTTAATGTAATTTTTAATACGTAGATTATTTAGTGTAAATAAAACCATGTTCTCACCAAGAGGAGTTGAGAAATTTCCTGTGGGTGACTAAAGTGAACTGGGATGATTGTAGATTTAGGACAATGTAATGCAAACAAATTGGAAAATTGGGACTTTATTTGGTATCCCGTTGTTTTTAGACCCTTTGTGGTTTGTGATTTTAGGACTAGCAACCCTCAATTTTGGTGTGGCTTACCAAGAATGGGGGTCTGTCATCGCCTGGAGTGCGGGGATAGTCATGGCATTGCTGCTATTTGCTTCGGTATTGTTACACGAATTAGGTCACAGTTTGGCAGCGCGATCGCAAGGTATTAAAGTTAATTCCATCACCCTGTTTTTGTTTGGTGGGATTGCCGCAATTGAAGAAGAATCAAAAACTCCCGGTAAGGCCTTTCAAGTAGCCATAGCCGGGCCTTTGGTCAGTGTGGGGTTGTTTTTCTTATTGCGGCTGGTAGCAATTTTCATCCCTGAGACTAGTCCTCTGAGTATGATGGTGGGGGATTTGGCGAGAATTAACTTGGTTGTCGCCTTATTTAACTTGATTCCAGGCTTACCGTTGGATGGTGGTCAGGTATTAAAAGCAGCACTATGGAAAGTTACAGGCGATCGCTTTCAAGCAGTACACTGGGCTGCAAGATCAGGACAAATTTTGGGTTATGCAGCGATCGCCTTCGGATTTGCGGTAGATTTCTTTACAAGAGAATTAGCACTCGGTTTGTGGATTGCAATGATTGGTTGGTTTGGGATTCGTAACGCCAACACCTACGACCGCGTGACTACCTTACAAGAAACTTTGTTGAAAATGGTAGCTAGTAGTGCGATGACGCGGGATTTTCGCGTAGTTGATGCTGACCAGAGTTTACGCGCCTTTGCTGACGCATATTTATTAGAAAGTGCTGCACCACAAGTTTATTTTGCTGCGTCGGATGGCCGTTATCGCGGTCTGGTGGCGATTGATGATTTGCGCTTAGTCGAAAGAAGTGAATGGGAAACCCGCACTCTGCAAACTATTGTTCATCCTCTCACAGAAATACCAACAGTCACCGAATCAACTGCGATCGCAGAAGTAATTAACAAACTAGAAAATGAACAGTTATCACGTATTACTGTACTATCTCCGGCTGGTGCGGTAGCTGGCGTAATTGACCGGGGTGATATTGTGAGTGCAGTTGCACAAAAGTTAAGTATTCCATTCACTGATGTAGAAATTAAGCGGATTAAAGAAGAAGGTAGTTATCCGCCGGGGTTGCAGTTGGGAGTAATTGCTAAGTCTACTGTTAATTAAATTTTTAACCGCCGATTAACGCGGATGAATGCAGATAGTTAAGGAAGATTATTTGTGTTTGTTCGTGAGTATTGGCGGTTATTATTTGATATCAGAATTTACTAGATTGATATGACCTGACTTTTTGCTTTGCCGCTTTCTGTCTGATACGTTTAGTTTCGGCTTTATTTGGTACGTGAGGTCTTTCACTTAATACCTGTTTTAACTCTGCATAGGTAATCTTAATTCCAGAACCTGGTGGGAAGTCACCATTGTTATAGATAACATAACCACAATAAAGAAAATACTGAGAATAATCATTCTTAATTGTAAGAATTTGCTTTGTATGTAATGTTCTTAACCAATCTATTCCGTTCATAAACATCTCAAAAAAATCAAATTACTATAGGACTTACGCAATAACTCTCTAAAACTCTTATAACTTCGTGTTCTTTGCGTCCTTTGCGGTTCGTTTTTTCATAATTTTGCGTAAGTAGTAGGATGTGTTAGCGACAGCATAACGCATCTACCGCAAAGTTTTCGGTGCGTTACGGCTTACGCCTAAGAGGATGTTTGGAAAGTCTAAATTATTACTCACTGGGCGATTGGAAATCGCGGCTACACAGACAAAACCCACCTACGTGGGTTTGAAAACCTTGATTTTGTGTTAGTCCACGTAGGTGGACTTTGCTTGTATAGTAGCGAATTCTATTCGCCCAATACTTTTCAAACAAACTCTAACTTGTCTCCCTTGTCTCTGTGGTTCACATATCAAATAGGAATGCTATACTATTCTCATTTTACTATGTCATTATAACGAATAAAACCTCCATTCAATGCCTTAAACGAGCAGAATACAGCTTTTAATGATTGTAATATTACTAAGATTGGAAACACATAAACATCTAATATCATTATTACCAGTAAACCTCCTGCTGTTAGTGAATTTAATATCATCAATATCAATATACAAATAACATGCAAAATAATCATAATATATGCCAACTCTAGTTGAAATTTTAGAGCTTCTTTACCATGCTGATATATGAAAAAATCAGTATTTTTCTTAATTTTCCATAAAAATAATGTGACTACCACACTAATAAAAGGAAGGCAACAAACGCAAGTTAATTGAATTAACATCACAACAAAAAGCATATACCGAACTTCAGCATTACAAATTGCGTGTGGTCTTACAAGACAGATAGAGACTCCTGGCGGAAGTGGCGCAAGCTGAAGTAAAGCATTATGCAATGTGTATTGGAAAAACAAAAAAGGTATCCAAATAAATGCGTTAAGATGGCAAATTGCAGCCCATATACGAACAGTTAATGGTAAATGTGACATTGTTGAAAGGTCATACTACTAATTTTGAGTATTCCCTCAATTGCCTTGTTGAAGTACATCCTCATACCCATACACCCTGCTGTCAAACCTTACTTTTTGGTTTTTTGCGTAAGTCCTAATTTACCGATGGCACTAGATAAGTTATTGTGGCATTGTGCTTGTGAAGACTTAATACCTAGTTATGCCAAAGCCGCGTTTTGTCCGTTTTTTTCGCCATCTGAATTGGCGCATTCTCAAAAAAACCTTTGCTCGGACAATCGAACGACGACTACTAGGACTTGCTGCTGAAATTGCCTTTAATGCCATGTTATCGTTGTTTCCGGCTATTTTGGCTGTACTGACAGCGATTGGTTTGTTGGCAGAATCGTTACAAGATACTTTTAGACAGATGGCGGCTTTATTGAGTCAAGTTGCGCCAGAAGAAGCGATGATTTTGATTCGTGACTTTGCCAGCCGGGAAATTGCCCACTCTAAAAATAGTAGTTTGTTTTCTCTCAGCTTTGCGATCGCGCTTTGGACTGCTTCTGGTGCTATCAGTACAGCCATGACAGCATTTGATCAAATCCATCAAACTCCGCCACAAAAAAGCCGTCCTTTCTGGCAATCTAAACTGATTTCATTGGGCTTAACAATTGGTACAATAGTACTGTTGATGTTGGCTTCGTTTTTAGTTTTTGTCAGTGACCTACTATTAAAAATAGCCGTCTATGAGCATAGTTCTTTATTATTCTTGCAGCACCTTTGGCAGTTATTACGCTGGCCTGTGAGTTTAAGTATTGTTGCTACCGCCTTTAGTTTTGTGTATCGCTATGGCCCTAGTGTCTGGAATTTTGGTACACCAATTATGCCAGGGGCAAGTTTAGCAGCAATTTTTTGGGCAATACTATCGTCACTATTCCGGCTTTATGTCACTAATTTTGGTAATTACAATAAAGTTTATGGCGCAGTCGGGACTGTGATTGTTTTAATGTTGTGGCTGTGGATGAGCGCAGCTGTGTTACTCATTGGAAATCAACTAAACGTGATTGTCGGCGAAGATATGCGCTATCAAAAGATAGGGAGTCAGGAAGCAAAGGCGCAGGAAAGCAAGGGAGCAGAAAAATAATCTATACACGTATCTTTCACTTAGCCCCGACGAATGGAATTCGCGGCTATAAAAACAAAGTCCGCCTGCGCGGACTATCGTAAAAACAAGGGTTTTGACCCCGCAGAGGAAGTCAATGAGCTTGTTGAAGTGCGGGTTTTGTCTGTGTAGCGGCGACTTCAGTCGCTAGGTGCAAGATGCAAATATAACTGCATACTCAGCACTCTAAATTAAGTATTAGGACAAACCCTTGTCAAATTACCAAGCAGCAGTACAATGTTGAACGGTTCCCACTTCAAAGAAGCGATCGCTTGAATGCCTGATTCTTCCCCACGGTTTTCTCATATTGATCCTGACGCTAAAGCACCTTCCTTGAGGCGACTGCGCCAGTTGAGTCGCGTAATGGACAAAGCCATCACTATTCCTGGTACAGATGTGAGTGTCGGTTTAGATCCATTATTAGGGCTGTTACCTGTTGGTGGTGATGTTGTGGGATTGATATTTTCCAGTTACATCATTTTAGAAGCTGCCAGATTAGGTGCGTCTAAAGCAACTTTGGGCAGAATGATTTTGAATATCATAATTGATAGTTTGGTAGGCAGTTTACCTGTAGCCGGAGACTTATTTGATTTTGCTTGGAAGTCGAATGAATATAATCTCAAGCTGTTAGAAGAACACTTAAAAATTCCTGGCAGTACAAAAAAAGCTGATACTGGGTTTGTGCTAGTTGTTTTAGTTGGCTTATTATTGCTAGGCATTGTTTTAATCACAATCCCAATATTATTAATTAGCATTTTGTGGCGACTATTAACTGGTGGTTAGTGTAAAAGCATGAAAGATTGGTGGCAAGAAACTTTTCCTCAAGGTAGACAAAACCTCATTATTACTGATGCTCAAGGCTATCCTGTGCAGATTGCCTATGGAGAAAAAGGTACAGGTAAACCTTTAATTTTAATGCACGGTATGGGCAGTTGGAGCTATAACTGGCGTTATAGTGTTGAACCATTATCAAAATATTTTCGGGTAATTTGTTTTGATGCCAAAGGCTTTGGATTTTCCGAAAAACCTTGTCTACGTCGAGAACATGACGGTCATCAAGTAATTGAATTAGAGCGGATTATTCAAGAATTATGTGATGAGCCTGCGGTTGTGGTTGCCGAGTCTTTGGGTGGTTTAGTTGCTTTAGCGTTAGCACAGGAAAAACCAGAATTAATCGCGCGGTTAATAGTAGTTAATGTGCCAATTTTTGCTGACCGCTTACCGCATTGGGCAATGTCGATTTTAGCTCACACACCCATCGAAGTTTTGCAAGCAATAGACTCTTTGCGGTTAGCTTATTTTGCTGCTCCACTCGTCAGAGAAGTTATGGCAATTGAACGCCGGAGAGTTCTATTTGACCCATCAATTTTGTCACAGGAAGATGTGTATTGGATTACTTATCCTTTTACAGAAATTCCCGGTACATTGGTAAAAGTTGCCGAAGATTTACAACTAGCGGCGCGAGAAATTGAAAACTTGCAAAGCAATAAATCTAACATGCTCACAAGAATTCAAAGCAAGTTATCCAATATTGAGTGTCCCACACTAATTTTATGGGGTGATAAAGACAGTTGGTTTCCGGCTAGTCATGGTGAAAAGCTTCATCAATGTATTGCTAATTCTAAATTTCACATCTTGACTGATTGTTATCATGATGCTTCTACAGGTTCAGCTAAAGTGATTAATACAGAAATTTTGAAATTTTTACAGGAAACAAATTTTATTTAGTGATAGCGTTTCCTAGTCTAATGAGGTACAAATTTATCTGTTTCTATCTGCGGTTAATTATTCTTGCTTTTCCCTCACTAGAATGGAAACAGCTATCTATCTTGCACCAGGCTTGATTAATCAGATGTAGCAGTTTCTAACCAAATTTCCACATCATCAGATAGTAATTTTTCTGCCGCTTCTAGCATACTTGCGGCGATTTCCTTGAGGTCTTCACGATTATTTAAGTAAGTTTTCAAGGCTTCCATCGGGTCGATGCTGTTACTCGCACTCAATTCGGGAACACGGGGACGAGCTAATTGACTGAGTAATTCTGGTTGAATGGTGTAGGTGTGGGCTGATTTTAAGGCTGTGTGTAAGGCAGCATTTTCAATAACATCTAACTGTTCGGAACGGAGTTTGTAAATTAATCGCACTACTGCATCTTGAATATCATATTTGGCGATCGCTTTCAAAATCGCCCCCTGGGGATCTTCGGCTTTAGATATATCTACTTCAATGGTGCGGAAACTGCGAACAGGTAAGGGACAAAATTCCCAACTGGTATTTCCCCGTTCCAGTTCAATCATTACATAACCTTTGTCTTCTTTTTCTTCACTAAAATCTACCCGTTCAATACTCCCCGGATAAATCACTGGCGGGTTGTTATGTTTATTTAAATTTTGGTGTTTGTGGACGTGTCCCAAAGCTACATAATCAAAACAAGGTCGCGTCAGCAAAGATAAAGGCAAAGTAAAACCTTTACCCACCGCTAACAAACGTTCTGCGCCTAAAGTTGCATTATCCGCCATTAAGTGCGCTAATAATATAGTCGGCGCGTCTGGGTCAAGGCAACGAATTTCCCCTTCAATCACAACTTGTAACCTTTGGGTTAATAACTCGTTGACTTCTGATAACGATAAACCTTCCGTTTCTTGGCGCGTCATTAATGTTGAACGAGTCAACCAAGGAAGAGTAATGACTTGCACTTTACCGTTACGAGTTTGGATGTGATGAGTTGTTAATGTGTCACCCACCACAAACCCCGGTACACCCAAAGTTCGATAAATATTTAAGCTTGCGCCTCCTAAACCTTGGGAATGTTGGTCATGATTTCCTACCAACAATACTGTCGGGATATTAGCATCTACCAGCCGACGAAATTGACTCGCAAAAGCTTCTTGTACATACGGCGGCGGTGTCGCATCAGGAAAGGCATCACCACCAAAGATTACCAAATCTACAGGATCTGTCAATGCGCGATCGATGCACAGGGATAAAGTCTGTACAAAATCCTCTAACCGCGTGTTTAACCCAGTCGCCGGGTTAATTCGACCGTGGGAAAAACCGCTTCCCATGTGGATATCTGAAAGGTGGAGGATTTTAATCATAAAAATTTCAATAATTCCGTGTTTCCATATTAATGATAAATAAGTAGCGACTGTCTTAAAAGTCAAGCGATCGGGAGCAAAAAATGAAGCAGAGGAAGTAAAGAAAAAAGAAACAAGAGAAAAAAACATACATTCCAAAGTGAGCCAGTCATGCTG
>NZ_JACJTB010000018.1 GCF_014698475.1 Nostoc spongiaeforme FACHB-130 | reverse complement strand
CATGTTGCCGCTAAAATCACCAGTCATACTCTACGCCTTTTTCTGCGTCAGCGTTTTGGTATTGATGTGCTTACTTTTGAACAGCATCCTCTGGCTTCATTCACATAAGGCGTAATTTCTGTTGTTCCTCATAAAAATATCCCCAATTTCTTGAAGAAGTCGGGGATTTGACATTTCATCTGTATTGAATAAGCAACTAGTACAGCTTGGCGTAAATAAACAGACCATAAGAAATTGCTGAAAGGCTTGTGGTATCAATATTTTTTCTTTTTCCTTTTGACCTTTTACTTTTGCCTTGTTGTACTAGCCTCTTTTATTGACTAGCTGCTGTTGTAGGATTGAGAGGAACTAAAGGCTGCTTAGACATTGCTTCTAATCCGACCGATCGCAAAATATCATCCCAATCTCGAACTAAAGTTAAATCATTGGGATGGGCAGTACGTAAATCAGCCAAGGTTTTTAGAGTGTCATGCCAATAACCATTTTCTGCATAGATAATGACACGCTGTTTAGGTGTTGCTGTTTGTAATTTACTCGCTACTGTTGATGATACTTCGACACGTTCAATCCAACCACTAGCAATTGGATCGCCACTGCGATCGCCATTGGTAGAATCACACAGTAAAGAAAAACGCCATTGATATTTCTTTCCGACTTCTAACCCCGCAAAATCGGTCGGTAAGGTGTAGTTCATAATACCACTACTGATTGTGATGGACAGAGTTTTGTCAAGTAATTCTTGTCCAGTTTCGTCCCTGAGTAAAAATCCTGCTTGCTGTGCAGAGGTTTGGGGAACATTCACAAAAAACGTCGGGCGATCGCTCAGTGTTAATTCTACAGGAATTTGATGAGCAGCACTCTTGGGCGGTTTGAGTGGTAAAACTCCACTGATATTTTGCGGACTGCATTTTCCCCTGGCTGCGCCGGCTTCGAGATTGCGAGAACCACGAATTCCTGGCACTTTAAATTTTAATAGAGAACGGCGACGCGGAAATAATCTGGGTGTGGAACGCGGAATACCGAATTGAGCGATGCTATTAGTAGGCGCTGCAATTGTGGGGATTGTCCCCAGCAGCAAATCGGGAATGAGAGTTAAGCCTAATGTAATTAATAGTAAGTTTTTGTTGAGCATATTTTTTACAATATGTATTTTTTTATAAATGACTATTTCCGAATATTTAAAGTTTCAGTTTGCGAATCTTTTCTGCTTAAATTTAGTTAATCTAGGCTTAAAATAGCCTCAGTGAAAACACTATAGCATTTCTCAATCATTCTGAAATAAACAGATAGCATGATTATTTGAGAAATCAGGCAGATCAATCTATTGTATTTCTCAAATCAATTTCATTGAGAAATATTAAATAACCAATGACAGAGTGAAGCAAAACAGGTAATTTGGACGCATATTAGCAAAATGTTAGTGACAGCAAACAAGTATTACATTCCAAATTTCTTCAAGAAACAAGCTATTTTTTAACATTTACACTTTAGCAAATCAAGAAAGAGGTAACGCCAATGGTCGGTCAAAATTCCCAACGTCGCAATTTCCGTCAAACAGTTATCACCATTGGCGGAACAGTGGTTGTCACCAGTGTAGCGATCGCGGGATTAATCTTGGGATTGCGAGAATTGGGAAGTTTGCAGGGGATGGAGTTAGCTGCATTTGATTGGTTAATGCGATCGCGTCCCGACGAAGGGGTAGACAATCGCTTTTTAATTGTGGGTGTGGATGATAACGATATTCAAACCCGCAAAGAATATCCCATTGAAGACGGCACAATGGCGCAGTTATTAACAAAACTCGCAGAACATGAACCGCGCGTCATTGGCATAGATATTTTGCGGGATGTGAAACAAGGTGCAGCCGCAGGTCGGGCAGATTTAATGCAAATCTTAGCAGAAAACGAGAATATAGCGGCTGTTTGCGTTCTGAGTAAAGCTGATTCTCCCGGTATCGCCGCCGCACCGGGGATTCCTGAAGATAGAGTCGGAGTTGCGGACTTTCCTGTAGATGCTGGTGGTACAGTCCGCCAAGGGATGATGATTTCTGTTCCCAAAGCTTCCAAACTACCCAAACCTAGCGAACATATCTGCAATATCGCTGATCCCGAAAACCAACTACCATCGCTGAGTTTTCAAATGGTGGTGCGTTACCTCGCCGCCCAAGGAATTGAGCCACAACAGACCAAATCTGGTGAATTACAGTTTAATTCTACCGTTCTCAAACGCCTAACACTAAAAGCTGGCGGCTATCACAACATTGATACATCAGACTACCAAATACTACTAAACTATCGTTCTGCCAAAAACGCTGTCAAGCAAGTTTCCCTCAGCGACATTCTTGCAGATAAAGTTGACCCAGCTTTAATTAAAGACAAAATTGTCATGATTGGCTATACTGCCCAAATTGTGAAAGATACCTTTTACACACCTTATAGTGCGGGTGCAGCCGATAGCCAAAAAATGCCAGGGGTAGTAGTTCACGCCCAAAATGCTAGTCAGATATTAAGTGCAGTTTTAGATAAACGACCTTTATTTTGGTATTGGAACGAGTGGCAAGAAGGGTTGTGGATCTTTGCTTGGTCATTAGTTGGGGGATTTTTAGCTTGGCAAATTCGCAAACCTTGGCTGTTGATATTGGGTGGTGGTGTAGCGATCGCTGTATTATTAGGTAGTACTTATATTATCTTTCTCCAAGCTGGTTGGATACCTTTAGTACCACCAGTTTTAGGTTTGTTAGGCAGTGCTGTTGCTGTGGTTTTAATAGACAGATATGCCGCCACAATTGTTAAAACCGTCAAAGGCTTTCTCAAAATTAATATTGACATTGACGAAGACAAAAAAAATCAAGAAATAGCAGCAATTACCGAAAGTGATTACTTTTTAGAATTACAACAAAAAGCCAAAGATTTGCGGGGGCGAGATAATATTGAAGACTTGCCACCCACAATTTTACCTACTGTAAATAACCTAGAAACTAATCATCTGTTAGCTGACACCATCATTTCTCAACCTACTAATTTTGAACCCACAGAAATAGATTACCTACAACAAGTCCGTGACAGACGCAACCAACTTAATTCCCAAGAAACCTTACTACCTCAAAACCCGAACAATAACTTAGAAATCACCACCACACCAACCACCATTGAAGAACCAGACGAACTAGAATACCTAGCAGATTTACAACGTCGTAGTAAAAAATTGAAAGAAAATAAATAATCATCATGAATTACCAAGAATCTAACCAAGCATTCCCCCAAAATAGTCAATTAGATATCCTCGATTTATCAGACGAACAGCGACAACTAATAAATTGGATAACTCGCCAGCAAAAAGTTACTTTAGCAGAAGTAGTAATTCATTTAAATACGACTGAAGAACTAGCACAACAGCAATTAAAAACTTTAATTACCCAAAGATTTATTCAAGAAGTAGATGATAGTGGATTAATCTACTATCAACCCTACTTTGGTGAAAAAAAGAAAAGTAAACTCAGTCAAAATATTTGGGATAAACTCTAAAATTATGTAAAAATTCTTACAACTATAGCAATTCTAAATGATTTCTGAAAAAATTAGTATGTGTACGGTGTGTTAAGCGTAAGCCGTAACGCACAGAAAGCTTTGAGGTAGATGCTGTACTCTTGCCGATAACACATCATACATACTACGTACTAATTGATTCTGACTCCTGAATTCTGACTTCTGAATTCTTTCTTCTTCAAAAATATTTCTCTCCCTTGTCTACCTTGTCCTCCTTGTCTCCCTTGTCTCTGTTATTCACATATCAACTAGGACTGCTATATATTACTCTGCTGTCTCTGTGGTTCGCCTACAAAAATCACTTTCATCATGTCAAAAATTGTATCTATCCATTCCTTTCGCGGCGGTACAGGTAAATCAAACTCCACCGCTAACCTAGCCGGAATTGTTGCACGTTATGGTTATCGGGTTGGCATTGTTGATACAGATATTCAATCACCGGGGATTCATGTTTTATTTGGTTTTGATGAACAGAAAATGAAATATGCCTTGAATGATTATCTTTGGGGGCGCTGTAATATTGAAGAATCAGCCTACGATGTTAGCTCAGTTTTAGGTCAAACAGCAGGAAAACAAGGACGAATTTATCTCATTCCTTCTAGTATTAAAGCCAGAGATATTACCAAAGTCTTACGGGAAGGATTTGATTTTAATTTACTTAACGAAGGCTTTCAAAAATTACTGACTGCTTTACAACTAGATTTCCTCTTCATTGATACTCACCCAGGACTCAACGAAGAAACCTTACTTTCAATTGCGATTTCTGATATTTTAGTTTTAATTTTGCGCCCCGATCGCCAAGATTTTCAAGGTACAGCCGTCACCGTAGAAGTAGCCCGCAAACTGGAAGTACCAAATATGTTGTTATTAATTAATAAAGCACTTCCAGCTTTAGATTTTGATACCCTCAAACAACAAGTCGAAAAAATCTACAACGCACCCGTAGCCGGAATTTTACCCCTAGCAGAAGAATTAATTCAACTAGCAAGTAGTGATTTATTCTGCTTACGTCATCCAGAACATCCCTTGAGTCAAGTTATGGATAAAGTCGCACGGATGATTATGCAGTAAATGGAATGGGTGAAAGGTGTGGGAGGGGTGGGAAGTGTGGGAAGTGTGGGAGGTGTGAAAGGTGTGGAAGGGGTGGGAGGTGTGGGAAGTGTGGGAGGTGTGGGAGGATAGTGAAGAAATCTTTCCCCCCTCTCTCCCCACACTCCCTACTCCCCACACTCCATTACCAAGGATTACCAATCATCGTAAAAGCCGCCCAAAAATAGGGATGGGTCAACTTTTTATCACCAAGTTCTAGTAAAACTGGTGGTAATGGTACATCACCACGCGCAGTCCGCAGCCTACCCATTTCTATTCGCACTTGGCCTTTTAGCATAGCAACTTGCGATCGCCGCAAGGCTTCAGCTTTAATAGGCGCTTGCTTCAACTTCTCATAAAACTGGGTCATTAATCCCAGTGTTCCTTCATCGGAAACATACCATAAACTCGCCAATGCCGATTTTGTACCAGCTTGCACCGCAAAGCCAGCAAAACCTAATTCTGCATCTTCATTACCCAAGGCTGTACGACAAGCACTCAGCACCACCAGTTCTACTGGTGGGTTATTCCAACCCAATTGGCGAATCTGATCCATTTTTAATTGAGTGTCCCACAATTGAATATAGGAGTTATTCGGCGCACCGGAATTAAATTCGCCGTGAGTAGCTAAGTGAACAATTCCAAAAGCTTTTTGCTGTCGTTGAGTTTTCAGATTTGTTAAGGTGAAAGCTTCGTTTAAAAAGGCTTTACCAGGCCAAAGCTTTTGTGTGATAGTAGTTAACTCTGAAGGTACAGATGGTAGGGGATCTTGGTTTATAAATTGAGATGCACCCATCCCTAAAACTTCTGCTGTTTTAATATCAACGTATGTGGTATCTGTTAGGCTCAAACTTGGCATTAAGCCAACACTATAGTTTTCTATAAGATACTGTTGACCATCATAAAGTGCGGCTATGGGCATAGTTCGTAAGCCTGCATCCATAATAAAAACTAAGTTATTGATTTGTCGTGCTTGCAGGTTAGATTTTAGAGGTGTAATTAGCCAGTTATAGAGTTGTTGAGCCGGAGTAAGATAGTTATTTGACAAACTTGGTTGGGTGATATTGTTGGTAAACTGTTTACTCACAGCTAAAACTTGCGATCGCGTCACATCAATTACTTTCCGAATCGGCTCACCCTTACCTGTAACTACGACTAACTCTAAAACATCATCGGCTTGAGGCGTGAGTTTTTGTTCTGATAAAACACTCTGCTTGAGTGTTTTCGGCACAAACGAAACGTAAATCAACGCAGGTTTTACACCTGTAGCAGCTTCAATGTTGACTAATATTTCACTAGCTTCTTTAATACCTTTAATTGGTGGTGTGCCTGTACCTAAATATTGGGCAAACTGGTTAGTAAATCTGGCATCAATTTTAGATATCTCTTTATCTATATCTACATTGAGCAAAGACTGATCTTTTTCCAAAATTGGAATACTAGCCGTTTTCTCTTCTTCTGTCTCCGAATCAACTACATCAGTTAGGTCTATATTTAGCGGATTATTTGTTTCGGGATTAAAAGAATTATTCGTATCTACAGGAGGAGGATTATTTGTTCCAGGATTAGGCGAGGGATTATCTGTTCCAGGATTAGGCGAGGGATTATCTGTTCCAGGATTATCGGGATTAGGCGGAGGGATAATTATTGGTTGTCGCGTGATATTAACATTGATTGATTGTGGTGCAGATTCAGAAATACCATCACTTGCTTTAATTGTAAAAGCTTGTATTCGACCAACAGAACCCCTTTGTGGTGTATAAACTAAAACTGTATCTGGATTTAAAATAGTTCCTGATGTCACGGGTGTTCCATCTTCCAAATTTAAAGAACCAGATAATATCCCATCTATAATTATTTGGCTGACATCATTATTAACATCATTAGTACTAATATTTAATGAACCAAAGGTAAATGTAACAGGACAATTTTGGCGAGTATTAATTATACTAGCATTACCTGTTAAAGTAGGTGGAGTATTAACAGAAATGATAGAAATTAAACCAGGCGTACCTTCCGCACGCCCGCCTAGTGGAAGTACAGGAAAAGTGTTAATTGGTGATGTCGGCGTAATTTGGGAATCGTCGCTATTTATGATGTTTGCAACAGTTGAGGTTTGATTAAAAAAACTAAGTTTACTGACATTAATAGCTGCTTTTGTCCCATTCAAATTAGCATCACCTACCACAAATGACACATTATTTACGCCGCCGTTATGTTGAATAGTGACAGAACCCGGTTGAGTAAATGCACTAGTCAAAATCGAATTCCCAGTAGGCTGATCATTATCAAGAATTTCTCCTACTACCCTGACAGTACCATTAGCTACAAGATTAACATTACCCCCTTGAGCAAGTGGGGGTGTATCAGGCAACGAAATACCAGCTTGAGGCGGAAGATTTGCATTGATAAACTCAATTTGCTCAACATCAATACTCATCGCACTTGTATTGATGCTACCCACAGTAACGTTACCACCAGCAATTAAATTCACTGCACCTGCATTAGCAGTCCCCAAAATTAAAGCTGCGGAAGTATCAATATTATTAGTTGTAATATTACCGCCTGCTGTTAAATTAACCGCGCCTGCTGTAGCACTTTCAAAACGACTGAAGGCTGAAGCATCAATATTATTAGTTGTAATATTACCTTCTGCTGTTATATTAACTGTGCCGGACTGACCATTGAATCTATCAGCAGTGATGATATTTTGAGTTACAACAACATCACCATTACTCACAGTCAAACCAGAACCAGTTAACTTCACCTCACCATTCTCTACAACTAAATTATTGGCATTGCCACCGCCACCACCAGTTAATAACGCCGCTAAATCATTCGATGGCAAATTATCATTAGTGGAATTTAACGGTTGAATTTCCAAACTCAAAGGGTTTCCCGCTAAACTGACTTTGAGTAGACTACTTCCCGGTACAGCCGCAATTGTCACATTCCCACCAGGGGCAGATAAACTGCCTGTACTTACCACTGTGCCACCAAATAAACTTAAATTATTACCATTCGGTACAGCTAAATTACCTTGGTTGAAAATCGCACTAGCAACACTGCTATCAAAGACGAAACTATTGGGTGTGCCGATAAGTTGACTGTAGTTGTTGCTGCCCACAGCATTTAACCAGTTATTATTGCCAAAACCAAGACGTGTGGCTGTAGTAGCTGTAAAAGATGCTGGCACATTTAAACTGGCATTTTGTCCAAAGATAATGCCTGCGGGGTTGATTAAATATAAGTTGGAATTGCCACCTGTGACGCGAATTATGCCGTTAATGATGGATGCGTCTCCACCTGTGACTCTGCCTAAGATGTTTTGAATGGATGGTTGGGATAAAAAGTTGGCTGTTTGGTTGGCATCTAGTCCAAATTTGCTGAAGCTGTGGAAGAGGTTGGCTTTGTCGCTGCTGAGGCTACCACCACCAATATTGATGTTGTTGCCTTGGGTGTTAACTGTTGTGCCTGTGCCATCGTTGGCAGGGGTAATGTTTTGGGCGATCGCTGTTTTAGGTGTTAGATATAATCCTGAAATGATGCTGGTAACTGTTAATATTGTGGCTTTACCTAAAGATAGTTGAAAAGCAGACTGATGTTGTTGAAAAATTGTTGACAATTTGATAGTAATTTTATTAAATTTCCTGTTCAAAAAAAAACTGATAACATATTTATTTTGAGTAATAACTCGATTTAAGTTTCTACTTTGGTGATTTAAATTATACACAGTTAAGTATATACTTATTCAGTTTGTTTAAGTCAAGAATTGCACAAAATCAATAAAATATTCAGATTTATGTGAAGTAATCTTACAATATAGCTATTTTCAGATTAGAGAGGGATTCAGAATTAATTAGTAGGGGATTGAGACCCACAACTACCGCTATAACTTTCAATGTTTATCACAGTATAAATGGGCGTTACTGATTAGCAGGATGTTTTTTGTTTCGCGCATAGGCGCGGTAGCGGCTACTCTTACGAGTTCTCCGAAGGAGTACCCGCAAGATAAGCGCAAAAAATCGATAATTAACTTTGCTAAAAAGGCTTAATTCATCCTGCATTTATGCAATGTCTCTCAATGCTGTGATCTACCAAGGATTACCAATCATGGTAAAAGCTGACCAGAAATAAGGATGAGTTAGGCTTTTATCACCAAGTTCTAGTAAGACTGGTGGTAGTGGTAAATCACCATGAGAAGTTTTGAGTTTACCGTTTTCTAGGCGTACTTCTCCTTTGAGCATGGCTATTTGTGCTTGTCGGAGGGCTTCAGCTTTGATTGGGGCTTGTTTTAACTTTTCGTAAAATTCAGTCATTAAGCTAAATGTGCCTTCATCAGAAACATACCATAAACTTGCCAATGCAGACTTAGCACCAGCTTGCACTGCAAAGCCAGCAAAACCTAATTCTGCATCTTCATCACCTAAAGCTGTACGACAAGCACTGAGTACTACTAGTTCTACAGGGGGGTTATTCCAACCAAGTTGACGCATTTGATCCATTCTCAGTTGGCTATCCCACAATTGAATATAAGAGTTACCGGGCGCACCTTTTCTAAATTCGCCGTGGGTAGCGAGGTGAACAATTCCGTAGGGTGTTTGTTGTCGTTGGGCTTTGAGATTCTTTAAAGTGAAGGCTTCGTTTAAAAAAGCTTTACCTTGCCAAACTTTCTGAGTGATAGTGTTTAATTCTGTGGGGACTGCTGGTAATGGGTCGAGGTTCATGAATTTCGATGCGCCCATACCTAAAACTTGCGCTTTTTTAATGTCAACATATTGGGTATTAGTTAAGCTGAGGCTGGGCATTAAACCAACACTATAGCGTTCAACTAAATATTGTTGACCATCATACAGTGCCGCTACGGGCAAAGCGCGTAATCCCGTATCCATAAGAAAAACTAAGTTATTAATTTCTCTGGTTTTAAGGCTAGATTCAATGGGTGCAATCAACCAGTTGTATAGTTGTTGCGCTGGTTTGATATAGGTACGACGCAGGGCGGGGTCTGTGACGGCGCTGGTTAATTGACGACTGGCTGCGAGAACTTGCGATCGCGTTACATTTGGTAATACTTGCCGAATGGGTTCACCCTTAGCCGTTACCACCACTAATTCTAGAATGTCGTTATCTTTAGAAAGAATGGGTAATTGAGCAGTTTCTTTAATGCTTGCAGGAACAAATGAAACATAAATTAAGGCAGGTTTAGCACCTGTAGAAGTTTCAATTTTAGTGAGAATCTGTTGCGCCTCAGCGATACTTTTAATTGCTGGTTTACCTTCTCCCAAATAACTCCCAACCTTATCCGTAAACTTTTCATCTGGAAGAAAATCGGGATCAATTGGTGGAGTTTTGGGAGGTTCTGGAGGTTGTGGAGGTGTTACACACAGAATAGTACATTGGGGTGGCGTAACAGTAATATTGACTTGTTGAGGTGCTGACTGAGAAACAACATCACTAGTTCTAACGGTAAAAGCCGGAATTTGACCACTAGCTCCTGATGGTGGTGTATATACTAACACGGTACTAGAAGTTAATACACTACCAGATGTAACTGGTGTACCATCTTGAAATGTCAACGTCCCAGATAAAATTGCATCAAAAATAATTGTCAAGTTGTCATTATTCACATCACTGGTAATCGGATTTAAAGACCCCAATGTAAAAGTTATCGGTTGATTTGCGGAAAACAGTGAATTGGCTGTGATAGTTGGTGGTGTGTTAATAGAAATAAAATTAGCGCCATTACCTGTATCTGTAACTGTGCCACCATTGGGTAAAACTGGAAATGAAGTACCAGTTGTTGGCGTATCATTTCTTACAATATTTCCAAATGTTCCATTAGTAGCGGAATTGCCAACAATAAATGGGACGTTATTTGGCCCGCCATCATGTTGAATTGTAATTGAGCCTGATTGAGTGGAACCAGTGGTATTAATTGTATCTGTACCAAAACCTTCTATCGCAATCACGCCTGTACCTCGAACTAACCCATAAGCCAAAACATTGACATTTCCGCCTTGGGCTATACCTTCTTCGCTAAAATCAAAACTTTGAGTATCTATGCTATTAAAAGTAATATTACGCCCAAATGTGCCGCTAGTTCCAGCTTGGAGTGTGACTGCACCTGCAATTACATTTCCAAAACCTGCGGCAGATGCGTCAATATCTCCTGTGGTAATACTATTTCCGGCTGTCAGATTTACTTGACCTGCTGTACCATCACCTTCGTTGTCAAATGATGTATCAATATCACCCGTGGTAATGCTACCTCCTGCGGTTAAAGTCACAGCACCACTGGTTCCAAAACTAGCAGTGGTAATATCGCTAGTGTTAATATCACCTCCGGCTGTCAGCTCGACTCTACCGCTAATGTTATTTTCATTGTCTGGGCTAGTAATATCTTGAGTCGTAATATTACCAGTAGCACTAATAATGACAGGGCCACCATAATTACTAAATGAAATATCACCTGTGACATTCACATTACCCGGTGAAGATATACTGCCTGATGATATGAATGAAGAGCCACTAGTAATAAAATCTGAGGGATTACCAGTGGTAACCTCTTGTAAACTGCTGACACCTGCCCGTAAAATCAATGCTGGCTGACTACTCAAAATTTGACCATCAGCAGTAGTACTAGAAAGGGCGGTATCTGCACCAGTAATTACAATTGCGCCAGTCGTAATACTACCACGGGATTCTACCTTTAAAGATGGCCCAGTATAGTTACCAAAGGTAACATCTTGGTTAGAACTAAAAATTGGGTCAACTAAACTAATAAAGTCTGCCCCTTGCTGCTGAGAATTGAGAATTGCAAATTTACCGCCACTAGCAAAATGCGCGTCTAAAGAAATTTTGCCATCACTAACTAAAGAGAGATTACCACCACTAACAAAAGGCGTTTGCTGTAAGTGATTAATCGCAAAAATATCAATACCTTGATTGCCTTGAATTGTGAGTTTATTCCCCGCAATTGCTGAGAAATTTTTAGCGACACTATCACGCACTCTGACTGTATCTTTCGCCAGTAAATTTAAGTTATTCGTGGCAGTAAGTTGACTTTCTGGTAGTGTTAAATTGTGGTTGGCAGCCAGGGTAACATTTTTCCCAGATGCTTGATTGACGACAACATCACCATTACTCACAGTCAAACCAGAACCAGTTAACTTCACCTCACCATTCTCTACAACTAAATTATTGGCATTGCCACCGCCACCACCAGTTAATAACGTCGCTAAATCATTCGATGGCAAATTATCATTAGTGGAATTTAACGGTTGAATTTCCAAACTCAAAGGGTTTCCCGCTAAACTGACTTTGAGTAGACTACTTCCCGGTACAGCCGCAATTGTGACGTTCCCACCAGGGGCAGATAAACTGCCTGTACTTACCACTGTGCCGCCAAATAAACTTAAATTATTACCATTTGGTACAGCTAAATTACCTTGGTTGAAAATCGCACTAGCAACACTGCTATCAAAGACGAAACTATTGGGTGTGCCGATAAGTTGACTGTAGTTGTTGCTGCCCACAGCATTTAACCAGTTATTATTGCCAAAACCAAGATGAGTGGCTGTGGTAGCTGTAAAAGATGCTGGTACATTTAAACTGGCATTTTGTCCAAAGATAATGCCTGCGGGGTTGATTAAATATAAGTTGGAATTGCCACCACTGACGCGAATTATGCCGTTAATGATGGATGCGTCTCCACCTGTGACTCTGCCTAAGATGTTTTGGATGGATGGTTGGGATAAAAAGTTGGCTGTTTGGTTGGCATCTAGTCCAAATTTGCTGAAGCTGTGGAAGAGGTTGGCTTTGTCGCTGCTGAGGCTACCACCACTAATATTGATGTTGTTGCCTTGGGTATTAACTATTGTGCCTGTGCCATCATTAGCGGGGGTAATGTTTTGGGCGATCGCTGTTGTGGGTATGAGGCATAGTAGCAAAGCGATGTTGCTGAGTGCTAATGTTTGCTTTTTAGCTTTGGTAATAGCGGGGAAATTTATCTTGCTACCAGGAATGAGGGCTTTCTTTTGTAAGCTAGGTTGGATTTGCTGTCGGCGTTTTTGTGCCTTGATAATTGCTAGTTGGGCTTTTTTGATTTGCTCTTGTCTGCGTTGCTGTGATAATGTTTCGGGATGGGTGCGATAGTAGTATAAGGGCTGATAGATATGCTCTACTTCCGCAACTTCTGACAGTCGCAGGCACAAATCATAATCTTCTACTGTTGCCAGTGTTTCGTCAATTCCTCCGGCCAATTCCAACACTTCACGGCGAATTAGCCGAAAATGAAATGTCATAAACCGATTTAACAGTTCTTCACGGCTATAAGGTACTAGACAACGATAGCCATAACTGAGAATTGTATTGTTTTCATCAATGTCTAAATAGTCGGTGTAAACCCAGCCGATATTGGGTTTAGCATCTAATACTGCTGCTGTTTGGGCTAGGGCAGTGGGGGCGAGTAAATCATCACTATCTAACCAACCGATATATTTACCACGAGATTGAGCGATCGCAGCTTTTAAAGCTTTGGCTACTCCCAGATTATCTTGGCTGGCTATTACCCGCACGCGGCGATCGCGCTGTTCATATTCACGGGCAATGGCTAGGCTATGATCTGTAGAACCATCATCCCAAATCAGCAGTTCAAAGTCTGGGCGAGTTTGCGATAAAACACTTTCTATGGCTAATTTGAGATAATTGGCGCGGTTGTAAACTGTGATGATGATAGAAATTACTGGCTGCATAAAAATTAGATTTTTTTAATTTATTTATTGAGAGTTTAAAATTTTAGTTATCTATTGGAACAATAGAATATAGATTAACTTATTAAGTTGCCAACAATTTATAAAAGTTTGCAGTTTCTCCTAGTTAAAGATGTTAATTTTTGCGAATGGTTGCAAAATTAATTTGTCCTAGATGTGTTTGCTAAAGTTGATGCGGACTGCAATTGATTATTGTCAGCAACGTTAAATATTATTGACAAACTTTAAAAAATATGAGACATTTTCATGCTAATACCCAGCCAGGACGCAGACAAGCTATTAATAACTGGTTAAGTAAAGCAGTCAAATCTAGCAGTATTGTCGGGGGACTAACGGCAGTTTTGGTATTAGCAAATTCGTTAGTACCAACAAGTTTGTTTGCTGAAGAAAAGTTAGAAATTAAAGACTTTGACTATTGGGCAAATTTTTGTAAGTTGTTGGGAGAGGAAAAGAAATATGATGAAGCGATCGCAGCTTGTAATCAAGGCATTGCGATCAAACCCGACGAACCAGAAATTTGGATTACCCGCACAGAAATTTTACTCAAGCAAGCCAAATATAGTGAAGCTTTGGTGTCAGCCGATCGCACCTTACGCCTACAACCAAAATATTCTTTAGCTTTAGCCCAAAGATGTGAAGCCTTATTAAATTTAAACAAAACGGCCGAAGCGATAGCCGCTTGTGATTTAGCCTTGCGTTCTGATGGTAACTGGGGCAATCATACCGCAGTTTCAGCCTTGTATAACCGGGCTTTAGGCGAAAGTAAATTAGGGCAATTAGACGCAGCAATTACTTCCTATAACCGCGCCTTAGAAATTAGTCCTGAGAATTCTTTAGCCTTAGTTGGTAACTGTCAAGCATTATCCAATTTAAGCAGATTTAGTGAAGCGATCGCCGCTTGTGACGCAGCCATTAAAGTTAACAAAAACTGGGGTGAAACTACACCTGCAATTGCTTGGTATACTAAAGGTTTGGCACAGAAAAAAAATGGTCAATTAGAAGAAGCGATCGCTTCCTTTGATCAAGCCGTGGCGATGAATCCCAAAGATGCAGATATTTGGTTAGAACATGGTAGAGCATTAGCAGCCATTAGTAAACCAGAACAAGCGGCAGTTTCTTATGAATTTGCTGTCAAACTAAGTCCTAATTATGCTTTGGCTTTAGCCAGCCAAAGTGCCAGCTTCAACAAATTAGGTAAATTTAAAGAAGCACAAGCAGCCGCCGAACAAGCACTCCAAGGTGATAGTCGTTGGGGTGATGTTAGCCCCGCCTTAGCTTGGCAAGAAAGAGGAATCGCCTTAGCTGGATTAGGAAGTTATGAAGAAGGATTAGCCTCAATCGAAAGAGCGATCGCCCTCAATCCCAACTATGCTGAAGCATGGAATAATCGTGCTGCAACTCAATGGTATTTAGGCAGATATTCTGATGCAACTGCTAGTAGCGATCGCGCCACCGAAATTAATCCGAAATATGCCCAAGCTTGGTTTAATAAAGGCAGAATTCTCAAAACCTTAGACCGCTATTCCGCATCCCTAGCAGCTTATAATAAAGCCTTAGAAAATGTGGGCAAATTCACAGATCAATCACTCATAGCCAATATTTGGGCTAACAGGAGTGTGGTTTTGTGGCATTTATCGAGAAATCAAGAAGCCTTAGTATCTGCGGATAGAGCGATCGGTATCAACCCTAATTTACCCCAAGGATGGTACAACCGAGGCATAGTTCTATTTAATTTAGCTCGATATGATGAGGCGATTAATGCTTATAACCAAGCTAGTACTTTAGCGCCTATGGATGCAAATATCTTAGCAGGTAAAGGCGTTGCTTTATTGAGATTGGGTAAATTAGAAGATGCTGTCAATACTTTTACCGCCACCTTACAACTTGATCCCAAAAATGCCTTAGCATTAGCTAATCAACCCATCGCCCAACAAAAATTACAAGCACAACAAAAACCTAAATTACCAGTTGTACCAGATACTAAAGTACGTTAGTCCTAATATTCAGTTTCAGTCTTCTAATTTGTACTAATTCGTAGTGTTCATATCCCCGACTTCTTCAATAAGTCGGGGGTTTTGCTTCTATACAAAAATAACAAGTCTTGATTTAATCACAACAAGAGCGTACAGGTGATATTAAACTATGCTGACGATAACCTGCTAAATACTGTTCTAAAACACTAAACTGCGGAATATTTAAACTGTAATAAATCCAACGTCCTTCTTGACGGGAATTAACTAAACCAGCGTCCTTCAAAGTTTTGAGGTGAAACGAGAGTTTTGATTGACTTACACTCAAAACATCACATAAATCACATACACAAAGTTCTTGCTGTCGCAATAGTTCTAGCACATTAATTCGTAACGGATCGGAAAGTGCATGAAAGCCCGCAGCAATTAAATTTGGAAAAGTAGAGGGAGTTTGCATGAGGATGAGTGGGAGTGGGGAATAGAAATATTGTAAGAATCCAGGAGCCAGAATGTTGGCAGATTACGTAAAATTATTCTGGCTCAACAAATAAATAGTTGTGAATTGCTGTTAAATTCTGACTTCTGACTCCTGAGTTCTGAATTCTTATAAAATATGCTATTGCCTTTCACATACTAAAATGGTTCCCTTTTCGCCATAAGTGATTCGCAACTCCTCATCAAGATAGAGAATTTCTAGCCGACCTTTAGGCGATCGCTCCATGATAAACTTAACTTCTCCAGTCTCAGAGTTGATTCCTTGTGGTGGAACCAGACCAAACATTAACTTCAAGAAACCCAACATCAAACTGTCTTTAAAACTGCGTTTGACATTTTGACTCTGCTGACCAAAAACTGTACGCCATTCATCCATTTTAGTTGGGTCTTGTGGTGCTAAAATGCCCCCAGTAAATTTGACTTGTAGCACGGTATCACTAATCGGTTCACACACACCCAAATTCCGCACAACCCCAGATATTTGCGGATAATTTTCATCAACTGTTGTAAATTCCACAACAATATCGTGACTGCGCTGTTCGCCATTCCCTAATAAAAAAACAGGTTGTGAAACTCGGTCAATTACTAATTTCAGTTTTGTCGGCTGAAACATATTAAAAGCCAGACGACCAAGAGTGTAAGCAAACTTACCATTTGCCAACCGTTCACCACCAGGAAAATTAGGCGCACTAATTAATAGCCAATTACTATCTAATAGCTTACCGTTACGAGCTGGCGCTGGATTTGGGTTAACAAGTCGCAGATTTTCAATCGCAGCAATTACAGTTTCATCCTTAGTATTGCCACCACAAGCAGCCAACGCCTGACGTAAAGCTAGTTTCACCTCTGCACATTCCCTTGTGTCTACTGCCATAGTGTTGAAATTGTTTTGTGCAACTGCTTGTTAATTTAGACCATTGGCTGATTTCATGCTGCTTGCCTGCCATCGTCGTTAAAAAATTGTTACATTTTTGGTGGGTAGACAATTATTACTTGACGCATCTCACTCATTATGTCCAACAGCCTGTTAGAGCCATTATCCCCAACAACCACAGAAAATTTACCTGCTGGTGGACTAGACCCAGAACGCTTTGATTGGTTAGAAGTTTGGTATCCAGTCCACTACGTCGCCGACTTAGATAAATCCCAGCTAACACGCTTCACTTTACTAGAGCGAGACTTAGTTTTGTGGTGGGACAAAAATGAACAAACGTGGCGAGCCTTTGAAGACCAATGTCCGCACCGTTTAGCCCCACTTTCCGAAGGCAGAGTTAACGAAGATGGCTGGCTAGAATGTCCCTATCACGGCTGGGCATTTTCGGGAACAGGCAAATGTGAAAGCATTCCTCAACAAGTACCAGGGACAAAAGCCGAAACATCTCCCCGCGCTTGTGTAAAATCATTACCAACCACAGTCAAACAAGGGTTATTGTTTGTTTATCCTGGTCAACCTGAGAATGCTGCCAAAACACAGGTTCCCATCGTTGATGTTTTAGAAGAAGATACAGATGGCTGGGTTTGCCTGAATACCTTTCGAGACTTACCTTACGATGCTTTGACACTAATGGAAAATGTTCTCGATTCCAGCCACATTCCTTATACTCATCATCGCACTGTTGGCAACCGTGCCAATGTATCGCCCGTAGAATTGGAAATTGTTGAATCCGGCAAATGGGGTTTTAAAGGCCTTTGGCAAGAAGGCCCCCGCAAAGGCACTTTAGGCAAACAAGATACCACTTTTATTGCGCCGGGGTTGATGTGGCATGATCTCACCTCCAAGCAATTTGGTAGAACATTAACAGTCGTTTATGCAACTCCTATACGTAAAGGAGAATGTCGCTTATTTGCCCGTTTTCCTTTCAAATTCTCATCAAAATTACCAGGATTATTTATTAAACTCACGCCTCGCTGGTATTCTCATTTAGGACAAAATGGCGTACTCGAAGATGACCAAATTTTTTTACATCACCAAGAACGTTATTTAGAACAAAAAGGTGGTACTGATAACTTTACCAAAGCGTTTTATTTACCAACTAAAGCGGATATTTTTGTATTTCAATTACGTTCTTGGGTCAAGCAATATTGTGCAGAATCATTTCCAGGAAAAACCTTACCGCCGCCACTACCCAAAGAAGCTTTATTAGATAGATACCATTCCCACACCAAACATTGCATTAGTTGTCGAACTGCCCTAAAAAACTTCCAAAGGTTGCGTGTAGGAGTAGTGATAGCAACAGCATTAGTTTGGAGTTTCTTGTCTTTATCAGTATTATTTCCTGGAGATATTTCTCATATCACTGTAATTATTGCTAACTTAGCTGTATTATTTGGTGGCGGAATTTGGTTTGGTTTAGGTAAGTTAGAAAAACAATTTCATCAAGGGCGAGAAATTCCACCGCGAAATATGGCCTCGTAATTCATCATTTGTAATTTCAAAAAAGCAAGGTAGGTTGGGTGAATCAGCAGCGAAACCCAACAAATTTTAATAATATTCACTGTCTAACTTTTGTGCCTAAGTTCTGATTCATTTGGGCTAGTTTCTCGCCACAACTGTTTGAGAATGATTGCTGACCAAAAAATAAATCCCAATATCGCCAAACCAGTTAAGCCATCAGTCCAGATTAACAAGTGCATTTTGGCTGAGAATTGGGATAATTTTCCATAAAAATAATGTCCTGGACTTGTTATGCCTGTGAAGGAGTAGATAAACAAAAAAGCATAAGCCAGCCAATACTTTTGATATTTATACAACCAATACCCAGTAATTCCTATGGCTGTAAGAATCAGCCATGTTTGATAAACTGCTGGGGCATTAATCCAAGTTGGTTGGGGATATTGCTCGATGAAGAAATAATTATCAGTGTAGTGAAAAAATGTAGAAATTATGCTGGCAATGAGTAGGATTTTCAACAACCTGTGAGGGGTAAATTTATGATTGATCATCAGTTACATTAAAATTATCTTGTAGGATAGGCTAGAAGCTCGTTCAGTATGGACAAGATGCCCACAAACCAAGAACTAATTTTTGCACTATTTTAGTCCGGTCACGCTACTACTTATTTTTTAAAGCTGTAATGACCTTGTTATATTCATTTTCTAATTGATTAACCAGGAGAGCAAGGGACTTTAATGATTGATATGGAGCAGAATTTTCTAAAGTTTCACAGATATTTCCTAAGTTAACAGCACCAATACTCACACTAGGCGATCGCAAAGCATGAGCCGCTTTTTGTAACTTAATTCTGTCTCCCACAGCAATAGCTGTTTGAATCATTTCTAGTCTCATCGGCGTATCTTCTAAGTAAACTTGGACAAGTTCAAAGACTAAATGCTCACCATCACTACCTGCCATATTTTTTAGCTCTTCTAGAAAACTGTGGTCAATGGCAGCTGCAACATCAGCATCGGGAGATATAGAAGGTAAAACATACTCAGTTTCTGCTACTGACTGAGGCGGCAGAGAGTCTTGATATTGTTGAATATTCAACTGTTTCAGAACTGCTTCTAGCGCCTCTAGACGAATTGGCTTACTGATATAATCATCCATCCCGACTCTTAAGCACTCCTGACGGTCTTCGGGACGAGCATGGGCAGTCATAGCAATTATCCAAGGTTGGACTTGCGGGGAGAATTCCTGACGAATCCGCATCGTAGTTTCCCAACCGTCCATTTCTGGCATTTGGATATCCATAAACACAACATCATAGAGTTGCCGTTGTAAAGCTTCTAGGGCTTCGCGCCCATTATTAGCCACATCAGCCCGGAAACCTAATCGATTCAGCATTTTCAGCGCAATTTTCTGATTTACTAACACATCTTCCACTAAGAGAATTTTGAGTGGTAAATTTTGGGCAAGTTGGTCATCAATTCTTGGTAAATGTGGCGCAGGTAAGCGGGAATAGGAAGGAATGGTAATTTGAGTATCGACACGGCGGGTAGACCAACTACCACGCACAATTTGTAAGAGCGTATTTTGTAATTGGTAGTGACGCACAGGCTTATGCAAAAAGGCAGTAAATTCAGCCGCTATTTGCTTCACCTCTAAAGTTTGCTTGCCTTTATAACTCAACATTACCAAAGGCAAATTTTGCTGTTGGGGTATGGCGCGAATTTGCGTTATTAATTCTAGGATATCTAGATGAGGGCTATCGACATCTAAAATCGCTAAGTCAAAGGTGGGATGTAGTTCTAAGCACTGTTGAATAGCCCTGAATTCGATTGTTTGGACATCAACTCCCAAGCTCTGAAGTTGCCAGGTTAAACATTTCTGTAAATTGCCATGATCTGTGATCAGCAGTAATCGCTTGCCCAGTAATTCTGGATAAATACTATAGGAATTATCAATTACTGAAGCATCAACTTGCAGTGTGAGGGTGAAATTGAAAGTTGAACCTTGACCAACTTCACTTTCTATCCACATTCTGCCCCCCATAATTTCGCTCAAGCACTTGCTAATAGCTAACCCTAAGCCTGTACCACCATAACGTCGCGTCATGGAAGCATCAACTTGACTAAAGGGCTTAAACAATCGATCCAAGCGATCGCGCGGAATCCCAATTCCGGTATCACTCACTGTAAACAAAAATTCGTAATACACATGATCAGTAATTGTGGCTTCTGGTTGCTGGAATTGCTGCTGCATGGTGATAGTGACCACAACTTCTCCCACCTTGGTGAATTTAACCGCATTGCTGACTAAATTCCAGAGAATCTGACGCACGCGGGTAATATCACCAATAATTAAAGTGGGTGTCTGGGGTTGGAATTGATATAACAGTTCGATACCTTTGAGGGCTGCTTGGGGAGCCAACAAATCCAGGGCTTCTTCCACACAAACTTGCAAGTCAAAAGGTTGGTCTTCTAACTCTAAATTGCCAGACTCAATTTTAGAAAAATCCAGAATGTCGTTGATAATTGTTAATAAAGCATCGCCACTGTTGCGGATAGTCTCTACATAGTCAATTTGCTCAGGTTTGAGAGGAGTATCCAAAAGTAATCCCGTCATCCCAATGATGGCGTTCATGGGTGTGCGGATTTCATGACTCATTGTAGCGAGGAAATTACTCTTGGCCAGATTAGCCGCTTCTGCTGATTGTTTGGCAAGATTCAATTCTTCGTTTTGCTGGGCGAGCAAATCTGCTTGGCGAGTTTCTTTGGCTAACAATTGGGCTTGGGTGAGAGCGATGCTCATTTGATCTGCTAGGTGTTTGAGCAGGTCTAATTCTAAATCTGTCCATTTTCTGGGGCGATCGCATTGATGTACCACTAATAAGCCCCATAAATGTTCCCGCACCAAAATCGGTACAACCAAATTAGCTTTCACCTGACAATCTTCAATTTCACAGGCATGAAATTCCACTTGACCTAAATCAGAAATCACACTTAATTGCCCGTCACTATACAAATTCAGATATTTATCTTGCAAACAAGCATCGCAAATGTCTTTATTAAAAACTACTGACCATTCCGGGACTACTGCTTCCTGAACAACTTTACCTGAACCATCAGGGTTAATTTGGAAGATTAACACCCGATCAGCCTGCAAAATGTGTTGTACTTCTGTAACTGTGGTCTGGAGAATTTTTTCTAGTTGTAGGGATTGACGAATTTCTTCTGTAATTTGCTTGAGTAAAAGAGCGCGTTGATATTGCTGCTGTAGTTCTTCTTCGGCTTTTTTGCGTCCGCTAATATCTGAATGAGTCCCCACCATTCTCAGAGATTTGCCTTGGAAATCGCGGTTGACCAACTTACCTCGATCCAAAATCCATTTCCAATTTCCTGATTTAGTCAAAAATCTAGCTTCAGCTTCATAAAAAGCTGTATGTCCTTTGAGATGAGCAATCAATCGTTGTCGCATCAACAGTCGGTCTTCGGGATGAACCAATTCATTGATAACTTTAATATCATCTGGGAGCTCATCGGGATGGTAGCCCAGCATTGTATACCAACGGGCGCTACGATAAACTTCTCCAGTGGCTAAATTCCAGTCCCAAAGCCCTTCTTCTACCGCATCCAGCGCCAAGGCTAACCGTTCTTCACTTAATCTCAGAGCATTTTCTGATTGTTTTCGTCGGGTAATGTCACGATATTTCCACAAATGACCATAGAATTTGCCATCAACCACAATAGGTACATAATCTTGTTCCAAAATTCGTCCATCTTGGAGTTGCCATTCTTGATTGATGACGATTTCGCCTTGGTACAGAATCTCATCTAGGCGCTGAATAAATTTTTCAGGCTCCACAAAAATTTGCTTGCTGGCTTTTGATGCTTGGCGACAATCCATGCCCTGTAAGGCTGCTGGAGTCAGGGGAAGACTGAATAAATTGCAGAATTCTTGATTAGCTAAAACAACATGTCGGTTTTCGTCTTCTAGCAAAACCCCAATTTGCAAACTTTCAATCAGTGTTGTTAACCTGGAAGCTGTGGCTCTTAATTCGGCGCGTTGTTCTGTGAGTTTTGTGGTGAGTTTTTTCGCATCTGTGAGTGCGGAATTTTTCGCTTGTAAGAGAAAGAGATAATCTGAAACTGAGTCATATAAAGGAAAGTCATCAATACTCAGTTCTAGGTTTTTGAGATTAGTAATATCTGTAATCCAAGGAGAGCCGAGAAATACCAATTGCTCACCATTTTCCATACATACCATCTGTCCTTTAAGCTGCATATCTTTGTGGAGCGATCGCAAAAGAAACAGCGATCGCGTTTGTTGACATATAGCTTCAAAGCTAACTGCACAGTTGGGACGATTGATGCAAAAATGCGCTTCTAGAGGACTATTGAGAATCTGAATCGGTGCAAGAATTCGCTGAAGTACTTCACCCACTTGGATGATCTGCATTTGTTGATCTATTACTAGATGGAAGGGAAATAATGCAGCAAATTGGTCAGCACTGAGGCTGAATTGTCTTAACCCGATTTCATCATTTTTGGTCATCGGACTGAGAATCTGTGTATTTAATAGTGAAGGTATCTTGAAAATCTCCTTGGTCACGAAAACTCGTTTGGGTAATATCCACTGTGGTGTGAAAGCGTTTTCCTAATCCGTGGAGTAAACCAATCACCATTGGCGCTAATCCGTGGCGAGTTGATTGGTAGTGGAGATCCAAGGATTGTTCACTGGTGTGTTCACATTCAAACGATGGCGGACGCAGTTGGGAGAAACTCAAACCTACCCTGGCATGGAGGTTATCTAGATTCTCGATAAATTGGGGTAAAGAGTTGCCAGCACTGTTTAACAAATCCCCATAGCCTTCTTCTGCGGTATAGTTAACCCAGTATTCACCAAAAGCTTGCAAAATCTCCGGTGCAGGCATCTTCAATACCTCACAAGCAGCTGCAACCAAACTATAGGTGACTTCATCGGGATAACCGTCCATACCGATAAAAAAGTCTATGTCTTCATATCCCGCCTTGCTTTTAATAATTTCCCATTTCTCCTCACCGTGGCGTTCACAAATCATGTCTTGAATTGCTTTGTTCACTAAACCGTACATACTCTTAACCTAGATGTATATTATTTTTTTGCAATTTACGTAATATTTTTGGTCTTACCAAAACTATGAGCGGAACAAAAATTTAGGATGCCTATAAAACAAAGTTGTTAAAATTTATAGCTTTAGAATTGATGTTTTGTCCACTTGAAAAAAGTTTGTATAAAAAAACATTCTTGATACTCAACCAAGAATTTGTACAAAAGCGCACTGTTTTGCGTTTTTGCACAAATTTTAGATAGGGAGGGAAATTAAAAACTCTGTACCTTCGCCCAGAACAGAGTTGACTGTGATTTTACCGCCGTGTTTTTCTTCGATAATTTGACGGGCGATCGCTAATCCTAAGCCCGTACCTTTACCGACTCCCTTAGTAGTAAATAAATGGTCAAAAATCTTATGTTTAACTTCTGTACTCATACCTTTACCATTATCAGCAATTGAAATGTTGACATTTTGTTCTACAATGGCAGTGGTAATTGTAATAGAGTTAGGATGAGCTTGAATTTCTGCAAAGCTTTTACCAATATTTGCTTCTTCTAACGCATCAATAGCATTGGCAAGAATATTCATAAATACCTGATTCAATTGTCCCGGAAAACAATTGACTAAAGGTAAATTACCATAATTAGTTATGACTTTAATAGCTGGGTGTTGTTCATTAGCTTTGAGGCGATGCTTGAGAATTAAAATTGTGCTGTCAATGCCTTCATGGAGATTAAACTGGACTTTGTAATCTTTGTCAGCGCGAGAAAATGTCCGCAGGCTAGTGCTAATATTTTTCAACCTATCGCACGCCATAACCATTGCATCGATTGTTTTAGGTAAGTCTGCTAACAGATACTCTAAGTCAATTTCTTCAGCATGGTCTTGAATCTCATCATCAGGATTTTCTAGAGATTCTTGATAGAGTTTGAGATGTTCGGTTAGGTCAGCTAAATTAGGTTTAGTTTGTTGGAGAGTAGCAGCAATAAAGCCCAATGGATTATTCATTTCATGGGCGACACCTGCAACTAAATTACCCAACGCAGACATTTTTTCACTTTGAATGATTTGTAATTGGGCTTGTTGTAGTTCTTGTTCTGCGCGTTTGTGATCACTAATATCTAACAACAGTCCATCCCACACTAACGTGCCATCAACAAGTTTTTCTATTCGGGCTTCCCCATGAATCCACTTAATAATTCCAGAGGGTGTAATAATTCGTCCATCCCATCGCCAGGGAGTTAAGCTTTGAGCTGAATATGCAATGGACTGATAATAAGCTTCAATATCCTCTGGATGCGCCATATCTATGAGGATCTGCACATTAGCGATCGCTTCATCGGCACTGATTTCATAGAGTTTATAACAGTCGTTACTAATGTATGACATTGACCCCGAACCATCGGTCGTCATCAGAAATTGATACACTACTCCAGGAACGTTATCTACTAGGTTATGGAAGCGGGATTGGGCAGTTTTTAACTCATCAAGCGATCGCTCTAGCTGTTGGGCATATTCCTGAGAACGTTGATAAAGTCGGGCATTTTCTAGAGAAATGGCGACTTGAGTGCAAATTAAATTGAGTATTTCGACGCGATCGCTCGTAAACGCTCCCTTTGTTAAATTATTTTCTAGATATAAAATGCCCATCAACTTACCTTGATGCAAAATCGGGCTGCACAAGATACTTTGAGGCTGTTGACGGATAATATAGGGGTCATTGGCTAAGGTGGTATCTGCGGTTGCATCCAACAAGACAACAGTTTGTTGACTGTGCTTGACTTTGTAAATCAGCTTGTGGGGAATATTTTGACTGCCTTCAATAGCAAGACTTTGCAACACAATCGGTTGTGTTCCTTGGATAATTGCACCTTGAATTAGCAGATGATTGTCTTGCAACAGCATTAATACACATTTATCAGCCCCAGCATTTTCAATTACGATTCTGAGTAAGGATGAAAGCAGTTTTTCTAGTTCGATTTCCCCAGATATCGTTTGAGATGCTTTGAGAATAGCAGCTAAATCTAAAGCCACAGAAGCACTATTGCTGGATGTAGCGGAACTGGTGGAGGTGATAGTTCCCAAAGTAAAGATAGTTTCGTTAGTGGAAACAACAGAACGGCTTGGCTGTAATATCGACGCAAGTAATTGGGGATAGCGTTTTTCCAAATCAGCGACTTTGGCTTTTGCACCCCAACGTACATAGCAATAATAGGCTTCTATCATATATTCTTGGGCTATGCGCTGTTTGCCCCAGTCCAGATAGAACTTAGCAGCTAGTTCGTTAGCTAGTGCTTCTTCTTGGATGTATTTATTCGCTTTTGCTAGGGAAATTGTCTGCTCATATAGATTAATAGCTTCTGCAATTCGTCCCAAAACTCGGCATTTTTCTGCTTCTACCAAACTGTATTTATGTTCAAAGTTTATATGTGCATGATCAACCCATAATTTCATAGTTTTTTGATTTATTTCTACTTGCTCTAGCAGGGATTGACACTTGTCGTTTATAAATGATGTGCATTTGTTTTCAGAAGCTTGTAAATCAAGACACTGCGATAACAACGAAAGAGAATAATAGAAGTTGTGGATCGCCACAGTAACACCAATAGCAGCATCAGCGTAATTTGCTGCCATGAGTGCTGATGTCGCTGCACTTGAATAATCTGCAAATAAATAGCTGAGAATAGACTTAGCTAAATATGCTGTAAACGGCAGTGAGCGATCGTTTCCAGCACAGTAAACAGATAAAAGCTCAGTTTCATCAAAATATTCACCTGACAATTGCCTTAGCTCAGTGACATCTCCCAACAAATTAGAGACAAGTTGTTGCCAAATTTGAGCATTGCCAAGAGAGTGATCTTGTTTAATTGGCTGTAAAACCTCAAGTGCAATCCTTTGTTTTTGTTGTAAATCTGTTAAAGTTTTTCCAGCAAAAAAGCGATAGGTACAGCCATGAGCAGTTGCATAACTAGCATACTCAATATCGCCCATCTCAAAACCAACTTGACTAGCTTTCTCTAATGCTTCTAGAGTATCAATTAGAGGTTCTTTCCAAGGTCGAATAAAAACATTAAATAAATTCTTGACCTTACATTCCAATTCTCTAGCAGAAAATCTATCTAACACTTCTAATGCAAGTAAACCAGAGTAATATCCTTTATCTAAATCCTTCTCAAATCCACACAGTAATATGCCATAAAATACATAGGCAAATGCAGTCAGAGATGTGTGTCCTTGTTTTAAGCTCAAATCAATCATTGTCAAGACAATTGAAGATAGCAGCTCTGGTTTCGTTGTGTAGGCTGGAGGAAAAATTGCCATAAGTATACGCATAACAGCAATTTGATGGGCATCCTGCATAACTGGTAGTGATTCTATTGAGGTCAATTTTGGTAGGTGAATTACTGAAGATTCAGGAGCATCATTTAAATTGACTCCTAGAAATTGCAACGCCGAAATTCCTACATCCAGTGCTTTTGGCATTTCTGACTGAGCCGTATACATTTGAATTTGCAACTCATAAATTTTTACGCGATCAATTAGGCTAGTTGCACGCTCTAAAACAAAATTAGCTAAAGTTTGGGCATGGGCAAAATTGATGTTAAGATACTCTGCCTTGATTGCAGATTCATAAAGAGATAAAGTTAGTCTATAATCACTTTGCCAGCTATCAAAATTTAGAGCTTTAATTCCATTGTGGAAATATTTAGCAGCAGCACTATAAGCCGTTGCCGCGAGAGCCTTTTCTCCAGCCATGAGATTCAATTGTGCTAATTCATGTCTTTGCTCTTTTGTAGTAATTAACTCTCTGGCTATATTCAAATGATTAACTATATCAAAAATATTTTCTTTCTGTTTTTCTGGTGATGTATGATGTAATAATAACTCTCCAATTTGGTAATGTTTTTCCTGCTTTTTATCTTCTGGAATTAGTAAATATGCAGCTTGTTGGACGCGATCATGTAAAAATTTATATCTAACGTTATTTTGGGTTTTCTTTTCTAAATTTTGAATTTCTTGCCCAATATAAAACTTATACAAATCACTAATGGGTAAAACTAAACCTTCTTGCAATGCTTGCCACAAAGCATCCGATGTTTCGATAACTGTTTGCGCTGAAACCATAGCTAAAGTATTTAAATCAAAAGAGTTACCAATACAAGCAGCTAACTGCAAAATCTGTTGAGTTGATGGTGGTAGTTTTTGCAATTGTGAACTCATAAAAGCTACAACATCATCTGTAACTGTTTGCGCTTTTACTTCAACTATGTCATATTGCCAACACCTTAGTTCAAAATCAAAATGAATCAGCCCATCTTGATGTAATGCTTTGAGAAACTGTGTAGCAAAAAATGGATTACCTTCTGTTCTTTGATAAATCAATACAGAAAGATTCCCTACGAGTTCTTCTGGAAATTTGAGTGTGTCAGCAACTAATTGATTTAATTTTACTTGACTCAGTGGTGCTAAAGTAATTGTGTTAATTGTTGCTTGTGATTTAGCAATCTCACTCAAATTCAGCATTAATGGATGTCCTGGATGGACTTCGTTATCACGGTAGGCACCAATAATGAATAGATACCCGGTATCAGCCATTAATAGCTGCATTAATTTTAGTGATGCAGAATCAGCCCATTGTAAATCATCTAAAAATATGACTAAAGGATGTTCTTTAGTTGTAAAGACCTGGGTGAATTTTTGAAATAATAAATTAAAGCGATTTTCGGCGGCTGTTCCTGATAATTCTACTGCTGATGATTGTTTACCAATAATGTTTTCTAATTCGGGAATGACTTCAATAATTACTTGACCATTATCGCCAACAGCCTCTAAGACTTTATTTCTCCATTGCTGAATTTGGGTATCGCTTTCAGTTATTAACTGTCCCATCAAATCACGAAATGCTTGGACAAATGCACTAAAGGGAATATTCCGTTGAAATTGGTCATATTTACCTTTAATAAAGTAGCCGCGTTGTCTGACAATTGGTTTATGTACTTCGTTGACAACGGCTGTTTTCCCAATTCCAGAAAACCCAGCGACAAGCATCATTTCTGTTGCACCAAGGCTGACTCGCTCAAATGCTTCTAATAAAATTGAAACCTCCGCTTCTCTGCCATATAATTTATCAGGAATAATGAAGCGATCGCACACATCCCGATTAGCAATTTTAAAGCTGTCAATTTTACCAGTTTCTCTTAGTTGAGTTAAACAATTCATTAAATCAGATTTCAATCCCAAGGCACTTTGATATCTATCTTCGGTATTTTTCGCCATCAATTTGCTGACAATTTCTGACAGTACTAATGGAATTTGGGGATTAATTTCTGTGATTAATGGTGCTGTTTTCGCTAGATGACAATGTACTAATTCCATCGCATCATTAGATGAAAATGGTAACTCACCTGTCAGTAATTCATAAAATGTCACACCCAGGGAATAAAAATCTGTACGATAATCAATCCCGCGATTCATTCTGCCTGTTTGTTCAGGAGATAGATAAGCAAGTGTTCCTTCTAATACTTTGGGATTAACTAGGGTTTGGGTTTCTCGTGGCAAAAGTGACGCAATACTAAAGTCAATTAATTTAATTTGTTTGGTTTCGGGATTTATTAATATATTGCTGGGTTTGATATCTTTATGAATAATGCGCTCATGGTAGAGTAAATCTAAGATGTCGCAGAGTGCGATCGCGATCACTAAAAATTCTTCTAAAGATTGTTGGGTTTCTCTAGTTCTCCACTCCTTGAGAGAAATCCCCCCAAAGTCTTCCATAACTAGTGCATAACCATTTTGACAAGGTTCTAGACTGTAGGTTTGGACTATCAGGGGGGAGTTGAGATTTTTAGCAATTGTATACTGATTGCGAAACAACAAAAGTTCGTTAAAGCTGGGATAAGGACTTTTCAGTAATTTAACGACTACTGGTTGTTGATCAACTTCTCGATAACCTCGATAAACTTGGGTTCGGGAGCCATTATAGAGTTGTTCGCTGATGCTATATCCGGGAATCTTCACAATAGTGTCAATCATAATACCCAAATCTTGAAAATGTCTTGATTTAGTATTCCCAAATGATCAACTGTACTCTATAATGACGTAAAAATTTACACTGGCAGTTGAATGACAAACTCTGTTCCCTCACTCAGAACAGAGTTGACTGTGATTTTACCGCCGTGTTTTTCTTCGATAATTTGCCGCGCGATCGCTAATCCTAAGCCCGTACCTTTACCGACTCCCTTGGTAGTAAATAAATGGTCAAAGATGCGACTTGTTACATCTGCACTCATACCTTTGCCGTTATCTCGAATATGGATATAAACTTGATTGGCAGTTACATAAGTACGGATCGTAATTTCTTGGGGATGAGTTTGTAATTCGGCAAATGTGCGGGTTTGCGCCATTTCATCAAACATATCAATGGCATTAGCCAAGATATTCATAAATACTTGGTTTAACTGCCCTGGAAAGCATTCAATTTCTGGGATGTGGCCATATTCTTGCTGAATATTGATGGCGGGGCGCTGTTCATTGGCTTTCAGGCGGTATTTTAAAATCATTAAAGTGCTATCAATACCATCATGGATGTTAGCTATGACTTTATTGACTGTATCGGCACGGGAGAAAGTACGCAGACTGTTGCTAATCGATTTAATGCGTTCAGTGGCTTCCGTCATCGAATGCAGTAACTTGGGTAAATCTTCGATTAAAAATTCCAAGTCAATATTTTGAGCATTCTTGTGAATTGGGTCAGCAGGTTCAGAATAATATTGTTGATACAGTTCTAGATGGCCGATTAAATCTTGGGTATATTCTTGGGCGTTGCGGATACTGCCGTAAAGAAAGCCAATGGGGTTATTAACTTCATGGGCAACCCCGGCGACTAAGTTACCCAAAGATGCCATTTTTTCATTTTGTACAATCTGGAGTTGGGATTGTTCCAACTGTTGGGCATATTCTTGGGCTTGGTGATAGAGGCGGGCATTTTCTAGGGAAATGGCGGCTTGAGTACACAGAAAGTTGAGAATCAAGATGCGATCGCCCGTAAACACTCCACTGCTAGACTGATTCTTTAAGTACAAAATCCCAATTAAATTACCTTGATTGAGAATTGGCAAGCACAATACACTTTTTGGTTGATGCTGAGTTAAATATTCACCAATTACAGGCAAATCAGTTTTGAGATTGTCAACCACCACGACTTCTTGAGTGTTTTTGACGTACTGTATCAGCTTGATTGGCAAATTAGGATTGTTTTCCAACGGTTCCGCACAAAGTTCTGTGGTTTCGGTTGTGGCGATCGCCCTGACTTGCCAGATTCCCTCACGATTGGGTAGCATTAAGGCGCAGTGATCAGCACCAGAGTTTTGCAGAATAATTTGTGTTAATTGAGACAGCAAATCATCTAATTGAATAGTGCTGGAGAGACTTTGCGAGGCTTTGATAATAGCGGCAAAATCTAAGGCTAGATTCAAACTGGTGTTAGAAGAGGCAGTAGTAGCACTATGAAATGAAACATTAGAACTCGTCACAGCCGCCAGGGTTTCTAAGGGGTTGAGAGTTGCTGTAGCTTGCTGAAAAATGGGACGCAGTAAATTAGGGTAGCGACTTTCTAAATCTTTGGTTTTGGCTTCTGCACCCCAGTGGGCATAACAGTAGTAAGCTTCCTGCATATAAGTTGTGGCGATTTTTTCTTTACCCCAAGCAAGATAAAACTTCGCTGCTAGTTCATAGGCGAGGGCTTGTTCTTGGAGGTAGCCATTGGCTTGGGCGAGGGCGATCGCGCGATCATACAAATCCCCGGCTTGATAATATTTTCCTAATACCCGATAAGTTTCTGCTTCTATCAGTTGAAACTTATGCAGATAATTCGCAGGAGCATGTTCAGCCCATATCTGCATTGATTGTTGATTCTTGGCAACTTTCTCTAAATCAACAGTTGTTGTGAGAGTATCTGGGCTAGAATATTCTGACAATAAACTCAAAGATTGATAAAAGTTCTTCAGGGGAGTAATTAATAAACCCGCCGCCCCTTGTTCATATTCTTCAAATTTGCTGGCATATTCTTTGGCGTTGGCAATATCACCAAATAAATAACAAAGTAAGAGTTTGGCGAGATAAACATAACAAACACCGTTGACATTACGACTTTGAATTAAGGCAGGTAAAGTCACAGTTTCGTCAAAACTTGTACCAACAAGCATCATGACATTTTCAGCTTTACCACGCAGATTAATCACTGTTTGTCGCCAAGTATTTGCCCAAATTAACGAAGCTTCTTGTTTGATATTTTCAATGAGCAGACAATATTTATCAGCTTCTGCTTCGGCAATTTCTAGATGTTCACCTGTCCAAAACAAAAATTGGCAATAGCAATTGGCACAATAACCAACATATTCTAAATCACCATGTTCTAAACCACTGGTTAAACCAGATAAGAATACAGGTAATGTGGAACGTAAAGAATCTCGCCAATGTTTAATAAATAAAGCAAAAGTCAGATTGACTTTACTAGTTAATTCTTTGGCTTGCAATTGATCTAAGATAGTAGTTGCTAGTTGCCCAAATTGATAGCCGCGTTCAATTTCACCAGTTGCACATAAAAATAAGCCATACAAACTATAAGCGATTGCGGCTTGGGGAGAGTTACCACATTGAATACAGATTTTCACCATTGTGAATATCTTTAAAGGTAACAATTGTGGTTTGGCTAAATACACAGATGCAAATAAACCCACCAAGATTCGCATTGCAGCCAATTGATCAGGTGCTTGGAGAATTGGTAAATCTGCGAGAGATTCGATGGGGCGATCGCCTAAAATAATTTTGAGTTGTTGATGTTCGGCAATCATCGTCTCAAAATCACAATCTTCTGGGAAATCAACACCCAGTAAATTCAAAGCCTCCCTACCTGTATTGATAGCTTCTAGCAGTTGATTTTGGGCGGTATAAGCTAAGATTTGAATTTCATAAACTTTAATTTTATCGAGTGGTTGACGCGCTGATAACAAAGTTTGATCAATGAAATATTTAGATTGGGCAAAATTAGTATTTAAATATTCTGATTCTGCTAAAGATTCATACATTTGCAGAGTCAGTGCATACTGATTTTGCCAGCAATTTTCGGTTAACAGTTTTAAGCCTGTGTTTAAATAACTCACAGCCGCCGCGTAGGCGGTAGCTACTTTGGCTTTATGTCCCGCCCGTAAGTTTAACTCGGCTAATTGTTGTCTTGGGGATGGTTCTGTAATTAATTCGATGCCAATATTGAGTTGATTGACAATATCAAAAATCCGGTTGTCTAACTCTGATTCTAGGGTATTATTTAAAAGTAATTCCCCAATTTTGTGGTGAGTCGCTTGTTTTTGCCAGTCAGGAATTAAAGAGTAAGCAGCTTGTTGGACGCGATCGTGTAAAAATTTATAAGTTAAATTCTCAATTTTGTGATTGTTCTGATTGGCTTGTTCAGAGCTGAGATAAAATTTATAAACTTCACTTTGGGGCAGAATTAATCCTTCTTGTAAAGCTTTCCACAAGGCTGTTGCCGCTTCCATTTGTAATTGTTCGGAAACAATTGCTAAGGTAGCTAAATCAAAAGAATTACCAATACAAGCAGCTAACTTGAGAACATTTTGAGTTTCATCAGGCAACTTTTGTAATTGCTGTGCCATAAACTCAACCACATCATCTGTGAGAGATAAGGCATTAATTTGAGCAATATCACATTCCCAATAGCCTTGTTCACGGTTAAATTTAATTTCTCCATCTTCGTGTAAGGCTTTGAGAAATTGGGTAATGAAAAAGGGATTACCTTTGGTTTTACGGATAATTAATTCTGTCAGGGGGAGCGATCGCTCAGTTGTACAATGCAGTGTATCAGCAATTAACTGATTGGTATCACTCAAAGTCAAAGGCGCAAGGGTAATTGTATTCACGGTTCTGCCAACTTGCTGGAGTTCCGCAACTGTTAAGATTAACGGGTGGGTGGGCGAAACTTCGTTATCTCGATAAGCCCCCAACAATAACAGATAATTTTTATCTGCCATCAGCAGTTTAATTAATTGCAAAGATGCGGCATCTGCCCATTGCAAATCATCAATAAACATCACTAATGGATGTTCGGCAGTGGTAAAGACGGCAATAAATTTCTGAAATAATAAGTTAAATCTGTTTTGGGCGGCTGTTCCCGATAATTCTGGTGTAGGTGGTTGTTTACCAATGACTCTTTCGAGTTCTGGCATCACTTCAATTAAAACTTGTCCATTGTCGCCCAACGCAGCTAGAATCTGACTGCGCCATTGATTTAATTGGGTATCTGATTCTGATAATAATTGCCCAATCAAATCGCGCAAAGCTTGGACAAACGCTAATAGGGGAATATTTCGGTTAAACTGATCAAATTTACCTTTGATGAAATAGCCTTGCTGGCGGGTAATGGGTTTATGCACTTCGTTGACGACGGCGGTTTTCCCAATTCCCGAAAATCCTGCAACTAGCATCATTTCAGATGTGCCGTTAGCAACACGTTCAAAGGCTTGCAAGAGGCTGATAACTTCGGCTTCACGTCCGTAGAGTTTTTCGGGGATGAGAAAGCGATCGCAAATATCTCGTTGTCCAATGGCAAAATTAGTAATGGTACCAGTATCTTGTAATTGCTGAGTGCAAGTTTCTAAATCATGCTTTAATCCCAAAGCACTTTGATATCTATCTTCGGCGTTTTTCGCCATTAATTTCAGCACAATATCTGCAAGTACCTGGGGGATATCTGCATTATTAGCCAAAATCAGTGTTCTGGCGATGTGACAATGCACTAACTCCATTGGATCTTCGCAGATAAACGGTAAAGTCCCCGTCAAAAGTTCATAAAAAGTCACACCCAAAGAATAAAAATCACTACGGTAATCAATACCCCGGTTCATTCTCCCGGTTTGTTCTGGAGAAATATAAGCAAGTGTTCCTTCTAAAACATTGGGACTTTTGATTTCTTGAGTTTCTCGCGGTAACAGGGAAGCAATGCTAAAGTCAATTAATTGTACCTGCTTGCTGTAGGGATGAATCAGAATATTAGCAGGTTTAATATCCTTGTGGATAACACGGTGTTGATGTAAATCGTGAAGAATATTACTGAGTTGAATAGCGATCGCTAAAAATTCCGCTAAAGAAAGAGTCGTGGTTTTGATATATTCCCGCAGAGCGATCGCCCCCGTATCCGGCATCACTAATATATAACCATGTCCATAGGTTTCTAATGACAACGGATGAATAATACCCGGAATTTGCAGATTTTTGCTAATCGTGTATTGGTTACGAAATTGCAATAACTCGTGAAAACTCGGATATTCGGAGGTGAGAAGTTTGATGACTACTGGCAGTTGATCAACTTGACGGATAGCGCGATATACTCTGGTTCTAGAACCTGCATACAATTGAGAGCTAATTTGATATCCAGGAATGACGGGTGTCTGAAACTCAGTAGTCATTGATATATACCTCTAGTTTCTTTTGGTGGTTGCTTCTCTACATGGATGAAACCACGCGCAGCAAGTTTAGATAAGCTTAGTATTCCCATTTGTTAGAGTTAGAATAACTAATACTTAGCTAAAGAGATCATTAACTACTGAATTGAGTAATCAGGCAATATAGCATTCCTATTTGATATGTGAGCAACACAGACAAGGGAAACAAGGAGGAGAGATGTTTTTTAACAATTGACAATGAACAATTACCTCTACCTGAAAAATTGTAAAGTTTATCTAGAACTTAGTGCTATGATTCCGCAGATTAAAAATATATTTTTACGGCAAATGGCCTCTGGCGATCGCAGGGGGCATGATTCAATCGAAAATCGCATTAGGTAGTGTCGTTAAAGCCGGAGATAGACTTTACAATTTTTCAGTTTTAACAAAGCAGGTGGATTGCCCAAATTAATTGATATCTATGCTGAACACGATGGATTGATTTTTGATGTGGCGACCAATCAAGCTGTAAATCAAGGAGAATTTGTCTTAGGAATTATTTATTAATTTGTTGCAGAAGTCCGAATCAATTAGTGGGTAATTCAAAGCCGCCACTGTCTTGAAAAGTTTGCTCAAGTCGGCAAAGCCGCCCACGCAACTTTTCGCTAATTGAAGACTACTAAATCAAAGATTTAATGAGTGTCTTAAACCCACTTATTCATTAGCAATTTGGACAGAATTAAATTCTGAATTCTGGCTACTGACTCCTGAGAGGCTGTCTCTAAAGAAATGTAAAAAGAGCGAAGTCAGACAGCCAATATCGTCGCCTGAGTAAAGATTATGAACTTTTACCCGAAATGAGCAAATCTATAATTAACACAGTCATGATTCGTTTAATGTTAAAACGACTGGTGAAGTCTTATTTGCTCACTTCATAATCATTTACAAACAGGCTCTAAAGAATGCCAAAAGTTAGCGTCATTATTCCCACCTATCAGCGATCGCATCTGGTTGGTCAAGCAATTGAAAGCGTTTTAGCTCAGACCTACTGCAATTACGAAATCATCGTAGTCAATGATGGCTCTACTGACAACACTGGAGAAATTCTGGCTCAGTATGCGGATCAAGTTATTGCCATTCATCAAGACAATTGGGGAATAGCAGCAGCGAGAAATGCCGGGATACGAGTTTCTCAAGGGCAGTATCTTGCTTTTTTAGATGATGATGATCTTTGGGAACCGCAAAAACTGGAAAAGCAAATTCCTCTATTGGAAACTGATTCCAGTATAGGTCTAGTCTACACCGATATGGTGATCTTTAATGAAGCAGGAATACTGCCAGGAACCTATCTCAATGGTTTTGTTCCGCCTCAAACTGTTACTCCTTGGACTCTACTGCATGGCAACTTTTTTCCCATGCCCACGATTATCATCCGTCGGGTATGTTGGGAGCAGCTCGGTGGTTTTGATGAAAGTTTGCGTTCCTCAGAAGATTATGACCTTTGGCTAAGGATTGTCGAGGAATGGGCAGTAGGCTATGTAAATGAACCACTGGCACGCTATTGTCGTCATTCTGAAAACAGCAAACAGTTAAGTCAAAATACAGAAACGATGCTACTAACAACTCTCTGCGTTAAAGAGGCAGCATTTCAGCGCAATCCATATCTGCAACGCTTGCAACCGAAGTACCGTGATTCTTGTCTGCGTCCAGAATACTTAGAACTAGCAAACTTCTACACCCAAAATGGTGATTTGGCAAAGGCAAAGGCGGTGTTAGACCGCTATCAGCCAGATAAATCGGTAAAAGAACTCAATACCTTAACCAAAAAAAGAGTATGAAGAGAGAGGGCTGACGTAGTAGAGTTATTGGACGTACTTGGTATTAGATGGTCATTTTGGTAACAACAATGGTTTGCAGATGGCACGTCTTGTCAACTTGCACATAATTTCTAAGTTACGGCATGATTCAGCATGAGTGACTGTCTGACTTTGCTCTTTTTAAATTTCTTTAGAGACAGCCTCTGAATCCTATTTTGATGATGGTAAAAGTTTATGAAAGCTTACGAAATCCAAAGTAATGCCGGCATTGATGCTTTAAAATTAGTTGATCGCCCGCAACCCGAACCCGCAGCCGGACAAGTTCTCATTAAGGTAAGAGCCACATCTTTAAATTATCGTGATTTGCTAGTAGCTGCGGGAAACTACGGTTCTAAATTGACATATCCACTGATTCCGATGTCTGATGGTGCGGGGGAAGTTGTCGCTGTGGGTGAAGGTGTGACAAGGGTAAAAAAAGGCGATCGCGTCGCCGGGATTTTCTTCCAAACTTGGATTGACGACTCCCCAACTAGACAGAAAATGAAGTCTGATTTAGGTGGTAGCATTGACGGGATGCTGGCTGAATACGTTGTGCTAGACCAAGATGGGCTAGTAATTTTACCTGATCACCTCTCCTACACCCAGGCAGCCACTTTACCCTGCGCTGCTGTCACCGCTTGGCACGCTTTGGTTACAAAAGGTAACATCTGCGCCAATCACACTATATTATTGCTGGGTACTGGCGGAGTTTCGATATTTGCCCTTCAGTTTGCCAAACTCCACAATGCAAAAGTCATCATTACTTCTAGTAGCGATGAAAAATTAGCCCAAGCCAAACAACTAGGTGCTGATGAAATTATCAACTACAAAACCACACCAAATTGGGAACAGCAAGTTTATGAGTTAACAAATCGCGTTGGTGTAGATCACGTCATCGAAGTCGGTGGTGCAGGTACTTTACCACAATCACTCCAAGCCACCAGAATTGGCGGGCGTGTGAGCTTAATCGGTGTGCTGACAAAAGGTAGTGACATTGATCCCATGCCCATATTAGCTAAAAGTCTTACCCTACAGGGCATTTATGTAGGCAGTCGGGAAATGTTTGAAACTATGAATCAAGCAATATCTCACCATCAAATCTTCCCCATAATTGATTCTGTGTTTCCATTCACCGCCGCCCCAGAAGCTTATCGCTATCTCAAAACTGCCGCCCACTTTGGTAAAGTCGTGATTGAAGTTTAAATTCACACTTAATACTTTCTCTCTCAGGAGAAATTCATTTAGGCGATACTTAGTTATATTAGGATGCTCAGAGCTGAGTATTCCCGAAAACACCTAATATCCAGACTGTTATGACTTATTTAGAAACAGCCGCAGAATTTTACCGTGAAGTTGCAGAAACACCCGAAGTTGGACTTTGTTGTGTCCAAAGTTCACCCTTGCAATTCCCTGGCTTAAAAATTCCCTTGCCGATGCAAGAAATGAACTATGGTTGTGGTACAACGGTTCACCCAACAGAACTGATCAACCAACCCACTGTGCTGTATGTTGGTGTGGGTGGTGGATTAGAAGCGTTGCAATTTGCTTATTTTTCTCGTCGTGCTGGTGCGGTAATTGCTGTTGAACCCGTGGCTGCTATGCGAGAAGCTGCTACACGCAACCTGGAAATTGCTGCCACCGAAAACTCTTGGTTTCATCCTAATTTCGTCGAAATTCGCCCAGGTGATGCTTTTAATTTGCCTGTGGCTGATGCTTCGGTGGATATTGTCGCCCAGAATTGCCTGTTCAACATTTTTGAACCAGAAGATTTAACCAGAGCTTTAAAAGAAGCATATCGTGTGCTGAAACCTGGTGGACGTTTGCAAATGAGTGATCCCATTGCAACCCGTTCAATTCCTACCCATCTTCAACAAGATGAGCAACTACGCGCTATGTGTTTGTCAGGCGCACTTACCTACGAAGAGTATACCCAGCGCATAATTGATGCTGGCTTCGGACAAATTGAAATTCGCGCCCGTCGCCCTTATCGCTTACTGGATGCTCAGACTTACAACTTAGAAGCAAACTTACTACTAGAAAGTCTTGATTCGGTGGCTTTTAAAGTTGCAATTCCAGAAGATGGCGCTTGTATTTTTACTGGCAAGACAGCCATTTACTGTGGTGCAGCAGCTTTATTTGATGATGGCGCAGGACATCTGCTTCAGCGCGGGATTCCCGCAGCAGTCTGTGACAAAACGGCTGCTAAATTGGCGGCTTTAGAGCCGCAGCAAATCATAATTACTGATTCAACCTGGCACTATAACGGTGGTGGTTGCTGTTAAAATATAAACCCCAAAATGTTAATTATTAGTTTGTTTTTGGCTACGTTATTTCTGGCTTATGCTCATGGAGCAAATGATAACTTTAAGGGTGTAGCAACGCTGTTTGGTAGTGGGACAACTAGCTACCAGACGGCGATTTTATGGGCAACTATTATGACCTTTGCGGGTGCAGTTGCTGCGATATTTATGGCTGGTACATTAGTCCAAAACTTTTCGGGACAAGGGATTTTTCCCGATGAAATTGCTAATGTGCCAGAAATTCATTTAGCTGTGGCGATCGCAACTGGTGTGACAGTGTTAATGGCTGCTTTGACAGGGTTTCCGATTTCGACAACTCACAGTTTAACAGGTGGTTTATTAGGGGCGGGATTAGTAGCGATCGGTCTCAAGGTTAATTTTAGTGTATTACTCAAATATTTTGTTTTACCTTTAGTATTGAGTCCCCTAATAGCAATTTTATTAGCAGCAGGTATTTATAAATTATTTGCATATACTAATTCTAAGTTTAACTTGTTAGCTAATCAAAAACTATTAGATATCCTGCATTTTATCAGTGCAGCAGTTGTCAGTTTTGCCAGAGGCTTCAGTCAAACTCCCAAGTTAGTTTCGATTATTCTGATTATTGAATATTTTTCCATTCAAGGTGGAATGTTAACCATTGCAATGGCGATGGGGTTAGGTGGGCTACTCAACTCTCAGAGAATTGCTGACACTATGAGTACAAGACTTGCTACTGTAGATTCTACACAAGGTTTGTCTGCAAATTTAGTGACCGGATTTTTAGCGATCGCAGCAACTTGTTTTGGTTTACCCATTTCTACAACTCATGTTGCCGTTAGTTCCATTGTTGGTGCTGGCTTAACCGCAAAACAAGTAAATTTACGTGTTTTCTGGCAGATAATTATTGCTTGGATTTTCACTGTACCCGCCACAGCCATTATTAGTGGTATAGCTTATAGATTATTACAAGGCTAAAGATATTAAGAAGTCAGGAGTCAGAATTCAGCAGTTTAAATCAGGAAGATCAAATCATGCAAGCTACTTCAAAATTTACTAACTTTAACCATAAACTCAATACACCATTAACTAAAAAGCAAATTACTGTTTTACAAATTAACTTGGGTAAACGTTGCAACCTTGCTTGTAATCATTGTCATGTTGAAGCCAGCCCAAAACGCACAGAAGAACTGTCTCCAGAAATCTGCACACAGTTAATTGAATTAATCCATAAATTTCCTGAAATTGAAATTGTTGATTTGACTGGTGGCGCACCAGAAATGAATTATGGATTTAAATTATTAGTAGAAGCTGCTAGAGCAACTCATAAACAAGTAATTGTCCGCTCTAACTTGACTATTTACTTTGTCGATGGCTTTGGTGATTTACCAGAATATTTTGCCCAAAATCAAGTGAGAATAGTTGCGTCTCTGCCTTGTTACTTAGCCGATAATGTCGATAAAATGCGCGGTGCTGGTGTTTTTGATGATTCTATCAAAGCTTTGCAGTGGCTGAACAGTGTTGGCTATAGTCACGAAGCTAATTTAATTTTAGATTTAGTTTATAATCCCCAATTACCCACAGGTGAAAAATTTGCTTTAGCGCCTGAACAAAAGCAGTTAGAGCAAGATTATAAAAGATTTTTAAAAGATAATTTTGATATTCAATTTAACAATTTATTTACCATCACCAATCTACCAGTCGGTAGAACTAAGCTGTATTTAGAGCGCAAAAAACTCTACATTCCCTATCTCCAATTTTTAGAATCCCATTTTAACGCCAGTACCATCGAGCATTTAATGTGTCGTAATGAACTTTCGATTGATTATTTAGGAAATGTTTATGATTGTGATTTCAGCCAAATGATGAATCTACCCGCAAAAAATACCAACGGGGAAAACTTAACAGTAGCTCACTTGTTAGCAGCTAGTAATTTAGACTTAATTTCTGAAGTTCAAACAGCCGCCTATTGCTATGGTTGTACAGCAGGGAGTGGTTCTAGCTGTGGTGGAGCTTTAGTTTAAAATTAACTACAGAAAGCCCAAAAAACCTAAGAATTTAGGTTTATGTCATCAAACGATAATCTAGCTGCAAATTTTATTAAGTATGGGTCAATAATCTTCTAATGGGTTATATGATGAGATCAGTTAAGTCTCCTCACACCACACTATAAAACCGTAGAAAAATATAATTTCTACGGTTTTTATTTTGTCTCAAAAGAGTATGTATGTGAATTTATACTAAGTTGCTTGCAGAAATAGTATTCCTACTCCCACCCAAGGTAGAGACGTTGTATACAATGTTTCTAAAATTTGCTATCAGTCTGTACTGTCCGAAAATTTCTGTTACCAAAATTGTTACGAGCGTACAGCAAACTAGTTAGTTACCGTATCATGAGATTTAGTTAAGCTCCTCATACCACACCAAAAGCCGTGCAACTCTAAGTTGCATCGGCTTTTTTCTTTTCGTTACACCCTTACACCTCTATGTAAGTCTTGTTAACGACGAACACGAAACCCCTGTTGTCCATTAATTGCGTCAAAAAGGACATCGTATCGATCAAAAAATCCAATACCACTGTTCACAAATACAGGCTGTTCAGCTTGGGTAGAAATCGCAATATTCCACAAATTAAACCCATCACGGTTGCCTGGAACTAAACTGTAATCCAAAACTTGAGGGATAGCTATTTTAACAGTATTTTCCGGGCGTAACCTTCCGGGTTTAAGTTTGCCTGCAAGGTTTGGGGACTTCAACTCAACAAAACCACTTGTATTTCTAGAGTCAGTAACCATTCTGCTGTTACAGCTATTTTTCATCGCACTACCAGAGATATTTAAACAGACGGCGTTAAGTCGAGAGTCCCATCTATTGCCAGGTATACCATCAATTGCAGGTTGCGCCTTCAGGGAAACCATTTTAAAACCTGCGCGATTTTTTGCGGTCAAGCCAAGGGTGAGACTACCATTATTATTAGTACCACCATTACCTGTGACGATCGCTCCATTACTCAAATTTCCTGGTAATTTTCTCAACGGGTTATAAGGAAGTGACCGTTCAAAATAATTGACACCGATAATACCGGAAAACGCTGTACTACTTTTCGCCGAACAATTTGGTTTTTGGGTAGTACATTTGCGGCTAGTCACAACCTGTACCGGAACAGGTTCTTCAGTAGTCAGGAAACCAATTCGGAAATTGGTATAAACTAATTCTCCTTCTAAGATTGTCCCATCACTCAATACTTCCTTGATAACTTGACCTGTTTTGCGGATGGGCGCATTCCCAAAAAATTCTGGAGGTACTCTTAAACCAGCTGAACCTGTATCTAACAAAACACGTCTCGGCCGACCATTGGCTACAGATATTTCTAAAAAATAGCCTCGACTTGCTTGGCTAACAGAACCCTTGGTATATAAAGGGACTGATATTGTATCAAAAGTAGGCTTGCGGCGTGTAATTTGTGAAGTATCCCGCAACGCAGGGGTGGCAAAAACTTCTAAAAATCCAGCTTGTCGCTGCGCCACAGGTTCAGGTGCAATATCCCACAGACTTTCATAATAGAAAAACACAGCACCTAAACCGCGTTGTTGAGCCGCCCGGACTTGAGACTGAATTTGTTGCAGAGAAACTGGGCGATTTCGCAACCCTGTCATAATACCTATGCCAGTAGGTATATATTGTTGGGTTTCGATAATTTCTGGGCGAGTAATTTGGCTGAGAAAAGCTTCTAATTCGTTACGGTAAACTTGCATCACCAACTCGTCTACAATACCCAATCTCACCCAATTCAACCAGTCTTGCAGTTGAAATTTATAAGCATAATCATAGTAATTAGGCGAAACAGAAATAATCGCATTAGGCTTGATTTGTTTCACCGCTTGATAAAGTTGAAGCATGAATGCTGTAATTTTATCCGCCCGCCATTGCACCCATGCTTGGGCTTGAGGGTTGGGGGGAGGTGGATTGCCAGTTTCTTCGGTATATAGTTTGATGGTGTAAGGGTCGTAACCAAAATCCACAGGCAAACTCATGTGGTCATCAAATTGAATACCATCAGCGTTGTATTTGGTAATGATTTCAACTACAAGGTCAGTAATAAATTTTTGGACTTCGGGATGGAAAGGATTAAACCAAGCTACTTCACCCGCCGCAGTAATTGAAGTTTGAGTTCCATCTTGCTTTTGTGTTAGCCAAGTTGGGTGGGCGGATGCTAATTCTGAGGTTAAGGGAACCATAAAACCAAATTCAAACCAAGGTATAGTGACTAATCCTTGGCGACGACCTTGGTTAATAATGTCAGCAATAATATCTTGTCCTTCTGCACCTTTGAAGAAAAAGGGAATACCTTGCTGTTGTGCTACTGCACTGGGATATTTTGTATAACCATCATTCCAGACGACGGGATAGACTGTGTTAAAGTTCAACCGCCGCAATTGAGCCATTGTATCCTGCACTTTGGCTTGATACTTCATAATATCGAAGTCGTTATTAGTCAGCCAAACCCCGCGAATTTGTTGGCGGGACTCAGATATTTGAGCAGATGTCGGTGTTAAATTGCCTAAAAATACTACGATGCTGAATGAGGAGATAAACAAAACTGGTAGAAGACGCTGAATTGACCGCCAATTTAAAAATTGCCTCAATGTAGTCAATAATTTAGTGACCCAAGCATAAATTTGTAGGCTTTTATACTGTAAAAATTTCAACATTACTCAGCAGTTGTACTTAAGTTATGAAAGTTATTTATAACATTTAACTTTGATGCAAAAGTCAAATGACTGCACCAGTCAAACTAATGCACATTTGACGTAGTTAACAGTTTTTTTGTTCACGACTTATCTGGAATTGCTGTAGCGGTAAAAAATCGTTAAACCCAACAACTTAATTCTTATTAGAAGTAATATTAAAAATCGGCAGTTTATTATTCATATTTTTAGCTGCTAAATTTACCGGGGACGGACTGAATAAAATGATGATTATTACCAGAATATAATCAGCTTACATTTTACAAAATAAGAGTTAAAGTATTATCGATTAACGCCATAACTGCATCAAAATTACTATTCAAAAAAGGAGCAGCAAAATTATATGCGGATATTAATGCTATCGTCTACATTTCCCTACCCGCCCAGTCGTGGAGGCACAGAAATTAGAACTTTTAATTTACTGCGATATCTTCAATATAACCACGACATAACGTTAATTACACAGAGTAACAAGGAAACAACATCAGCCGAGATAGAGGAATTACGGAAATATGTGAGTGAATTGATTGTTTTTCCTTTACCGCCGGAACCCCAAGAAAAAAATGCGATCGCTCGTTTAGTCGGTAAAACAGCCCGGTTTTTAGAGTCGGTACTCAAAGCGATACCGCCAAATGTACTCCATCGCTATTCTCCAGAGATTCAAGCTTGGGTCGATGAATATGTCCGCGCCAGGAAGTGCGATGTGATTACTTGTGAACATAGTGTCAATGAAATTTATATTCAGCCAGACTACCGTCATCTAGTAAATACGGTGGTTGATGTTCACAGTTCTGTTTACGGCTGGATTCGTGATCATTTAGAAATGGGTGCGGCGCAAAATGCACTGCGCGATCGCCTTTATTTGTCTCTGATTCTCAAACGCTACGAACAGCGTTATTGTAATAAGTTTTCTAACATTGTGGTGACAACCCAAGACGATCGCCAAGAATTTCTGAAACTGCGTCCTGATCTGGAAATTAAAGTGATTCCCAACGGCGTAGATTTAGAATTGTTTCCCTGTCGTCAACAAGACCCAGGGGGACATAAATTAATTTTTGTGGGAGCTATGGATGCTTCACATAATATCGATGCAGCACGTTTTTTTGCTGTTGAGGTTTTACCACAATTACAAAAACATTATCCAGACACCACCTTTAGTATTGTTGGTGCTAGACCAACTCCAGAAGTTTTAGAGTTGAACAAGCTTCCTGGTGTGATTGTGACTGGCCGCGTAGCTTCAATGGCAGAATATTTACACCAGTCTACAGTTTGTGTAGTCCCGCTCCGCACTGGTTTTGGCATTAAAAATAAAACTTTGGAAGCAATGGCCGCTGGTGTACCTGTTGTCGCAAGCGATCGCGGTTTGGAAGGATTAGCTGTAGATATTGCAGATCAACCATTACGCGCCTTGAGAGCTAATACGCCAGCAGAATATGTCACAGCTATTAGTCGATTATTTGATCATCCCCAACTGCGTTCAGAATTATCTGAACAAGGTAGACAATTAGTAGAAACAGAATTCACCTGGGATATTGCTGGAAAACGTTATGAACAAGTTCTGCTACAGCAGTCTTAATACAGCGTTTTTCGATTGAGTGCAGGTGTAGGTTGGGTGGAGGAACGGAACCCAACATTTTCAAGGCTTTGTTGGGTTACGCTATCGCTACACCCAACCTACTATTCTCTTAACTGAACCGTATTGTATTATAAATTATGTACGAATAAATAAATCCCCGACTTGATCACAAAGTCGGGGATTTGAGTTAATTAAATTGCGGCTTGATTCTACTGCCGCATCGAAGGGGCCGCAAAAATTCGACTGTTGATGGGAACGCGAAATGTCGGTTGAGGCTTGGTAGGATTGTTAGTTACCGCAACTGTATTCTCCGCAGTTTCAGATACAGTTGTTGACTTAACACTTGCAGAATTATCTGCATTGTCAACTAGCGATCGCTCATCATTCGTCAATGATGTATTCTCAGATGAAATATTGCTATCTAGTTCAGTTGCTTTAGCTTCTGTAGTAACTTGAGCGCGACAAGGAATGCAAATAAAACTAGAGACTACACTTAAAAGTAGTGCTAGTAAAGGACAAGTATATTGTTTCATTGCAGTGGTGTAGTGTTGGTTAGACTTCTGGTTAATGTTGCGTTGTGCTATGAGCTTAAATTTCTGAGTTTTATCTTCATAAACAAGACAAAATAAGTGCTGCTATCTAAAAGCAATCTTTGAAATAAAACTCATCTAAAAAACAATTAGAAAATCAACTGATAGATGCACATTGATATAATAAATATGAGATTGATTCACAACATGGAGCAACGCAACTATCAGCACTATAGAAGAATAGTTACTCATCTCTGAAGAGAAAAATTACGTATTTTACTACGTCTATTAATATTTATCAGTCGGCAATTTATTCGCATATTTAAGGATTGACAGGGTATCAATATATAAAGTTTTTATCAATAATTATGTTGATTATGTTGTCTACATCAAGTTTTTACTAACTTTAAACAAATAGACGCATATCAGCTTGATCAAGTTTGATTAAAAGCAGAAACTTTAAAATTAGATATAAAGTCTTTATATTGAATAAATACTGAGCAAAATTTCCATTTGGCGATCGCACCTGTATTTGAGTTATAAACGTAACATCTGAATCTACTGATTTAGACTCACAAAATAGATTTCTTTTAGTACTACAATTTCTATTTATCTAGGAATATATGACATTGAAAAACTTCACAAAAGCCTTTGTTCTGAGTTTGGTGATTGTAAATTTTTGGTCAACAGCCCAAGCACAAACATCCACTAGTGAAACTTCTGCACTGTCTCAAGAAGTGGCTGTGCTACGAAAACAGGGAAATCAAGGATTGCAAAAATTCCTCAATACTCACAAAACTGTACTCAATACACGTTCTTCCGGTGCAGCTGTGCCAAATCCGCAAATCCGCGCCGCCTTAGATCAACTTTGTCAACAGCGAGATTGCTATGCTTCGCGGTTGTATTGGTACACAGACTTAGAAGCAGCGAAAGCAGCAGCCAAAGCTAGTGGTAAACCTATTTTATCTCTGCGGTTGCTAGGCAGGCTAGATCAAGATTTAAGCTGTGCGAATAGTCGGTTTTTTCGTGTAGCACTATATCCCAATGCGGCGATTTCTCAAGTTTTGCAAAATCGCTTTATTTTACACTGGCAATCAGTTAGGCCTGTACCCAAAGTGACCATTGATTTTGGGGATGGTCGCAAACTAGAGCGAACCATTACAGGTAACAGCATTCACTATATATTAGATGCTTCTGGTCGTCCGATTGATGCCATTCCTGGATTGTACGGCCCCAAAGCTTTTTTACGCCAGCTACAACAAGCTGAAGTTGCAGCCAAGGAATACAGTAAACTTCCTGCTGCTCAACGTCAGGCTTTTTTAAAGGAATACCATAGTGATCGCCTAAATGCAATCCAAACTCAATGGAGTGCTGATTTATCCCGCTTGGGGATTCAATCTCCTCCAAGGTTGGTAGAGAACTCATCACCAACAGCCGAAACAGCAGGTTCTTTGGCGGTAACTAAAATGGCCGTCGAAACCCCGATGCTGAGTGCTTTACGTCCTGGTGCGGCAGCAAATCGCAATAACTTAGCAGCAATTACCGACCAAGAAGCTTGGAATAAAATTGCTCAACTTTATGCCACTGATGCCAAACTCGATCAAAATAGCATTGCTTTGATCAGCGCCAAAAAATTCTCATCAGCCAAAACTGAAGCTGAAAACTTACGAAAAATAGTCAATCAATTTGAAAATTTGATGGCTTTAGATTCCGTTAGAAATGAATATATGTTGCATAGCCAAATTCATCAATGGTTTACCCAAGAAGCCCAAACTAGTGATGTAGCCGAATTGAACGAGAAAGTTTACGCGCAACTTTTTTTGACTCCTAGTTCTGACCCCTGGTTGGGACTTTTAGCCAACGATAGCTATAGTGCTATTGATAATGATGGTTTACGGTAGTATAAACTTGGCTATCGGTAAAGCTATACCTGCGGTAGTAGTGTGTTTATTCTTTTGATAGAAGTTAGCAATAAGATTCACACATATCGTTAAGCTATTGCAGTTCTACACCATTTGTAAATCACAATATCCCCGATTTCTGAAAAGTCGGGGAGTTAAAATTCTCAATTTAGGGCTTTTCAAGAAATAAATTATTCTGGATAATAACAAATTATCTCACAAATAGTTGTGCGATCGCAGTCTCGGTTTAGCCATTTTGTTACAGATTTTTGAGCCAATTCTAAACTTTTGTCACAAAGGCAAAAGCAATAACTACTAGTAGGCTGTAAGATAACTTCAGACTGAATCTATGTTCATAGATTCTTCTAAATAGTGAATAATGCTCAATATTAAATATACAGAAGTTCTATCTGATAAAAAGCATCATTATGCAGTTTATCAGACCAACTATTTTGGTTAATAGAATCCTTAAATTTTGATGTTCTTTATATATGCAAGCAGATATAGCATTTCTCATTCTAGTGAAGTACAAGCAAGAATAATTAACCGCCGATGGACGCGGATGGACGCAGATAAATTTGTACCTCAGCAGACTAGGAAAAGCTATAGCACAATACGGTTCAGATAAGAAAATTAAATCACCACAAAACCAAAAAATAATGACTCAACAAAAAACGAAAGAATAATTTTGGAGGGGGTTTGGGGGATTCTCCCCCAAATCTTGCTCAAATAGGTATAGCAGAAATTGAAAAATCAAATCTCATCACATTAACTGAACCTTATTGGCAGATAGCAGGACGATAAGATGAATATAAAATTATTTATCAAACGTTTAGAAGCTTTGCACAAACCTCTAGCAGATTTGTATCAAACTGCTAGTATTTTACCTTGGATTCCTGCCGATATGCTACCCCAGGCTTATCAAGAACTTTATAGTAATTCCAAAATGTTACAGTTAGCAGCAGAAGAACTGTATCAGCAAAATGAAGCACTGAAAGAAACACAAAATCTACTAGAAACAGAACGCCAACATTACCAAGATTTATTTGAGTATGCACCAGATGGCTATTTAGTTACTGATAAAGAAGGTATTATTCAAAACGCTAACGTAGCCGCAGAGGAATTATTGAATATTTCCAAACAATTTCTCATCGGCAAAGCCATGATTAACTTTGTTTGTTTAGAAGAACGGCAGCACTTTCGCCAAGAACTCAATCAGCTATATCAAGCAGATAAAACCAAAGAGTTAGTCATCCGATTGCAACAACGTCATGGCGAATATTTTGACGCAGCTTTCACAGTCAGAGTCATCCGCAACCCAGAAGGTAACGCGATTAATTTACTCTGGTTACTGCGGAATATTGGTGATCGCCAGCAAACAGAATTAATATCAGCCGAGAGTTACAGCGATTTCATCCAAAATCGCCCCCGATACAAATATTCTAAAGGGGAAACCATTCCTCTCAATAACTCAGTGGTTTGGTATATTTTCCAAGGTTTAGTCAAACTCAGTACATTTTGTGAAACTGGCGAAGAAGTCTTGTTAGGATTGGCAAAAACGCAAATGGTGTTTGGTTCTGGGATGACTTCTCTATCCATTTACCAAGCCACTGCTTTATCTGATGTGGAGTTAGTACCAATTTATGTGTCAGAAATATTAGTGACACCAGCATTGAGTCATAGTTTGTTACCTAAAATCAATCAACGGTTACAACAGACAGAATCCTTTTTAGTCATCTCCAAAAAGCAATTAGTCGAAGACCGATTACAACATTTATTAGAACTTCTCAAACAGGAAATTGGTAAACCAGTAGAAGAAGGGACTCGCTTAAGCGTCCGCTTGACTCATGAAGATATAGCAAGTGCTTGCGGTACTACCAGAGTCACCATTACAAGATTGTTAGGAAAATTACAACAACAAGGTTTAATTAGTATTGATGCTAAAAAACATATTATTTTGAAGAATTCAGCAGCCAGAATTTAGCCTTTGAACTAAGTCGGGAAGAGTGGGCAAAAATGTAGAAATATCATCGGACTGATCTCAAGCCCATACTTTGTGATATTCTTACCCAAAAATAACTCCTGACTTCAGACTTCATCAGTAACCTTGGACAGTAAATCTCCATCATCAGGCTATATTTTGGCTTTGGACTTGGGTACAACAGGCAACCGTGCTTTTGTGTTTAACAACGCAGGTCAAATTGTTGGGCAAGCATATAAAGAACTTACCCAGTATTATCCGCAGCCTGGTTGGTTAGAACATGACCCGGAAGAAATTTGGCAAGATACCTGCTGGGTAATGCAAAATGCGATCGCCAATGCTGAAATTGCGCCATTAGATATCGTCGCCTTGGGATTAACTGTACAACGGGAAACCTGCTTAATTTGGGATAAAACCACTGGTAAACCGCTACATAAAGCCATTGTTTGGCAAGACCGCCGCACAGCACCTCTTTGCAATCAATTACAAGCCCAAGGTTACGCCGCAGAAATTTATAACCGCACTGGCTTGGTGATTGATGCTTATTTTTCGGCAACCAAGTTGAGATGGTTATTAGAAAACGTTGTAGACATTGACTTAAACAATGTTTTGGCAGGCACAATTGATACTTGGGTGTTGTGGAAATTAACAGGCGGCAAAGTCCACGCGACCGACCACAGCAACGCCAGCCGCACAATGTTAATGAACCTCAAAACCTGCATTTGGGATGAAACATTACTGGAAATCTTACAAATTCCGGCTCAGATTCTGCCCCAGATTCAACCCAGTTTAGGTAAATTTGGTGTGACTGATCAAACTTTGCTGGGTGTGGAAATTCCGATCACAGCGATTTTAGGCGACCAACAAGCAGCATTATTTGGTCATGGCTGCGATCGCCCTGGGTTAATGAAATGTACTTATGGCACTGGTAGCTTTTTGGTAGCTCATACAGGTGCAGAAATTGTGCGATCGCAAAATCAACTCATTTCCACCTTGGCTTGGACACAAACTCAAGACGGCAGTAATTTACAAATTGGTTATGCCTTAGAAGGCAGTATGTTTACTAGTGGCGCTTGTATCCAATGGTTGCGCGATGGCATCAAAGTCATTAAAACTGCCGCCGAAACCGAAGCAATGGCTAACCAAGTTTCAGATAACGGCGGCGTGTATTTTGTCCCTGCCTTTAGTGGACTGGGTGCGCCGTACTGGGATATGAATGCTAGAGGAGCCTTTTTTGGGATTACCGCCAGCGTCCAACCCCAACATTTAGTGCGGGCTGTCCTAGAAGCGATCGCTTACCAAGTTGTGGAAGTTGTTCAAGCCATCAATGCTTGTTCTCCTACACCAATGAAGCGGTTAATTGTCGATGGCGGCGCTTGTGAAAATAACTTCCTGATGCAATTTCAAGCCGATGTCTTGGGCATACCTGTAGAACGCCCAAAAATGCGCGATACCACCGTACAAGGAGTAGCATTTGCCGCCGGTTTAGCAGTTGGATTTTGGGACAGCTACACCACATTAGTTAATCAACGGCAAATAGACCACATCTTTGAGCCTGATCCATCCAGGAATAACGCCTTGGCTAACTTTAGCACTTGGCAAAAAGCAGTTCAGCGTAGTTTAGCCTGGATAGATTAAGTACGTAGAGAGTGCTGAGTGCTGAGTGCTGAGTAAAAAAATTTTCCCCTACTCCCTACTCCCCACTCCCTACTCCCCACTCCCCACTCCCTACTCCCTACTCCCTACCCCTTACGAACTAACTTTGTATCCCAAGTATAAAAGCCAACTGTATCGGGCATTCTAGAAAAGCGTCCTATGCGATAACCGCGTGAGAGTTCATTTAGTACCTTACTTTTCACTTCTCGCACTTCTTCCGCATTCAGGTTGCCATAAATTCCTGTGATGACTTCAGCCACACTAAAAACTTTCCCTGGATGTTGCCTAAAGAAAATGGTTAAAGCATCAATCAAAAATTGTCCTTCATAGGCTTTGAGCATTGGAACAACTTTTGCTTGTGGTACGACAACAGGTTTCTTCTTAGTTTTCCCAGTCTTAGAGTTACTGCTGCTTTGATTAGTGGTGACTAAACTCAAATCTAGGGTGTAACAACCGGGTTCATTCGGTATACCAAACCAAGCTTGTCTTTCTCTACCTTGGGTAAGTGAAGATTGCACTCTACCTTTGACCACTTTAAAAACATGGGGTTCTAAGTCACCATAAAGCGATCGCACAATGAAATCTATGTGACAGACAGTACCCAAATGTTGTTCTAATAGCTGTTTGATAGCTTCCATCCGAGTTAAAGAGTTATACTCACTCAACATTGGGATATCTACATTGTTTAGCGAGAAATCTCTGTTTGAGAAAGTTATTTCTGTAACTGGGGACTCGTTGATGTTGGTTGTTGCAGCAGAACTATCTGTTTCTAATGCTTCTGTGTTTGGTTGTGGTGAATCTGGATGCGCCTCTAATTCGCCATTAGATTTCTGCGCCGAAGGAGATAAAAGTAAATCTTCTTTAGAGGCCGAAAGCATTTCGTTCACAACTTCAACTGTCAGTAGCTTGTTGTTAGCTTCTGAGAGTGAAGACCAGCTAGATAACAAACCTTCGACATTATCAAGTTGCGATCGCGCCTGATTGTATAAAGTGCCATATTCTTCAACCAATCGCGCATAGTAGTCTCGTAACTCTAACAAAGGCGTGATTAATGATTGTGGGGGTGGTTCCAATTGCAATTGCGGTTTCATAAAGCGTTACATCAACCCAGAGTGGTGTCACTTGTGTAAGTCATTGGCCTTGGTTTGGCTTTTTGAGATGGCTGCGGAGATTTGCGTGGCGCTTGTGGGGGACGGCAGCTTTCGCAATATAAAGGACGAGGGCCATAAGTCTCGCGTTTAGTTGTCTGATTACATTCTTTGCAGACAAAGTGAAAGACTCTGGTGTGAATTAGTCTTTTATGCGCTCTAACAGTGTATTCCTGCACGTCTATATATTTACTTGCCATAGTCCAGAAGCATGAATTTCAATTCTATCAATATAGCTATTCAAGCAAATGAAATTGAATCAGTGTGTGTTGATTTGTAAGTTTTATTCAAATCAATGATTAATTGTCAAACCTGAAGTTGCAAATATTGCATCAAGGTAACTCAACACTCACCAATTTACTCTCTTCAGACAGAGACATCCGTATTCATCTAACTTCGATTTAAGTCTTCTGATAGTGTTTGATGTCTAGTTAGTCAGTTTAGGTTGGGAGTGTGAATCTAGAATATCACTGTGGAGAAAATAGTTATGCCTAGCGGTCATGCAAGTCATAAAGGCACTGGAGATAAACCCAATACTAATGCTGAAGGCCGTATGGATATGGCTGCTGATAAAACTGTAAATCCAGAAGATGAGTTATTAGAAGGAGCAACCACAAATACCACCAGAACCCAAGAATTTGTGGATTATCCTCCAGCTATTCAACGTCCAGATGAGGAAACACAAAAGGAATAGAAATTACATCTGTTAAGGCTGGGTGTAGGGGTGTAAATGTCAGGACTTCTGCACAAAGGTTGTTTGTTAAGAATGGGTGTAGGGGTTTAAGGGTATAGGGGTGTAAATGTCAGGACTGACGCACCAAGCTTGTCTGTTAAGAATGGGTGTGAGGGTTTTTTCACACCTACACCCTACTTATATCTCTACTACCTTTTCCCCCTTGCCTCATTTCCAGCAAGTTCGTAAAACACCTACACTTTTACGCCTGCAAAATCCCCCGTCCATTTTCGGCAAATTCATCAATGGTTTGCACTGACAGTTCGTGATTTGTCATCGACTGCAACATTGCTAAGGGTAAGGTGAGATGGTGAGCGCCAGCTTGTAGGGATGCGACGGCTTCTTGGGGAGATTTGATGCTGGCTGCCATAATTTCCGTGCTGCTTCCCTTTAAAACACTGGCCATTTCCTGGACTAATGCGACTCCATCACCTAATAGTCTAGTCGCTCGATTGACGTAGGCGATCGCATATTTTGCCCCAGCTTCTTGAGAGACTGCGGCTTGTGCTGCACTGTATATAGCTGTGACTGCACAGGGAATTTCTGGTGCTAATTCCGCCACGACCTGAAAGCCAACTAACGACGCAGGAATTTTTAAGACTGTTTGCTGTCCAATTAACTTAAAGGCGGCTCTGCCTTCTGCTACCATTTCTTCAAATTCAGCAGCCATCAATTGATAAAATACTGGCCCTGTGGTTAATTCTGCCAGTTGTTTTAACGTCGTCTCAACAGGTAACGGGCTTTTGGCTAATAATGTTGGGTTAGTAGTGATGCCTTTTACCCAACCTAACTTTTTAGCAGCTTGTGCTTCTGCTGCGATCGCTGAGTCCAAAAATAAGGTCACTGAATTTATTTTCCTTAAAGTCCCATCGCTGGCATCATACCAATTTTAGCTTTATAATTTCAGTCTTTTTGGGATGATTATAATTCCAAAGTCATAATTCTGGAAAAATCAACCTAAATTAACTGATTTATGACTGCTAATTTTATATAAATTATAGATTTATTACCATTTTATCAAATTTTGTATATTAAATACAAAAAATCTTAAAAATCAGAATGTTTTTATGTTTTGTTAATTGATTATTTACCTTGATATTGCTATTTAAGAAATATAGCAGTCTGTTTGGGAGATAAAAACAAACCTACTCTCTATTCCCTAGCTTTCATCAGTAGTTGATAAATCAAACAGGATTGCTATGTCATTGATGAATAAGGAAATGCGATCGCTACACCTCAAATTACAATCTGTTGAGAGAGTGAAATCGTATTAGTTGGCACAAAACTAATAGAAATTACGCAATGAGACGACAAATCAAAAACCTAATCTTCGAGGTTTAGAAGATGATTCCTCACACCATTGAAGAAATATTGCGAAACAATCGAATTTGGGCTGCCCAAAAAAAAGCTCAAGATGGTACTTACTTTGAAGAATTAGCATCGGGACAAAAACCACCTTATCTCTACATTGGGTGTTCCGACAGTCGTATAGCCTTAACTAAATTTACCGGCACAGAGCCAGGAGAATTGTTTGTCCATCGTAACATTGCCAATCAAGTTTGCCTCACAGATATGAACTTCTTGTCAATTTTAGACTACGCAATTTCTCATCTTGAGGTGAAATATATTATCGTGGCTGGTCACTATGGATGCGGAGGTATTAAAGCCGCATTAGAAGGTAGAACAACTGGAATAATTGATAATTGGGTAAATCCAATTCGAGAGATTTATTTGCAGAAACAAGAAGAAATTGATGCGTTACCCACACAACAAGAACGCTGGAATCGTTTAGCAGAATTAAATGTAGCAATGCAAATTAAAAATCTCTACCAAACTTCGATTATGCGTCAGGCTTTGCAACAAGGCAAAGCACCAGAAGTCCACGGATGGGTAATAGATATCAGCACAGGTTTAATCAAAGATTTGCATGTTTTCACCAAACAATGGCACATACGCAAATTAGCTTTGATGGGAATTTGAATAGAACATAGCAGAAGGCAGGAGGCAGGAGGAAAAGTTTTACTATTCCTGGCACTCAAGCTTTGAAATTGTCCAGATTAAGGTTTGATTTGCCAAACTTTAACAGATTTATCACCACTACCACTATATAAAGTTTGACCATCACTATTCAAGGCAAGTCCATAAATGCCACCGCCATGTCCAATCAACTCCAAGACTGATTTTCCAGTGATGATATCACGCACTATAACTGATCTACCTAAACCGCCAGTAATAAATGTCTTGCTATCGGGACTGATAACTAAGGCATCAATACTTGTACCCAGAGAAAAATTATGAATTAACTTTCCTGTGTTCAAGTTCCAAGCTTTGAAACTTTTACCATCTGTAGTCCTAACTCCAGCAGATTGAAAACTATCGTCATAGCCACCACTCAGCAGCATTTTTCCATCATTACTAACAGCAAGAGTAATTGGAGATGATGCTTTTTCCGAACCAGTAATCAGGTCTTCTTTTTTTGGTAGTGGTGGAGTAAAACTGCGTAGTTGTTTACCTGTTAGCATATTCCAAACTCGAATTTTACCACCGTTTTCACCGCCACTATAGAGAGTTTTACCGTCACGACTAATTGCAAGTGCTGTTGTTTCTACTTTCAAGATGCGATCAATTTTGCGAGTTTTGAGATTCCGAAATTTGATGGTTGTATCACCACTACCACTAATTAAAGTTTGTCCATCTGGGGTCAATAACATTGCTCTCACCCCTGTTTTTTCGCCAATTGTGCGAATTTGCTCGCCTGTTTGCGTATTCCAAAATTTGATAGTGTTATCGAAACTAGTACTAATCACAGTTTGAGCGTCTGGAGTAATTACTATTGATTTAATCCGCTCTTTATGTCCAGTTAAAGTCCGAAGCAATACACCTGTATTTGGATTCCAAAGCTTGATTGTTTTATCATCACTACCACTAGCAAGAAGTTGACCATTGGGTGCAAGAGCTAATGCACGAACAGGTTCAGTGTGTCCTGATAAAGTTAATTTCAAACGCTGCGGTTTATCAGCCTTTGTAGCAACAGAAGGTGTATCTGCTACAACTTGCAGGCTTGGAAGCATACTCAAGGGTATAGGTAAGTAAAAGCCAAGTAATGTTAAAGTTTTAAATACAAAAGGCAGTCGCATAGTGATACAGTAATCCTATTCGATTATTACTTTAATATTTAAAGTATAGGAAAATACCTGTATTTATATGAATCATTTCATATTTATGTAACACTTATTTTTCACAAAATTTGGGGGTTTAAATCCCCGGCTTCTATCAAGCTGCAAGTGTTGTGGCGGGGTTTAAATCCTCGTTACAACAAGTAATTGCGAATTGGTTTAACATTACTGTCTTCAATTTCTATACTATGAAAAACGATCAATGGCAGACACTCAAACAAAAACTGACTGATGAAGCCGACTTATCCGATATCTGGGTATTTTATATGGATAATTTTGCCGATCATCCAGAATTTACTGACTTGGGTGAGCCTGCTTATAATCAATACCTCGATAATGTTATTAGCAAAACTTGTCAGCAAATGTTTGGCAGAGAAATTAAGATTACTGACCTTTTCTTAATTTATATTGCTGAACATCATTTATTTCATGGAGCTTTCTTTGTGGAACGGCGAATTGGAGGTGTGATTTATTTCGAGGATATCAAAGTAGGGTTAATTGCAGTATCGGCAGATTATCCGCCTACTGATATGGTTAAATATTCTCGTTTTTCTGAAGTACTGCAATTGCCAAAACCTAATCGTAATGATCTCAATTAAATAGAACCCTCAGACTAAAAGTCTGGGGCTAAATAAACAAAGCCTAGCACTTCGACCCTTCGACAAGCTTAGGGACAACTTGCATAGACTAATACCAATTCTATGTGAGGCTGCATTTAATTTATCTTGTCTTTCTTTGTGTTCTTTGCGACCTACCCTGCGGGAAGCCGCTACCGCGTCTATGTGGTTCGTTCTTTAATTCAGTGCATCTTCATACAGAATTGGTATAGTTAGGTTTTGATTAATAAAAACTACCAGATTTGCGATGTTCAATTGCGGTCATGCCATCATTGGTTAACATTTCGCCTTTATCTACAACAGCATAAATCAACCATCGATCGCCGCATTCTATTTGATTTTGGACTGTGCATTCTAAATAGGCTAATGCGTCATCAAGAATCAAACAACCATTAGTAGCAGTTTGGGTAGAAAGATTCGCAAATGGGTTATCACCGGAAGTACTTTGGCGGGAAAAATAGCGGCGCACATTTCTACCTTCTTTGAGAATATTCAACACAAATTTATCACCGGGATGACGCATTAAATCAGCATTTTGTTCTGGAGAAATTGCAATCATAATTCCAGGTGGATTAAAGGTGGCTTGTGATACCCAAGAAGTTAAAATTCCTTTGTGACTGTTTTGGTCACGAGTTGTTACCACACACAAAGACCCAACTATTCTCCCGACGGCTTGTTCTGTGCGGTCTACTTGTGCTTCTGTAACGGCTTGGCGGGGAACACGCAGTTTTTTGGTTTTTTTCAAGGTTTGAGCAAAGGTAGCACCTGCATCTTTACACTGTTGCAGAGTCTCAACTGTGGGACTAAAGCGCACTCTAATGGTTTCAAAACCTAAGCGATAATTTGCATCTGTGAGTTTGCTTTCTAGTAAATCAATGGCTTCACCACTCCAGCCGTAGGAACCAAAGACACCTGCTAACTTGGTTTTAGCGGCTGTTGATAAAATTATCCCCAAGGCTGTTTGAATTTGGGTGGGTGCATGACCGCCTAAAGTGGGGGAACCGATAATAAAGCCGTCGCAGGCTTCGATAATGCGAGTAATTTCGGCTGTGTCTACTAGTTCGCAGTCAATTGATTCTACATTAATGCCGTTTTGAATTAATCCTTGAGCGATCGCATTCGCTACAATTGCCGTATTACCATAAGCGGAAGCATATAATAAGGCGACGCTAAATTCCTGGGATTTCTGCCCTTGACACCATTGGCGATAATCATAAGTAAACCGACTCAAACTATAACGCACAACCGGGCCATGTGCTGGTGCATAATATCTTGCACCTAATGTTGCCAATTTATCTAAAGCAACTTCGACTTGTTTAGCTTGGGGTGCATGAAGACATTCAAAATAATAACGTCGTTCTGCGTCTAATTTTTTCCAGTCTTCGTCAAAAAGCTTATCTTCGCAGATATGTGCGCCAAAAAATTTGTCTGTATATAGAATTTTACTTGCAGAATCATAAGTACAGAGTCCATCTGCCCAACGGGGAGTGGGTACAGTCACGAATGACAACAAATGGCCTTGTCCCAAATCTAAAGTATCTTCTGAACGTACTGCTTGAATGTGTGACTCTAATTCGGGAAAGGTGGATTTTAAAGCATTAACCGCCGGACGAGAACAAATTATTGTCGCTTGTGGTGCATGAGACAGTAAGACTTTCAGTGTGGTGCGGCGGTTGGGGTTGACGTGGTTAAGAATGATGTAATCTAGGGTTGCTAAATCTAGATGTTGTGTTAATTCGTGAATGTAGATTTCAGTAAACGATTCACCAGGCGGGTCAATTACAGCTTTTTTATCAGCTTGAATTAAATAAGAGTTGGCTGTAGTGCCTTTTTGGCGGGAATATTCAACCTCAAATTTTAGTCTGTCCCATGTGCGCGATCGCAAAATAATTGTATTTTGTCCAATTTCAGCAACCTGGACATCTCTCGGACGGCTGGGTGTGATAGTAGCAATAGACATAGTAACCTCTTAAATAAGTCTGAAGTGTGAAGTTTTAAAAGTATAAAGTGTGAGGTATGAAGCAAAAATTTTTATGCTTTAGTTTTCATTTCATACTTCATACTTCATACTTCCTAATTCATTGTTGATTTTGACGATTTTTTCTGTAGCGTTGGGATATTTGTTGTTCTGGGTCAATACCTTCAAAAGTTGGTGGTAGCCAAACTCTTAAAATCAAGAGAATTCCTAGCACTAATAAAAATGCACAAGCTGCTAAAACCTGAGTCCAATTAGTTTCCAGTACACCTTTAACAATTACTTCGCGTAAAGCAGAAACAATCGAAACTTCTACCGCCACACCAATAGATATGCGTTGTTCTTGTAAGTAAATAATCAGCAGTCGGAACAACTCAACTAAAATCAACAAAAACAAAATATCAGCAGTCACAACTTGGAAATTTAGCGGAGGAAGTAGGGAGAGAAACATATCTCTCACCTGAATTGCCATGAAGCTAAATAAGCCAATACATAATGAAATTACAATCACATCTTGAATCATTTCCAAGCTGCGAACAACACGAACTCTATTAATTTCGTAGGCGGTAATTGGACTATCATCAACAGGCTTATACATGGCTTTTTATGTGAATATAGACTGCGTAATTAATTAAGTAAAAAGGTAAAATTAAGTCTTTTGTTTTGACTCATTACTATTCGCTTTTGACTTTTACCTTTTTACTTGTGACTTGATTTAGTAGTGATTACCAACTTTGCGGTGATGAACGGCGGTGAGTCCGTTGATGTTTGCGACTCTTCCAGTTTGGACGGTGCTATAAATCACCCAATGATCGCCACAATCCATGCGACTGGTGATTTCACATTCTATGTAAGCTAAAGCGTCAGCCAGAATTGGACAACCATTAGCAGCAGCATAGGTTTTCACGCCAGCAAAGCGATCGCCACCAGGAGGGAAACGCTTGAGGAAGTGTTTCATATAGCCTTGGTACTTCCCTTCTTCCAGGACGTTTAACACAAAGCGATCGCCTACGTGCATTAATGATTCAATGGCGCGTTCTTTCGCCACAGCAATGGCTACACCAAACGGACTGGCGCTGGCTTGTGTCACCCAAGAAGCAAACATGGCGCTTTGAATTTCTGCTTTTTTAGCGGTGATGATATATAAGCCTGTGCTAATGCGCCCAAGAGCTTTTTCTAAATCAGTGTTGATGGATTTGATTTGTTTGATGGCGCGATCGCGGTTTAACCAAAGTCCGATATCTGTTCCCGCTTCATCACACAATTGTTCTGTCACTCTGGTGGGAGTTTCTTTAATTAAAATTGGTGGAAAAGCTTCCGTTAAACCAATTTCTTGAAACTTATTCCGCAACGGATACACTGGTTCATCTTCTCCACCACCCGACTCAAATAAACCAATTGCTTGTTTATAATGAGCCGCAGCTAATATCGTACTCAATGCTGTTTGAGCAAGCGTAGCAGATTGGGGTGGCATTCCGATGACTAAACCCGCAGCTTGTGAGACTAATTCCCGAATTTCTTGCGGTTCAGTACTATTCAGAGGAATTAATTCTACGACTACTCCAGTTCTGGTAATGCCATGTGCAATGTAACGTGCGATCGTCTCACTGTAACCGTAATCTTCTGTGTAGAATATAGCAACAAATTGCTCAGTTTTAGTTTGTTCTAAACTCCAATTTTGATAGCGGTCTAGCCATTCAGTAATGTGATGCTTTAATAATGGCCCATGTCCTGTGGCGACTGTGGCTATTTCTAATTTTTCAATACGTTTTAATGCTGCCAAAACTGAGCGAGCATTTGGCCCCATTAAGCAATCATAGTAATAATGAAAATCTTCTTCAATGATGGCTAAATTTTCATCAAAGGTATGGTCATCACAGTAGTGCATTCCAAACACATCACAGGTAAAGAGAGTACCTGTTTTGTGGTCGTAAGTAAATATTGTATCTGGCCAATGCAGGTTAGGCGCTGAAATAAATTCTAATTCATGACCATTACCTAAATCTAAGCGATCGCCACTTTTTACCGTAATCGATTTAAATGGCTGGTGAACCATATTTTCTAAAAATTGAATCGCCACCTTGGCACCCACAACAGTAATATCTGGTACTAATTGCAAGATATCTTTAACTAGTCCACTATGATCGGGTTCTGTGTGACTGATAACTAAATAATCTATTTTTGTTGGCTCAATTAATCCTGTTAATATGTCTAGATACAGTTCCTCAAATTTGCGATGAGAAGTATCAACTAAAGCAATTTTTTCACCTTGAATTAAAAAAGAATTATATGTCGTTCCGTTGCGTAAACCAAACTCAACATCAAAACGCTCTCTGTCCCAATCAAGGCAACGAATTGCAGTAGTTTGAGTGGCTATTTTAATAGTTTGGATAGTTAAACGTGATGGATTAGCAAGAATTGAAGTATTTTCTGTAAGTGCAACCATTGGGTTTCTCCAAAAATCAATTTATCTGGAGTGAATCTGCTTACTATTATGTTGGACTGTTATCTTCAATTAGTAAAATGCCAATTTCTAAAGACACTCATTAGTAAGTTTTATTCATGACTCAATTTGGTTTACCATTGATTTATATCAATGTGTACCATTAGTTTTGAATGATAAAATACCCGACTTCTGATAGAAGTAAGGTATTTAATATAGGAATCCGATTCGATTTATGAAAAAATCTCAGTATGTGTAGTGGACTATCTAGACTAAAATATTACATTATAAAGTATAAAATTAACCGCAGATGGACGCGGATGAACGCGGATAAAATAGGTTTTTAATGCAACATTTTAGCCTTGCCACGCCAGTACATTTCAGAAATCAAATATTAGTCCTATAGCATTAAAAATGACCTCAATATTTCTGCCTCCACCGACACAACAAATTCATAGCGACATCATCGAAAGTGCTGGTGTGGAAATATCGGTACTGCGTCTTGATATGATGCACCCTTGGGTTAACGGTAATAAGTGGTATAAGCTGAAATACAATTTGTTAGAAGCAAAAAAAAGAAATTTCACCACATTGTTAACATTTGGCGGTGCTTATTCTAATCACATTTTTGCCACCGCCGCCGCAGGTAAGTTATTTGGTTTGCAGACCATCGGTGTAATTCGTGGTGAAGAAACGCTACCACTAAATCCGACGTTGAGTTTTGCGGTAGAACAGGGGATGCAGCTTGTCTACATAAGTCGCACTGTTTACAAACAACGCAATTCTCCAGAATTACAAGCAGAACTTCAAGAACGTTACGGTGAGGTGTTTATTATTCCTGAAGGTGGATGTAATTTAAATGGTGTGCTGGGCTGTACAGAAATTCTCCAACAAGCAGAAAATTTTGATATTATTTGCGTTGCTTGTGGAACGGGTACTACTTTTGCGGGGATTTTACTTTCTCTCACTCCACAGCAAAAAGGAATTGCTTTTCCGGTTCTCAAAAATGGTGGATTTCTGCAACAAGAAATCGAAACGCTATTGCAGAATTATCTGGCGGCTGATTTACCTATATCAAATAAATCTTTGTGTGCGCGGGAATTAATTTGTCATTATCACTTTGGTGGTTATGCCAAAGTTAACGATGAATTACTAAAGTTTAGCCAGCACTTTCAGCAAATCTACGGTATACCTTTAGATTATGTATACACCGCCAAGATGTTTTATGGGGTGATGGATTTATTACAGCAGGGTTTTTTTAGTAAGGGCGATCGCATTTTACTAATTCACACTGGCGGTTTACAAGGCAATTTAGGTATACAAAAAAGATTGAGCCAGTAGGGTGGGCAAATTTTTGCCCACCCGACAAATTTAATTGATGCCTTTGAGTTTGCGAGTGCTATCAACTAAACTTTGAGCAAATTCGTCAAATCTTTGGGAAAGTTTTTCATCTAATAATTTACCTTCTGGGTTAAAAGCACCCCAGGCTTGGCCGATGGCGATTTGTTCTGGAATCACCCAACCATGTACCCAGCGCACAATTAAGCGTAAATCATTGAGGGCGTTGCTATTAGATTGACCTCCCAAAACGCTAATAAGTCCTGTGACTTTCCCCGATAGTTCTTCAAAACTCATTAAATCGAGGGCGTTTTTTAATACGCCACTCACGCCGCCGTGATACTCTGGTGTTGCCAAAATCAATCCATCGGCACCACTGACAGTATCACGCAAGCGTTTAACATCAGGATAACCGGGATATTCTTTTTCACCGTTGCAAAATGGTAGCTGTAGTTGCCGTATATCCAAAATTTCTACATCTGCACCTATGGCTTGTAATCTTTGGGCTGCAACTTCTAAAGCCAACTGTGTGTAAGAGTTAGGTCTTAAACTACCACCAATGCCAACAATTTTCACCATAATTTCCTCATCCATTACAAATTAAGAAGTCTGAAGTCTGAAATGAAGAAAGAGTTATAGGCTTTCAGCAATTTATATAGGCTGCTATATTCCCGACTTCTTTAAGAAGAGTCGGGGATCTGACCACTCCCACTTCTTTCAATTAATGAGATGAACTACTTGTACAAAATTACGATTGCAACTCATAGTCATTACGACTATGCTTATCTTAGCGAGTTATGGTTTTGTAGTCAAATTTGTCGCAGCAGTAGAGATGAGAAGTCACAAAAAACTGTACTCAAGCAAATAGTCAGTCAAGCTTGCTTCACCCCCCACACCTCCCACACCCCCCACACTCCCCACACCTCCCACACTCCCCACACCTCCCACACCCCCCACACCTCCCACACCTCCCACACCTCCCACACCTCCCACACTCCCCACACCTCCCACACCTCCCACACCCCCCACACCTCCCCACACCTCCCACACTCCCCACACTCCCCACAGACCAGGAGTATAATTTCTCCCACTAAAATAAAATTCCTTGAGTAGCATAGGTAAAGAGAGTAGGGAATAGTTTGGTGTAGAAGTTAGACTAGATAAAAAACCGTGATTTCCAGTTATTACAATTTTTGCTAGAAAAAGAGGCATAAAATCAGCGCGAAGCTCATGCCAGCAAAAAAAGGGTTAAATGATATGAAAAATTTTAGGAGACAGGCATTGATGCAACAGCGATCGCCCATAATCAAACCAACTAAGGCCAACTCAGAGTTAGGCAAAACCCGCCAAAAGCGAACAAAAAAATCTGTGGCTTGGTCTGGGGCGTTAATCGCCAGTTTAATGATGTTGCCAAATATTGTGGGCGGTACGCCAGCCCTGGCACAAAGAGCTGATCGCGAAATTAGTTATGGCGAGTTGATTAAAAGAACCGAAAAAGGCGAAGTTAGAAAAGTTGAGTTAGATGAAACCGAACAAACCGCCAAAGTATATTTACAAGGGCAGAAGCCAGATACACCACCGCTACAAGTCAGACTTTTAAATCAAAATACAGAGTTAATTAATAAACTCAAAGCCAAAAACGTCGAGTTTGGGGAAGTTTCTTCTGCTAACAGTCGGGCTGCTGTTGGGTTGTTAATCAATTTGATGTGGATTTTGCCACTGGTAGCATTAATGTTACTGTTTTTGCGTCGCTCCACCAATGCTTCTAACCAAGCGATGAACTTTGGCAAATCCAGAGCGCGGTTCCAAATGGAAGCCAAAACAGGGGTAAAATTTGACGATGTGGCAGGTGTAGAAGAAGCCAAAGAAGAATTACAAGAAGTTGTCACCTTTTTGAAGCAGCCAGAAAGATTTACGGCTGTCGGCGCACGGATTCCCAAAGGTGTGTTGTTAGTCGGGCCGCCAGGTACAGGTAAAACATTACTGGCAAAAGCGATCGCTGGTGAAGCAGGCGTGCCATTTTTTAGCATTTCCGGTTCGGAATTTGTGGAAATGTTTGTTGGTGTCGGTGCTTCTCGTGTGCGTGACTTGTTTAAAAAAGCCAAGGAAAATGCCCCTTGTTTGATATTTATTGATGAAATTGACGCGGTAGGTAGACAACGGGGTGCGGGTATTGGCGGTGGGAACGATGAGAGGGAACAAACCCTCAACCAATTACTGACCGAAATGGATGGTTTTGAAGGTAATACAGGCATCATTATTATTGCTGCTACCAACCGTCCCGATGTTTTAGACGCAGCCTTATTACGTCCCGGACGCTTTGACAGACAAGTAATTGTCGATGCGCCAGATTTAAAAGGGCGATTGGAAATCTTGCAAGTTCATGCTCGAAATAAGAAAATTGATGAGAGTGTATCATTAGAAGCGATCGCACGGCGGACACCAGGTTTTACAGGTGCAGATTTAGCCAACTTACTCAACGAAGCCGCCATTTTCACCGCCAGAAGACGCAAAGATGCCATCACCATCTTAGAAATTAATGATGCAGTTGACCGCGTAGTAGCGGGGATGGAAGGTACACCCTTAGTAGATAGCAAAGTCAAACGCTTAATTGCTTATCACGAAATTGGTTACGCCATCGTCGGAACCTTGCTCAAAGACCATGACCCAGTACAAAAAGTCTCTTTGATTCCGCGCGGACAGTCACGGGGTTTAACTTGGTTCACCCCCGACGAAGAACATTTTCTCATGTCGCGATCGCAGCTATTAGCCAGAATTACCGCCAGATTGGCAGGAAGAGCCGCCGAAGAAGTAATTTTTGGTTTACCAGAAGTTACTGGTGGAATGCGCGAAAACCGCAAATTAGAATTAGCCACAGCCATAGCGCGGCAGATGGTCACACAGTATGGTATGTCCGAAATTGGGCAATTTTGCTTAGAAGCGCCCAATAGTGAGGTATTTTTAGGGCGTGATTGGATGAACAAATCCGAATATTCCGAAGAAATTGCCTCCCAAATTGATCGCAAAGTACGGGAAATTGTCAATCAATCCTATGACACCGCAAAACGCCTGATTCAAGAAAACCGCACATTAGTTGACCATTTAGTAGAGATTTTGATTGAACAAGAGACCATTGAAGGAGAACAATTCCGTCAAATTGTCGCTGAATATCAAAGTCAACCAGTAGCTGATGGGGCGACAGTGGCTGTACCTAATTAACATTTTGCGGCAGAATGCACCAATTTGTAGAGATGTTGTGATGCAACGTCTCTACATTGTTATTTTGATTATGATTTAAATAATTATCTGCTGGAAAATTTTGATGAACAGCACACCAGCCAGTCAAGTGCGATGGACAATAGCAGATTTAGCACTCTTTGAGAGCGATCGCAATCATCGCTATGAAATCATTGATGGGGAATTATTTGTGACAAGAGCGCCGCACTGGAAGCATCAAGCAATTTGTATTAACATCGGCACAGTGCTGAAGCTTTGGTCAGAGGAGAGTGGACTGGGAGAAGTAGCAATTACTCCAGGGATTATTTTTGCAGATGCAGATAATGTGATTCCTGATGTAGTTTGGGCAAGTCATGAGCGCCTAGCGACAGTTTTAGATGAAGCTGGACATTTGACAGGCGCACCAGAATTGGTAGTGGAGGTGTTGTCTGATGGCGACAAGAATGAGAAACGCGATCGCCAAGCAAAACTCAAATTATATTCAGTACAGGGAGTCTTAGAATATTGGATTTTTGACCGGCGGGAGCAGAAAGTGGAAGTATACCGACGAGAACAGGGAGTTTTAAAACTTGTTGCCACTTTATACAGTCAAGATGAATTAACTAGTCCTTTGTTACCAGGATTTAGCTGTATTATCAGTAAACTGTTTTAGCTTTGAGAGGCTACTTGTAAAATAAACATTAAATAAGTAGAAAGACGTAAATAAATATAATATTTTCCGTCATTGCAAGCGGCGCAATCCCATAATATCGTGTCCGGTAAAAGACTTATCATAAAGACCGCAGGGGGCAGGGAGCAGGGAGAAGGGGGAGAAAGAGTTTTGTCCTTCTGCACAGATGTGTTGAATCATAACTGATTTGCCGGACATGATATCAACTGTCACCCGCTATAAAAAATCCCCTGGTTTTTACTGTTGTCACCAGAGGAAGAATTAATATTGCTCTAATTTAGGATGTTTTTCTTGTTATTAGCATAGCAATATTGCCTAGTTTTAAGTTGCCAAAATGGCAGAAAAAAACACTTTTTTTACAAAGCATACTTTAGAATTCATCGTAATTTTAAAAACCATCTAAAACTCATATTTGATTTATAAAAAAATCAGTACACCCAAATCAGCCGTCTTTCCTACTCCCTACTCCCCATTCCCTACTCCCTGCTTACACAACTAGATTCAGGAATCAAACCGTATTCCTATATTTGATTTATAAAAAAAATCAGTACACTTAAGATAAGGCTTCTTTCCTACTTCCTGTCTACACAGTCTCTACTAAATTCCAGAAATAGCCATCTGGTGCGGTGAACGAAAAACTTTTTTCTCGAAACTCATTTTCGATGATGTTCGTAAAATTTAGCACTTGACTGGATTTGATGCGATCGCAATATTCCTCGATGCACTGCACACGGTAAGTATACAATGACATCCCTAAACTTCCTGGTTGGGCGGCTTCAAACCTTGATTCTACGTTCATCGCTTCGGGAAAGCGAATTATGTAAAGTCTTCCACTCCGCGCCGCCATTAAGTCAGTTTGGGAAGAACGAGGATCATCAAAGGTTGTGACGATAAATTTTTCCCCCGGCTTGAGGTCAAATAAATCTCGACCTGCGGGTGAAGAATCATAGCTAGTTTCCACATCATCTCGCACACGCAACAAACCTAAAACTTCCTCATAAAACTTCAGGCTAGTTTTGCTATCGTCTTGAACAATAATCCCTATATGGGTAAATTGACTGGTTTTAAATACCGATGCTTCGTTGATATGTCCGTAATTTGGGATGGTGTAACCAAATCGTTGAAACAAAACTTGTCGAGTTAAGGGTTGCAGTAGTAACATTTCTCGCACCCCAACAGTTTGGTCGATAAAAGGGCGGCTTTTGCGTTCCTTGTTGTAAATTACTTCCCAGTAGGGAATGCTATAGCGCACTGAAAAACCAGCAGCTTTGGCTTCTTCGGCATGATTTAAAATTGTTAAAATATCAGAAGTGAGGGTAGTTGCCCAACGATTTCCCTTAGTTTTCATGGATGCTAACCCCAAACCTTGATTAGTGGGATTTTGCCAAACCATCAACCGAATTAACCCATGATCTGCATTTTGATGATATAGGCGAATGGAACGCAAAGCAGAATTTACACCATATAATTGATAAGCTATCGCCGCAGGTAATTGACCAACTTGCCCAATCCGATAACCAAATTGTTCCCAATATTGAATGGCAAAAATTGGGTCGGGAACACCAATACATACTTCATAAATACCTGTTATTTTAGGTTCTTTTTCTAGAGTCATAGTGAATTTAATTTAGATATAACCAAATAATATTAATTCAAAAATAAGGTGGTGGAACAGGATTTTTTTATTTCGCGCAGAGACGCAGAGGCGCAAAGGCACAAAGAGAGTTATAAGTTAATCGTCATTTAAATTGCACCATGTTAATGGTAATAAAAGCTGCAAAACCTCTCCCTTGCACCCTGCTCCCTGCACCCCTGCGGCCTCAATGTGCAAATTAAATGTTTAACAGCTGACAAGGTTTATTTGTCGGTAATTTGATTTAAGTCTTGGAGGACTGCGGCGGCTGATTGGTAGCGATCGCTAAAATGATAGCGTACCATTTTATCTAAAATTATTCTGAGTTCGGCACTGATTTGGGCTGTGGGTTGCCACATAATATTACCTGTGTCTGGGTCTGGTTGTAATTCTTGGGGCAGAATACCAGTAATCGCCTGAATTGCCATCATTCCCAAAGCATAAATATCACTCGATAAGCGCGGATGTCCGGCAAATTGTTCTGGTGGTGCATAGCCCCTTGTGCCGATAGCAACTGTGGGTAATTCTGTTTGTTCACTAGTTGGTGGTTGCATTAATTTCACTGCACCAAAATCAATTAAAACTAAGCGGTTATCTTGATTACTTCTAATAATATTGTGGGGTTTAATATCTCGGTGAATTACTCGATGTTCATGGACAAATGCTAAAACTTCTAATACACCTTTGAGCATTTCAATCACAAAAATTTCGGTTTTTGCGCCATGTACAGGTGCTAATTCTTCGTGGAGTGTATGTCCAGCAATGTATTCTTCGACTAAATAAAATTCCTGTTGGTCTTCAAAATAAGCCAGCAAGGCGGGGATTTGGGGATGTTTCCCTAAAGCTTCTAAGATTTCGGCTTCGGTATTAAATAATCTGCGGGCGACTTCTAAAAATTTTGGGTCTCGACGTGCCGGCATTAATTGTTTGACAACACAAGTAGGACTCCCAGGACGTTGAGTATCTTTGGCTAAATAAGTACGTCCAAATCCACCAGCGCCCAACACTCTGGAAATTTGGTAGCGTCCACCCAACAGTAAATCACCAGTTCTTTTTTCGGGTTGTGTAATTGTGGCTGCTGTGTGGGTATGTTGGTCAATAATTTTAGTCGCTTCTGTGGCAGAGGTAGTTTCTTTTAAGAGAATATTTAATTGAGCGATCGCTTCTTGTTGTTGTTCGACTTGCTGAATAATTAATTTAGTTTGCTTTTGGGTGTTATACGCTGTATAAACTAACATCCCCACACTACTAAACACAAAGGCCGTCGCTGGGGGAATTAAGGGTATCCAAGCCGCAAGTAAAAATAAACCAGCACAAATTCCGACTAAACTAGCGAGGACTACACCTCCCACAACCAACAGCATTAGGGGATGTCCCCACCGCCAGCCTAGAAAGCTACCTAGCAAAGACCAAGCCAACACCCAGATTATTTCCAGCCACTCAGGCCAATACCAAATTAATGGTCTACCATCTAACACTGTACTGAGAATCTGGCTGGTTATCTGGGCATGAATAAATAAATTTGATGTTCTAGTGGGATGGTTTGGTAAAGCACTGTAGGGAGTATATACCCCCGGATAAATACTAGTAGCGGTTGTACCAATAATGACTAACTTATCTTTGACCCAGTTGGGATTAACTTGATTGTTGAAAACTTGAGAAAGAGTAACTGTTTGCGCCAGGCGATCGGGATGGCGATAATTTAATAATGTTTGATAACCTGCGGCATCCATCCCTACATAACTACCAGAATTAGCAGTGAGGATAGGGAAAGTGGTTTTACCAAGATGGACATATTTTTTGGTAAAATCTACGTTTATCCCTTGTTTTTCTAAATAAATAATTGCCATTAAACCAGCAAAGGAAAATGGTGTTGCACATTTATTGCTATTAGTTGGTTCGGCAAATAATAAACTCCGGCGAACAATTTGGTCTTCCTGAATATCAGAGAGTACATCGCCATAACCAACATTATCAAGAGGAAAATTGGGCGGCGGCGAAATTTCTGATCTACCTTGACTGCTTAATAAACAAGTAGCGATAATATTATTTTGATTAGCAATTCTAGCCGCAAGATTTTTTTGAGATGGACGATAAATATTTAGACCAATAAGGCGGGGTTGATAAGACTCAAGTTTGGTTAATAACTGATTGATTGTGGCATCAGATAATGGCCATTTGAATTTTGCCAAATCTTCTTCAGTAATTGTAACTATTAATAGTCGCTGATCTGGTGGTTCTGGAGGGCGCGATCGCAACATTTGGTCATAAGCTTTTAATTCCCAAGGTTGTAACCACTTCAGTTCCCGCATTCCCCACACCAAAGCAGTAACTCCCACACCAGTGATGACAACCATCCGCCACCAGTGAATCTTCGTCACGGTGTCACGGTAATCTTGATTTTGGTTTAACGCAGTTCGCAGGTATTGTAATATTCCACTAATCACAGAGTTGTAGTAGAAGGCAGGAGGCAGGAGAATTTTAGATTTTAGATTTTAGATTTTGGATTGAATAGCAGAAGAATGAAATTTTACATTTCATACTTCATACTTTAATTTAGCAACTTACTTACCTCAAGGTTACTGTTTAATTTCTCTCTAGAAATGATAGCTTGTATAAGCTATGTTAATTTTCTCTTTCCAACCAGCAAACTCAGTCATGTCAAGCACCGCCATTGAAACCATAATTGCAGCCTACTTTAGCAACATTACCGCTATGAATCCAGAAGGCTGGATAGAGAACTTTGCTGAAGATGCAGTGAGTCATGATCCAGTCGGTGAACCTCCAGTCAAGATTCGGGAAGATTATCACCGATTTATCGGGCAATTGCAAGCTGTATTTGAAAAACTAGCCGCCACAACTGAACATATTTTTGTCGCTGCTAATGAAGCAGCCGTCAAGTGGACAATGCAGGGAGTAAGTAAAACTGGTAAATCAGTCAGCTTTGAAGGAATCACCATTTTCGAGATTAACCAAGATGGCAAAATTCAAACAACCCGCGCCTACTGGAACCCCAAACAATTGGTATCACAGTTGCGGGGGTAAGATGAAGTATGAAGTTTGAAGTTTGAAGTCTGAAATAAAGGAAGCAGTATAATCAAGTTTCTTTCCCACTCCCCAATTTTGAAACGACGCAAATTTATTACCACCTGTGGTTTAACCACCTTAGCTACACAGATACCTCTAGCTAAAGTTCAAGGTAAACTATCGCCAAGCACCATCATTAAGCCACCCCGCCTCCAACCAGGAAATACAGTAGGATTAATTTCTCCGGCTGGTGTCATTGATGCGGAAGATTTAGCCAATGCCAAGCGATCGCTCACCGAGTTAGGATTAAAAATTAAATTAGGCGACCATATTTTAGATAGGTATGGCTATTTAGCTGGTACAGATGCTAACCGCGCTGATGATGTAAACGCTATGTTTGCAGATAATTCCGTCAACGCCATTATGACTATGCGCGGCGGTTGGGGTTGTAATCGCATTTTACCTTTACTGAACTATCCCCAGATTCGCGCCCATCCTAAAATTATTATGGGGTTTAGTGATATTACTGCTTTGGTGTTGGCTATTTATGCCCGTAGTCGAGTCCTGACTTTTCACGGGCCGAATGCCACATCTACTTGGAATGAGTTTACAGTAGATTATGCCAAACGCATCTTATTTGATGGCGAAGCAGTCACAATGCAAAATCTTAAAACTGAAGATATACAATTTGAGACGATTGCATCAGGAAAAGCCACAGGCAAACTCATAGGTGGTAACTTATCAGTGATAGCAGCAATGGTAGGTTCACCTTATCTACCTGCTTGGTACAAAAGCATTTTATTTGTGGAAGATGTCAGAGAAGATGTTTATCGCATCGACCGAATGTTAACTCAGCTAAAAAACGCTGGAATTCTCAATCAAATTGCTGGTTTTATTTTTGGTAGATGCACCGACTGTAGTATCGGCGATGAACCAGCTTTTAAATTGAATCAAGTCTTACGCGAACATATCATTCCCTTAAAAATTCCCGCTTGGTATGGTTCAATGATTGGACATATCAAAGATAAATTTACATTACCAATTGGTTTAAATGTCGAAATAGATGCCGATGCTGGAACTATTAAAATGTTGGAATCGGCTGTGGTGAGAGGGGACAGGTGACAGGTGATAGGGGATAGGTGACAGGTGATAGAGTTCAAATTCTCATAGCAATTCTCTAAAATAAGACAACCGAATAAAATCAATTTGTAGCGATCGCAAAACCAAACAAAGTCTACATCCCCTTTTCTACCTTGTCTCCCTTGTCCCCCTTGTCTCCCAAATCACCGCTTAATTCCCTTAAACCGTTCTTTCGCGGCTTGAAACTCGGCTTGCATCACAGATTGGATTTTTTGCGGATCAGGTTTTTTCCCACCCATAACATCGCCAAAATAAACACAAGCTGCTTCACCTAAAGACCAAGTATAAGCCGCCGCCCAAGAAGCCGCGATCGCACTGCCAAAACCAGGGATAATTTTGACTAACTCCCTTCCTATAGCTTGGGCAAAAAATCCGCCGGCGATCGCACTTACAATCCCGCCTGCTTGCGATGGTGTGATGGTTTGACCGTATAATTTACCTAACAGTCCTACCATCGATACTTGCAATGCTGTTAACACAGGCATGGTTGCAAATGGTAAAGGTATGGCTGCTAAGGTTGCTGCCATCACTGAAAAAGTCAACATATACCGCCTTCCCGCATCACGGTAGATATTACCAATTTGTTGACCTACTCCCTGTGATAATAACTGATTAATCGCGCGGGCTTCGGCTTCTGGCAATAATTCTGCTAAAGCATCTCGAAACTCTTCTAAGCCATAAAATACCGGGTTGTAACCATCTTCTTCTAAAGTAAAGTCTATCAGCACGGCGCGATCGCACAATCCACTAAAAGCTTGCTGAATTTCCCCAAAAGCCCGTTGAACTTCATCATACTGTGGTGGATAAGCTGGATGATCTGCCACATCCACAGGATAAACTTCGTGTAAGCAAGTCACCGCCAGTAAACAAGGAATATCAGGATATTGTTGACGCAGGTTTTGGGCAATTTTTCGCAGTGTATCCGTGGCAAAATCGTTAATCTTCACGGTGAGAATTAACACCCTCGCACCGCGACTAGACTTTTGCAAATCACCCAACAACTCTTGAATAATGATTTGAGTTTCTTGATTAACATCTCCTAACCCCACCGTATCGGTAAAAATCAGCAAGGGTAAATCACCAGAAGGATAGGCGTAACGTTCAGTATGTTGGGTATGGGGACGAAAACCTTGTCCGATAATTTCTGCTGAAACTCCAGTCAATCCCCGCACAATCGAACTTTTACCAGCTTGGGGTTTACCAATTAATAAAGCTTCTGTAGTTGGCAGTTCAGCGCGGACAGCTTCTAAAATCTCTGCTACCTGAGCTTCGCTGACACTATACCATTCAACCACAGTCTGCGATACTTGTTCCACAGGTAGCAACTGCATCAAACTAGATGTAGCTTTTTGCCAGATTCCTGTAATGCGGTTTTTCCAATCATTATTAGCCGACTGCGTTTGACCTCCAGGCGGTTCATTGGTAGATTGAGAATCTGCTGATGGCAAATTAGTATTAGGTTGCTCAGTCATGGTAATCAAAACAGCAGATAGATGGCAGTTTGAGTTGATTCACATTATGCACCAAGTGACTGAAGTCGCGGCTACACAGACAAAACCCTTGATTTTATGTTAGTCCGCGTAGGCGGACTTTGCTTGTGTAGCCGCGAATTCCATTCGTCGGGGCTAGGTGCTTGAAATACTCACTGGCCATTTTAGATGATTCAACCGTCACCTAACCTGCACCTTTATAGCAATCTTCCAATCAACAAAAATCACACCGGAGATTATATAGGACTCATATTTAGATTTATGAAAAAAATCAGTACACCCAGATAAACCTGGATTTCTCACAAGAGAGAAATCTAGGAGTGTGGGAGGATAGTAAAGAAATCTTTCCCCCCACACTCCCCACACTCCCCACACTCCCCACACTCCCCACACTCCCCACACTCCCCACACTCCCACTCCCCACACTGTCTACACAAATAGATTCAACAATCACACCGGATTATTATATGAATTACCCCATTGCAGAGTTAGCCATTGCCAGCAGTCAAGATTTGGTGAGTTTATTACAATTTCCCTTTATGCAACGGGCGCTGATTGGTGCGGTGTTGATGGGCATACTGGGAGGGTTACTCGGCTGCTTTGTCACTTTACGACAATTATCGTTTTTTAGTCATGCGGTTGGTCATGCGGCTTTAGTTGGTGTAGCCTTGGGTGTGCTGCTACAGTTAAATCCTACTTGGATGCTACTGCCCTTTACCTTGGTTTTTGGTGTTGTTGTCCTTTACTTTGTCGATAAAACCGATTTAGGCAGTGATAGCGTACTGAGTATAGTTCTTTCTGGTGCATTGGCGATCGGTGTCATTCTTTCTAGCTTGATTCAGGGGTATCGGGGTAACTTGATGGGCGTGCTGTTTGGCGATATTCTCGCTATTGATGCCACCGATTTGGTTTTAACCCTACTCATCCTTGTAGGCGGTGCTATATTTTTATTCTCGACTTTGCGCCAGCAAATTTTACTCACCCTCAATCCTGATGTTGCCAAAGTCCAAGGTATTCCCGTGGAATTATATCGTTACGCCTTTGTGGTGCTGCTGTCACTAGCCGTTGCTGTGGCGATTAAAGCCGTGGGAGTTTTACTAGTTAACGCCTTTTTGGTGATACCCGCCGCGACAGCCAAGCTGATGAGTCAGCAGTTTAGCCGTTTTTTGTGGATGTCGGTCATAGTTGGTTCAATTAGCAGCATTGCTGGTATTCTCGTTTCCGGGATTTTTAACCTTGCTTCTGGCCCTAGTATTGTACTGGTTCAGTTTTTGCTATTCATCGCTGTGTTCGTTGTCATCAAGCTGGGTTGGCAAACTGCATAACTTTTTTTTAGATGACCCTTGCAGAATCATTTTTCGTTTGCTAAGATTATAAATCGTGGCGCAAAAACAAAGCAACCGCCGGGATAGCTCAGTTGGTAGAGCAGAGGACTGAAAATCCTCGTGTCACGAGTTCAAGTCTCGTTCCTGGCATCGCTAAAAACCCCTTGAAATCGTTGAATTTCAGAGGGTTTTTGATTTATTTGTAAGTTTTGTTGTCATTTAGTTTTCTTATCGGAACCGTATTGCCTTATAAAGTTAAAGCATCGAAACCACACCGCTAAGTTACCGACATGATCGCTACTACAGCCATTACACCCATTATGTACGCTTCCTGTTTTTTACTGGATGTAGACCATCTGAGGCAATTGCTTTGAAGTGGAAACATATTACTAACAGTGTGATTCAGTTTCGGGAATCGGTTGTGGTGTATGAAGATGGCTTGGTCTTGAAAGAAGGACTGAAAACCCAAATAAAGCGGGATTTCCCAATTAACTCGGAAGTAACAGCGATTTTGGCATAGTGATGTACTTATTCAAAATCCTTACACCCAATCTCCACAGATAATTTTTGTGCGTAATTCCTGTTCAAAAGCAAACCACAAAATATTTTTTATTTAAGTATTTACAATATAATTTTATACCCTTATATTAGGGTAAGAAAGGCGACCGCCCCAAAAGCATCACAGGCAAAGCTTCTAGAAATTGCGCGGAACTCCATATTGTAGTCACAAACCTCAAAGCCATTTATACCCGGACTTGTAAGTTATGGAGTTACAGCATAATAAAGATTATTCAAAACTTTTATTTATGATTTTAAGAATAAATAATATTTGCTTTTATTATTTGCCCTGTCTTATCTTGGAACTAAGAACAATTAATACCAATTCTATGTGAGGTTGCATTTAATCTTTTATCTCTTCTTTCTTTGTGTCCTTTGCGCCCTTTGTGGTTCGTTCTTTAATTCAGTGCATCTTCATACAGAATTGGTATAAATACATAAATGAAAATTTATCCAGGTTGATTTTAGAAAAAATTTACCTATGAACTATATTAGTAATGCCATGAAAAATACTTCTATATTATCTAAAGCTTTGTTGGTTGCTAGTTTTGGAATATGTATGCTACCTGTTTCCAAAACCTATGCCCTTGATGCCAGCACTACATATAATCAAACGAGTGCAGCAGCAGCAACTTATTACTTCACTGTTACCATACCTGCTTCTGGGGCAGAACCTTTACAACAAGTGACGCTGACGCAGATTCAAGGCAGCGAAGATATTGAGTATGATATCAAACAGAGTAGAGCTTTTGTGGAAAGGAGCGATCGCACAAGCCAAAATCTGCCTATTTCTTCGATAAGTAACTCAACTGAAAACGGTTCAGTAACAATTCAATTCGCACAGCCTTTACCAACAGGCACAACAGTAAAAATTGCTCTCAAACCGTACCGTAATCCTATTTATGAGGGAGTTTATTTATTTGATCTCAAGGCTGCTCCTGCAAATCAGAATACAGAAAGTCAATCTCTTGGTGTAGCTCGCTTACAATTTTACCCAAATGACTAAACAGCAGCACCAAAAATTTTAAACTGTTGTAAGGTGGGCATTGCTCACCTTATAAATTTATTATTTATTAGTAACCAGCGTCTTTATCTACAATATTCCGCATAGGTTTGCCGTTATAGTAGCGTGTAAAATTATCAAGAAATAGTGAAATTGCTCGCTGTTTGGTTTGCGGAGAATGCCCAGAACAGTGGGGTGTAATAAAAATATTTGGTTGAGTCCACAAAGGGCTTTCTGGAGATAGCGGTTCTGTAAATACTGTATCTAAAGCTGCACCAGCAATTTTACCTGTCTGTAATGCTTTGATAAGTTCAGCTTCATCAACAATTGCACCACGCGCAATATTAATTAGATAAGCATCGGGACGCATGAGGCTGAATACTTCTGCATCAATTAGTCCTTTAGTTTCTTTAGTCAGAGGTGTAGCAATCACCACATAGTGAGCTTCCGCTAAGAGTGATTTCCATTCATTTGTACCTACCACTTTATCAAAGTTAGGTAATGGTTGCGGATTACGGCGACTACCAAAAATTTTTAAACCAAAAGCTTTCGCACGCTTGGCAATTTCTTGTCCAATTCCACCTGCACCGATAATTAACAATGTTTTGTCTAGCAATTCTTCATTTCTAAAACTTCTTTGCCAACTTTTTTGAGTTTGTAATTCATGCAACTTCAGAAAATTTTTGGAGTAAGACAACATATAAGCTAGAACAAATTCAGCTATAGGAATAGCATGAAGCCCCGCACCGTTAGTTAGGATAATTTCACGTTCTAAATACTGTGGTGTCAGAATGTTATTGACACCTGCATTTGTGGCTTGATGCCAACGTAATTTAGGTGCTGAATCTAAAACCTTCTGTAAAGTTGTAGGTTTAATATAATACAACCAACTGAAATATACTTCCGCATCTGTCGCATCACCATCAATATTGCCATCAACATCTGCTCGGACAATTTGTGTATTTTTAGGTAGATGCGGCTGAATCTCATCAGCAACTTCTATCGGTAGAATGAGCTTCACAATACTCTACTCCTTTCACTTTTTGAGTATAGCTGAGTAATATGCGATCGCAATTACAGCAATTTTCTCTTACACCATAATCTTTAGTAACGAAACAACATTGGTGTATATCTACCAAGTGCTAAATTCAATAAAGATTTTTTATGATTTTTGCTGTCTCACAATCCTATAATATAACGCTTAATTTAAGTATAAAAAACCCATCCATTTACCGTATTTAATATTAAAAATCTAAAATTTACCATAACCTTATCAATTAATCAAGTTTGTTTTTTAGCTTTCAAATACTGAGATTAACGTAGCAATAAACACTTTTTAACCACAGTTTTTCTGAAACAATACAATCTTATAAGATTATACTACTAAAATTTGGTCAACTTAGTGTATTATTGAATTCATGTCAGTTAATCACTGTTTTAGACTGATTTATTTATGTATGTGAAAACCTAAATATATGTTGATGCAAATGCTTCAATCTAGATTGGCGTTCTCTGCATCAAATTTACTGTTCATATTTCTCTATTCAATTTAAATCCTACTGGAGATTAAATGATTAATTTTATCTTTTACAAATTTTTTACCGTATTAAAGAGGTTTTTGTTTTCTCATGTTGTACGTCAACATAAATTCTTCTCTGTCATCCCTTTTTCTGTAGCTGGTGCTTTTATTGCTGGCTTATGTCTGAGCTTGTTATTTGCCGCTTGTACAACACAGAATACAAGTAATCCTACTAATGTATCTGCCAATAACTCTACTCAAAATAAAGTATCAGTAGTTAGATTTGGCTATCAAAAATCTGCAATTCTGTTAAAAAGTAAAGGACTTTTAGAAAAGCGACTACAACCTGAAGGCGTATCTGTTGAATGGATTGAATTTCCGGCTGGGCCACAACTTTTAGAAGCGATGAATGTTGGTAGTATCGATATAGGTCATACAGGAGAATCACCACCAATTTTTGCTCAAGCTGCTGGTGCTGCCATTACATATATAGCAGGAATTAACCCTAGCCCTGCGAATTCGGCAATTCTTGTTCCGCAAAATTCTGCCATCAAAACAGTCAATGACCTCAAAGGAAAAAAGATTGCTTTTCAAAAAGGTTCTAGCGCACATTATCTGCTGGTACAAATATTAGAAAAATATGGTCTGAAATATAGTGATATTCAGCCTATATATTTACCTCCAGCCGATGCGCGTGCTGCCTTTGTCAAAGGTAGTATTGATGCTTGGTCAATTTGGGACCCCTTTTATGCAGCAGCAGAAGAATCAGCTAATGCTCGTGTGTTAATTGATGGTAAAGGAATTAATAAGCAAGGAGGATATTACCTTGCTAGTCAAAAGTTTGCCAACCAGCAACCAGAGATTATTAAAGCTATCTTAGAAGAAATTCAAAATTTGGAAGCATGGTCTGCTCAAAATCGAGATGAAATGGCGACGACTCTCGCTCCTATTTTGGGTATTGATTTGGAAACTATGAAGAAAAGTACAAATAGAAGAAACTTTGGAATTAGACCAATTACCCAGGAATTAATCACTCTCCAGCAGCAAGTCGCTGATAAATTCTATGAACTAAAATTAATTCCCAAACAAATTGATGTGAAACAAGCCATGCTGACACCTGAGCAATATGCAGCTTTTTCACCTAAAACACTCAATAATTAGTATTCGTCATTATGAGCGATCGCACTGAGTTACTCAACCGTCGTTATGGTGTAGATGTTTTCCACACAGATATTCGTTGGAATGAGACTATAACTAACTTACTATCTCATCGTTCGATTCGTGCTTATCTGAGTGAACCATTACCACCAAACACTCTAGAAACTTTAGTAGCAGCAGCGCAGTCTGCATCTACTTCTTCAAATCTCCAAACTTGGAGTGTAGTTGCTGTTGAAGATGCACAACGTAAAGAAAAGTTATCGCAATTAGCGAATAACCAAGCGCACATTCGCCAATGTCCTTTGTTTCTGGTGTGGTTGGCAGATTTGGCGAGATTAACATACATTGCCGACAGTCAAGGATTACCCCATGAGGGTTTAAATTATCTAGAAATGTTTCTGGTGGCGGCTATAGATGCAGCATTAGCAGCCCAAAATGCGGTTGTCGCCGCAGAATCATTGGGTTTGGGAACAGTTTATATCGGTGCGTTGCGGAATCATCCAGAAGCAGTCGCAGAGGTGTTGAATTTACCGCCTCACATTGTTACCGTGTTTGGGTTGTGTGTTGGTTATGCAGATTCATCAGTAAATGTGGAAATTAAACCCCGTTTACCTCAAGCGGCTGTATTGCATCGGGAGACTTATCAATTAGAAAAACAAGACCAGGAAATTGAGCTTTATAACCAAATTATGAAACAATTTTACGATTCGCAACAGATGAATGTTCCTGGTGATTGGTCAGAACACTCAGCTAAACGAGTTGCGTTTCCTGAGTCTTTATCTGGACGCGATAAGTTGCGGCAAGTTTTGAACCATTTGGGGTTTGAGTTGCGTTAGAAAAGTCCTAGGTCTTGAGTAAAAGAACTACTACCCACTGTAGAAAGACCAAAACTACAACACCATAAATTTTACGTATTAATATGACCAATACTAAAAAGATTAGTGATGATTTGAGTGCGGCTGGACAACTCACACCAGAGCAATTACAACAAGCTGCATCTGAGGGTTTTAAATCTGTGATAAATTTGCGATCGCCTGATGAGCAAGGTTTTTTGAGTGACGAACAGCAGCAAGCAGAAGCAGCTGGACTAAAATATGCCAATATCCCTTTAAAACCTACAGAACCAAATCACGAGTTAACCAAAACAGCACTTACGGAAATTGCTGATTTACCCAAGCCGATATTAATTCACTGTGCAGCTGGTGCTAGAGCATCAGGAATTGCCTTGATTGCCAATGCAATTCAAGAAGGTTTGACGAATGAGCAAATCACTCAAAAAGCTGCTGATTTAGAAATTAGTCTAGAACAACCACACCTGAAGCAATTCTTATTAGGCAAATAAGTTGCAATAACTGAGAAGGATTTGTCTAATATCTGCAAGCATATCAGGCATAAATAAGCGATCGCACCTACGTAAATGCGATCGCTTATTTATGCGTTAAAAATTACAGAATTCGCCCAACACAAATTAGACTCTTGACTTATAAAATACGTAAAGCTAATATTTAGCTAAACTAAATATTAGGACTGCATCAAACTCGTGACCAGACTTACGGGAAACATTGATTTGTCAGAATCACTTGCTAGTCGCCCTAAAGCGGTGATTTTAGAAACACAAGGACTAACGCGTTACTTCGGTAAAGCTGTTGCTGTCAATGATTTGAGTATCACAGTAGAACAAGGCGAGGTATTTGGCTTACTCGGCCCAAATGGCGCGGGTAAAAGCACAGCCATCAAGATGTTGACTACGCTATTGCCTCTGAGTGCAGGCAGCGCAACTATAGCTGGCTATGATGTAACTAATCAGGCTGCTGCTGTTAGAAGGCTATTTGGCTATGTACCACAAGCTCTTTCGGCTGATGGGAGTCTGACAGGATACGAAAACCTCTTAATCTTCGCCAAGCTATACGATATTCCTGTTAAATATAGGCAAAGGCGTATCCGAGAAGTGCTAGATTTCATGGGTTTGCAAGCAGCCGCCCATCGTTTAGTACGTAATTATTCTGGGGGCATGATTCGCAAGCTAGAAATTGCCCAATCTATCATGCACCAACCCAAGATTTTGTTTTTAGATGAACCAACTGTAGGGCTAGATCCCATTGCCCGGACTCAAGTATGGCAACTTGTACAACAACTACGTACAGATTACGGTACAACCATATTTTTAACTACTCACTTTTTAGAAGAAGCCGATAGTCTGTGTAGCAAAGTGACGATTATGCAGCAAGGCCGAGTTGTGATTACAGGCACACCCAGCGATTTAAAAGCTTCTTTGGGTAAGCCAAATACAACCTTAGATGATGTCTTTATTCATTACACAGGCGATCAATTAACATCAGGAGTTAACTATAGTGATACAGTCAGAACCAGACGGACGGCTCAACGGTTGGGTTAAGACAAAACTTTCTTACCGCGACAATGTGATTTCTACAACTATTCAAATATTGACAAAAACTCTCGTGATTGCAGAGATGGAAGTGCGGAAACTCCGGCATGATCCTACTGATTTAGTAATTCGAGCCGTGCAACCATCACTGTGGTTGTTGATTTTTGGGCAAGTCTTTACCAAAATTCGGGCAATTCCCACAGGTGATTTACCTTATCTAGATTTCATGGCTGCGGGTATTTTAGCGCAGAGTGTGCTATTTGTAGCAATATTTACTGGTGGAATGACACTAATTTGGGAAAGAGACTTAGGAGTTGTACATAAATTTCTTGCCAGTCCGACACCAAGAGTGGCAATGGTGTTAGGTAAGTCTTTAGCCTGCGGAGTGCGCTGTTTATCTCAAATATTTATTATTTACGTATTAGCACTAATATTAGGTGTCAAACTTAATCTTTACCCCTTGGCTATTATCCAGGTGCTATTAATTGTCCTGTTGGGGGCGGCTTGTTTTTGCGCCTTTTCCTTAATCATTGGCTGTTTGGTGAAAACTAGAGAACGGATGACAGGAATTGGACAGTTATTAACGATGCCGTTGTTTTTTGCTAGTAATGCCATCTATCCCATTTCTATGATGCCCAACTGGTTAAAGTTTTTGTCTCATATTAATCCTTTAACTTACCAAGTTGATGCACTACGTGGCACGATGTTAGCGAATGGAAGTAGTATATATGGCTTTGGTTGGGACTGTACAATTCTCTTGCTAACATTAGTCGGCTTGACCTTAATTTGTGGACGACTTTATCCACGGGTAGCAATGTAATCAGGAGAATATGTTTTTCAGATTGAACAAGGGTTAGCTTTACTAAAAAATGTCTTCGAGCAAACAGAAAATAAACCTCTTTAAAATTAAGTCTGCACAACACGATCCTTTTGCAGCATTGAGGTTTCGAGATTATCGACTATTTACGATTGGGCGTTTACTTTTGTTTATTGGTTCACAAATGCAGACTGTGGCCATTGGTTGGGAATTGTACGATCGCACAAATTCAGCTTTAGCATTAGGTGGGGTTGGGTTAGCCCAAGTCTTGCCCATGATTGCCCTTACCTTGATTACTGGACATATAGCAGATCGCCACGATCGCAAACTGACAATGTTGCTGTCAGTAATACTATTAGCTTTATGTTCCCTAGCCTTGGCTGTACTTTCTTGGACTAAAGGCGCAGTAATTTTATTTTATGTCTGCTTGGTATTCACAGGGATTGCTAGAGCATTCTTAAAGCCTGCCAGTGATGCCTTGATGTGGCAATTGATACCTGTTAGTGCCTTTACCAATGCAGCCACTTGGAATAGTAGTAGCTTTCAGTTAGCTTCAGTCATCGGCCCAGCCTTGGGTGGATTTGGCATTGCCTTCTTAGGAGGTGCGACAGGGGTATATGTGCTGGCAGCAGTTGCTGGATTAATGTGTTTTATCTTAACTGCGGCAATCTCAAAACAACAAACTATTCGTTCTACAGAACCAATCTCACTCAAAGCTCTTTGGGCTGGGGCTAAGTTTGTCTGGGAGAACCAGATGATTTTAGCAGCCATTACCTTGGATATGTTTGCAGTGTTGTTGGGAGGTGCGATCGCGCTACTACCTATCTTCGCCAAAGATATTTTACGGGTAGGGCCGTTAGAGTTAGGCTACCTGCAAGCAGCCCCCTCTATTGGTGCATTATTTATGGCAGTTGTACTGGCATATTTACCACCTTTACGCAAAGCTGGGCCTGCTTTACTTTGGTCAGTAGTTGGCTTTGGTGTTGTGACAATTATCTTTGGGCTATCGCGTTGGTTTTGGCTGTCATTATTGATGCTAATGCTGAGTGGCGCACTAGACACAATTAGCGTTGTGATTCGTCATACCTTAGTGCAAATTAGAACACCAGATCATTTACGCGGTCGCGTTGCTGCGATTAATAGTGTATTTATTAGTGCCTCAAACGAGTTAGGAGGGTTTGAATCAGGACTAGCTGCGGCTTTATTTGGCCCTATCATTTCTGTAGTTAGTGGTGGAATTGGCACAATTTTTGTTGTGATTGCTGTAGCTACAATTTGGCCAGGAATTGCCAAATTAGGAGCATTACAAGAGTATGAAAAAAAGGAGTAAGAAGGTTGGTGTAAACTCAAGAAACACTATTTCTTATCCTATACTTCTGTTCCCTGTTCCTTTATTTCTGGCTAATTGTCGTAGGAGTAATAGCTGCATATTGTTCAGATGTCAGCACAGCTTCTTGAATATTAACAGGTTTAGGAAGCAAGCCATTTTTATAGAAGTAATCAGCAACTCTTTGTTGTTCTTCGATTAACTCAGGAGAAATAGCTCTTAGCCCATAGCTACGACGACTAAGTACCAAATCCATCACTGCTGGATCTAGTCTTTGATGAGGCATAATTAATTTTGCTGTTTCTTCGGGATTAGCTTCTGCCCAGCGTTGAATTTTATCAATTTCCTCAATTACAATTCGCAGTAATTCTGGATTATCAATAGCAAACTGTCTTCTACCAATGTAATATCCCCCCGGAGTGTCAAGCCCTTGGGCAGTTTTGATAATCCGCACCTTACCTAATTTTTCAGCCCTCGCTAAATGAGGATCACCAGTTACCCAAACAGGAATTTTCCCTTCTAGAAATGCACTACTAGCTTCTACATTAGGTATACTTAGGACTTGTATATCTTCAGGTTTTAAACCTACATCTTCTAAAGCTCTAATAATGAAATAGTGAGAAGCAGAAGCTTTTTGAAAAACTACTTTTTGCCCCTTAATATCTTTGACACTCTTAATAGATGAATCTGGGGGAACAGCGATCGCACTTCCTCTACCACTTTTTTCGGTGCGTCGTGAACCAACCACATAAACAATATCAGCACCAGCAGCTTGGGCAAAGATTGGCGGTGTTTCTCCTACAGAACCCAAATCGATTTTATCTACATTCATCGCTTCCATAAGCTGTGGCCCTTGAGCAAATTGCGCCCATTCGACTTTGATACCCAAAGGTTCTAGACGTTTTTCTAATACTCCTGTCACCCTCACCAAATCGCCAGCTTGTTGATACCCCATACGCAGAACTTTCGTTTTGATGCCACTGGTAGCTGATACATTCGTTGTAGTATTAGATGTTTCCAATGTTGAGGTTGTGGGGTTGCAACTACTGATAACCAAGGCAGTTGATAAACCCAATAAACTTGCTGTACCAAACCGGATAAAACGGCGGCGAGTGTTGAATATTTTAGTCATATGTGCAGTGAAATAAATAATTCCTGAGAGAAGGTGTTGAAAGTCAAGTTAGGAGTATAGGGATATACAAAACATTGGATGTTTTGTTAGTCATGAGTAAGTCCTAATTCTAGTTATTAACTCCTACAGGTAAAAATCCACCTGCCTGCATTTTCCATAACTTGTAGTAAGCACCACGGCGTGTTAGCAGTGTAGTATGAGTGCCATCTTCGATAATGCGACCTTGGTCAAATACCAAAATGCGGTCTAGATGGGCAATAGTAGATAGTCTATGCGCCACTACAATCACGGTTTTTCCATCCATCAATGAATCTAAAGTATCTTGGATCGCTTTTTCAGTGATGGAATCGAGGCTGGAGGTGGCTTCATCTAGAATTAGGATCGGCGCATCTTTGAGGATAACTCGTGCGATCGCAATCCTTTGTCTTTGCCCTCCAGAAAGTTTGACACCACGTTCACCTACCAAAGAATCATACCCTTCCTTAATCTGAGCGATAAAATCGTGAGCATAGGCTTGACGTGCTGCCTCAATCACTGCCTCGTCGGTCGCATCTATTCGCCCATAACGAATATTTTCTATTAATGTCCGATGGAACAGAGATGGATCTTGGGGAATCAAGCTAATTTGGGAGTGTAGGGCATCTTGCGTCATATCTTGAATATCAACCCCATCAATCAGAATCTGTCCAGATTGGGGGTCAAATTGACGCAAAATCAGATTGACGAAGGTGGATTTTCCAGAGCCAGAGAAGCCAACCAGCCCGACACGCTGGCCTGGTTGGATGATGATAGAAAGGTTGTCAAATACTTTTTTCCCAAGTGAGTAACTAAAATTCACTTGGCGAAACTCAATCTGTCCCTGAGTAATTGAATGGGCGATCGCATGATCTCCATCAATAAGTTCATGGGGTTGAACAATAGTCAGAACGCCATTAGCAATATTACCGATATGTTCAAAAAATTCGAGAAACCGTTTGCTTAAATTTCGGGCTTCGCTGATGATTAACAGTGACAAACTGGTGGCGACAACAAAATCAGCGGCAGCAATTTTACCCTGACTCCAGAGTAAGAGAGAGTAATACAAAGTGCCAATTTTCAGGATTGCTGCTGAGATATACTGAAACCAGCGAATTCGCTCCGAGTACCAGTTGGACTTTCTCACCTCTTTAAGTTCGTGCTTTAACCGCTCATTCAAATAACGTCGTTCAAAACCCAGACGAGCAAATAGTTTGCTACTAGTAAGATTTGTTACCGCATCTACGATGATGCCAGTTGTCTCACTTCTGGCTGCTGCGGCTTTGCGGGAATAAATTCGGCAGCGAGTTGCCAACCAGAACGAAATACTGATGAACAGAACTGCCCACGCTCCCACGAGTGCAGCTAGAGGAGGATAGGCGCGATACAGTAAAATCGTGGCGACGATATACACGATAATTACTGCCATAAATTCACTAATCAGCATTTGCATCGTCTGTGTGACACCCAGAGAAGTTTCGCTGATCCGATGTGCCAATGACCCTGCAAAACTGCTGCTGAGGTAGCGATGAGAATGATGCTGCAAGTAAGCATAGAGCGATCGGACGATGTGCTGTCGGTGGATCGGATGGAGGATAGTCTGCAAAAGTCCAGCTGATCGCCCAAATACCACTTCACCCAAACTCAAGGCGGTGAACAACATCAGAGGTTGGCTGACAGCATGAAAAATCTCCTTACTGTCCCCTGGCGATCGCGTCACACTCCGGATGATTTCGCCAATGGCATAAGGTAACATGATTCCACAAGTTGCGTGTATTACCTCCAAAATCACCATTGCCACATACCACCAGCGGAACTGGTTCACGAAATAGCAAATGAACTTAAAGGTCGTCTCCGGCAAGGGTGGCGCATCGGCAGCACGTTGAAAGGATTTAAATTTTCTGGACTTTTTGGGCATGAATGCTGAATTAATTTTCATTCCTAACGCAGAGAATCACCCTTGCGGTATTCGGCGGTGATGTCGTCTAGCTTTTGTTTCAAATTGTCGTCGAGTTTTACTTCTGTGGCTTTGAGGCTGTCAGCGAGTTGTTCTGGACGGCTAGCACCAATAATGGGAGCCGTAATAATCGGATTAGCCAAAACCCAAGCTACTGCTAAAGTAGTGAGTGGCAATCCAGCGAATTCTGCAACTGTACGTAATTCCTCAACAGTATTAAACTCGCGATCGCGCCAATAACGTTCTTGATAACGTTCCGCCGCAGTCCCCAGAGTAAAACGTGTACCTTCCGTAGGGCCTTGAGCAAGGTTATGCTTCCCAGTCAGTAAACCACCTGCCAAAGGATTGTAAGGAATTACACCTAATCCTTCTTCTTGCGCCAGTGGTAAAAGTTCTCGCTCAATCTCGCGGAACAACAAATTGTAGCGGGGTTGAATTGACACAAAACGGGTCAAATTTCTCACCTCGGCACGACCCAAAGCGCGAGCCAGTCGGTAAGCTAAGAAGTTAGAAACCCCGATATAGCGTACTTTTCCAGCACGAACTATAGTATCCAATGCTTCTAGAGTTTCATCAAGAGGAGTTGAAGCATCATCAGAATGTAATTGGTACAAGTCAACATAATCAGTTCTCAATCTTCTGAGGGAAGCATCGATCGCATCTAATATATGTTTGCGAGAAGCACCTTGATCCCAAGGCGCAGTGCCAACCCGGCCAACAGCCTTTGTCGCTAAGATAAAATGTTCGCGTTTACCTTTGAGCCAACGCCCAATAATTTCTTCGGTACTTCCAGCTGTAGTTAATCCTCCGCCAAGCGGATAAACATCAGCTGTATCAAGAAAATTGATACCAGCTTCAGCCGCAGTATCGAGGATACGTCTGGAAGTTTCTTCATCTGTCTGCAAGCCGAAAGTCATTGTACCCAGACAGAGACGGGAAACAGTCAATCCCGTTTTACCGAGTTTAGTTGTTGATAATGTCATTTCTTTGCGTCTTTGCGTGAGACAAAAAAATTTATGCAAGAGGTCTAAAATCTAGCAGTTAGTTTCTCGATATTCCGCCTCAGACAACTACAGAAGCTTGACGACGACTCTGAGAAACAAACCACTGTTGCAATTTCAAATCAGTGTAAACTTCATCGGCAATAAAATGATCGCCTTCAGGCAGTACAGTAAAATCTACTGTTCCCCCCAATCCGCGCAAGGTATCGACAATCTGCTGCGTATCTTCAACTGAGAGCTTTTCGTCCTTAGCACCTTGGAATATTTGGATCGGAATTTCCTTGAGTGCATCTAATTGACTGGCTTCTAAAGTTTTGGGAACACGACCAGATACCGCTACCAGTCCAGCAAAGCGACCAGGATGAGAAGCAGCGATGTGCCATGCCCCAGCCGTACCTAAGCTGAACCCAGATATAATGACACGAGACGGATCGATAGGCCGGGAGGCGATAAAATTATCCAACAAAGCGATTACATCTGATTCTCGCTCCACCCAAGTCTGCCCTTCAGGAAGTTGGGGTGCTAAAAAGAAGTAAGGTAAGGGGCTGGATTCATTCACAAAACGAGGTAAACCCCATTTCAGCAGCACATCTAAATCATTACCGCGATCGCGTGCGCCATGTAAAAACACAACCAGAGGCGCGGGTTTGTTGGCATCTTCAGCAACAGCAGAGAACAGATAAGGCAATAAACCAGAGCGACGTTCGATAGCCATAGTTGTAATTCCTCAAGTGTATGTTTGGTGGTCAGATCCCCGACTTCTTTAAGAAGTCGGGGATCTTGTAGTCTCACAGCAAAGATTTAAGCGACTACAAGGTTTTTATCAGCTTGTGGAGACGCAAGGTTGTTTACCTTGGATTCAATCGCTGTACCCTTGAAGAAGTCAGGGTTAGCTTGGGTGTAGAACTTATAAGGATTACCGAAGACATAAGCTTTAAAGTCAGCTTCAGAAATCACCCCTTCTTGCACTAAATCCCAGCTTTCTGCTAGAGGATCTGTCAAGTCGGGTACATCCCAGTGACCAACATCAGAGGAATAGATGGCGTTGATTTTCACACCCAAGGGATTGGCTTTATCGTTGAATGCTGCGCCAATGGTGCGATCGTCAGATTCAGAACCAAAGAAGAAAGTATTCACCCAGCGATCGCGAATATCTTCAATGCTTTCAATCCCAGCCGCAGCAAAGTCTTCTAATTCGCTACCAACTGGTGAACGGCTATGGCGGTTAAAGGAAGAACCTAAAACACTCTTTGTCAATTCTTCTTTACTCAGCGCATGGGCTTCTAGGAATTCACTACCAAAACGCTCAAACAATGCGAATAACTCATCAGAATTTGTTAGTTCTGGGTTGTAATTTTGCAGTCCTTTGAGGCTGCGCTTGGAGAAACGGTCTACTAAATGAATGTAGACGTGTGCGCCCCAATCTGCACCACCTTCAAGCATAGCTACGCGCAATTGTGGGAAACGCTTGGTAACACCACCAAAGAACAGTGCTTTGGCGAATGCTTGTGAACCATCGGCAAAGTGACCGATGTGGTTGTTCATGTAGTTGCTGATAGAAGAGCGTCCAGTCCAACCTTGACTGCCGTAATGGGTAGTAATGGGTACACCTAATTCAACGGCTTTTGCCCAGAATGGATCGTAGTCGTATTCACTATCTAAGCCGTAGAAGTCGATGTAAGAGGCATATTTAGCGATTTCCGGGAATTGGTCAGATGGATATTTATCTGCGATCGCCTTAATTGGCCGTTTCACACCACCAGGAATATTTGCTACTTTTAACCCTAGTGTTTCTACAGCAAACTCTAACTCTTCAACTGCTTCTTGAGGAGTAGTCATCGGGATGCCAGCTACCACCGTCAGGCGATCGCTATATTTCCGATACAAGTCTGCATGATAATGATTTACAGCCCGTTGCAGTGCTTGGCGATGTTCTGGTTTAGCTCCCGCAGGTGCAAGAACGTTATTAGGAAACAATACAGAATAATCTGATCCCTGTTCTGCCTGACGCTGATAGAAGAGTTCGGGCAAAGTATAAGTAGCTAAATCTAGAGTATTGCGGGTAACTCTTGCCCACCAAGGAGAACGAATTGTGCGGTTGTATTGACGTTCTTCTGGGGTTTGTTGATACCAGTCTTTACCGTTGACTTTGGAATTAAGACGAGAAGATTCAGCTTTGCGTAATTCGTCTACGAGTTTAGAACCACCGTAATTAGCAATGTAATCCTCAAGTGCCGGAGTGAAATCATTAGTGTGAACGTCGGTGTCAATGATTGGGTAATCTAAAGTTGCTCTAATTGCTGCGGAGCGCGAAGTTTTTAATCTGCTATATTCAGTCATGTTTTTGTCCTGGAAAAAATTACAAATCAAGTCAGCTATCTACGAGGAAATGTGCAGCACCTAGGCGGTGATCTGCAAAAGAGGCGTTTTAAAAAATATGGCTTAACCATCCGTGAGAAATTAACTTACGCCAGCACCAATCTTTCATCCACTTGTTGAACAGCAAATTGATTAACAGGACGACGCAGCCCCAAGTTTTCCCGCAAGGTATGACCTTCGTATTCGGTACGGAATAGACCGCGTTTTTGAAGAATAGGAACGACTAAATTAACGAAGTCATCCAACCCTGTAGGCAAGATGGGCGGCATAATGTTAAAACCATCTGCTGCACCATTGTTGAACCATTCTTCTAGTTGGTCGGCAATACTTTCGGGTGTACCAATTATCGTGCGATGACCTCTTGCAGTAGCCAGAGCTAGATATAACTGGCGCAGTGTAAGAGTGCCACGAGTAGCCAAATCTTTTACTAGTTTTAGACGGCTCTTGTTGTTGTTAGTCTCACTAGGCAATTCAGGTGCTAGGTCATCTAGAGAATATTTCGACAAATCAACACCTTTGTAATAGTTTCGCAAAATACCCCAAGCTACATCGGGATGAATTAACGATTGAATGAATTCGTATTTTTCTTGAGCTTCTTCTTCAGTCCGGCCAATGATCGGAAAAGCCCCAGGCATAATTTTTAGATCCTCTGGAGAACGCCCATATTTTGTGAGCCTACCTTTGATATCAGCGTAAAATTCTTGGGCATCGGCTAGGGTTTGATTCGCAGTAAAAATCACCTCAGCAGTCTGTGCTGCTAATTCTCGCCCTGCTTCCGAAGCTCCTGCTTGCACAATTACTGGATAGCCTTGGGGCGGACGAGCAACGTTCAAGGGGCCTTTGACAGAAAAATATTTACCTTTGTGATTGAGGATATGCAGTTTTTTGGGGTCGAAATAAACACCAGATTCTCTATCACGGATAAAGGCATCATCTTCCCAACTATCCCACAAACCTTTCACTACTTCTACAAACTCTTGGGCGCGTTCGTAGCGTTGGCTATGTTCTGGATGATGCTCAAGTCCAAAATTAGCAGCCGCATTTTCATTACCTGTGGTGACTACATTCCACCCTGTCCGGCCTTCACTTAAATAATCTAAAGAGGCAAATTTACGAGCCAAGGTATAGGGTTGTTCGTAGGTAGTTGAGGCGGTAGCAATAAAGCCGATGTTTTTGGTAACAGTAGACAAGGCCGAAAAAAGTGTTACAGGCTCAAAATGAACAAGCTTACCATTGCGTTTTTGAGTTTCTGGTGCGCCACCCCAAACCCCTGGACTGTCCGCCAAAAACACTGCATCGAATAAGCCACGTTCGGCAGTCTGGGTAATTTCTTTGTAATGCTCGAAATTTAACCCAGCGTCTATTTGTGCATCTGGATGTCGCCAAGCCGAAACATGATGTCCAGTGGCTTGAATAAATGCACCTAAACGAAACTGGCGTTTTTTGCTCATCTGCTTTTTTCTCTGTTCGATAGCTAAATTAGTTGATGTGGACGTATTAGATTAAAGGCGCGATCGCATGGCGTTGATTGTTAACACTAACGCCTTGAGTCAAATAAACCATTTTCCCCCTTTGCACCCGTATTTTTAAGTATCCAGAAGGCTTAACTGCTAGTAATGCTTCTTCGGTATTTACTTCACTTGGGCTTACCCGCCATAAACAATGTTCAAACAGAAGCCTGTGGAGTGGAGAAGTTTAAACAGGGGTGCTTTATATCTGTTGAACTCACTTTATCTGTTGTCTATTAATCTTAAAATACTTTAAATCGATTGATTTACCGTATTTTATTCATAAGCAAGCTTTTCACACTTACAAGAAAAATGCAAGTAGTGCTTAACACAAGTTTGCTCAAAGTTCTAAGACAAGTTCTAAAACAATATATAGCAAGGGTATTGTTTTTTTTGAAAAATTATGCAAATATCCTGAATTAATAGCAAACTACTAAAACTCGATATTCTTAAAGTAGTATGCTAACGGTCACTAGTTAGTAGTTCGCTAATCCAACTTGAAAGGGTCAAGCATAAAGGGGAAAGGAAAAAATTTTTGTCCCTGCCCCTTAAACCTTCTTCCTTTGCCTAGGTCGTGTTTTCAAACTATTCATGTTGCCTCCTAACTTTTTAGCTCCCCCTAAATCCCCCTTCAAAAGGGGGGACAGTGCTGTGGGCGGGTTTCCCGACTTGAAGCGACTGTCGTGGACTTTAAGAGTTTCTTAGCCTCCCTTTTGAAGGGTGTTGGAGGATCACAGAGTTTGAAAACAGTCCCTAGCCTTAACTCAGCATAGTTAACTTGCAAGGATATCAAGCTAATTCAGCTTTTCAAATCAATACCTCATGTTCTCTATTGCTTGGTGCATGATTTTTTAAGACCATAGAGCTTTTGCCAAAGGTTTTTATTAATAACCCTCTTTTAAGATAATCTTTCTCCGAAATATATATCTAATTTGGGATATCAAAATCATCTAGGGTGCTGGCAATCAAAGATTTGTTAATTCTCTGTGCATAACTCAATCACCAATGTTGAAAGTTTTGTGGAATTATGGGCTAGTTATCCCAGCCCTTGTTAATGGATTTTTCATCCTGACTTCAGATGCAAGTGCAGCCGAAATACTAAATGTATCTGATCAAAACGAACCTCTAGCACAAGTGACATCTGTTTCTGAGTTATCTGATGTTCAGCCTACAGATTGGGCATTTCAAGCTTTACAATCTTTAGTTGAACGCTACGGTGTCATTGCAGGTTATCCAGATGGCACATTTAAAGGTAATCGTGCTTTAACACGTTATGAATTTGCGGCTGGTTTAAATGCTGCTTTAAGCCGACTCAATGAACTAATTGCTACAAATACGGCAGATTTGGTACGTCAGGAAGATTTAGCTACTTTGCAAAAGTTGCAAGCAGAATTTGCTTCGGAATTAGTAGCTTTACGAGGTAAGCTGGATACTTTAGAAGCACGCACTGCCCAGGTAGAAGCCAATCAGTTTTCTACAACTACCAAATTGGTGGGTGATGCAACATTTGTGGTAGCTGATACATTTGGCGATCGCGTTAATAATACTCCAGCTGATGATACTGAAGATAGTACCAATGCTGTTTTTGCCTACCGCACTAGACTTTTCTTCCAAACTAGCTTTACTGGCAGAGATCAACTAACAGCAATTCTGACACAGAACACTATCCCTAACTTAACCAGCACTACGGGAACCTCAATGACCCGTTTTACTTTTGATGCTGAAGGTAGAGAAGGAATATATCTTAGTCAGTTAGTCTATCGTTTCCCAGTAGGAAAACAAGGAACTATCTGGATAGGACCTAGGGCTTTGCAACCAGCTATCTTTACACCAACCTTAAATGCCTCAGTGGGTGGACTAAATGGTGCAGCTTCCCGCTTTGCTGCTTTTAACCCTACTATCTATCGACCAGGTTTTGATGGTGCTGGCGCAGCCTTTGCCTATAAGTTCAACAATCAGTTGCAATTAAACGCAGGTTACATCACCTTTGATCAGCAAGCCAATCTACCAGACGAAGGTAATGGATTCTTCAATGGCAACAATACTGCATTAGCTCAATTGACCATATCACCTAATCGTCAGCTAGATATTGGTCTAACCTACGTACATAAATACTTTGGTAACGGATCTTTTAATCTTACTGGTGGGACAGGTAGTGCCTTTGCTAGAAATCCTTTTGGGCAAAATGCTACCTCGACTGATAACTTCGGACTTCAATTTAACTGGAGAGCTAATACGCGCTTTCATTTAGGTGGTTGGTTCGGTTATACCCTGGCTAATCAACTAAGCAATGGAGATAATGATGCAACTATAATCAATGCTGCGCTTACATTTGGCTTTCCAGATTTGTTTAAAGAAGGCAACCTTGCTGGATTCATTATTGGTGTGCCACCCAAAGTGACTAGCAATGATTATCGTCCAACGCCCACAGCCGCCCGTCGAGAAGATCCAGATACTTCTTTACATTTAGAAGCTTTTTACACATTCCGAGTCAATGACAATATCAGAATTACCCCAAGTTGTTACCTAATTACCAAGCCCGAACATAACGATGCTAACGATCCCATCTGGGTAGGGACTCTCCGCACTACTTTTACTTTCTAACAAACCCGCAATGTCCTCTTCCTTTCCAGTCCTGTTTTGCCTCTGTGATTTACTTGTGGTTGCTTTTTATATAATTTCGTGTAAAATCTTTATTACAAACTACGGTAAATTGGTCGATTTGCAGTATTTTATAGAAACTACTCTAGCAACAAAGCAACGATTTTGGCTAATTCTACGCTATTTCCTGCGTCTGCTTGTTTAGAACAAACATACATAACGGCATCAGTAATTAGCTCTGTTAACAAAATAGTCTGCAAGAAAAACTTCGACAAAAATTAAGCATCTTATGACTATTACCTTCAAAAAGACTAAAAGCAGGGAAGCTTCACTAGAAGCGATATTTAATAACAAATACGCCGATAAAATCGTTCCCTGGATAGTACCTTTTATCGTGTTACTAATCTGGGAAGTTTCTTCTAGAATTGGATTATTATCCAGCAGAATTCTACCAGCACCAAGTAGCGTAGTTTTTACAGCATTTAGGCTAGCTTCAACTGGAGAAATTTTTCAACACATGGGAATCAGTGCTGCACGCGCTGTATCTGGTTTTATTGTTGGCGGTGGAATTGGCTTTATTTTGGGCTTACTTACTGGGTTTTCTCGCATTGCAGAACAACTGTTAGATAGTTCCTTACAAATGCTGCGTACTATTCCCAACTTGGCATTAATTCCTCTAGTAATTTTATGGTTTGGTATTGGCGATCAAGCTAGATTATTTCTAGTTTCTATAGGTGTATTTTTCCCAATTTATCTAAATACTTATCACGGAATCCGTAGCGTAGATCCAGGACTTATTGAAATGGGCAGAGTTTATGGTTTAAAGACACCCCAACTTTTGTGGGAAATTGTATTTCCAGGAGCTTTGCCTTCGATTTTGATTGGTGTTCGCTTTTCTTTAGGTATTATGTGGCTATCGTTGATTGTAGCCGAACAAATTGCCGCAGATTCTGGCATTGGTTATATGGCGATGAATGCCCGTGAATTTATGCAAACAGATGTTGTTGTGTTAAGTATTGTGATTTATGCACTGCTAGGTAAATTAGCAAATTCCATAGCAAAAGCTCTAGAAACCAAATTCTTATCTTGGAATCCCAACTACAAAGCTGGGTAAAAGCTTTCAAGAAACATTAAATATTTTTCACCTCTACTTCAGTCTCTCTATTTCCACTTTCAGCCTAAATTACTATCTTTGATAGCAACTTGCTCATCTACTCTACAAAGGAGAAAATTATATGGTTTCCTACATACAAGGAACACAGCTACAAATTCTAAATTTAACTAAAGTTTTTGGTAATAAAACTGTTTTGAAGTCATTAAATTTAGAAGTAGCACCAGGAGAGTTTATTGCAATTGTGGGACGCAGTGGTTGTGGTAAAAGTACTTTACTACGCCTTGTATCAGGGTTAGATAAACCCACGACAGGCGGCATCTTGTTAGATGGAGAACCGCTACGTAAACTCAGTCACTCTGTAAGAGTAATGTTTCAAGATTCCCGCTTGTTACCTTGGAAACGAGTGATTGAAAATGTAGGTTTGGGTTTGCAAGAAAATTGGCGTACAAGAGCAGCTTGGGTATTAGAACAAGTCGGACTTAAAGATAGAGCTAGTGAATGGCCTCATGTATTATCTGGAGGACAAAGACAACGAGTAGCATTAGCCAGAGCATTAGTCAGCCAACCACATTTATTACTACTTGATGAACCTTTAGGAGCATTAGATGCGTTAACTCGCTTAGAGATGCAACATTTAATCGAAGATTTGTGGCAACAAAGAGGCTTTACAGCATTTTTAGTCACCCATGATGTAGAGGAAGCTGTGGCTTTAGCAGACAGGGTGATAGTCATTGAAGAAGGACGGGTTGCGTTAGATGTATCTGTAAAATTATCTCGTCCACGAGATAGGGCTAGTGAGGTATTCGTCAATATCAGAGAGACAGTCTTAGAAAAAGTGATGAACTATGAAAGTAATCATGCAAATCAATTATTGCAAATGAGTCATTAGTAATTTACTTATTCACTCTTTAGAGTTATACAACAGTTTCAATTGCGATCGCTTCAAATTCCAACAATTGAACAAAAATCTGATTTTTGTACCTGATGCTGTAATTTTCCGCTCAATTTACACCTTTACCTCTACTCATTGGAGAACAAAATGACTTATCAACATTTAGAAATCAAACCAGTTGCTGGACGTATTGGTGCGAAGATTTTAGGAATTGATTTGAGTGCTAATCTCAGTGACGATATTATCAGCGAGATTCGTCAGGCTCTCATCCAATACAAAGTAATTTTCTTCCGTAATCAAAATCTGGATGCGAACGGACAAGTTGCTTTTGCTCGCCGTTTTGGAGAAATTACTACCGCCCATCCTACAGTCCCATCTCTGGCTGGACATCCAGAAGTTTTGGATTTGAATTATGGAAAAACTGCTAGCCGTGCGAATAATTGGCATACTGATGTGACTTTTGTAGATCGTCCTCCGTTAGGTTCTATCTTAAGGGCATTGGTGATTCCTCCTTATGGGGGTGACACTATTTGGGCAAACTCTGTGACTGCATATCAAGATTTACCAGATGATTTACGTAATCTTGCTAACGAACTCTGGGCTGTCCATAGTAACGCCTATGACTATGCAGAAGCCGCAGTTAATCTTCCTGAAGATGTCAAAGCTTACCGCGCTATTTTTACATCGACTGTGTATGAAACTCTACATCCAGTAGTGCGCGTTCATCCTGAGTCTGGCGAACGAGGACTGTTCATAGGTGGTTTTGTACGCCAGATTCGTGGATTATCACCAACTGAATCTGCTGATATTATCCGACTGTTGCAGTCATATGTAACACGTCCTGAAAATACAGTCCGTTGGCGTTGGCAAGTAGGCGATGTGGCGTTTTGGGATAACCGCGCTACTCAACATTATGCAGTCGCAGATTATGGCAATCAACCCCGCCATGTCCAACGAGTCACTATTGTAGGAGATACCCCAGTTGGTGTGAATGGTCAGCAGAGTCAGGCTGTGAAGGGAGATGCTTCTGCTTACAACAAACGTGTAGCTGTAGCTATTTAAGAGGATGTTTGAAAAATCGTGAAAGATACTAAAAACCCCTCTCCAAACCTCTTCCCTGCAAGGAGAAGCCACTGCGTTGCGCGGGTTCCCCGCGTTGTAGCAAGTGGCGTAGAGGCTTTGAAACCCACTTTTACTAGAAGAGTTAGGTTTTTAATGTTTTGGTGTTAACAGCAATAATTTTACTTCGACACGCTCTTACAAGAAAATTCAGAATTATGGCAAAGACTTTTTCTACAATGTTACCTTTAGGTACATTAGCACCTGATTTTCATTTACCAGATGTGGTTTCTGGTAAGACAGTTTCTCTAGCTGATTTTGCTAATAAAAAAGCTTTGCTAGTAATATTTTTGAGCCGTCATTGTCCTTATGTGCAGCACATAAAATATGAATTAGCACAACTGGGTAAAGACTACGCACAAAGCACCCAGAGCAATCTAGGAATTGTGGCAATTAGTGCTAATGATGTTAACACTCACCCCGATGACTCACCCTTATATTTGAAAGCTTTTGCACAAGAGTTAGATTTAACTTATCCTCTGTTATTTGACGAAACTCAAGCAACTGCTAAAAGCTTTTTTGCAGCTTGTACTCCTGACTTTTTCTTGTTTGATTCTACCCAGCGACTTGTATATCGTGGACAATTAGATGATAGCCGTCCACAGAACGGTATACCAGTAACTGGAAAAGATTTGCGGGCTGCTATTGATGCAGTATTGGCAGGTCGGGCTGTAACTTTGGAACAAAAACCTAGTATTGGTTGTAATATCAAATGGAAGCCAGAAAATGAACCTGCTTATTACAAAAATCCCGCGATCGCAGTTTGATAAATACCTGAGAGTTGCTTGTTTATCAAGCATAAAACTTCTTTGATTTCCGCCGTCCTCAACTATGATGAAATATAGGTATTATGGAGGATGTTTTACTATTTTCTCTATCTACCTATATTTTTTATTAAGCTAAAAAACATAAAATCAATATTGTATTTTGATAAATTAAACCAATTTTTATATAAAACTGGTTTTTGATATGAAGTATTTTTAGAATTTACAAATCAATAATAAATTATCCCTAAGTATGGAATTGTGAATCATTTTGGAGTAAATTATGACAAGAAAATTAAACAGTAAAGTAGCTATTATCACAGGAGCTTCTTCAGGTATTGGTGAAGCTACAGCTATTGCCTTAGCAGCAGAAGGAGCAACAGTAGCGATCGCAGCTAGAAGAGGCGATCGCTTAGAAGCACTAGCAAAGCGCATTGCAGACAGAGGTGGAAAAGCATTACCCATCGTGACTGATATCACTGATGAAACACAAGCTAACAACCTGATACACAAAACAAACGCTCAGTTGGGACAAGTGGATATTCTGGTTAATAACGCAGGTGTGGCATTGACTGGTAATATTGATGGCGGCAACACTTCAGACTGGCGGCGAATGTTTGAGGTCAATGTCTTTGGTGTACTTTATACTACCCATGCCGTTTTACCAATATTCAAAGCCCAAGGTAGCGGTCATATTGTCAATATCTCATCAGTAGCAGGGCGCATTGCTCGCGCAGGTGTAGGTATATACAACGCCACTAAATGGGGTGTTAATGCTTTCTCAGAATCCTTACGCCAGGAAGTTTTAAAAGATAACATTCGCGTCACTATTATCGAGCCTGGTTTAGTGGAAACAGAAATTAATAATCATGTCACCGATCCTGTAGCTAAGAAAAATGTTGAAGAACGATTAAAAGCAATCACACCACTACAAAGTGAAGATATTGCGGCTGCTATCACTTACGCTGTAACTCAGCCGCACCATGTTAATGTGAATGAAATTCTCATTCGACCAACTCAGCAAGAACGGTAATGAAAGAAAATAGCATCATCACGCTTATTAAGAAACCCCTACACTTCGCCAAGTGCAAGGGGTTAACTTTGTTTGTGTTGGCTATTTTTGCGCTGCACCAACGGGAATAGGTTCACCAAGAATTTTGGCGAATCTTTGTAAATAGAAATCTACAGGATTTGCTACTGTTTTAATTGAAGAGCGATCGCTTACCAAATTCCACCATGTCTGCAAACGAGGTGTTTCTGCTGTTAGTGTGAACTTACGGAAGTGTTCTAACAGTGGTAAACGTTCAAACCAAGGATAAAAACTGATATCCACAAGGCTAAACTGATTTCCTAACAAATAATCACTTTTGCCTAATCCTTCTTGTTCAATATATAAAAGTGCTTCAGTGAACTCTCTTCTTCCTTGTTCCTGTTCTTGGATATCTTTACCACGGAGAAATTTGTTAAAAGCTGGGACAAACCTAGTATTAGCATAGTCTATCCAGATGCGAGCCTGTGCTTTTTTTGCCGGATCACGCGGTAATAAGGGTGGTTCGGGAAAAACTTCATCTAGATATTCATTGATAATCGCAGACTCGTAAATTACGACATCACCATGTTTAATAGCTGGAACTTTACCATAGCGTGAAATCTGCGTGTACCCATCTGGTTTGTTCTGTAAGTCAACTTCTAACGGCGTAAAGTCAATATTTTTTTCTAGTAATACTACACGGGTGCGTTGAGAGAAAGTAGATGCTTTAGCAAAGTAAAGTTGTATGTCACTCATGAAATTTTTTCCTTGTAATTATTGTGAATGCAGACTATTTGAGATTGCACAACTCAAACCAGAGCAATAAGACAGAAGCGAGAAGTGTTGATGTGTGCAGTTAATTAATAGGATGGCAAATATCTGCTTTGTTGTTTATTATACTACTTTTTGTCGACCAAGTTATAGTAGCTTTTATTAGAATTTTCACAAATTAGAGTCACTTCATATCAAGAACAAGAACTATTCCCGACAGATTATGTAATTTAATTTACTATCTGTTTTGTTTTCAAATGAATTAAATTCACCATTTGCGGCAGATATTGCCAGAACAGCAGCGAACCTAAGATGCAAACGATACCGCCTAAAATCAGTGTGTTTGAAGCTTGAAAGTAATGTGCCAGAGTTCCTAGCAGCAAATTACCGAAAGGAGCCATACCCATAAAACACATAGCATAGAAGCTCATTACCCTACCTCGTTTGCTATCTTCGACAATCAATTGCAGCACTGTATTACTAGCAGCTACTTGAAGCGTAGAACTCCAGCCAATTAATACCAAAGCTAACTGAGAAACCCAGAAAACTTGAGACACAGAGAAAAATATGAAGCCAATTCCCATTATGGCTGGGCAAAAAGCGATTAGACGCTCTAAACCTGCTACATTTTGCCGAAAGCAGAGATAAACACAAGCGAAAACTGATCCCATCGCTGCTGCGGCTGTGAGAAAACCCAAGGTTTCCGAATCTCCGCGCAGAATTTCTACTGCAAAAATGGGTAGAAGTGTCGTGTAAGACATATTTACTAAGCTGGCTACTGCTAGTAACAGCAAAATTGAACGCACAGGCAGGAATTGATAAGCATATTGAAATCCTTCTTTCAACTTCTGCCATGTATTACTACTGTGTATTTCTACTGGCTTATGTGTAATCTGCATTGCAGAGATTGCCCAAATAGCCACCAGATAGCTGAGACTATCGTATAGAAAGCAATATCCTGCACCAAACTGAGCAATAAAAATGCCACCAACAGCAGGGCCAATCAGACGCGCACCATTGAGAAAAGCGGCATTTAAAGCAATGGCATTTCCCATAAGTTTACGACTGACCATATCACTAACAAATGCTTGGCGTACAGGAACATCTAAACCCTTCAGTAAACCCAACAATGCACTCAGAGTTAACAATGTTGAAAAATTTGCCCAACCCAAAAATGTGATGATTGTCAGAATTGTAGATAGAGATATACCTACAATTTGAAGTAGCAGCAACAGGTGATGACGGTTGTAGCGATCGGCTAAAATGCCTGAAATTGGGGCTAATGCAAACACTGGTAATTGACCAAAAAATCCTGCTAATCCCAACAGTAAGGCTGAATCAGTTAATTGATAAATCAGCCAAAGAATCGCTACTTGTGTCATGAAATTACCTGTCATTGACAAGGCTTGCCCAGCAAAGTAGAGGCGATAATTGCGGGATCTAAAGGCAGGTAAATCAATATTCAAGTTGAATCCGAACTGAGATAGTAATTTCATTAATTAAGTACAAAATTTCACACTCTGCGTCCCTCCGCTTAACGCAAAAGTACGCAGAGGTTTTCTTAAGATTAGGACTTACGCAAAAGAATGAAAAAACAAACCACAAAGGGCGCAAAGGTCACGAAGTTATAAGAGTTTGAGAGAGTTATTGCGTAAGTCCTAAAGATAATTAATTACACTGTCACTAATTCTCGGTTAGCAACTACTGACTCAGGTTTGACCCAAATCTTATCCAAACCACCACTCAACAATCGATATTGCTGATGAGGATCTTGTTGTGGATAATCCATGCGCTTGTGCATACCTCTAGTTTCTTGACGTTGCAAACCACTGTTGTACATCCACCGCGCCGTAGCAATCATCGCAGCAGCTTCGCGCGATCGCAATATTTGGCTATCATCTGGTGTTTGGCTATGGCGGATTTCTTGCCAGAGGTTATCTAGTCTTTCTAGAGATGCACTTAACCCTGTAGCACTGCGGAAAAGGTTGCGATCGTAAGGGAAAACTTCAGCTTGAGTTGCGGCGATCGCTTCATCTGGGGAAAATTTATGATGACCATCTCCATGCAATCCTGCTTCCCCAACTGGGTGTATACTGCGCTGGCTGGCTTTTTCACCCAAACTCAGCGCATAGTTAGCAGCAGATTGTCCAGACCAGTACCCAGAAGACATTGCCCAAGCTGCATTATGGCTACCACCGCCTGTGAAACCACCACAGATTAACTCTCTAGTTGCTGCATCTCCCGCCGCATAAAGTCCATTAACGGAGGTAGCACAGGTATAATCTGCAATCCGAATTCCACCAGTACCGCGTACAGTTCCTTCCAAACGTAAGGTTACTGGAAATCTTTGCGTGAAAGGATCAATACCAGCGCGATCGAAAGGTACAAAGAAGTTAGGCTGAGATGATCGCATCCAGGCTTTTGTCTCTTCATCCATGTTTTGGTCAAGACGAGCATACACTGGCTGAGTCAGTAATGTTTGGGCAATCACTGAACGACCGCGCTTTGAACCTGCACCTTCAATGATTGTGCCATCTTCATAGGTGAAAGAAGCCCAATCGTAATACCGAGTCTTGGTGACAGAAGAAAATGCCGGAGAGATTGCATAGGCATTAGAAAATTCCATCCCAGAGAAGTCAGCACCCGCCTCGGCTGCCATCAATAGACCGTCTCCTGTTAAGACATTACAACCAAGAGCCTTACTCAAGAAAGCACAGCCACCTGTAGCAATCACAACTGCTGCGGCCTTCACTTTCCAAGGTTCCCCAGTTTGACGATTAATCCCTTTTGCTCCAGCTACAGCACCTTCTGCATCTACTAACAACTCTAAAGCTGGGCTGTGGTCTAAAATTTTTACTCCTGCTTGCTTAATTTTTCGCCGCATGAAGCGCATATAATCTGGCCCTTGTAAGGAGCGACGGATAACTTTGCCATCAGCATCAACACTAAAAGGATAGCCTTCATCTGCTAAGGAGTTAATGTTATCGTAGGTGCGATCTAATACCCTCTTCATCCAGTACCGATCTGCCAAAAAGCCTCCCATCGCTTCTCGACTGGCCATTGCTGCTTCTCGTTGTTCTGGGTCTGGTGGAACATACCATACACCATTCCCAGAAGCGGCGGCTGCACCACTTGTACCGCAGTAACCTTTGTCTACTAAAACGACTTTTGCACCACTGGTAGCTGCACTCCAAGCTGCCCAAGTACCAGCAGGGCCACCACCAATAATTAAGACATCGGTGGTTAAGTTAACACCAGAAGCATCTTGACGAGTATAAGTATTCATGAAATTTACTCCTTTAATAGTCAGAAAAGGGGAAGTTCCGCCCTTCCCCAAGAGCGAGGCAAAACATACAAACACTTTTAAGGATTGGAGATTTGCCAATCTTTGATATCAAAATCTGATTTCAACAATTTCTGCTCGGCGAGAAACTGCTTTGTAGAATTTAAGAGTTTTAATCCTTCGGGTGTAAAAGGTTCTGTGGGATAAAGGTTGATTGGGTAGGATTCTTGAGCGATCGCTAACGGCACATTTCCACTTGCCTGTGCCGCAAACTGATAAAATTCCTCTGGATTAGCTTTGATTTCCTGCAAAGCTTGTAGTCTCATTTGATTCCACTTTTGCGGTAGTTCTGGGTGACGAGAAAGAAAATTCTCTGTCACCACACTTACCCCTGTCCCAACTAATCCTTGATGATCTTTAGCTTGATCAAGCACAGGAAATCCCTGAGAAGCTAATGTTGGCCCAGCCCCCATTGCAAATGGATAGGCGGAAATATCTCCTCTTTCCAATGCTGCTTTAGCATCAGCAGAAGGGATTTGCACTACTTTTACATCCTTGGTAAGCCCTTCTTTATCTAACAAACCCATCAAATACCGATGCGGATAAGTACCCTTAGCAACCCCGATTTTTGTACCTTTTAGTTGTGCAACTGAGCCTACAGCATTTTTATTGGTAATTAGCCAAGCATTCTGACCAACTCTTGTCTGATTAATCAATCGGGTTGGTAAACCTGCGGCTCGACCAACTAAAGCTGGTGTATCTCCATACAAACCCATATCTAATTGACCGCTAACTAAGGCTTCGTTGAGTGCTGGGCCGCCTACAAAGGGAATAAATTTTACTTCAGTCACACCTAAGCTTTTGAGTGCAGGTGTTAACTTCCCTTTTTGCAACGCCCAACCCTCTGGGCCAATTGGTAATTTACTTTCAGAACTAATAAAGCCAACTCGCAAAACCTGGGTTTTCGCTTTTGTCGAATTAGCATCTGTATTAGATGAAGCAACAGCTGAGTTATTAGACTGGCCTTGTTGGGAAGTACAACCAGTCAGAGTAAATAAAAAGGCAACAGTTGTGATGGAAACTAAAAGACGATGAAGAAAACTGCACTCAATTACTTGGGAATTCATAGAGTGGAAATTACGAATTATTTTGTTGCGATCGCCAAGGTAAGATTCTGCCTTGAGCATCTGTAGGTAAATTGCTGCTACTTTGCATAACTGGATAGTAGTAAGCCGACTTCTCAGTTTTGGCTGCTGGTGTGCGTCCCTTTCCCCAGCCGACGTTTTTGCGATAGCTACCAAGTAAGCCAGATGCTATCAAAGTTTCTTCATCCACTGGGACTGACTCATCAGCGTTGGGATCAACATACAGCGCATCTACAGGACAATATAGTTCGCACATATAACAGGTTTGACAATCGCTCTGACGAGCAATTTTCGGCGCACGTCCTGGTACTGCATCAAATACATTGGTAGGACAAGCTGTGACGCAAAGATTACATTTAACACACCTAGATTCACTGACTAATTCAATCACAGTGCAACTAACTCCTTATTGACGATTTCTTGTTCAGATTTTGCCCAAACTGTATCTAATCCGCCACTAATTAACCGATATTGCTGGTTAGCATCTTGTTGCGGATAATCCTGATGTTTGTGCATTCCACGAGTTTCTTTTCTAGCTTGTGCTGAAGTATACATCCAACGAGCAGTAGCAACCATTGCCGCCGCTTCTCTGGCTGGTAATGCTTGGCTATCAGATGGTGCAGCACTATAACGAATTTCTCGCCATAAACTATGCAATCTTTCTAAGGAATCGCTTAAGCCTTGTTCAGTACGGAAGAGGTTGCGATCGTATGGTAAAACTTCGGCTTGAGTAGCTTGAATAACTTCTTGCGGATTAAAAGTATGACTACTCTCAGAACTAATTGCCGCCTGTCCAATTGGATGCACTCGTCGTTGATTTGCCTTGTCTCCTAATTGACGAGCATAGTTAGCCGCAGCTTGTCCAGACCAATAGCCGGAAGACATTGCCCAAGCTGCATTGTAACTACCCCCACCTGTAAAACCACCACAGATTAATTCCCGTGTGGCAGCATCTCCAGCCGCATATAGTCCAGGTATTGAGGTTGCACAGGAATTATCAACAATCCGAATCCCACCAGTACCTCGTACTGTGCCTTCCAAACGCAGAGTGACTGGAAAGCGTTGGGTAAAGGGGTCAATTCCTTTACGGTCAAATGGTAAAAAGAAATTGTGCTGGATAGTTCGCATCCAAGTGCGGACTTCTTCGGGAGTTTCATGGAGGCTACAGTACACAGGCTGAGTCAGCAAAGTTTTCGCAATTACAGAACGTCCTCGTTGCGAACCAGCACCTTCGATGACTGTGCCATCTTCGTAAGTGAATCTTGCCCAACGATAAAAAGCTCCTTTAGTTACAGAAGCAAAGGCAGGCGTGAGAGCATAGGAATTAGAGAATTCCATCCCAGACATTTCCGCCCCAGCTTCAGCAGCCATTAAATAACCATCGCCAGTCAGGACATTGCAACCGAGGGCTTTACTCAAGAATGCACATCCACCCGTCGCAATAATTACTGCTCCTGCTCTGACTGTCCAGCGTCCACCGGCTTGACGACGAATACCTTTCGCTCCGGCTACTGCGCCTGTTTGATCTACTAGCAATTCTAAGGCGGGGCTATGGTCAAGAATCTGTACTCCAGCTTTCTTGATTTGCTTACGCATCAGACGCATATACTCTGCGCCTTGCTGGAGGGAACGATAATAAGGTTGTCCTTGCTGGTCATAGGGAAAAGGATAACCCCAATCACCTAACTGATGCAGATTTGCATGAGTCCGGTCTAATACTCGCTCCATCCAGTCTCGCTCTGCTAAAAACCCTCCCAAAGCTTCCCGACTCGCCATAGCGGTTTCTCGTTGGTCGGGGTTTGCTACGTACCACACACTGGTTCCACCAGATGCAGTTGCACCACTAGAGCCACAATAGCCTTTATCTACTAAAATAACCCTAGCTCCACTAGCCGCAGCATTATAAGCGGCCCAAGCACCAGCCGGGCCACCGCCAATTACTAAAACATCAGCCTCTAAATCTAGATTGGAGTCAGTCGTAAATGATGGCTCAGACGCTAATTGATTTGCGCTCACTAGCTCTCACTCCTTAATTCATAAACAGTCATATTTTTAAAATCACAGACATAACTAGCTAATTTCATCTGTGCATAACTTAGAGAAGGACTGGAAGACTTATTTGTAAGGTAATACAGATGATTGTCAATAAAATACCAATCATCGACCGATTTAACGGGGATTAATTGAGCAGTATTGCATAGCATTAGATAAAATTCAAGTTATTCGCAATTAAAATATATGTAAATCTAAATTTATTAAATGCGAATAGTTAGAATAACTAAGTATAATACTACTTCGGTTTATACTTAACTAAATAGGACTGACGCACGGGTAAGGAAGAACGAACCGCATAGGCGCATCAGCGGCTACTCTTCCGAGTTCTCCGAAGGAGTACCCGCAGAGTAGGACACAAATTACACGAAGACGTAAGAGTTTGAGAGAGTTTTTGCGTAAGTCCTATTCTCATAAAAATGCTTAGTGACTTTTTTGAAAAAGACATCTTGCTTTTTTCAGATGTTTGTGGGAAATTTTATTTTATCACTAAGAACGGTAAGTCTATCTACTTACAGTATATTATCTATTGATGATAAACAACTTGGTTGTCAATCTTGAACTGCATAAGCCAGTATCTATAGATAGTTGAAAAGCTCTAGGAAAAGCTTCCTCAAAGGCTGTTGATTATTGATTCTAGACTGCAAAATTTCAGTTAAAGAGTCTGGGATTTCTAAGAATAAATTATCCCCAATTATGGGGTGAGCATACTTCGGCAAGCTCAGTACAAGTCCTACCTGTCCTTGAGATAGGGTTTGCTTCGCGTGCCTGTTTGTAGCTGTTTTCTACTAACAATACTTAATGTTGGAACTACCCTTGCTTGGTGTTGCTTTGCGTCTCTGCTAAGAGATTAGTTTGACAGAGCTTACTTTTTGATAGTGCAATCTTAAAATTTTATACTCTAACAACGAAGATTCATCATTATGGAACCCGATCGCAATTCTCATCAACTTCCTCAAGAAAATACACAATCGCAAACCGAAACGGCAAGTCCTCACTTTCGTAATAGTAGAAAAGGACTTGGCAGATTTTTTTTACGAGACGGTGTAAATAGACGTTCATTTCTCAGTCACGCTAGTTTATTTACTGCTACTAGCGTTATCGCTGGGATGATTGGTTCGCCTTTCGGATCTTCCAAGAAGGGAGATATTGTACAAGCTAAGGAAATTCCTTGGGGTAAAAACCGTGCTAAAGATTTTGAGTGTATCAAGTTTCGCCAACGAGCCTTTCAAGTACGTGTTCAAGCAGCGCAAAATAATCAGCAGATTGAGATTCCACCGCATCCCACGAACGGTGATGAGGAACGCTATGCTAACAAAATCGCTACTGACACTAGAGGATTGCCACACAATCAACGAGGCGAAGTTGATCTGAAGGCTTACGAATCTTTGGCTAAGGCTTTAAAAACACAAAATCCCGATGACTACGAAAGGATTATCTTAGGTGGTGCGAGGAAATTAGTTAACCCTCAAGGGCCTTTGGCAGTTAGCCTAGAAGGAATCAATGCCTCTCAAATATCAGTTCCGCCACCACCAACTCTAGATAGTGCAGAACAAGCGGCGGAGGCAGTGGAACTCTACTGGCAAGCGTTATTAAGAGATGTACCTTTTCATCGGTTTGATAGAGATGAAAATGTCTTAGCTGCGATCGCGGAACTAAATAGCCTTTCCTCATTCCGAGGGCCAAAACAAAATGGTATTGTTACTCCTCAAACCTTATTTCGTGGCAGCGTTATTTATGTTGATGAACGCGATCGCTCTGGTAGAACAGCAAAATACGTAACGCCTCCAGGGGTGACAGATGGCCCTTATATTTCCCAATTTCTGCTGCGGGAAATTCCTTACAACACTCAGGTTATTTCACCACTGATTCGTACTGCCCTTGCTGGTAAGGAAAATGACTTCCTCACTAATTACAATGAATGGCTAACTGTTCAAAATGGGGGTAGTTCTGGCAAGTCCATTAAGTACGATCCGACACGTCGTTTTGTATTTACTGTTCGGGATTTAGGCGAATTAGCTCATATCGGTGGGGCTTTGTTCTTCGGAGCGTTATTAATTTTGAGCAGTAGTAACGCGCCTTTGAATCCCGGTAATCCCTATATCAACTCCAAGACTCAACAAGGTTCTGCGGCTACATTTGCACCAGCACATTTTCAAGCCTTACTCAACTTGGCTCCCTCGCGGGCAATCAGAGCTTCATATTGGCAAAAGTATTATGTCCATCGGCGTTTAAGACCAGAAGCTTATGGTGGACTGATTTACAACAACATTGTCAATAGAACTAACTACCCAATTAATTCTGAGGTCTTAAAGTCCACAGCTTTAGCTCGAACCTTCAGCACATTTGGCACTTATCTATTGCCCCATGCTTACCCAGAAGGCGCACCATTCCATCCTTCTTATACTGGTGGTGCTGCCTCCATTGCTGGTGTGCAAGCTACATTATTGAAAGCCTTTTTTGACGAGAACTTTATCCTTCCCAATCCTGTAGAGCCTGATCCCAGCGACCCAACCAAACTAATTCCCTATAGCGGGCCACCTTTGACAGTCGGTGGAGAGTTGAATAAATTAGCCACAAACTATTACATTGGTCGTGGTCACGGTGGTATCCATTGGCGTTCAGATGGTGCAGCTGGCTTGGCTTTGGGTGAAGAAATTGCAATCAGTATACTCAGGGATGAAAGACTAGGATACAACGAGAAATTTAACGGTTTTACTTTCACCAAATTTGACGGTACAAAAGTTACAGTCTAAATTGATTGGGCATAGAGAAAGCAGTTGCTTCACTTGAAAATTCACAAGTGGAGTAACTGTTGTCATAGGGCAATACAGTTCAGTTAAGGCTAAAAACTTAGATTGGTGTAGCGACTGTCTTAAAAGTCAAGCGATCGGGAGCAAAAAATGAAGCAGAGGAAGTAAAGAAAAAAGAAACAAGAGAAAAAAACATACATTCCAAAGTGAGCCAGTCATGCTG
>NZ_JACJTB010000017.1 GCF_014698475.1 Nostoc spongiaeforme FACHB-130 | reverse complement strand
CATGTTGCCGCTAAAATCACCAGTCATACTCTACGCCTTTTTCTGCGTCAGCGTTTTGGTATTGATGTGCTTACTTTTGAACAGCATCCTCTGGCTTCATTCACATAAGGCGTATAAAATATCAAACCTAAATATATTAATGAGCAGCAAAAATTTAAGTAATGATTGATATGCCAATATTCCCAAAAGCAACAATAGTTAAACTATAGACATTTTTAAATTGAATAATGATGTCTAAATAAACACTTCAGCAGGATTTAGGCAAAATTTTGAAAAAACTTAGCCGCGCAAGCGTTGAAGCAGTCAAGGCAAACGCATTTAATATTGATATGCTCACCATTGCAATCTGTGCTGGGTTGAAAGGATAAAACAACAGATTCTTTGTTTGAAGAGCTTAATTCTAACTCTAATATCGAAACTGATTAGTTACCCGATAAAATAAGAGTCCTACCATACTTTAAATATTGCTAAGTGTAGTCATGATACACAGTTTGCCAGCGCAGACAACTAATTTGATAATCTACAAAACGAGCGCGGAGGGATTTGAACCCCCGACCCACAGAACCGGAATCTGTTGCTCTATCCACTGAGCCACGCGCCCTTAGTCTTCTGGATTATAGCATAGTTGTGATCAAGTTTGCAGGTGATTAAAGAAAATCAGCCGGATTGATGGGTGTACCACGGCGACGTACTTCAAAATGCAGGTGTGGCCCGGTGGAAAAGCCTGTGGAACCGACAGCCGCGATCGCTTGTCCGCGTTGTACTCCCTGTCCTTCAGAAACAAACAATTCGCTACTATGTCCGTAGAGTGTGGTCAATCCGTTACCGTGGTCGATAATTACGGCTCTACCATAGCCACCATACCACCCGGCAAAAATGACTGTTCCCGAATCGGCGGCGCGAATTGTACTACCATAACTAGCCGCGAAATCCAAACCTGCGTGAAAGCGTCGATAGCCGAGAATTGGGTGTACTCGCCAGCCAAAGGGACTGCTAGTAGGTGCATTGCTGGGATAAGCAAACATGCCTGTTCCGCGAATGATAATACTATTGCGGCTGTTGGTTTTGCTGCGTCCTTCTAAGGCGGCGACTTTTTCTTGAATTAAGTTTTCTAAATTTTGGGAGTCTTTTTCTAATTGATTTTCGGCTGCTTCTAGGGCGAGGCGATCGCTATTTAAGCGTTGAAGTAATTCTGCTTGAGACTGCGCTTGAGCTTGATAATCGGCTTTTTGTAAGAGTAATTGCTGACGAATTAACGCAATTTCATTTTTTTGCTGTTCTACATCAGTTTTTTGCTGATTGATTTGCAGTGCTTGGACATTGAGTTTGGCTAAAATTTTCTGGTCTGCCTGATAAACTAACTTTAATTGATGACGACGGCTGATAAAGTCACTGATATTTTGACTTTGCATTAAAACTGCCCAGCCTTGACTAGCGTGCGATCGCTGGAGATATCGTAACCTAGCAACTGTGGCGACTTGTCTTTCTTCATAAGTACGTTGCGCTACAGCTAAATCAGCTTCTAGCTTTTGCAGGCGTTGAGTTGCTTGGGCTAACCGCGATTCACTATCTTGAATTTGATTATTTGTGGTGTTGATATTTTGATTGATACCTGTTAAACGCTTTTTTGCAGCATTGTGCAAATTTGTCAAGCGATCGCGTTCCTGAATCACATTCTGGCGTTCTTGATTAATTTGTTCTTGCTGTTGTCGCAAAGTATCCACGGAGGCTGATGTTGTTGCGTATCCCGCCGATACGGAGATTAATACCAAACCAACACACAAAACATAAGCAAATCCCAGAAAAATGATTTTTAATGCTCTCATAGCGTGAGCCTAACCAAGCCAATGCTGCGAAACACTATGAGTATTCCCAAAATTCTGGTGTTTTGCTCAAAGTCAGATTTCTAGTACAGGTCGGCGCAAATAAACAGACTATCTGGAATTGCTAAAAGGCTTGTGGTATCGTTATTCTTTCTTTTTCCTACTTTTGCCTTGTTGTACTAGTTTTGTCCCACAGTAGCGATCGCACTAAAGTTAAAGGTGGTGATCATAGTTAGTGTTCCGAAAGTTTTATGAAATCACGCATAGCAATTTTGTTAATTACCTTGGTTTTTCCAGGCTTGGCGGTAGTAGGAACATCACTTTATTGGTTTAACTTAGACTACGCTGCACTGGGTAAAGCTGAGAATTATGTGCAGAAACTAGTAGAAGAAAACAAAGTCAATGACAGACAACTAGAATACGCTTACCATCGCACTTTTATTCATCGCATCAACGTATTCGCCGATGGTACATGGGGGTTGCTGGGAGGTGTGATTACAGCACTGGGAATACATGGATTAGTAACAATTAAGGAAAAGCCATAAGGAAAATATCTACTGTAAATAAGAAGATACCAGACTTATTAATCCTGGATTTCTCACAAGAGAGAAATCCAGGGGGGTGGGAGGTGTGGGAGGATGGTGAAGAAATCTTTCCCCCCACACTCCCCTCTCTCCCCACACTCCCTACTCATACGTGAGAAATTCGGGTTAATGAAGTCGGGGATCTAAAGCCCACTGATCTAACTTGTTTATGAATTCTAACCCAGCGTTGTGTGCGGCCATTAGCGATCGCATTGCTAATAATCCGCAAAAGCGAATTACCTTTGCGGAATACATGGATATGGTGTTATATCACCCTGAATATGGCTACTATGCCAGCAAAGCAGTCAACATTGGGTTTAAAGGTGGTGATTTTTTCACATCTGTTAGTCTTGGCGCTGATTTTGGCGAGTTACTAGCAGAACAATTTGTGCAAATGTGGGAAATTTTAGGACAACCCAGACCTTATTCTTTGGTAGAAATGGGAGCAGGTCAAGGACTGTTGGCGTTACATATCCTCAACTATTATCAACTGCATTATCCTGATTTTTTACCAGCGTTAGATTATGTGATTGTCGAAAAATCTCCCGAATTGCAGCAGGAACAACAGCAACGTTTACAAAATTACCCTGTGCGGTGGTGCAATTTAGCAGATATACCTAGCAATTCCATCACTGGCTGCTTTTTTTCTAACGAACTAGTTGATGCTTTTTCAGTGCATCAAGTTATTTTACAAGCTGGGGAATTGCGAGAAATTTATGTCACCTTATCGTCTAATGTAGAGCAAGATGACAATTATCTGCTGTTAGAAGGGGAGTTTCAAGAAGTTATCGGGGAAATTTCTACACCGCAGCTGACAAAATATTTTGATTTGATAGGTATAGATATAACTGCAAAAATCTACCCCGATGGCTACCGCAGTGAAATTAATTTAGCGGCTTTAGACTGGTTGAGTATAGTAGCAGACCGCTTGCAACGCGGTTATGTGGTAACAGTTGATTATGGCTATCCTGCCCATCGCTACTATAACCCCAGGCGATCGCAAGGAACCCTCCAGTGCTACTACCAGCATCGCTACCATAACAACCCCTATATTAATCTTGGGCGACAAGACATCACCGCCCATGTTGACTTTACCGCCTTAGAATTGTGGGGAGAGCAATGTGGTTTAACTAAAATTGGCTTTACCCAACAAGGTTTATTTTTGATGGCGTTGGGTTTGGGAGACAGAATAGCCTCACTTTCTCATCAAGATATAGCGATCGCTCAGTTGTTGCAACGGCGCGAGTCACTCCACAAACTTATTGATCCCACAGGCGTAGGTGGCTTTGGAGTCCTCGTCCAAAGTAAAGGACTTCAAAATCTAGAAATTTCTCAACCCCTGAAAGGATTAATTGTGCCAAAGTAAAAGTAAGGGAAAAAATTAAAACTCTCTGTAAGTCGGCAGCATCACTGTTATATGGACTAGCATTACTATTGATTACTGCGAAATCCTGTATTTAAAAAAGCAACAAAAACCTATGAATACTCATGACTTGTTGATGCTAGTAATGTTACTTACACCCGGTATCTTACTATCTGTTGTCATTATGGCGACTTTTGCTGCTGGCGGTTGAATTTAAAGTGCTGAGTCACCGAAGTTTGCTCAACGCGGGGAACCCGCGCACGCAACTTCTCGCTGAGTGGCTGAGTTATCATTCTCTACTCCCCACTCCCTACTCCCCACTCCCTATTTACTCAGCAGTATTGGGTGAATTTGAGATTTAGGATGGCATCTTAAGTCTCAAATTACAAATCGCCAGCCAATTACAATCAAAAGATGAAAACGCGATTTCTGTCATAGACATCGCCTCAGCTTTATCAAAGGAACGTGAACAATGAAGGTGGCATTTCTGGGAACTGGACTGATGGGACAACCAATGGCTCAAAGGTTGTTAGCAGCCAATATACAAGTAGTTGCCTACAATCGCACCCCAGAAAAATTAGCCCCATTACAAGCAGCCGGCGCAGAAATCGCCACACAACCCCGTCAGGCCATTCGTGCGGCTGATTGCATTATTTTGATGCTGACTAACGCCGCAGCCATTTATCAAGTCTTACTTTCAGATACAGCTTGGCGCACCCTAGAAGGACGCACAATTATTCAAATGGGGACAATTACACCCACCGAAAGCCAAGAAATTCGAGATACCATAATTGGTGGTGGTGGTGAATATATAGAAGCACCAGTATTAGGCAGCATTCCCGAAGCCAAAAGCGGGCAATTAATTGTCATGGTAGGCGCAACTCCAGATCAATACCAAAGACATTTACAATTACTCCAAAACTTTGGCCCAGAACCTTTACTAATTGGCCCTGTAGGGACAGCCGCCGCCTTAAAATTATCTCTCAATCAATTAATTGCTTCTTTAACAACTAGCTTTGCCCTGAGTCTGGCTTTTTTACAGCGTCAAGGTGTCAATATTGAATCTTTTATGCAGGTTTTACGCCAAAGTTCTTTGTATGCACCGACTTTTGATAAAAAGCTGCAAAGAATGTTAGAAGAAGACTATGCTAACCCCAATTTTCCGACAAAACATTTGCTCAAAGATACAGACTTATTTATCTCCGAAGCCAAAGCTTTGGGTTTAGACCTCAGCAGCATTGAGTCTGTGCGACACATTTTAGCTACAGCCATGAAAATGTCATTTGCTAATGATGATTATTCATCCATCTTTTCCGCAATTAAAGAATGGGGAGATTCTGGGGCTGAGTGAGTGGGAGGGGACAAGGTGGACAAGGGAGACAAGGGAGTAATCTTTCTAGCGTGTCTACCCTCTCAGCACTCAGCACTCAGCACTTTATCAACCAAGCACTGAAAAAGATAATATGGTATGGTAGCTCGTTTGCTTTTCGAGGGTACTATTGCGTGTTATCTACTCTACGTGCCGATTTCCGCATCATTTTTGAACGTGACCCAGCCGCCCGTAACTGGTTAGAGGTTTTGGTTTGTTACCCTGGCTTGCAAGCCCTAATTTTTCACCGACTGGCTCACTGGCTACATCACCTTGGTCTTCCCTTTATTCCTCGCTTCATTTCTCACTTCTCTCGATTTTTGACTGGTATTGAAATTCACCCAGGTGCAACTATTGGGCAAGGGGTATTTATTGACCACGGTATGGGTGTGGTGATTGGTGAGACGGCAATTATAGGTGATTATGCTCTGATTTATCAAGGTGTCACTTTGGGCGGAACTGGTAAACAAAGTGGTAAACGCCATCCTACAGTCGGTGAAAATGTTGTAGTTGGTGCTGGCGCAAAGGTATTAGGCAATATTCACATTGGTAATAACGTCCGCATTGGTGCTGGGTCAGTTGTCCTGAGAGATGTGCCTTCTGATTGTACAGTCGTCGGTATTCCCGGCCGGATTGTCTACCGTTCTGGAGTCCGCGTTGCACCCTTGGAACACAACAACTTACCCGACTCGGAAGCGGAAGTAATTCGCGCTTTAGTCGATCGCATTGAAACTTTAGAACGACAAATTCAAACTCTACAGCAACTACAGACTGCTGCTAAAACTCCTGTATTAGTTGGTTGTGTTGCTGTTAACGAGCCTGAACCAAAACCAGAAGCGCCTTTGTGTAGTCTCAGAGATAAAGCCATACAACAATTTCTTGATGGCGCAGGTATTTAAATTATTTGTACCAAATCGATATGAAGAAGCATATAATTAGCCTGCATTCGGCGTTGCCTTTGCCGATAGGCTAGGCAGGCTTTGTTTGTCTAGACCCAGACTTCAAGTTTTTTGGGTTTATGTGCTGCCTCTTATGGAATTGGTATAACTTAAAGTTATGAAGCAAGAGCCTCTGAAAATAATTTCTCTGCATCGTCAGCAGATCATAATTATCATCTTATTACTAATCAGTGGCTCTTTATTTTATTTGCTTCTAGTTCGCTTGGGCTTTGTTGCTCCCATCCAAGAAATTCCGCAAATTTTGTGTCTGAAAAATTGCCAGTCTGAGCAGAATTTTCATCCCAATTTACCAAGAAATCAATTATTAAATTACGACAAGTCACTTGAACAGTTAATTAACAAAAATTACAACAAAAATAAAATATCTATCCTAATTGAAAAATCTCAGCACAGGCTGACATTGTATTATGACCTCAAACCAGTCAAATCTTACCCAGTGGTTTTTGGGAGTAACTCTGTGGGTGATAAATATGGTGAAGGCGACAGAAGAACACCAGAAGGAATTTTAAAAGTTAGAGATTTGTATCCTCATCCACAATGGTCAAAATTTATCTGGTTAGATTATCCCAATAGTCAATCTTGGCGCAAGCATTTGCAAGCAAAGGTTGATGGTAAGTTAGCTTGGTACATTCCGATTGGTGGGCAAGTTGGTATACATGGTGTCCCAGTCGGTACTGATAAAATGATTAGCGATCGCTACAATTGGACTTTAGGTTGTCCTTCCTTAAAAAATCAAGATGTCGATGAACTGTATCAATGGATAGACAAAGGTACAGTAGTTGAAATTTTACCTTAAACTCAACATACAGACTGTCTGGGCAAAGTATACTATCCCTGGTTCAAAATCTAAAATTAGTATCAGAGTGTACTATGTCAATTCCCGCATTAACTCAAAAGCTGCTTGCTGCAAAACAACTCAAAGGACTAACCTTTACAGATTTAGAACAAGTTTTAGGACGTGATGAAGTCTGGATTGCGGCGTTGTTTTATCGTCAAGCAACAGCTTCTCTAGAAGAAGCACAAAAACTGGCTGATGTGTTAGGGCTTGATTCTGAAGATATTGCAGAACTAATTAGCTATCCCACCAAAGGTTTAGGCCTTGTTGTCCCAACCGATCCCTTAATTTATCGGTTCTACGAAATTATGCAAGTTTACGGTTTCCCAATCAAAGAAGTTATTCAAGAAAAATTTGGTGATGGGATTATGAGTGCAATTGATTTTACTCTAGACATCGAAAAAGTCGAAGACCCCAAAGGCGATCGCGTTAAAGTCACAATGAATGGTAAATTCTTACCTTACAAGAAGTGGTGATACCAATTCACAATTCGCAATTCGCAATTCGCAATTGATAAATTCTGACTTGACAAGGGTTTCTGGGTTTGGATCTGTATCAGAATTTTAGTGAATTGGTATGAGTGCTGAGTATTGAGTGCTAAATTCTCCCTTATCTTCCTTGTCTCCCTTATCTCCCTTATCCCCCAACCCAGAGAATAGGGAGAAAATCATTAATGACCAATGACCATTGACTAATGACCAAACGCATCATCGGTTTAACTGGAGGAATTGCTACAGGTAAAAGCACTGTTGCTAATTATTTAGCCAGTGCTTATAACCTGCCGATTTTTGATGCTGATATTTATGCTAGGGATGCAGTATCTATTGGTTCACCTATTTTAAAGGCGATCGCTCAACGTTATGGTGAACAAATATTACTTCCTGATGGTAATCTCAACCGTCAAAAATTAGGCGAAATTATTTTTCAAAATCAACAAGAACGCCAATGGATAGAAGATTTGATTCACCCTTATGTGAGTCACTGTTTTCTGCAAGCAATTGCAACATCTACCGCAGAAACTTTGGTGTTTGTGATTCCACTGCTGTTTGAAGCAAAAATGACACATTTAGTTACAGAAATTTGGGTAGTAAGTTGTTCGGAAACACAACAGTTGCAAAGATTAATCCAGCGCAATCATCTTCATCCAGCACAAGCACAAGCAAGAATGCAAAGCCAACTACCTTTAGCCGCAAAAATATCCCGTGCAGATGTTGTTTTAGATAACTCTTCTACCCCAGAATCGTTGCTGCTTCAGGTGGATGTGGCTTTCCAAAAAAATCCAAATTTATCATAAACCCCTCAGACTGGAAGTCTAGGGCTATAAAAACAAAGCCTGTCTAGCCTATCAGCAACGGCAAAGCCGAACGCAGGCTAATTATATTCTTAGTTGATGAAGATTTGGAATGTGAATTTCTACCATAAGTAATGAAATAACTTGAAATTTTGGATTTTTGATAAAAATTCAGCTAAATAACACTCGGCTGTCATCCTGAATACACATATTTATATATAATCGAAAGTCAAGTAATCAAGACTTATATCTCAAACGTTCTTAATTGAAATTTTAGTAAATTTGATGTGAACACTACCTTTTATACTTCTATAATTTATGTACTAAACCCATCTTTGAGCAGTCCAAGACAAGAACCTGAATCATGGATAGATTTTATGGTTAGCATCATCAGCAACACGGATATTATCTTTAGATAAAAATTAAACAATTAAAATTCGGAATTAAGTCTACAAAAAATTTGCATCAATTCTGAATCCTGCTTATAAAATGATGAAATGGTTGCTAATTCAACCTATTGGTTCATCTACATAACAAGTTATCTATAGCAGTCGAAGTATACTGCTTTTTCGCTATTTGTTATTACTCAAGATATATCGGCCTATTAGTTTTTTATGAAAAAAGCTATGACTTTAAGTTTTAATTTTTTCAATTGGTTGCCACTATCAGTTATGTCAGTTAATGAACTAAAGCCAAAATATAAAACACATAATTACAGTAAATTTATTCCAGGTGAAGATTATGTATTTGAATGGCTCAATTATGGTTTAGAAGGAAGAATGACAGGCATAGGCCAAGGCATTCAGCCTTGTGATTACATTATTTTACGTTGCGGTTCTGAATTATTGCGATGTCAAGTTGCAGAAATAGATTACTATGCTGATCCGCCAGATATGTGGATGGCTTCACTCAAAAAAGTCATAGATAATGCGTAATGCGTAATTTGTAATTATGAAATTACGCATTACGCATTTAACTAAACTTCTCCGCCTACAACTACATCTCTAATGCGGAGGCTGGGGCCACCACAACCTACAGGTAAACCGTTTTGTCCTCCTTTACCGCAGCCACCAGACTCATCCCAGTAGAAGTCATCGCCAATTGCTTCAATATCAGCCAGGGTTTGGAAAACATTACCCGACAGTGTGACATCTCTGACAGGTTCAGCAATTTTACCGTTTCTAATCATCCATGCTTCCCCGGCGCTAAAAGTGAACATTTCACCATTAGTCATCCCACCGAGCCAGTTACGGGCGTAGACTCCTTCTTTGATGTCTGTAAATAAATCGGCGACTGGCGTTTTTCCTGGTTCTATCCAGGTATTAGTCATTCGGACAATGGGGCTGAAGTGATAATTAAGACAACGTGCGTTACCAGTGGGGGCTTCGTCTAATTTGCCGGCGGTTTCTCGTGAGTGCAACCTTCCGACTAAAACCCCATCTTGGATAAGTTGGGTGGTTGTGGCGGGTGTACCTTCATCATCATAAAAATAACTACCACGGTGTCCGGTTGGGGCTGCACCATCAAAAATTTGCAGTTCTTCTGGCCCAAACCGCCGCCCGATGGTCATAACTTCGAGTAAGTCGGGGTTTTCGTAAGCCATATCGGCTTCGGAAAGATGACCAAAGGCTTCATGAACAAATAAACCTGTGAGGATGGGGTCAATAACTACGGTGTAGGTATTACCTTTAACTGGTGGGAGAGATAAAGCTGCAACTGCTCTTTGAGCTGCACTTTTGACTTGTTCATCTAAATTAATTAAATCTTCGTAGGCTTTGCGAGAACCTGTAGTTTCTCTTCCGGTTTGGAGGGTTTCGCCGTTTCTGGCGGTGGCGGCGAAGCGCATTTCCATATCTACCCAAGATTGGTCAATTAGTGTACCTTCTGAGGTAGCAATGATGATTCGTTGGGCGCTATCACCATAGCGAACGGAGGTTGTAGTAATTTGAGGGTCAACACTTTTTAATAGTTGAGTGTAGCGATCGCACAATTGTTTTTTCTGCGATAGGCTAATTTTACGCGGATCTGTACCCATCAAAGGTAATTGACAGACTGCTTGCACTGGTTCAATGGGTGCTAGTAAAGTTTCTTCATCACCTACCATGCGAGCAGCTGCGATCGCTTCTTCAATTCGTTCTTTAATAGTAGAAAGCTGGTTAAAACTGCTCAAACCCCAGCCACCTTTATAACAAGCGCGAATATGTCCACCAATAGATATACCTTCACTGAGGGTTTCTACCTTGTCGCCACGCAACAAGATATCAGTCCCTTCTGCTTCCTCTAGGCGAATCATCAAATAATCTACACGGGATGAGTAGCGGGAGATGAGGTCAGCAACTAAATTTTGTGCGTCAGCAAGTGTAGTTGGCATTTGTTGGTAGTCACCACAACGAACTACATTTATTGTGCAGTATCTTGTAGGGTAGAGGGTGGAAAGTTTTTTGGAATGCGGCTTTGTTCTGCAATTGCATTGAAAATTTAAATTTTAGACTACCATTTTCATATTTGAAAAAACTCGATTCCGTCCGGCTTCTTTTGCTTGGTAAAGTACCTTGTCTGCATCCATAATTAAATCTAGAGGTGAAGCATCCCAAGTCGGAATTACAGTTGCTACTCCTAAGCTCAAAGTCACGTACTGACTCACTAAAGAACCATCATGAATAATTTGTAAATTTCTGATTTCTGATTGAATTAAATGAGCAATATGGACAGCACCAGCCGCATGGGTATTGGGCATAATCACTGCAAATTCTTCTCCGCCATAACGAGCCACTAAATCTTGATATTTTTGAACTGTAGAGTTTAGGGCATTACCAACTTTTTTTAAACAAACGTCCCCCATCGGATGACCATATTGGTCGTTATACAATTTGAAAAAGTCAATGTCACAAAGAATTAGCGATAAAGGCAATCCTTGCTGGGCTAAATTAATCCACTGAGTATTGAGATAATCATCAAAGCGACGACGATTCGCCAAACCAGTTAAACTGTCTTCGTTTGCTAGTTCTTGCAAAGCCTGATTGGCTGCCTCTAATTGTTTATAAACTTGTGCTTGTTTGAGTAATTGCCGCAACTGCCGACGTAAGACTGTGAGTTGAATTGGTTTAGTAATAAAGTTGATTGCACCTGCATCAAAAGCACGATTGATAGAATCTTCATCATCTAAATTTGTAATCATCAATATTGGTGTATGTTTCCAAAATTTAGAAATCAACAATTCATGTATTTCCAACTCAGAATTAAACTTGTTCATTGCTGATTTTAAACTATTTCTATTAATTTGCAATAACTCTTGACAACATGTAAACCCATCCATTATAGGCATGACAGCATCTAGCAAAATGATATCTGGCTTCACAGTTTCATAAGCATCTAAACATTGCTTACCATTAGCAACCTCAACTACTTGATAGCCTTCATTTTCCATAATTCGTCGCAATGTCATACGGATGACGGGATCATCATCAGCTACGAGAATGACGGGAGATTTTTTGGTAAGAGAAAGTGAGCTTATACTTTTCATGAGCAGAGTTCTACAAGTTGTATCTGGATGCTTTGTCTTGTGATATTGTGTTTGCTGAAAGATTTATCATTCAGACCCCAGGGGTAGAGAGAGGTTCAAGGGAAAGGATTTTAAGGATTCTGCACAGATGTACAGAATCATAACGGGTTACCCGGACATGAGATGAACATCTGGAAATACAGTTGAGTATGCTTAAATTATTCCCAAAATACTGAAAAGACTTTATGTCTATTTCTTATTTTTTATTCTATTTATAAAGTAAATCTTAATTAGTGGCGTGACATGAGAGCATCTATATGCTAAATAATTGCAAATAGTAAGCAAAGGTAAAAAACATTGTTAAGCGAATATCATAGAAAAAAGTTACTACATCACTTTCAATGTCTAGATGCCAATAATTCAGGCTTCATTGGCAAAGAAGATGCTGAAATTTTTGCTGAAAGGTTTACCAAGATCCTTAGTGCAGAGCTTGGTTCAGAGATTCATAAGGATTTGTTGTTGAAGTGGCTTGATATTTGGGAGAAATTTTGGTCGAAAGCGGATTTGGATGGAGATGGTAAGGTCAGTGCTGAAGAATTTTGTCAGGGCATAGAGCAAGCGGTTTCAAATCCAGATTACAATGACCCTGTAATAGAGACTTTGTTTGACATTGTTGATTTAGATAGTGATGGTCACATATCACAACCAGAACATCGACTTTTCTTCAGTGTGTTTGACCTAGATGCTGAAAAATCAGCTTTCGTATTCTCCAAGCTGGATATCGACCAGGACGGTATTCTCTCTAAAGAAGAGTTTGTTTGTGCTAAGAGACAATTTCTCACTGAAAAGGAACCTGGTGCTGTAGGCAACTGGTTTTGGGGTTCTGTGGAGTAATGCAGACTATATTTTTGATAGATTACCTTGATGAATCTTTTAAAAGTAGTTTCTGCTACGAATACACCCTTGTATATTTTCCTCACAAGTTCCTCAAGTTTTTACTCTAATTTTGAGTTAGAAACAGCAAAGTCTTGACGAAAGAGAAGCTAGTACAAAAAGGCAAAAGTAAAAAGGCAAAAGGAAAAAGAAATAATAACAATACCACAAGCCTTGTAGCAATTTCTTATGGTCTGTTCATTTCACGGTAGTGAAAAGCTTGTGATATATGCCTTCTAATTTTTGACTTTTGACTTCCGTGTAGCGGTACTAGCCTCTCTTCTCAACTCAGGGGAACGGAGCAAAATGAACAACAGAACCTTTGCAACCATTGATGGTAACGAAGCTGTTGCCCAAGTTGTCTATAAATTGAACGAAGTTATCGCAATTTATCCCATTACGCCTTCATCACCGATGGCTGAATGGGCGGATGCTTGGGCGAGTGAAAGTAAACCCAATATTTGGGGAACTGTACCAACAGTAGTGCAGATGCAGAGTGAAGGCGGCGTAGCAGGTGCAGTGCATGGTGCTTTACAAACAGGTTCTTTAACAACCACATTCACCGCATCTCAGGGATTATTGTTGATGATCCCGAATATGTACAAAATAGCGGGAGAACTCACACCTACAGTATTTCATATTGCGGCGCGATCGCTCGCTGCCCAAGGTCTATCGATTTTTGGCGATCATAGTGATGTCATGGCTTGTCGTGGTACTGGTTTTGCTATGTTGTGCGCCGCCTCTGTGCAAGAAGCTCATGATTTTGCTTTAATTTCTACCAGAGCAAGTTTAGAATCTCGCCTTCCTTTTTTACATTTCTTTGATGGTTTTCGTACATCCCACGAAGTTGATAAATTAGAACTTTTAGATGAAGAAGATTTACGCGCTTTTATACCCAATGAATTAGTATTTGCTCATCGTTCCCGCGCCTTAACTCCCGATAAACCAGTGTTACGGGGTACAGCCCAAAACCCTGATGTTTATTTTCAAGCCAGAGAAACAGTTAATTCTTACTATGATGCTTGTTCTGAAATCACCCAAAAAATTATGGATGAGTTCGCCCAAATGACAGGGCGACAATATCAATTATTTGAATATTATGGCGATCGCACCGCCGAAAGAATCATTGTTATCATGGGTTCTGGTTGCGAAGCCGTCCAAGAAACCGTAGATTATCTCAACGCCCGTGGTGAAAAAGTTGGTGTAGTCAAAGTGCGGTTGTATCGTCCCTTTGATAGTCAAAGATTTGTTGATGCTTTACCCGCCACTACTCGCACTATCGCCGTATTAGACAGAACTAAAGAACCCGGCGCATCCGGTGAACCATTATATTTAGATGTCATTACAGCCATAACTGAACACCTACTCAGCACTCCCAAAGTTGTTGGCGGAAGATATGGTTTATCTTCCAAAGAATTTACACCAGCGATGATTAAAGCGGTGTTTGATAATTTGGCACAGACTACACCCAAAAATCATTTCACCATTGGGATTAACGATGATGTCACCCATACCAGCTTAGATTATGACCCAGAATTTCACATCGAACCAGATAATATAGTCCGCGCGATTTTTTACGGCTTGGGTTCCGATGGAACTGTGGGTGCAAATAAAAACTCCATTAAAATTATTGGCGAGGAAACTGATAATTACGCCCAAGGTTATTTTGTCTACGACTCGAAAAAATCTGGTTCGGTGACGGTTTCCCATCTCCGCTTCGGTTCTCAACCTATCCACTCTACTTATTTAATTAGCCAAGCCAACTTTGTCGCCTGTCACCAATGGGGATTTTTAGAACAGTTTGATATGTTGGCGCATATTATCCCTGGTGGAACTTTCTTATTAAATAGTCCTTATAGCTTAGAGGATGTTTGGCAGAAATTACCGAGATTAGTCCAAACACAAATTATCGAGAAACAACTCAAATTTTATGTAATTAACGCTTATAAAGTTGCCCGCGAAGCCGGGATGGGTGGCAGAATAAATACGGTAATGCAAGTATGCTTTTTTGCATTGTCTGGTGTATTGCCACGGGAAGAAGCGATCGCCCAAATCAAGCAATCTATCACTAAATCCTACGGCAAAAAGGGCAATGAAATTGTGCAAATGAACCTCAACGCCGTAGACCGCACCTTAGATAATCTCCACGAAGTCCCAGTTCCCAAAGGTGTAGATAGTTACATCGAACTGTGCCCACCTGTACCCGATACTGCACCAGCTTTTGTGCGGGAAGTGTTGGGTAAAATGATTGCTAAATGTGGTGATGATTTACCTGTGAGTGCGTTACCTGTGGATGGAACTTATCCCACTGGAACAGCGAAATGGGAAAAACGCAACATCACCCAAGAAATTCCTGTATGGGACACGGATGTCTGCGTACAGTGTGGCAAATGTGTAATGGTATGTCCCCACAGCGTTATCCGCAGCAAGGTTTACGAACCCCAAGAACTAGAAAATGCACCGCCAACTTTTAAGAGTACCAATGCAAAAGACCATGATTGGCACGGTTTGAAATACACTATCCAAGTAGCGGCTGAAGATTGTACAGGGTGCGGTATTTGTGTTGATGTGTGTCCGGCGAAGAATAAAAGCGAAACGCGCAAAAAAGCCATCAATATGGAACCACAACCCCCATTGCGAGAAGCTGAACGGCAAAATTGGGATTTCTTCTTGAATCTTCCTAACCCTGATAGACGCAACTTGAAGCTAAATCATATTAACCAACAGCAAATGCAAGAACCGCTATTTGAATTTTCTGGTGCTTGCGGCGGTTGCGGGGAAACTCCCTATATTAAATTAGCAACACAGTTGTTTGGCGATCGCATGATTGTTGCTAACGCCACTGGTTGTTCTTCAATTTATGGCGGTAACTTACCCACCACACCGTGGACACAAAACGCCGCAGGACGTGGCCCCGCTTGGTCTAACAGTTTATTTGAAGATAACGCCGAATTTGGATTGGGTTTTCGCATCTCTATTGATAAACAAGCCCAATTCGCCGCCGAATTGCTAACTTTACTCGCGCCAGTGGTAGGAGAGGAACTTGCAAATAGTATTCTGAATGCGGTGCAGAAAGATGAAGCTGATATTTGCGAACAACGCGATCGCATTGCTATCCTCAAACAAAAGCTAGAAATTATTAATCATCCCAAAGCCAAGGAACTGCTGAGTATTGCTGACTACCTCGTGAAAAAGAGCGTTTGGATGATTGGTGGTGATGGTTGGGCGTATGACATCGGCTTTGGCGGACTAGATCACGTCTTCGCCAGTGGTCGGAATGTGAATATTTTAGTGCTGGATACCGAAGTGTATTCCAACACAGGTGGGCAGATGTCCAAATCCACCCCCAAAGCCGCCGTCGCCAAATTTGCGGCTGGCGGTAAAGCTGCACCTAAAAAAGACTTAGGTTTAATTGCCATGACTTACGGTAATGTCTACGTTGCGAGTGTAGCGATGGGTGCGAGAGATGAACATACACTCAAAGCCTTTTTAGAAGCCGAGGCTTATCCTGGAACATCGTTGATTATCGCCTACAGTCATTGCATTGCCCACGGCATAGATTTGAGTCGAGGTATGCAAAATCAAAAAGCCGCAGTAGATTCAGGCCGATGGCTACTGTATCGCTATAACCCCGAACTCCGCAACCTCGGCGAAAATCCCCTACAACTTGATTCGCGTACACCAAAACTCTCGATAGAAGAATCGATGTATCTCGAAAACCGCTTCAAAATGCTGACCAAAATTAACCCCGCAGCAGCAAAGCAGTTACTCCAAGAAGCGCAAGCCGATGTCAATACTCGATGGCAAACCTATCAATATTTAGCAAAAAAGTCTGAAGTGTGAAGTCTGAAATATGAAAGTTCGTTCATCTTTTAACCTTTTGCCTTTTGCCTTTTGCCTTTTGCCTTTTGCCTTTTGCCTTTTGCCTTTTGCCTTCTACCTCCTGTCTTCTGTTGATAGACCACTAAGAGAGATATGTATGCTGAATCAACTCAATCTCGATACTATCACTGGGCTTTCAGAACAGGAAGCAACTTATAAGTTGAAGCGAGAAGGGTTTAATGAACTACCTTCTAGTAAACAGCGTAATATTTTAGCGATCGCGGCGGAGGTATTACAAGAACCAATCTTTTTGTTACTCGTTGGTTGTGGCGCGATTTATATCTTTTTGGGCGAGTTGCAAGATGCGTTGATTTTGCTTGGTTTTGTCTTTTTTATCATGGGCATCACTCTCTATCAAGAGCAGAAAACAGAACACGCCTTAGAAGCATTGCGAGATTTATCTAGTCCGCGTGCTTCGGTAATTCGAGACGGTCAACAAAAACGCATTGCAGGGCGAGAAGTTGTGCGCGGAGACATGATTATTTTAGCTGAAGGCGATCGCGTCCCGGCTGATGCCACCCTGTTATCTTGCACTCACTTCACAGTTGATGAATCTCTCCTTACAGGTGAATCTGTTCCAGTCCGCAAAGTTGTCCAACATGGCAATACTTTTATACAACGTCCTGGTGGTGATGATTTGCCTTTTGTCTACTCTGGAACCTTGATAGTTGCAGGGCAAGGTGTAGCTGAAGTTACCTCCACTGGTATTCATACAGAAATCGGCAAAATTGGTAAAGCTTTGCAAACAGTCACACCAGAAGAAACCTTATTACAAAAAGAAACGGGACAACTGGTAAAAAAATTGGCAATTGTAGCGATCGCAATTTGTGTGGCGATTATAGTTATCTACGGTCTGACTAGAGGCAATTGGCTAAACGGGTTTTTGGCGGGTTTAGCTTTAGCAATGGCGATTCTGCCCAATGAATTTCCCGTTGTCGTAACTATCTTTCTAGCCTTGGGTGCATGGCGAATTTCCCAAAAACGGGTTTTAGCAAGACGAATGCCTGCTGTAGAAACCCTCGGTTCGGCAACGGTACTGTGTGTTGATAAAACCGGGACACTCACCTTTAATCAAATGTCTGTCAATCAGATGTTTGCCCAAGGCGAGGTTTATCACCTGAACCAACATGAACGAGAACCACTACCAGAAACCTTTCATCAACTGGTAGAGTTCAGCATCCTCGCCAGTCAAAAAGACCCCTTTGACCCGATGGAAAAAGCTTTCAAAAACTTGGGAAATGATTACTTAGCTAATACCGAACATCTGCACAATGACTGGAACTTAATCCACGAATATCCCCTATCGCCGCATTTGCTGGCCATGTCCCATGTTTGGCAATCACCAACAGGTGCAGATTACATTATTGCCGCCAAAGGCGCACCAGAAGCGATCGCAGATTTATGCCATTTCGATTCCACCCAAATGCAGCAACTAGCTCAAAAAATCACTCAAATGGCAAATGCAGGCTTACGTATCTTAGGTGTAGCCAAAGCTTACTTTCAACATACTGCCTTGCCTGGTGAACAACACGACTTTAATTTTGAGTTTTTGGGATTGGTGGGATTAGCTGACCCAGTTCGCCCCACTGTCAAAGCTGCTATCCAGGAATGTTACACCGCAGGTATTCAAGTAGTCATGATTACTGGTGACTATCCTGGTACTGCCCAAAATATTGCCCGTCAAATCAGTTTAGAACCATCCAATCAAGTAATTACCGGGTCAGAACTAGAACAGATGGATGATAGCGAATTATCGCGCCGCATCAAGACTGTCAATATTTTTGCGCGTGTTGTACCGGAACAGAAGCTACGTCTAGTCAACGCCCTGAAAAATAATGGTGAAATTGTTGCTATGACAGGAGATGGTGTGAATGATGCCCCCGCACTAAAATCAGCCCACATCGGTATAGCAATGGGGGGAAGGGGAACTGATGTAGCCCGTGAAGCCGCCGACTTGGTATTACTGGATGATGATTTTTCTTCTATTGTTGAGGCTGTTAAATTAGGTCGCCGCATCTTCGACAACCTCAAAAAAGCAATGGCTTATACCTTAGCCGTTCACGTACCTATTGCGGGAATGTCGTTGATTCCGGTGTTATTCAAGTGGCCACTAGTATTATTACCGATTCACATCGCCTTTCTGCACTTAATTATTGACCCGGCTTGTTCAGTAGTATTTGAGGCAGAACCACCCGAAATTAATATCATGCGCCGTCCACCCCGCAACCCAAAAGAGCCATTATTCAGTCAGAGAACTTTGGGTTTGGCTGTGCTGCAAGGTGTAGGAATTTTACTAGTGTTGTTAATAGTTTTTGCAACTGCATTATGTCGCGGTCAAGGAGAACTAGATGCACGCGCCCTCACCTTTACAACTCTAATTATTGCTAACCTCAGTCTGATATTAACTAATCGTTCTTGGTCACGCACAATTTGGGAAATGTTGCGTTCCCGTTCCCGCCGTGTATCTCCAGAACCATCACAAAACGTAGTTTTATGGTGGGTGTTAGGAGGGGCGTTAGTTTTCCTAGCTTTTGTACTTTACTTACCTTTATTGCGTCATCTTTTCCGCTTTTCTATACTGCACCCGATTGATTTAGCCATCTGTTTCACAGCCGGAATTATGAGTATTTTGTGGTTTGAGCAAATGAAGATTTTATACAGAAACAAACGAGCTTCTATTTAATAACTTTAAAGGAGAATAATTATGGATTTAACTACAAATTATCTGGGGATGAAATTGCGATCGCCCCTTGTCCCCTCATCATCTCCATTAACGGAAAATATTGATAACATTCAACGGATGGAAGATGCTGGTGCTGGTGCTGTAGTGATGCACTCACTGTTTGAAGAACAGTTAAGCTTAGAAAGCTACGAACTGCATCATCACTTAACTTATGGGACAGAAAGTTTTGCTGAATCTCTCACTTATTTTCCTGAACCAGAAAGATTTCGCATCGGCCCAGACGAGTATTTAGAACTAATTCACAAAGCCAAAGAAAAAGTCGATATCCCCATTATTGGCAGCTTGAATGGTTCTTCTTTAGATGGCTGGACTGACTACGCTAGGCTTTTAGAACAGGCAGGTATTTCAGCACTAGAATTAAATACTTACTACGTCCAAACTGACACGGAACTTCCAGGAGAAGATATCGAGCAAAGTTACGTCAATATGGTGCAGAATGTCAAAGCCTCTGTGAATATTCCCATTGCAGTCAAGCTGAGTCCCTATTTTACCAATATGGCCAATTTCGCCCAGCGTTTAGATCATGCTGGGGCTGATGCTTTAGTGTTGTTCAATCGGTTTTATCAACCAGATATCAACCTCGAAACCTTGGAAGTGGAACCAAACGTATTGTTAAGCACTCCCCAAGATATCCGCTTACCTCTGCGTTGGATTGCTATTCTTTACGATCGCATCAATGCCAACTTAGCTGCAACTAGTGGTATTCATAACGCTCACGATGTCTTAAAAATGCTCATGGTTGGCGCAAATATTACTATGTTGTGTTCTGTACTGCTGCGTCAAGGCATTAATCACATCCGTTGCATCGAGGAAGAAATGCGCCAATGGATGGAAAAACACGAATATGAATCCGTCCGACAGTTGCAAGGTAGCATGAGTCAGAAAAATTGCCCAAATCCTAGCGCCTTTGAACGCGCCCAATATATGAAAGCTTTGCGGACTTACAAACCTGAATGGGGGCGGATTTATGAACCATCTTATTATCATGGCTAAAGCTGGGAGTGGGGAGTGAGGGTGTTAAGGGAGAACATCTAATAACAAAGGACAAATGACCAATGACCAATGACTATTGACAAATAACTATGAAAAAACGTATTGGTATTCTGACTAGTGGCGGCGACTGTCCGGGTTTGAATTGTGTGATTCGTGCAGTTGTGAGTCATGCCACACTCACCTACGATTGGGAAGTTGTTGGTATTCCTTATGCTACACAAGGTTTATTAGAGCGACAAGCGATCGCACTAAGTGTTCACGGTTGGGATTTGCGCGGTATCGATCCCCTGCTGAATATGGGCGGTACTATTTTAGGGACAATCAATAAAGGCGATACCCTAGCCCGTGCTAGTGAGATGATTGCTGGTTATGCAGAGTTAAAATTAGATGCCTTAATTGCCATTGGTGGTGATGGCAGTATGAATATCATCCATCAACTAGCGACCCTTGGCAATTGGAATTTAATTACGATTCCCAAAACTATAGACAATGATGTTGCTTTAACAGAAAGAGCGATCGGATTTGATACTGCTGTCAATACAATTGTTGATGCTCTCAATCGTCTCACATTTACCGCCGCCAGCCACGATCGCGTCATGATTGTGGAAGTGATGGGACGCACCGCCGGACATTTAGCTTTACATTCCGGTATTGCCGGCGGCGCAGATGTAATTTTAATCCCCGAAGTAACTTACACAATTCCCGGTTTATGCCAACATCTGGACGAACTGCGAAATACTTGGCGGCGAAAATTTGCCATTGTTGTCGTTGCGGAAGGTATTTCACCTTGCGTAGCCGATTTTGGTAACAGTTGCGGTTTAGAACTCAATAACAAATCCCCATCATTAAAATGTGGCATGGGACAATACATTGCAGACCAAATCACTCAATGTACTAACCACGAAGTAGATACACGAGTTTCAGTTTTAGGACATATTCAACGTGGTGGAATTCCTTCTGCATTAGACAGACTCACAGCTACAGTTTTTGGCAAAGCTGCTGTAGATTTAATTGCTCAAGAAAAATACGACCAGATGGTAGCTTGGCAAAATGGGCAAGTTGTCTCTGTTCCCATTGCTGATGTAGTCGCTAAAAGCCCATCACCCGTAGATCCTGGCAGTTATTTGATACATAGCGCCCGTGCTTTAGGTACTTATGTCGGTGAATGGTAAAATTCTGATACCGTAATTTCGTGAATTAGTATCAGAATAAGAGCGTGAGGTAAAACACCACTACTCGCACAGAATTAAATTAGAGAATTCTGGCGAAGTAGCGGATGTATTCTGTTTTGTTAATTCACAAGTAATGCCTAGGAATTATATTTACCTCAGCGCATAATCTAGTTGATATTCTACTAACTCAATTTCATTACCATCGGGGTCATTGACATAGATTCTGTGCTTGGTTTCTGGTGCTGTCAGTGTGTAATATTCAATCCCCGCGTTTTCTAGTAATTTTTGCATTGCTTCACCGTCTTTAATGACAAAGCCGACGTGATTAATACCAATGCTTTCGTAGGGTTGTGACACTCGATTCTGCTCTGAATCATCATTCAAAGTTAAATAAAATTGGTCATTACCAAAATGTAACCAACGACTACCGTTATACACACCTTCAGCACGTACATACCAATCAGGAAATAGAGTTTGATAAAATTTTTGGCTGGCTGCAATGTCTTTGCAAGCAAGGTTAAGATGTTCAAAGCGAGTGAAGTTCATAATTCGCTCCTTTTTAGGAATAGGAAACTGTATTTTTAGCTGTACTGTTTGTTTAGAAATAAAATCAAATTTTTACCAATGACAAATTAACTAGTTATTTAACTTTCTCACTAGCTAAATTATCCCAGGGCAATATCTAAAAACATCATCACTACAAAGCCAAACATGACACCGAATGTTCCTTCTTTTTCTAAGCCTTTGCGATGTGATTCGGGGATGATTTCATCACTAATGACAAATAACATTGCTCCGGCTGCAAATGCCATTGCCCAAGGTAAAACAAAACTAGCAATACTCACTACACCAGCACCAATTAGACCACCAATGGGTTCGACTAAACCTGTGAGTAAAGAAATCCATAAAGCATAAGTGGCTGAATATTTCTCAGCAACTAATGATAAGGCAACTACTAAACCTTCGGGAATATTTTGTAAGCCAATTCCCAAGGCTACGGGAATGCCATCACTAATATTATTAGTGCCAAAATTCACGCCGACGGCTAGTCCTTCGGGGAAGTTGTGAATAGTAATTGCGGCAATAAAAAGCCAAATTCGCTTCAGATTATTGCCACGACAGTTTTCTTTGCCTTTAAAAAAGTGTTCATGGGGTAAAAAACGATGAGCTAGTTGGAGGAATGCTCCTCCTAACAACATCCCTGCAACAATAATTAATGCTGCATTTGTTTGGGATAAACCTTGAGCCATCGCGGCTTCTGTTCCTGGAATAATTAATGAAAAGGATGTGGCCGCTAACATCACTCCCCCACCAAACCCCAGCATGATTCCCTGTACTCGTTGCGTCAAGTTAATTGGGAGTAAAACAGGTAAGGCTCCGATGGCTGTAGCTAGTCCGGCTCCTAGACTAGCAAATACACCGATAACAAGGCTCTCCATAGCTGGGATGATTTATTTGATTTATTTAAATAAATCATAGTCGAAATGAGTATGAGTTGCAAGTAGTTACTAAAATTTTAAGTATAATGTTAATAAATATACTGATTTTAAATAATACAAATGTAGGTTGATAAACAAAAGCCAAAAGTTTAAACAATGTATTTGTTATGTTCGGCTTCGTTTCAAGCAACCTACATATCTAGTAAATTTCTAAGTATAAAATTTTGGCTGTATTATAAATTACTTAACTATGACGATGAACGAGAGTGGCGCTGGCTTGATCTACTGGCATAAGGATGACTTCGTTAATGTTAACGTGGGGCGATCGCGTGGTGCAGAAAAATATCACATCAGCAATATCATCAGCCGTTAAGGGATTTACGCCTTGATAAACTCGCTTGGCGCGTTCTGCGTCGCCATGAAACCGCACTTCACTAAATTCTGTTTCTACCATCCCAGGATCAACAGAAGTGATGCGGACTGGAGTACCTAACAAGTCTTGTTTTAAACCTTCGGAAATTGCCTTAACCGCAGCTTTGGTTGCACAGTAAACATTACCACCGGGATAAGTTTGATGTCCGGCGATGGAACCAAGATTGACCACATGACCACGACCACGGCTGACCATTCCGGGAACAACGTAGCGGGTGAGGTAAAGCAAACCTTTGATATTGGTATCAATCATTTCTTCCCAGTCTTGAAAGTCGCCTTCATGCAGCTTATCTAAACTGCGACTCAAACCAGCATTGTTGATGAGAATATCTATATTCGACCATTCAGCAGGCAGATGATTAATTGCTGATTCTACCGCAGAGCGATCGCGCACATCTAGCTGTAACAAATGAGTTGCTGTCCCCAATTCTTGGTTTAAGTTATCTGCTAACTGCTGCAAACGTTCCAGCCGCCGCGCCGCTAAAATCAACTTTGCACCAGCACCAGCAAAAACTTTGGCACAAGCAGTACCAATTCCACTGCTTGCGCCAGTAATTAACACAATTTGATTTTGTAGAGAAATCATTGTTAGTCAAAAGTCAATAGTCCAGTGTCCATTGTCCAATAATTCTGAACTATTGACCAAGGTGAAGATTGAAGGATATCAAACCCGCGCAGGCGGGTTTAGTTTGTATAGCCCCAGACTTCATACCAATTCACAATTCGCAATTCGCAATTTGCAATTGATAAATCCTAACCTGACAAGGGTTTCTGGGTTTGGATCTGTATCAGAATTTTAGTGAATTGGTATCAGTCTGAGGGCTATGTGCTTCAGACTTCAGACTTCAGACTTTATTTCACCACTCTTAAACGCTGACTTACCATTGTGATTCCTTCACCGCGAACAACTACGGCGGAAATCCAATGATTACCGGGTGTTGCTGGGGCGCGTCCAACTTTAAAGATGCCGCCGGATGTGAGTAATTGCAAATCTAAAGGTGCGGGATTGAGATATTTTTCGATTTTGACTGGTTCTTCCATTGCTGCCCCTAGCAGAAAATCCTCTCCCAATGGTTCTTTCACAATGGCATCAAAACTATACTGCTGCCCAACTTTTACCTGCTGGGGTAATTTAATGTCTAGTTGGGGTGGCTGATTACCTCTAGTAATCAAAGTCCGTTCGCCTAAGATTTCTTGACTGACAATTTTGCCGCCTGCAATTCTTTGACGAGATGTAATTGTGGCATTTAGCGACAAGTTATTAGCGTTAGTGGATGGGGCGCTAGAAATGTTAGTGACTGTTTCGGCAATAATGGCATTACCTTCAGATTTCCACGATTGCAGTTTGGTGGTGTAGCGTAATTGGGGGTATTGTTTCCACAGACTCACCAGGGCTTTTTCCAAGTTTGTACGGTTTAAGCCATCTCCATTGGTAAAATTGGGACTATAAAATTGAAGTACGGCTTGAGCATTGCTTTTACTAGCGGCTGTATCAATTTGCGTTAGTAAATTATTTATTTCTGCTGGTGCAGCTTGGGGAGTAGCGGCTTGCACACTGTGTAAACTGCTAGTTAAACCAAGTGTGAGTAGCGATAATAACAGCCAACTTGGAGTTAAAAATCGGGGTTGGCGTTTGCAGAATATAGGAATAATGTTAGTCATTGGTAACAGTTTACTGATTTTATTCATGAAGGTCGGGAAATTGTTTTATCTTAGTTAAGCTAGGCGCTAAACGGTAGAGGTTTGATGACAAACGCACCGATAAGATTACTCATAGCTGCCAGTGGGACTGGTGGACATTTGTTTCCGGCGATCGCACTGGCAGAAAAACTGCCAAACTATGAAATTGAATGGTTGGGTGTGCCGAATCGACTAGAAACGCAACTTGTTCCCAAACAGTATCCCTTGAATATTATTGAAGTTGAAGGGTTCCAGCAAGGGTTCGGACTTGCATCTCTAAAGATTTTGGGTAAACTCACTGGTTCGATTATAGAAGTTCGACGAATTCTCAAACAGGGGAAATTTCAAGGGGTGTTTACTACAGGCGGTTATATTGCTGGGCCTGCGGTAATTGCGGCGCGTTCTTTGGGTTTACCTGTAATTTTTCACGAATCTAACGCTTTACCAGGAAAGGTAACAAGGTTTTTTGGCCCTTGGTGCAATGCAATGGCGCTGGGGTTTGAAGCGGCTGCTAAGTATTTACCCAAGGCTAAAAATGTGTGTGTTGGTACACCAGTGCGATCGCAATTTTTAGCAGCAGAAGTTCCCCCGCTAGATTTAGCTATCCCGGAGAATGCGCCGTTAATTGTGGTTTTTGGGGGTAGTCAAGGCGCTGTGGCTGTAAATAAATTCGTCCGTCAAGCGGCGAGTGCTTGGTTAGATAAGGGTGCTTATATTGTGCATTTAACGGGCGATCGCGATCCCGACGCAGGGATTTTTAAACATCCGCAATATATAGAGTTACCCTTTTATGACAATATGGCGGCGCTGTTGCGACGTGCAACTTTAGCAATTAGTCGTTCTGGTGCTGGTAGCTTAACAGAATTAGCCGTGTGTGGCACACCCGCAATTTTGATTCCTTACCCCTTTGCGGCAGAAGATCATCAATCTTATAACGCCGAGGTATTTACCAAAGCTGGCGCAGCAATTACTGATAAACAATCAGAGTTAACCGCCGAAAAATTGCAAACTCAAGTTTTACAGTTATTGCAAAATCCCGCCGAGTTAACGAAAATGGGGGAAAATGCCAAAGCGATCGCAGTTCCTGATAGTGCGGATAAATTAGCTTCTTTATTGCGAGAAGTCTTGGAAACTTAAACAATTCCGTCGAGAAGGTTTGCTGTAAAGACACGAAATTTCGTGTCTTTTTTTGTTTTATATTGTCTTTATTATACAGCAGGTTTCCCCAGCAACCCTAGTAATATTTTGAACAATATTTCTAGCTGATCTGGTACTATGTAAAAATTTAAATCCTCATAAATTAAATTATTTTGCTGCTCTAGAAAACCAAACTTCCAGATATTACCAATTGTTACCGCACCATAAATCTTGGTTGATTCCGACTCATTAATTTTTGCCAATGCTATCAACTCTACAGCTAGTTGAGTAAAACCCCTGGTCAAGTCAGCATTTTTAGCTTCCACCACTAACAATTCTTTGCTGTTTTTGATGTAATAATCTAATGTGCCTTTTAAGTATTCACCGGCATTCACCGGATACTCAATGTTCAGCTTAGTTTGATAATAATCGCACACCTCGAATAATATCGGAGCGATCGCCGCTTGTTTTCTGGCATCCTCTGTCAACAAACTAGTCAGCCGCAGATTTCTGTTGATAGTTGTATTTAACTGCTCAAAGCTACTGGGAAGATTCTCGACAACAGGTAAGTCTAATTTTTGACTAGTATAATTGTAGTCAAGCTCTTTTAATATATCTTCTACTGGAAAGGACATTTGGAAGTAATTACTAAAAGTGTAGCTTTGTCCTGGTTGTAATATTTTAGTCATATTCCAACTCCTCAATATGTGGATTTTAACCCAGGAATCGACTTTAGACGGCGGGCGTAGTATGAATGAGTGATTTTGGGTGGTACGGATTTTTTTCAGAAATTCAATATTAGTCCAATAGCATTGCTATAAACATATCTTGCACCTAGCCCTTGGGTCTTGGAGTAAATTGCTCGACATTCCGAGTTCAAAAGGCGAAATTCCTAGTAAAAAACTTGGTGTTCCGAGTTCAAAGGTTAAAAGCTGAAGTTAAATAGGCGATCGCAGCGCAGCAGTATTTTATACAAAAAATCTGATTACTAAACCGTAAACACTGAAAACTTAGTGAAGTTAGTATAGTAAAAATGTTCTCATTCTCTTAACGGTAAAAATGCCAAGTCAAGATTACGGATGGAAACGGTTTTGGTGTCCTCGGTCAAGTCAGATAAATTTGTCTTGTGGTGGTTATCTGTGTGACCCCGAAACTGAATGGGGAAAACTCCATAATCCAGACCTAGTGACTTTTGAAGCTATATCAGGCTTACCATGTTTAGCACTGCTGGGTGAGCCAGGAATTGGCAAAAGCCATGCTTTAGAAGCAGAACAAAAAGGAATTTTCAGTAAAATTCAACAACAAGGTGGTCAGGTACTTGCCCTAGATATCAATGCTTTTGGAAATGAAATCACACTAAACGAAGAATTATTTAAAAGTCTAGAATTTAATGAATGGTTAAAAGGTAATCATCAATTACATATCTTTTTAGACAGTTTTGATGAGTGTAGGCTACGTATAGATAACTTAGCAACTTTCTTGGTTTATAAATTTAAACGCTATCGTAATGAAATTAACCGATTAAATCTGCGTATTGCCTGCCGAACGGCGGTTTGGCCAGCCGTTTTGGAAGAAGGACTAAAAGAAATTTGGGGTCAAGATAATGTAGGAATTTATGAACTAGCTCCGCTTCGCCGTGTGGATGTTAGTCAAGCAGCAAAAATTGCAGGTATCCAAGACTCTGAAGCATTTCTAGAAGAAATTAACCAGAAAAATGTTGTACCTTTAGCCATTAAGCCTATTACATTAGAGTTTATTATCAAAACTTATCATCGCAACGGCGGTCAATTTCTTCCTAATCAAAGGCTACATGAACTTTATTTTGAAGGATGTCTCTGGCTTTGTGAAGAACGCAATAAAAGCCGCATTTCTTCAAAATTAATAGGTAATATTGAGCGACAAAAACGTTTAATTGTTGCCGCCAGGATTGCAGCAATAACAATTTTTGGTAATAAATTCGCTATTTGGACTGATGTAGATTGGGGTGATGTTTCAGATGATGACGTGCTGATTGAGAAGATATGCAAGGGAACAGAAAGTTTTGAGGGTAGAGAGTTTGAAATTTGTCGAAAAACTATTGAAGAAGTTTTAGACACTGGTTTATTTTCATCTCGTGGTGAATTAAACCGTATAGGATGGGCGCATCAAACTTATGCTGAGTTTCTAGCTGCATGGTACTTGATTCAGCACAACACACCTTTAAATCAAGTTCTGAAATTGATTAGTTCTCCTGAAGATTCTGGAAATAGGCTTATTCCTCAACTTCATGAAACAGCAGCATGGCTGTCTAGCATGAGAAAGGATGTGCTTGAGGAAATTATGAAAACAGATCCTGATGTATTATTGCAAAGCGATATACCCGCAGATGATGAGATTCGATCTGCAATCGTTGAGAATTTACTCAAAAAATATGAACAGGAAAAGCTAAATTTATACGGAAAAAGTTATCCAAGATATGATAAGCTTCAACATTCTGGACTGGCTACGCAATTACTTCCTTATATTTATGATTCCAGTAAACCAAATGATGCAAGAGATGTAGCGATAGATATTGCTGAAGCTTGTAATGTAAATGAACTTCAAGATGAACTAGTCAACCTAGCCCTTGATTCATCTCAATATATAAATATTAGAGCTAGTGCAGCAAACGCAATTGTCACACTTGGCAATGCAAGTATAAAATTGCGATTAAAACCTCTAGCTATTGGTCAAATTCCAGAAGATGAGGATGATCAGCTTAAAGGATATGCTTTGAGAGCAACTTGGCCAGAACATCTTACAGCAGAAGAATTGTTTAATATTCTCACTCCACCTAAACGGAGAAATTTCGCAGGAGCATATTGCGTATTTCTTGACTTTGAACTTGCAGAAAAACTCCAGCCAACTGACTTACTAGTTGCTCTTAGCTGGGTTGTAAAACAAGACATAAGGTGCTTTGAAGACCCATTTGAAAGACTGGCTGATGTGATTATGCTAAAAGCTTGGGAACATTTTGAGCTACCTGGCATAGCAGAATACTTTGTTCAAGCATCCCTAATACAATGGAAAGAATATCAAGAAATAATGACTAGCGATAATGAACTTAAAAATATATTTAAAGCTTGTATTATTAATGATGTTGATAAGCGCCGCAATTTTATTAATCAGGCGGTTATACAAATTTTATTATCTGGAGAGGATTCCTATTTTGTCCTGAGTGGATTAACAGACAATATTCTTCAAAGTGAAGATGTATTATGGATGCTAGGCAAACTTCAAAATATTGATTCTCAAGAAGAGCGCATTTGGTCAAGGCTAATGCAGTGGTCATTTAACCGTAAAGATGAAGACCAAGTATATGCTATCTACATAGCAACTCAAACTAATAACATATTATGTGAAGAGTTTGCTTTTTATTTCAGTGCTATTGATTTGGATTCAGAGGTAGCTCAAATCGAGAAGGCTGAGTATCAAAGGAGGCAGCAATTATCAGAAGACCGACAAAATTCTCCTCTCAGTCCACCACCTAAAGAGCGAATAATTCTGCTGTTAGAGCAAATGGATTTAGGCAATCTATCAGCTTGGTGGCAACTTCATCTAGAAATGTCTCTGAAACCAGATAGTAGATTTTATAATCATGAGTTTGAATCAGATTTAACTAAACTTCCAGGATGGGAAGAAGCCGATGTCAAAACCCGTAAAAGAATTATTAACGGGGCTAAAAAATATATTAAAGAATATAACCAAGTTGTTTATAACTGGATAGGAACAAATACTTTTGATCGACCAGCATTATCAGGCTGTAGAGCTTTACAGTTACTTTTAAAGGAAACTCCCGAATTTCTCGATACTCTGTCATCTGAAGTTTGGCAAAGATGGGCATCCGTTATAGTTGCTTTTCCGAACAACTCCCAAAGAGAACAATATTATATCGAGCTAGTCAAACTTGCATATATTAATGCGCCAACTGAAACCTTGAATACGCTGATGTTGATTATTGATAAAGAGAATGAAGAACATGACTATATATCTATTATTTATAGATTTGAAAAATGCTGGGATGAACGTTTTAAAGCTGCTGTTTTGGAGAAAGCAAAGGATGTAGTACTTAAGCCTAAATGCTTGACTCAGTTACTTGAAGAACTGTTAAAACATGAATCAACTGAGGCTAGAAAATTTGCTCAATCGCTAGTTTATATTCCCCTCCCGTTAGAAGAAGAAGCATATCAGAAAGCGGTGTTGGCAGCTAAGGAATTAGTAGGATGTGCAGAACCTGTCAGTTGGGAGATTGTTTGGTCAGCTATTCAGCAAGATACAAATTTTGGAAGAGAAGTGTTTGAAGCAGTTGCTAACCGCTACTCGCATGGTGTTTATTTGCCCATAACAGAAAAGCAGTTAGCTGATCTATATATTTGGCTAGTACAGCAATATCCTCATGCTGAAGATCCCAGACATGATGGTGTTCATTTGGTAGGAGTCCGAGAAAGCATAGCTGGTTTTAGAGACAACGTTCTGACACAACTTAGAGAAACTGGTACATCTCAAGCTTGTAGTGAAATTGAGCGTATTTCTGAGCAGTTCCATGAATTAACATGGCTGAAAAGAACTTTGTTCAATGCAAAAAATGTTATGCGACGCAAAAATTGGCAACAACTTCAACCAGAAGAAATTCTCCAGATTGTCAGTAATAAAATAGAATCTCAACCTACACACATTCAGGCAATTAATTTAATTATGCAAGACGCAAACAACCCAATTATCAACTTTAATAATCTTGTAAACGCTGCTAATATTAACAGCACTATCAATGGAGATCAGATTCAACACAATTACGCTCCAAAACAAAATCTCGTAGACGCTTTTGATGAAATTCAACAAATCTTCAACCGTCTCACGGAGAATCATCAACCTTCAACTGAAATTGAAAAACAAAAAGTCGTCACAGCAGCCATAGAACAAGTAAATCAAAACCCAACTCTGAAAAACCGCTTAAAAGCTGGAGGACAAGCATTTATATTTGAGGCACTTCAGAAAGCTTCAGATCAGTGGTGGGTCAGTCCATTTGTAAAAGCAATCGAAGCTGGGATTAAAGGAGAATAACAAGATATGTGGTAGAGACGTTATATATAACGTCTCTACATTGATCTTCACCAGATGTCTATTTAACCATCACTAAATAAACACCCCAAATCGCCATCGCGCGGAGGTAAGTACTAGCGCGGAAAGTCCCGGCGGCGGTAATTGCTTCTGGTGTGCGGAATTGCAAGCCGTTGGTGTAAATTTGCTGAACAACAGCTTGTGTGACTCGCAAAGCTTCATCCTGCATTCCCATTTGTACCAGAAACGCCGCTAGTCCAAAATTGATTCCTGTCCACACTTCTAAAGGATGGGTGGCTTTAGGATTCTCTGGAGAACCATCGGGAAGTACACCATTCGCCGCACCAAATTCACCGTTTTGGAACTTCAAGAAGCAAGCATCATAAACAGTCTTGAGAGCAGAAAGGGCGCGATCGCTCGGTACAATATCTGGTAGTTCTAGTAATCTGGCATAAAATTGCCCACATAATTGATCTGCCATCACCACAGCAGAACCACTGCCACTATCTAACCTGTAATACTGTCCGTTCCACAACTTTTCTTCATAGATAGGACGAGATTGCGCTAACCAACCCTCATAGATAGACTTTTGTTTCTCTGCGCTCTCTACTACTTTTTGGTTCGTTATTAAAATATCACTAATTGCGATCACCGCCTCCAAAGCCGCCAACCACAACCCGCCACAATAAGCACTCACGCCCTGTAACCGCCAATCATCAAAAGTTTGATCTGGTGCGCCAGAATTTTCTGGAATACCATCGCCATCTTTGTCGAAAGTTTTCAGATAATCCAGAGTTTGGACAATTGCATCCCAACAATCTGCCAAAAATTCTACATCATCAGCACCAGTCAACAAATAATCGCGGTAAACTTGCAAAACAAAATCAGACCCTAAATCTTTCCACAAATTACAGTCTTGATAACAGGTGTAATTCGTCTTCTCCCAGACGTGTTCATTGGGTGCGCCTAAATCGTGGGGTGTTGCACCTGCAACTTTCCGGGCGGCGGTGGTTGTATCTGCACCAATGGTATAGTAATAGCCAATAATCCGTTGATGGTCATCACTTTGAGGAATTGCCCTAGCAAAAGCCCGCATCACCGACTTTTCTAGTTCTGGGAACAGCAACAGCAACCCAAAGGAACCGTATAACCGTACATCTAAACTTTCATACCAACGGTAATCTAAACATTCCAGCACAGCAAATTGGCCGATAGGGTCGAGTTCTGAAGCTGCACTCCAGAGAGTACCACCGCTAGTTAAGTCGTATAATTCGTTAAATAACGCCATTTTGAACCAATCTGGCAAATCTTCGCGGTTGAGAATTGGCGCTTGCCAACTTTGAATTTGCGATCGCCATATTTGATAATTGTCTAAAGCAGTAGTCGCAATTTCCCAAGCATGATTGCCATTTTTACCAAAGAAATCTGTATATCTGCGGTAATAATTTACTCCCGCCGCAAATTCTGTTACCGGGAGATCCCAAGCCAACACAAAAGGAATTTCTAAAGTTTCCCCTGGTTGGAGAGTAAAACGAACTGCGATCGCACTTCCTAACTGTTGATTTTCTACCGTCGGATTTGTATCCAGATAATTAGGCAAAGAACCATCACTCGCAAAACTTTGCCATACCTCCTCACCTGTACCTCCAGGATGCCATTTACTGTGGTGAAAAACTTCTACCTGTGGATGTTTCACCGTTGCAATACACCAACTCCCGTCACCTTCCTGCACAGGTTCCGTAATTCCCACCCTGCCTAAAAAACAACCAAAGTATTGAGAATTTTCCACTACTTGATTGTAATTACCCTGACTTTCACCCCAGCGCGGCTGATACTCATAAACTGGACTACCATCATCACGAATCTTGACTTCCGGCGACTTCAACGCATTAGTAAACCAACCCACCATATTTTCCCAAGTCAACATAATGCTGAGAGTGATTGGTGCATTGCTGGGGTTATGCGCCTTCCAAACAAACACCGCCACAGGATAGCTAGTTTCTTGATAATTATTTGCCCAAATCGGCGAAAACTGCTCACAAGTTAATTCTGCTTGAAAGACATTTTCATACACAAACCAACTACGCGGGTATAAAGCATGATAACTCCCGGTGGAAGTTGACTCACTACTAGCTGGATACCATTGCCAAGCCTGGAGACTACCATCTTCCGGTGATTGAGTCGATAAAGCATAAACTTGAGAAGATGTGCCATTCGACTCAAACACACTGAATTGACAAGCCGGCACATTTTTAAAGATATGTTCACCGCCATCGATGTGCCACAGGTTAAAATCTCCCCTCGAAGAACGCCCAATGCAACCTGCACCAAAACCACCCAAAGGCATTCCATGCCAAGGGCCGTCATCAATATTACTGGCATAGCGGACGGTATAAGGTTTGTCCCAGCCTAAACCGATGGGACGATTCCAAGTACAAGGGGGAATTTCGCGGGAGTTTTGATTTGTCATTACCTGATGTCACAGCGTGCAGTTACGCTAAGGAAGCTTAACGCGATGTGTAATTTTTCTCAAGTTTTTTCTCTAAGTCCAAATGACTTCCTTTAGAGGGATGAACTGTCAAGCTAATATTTCTACATTAATCACGGATGTCTGCTTAAGCACTAGGACATTTTAAGGCTTAACAAAACGTTAAGCCTTTTTTTTTAAATGACTTGACGCAGTGAGATGAAAAATCAAGCGTTTTGGCGTGTACGTATCTCAAACCCATACACCCAACACCCTTTTACCCAGTCTCCACAGACAATCTTTTTGCGTAAGTTCTAACCTTTACACTCCATACCCAGACCTGATTATGCAAAAATTTCATTAAAAATATGCAATTATTGCATGAATGCGGATGCAATAAACTCTGATAAGTGCGATTCTCTTTGATGTAGGAATAGGTTGATGCTGATAGAGATAGATACCCCTGGTAAACACCGGGGGCTTTTTATTGGCAGTTTAGGTGTAATCAAGTTTTCAGCACTAGATCCCCGACTTCTTAGAGAAGTCGGGGATCTGAACAGATGTAATCATTGCCGGGTAATAGGTTAAGATGTGGAATTCTTCGTTACAGAAATTCCAGATTTTCGTGTATTTAAATAATTTACTGTTATTTACCAACTTTTTCCGTGTTAGGTTGGTAAATAACAGATGAATTAAACACTGGCAATGAGTTTTAAACGCATTTTAGCTTTTAGTTGTTGGTTATTGTTCGCTTGCCTATTAGTTGTTGGTTGTAATCAAGCAAATACACCCAACTCAGCCACAACTGCTAGTCCAACAGCCCAAACCACAACTTTAACTATTTCAGCCGCCGCTAGTCTCAAAGATGCACTCGACGCAATCAAACCAATTTACAATCAGGCAAAACCAAGCGTGAACCTAGCTTACAACTTTGGTTCATCGGGTGCTTTACAGCAGCAAATTGAACAAGGTGCAAAAGTTGATGTTTTTATCTCCGCCGCAACTAAACAAATAGATGCACTGGATAAAAAGGGTTTGTTAGTTGATGGTACAAAGAAGGATTTATTAAAAAATCAACTAGTATTAATTGCACCACAAAACTCTACAAATATATCAGATTTTCAAGATTTAGCTTCACCTCAAATTAAGAAAATTGCTTTAGGTGAACCAAAAAGTGTCCCTGCGGGACAGTATGCTCAACAAGTTTTGACTTCGTTAAAACTTGCTGACAAACTCAAAGGGAAGGTTGTTTACGCTAAAGATGTACGCCAAGCTTTAAATTATGTAGAATCCGGTAATGTTGATGCTGGTTTAGTTTATCTTTCCGATGCCAAAAGTAGTTCAAAAGTTAAAGTGATAACTACTGCACCTGAAAATAGTCATTCTCCTATAGTATATCCTATTGCAGTGATTAAAAGTAGTAAAAATATTGATGTTGCTAAAGATTTTGAGCAGTTTTTATCTAGTAATAATGAAGCTAAAAATGTATTTGAAAAGCAGGGATTTGTGTGGGCTGGAAGTTGATTTTAGAGGTTGGTTCGACTGGGAGCATCCACTTTTGGAAGAAACACCGGGCGATTGGAAATCGCGGCTACACAAACCAAGTCCGCCTACGCGGACTATCTCAAAACCCGCGCAGGCGGGTTTAGTTTGTATAGCCCCAGACTTCAGTCTGTTCGCGTAGCGTGCGCCTTAGCGCAGGGCTATTTGCCGAAAGTGGATGCACACGGTTCGACTTCGCTCACCAACCAGATGCAAGATTTGGAATACATCAAGTAATAAAATATTGCTGCTATTTTTTGTCATTATCTCTTTGTAAAAGTTGAAAATATTTGATTATATAAACTATGCCACAGGATTTATCACCGCTTTGGATATCGCTCAAAACTTCGTTATTGGCAACATTTATTACTTTTTTTGTGGGCATTGCGGCGGCTTATTGGATGCTCAGTTATCAGGGTAAGGCTAAATCTTTAATTGAGAGTATTTTTGTTGCGCCGCTAATTTTGCCACCAACAGTTGTAGGCTTTTTATTACTGTTATTTTTTGGTAAGAATGGGCCTGTGGGGAAATTCATGGAGCCTTTTGATTTCACGATTGTTTTTACTTGGTATGGTGCAGCGATCGCAGCGACGGTGGTTGCTTTTCCATTAATGTATAAAACTGCCCTGGGTGCTTTTGAACAAATTGATGGTAATTTGCTAAGGGTGGCGAGAACCCTTGGTGCAAGTGAATCGAGAATTTTTTGGCGAATTAGTTTACCTTTAGCCTTACCGGGCATTCTAGCAGCGACGACCTTGGCTTTTGCCCGTGCTTTGGGTGAATTCGGTGCAACCTTAATGCTGGCTGGGAATATTCCTGGACAAACCCAGACGATTCCAATGGCGATTTATTTTGCTGTGGAAGCAGGCGCAATGGATGAAGCTTGGTTTTGGGCGATCGCAATTATGGTAATTTCCCTGTCGGGGATTATTGCGGTGAATTTTTGGCAAGAAGTCAAAGAAAAGGGAAGACGCAAGGAAACAGGAACAAGAAAATCAGAAAAACGAGTCGCTCAATCTTATACCGTGTCTGCGCCAACTTCCGAAATCGGACTGTTTATAGACATTGAAAAAAAATTACCCAGTTTTCATTTGCAAATTTCCTTTAGTACCAACGAACAACCACTAGGCTTGTTGGGCGGTTCCGGCGCAGGTAAAAGCATGATTCTGCGTTGCATTGCGGGAATCGAAACCCCAACTAGAGGGCGGATAGTGTTGAATGGTAGAGTCTTGTTTGATTCTGAAAAAGGCATTAATGTACCTAGCCGCGATCGCCGCATTGGTTTTTTAGTCCAAAATTATGCTTTGTTCCCGAATATGACAGTGGCGGAAAACATCGCATTTGGCTTACCCAAGGGATTATCTGCGTCAAGTGTGCGCGTGCAAATCGAAGCACAACTCATAGCAATGCAGTTATCAGGATTGGGCGATCGCTATCCCCACCAACTTTCCGGCGGTCAACAGCAACGGGTGGCTTTAGCCAGAGCCTTAGCCAGTCAACCAGAAGCATTACTTCTCGATGAGCCATTTTCCGCCCTCGATACTCATCTGCGGAGTCAATTAGAACAGCAGATGACCGAAACTTTAGCAGATTACCAAGGTGTGGCTTTATTTGTCACCCACAACATGGATGAAGCTTACCGCGTTTGTCCAAATTTATTAGTCTTGGAACAAGGTCAAGCAGTTCATCATGGTTCCAAATATGAAATTTTCGAGCGTCCTGCTAGTGTGAGTGTGGCTCAATTAACTGGCTGTAAAAACTTGTCTCGCGCTGTCGTTCAACAAACGCAAACAATCCAAGCCCTAGATTGGGATTGTCATTTGCAAGTTGTCCAACCAATTCCTGATGAACTCTCTCACGTCGGGATTCGCGCTCATCAACTAATCTTTTCTTCGGATGAATCTCCAGTTAATACCTTTCCCTGTTGGTTAGTGCGAACCAGTGAAACACCCCATCGAATGACATTATTTTTAAAACTACACACTACCCCCAATAATCCGCAAGACTATCACCTACAAGCTGAGGTATTCAAAGAGAAATGGGTCAATATCAAAGACCAACCTTTCCCTTGGTATGTGCGTTTAGACCCTCTGCGTTTGATGTTGATGGAAAACTAGTATTGTTTACTCAGCGTTTAAATGGATTTTTGCGCTGTGTGGATGCAGAAAACAAATAAGTTAGACCTTAAGATTTGTTGATTTTTAACTTTGTACAATTAAGCCTGCTTAGTATTAACTAAGCAGGCTTTGTTTGATTTTGTTTTTTAATGGGGGTGGAGGGACTTGAACCCTCACGACCGTTTAAGGTCAACGGATTTTCATTCTCTTGCAGCTTTCACTACTACCTAGCAGTTTTACCCACTTTTAGGTTTTGAGAATTGGACTCTCCCTTTACCCTCGCCTTTACGTTAGGGTAGCTCCCGTCGAGTCTCTGCACCTTCCTAAAACTTTGAGTTTAAATTTACTCAGCACTTTTAACTCAGTACTTGTTTTAGGCTTGGCTCAGGATTGCCTTGTCTGGAAACAGATTTAGGTTTCCCTGAGTTTGAGAGCTTCCACTTGAAGAATTTCTTCATCAAGGCTCAGTTGTCTAAGTCCGTAGCGTCTGCCATTCCGCCACACCCCCAAGTTTACTTAGGAGTCAGTTATTTTTTGGAGGTAACAAATACCCCCTCATCTATTCCACCATCAATTGTGCATTTTGTGAACTAGGTAAAAAAAATTTTGTCTGTGTTTGGCGATCGCAATGTTTTCTTAGCAATCTCTCACTTCGGACAAGCATCTTTACCTTGGTGTTACAAGTACACACATCAGACACTGGCTTTGCTATTGTAGCACTCTCCGAAAATTTGTCTAGTAAAAGTGCAGAATTTTTGGAAAGTTACATAAAATAGGACTCTTCAGCCTATGATGAAAAACAGATGCACCAAATGGCCTTGTCTACAAAGAGAGAAAACCTATGATCGTAGCCCTGCTGTATCTGATTTTGGCTGGCGCTTATTTATTAGTCCTTCCTGTGGCTGTAATGTTTTACATGAAGCTGCGATGGTATGTGGCTACTTCTATTGAGCGTGCTTTTATGTACTTTTTGGTTTTCTTCTTCTTTCCCGGTTTGTTGGTTCTGTCGCCCTTTGTAAACCTGCGACCACAACCGCGCAAAATTGAAGCTTAACAAGATTGGTAGGTCATAACTCTCATGCGACGCATCGACGCTCTTGTAATTGGTTTAGGCATTTTTATTGCTGGTGGCTTGGCTTATGTGGGATTACAACTTGTGGGCTTAGATGCTCAACAAGCTGGGATATGGAGCCAAGCTGTGCTAGTGGTGATTGGCTTGGTTGGTTGGGTAAGCACTTATGTTTACCGCGCTGTGAATAAAAATATGACCTACCATCAGCAACGGGAAGACTATGAACAAGCGTTTTTCCAAAAGCGGTTGGAAGAACTTACGCCAGAAGAACTAGCCAAAATTCAAGCCGAGGTTGAACAAGAAAAACAATCTCAGGTTTAAAGTGATCATTTTATGAGTCAATAGTCAATAGTCATTGCTTTTGACTGTTGACCCTTGACTTTTGATTTTTGACTAATGACTGCCATTTCCGATCGCTTTGAAACCTTAAAACGGAATCAAGAGTGCGCTCTGATTCCGTTTATTACTGCTGGTGATCCAGATTTAGCAACCACCGCATCCGCTTTGAAAATTTTAGATAGTAGCGGTGCTGACTTGATTGAATTGGGTGTACCTTATTCTGATCCTCTGGCGGATGGGCCAGTGATTCAGGCGGCTGCTACCCGCGCTTTGCAACAGGGAACGAAGTTAGAAGACGTTCTGGAAATGTTGCAAGATATTACCCCCAGCTTGCAAGCGCCAATTATTTTGTTTGCTTATTACAACCCAATTCTGCACCGGGGGATTGAAAATTTTCTCCAGCAAATTGCAAAGGCTGGGGTGTCAGGATTGGTAGTACCTGATTTACCTTTAGAAGAAGCGGCTGGCTTGCTCAAACCTGCTGGCGAAATCGGGATTGATTTAACTTTATTGGTAGCGCCTACTAGTTCTACTGATAGAATCGAAGCGATCGCCCGTGCTTCCCAAGGATTTATTTATTTGGTGAGTGTGACTGGTGTAACTGGGATGCGATCGCAAATGGAAACACGAGTATCTGATTTACTCCAACAAATTCGTAATGTTACTCATAAACCCATCGGGGTGGGTTTTGGAATTTCTCAAATTGAACAAGCCCGTCAGGTCAGAGATTGGGGAGCGGATGCCGCAATTGTTGGTAGTGCTTTTGTCAAACGTTTAGCAGAAGGTACTCCTGAAGAGGGATTAAATGCGATCGGTCAATTTTGCCAAAGCCTAAAAGCTGCTCTACGCACTTAATCGAGAGTAGGGATTTAGTTTCCAATCTAAAATCCCCAAACTGTATCCACTTCTGGAATACAGTCAATCTAAAATCCAAAATCCAAAATCTAAAATTGTTTGACCGTTGACTTTTAACTCATGACTTTCTTGCCACCTCAGAAAAAGTAGATTAAGAATGTATAACAGTATAGTTTTTTTACCCTAATTTAGTAGACAATTCGACCTTTATGGTCTTGAATATTAACAGCAGATGGCAGGCTGTAAAAAAACTAGCTGATACTGTCGCTTATACTTTAAGTGTTTAGGTGAATTTTAGTAAGTAAAAGATTATGAGTGTGAGAGTGTGTCAGTCACAAAATAATTACGTCGCAGCTGAGGGACAAAAGCGATGAGTGAAAGTATGGCATTTATCGGTGGAGTCGCTGTGGCTGGGCTGGCGGCGCTTGTTTTGCTCAAGGGAGCAAATAATCCCTTACAACCTAACTTTACTGTCACCCCCCAAATGCCCACTGTAGTTGCACCCCAGCTACAGCCACCTGTGCAGTATCCATCTAATTACGGACAACCTTATCCCAACCCTCAGCCACCTACTGCATCCAACCCTGAGCTACGTGCAGAGTTTGAGCAATTAAAAGCTGAATTAAATCGTTTAAGAACCGACAATGAACAGCTAAAAGGGGCAAACCAACGACTATTGGACAATCAAAACGCCCAACAGTTGTTATTAGCACAGCAAAATAGCCAAAAAGCTGCATCTGAAGTATTACAACCTCAAAACGCTTGGTGGACTTCACCAATTGTTTGGGCTGTGGGAGGCGCAACGTTGACTGTTGGTGGCGGTATTGTAGTTGCTGGAGTATTGGCTTTATTTGGGCCGCGCAGCCGTCCGACTCGTACAGTGCAGGTAATTCATCCCTATCAAGGTTCAACTCCGCCTTTAGTTCCTGTCAGAAGAGCTGAATTTCTCCCCCCTTCTCGTCAAGAAGCTAGACGAGTTGAAGCGCCAGAATACGACGAAATGCACTAGTACAATAAGGCAAAAGTAAAAGGTCAAAAGGAAAAAGAAGGAATAGTGAGTCATACTACCAGCCTTTTAGTAATTCCAGATGGTCTGTTTATTTACGCCAATCTATACTAGTCAGGACACAGGAATTCAGAAATATAGAATTCAGCAGACTTCACCCACCCCAGGATGAAGCTTTTACAAAGAATCAAATTTAATACTCATTTTGCCTATCAAGAGCAAGGTTTGAAACTTAATATTTTCAGATACTCAAAGACGATTTCGTGATAAATTCGTTATAGACGCTGGCTCTGAGTTCTGAATTCTTATTTAGAAAATGCTTGCCTTGTTAGATAAAACATTTAGATAAAGCATGAGGTGAAGTTTTTGCCTTGATGCTTAATTTTTTTTATTTTTGTTCTAATGGTAATCAAAAAAATAAGTTTCTCCCTGATCTTCCTTGTTAGCAGATAATGGGAGATTTTTTGCTTGGAAGTCCCTAATGAGAATCAGCTAAGGACAAGAGAAGGAAGAAAAAGAGACATAATTAATTCTATTCTGCCGACATACTGCACTAATAATACCGTTTCTTGATGAAGATGCTATTTATCGAGGCTCAGATACCCGACTTCTTAGAGAAGTCGGGTATCTTTTGGTTCAGGAATGATTTAAATTAGTTCTTGTTCTTCTGCTCCAGCCTAAATTTTTTGTACCTTAATTAGTAAATATCAACTTAAATTTTTAATTTTAGCTCCAGAAAATGCGATATTTATGTCCCAATTCATACCGGACTTTCCCTTGCATTCCAAGATTCAAGAAAGCATGATGTTAATAGGAAGAGACAAAACAAAGTTTCTTCGTCAAAACAACTTGAATCTTGAGGTTTATTATCATGGCTGAAATTAAAATTACCCAACTGAAATCTGAAAAAGCTGCTGATGAAATCGTTGACTTAAAGTCTAAATCTGCAAAAGATTCTCCAGAGTTTACAGCTTTCACAACTGTACGTGGTGGTGTAGCTTTTGCAGTTGCTAAATGGTCTTCTTTCTTAGCGTAAGATAGGAAAAATTTCCCAAATAGTTCTGAAATACACAATCTTGGTTGCTGATTTCAGAACTATTTTAAAAGCAACTTTTCACAGTGACATAGTTAATTTTATAACCGAATGTCACTGTGATTCATCTCATGTCTACCTACTTGATTTTTGTAGTGGTGCAATAACTACATAATAATAAACATCAGGAGAGATATTATGCTAACTCTTAATAGTTCACCTATTGCTTGGTTAAATCGACAATATTTTGATTTAGGCCCCCTCAATGGCGGTAAACCTCATCATTATGGAATTGAATTTAGTTATAATAGTTTAATTAATAACACTACGCTTCCCTATACAGTTCAAGTTAATGTCTCGCCTTTCTTTCGAGAATCTCTGGTAAAAGAAACTGGAATGTTTCAATACCATGTTAATCATCCACTACAGTTAGCAAAAGAATTACGCACTGAGCGTTGGGAAAAGCTTTGTGATTATTTATCTAACTATCAAGAATTACCCAATATCACCAAATTACGGGTGATGAATTTATTGCGAAGCTTGTGCTTTCATCGAGTCGTAAAAGAGTATATCCCAGAAATATCTAGTGATGAAATTGCCAGTAATGTGGAACTTGCTACTCTTGCATGGTGTAGGGCGCTTTCTAGCTTAATTACTCACTTTGACGATCGCACCTTTGATTATATTCAAGAAATTGCTGCGATCGCTACTCATGCACCATCAGGAAGTAAGGTGAAAATCAACGCTGGCTTACAAATGGTAGTTGAATATTCCAAAATATTTGGCGATTTAGCTGCGGCTGAGTTTTGGCGTGAAGAAGTTACCAAAGATATTGAAATATTAAGACCTTCACTCAATGAGTTTGAATATAACTTGTTGATGAGTATGTACTATCGTTCTGTTTCTTTTGTGCCGTTTTTACGCAGAGATAAACAGAAGGTAGTTGAAGAAATGGATTTATGCGAGTCTCACGCCAGAAGTTTAAATCCTGAGAATGAATTGCAACAAATTGTTGCACGCGAAAATCTCAGCTTGTGTATGGAAAGCCGTTCTAAAGAGTCTATATGGCTAAAGGATCTCGATTTAGCAGAAGAACGAGTACGTCTGATAGTCCAACTAGAGCCTCTAGAACCGAGATATCATTTAGAATTGGCGGAAGTTTTAACCAAACGTGGCAAACTTGAAGAAGCCGCCAAAGTTTATCGTTCTGCTACAAGATTAGGCCCTCCAGGAACTCCAGTAGCTTGGTTTATGGCTGGTCAATGTCATGAAAAAATGGGTGAATTAGAATTAGCTAGTGATTGTTATCTGGCTTCTCTAGAAATCGAACCAGAAGCTATCTCAGTTGTTCAACACTTAGCTAATATAGCGCCTAGTTTGGGAAATCCCGGACTGATAAATTGGAGTAATTTACGTTTAGCAGAACTGGAAGAACAAAAGCAACAATTACAACCAAAAGCCGCGCCTAACTTCCAAAGTGAATCCTTGTCTGCATTAAAGCGATCGGCTGATAAAGTATTAGTTTAAGATGACAATTAACACATATTTTGCACCTAGCCCCGACGAATGGAATTCGCGGCTATAAAAACGAAGTCCGCCTACGCGGACTAACGTAAAATTAAGGGTTTTGTCTTTCCAGCCACGACTTCAGTCGCTTGGTGCAAGATGTGAATCAAGCTATGGCAGTTCTCAATGATTAGTAATTCTATTTGTCAGGCTAAACTGCCATACTATACTCTTACAAATTTATCAATCAAAGAGAACTGCTATAGCAATCTTAAGTAATTTACAAACATCTCTACCTTGTCTTCCTGTCCTCCCTTGTCTCTTTCATTGACATATCAAATAAAACTGTTACATATCCCTATTTAAAATGACAGACGCTATTTTAATTACCAGTCAGGATATTTTACATCAACTAAAACTATCTTGTAAGCTGCCAGAAATTATTGAGCAAATTACTGCTGATCATATTGTGAAAGCTGTTGCTTTAGAAAATGGAATTAAGGTAGAAACAGAGGAATTGCAACAAGCAGCAGATAAAATACGATTAGCTAACAATCTTGATAGTGCGGCTGAAACATGGCAATGGCTGGAAAAAAATTATCTGTCTCTTGATGATTTTGAAAAAATTACTTATAGTAGTCTCATTTTTGGTAAGTTAGCAGCACATTTGTTTGAAAATAAAGTTGAAGAATACTTTTTTGCACACCAACTCGACTATGCTGGTGTGATTATGTACGAAGTAATTTTAGAAGATGAAGATTTAGCCTTAGAACTTTATTACGCTATTAAAGAAGGTGAAATTAGCTTTTATGAAGTGGCTCACCAATATATCGAAAATATCGAATTACGTCGTGCTTGTGGATATCGTGGGTTAGTTCGTCGACGAGATTTATTACCAGAAATATCTGCGGCTATTTTTACAGTTCAGCCTCCCCAACTTCTCAAACCAATTTTTACATCAAGAGGAATTCACTTGATTTTGGTGGAGGAAATTATTCAGCCAGAGTTAAATGCTCAATTGCGCCAACAAATTGTGGCATATTTATTTGCAGAATGGCTGAAGCAGCAAACGCAGCAAGTTACATATCAGCTTCAGCTTGAGTCTGTAGGTAGTGCTATTTGATATCTGAACAATCAAGGTAAGAGAGAGTTAGGAGAGACAAGGGAGAATTGGGACTTTGTGTACAACTTACTTATCTACAACAACTGATAAATTGCATCTTCATCCAAAAAGGCTTTCGGATAAACTGCTTTTATTTATACTTTACTTAGTATAAATATGTTATGACGCATATAGACATTCATGGAAAACCATGTTTATCATATTGATATCAATTTGTAAATAATAGTGATATAAAAATTAGTTTTAAATCTAAATATCGAAGCTATTTAACTGCGGAATCATCTTCTGAAAAAGTATCTAGGTTCAATTAAGGAATCTAGCAAAGCCAAGTCTAGCAAGCAAATCTAGCTAGAAATGTGTTTGTGATGAAGATAAATTTAAGGAGTTAATTTGATAAATTTTTGGGACATAAATGTTTCAGTTTATGTCCCAAAAAATTTTGTGCAAAGAAGCGATCGCCTGATCGTCTGCACCAGAGATATCACATAGATTTCATCGTTGAATGACAATTTCATTGAGAAAAATATTTAATTGTTTTTACGGAAATTTATTTTTTGTATATGTATTTATAGCCCGGTGCAATTTAATCTGCACTGCTGATTGTTATTTACCTGCTGTCTAATTTGCATTGGGTAAATAACAACAAACATACCAATTTGTAGTGCATTTTTACCGTTATGTCGTACAACCAAGCACAATATGACATTGACAGAGCGCAAGCTCCTACAGGTAAGTATTTAACAAAGTTTCAACGCAAACTACTGCAAGAAAATTTGCAAAAAGATTTATCTGATTCCTATCGTCAGCGCATTGAAATTATGTTGTTGACAGATGAAGGAAAGTCACAAACGGAAATTTGTCAAATTTTGGGATGTTGTGCGGCTACAGCACGACATTGGATGCACATTGCGCGAATCGGTATGGCGCATCAATGGCAAGATTTCCCTATTGGTCGCCCAAAAGCAGTGAACGAGCAGTATTTAGAGCGATTGAGAGAACTTGTGAGTAATAGCCCCCGCGACTATGGCTATTCTTTTCGGCGCTGGACAGTTAACTGGCTGCAAAAACATCTCGCCAAAGAATTAGGGATGGAAATTAGCGATCGCCATATTAAGCGACTCCTGAAACAAATGGGGTTATCTACATTACCAAAATCCCAAAATGCTGAAGCAACTCAACCTCAGCCAACTCATGGTGCCAAAATTTTGATTAAAGATTTGCGATCGGCAAGATTAACCGATGATAGCGACTTTTCGCCGATGAAGTTCACAAAATTAGGAAGAAATGTAGATATCTATGGTGCATAATCTATCCGTTCAGTTGATCACTCCCGAACAACTCAACGAGACTTTGGGCTGTTCCCTATCGGTAGAAGAATTTCAGTACTGTCTTCAACAAGCTAAATCCCTAAATCCAAAAGTTGGTAAATTCTGGCAAGGTGCAAATGTAGAACCTGGTATCTATATTGTGGTGACAGGTAAAGTCAGGCTACTAGATGATGTTGATGAATTAATTGCCACATTAGAAACAGGAACTTCCTTCGGGGAATTTACCTTATTTCCAGAAGCTAACCTCACACCATATTCTGCTAGGGCTTCTGTTAATTTGCAACTATGTTTTATTCCTGGTGATGTGTTGCAGTCATTGATGGCTAAACACCCACAAATGCGGGATCATCTCTGGACTAAAGCCTTATCCCGTTCGCCACAACCAACCAGCGCAGATACTTCTTCTCTTCAGACATCTGAGGTACATCCACATCATCAAATAGATATTGTTGCGCCGCCTATTGAACCTCCAGACAGCAAAAAGATTAGTAAAGCTTATTTTCCCAACCCTAGCCAACGAGTCGGACATTTATGGCAGAGGGTAACTCGACGCTATCCGTTTTTTGCTCAACAAAGTGCTTCTGACTGCGGTGCTGCTTGTTTGGTGATGGTGTCGCGTTATTGGGGTAAACGTTTTAGTGTGAATCGTTTACGAGATATCGCTAATGTTGACCGCAACGGTGCATCATTGCGAGGCTTAGTCATGGCGGCGGAAAGCCTCGGTTTTAACACTAGACCGGTGAAAGCTAGTTTTAATCAGTTAGCCAAGCAAAAATTACCTGCGATCGCTCATTGGGAAGGCAAACATTATATAGTTGTTTACGAAATTACCCCCAACGATGTGATTATTGGCGACCCCGCCATTGGGCAAAAAACCCTCAGCCACAGCGAATTTAAAGCTAACTGGACTGGTTATGCTTTGCTGTTGCAACCAACAGCTGCTTTTAAAGATGCCAAAGAAGCCTCTACACCTTTTTGGCAATTTTTTGGATTAATGAAACCTCATTCGTTGGTGATAGTTGAGGTGTTGATTGCTTCTGTATTCATCCAAATCTTTGGGTTGATTACCCCGTTATTTACCCAGTTAATTTTAGACCGTGTGGTTGTGCAGCGATCGGAACTGACATTAACAGCCGTGGGTTTAGGGTTGCTAATGTTTAACTTGTTTCGCGTCGCTATGATGGGGTTACGTCAATATCTCTTAGACCACACAGCCAACAAAATTGACTTAGTATTAATTGTTGGTTTTATTCGCCATACATTGCGGCTACCGTTGAGTTTTTTCGAGTCGCGTTATGTAGGTGATATTGTCTCCCGTATTCAAGAGAACCGCAAAATTCAAAGATTTCTTTCTGGTGAAGCATTATCTATTTTATTAGATTTATTCACCGTCTTTATTTATGTCGGTTTGATGTTTTGGTATAGCTGGCGTATGGCTTTGCTAGTATTAATCATTGTGCCGCCATTCGCCTTATTAGCATTAATCGCCACACCATTTTTACAGAGAATTTCGCGGGAAATATTTAATGCTGTTGCCAAAGAAAGCAGTTACTTAATTGAAGCTTTAACTGGTGTGCGAACAGTCAAAGCTACAGCAGTGGAAAAAAATGTGCGTTGGCATTGGGAAGAGTTATTAAACCAAGAAGTTAAAACAAACTTCGCCAGCCAAGTTATTAGTAATCGACTGCAAATTATTAGTAATACAATTCAAGCCTTGGTAACTACTGCCTTGCTCTGGTTTGGGGCGCACTTGGTAATTCAAAATCAATTAACAATTGGGCAGTTGGTAGCATTTAATTTGCTTTTAGTCAATATTATTACCCCATTTCAAAGATTAACCGTTTTGTGGAACCAATTGCAAGAAGTCGTGATTGCTGTAGAACGGATTAATGATGTTTTAGATGCCGAGCCAGAAGAAGATTTACAACATCAATTAAGGCAAAATATCCCCCAACTCCAAGGTAGTATCCGGTTTGAAAATGTGACCTTTCGCTATCATCCAGATAGTGATGTGAATATTTTAGAAAATCTTTCCTTTGAAATCAAACCAGGGCAGATGGTAGCTTTAGTAGGGCGGAGTGGTTCAGGTAAAACTACTATTTCCAAGTTAGTTTTAGGGTTATATCCGCCTACTGATGGCAAGGTCTTAATTGATGGACAAGATATTACTAGTATTTCCTTAAGTTCTCTACGTTCTTGTGTGGGAGTAGTTGACCAAGATACCTTTTTATTTGGTGGCACAATTCGAGAGAATATTAGTTTAGGATATCCAGGAGCAACCTTAGCAGAATTAATCGAAGCTGCTAAATTAGCTGGTGCTGATGAGTTTATTAAAAAGCTGCCATTGGGATATGAAACTCAAATAGGTGAAGGTGGTGGGTTGTTATCTGGTGGACAGCGACAGCGAATTGCGATCGCTAGAGCTTTGTTAGGTAATCCACAGCTATTGATTTTAGATGAAGCTACCTCCCATTTAGATACTGAATCAGAAAGAATTATTCAACAGAATTTAAATAAGATTCTCAAAGGAAGAACCACATTAGTTATCGCCCACCGCCTTTCTACAGTACGAAATGCAGATTTAATTTTAGTCCTAGATCGAGGGCTATTAATTGAAAGTGGAACTCATGCAGAACTAATGGCTAAACGTGGACATTATTTCTATTTAAATCAACAGCAAATGCAAATTAATGCTTAGTTCTTAGTCATTGGTAATCATAATTTACGCAAGATTATGAAAAAACTAACCGCAAAGGATGCAAAGGACACGAAGTTATAAGAGTTTGAGAGAGTTATTACATAAGTCTGAATAATTTGTGACTTGTTTAATTATCTCTTCATTTATAACCCCTAATCTCCCAGGAAAAACTATGACAAATACATTGAATGGTAAAGTATCACATTCAAAAGATATATCTGAACCAGAAATTATCGAGGAAACTGTATTACCAAAAACTGATGATTGGTCTGATGTTACCAGAGAAACTCTTGATAACTTACCCCAAGTTTGGACGCGAGGAATACTCTATTTGTTAGTTGTGTTTGTCTCGATAATTCTTCCTTGGACAATGTTTGCTAAAATTGATGAAACTGGTACAGCGACAGGTAGAGTAGAAACTCAAGATAAAACAGTTAAACTCGATGCGGCTGTTGCGGGAACGGTTGCAGAAATTCGAGTCCAAGAAGGAGATACAGTCAAAGCTGGGCAAACTTTATTAATATTAGACTCGGAATTAGTCAAATCAGAATTACAACAAGCCCAAGATAAATTAGAAGGACAGTTAAATCGACTCACGCAGTTAAATTCTGCAAAAAATCAACTTTTGGTTTCTTTAGCTACCCAAGAGCAACAAAATCAATCACAACAATTAGAAAAACAAGCACAAATTGAGCAATTTCGCCAAAATCTTCAACTATCTACTAATACTTTTAATTTACAAAAAGCCGCAGGCATAGCGCAATTAAATCAAGCGAAGCAAACTATTATCCAAAACGAAAAAGCGAAAAAGTTAGCGGAAGTCAGCTTGGCGATCGCCCAACGCGAACTAGAGCGTTATCAAAAAGCCTTTAAAGACGGAATTGCGGCGGAAGTTAACGTTGTGGAAAAAGAAGATGCTCTCCAAGAACGAATAAAACTATATGAACAAACAAAGGCAGATATTCAACAGGCAAAATTACGTTTAACTGAACAACAAAGTAGTTATGAACGGAATATTCGCCAAGCAAATGCCGAAATTGAACAAGCACAGTTACGGCTAAAAGAACAAGAAAGCAGTTATCAAACTTTAACTCGTTCTGGTAAACTAGCCATTTTAAGAATTGCCGAACAACAAAAAAATCTCGAAACTGAAATTACATCTTTACAATCAGATATCGCTCAAACTAAAAGTCAAATTACAGCTTGGCAATTTCAATTACAACAAAGAGAAATTAAAGCTACTAGCAACGGAATTTTATTTCAACTACCAATCCAAAAACCTGGAGCCGTTGTTCAATCTGGAACAATGTTAGCAGAGATAGCACCTGCAAATTCACCTTTTATCATTCGCGCCACAATGGCCACAACAGAAAGTGGTTCTTTACACACAGGATTACCAGTGAAACTAAAATTTGATGCTTATCCATTTCAAGATTATGGCGTAATCTCAGGTGAGCTAATTAAGATTTCTCCTACTACTACAGAAATAGACACACCCAATGGCAAAGTTGCCGCTTATAACTTAGATATTGCCCTCAAACAAACTTGTTTACCTGCTGCTAATAAATGTATACCCTTGCGTCCTGGTGATACAGCCACAGCCGAAGTCGTTATCCGCCAACGCCGAATCATCGATTTTCTACTTGATCCATTTAAGCAGTTGCAACAAGGAGGGGTGAAGCTTTGAGAAGCCAGGAGTTGAAAGCAATTAAGCACCTAGCCCCGACGAATGGAATGCGCGGCTATAAAAACGTAGACGCACAAGCGGCTTCCCGCAGGGTAGTCCGCGTAGGCGGACTAACTGAACATAAAGGGTTTTGAACCCGCGTAGGCGGGTTTAGTTTGTATAGCCCAAGACTTCAGTCTGAAGGGCTATTTGCTTAATATCACCCTTGTTTCACAAATAAAGCGCGATAAACTGGTTCACCTTTATTTTGAGTCGCAATTTCTCGTTCTGTAGGGACTGGTAGGGGATTTTCGGTTAACCATTCATCTGTACCGACTTTTGTAAAAGCTGAGTTTTCGGTAAAGCGATCGCACATTTCCACGGCGATAAACTTCATATCTGATTGCAGAAATACAACTCCACCCACTGCTAAATATTCTGCTAATTCTGCCACTAGTTCTGGTTGGACTACACGCCGTTTAGCATGACGAGTTTTAAACCAAGGATCAGGAAACTGAATTGTCACCCGTTGTAAAAGTCCGGGTGCTAAACCAGATAACAGAGGTTGCAAGGAGTTGTTCGCATTGCAGTACAAATAATACAGGTTGGTTAAACCCAACTCAGAACGCAACTGATTCGCTTCGACTACCAATGGTTCCCGAATCTCTAAACCGAGAAAATTCCAGTTAGGTTCTACCTGCGCCATTTGCAACACAAATCTACCTCTAGCACAACCAATATCTAAATGTAGTGGTTGGTTTGGTTGTGCATAGACCTTTTCCCACTCTAGGGGATTAACTGGTGTACGATATTTGCGGGCTAATGGGTTAACGTGTTGGCGGACTCTCACAGGTGCCAAAGCTGATACTCCTCGTCAGGACATGCAGATAGAAAATTAAGCATACAATTATATATTAAATTTAATTAACTCCCCTTCGGACGAGGCAGCTATGCTGAGAGCAGAAGGCTGTGGTTCGACAGGCTCACCAATCAGGGAGGATATTTAATCAATGGTAAAGCCTTTTTGTCTCGCCCATTTGGGTTTAAGTCCGGCGCTCTAATCTGAGATTTGGCGGGCTTCCCTACGGGAACGATGAGAGGTGGGTTTGAATCCTCCTCTCATCGGCATCCAAAACACCTATACCCTTACACCCATTTTTTACTAAAAACTTGGGTGCAACTTTAGAGTGACTTGGTAAAACTATAAATCTTCTGTTTTTCTAGGCGATCGCTAATTGCAGAAGGCAAAGTATCTGAAGACAAGATTTGTCGATCAAGTTGAATTTGCAAGTTGCTCAGGGGATCACTACCAGAGGAAATCAGAAATTCTAGTTTCTGAATATAAGGTAAGGTGGTGAGATGATCCAAAATTTGGCAGACAGCTTGCACATAAGGATGACCGTTTTGCTGGTACCAATCACAGCTCGCTACCTTTGGTTGGTCAAAGCCTAAGTGTACTGTTAAAGATGGCTCATCGAATAATGCGATCGCCAAAGGACGGGCTTCTTCTTGCAATAATAAATCGTTGCTTTTGGCTAAATGGCGTAATTTTTCCAACCTTTCATAGCGTTTGGTTACTGATTGGGGATCATCTTGCCAATGAATGGCAATTGTCACGAGATAAGTCTGCAACAGCATGTGACCTAGTTTTTTCGCCTTGGTTGCGAGGTAATAAGAATTGTAGTCGTTGGACTCAATTAACAACGGTACGCGGTCTACGACTTCCAACCCATAGCCTTTAACCCCCGCAATTTTCCGAGGATTATTAGTAATTAGGCGAATTTTTTTAACACCTAAATCCATGAGCATTTGCGCTCCCATACCGTAGTCACGCAGGTCAGCCGGAAATCCTAAACGCTCGTTAGCTTCTACGGTATCTAGTCCCATATCCTGTAAGGAGTAGGCTTTGAGTTTATTAATTAAACCAATACCTCGGCCTTCTTGACGCAGGTAAACAACGACACCTTGTCCAGCAGTTTCAATCATTTTCAAAGCGGCTTGCAACTGCATCCGACAATCACAGCGCAAAGACCCCAACGCATCGCCAGTTAAACATTCTGAGTGCATCCGCACCATGACTGGTTCATCTTTGAAATTTGCGGGGTCACCTTTGACAATAGCAACGTGTTCGCAATTATCGAGGGTGTGACGGTAAGCGTAAATTTTGAAATGACCAAACTGAGTGGGTAACTCAGCAATACTTTCCCGGACTACGAGGCGGTCATGTTGCAGGCGATAACTGATTAAGTCCGCAATACTGATAATTTTTAAATTGTGGTTTCTGGCGTAGTCAATTAACTGGGGTAACCGCGCCATTGAACCATCGGAGTTTTGAATTTCACAAATCACTCCAGCCGGGTACAGTCCAGCCAAGCGAGATAAATCTACAGCCGCTTCTGTATGTCCGGCGCGTTTGAGGACACCGCCAGCCTTGGCACGAATCGGAAAAATATGTCCAGGACGACGTAAATCTAAAGGTTTGGTGGCGGGGTTGAGGGCGACTTGAATAGTCCTAGCGCGGTCTTCGGCAGAAATCCCGGTGCTAACGCCTAAATGGGGGCCTGCGTCGATACTAACAGTGAAGGCCGTTTGGTTAGTGTCCGTAATGTTAGTAACCATTAACGGCAAATCTAGCTCGTCTAGGCGATCGCCTGTCATCGCCAAACAAATCAGCCCTCTAGCTTGCACCGCCATGAAATTAATCATGTCAGGTGTAGCAAATTGAGCCGCACAAATCAAATCACCTTCATTTTCCCGGTTTTCGTCATCTACCACCACAATGACACGACCTGCTTTGAGATCCGCCAAAGCAGCATCTATGGAATCAAATTTAAAAGTTGGTTGAGATGCAGCACTGTAATCAGTGGTTTCTCCAGCTTGCGGCGCTACACTCATTTGCGAGTTTTCACCTTCAGATGGAGTGTTATCAGACTGCCATGTAGGTTTAGGCATTGACACAAAAAACTTCCAGTTAGTGATAGTAAATTTTTTTTAACAATTTCTATATTGTGATTGTAACTCCTTTATACGGTGGAGAATACACTAGTACCGCTACGCGGAAGTCAAAAGTCAAAAGTCAAAAGTCAAAAATCTTATATCACAAGCTTTTCACCAAATTTCTGCCGCGTTGTACTAGCAATGATTCGATAACATGGCCTAGCCTCTACCGTTAAAATTGGGGTTCAGCACGAAAGTGCAATCATAGTTAACGTAGTCAAGGGGATAGGGAAATTCAAAAAGAACAAATTCATCGTGCTGAGGTAACAAAGGACAAAGGACAAATGACAAATGACTCTTGACCTTTGACCATTGACTGATAAATTAATCAAAAGCGGATAAGGATTTCAAAATCATGGGCAATTTTAGGCGCGTACCCGTTGGGATTGTTGGCGCGTCAGGCTATGGTGGAGTGCAGCTAGTTCGATTACTGATGGAACATCCAGAAGTGGAACTAGTTTATTTAGGCGGTGAAAGCAGTGCGGGAAAATCTTTTGGGGATTTGTACCCACATTTGGCTCATACAGTAAATTTGCCAATTGAGGCGGTAGAGCCAGAGGTAATTGCTCATCGCTGTGAAGTTGTATTTTTGTCTCTGCCAAATGGTCTGGCTTGCCAAATTACACCGCAATTATTAGAAAAAGGCTGTAAGGTTCTGGATCTGAGTGCGGATTATCGGTTTAGTGATTTGGCAACTTACACCAGTTGGTATGGACAAGAAAGAAGCGATCGCACTGCGGCGGCGACGGCTGTTTATGGTTTACCGGAACTTTACCGCGATCGCATTGCCGAAGCCCAATTAATTGGTTGTCCTGGCTGCTATCCCACCGCCAGCTTGTTAGCATTATCACCACTTTTAAAACAAGGCTTAATTGTGCCAGAAACCGCCATTATCGATGCCAAGTCTGGCACATCAGGCGGTGGAAGACAAGCAAAAGTCAATTTATTACTGGCAGAAGCTGATAATTCTCTAGCTGCTTATGGTGTTGTGCGTCACCGTCACACCCCAGAAATTGAGCAGATTTGTAGCGACTTAGCCGGTCATGAAGTGACTGTACAATTTACACCCCACCTCATCCCAATGGTGCGCGGCATTTTGGCGACTGTCTACGCTACACTGCGCGATCCCGGCTTGGCGAGAGATGATTTAATTACAATTTACAATGCTTTTTACCGCAATTCCCCTTGGGTCAAAATCTGCGAAAGTGGTGTTTATCCCCAAACCAAGTGGGCTTGCGGTAGCAATCTTTGTTACATCGGTGTAGAAGCTGACCCGCGTACAGGTCGGGTAATTGTGATGTCAGCAATTGACAACCTAATTAAAGGCCAAGCGGGTCAAGCAATACAGTGTTTGAACTTAATGATGGGTTGGGATGAAACCTTGGGGTTACCTAAGTTGGGATTCTATCCATAGTTAGGGAGTGGGGAGTTGGGAGTGGGGAGTAGAAAAATTCCCTAGTCTCTAGCCCCCAGTCCCTAGCCCCTATTTCGGACCTAAACCCACTGCACCAGCATAAATAGCGCGATCGCCTAATTCATCTTCAATTCTCAGTAAGCGGTTGTACTTGGCAACCCGTTCGCTACGACAAAGAGAACCTGTTTTAATTTGACCAGCGCGGGTAGCTACTGCTAGGTCAGCAATTGTTGTGTCTTCGGTTTCACCGGAACGATGACTGATGACTGAGCGGAAACCGTTGCGAGTTGCCATATCAATTGTTTCTAATGTTTCGGTCAAAGAACCAATTTGGTTGAGTTTAATCAACACGGCGTTACCAGCTTTAGTTTCAATACCTTTCCGCAAACGAGTAGCATTGGTTACAAACAAGTCATCTCCTACCAATTGTACCCGTGAGCCAATTTTCTCAGTCAGCAATTGCCAGTTAGACCAATCTTCTTCGTGTAAACCATCTTCGATTGAGACGATTGGGTATTGGTCAACTAATTGACCTAAATAATTGATGAACTCAACGGGAGAGTGGGGTTTACCATCGTAAACATACTGACCATCTTTGTAAAATTCGCTGGCTGCCACATCTAACGCCAAAGCGACTTGTTCCCCTGGCTTGTAACCTGCTTTTTCAATCGCCGCCACCAGCAATTCTAAAGCGACTTGGTTGGACTCTAGGTTAGGCGCAAAACCGCCTTCATCGCCCACCCCAGTCAGCAAGCCTTTGTCATCCAAAACTTTGCTGAGAGTGGCAAATACTTCTGCACCCCAACGTAAAGCCTCTTTAAAAGAAGACGCACCAATGGGGACAATCATAAACTCTTGAAAATCCACGTTGTTAGCTGCGTGTGCGCCACCATTAATCACATTCATCAATGGGACTGGTAATAAATTCGCCAAAGGGCCGCCTAAATAGCGATAAAGGGGAATACCCAAAGATTCCGCACCGGCTTTGGCTGCTGCGAGGGAAACAGCCAAAATTGCATTTGCTCCTAAATTGGCTTTGTTAGGCGAACCATCCACCGCAATCATTGTGCGATCGATTAATTCTTGGTTCAGCGCATCCAAATTTAACAACTTGGGAGTTAAGATTTCTTTGACGTTCTGTACTGCCTTGAGAACACCTTTACCGCCATAGCGGCTTTTATCATTGTCCCGCAGTTCGTGAGCTTCAAAAGTTCCTGTAGAGGCTCCACTGGGAACCTGCGCTAGTCCCACAGCACCATTTAGCAAATGCACCTCGGCTTCAACGGTGGGTCTACCCCGTGAATCGAGAATTTCCCGTGCGACAATTGCCTCAATGGCTGTATCTACAATGTTACTCATCTGTGCTTTGTCCTTTATTCGAGTGCGTTCTTAGAGTTGAGCGCCTTAAGTCCAGTGGATTAACCTAATCGTTAGCATAGGCTGTTCAGCGACCTGATGGGCTGAGATTAAAGAAGATTTCCAGATATAGTTAAAGTGCTGAGTGCTGAGAAGCCAGTGCGTTGGGCGGCTCCGCCGACTCCCTCACTGGCGTTGCTGAGTATCAAGTCAGTTATTTCAGAGTTACGAGCAATCAACATTGTTCTAATCTTGCGGTAAATCCCTTTAGGATATGCGAACTTTGGATTTTGGATTATTTCTGAGTCAAAAGTCAACAGTAAGCCATATTGTGCCTAGTTAAGTGCTGAGTTGAAAGTGCTGAGTGCTGAGTAAATGATTCTTCCACTGTCACCTGTCCCTTTTTCCGCAGGAAGTTGATTTTTCGATGAAAGCGATCGCTCTTGCTGCCAACAATGATAATTTTAAGGATTGGGAACCCTTAAAAATCGAAGTTTATGAACGCAGCCGACGATAAAACGATTGTTCGTGAGTATTTCAATTCCACAGGGTTTGACCGATGGAAGCGGATTTATGGCGATGGCGAAGTCAATAAAGTCCAGCTAGACATCCGCTATGGTCATCAACAAACAGTGGATAAAGTTATCGGCTGGCTGAAAAATGATGGCAATTTATCTGAGCTATCAATCTGTGATGCTGGCTGCGGTGTAGGTAGCCTGAGCATTCCCTTGGCAACGGAAGGGGCTAAGGTTTTTGCCAGCGATATTTCTGAAAAAATGGTGGAAGAAGGCAAACAAAGAGCTATACAAGCTTTAGGAAACGCCTCCAACCCAACTTTTGCTGTCCAAGATTTAGAATCTTTGACAGGCAATTACCACACCGTAATTTGCTTGGATGTACTTATCCACTACCCCCAAGACAAAGCCGATGAAATGATTTCTCACCTTTGTTCTTTGGCAGAATCACGGATAATCATCAGTTTTGCACCCAAAACTTGCGCTCTCAGTTTACTCAAAAAAATTGGTAGTTTCTTCCCTGGTGCCAGCAAAACAACTCGCGCTTATCTGCACCGTGAAGCTGATGTAGTTAAGATTATCGAGAAAAATGGCTTTACAGTCCAGCGTCAGGAAATGACTAAAACTCGCTTCTATTTCTCTCGCTTACTAGAAGCAACACGCAAGTAAGTGCTGAGTCACCGAAGTTTGCCAGGGCGGGGGAAATCCCCGAACTTTGCTCAACGCTGGGAACCCGCCCACGCAAGTTCTCTCTGAGTGCTGTACACTTTATGGGGGCTAAAAGAGTTGAAATCTTTGCTGTCTATGTTGCAATAAAGTTCAGTTAAGGCAACAACTTAGACTGGTGTAGGTTGGGTGGAGGAACGGAACCCAACATTCACGCATACTTTGTTGGGTTACGCTATCGCTACACCCAACCTACTATTCTCTTAACTGAACCGTATTGGTCTATGTTGGAGACAGCATAAATCAGTGAGCAGTCAACAGTTATCAGTTTCTTTGAAGACTGATGACTGTTAAATTGAGAATACCAATATCTCAGATCATTCTATTCGCTAATTTCTGAAAACTAATATCTTTCTACGCCTTCAAACTGCTTGTGATTCATAGCTTTTGCTGCTTCGCCACAGGTGCGGGGTGTGGGGAAAATTTTGTCTGGGTTGGCTAAACCTTGGGGATTAAATACTTGTCTCACCCATTGCATTGTTTCTAAATCGATGCTGTTAAACATTTCTGGCATATAACATTTTTTATCAGAACCAATGCCATGTTCACCAGAAAGACTACCACCCACTTTTACACAAAGCTTGAGAATTTCTCCGCCCAATTCTTCAACTTTTTCTAATGCACCAGGGACAGAATTATCATAAAGCACTAAGGGATGGAGATTACCATCACCAGCGTGAAAGACGTTAGCAATTTTATAACCAAATTTTTGACTTAAGTTTTCAATTTCTTGCAAAACATAAGGCAATTGTGTACGGGGAATCACGCCGTCTTGTACATAATAATCAGGGCTTAAATGTCCAGCCGCAGCAAAGGCCGCTTTTCTTCCTTTCCACAATTTTAAGCGGGTTTCTGGGTCACTTGCAGAGGTGACATTCCGTGCGCCATTTTGTTGACAAATTTCGGTAATTCTTTGTTTTAAAACTGCAACTTCGACTTCTAAACCATCAATTTCTACTAGCAGAATAGCAGTCGCATCTCGCGGATAACAATTAGTTGCGACAACATCCTCAACAGCATTGATGCTGAGATTATCCATCATTTCCATGCCACCAGGAATTATCCCGGCACTGATGATATCAGAAACACTAGCCCCCGCAGCTTCTACACTTGTAAAATCTGCCAATAATACACAAATTGATTCGGCACTTTTGAGAATTCTGAGGGTAATTTCTGTGGCGATTCCTAACGTACCTTCAGAACCAACAAATATACCTGTTAAATCATATCCTGGTGTTTCGGGGATTTGTCCACCTAAATCAACAATTTCTCCTTCTGGGGTGACAATTTTTAACCCAAAAACGTGATTGGTGGTGACACCATATTTTAAACAATGCACCCCACCGGAATTCTCGGCGACATTACCGCCAATTGAACAGATAATTTGGCTGGAAGGATCTGGCGCATAATAAAATCCGGCACCGCTAACGGTTTGCGTTACCCAACTATTAATTACTCCTGGCTGCACAACAATGCGCTGGTTTTCTAAATCAACGCTGAGGATTTGTCGCATTAATGAAGTGACAATCAATACAGAATCTTCTAATGGTAAAGCACCACCAGATAATCCTGTCCCAGAACCCCGTGCGATAAAAGGAACAGAATACTGATTACAGATTTTTACCACCGCCGCGACTTGTTCTGTGGTTCTGGGTAATACAGCCACAGCCGGACGTTGACGATAGCTAGTTAAACCATCACACTCATAGGTAATCAATTCTTCGCGGCGTTGAACTACACCATTTTTACCAAGGACAGCTTCAAATGCGTTGATGATAGGTTGCCAATTCCGTTGTTGTTTATCTTGGGTAAGCATAGAGTTTTAGGTAGATGACTCTGTAGAAGGCAGGAGTAGATTTATATGAATATTATTATTTTTGCAAGGATAGCAGTTTAGGGGAAGAAAATAGCGATCGCCCAAATTACATTCAGCATACATCCGCGTCCATCTGCGGTTAATTTTTCCTGTTACCTATCCCCTATCACTGATTTTTCGGCTTGCGTAATATTTGCGAACCAATGGGAACCAGAACTTGGTTCAGACTCCGCAACTGTTCGGCTGTCCCCATACAAATTAAGGTATCTCCTGGCATTAATACAGTATCACCAGTGGGGCCGCCAATAAGATTACCATCAACGCGGCGAATGGCTAAGACTAATGCACCAGTTTGCGATCGCAGTTTGGCTTTTTGCAAGGTTTGTCCGACAAAGGGAGATAAGCTCGAATCAAGTAAAAATTCTTCCATATACAACTGTCGGTCTGCACCCGAAAGAATGCCATCTACAAAGTCTAATACTTGCGGTCTCAAGGCGGCTGCGGCCATCCGCTTCCCCCCGGTAATGTATGGTGAAATTACGGCATCTGCCCCACCACGCTGTAATTTTTGTAACGCTTCTTCCGTACTGGCGCGAGCGATCGCCCGAATATCTGGATTTAATGTTTTTGCCGATAATACTGTATATAAATTTTCCGCATCCGAAGGTAGGGCAGCAACTATACAAATTGCTCTTTCAATCCCCACATGGAAAAGCGTATCATCTAAAGTAGCATCACCTTGGTATACTATATAACCTTCTCCTTGCGCCCTTTGCACAGATTCAAACTCCGAATCTATGACCACAAAAGGTACGCCTTCCGCCCGAAATTCTCTGGCAATTTGCCGACCAGTGCGACTAAATCCACAAATAATATAATGTTCGGTCAAGGATTCCATTAAGCGCCTCTGTTGTCGTAGCCGAATTCCTTCTTGAAAGTAGCCTTCGATGATGGCTTCTGTAAATCGATTGACTATGTAACCAATATTAACTACGCCCAATAAAATTAGGGCAATGGTAAACAAGCGTCCTCGGCTGCCTAGTGGCTGTGTTTCCCCATATCCCACCGTAGCTAAGGTAATCACTGTCATGTAAGCGGCATTTTCCCATGACCAACCCTCTACAAATCTGTACCATAAAGTGCCAATCAGGAACACACCCCCAAGGGCGATCGCTCCTGCCATTAGCTCTTTTTGGATACGTTGATATTTTCTCTCAAGAGTGGAATACATGGTTTAACAGTTAACAGTTAACAGTTAACAGTTAACAGTAAAATCCCTGGGCGAAAAGGCGCACCAATTGGTTAACAGCGTTGGTGGCGGTCTAAATTACCTGCCATCCGCCTGATAACTGATCACTGATAACTGATGGCTGATTTAAGGATATTTAAGCGTTAGCCTAAAAGAAATCATGATTTGCGATCAATCACAAGAAATTTTTAACAATTTCGAGGAAACTAGTAAGTGAGTGTAGAATTAAAAATTTTCAGGAGGAGCGGTTAGTGAGCTTACCAACTCTAGTTGAAGAAGCCAGCATCCCCCCAGCATCAGGTTCAGTGTCATCTATTCCTTTTGATTCGGATAGTTTTAACGCAGCCGTGATGTCAACTTATGGTCGGTTTCCTTTAGCCTTAGAAAAAGGTGCAGGATGCCGTGTTTGGGATACACAGGGGCGGGAATACCTAGATTTTGTGGCGGGAATTGCCACTTGCACCCTAGGACACGCCCATCCAGCAATGGTTGAAGCTGTGACACGCCAAATTCAAAAGCTGCATCATGTTTCTAATTTGTACTACATTCCCGAACAAGGGGAATTAGCCAAATGGATTATCCAACATTCTTGTGCCGATCGCGTATTTTTCTGTAACTCTGGAGCCGAGGCGAATGAAGCGGCGATTAAACTAGCACGTAAATATGCCCATACAGTTCTAGATATAGAAAAGCCAATTATTTTAACGGCGAATGCTAGTTTCCACGGGCGGACTTTAGCAACGATTACCGCCACCGGACAACCCAAGTATCAAAAATACTTTGATCCCTTGGTTCCAGGTTTCCATTATGTACCTTACAACGATATTACTGCCATCGAAACAGCCATTAGTGAGTTAGATGAAGGTGATTATCGTGTTGCGGCGATTTTATTAGAACCATTGCAAGGCGAAGGCGGCGTGCGTCCTGGTGATGTGGTTTACTTCCAAAAACTGCGGCGTATTTGTGATGAAACCGGCATTTTATTGATTTTTGATGAAGTGCAAGTCGGAATGGGACGCAGTGGTAATTTATGGGGTTATGAACATCTCGGTGTCGAACCAGATATCTTTACCAGCGCCAAAGGTTTGGGCGGTGGTATTCCCATTGGCGCGATGATGAGTAAAAAATTCTGTGATGTTTTTCAGCCAGGAGAACACGCCAGTACTTTTGGTGGGAATCCTTTTGTTTGTGGTGTGGCGCTGAGTGTTTGCCAAACCTTGGAAAAAGAAAATATTTTGCAGAATGTCCGTGAGAGGGGAGAACAGTTACGTACTGGATTAAAAGCGATCGCCGCTAAATATCCCCAGTATATTTCTGAAGTGCGGGGTTGGGGCTTAATCAATGGAATGGAGTTAGCTGCTGACATTTCTCTAACTGCTGGTGAAGTTGTCAACGCCGCTATTAGTGAAGGTTTATTACTTGTCCCCGCCGGGCCAAAAGTGGTGCGCTTTGTCCCACCATTAATTGTCAGCGAGGCAGAAATTGACCAAGCTTTACAAGCTGTAGATAAAGTACTAGCCAAAATTACTGGTTAAAAAGGCAAAAGTAAAAAGTTAAAAGGCAAAAGTATACTTTTAACTTTTTACCTTTTACTTTTTACTTTTAACTCCGTCCACCAATACCTTTTTTAAAGGCTGGACGTTCAGACATCCGGTTAATATATTCCCCAACTGCTGGGTAGGCACTGAGGTCTAGTTTCAGCATCATCGGGATGTAAGCAAGAATTGATCCCACCGCCACATCCGCAACTGTGAATTCATCACCCAGAATGAAGGGTTGTTGTTGAAAAATTTCGTTTAGTGGAGTTAACAACCTGGGTACTTCCCGTTCTCTGGTTGATTCGTTAAAAATCCCTGATGCCAGAGTAGAGTTAGCAAACAACACCCACTGATAGATTTCTGCACGTTTTTCTATTGAATCTGGGAATTTGCCATACTTTTCATTCAAATACAGCAAAATCGCCCCAGATTCCCAAAGCTGAAAGTCATCATCAATTATTGCTGGGACTTTTCCCATCGGGTTAATCTGCAAGTATTCGGGCTGCAAATGTGCGCCTGCTTGCATATCTAGCTGAACAAACTCGTAGGGAAGTTCTAGTTCTTCGAGATACCATTTGGCGATCGCAGCCCGACTAAAGGCACCACCGTAAAGTTTTAGCATAACCACTTAATATTTAAAGAACCTTGTGTGTATGTGAATGCTGTTTCACATTGTCTTCTTTAGTGACAACTCTGGCAGCATTTAACACCCGTTTACGTTCAGTAGAATACTTGAAATTTGTGTAAGTCGTACCCAAAGGAATTAAATTTTTGCTGCTTTCGCTGCGTTTATAAGTCCGCGCTGCTGCAAATACTCTTTGGGCAAATTCTTCACCAAACTGTGCCGATGCAGGAAAACCTGCGGGTAATAACGGCTTTTCACCCTCCAACACTGCACCTACAGTTGTGGCACAAGCCAGTTTATAGGAAGTTGGAATATCTTGTATTAATGTTTCTAAAGATGCAGAAGGAATTGGTTCTATAACTTCAACTTGATGAACTTCCCCATCTTCTTTAATAAAACAGGTTGCCAAGCCAATAACAACATAATCATCGGCAGCTAAATCGGCAGTATTTTGATCAGACATTGCGGTTGTCATGAGAAAATTGTCGCAAAACTTTAAAATTGGAAAATGTATAACTAGAGATTGGCAAATGTATAGCAATCCTAAATGATTTATAAACCTCTCTCCCTTGTTTACCCTGTCTTCCTTGTCTCCCTTGTCTTTGCTGTTTACATATCAACTAGGACTGCTATAGATGCTAGTAGTTCACCAACCGAACATTGCCGTGTAGACTTAGCAGGGGTGCAGGGGGCAGGGTGCAAGGGAGAGAATCTTTCCCCTCTGCTCCCTGCTCCCTGCTCCGAAGCTTGCCACCACGCAAAGTTATCTTGGCAGACTACTAGTGAAGGGAGAAACACAGCAACAAAAAACACTAAAAGCGTCTGAAAGTTGCAATGTTTCTTAACCCTTTTCTCCATCTCTCTTGAACGGCTAGTAGGATTCTACCAAGTTGTTGCTCATTTGCCATTTTCTCCTGATTGTTTACAAATATATTGCTCAGAATCTTTTTCTCCCTCTGCTCCCCTGCTACCCCTCATAATTAGATATTTTTTTAGTTGGAGTCCCTAACGCCTAGCTACGCGCATCAATAAAAATAAACCTATACCTAAGAAAATAAAATTAGGCAACCAAGCACCCAAAAAGGGAGAAATCACACCTGCTTGTCCGATCGCACCACTAACAAAAAATAGTAAATAGTAAGTAAAAATCACAATCACGCACACGCCAAAACTTGTACCTCTCCCAGTGCGTTGGGGGACGGTTCCCATTGCTGCGCCGACTAAGCCAAACACTAAACAGACAAAGGGTAAAGCAATTTTTTGTTGAATTCTGACTTGCAGCTTGCGAATTTTTTGGCGATCGCCTCCTAATTTTTCCACTGTTAACTGTTCTAAAGATTCGGAAATATTCATTTCACCATAGTCGCGGCTTTTTTCTACCAGACTCAGTGGTGTGCGGGGGAGTTTGAGTTGCTGCTGTTCAAAACGTAAAATGTTGCGATAAGAACCATTAGGCGCAACTAAATAAATAGTGCCATTGTAAAAATCCCAAACGCTTTGCGAACCATTCCATTGCGCTGATTCCGCCACAACCACCTGATTCAGCCCTGCTGTAGAACGGTCAATAATTGTTAAACCTTTCATGCGTTTACCGTCAAACTGGTCAGCATAAAATAAGCGTGCCAGCATCTTAGTTTTAGTTCCGTCGGCTTCTTGGATATCACGGTATTCGGGATAAAAAATATTTTGTTGTTTTAAAACTGGCTTATCAGATTTAATAGCATTTTGAAGAGTTTGATTTGCTTGGTAATTAGCTGTTGGTGTAATTTGTTCGTTAAAGACAAATGTCATACCTGTGACTAATAAACTTAACACAACAGCAGGCAGCACCATCCGATAGACACTTACCCCACACCCGCGTAATGCGATGAGTTCACTTTCGCTAGAGAGACGACTATAAGTCATCAAAGTCGCCAACAGCGTGGACATGGGAAAAGCTAACACGATAAAATATGGCATTTTTAACAAGAAGACTTGAATCGCAATGCCCACAGGTAGCCCCGATTCAACAATTCTTCTTACTAAGTCAAATACCGCATCAATTGTTACGCCAATCGATGAAAATGCCCCGACACCAAAAAAAAATGGTGGTAGCAATTCACTGAGCAAATAACGATCCATAATCGTAAATGGCAGCAGTGAATTAATACTATAAAAAGACTGTTGCTTTGTTGCAATCATAAGCAAATAAGAGTTTATGGTTTAACCCTGGTTAATGCGTAATTTGTAACTTATCAATTTAAATTTTTCTGTTTTTTTAAACGTGAAAATTATCCCCTAAATAGTATTGCCGGACGAGAGGATTGCTGTAAAGTTCGTCAGCTGTCCCAGAAGCGAGAATTTGCCCTTCACGCATAATATAGGCGCGGTCAGTGATGGCTAACGTTTCACGCACATTATGATCTGTGATTAAGACTCCCATACCGCGATCGCGCAGTCCTGCTACAATTTCTTGAATTTCTGAGACTGCGATCGGATCAACCCCAGCAAACGGTTCATCTAACAATAAAAACTTTGGCCCTTCTCTTCCCGCCGCCAACGCCCTGGCTAATTCTGTCCGCCGTCGTTCACCACCAGAAAGTTGAATACCTTTGCTGTTAGCTACTTTCTCTAACCGAAACTCCTTCAGCAAAGTATACAATCGCTTCGACCACTCCCGTTTAGGGACATTGGTTTGCTCTAAAACCAGAAGTATATTATCTTGCACAGTCAGTTGGCGAAATATACTGGCTTCCTGGGCTAAATAGCCAATACCCAAACGCGCCCTTTTGTGCATAGGGACACCAGTAATATCTTGAGTATCTAGCCAAACGCGCCCTTGATTGGGTCGTTCTAAACCTGTGGCAATGTAAAAGGTCGTCGTTTTGCCAGCACCATTCGGGCCTAATAAACCAACGACCTCACCCTGAATAACAGAAAGATTGACGCGATTGACAATGGCTCGCTTGCCATAAGATTTGTGAATATTCTCTAAAACAATTTTCACTATCAGCGTTGATTGATACTAAGTAGTTATTATGAACTGCATACACTAGTGGCGTGGCAAGGCTACTAGGACTTATGAAAAAGGGATTAGAGGCTAGAACTAGTTTTTTTACTCAGCACTCATAATTGTGAGGATAAACCAGGAAGTTATTCCCCGCAGTTCTACTTAAATATTAATTTGCAGGCTTGAGATTTGGTGTTTTGGGGGCTGGTGTATTATTTTGTCCACCTATTTCCGAGTCTTCCACCATATAAATCGACTCTACCTGACGATTGCCTTGGGGTAAAGCGACAAACCTGCCTTCATCAATTAAATATGTCACCTTCTCTGCCCGAATACTATTGCCGCCTTGCTGCAAAATATAGACATTGCCACTAAAATCTATGCGGCGTTCTTTGCTAAAGTATTGGGCTTGAGCCGCAGTTGCTTGGATTTGCCGCGCTGGATACAACATCTGCACATTACCACGGGCGGTGATAATTTGGCTTTTAGCGTCATATTCTTGGATATCTGAGCGAATAGTTAAAGGCCGATTACCAGCAGCAGACTGCGCGGTTGCTGTTTGTGTTTGGCTAGGAAAAGTAAATGCGCCTAAAAGTGCTACTGGGAGTACCAAGGCTAGACCAAAGCGACGTAGTTGTGATGTTAGGGATTGATTGCAGGGCTTCATAGAAATTTGGGGTTCAGAATTTCTGATTTGATACTAATTATCTCAAGTACTTTCTCCAGCGATAACCTCTACAATCTGGAATAGCTTGGGATAAGTCATGGCTGGAAAACTGACGTTTGGCAGAACGTTGAAGTTTCATCATGATCATATAAGTCTAATGCGGATTTCCCAAACAAGCGATCGCTCTCTGGATTTGGAGTGTTATCATATCTTAGGAACTTCTTCCCATTTCTATTAATACCTGGAGAGGTGGCAGAGTGGTTGAATGCGGCGCACTCGAAATGCGTTAAGGATGTAAGTTCTTCGGGGGTTCAAATCCCCCCCTCTCCGTTGTTAAATAAAACCCCAAGCAAAAAATTAGGGTAGTAAACAAGATGTTTGTTACTACCCTAAAGTTTATTTATATTACTTAATTACTACACAAAATTACTTAACTTCTTCAGGTGCAAACTTCTCAACTTTACCTTTTTTCACTGCGACAACAACATCAAAGGTAGAACAGTAAGAAAATGTCGTATTACTAGCTTTGTTGTAAAGGTTAACTACATGACCTGCACCACCAGGCTGAATTCCAACTGGTTCAAGGTCGCCAAAGAAGAAACGACGTAGTTGATCACCACTACCAAAAACACCTTTATTCTTGATGATCAAGTCAATTTTTTGTTGAGCGGACAAACCTGTAGCATCAGCAGCTGAAACCGGAAGTATAGAAATTGAAGGTTTTACAGCCTGAAATGAGATATTCCCAACTGTCAACAAACCAGCTACGGCAACACCTGTTAGTAAGGAAGGGGCGAATTTCATTGGTTATTATTCCTTATGTTTGAGCTTTAGAGCAGCTATCCAGAGCATCTCAAACGCTACTGAACCTCATGTGAAACTTAGCCATAAATTGTCTGAGTTTATTCCTTGAGAAGATTCAGTTTAAACTCAGCATTTTCTCAGGTAAATGTGATGTGCAGAAATCTTAGGTAATTTTTAAGGGTGTTTCAGGCTGTTATCAGCTCAATGTACGCTAATATCTTTTAGTATTCTGGATGTAATTTGTATTGCAACTATAAGTGGTATCGTTGTGACTAGCCTGAGAAGATGGCATCATTTCATTGATAGAATTCCCAGTCAAGCCTATCTCTGGCTCGCAATCGTCATTTTCGGCGCATCTGGCGCAATTACCCGCAAATTAACAGAAATTGGCTCGCAAAACTTAATAAATGGCAGAAACCCGATTTCTTTATGTAATGTCTTGTTCGTTGGTAATATCTGCGCCTTATTGGTTCTGATTCTGATCTATAGGCAGCAGTGGAACAAAACAGCATTGAAGCAAATATCTGTAAAGAATTGGTTAGTGTTGTCGGTAGTTTCTATCCTATCAGGAGCTTTAGCCCCTGGATTAATTTTTCAGGCATTGGCGCTTACCAATGTCAATAATGTGATTTTAGTTGGCAGATTAGAACCACCACTGGCTTTAGCTTTATCAATTTGGTTATTGAAAGAAAGAGTAAATCTGTGGGAAATTATTGGTGCGATCGCAGCTTTTATTGGTGTGACACTAACTGTCTTACTCCAACCACCAGGAACTCATATAACTAATATGCCAGGATTTCACTTAGGTACAGGCGAAATCCTAGCAGCCGTCGCCGCCGTCGCCGCCGCTATATCTACCGTGATTGGGAAAAAATCTGTCTCCCACATTCCTTTAGGAATTTTTACAATTTATCGCACTGCGTTAGGTACTATCGTATTTTTCTTTCTGGCTGTAAAGTTATACGGTCAACATCATTTTGTCGAAGTATTTTCGCCTTTTTTATGGCAGTGGATGTTGCTTTATAGTGTGGTGATTGTCGTCTTAGGCCAGTCCCTGTGGTTTAAAGGTTTGAGAGCTTCTAGTGTATCTTTAGCTTCCTTAGTTGGCTCATTTACTCCCATTGCAGGCATTTTGGCAGCTTATTTTATCTTAGATGAAGCCCCAACTTTACCTCAATATATAGGTGGTAGTTTGATTGTTATTGGCATATTTATCAGCCAATTCGGAATAATGCGCCAAACTCGTAGAGTCACTACCGTCAATCAAGTCAACTCTACCGGGGTGCAACAAGTAGAAAGCGAAATGGGATTTAAAGGTATTTAATACCAGTTTCAAGCAGATGTAGATTCTTGGGGTAACATTTCTGCATCTTCACCGAAAACCGCAGTGTCAGAATGATGCGATACAGCAAAGCCATCTGCAACATCTTTAATAAAACCAGCCACTGGTACAGCAATAATTAACCCTAAAACGCCACCAATATAAGTTCCTACTAATAAAGAAATTAACACCCAAATTGGTCTTAGCCCGGTGAAACTTCCTAACAAGCGCGGCGCGATCGCTTGGTCAATGAGTTGATCTATAATCACAGCTACTGCTAAAACTTTAACTGCTAACCAAAAATCATGGGTAGCGATAATTAAAGTAATTACAATCAAGCTAAACACATCGCCAAAGGGAATTAAGCTTAAAATTCCTACTCCTAAGCCAAAAAGCAATCCAAACTGGACTTGAAATACTAAAAACATGAATGTTTGGGCAAGTCCCATCAATAAAGCTAATGTGCCTTGACCAATCAAGTAATTTTGAAAGTTTTGTTGGATTGATTTACCAATTTGTTGGGCAGAATCCCAAGGCAACTTCTTAAATATACCGTGCCACAATCTTGAACCATCTAACAATAAGTAAAAGCTTAAAACTACTGTAATTAATGCACCAGAAACACTATCAATTGTGTCGATGATAATGCTTAACAGCTTATCTGAAAGATATTCCACTTCATCAGGAATTTTATCCGTAATTTTCGTAAAAATCTGACTAAAATCTATTCGAGTGTGCTGGCTAAAAGCCCAATCATTTAAAACCTGTAATTTGGTCTCACTAGAATCAATCCATTGGGGTAGTAATTTCACCATTTCATTAAATTGCTCATATACTATGGGCAATAACGTAATTGCAAAAGTTACTAATATCAATGAGGCTAAAACAAAAACTAGTGTAACTCCATAGTTGCGGTTTAATCCTTTCCTCTCTAGTAAAGCAACAGGATAATTTAAAATAAATGCAAATAAAGATGCTAATACAAGGATAGTTACCAAAGGTTGAAAATATTGAAAAAACCTTAATAATAGCCATCCATTAAGAAATAATAGCGGAAACAACAGTATTAAAATTAGCCACTTTAGGAGGTGATTAACTGATAACTTGATATTCATAATTATTCCTAAATTTTGTGAAATGGTATAAATCTACTTTAGTGGACTTTGACTATCAGCCCGAAACTTGATTTCTGGGTGAGATATCGTCCCATTGCAAGACTTCGCTTAAATACCAATGTTAGGATGAGTAGTATTTTTAGAGATGTGTATGTATCGTAGTTTATACTCAGTCCTAGCGAACAACCTTTGTGCAGAAGTCATCAAGATATCACTTCAACTACTTGCGACCAATGGTGCTACGTCGGTATATTTACGACAGCTATGATGCTTTGAAGATTGCGGCTACAACTAAGTTATGATTCATGCCGTGACGTTTAAACACTTGCATCTCAACAACCAATGGTAAATTCCACCCTCGTGGCCACACTCTATGTCAACCCTGTAACGGGGAAAGATACTAATGATGGTTCACGGTTGAGTCCGTTTAAAAGCCTCACCCGTGCCTTAAGAACCACAACACCGATAATTATTCAGCTGTCACCAGGTACTTACAGCGCGGCTAACGGTGAACAGTTTCCCTTGGTGTTAACTGCGGGGGTAACAGTCATTGGTAATGAACTGAATAAAGGTGCAGGAATTATCATTTCTGGCGGGGGTGAATATCAAAGCCCGACTTTTAGCGTCCAGAATATCACGTTGTTATTGCTGGGTGATGCCAGTTTGATGGGTGTGAGTGTGACAAATCCCAATGCTAAAGGTACTGGGGTATGGATAGAGTCATCAAATCCTTATTTGGCTAACAATACTTTGATTAGTTGTGGACGAGAAGGAATATTTATTACCGGAAACGCCAAACCCGCCATTTTAGATAACTTGTTTGTCCAACATGCTGCGAGTGGGTTGTTTATGGCGCGGAATAGTAAAGGGGAGATATTACGCAACACTTTTCAAAAAAATCCTTTGGGGATCGCGATTACAGACTCAGCCGCGCCATTAATTGCCAATAATAAATTATCAGAGAATCGGACTGCGATCGCTCTTTCCCGTGATGCCCGTCCGGTATTGCGGCAAAATTCGATCAGCAAAAATGCACAGGGTGGCTTGTTGGTTAATGCTAATGCTGTCCCAGATTTGGGTAACAGCCAAGATGCTGGGGCGAATATCTTTCAAGATAATGGTGAGTTTGATTTACAAAATGCTACTTCACAATCCCTGATTTCTGCTGGTAATCAATTAAACCCCACTTTGGTGAAAGGACAAGTCAATTTCGTCGCCGCCACCGAAGATAGTCCGAGATTAGTTACTGGGAGTAGCAGTTTTCCTGATTTGGCGGGACATTGGGCTGCGGTGTTTGTCGAAGCCTTAGTTAGCCGAGGGGCAATTAGTGGCTTTCCTGATGGTACATTTGGCCCCAATGCACCCATTACCCGCGCCCAATATGCGGCGGTGTTGGCGAAAACTTTTCAGTTACCCAGCAGTAGTCAAGCTAGTAAATTTACCGATGTCAAATCAGATTTTTGGGCAGCACCAGCTATTTTTAGTGCGGCGACAGCCGGATTTATTAGCGGTTTTCCTGATGGGACATTTCGCCCTGGAAATAATCTCACAAGGGTACAGGCGATTGTATCAATTGTTAACGGTTTAAAATTTACAGGAGGTAATTCTAATGTGTTGAGTGTCTACCGCGATCGCGCCCAAATTCCCAGTTATGCTACTAATGCTGTCGCCGTCGCCACCCAAAAATTAATCATCGTCAATTATCCCCAATCGGATTTGTTAGAACCTCTGCGGGAGATTACACGCGGCGAAATGGCCGCCTTACTATATCAGGCGTTGGTTGCCAATAGCAAAGAAAAAGCGATCGCCTCGCCTTATATTGTCAGTCCTGATGCCGAAGTTCCGACATTTACCGACTTAGTGGGACATTGGGCGGAACCATTTATTCGCGCCTTAGCAAGCCTGAATTTAACTCAAGGTTTTGCTGATGGTAGCTACCAGCCAGATAAACCCATGACTCGCGCCCAATATGCAGCTTTGGTGGCGGCGGCTTTTAACCCGACTCCCAAACGCCCAGCCATTGAATTTATTGATGTTCCCCAAAATTTTTGGGCTTACAAAGCTTTACAAATTGCTGCGAGTGGTGGTTTTGTGAGTGGATTTAGCGATCGCACTTTCCGCCCCGATCAAAATGTCCAAAGGTTACAGGTGATTGTTTCCCTCGTGAATGGTCTCGGCTTACCCGCCGCCCAAAGTAATTTATTACTGCCTTACACTGACAGTAATACTATCCCTGACTATGCCCAAAAAGCAGTGGCAACCGCTACACAACAACGCATTGTTGTCAACTACCCCAAGCCTAATTTACTCGCCCCCACCCGCGAAGCCACCAGGGCTGAGGTTGCAGCAATGGTTTATCAAGCTTTAGTAGCCATTAACCGCACCGCAAATCTTAATTCGCCCTATATTGTTTCGACAGCCAAGGGTTGACCAAGTAAAATGAAAAACATTGCTGATTAACTTGGAAACCTTGGTGACCAACCCTATAGCTAAAAACACACTAGGCTATAGGCGATGGGTCGAAAATTTACACCTATTGCCTCAAGCCAATAGTCCCATGTTTACCAAAACGCCAGAAACAGCTGCTGAATTAGCAGCCGCCCTCCTAATTCACTACAGTTTTGACCTCAGTGGCTATAGTGCTACTGAGTTAGTTTACCGTTGGCAAAATCAATATCCCCTTGATTGGCTGCACTTAGCAGTCATTGAAGCTTTGTATCAAGGTCGTTATAAAGCGATTTCGGTACAGCAAATCCTGGCATTTTGGCAACGAAGGCAGCAGGCAATTTATCATTTCAACATGGAATTTGAACGCCTGATTTGCAGTAAATTCCCTGAAATCTTAACTGCCCTAAATACACCAGCGTTACCGCCTGCTCCAGAAGATGGTAACTCAGAAAATGTAGCGAATGTTGCCAATTTGGCAATAAATCATTCTGCATACTCGGTTGAGGCGGAATTTGAACCCAGCTACAAACGTAAAGAAACAGCCTCTAGTCGTAGCGAAAGTGAACGTGTCAAAAACATTTTGGCATCATCAACTTTAACTCTCCCTGCCACAGAAACTAAATCTAGGGTGACTTCTTCACCAGTCCTACCTCATAATTTTTCAGCAAACTCTGACAATCAGCCCAAATTACTGCCATCTACCGTTAATCATCCCCCAATTGACCGCTTTACTCCCGAAACAAGCGATCGCTCCGAGTCATTTACCTCTAAACTTAAGGCCATTTCTAACGAAAAGCCGCAGCGTGTGTCTAGTCACAGACAACTTGAACAAAGTTAGTAAAACTAACCAAATATTTTTAAGATTATTTTTTACCAGAAAATAAAATTAATATATTATTTGTTGAATATAGGACTCATATTTGATTTATGAAAAAAACCAGTACACCTAGGTCAGGCTTTTTTCCTACTCCCTACTCCCCATTCCCTACTCCCTGCCTACACAACTAGATTCGGAAATCAAATCGGATTCCTATATTAAATGAGCGATCGCACTTAGGGACATAAATAAAAGTTTATGTAATTTTAAATTAGATTTATACTGCTTTTTACTTAAAAATTAAATAAAAAGCTTAATTTAGCTATGGCAAAATCAGTTTTTCAATTATTTAAATTTCTGAATTGAAATAAAAATCTTTGTAGAGACGTTGTTGCAGAACGTCTCTACAAAGATTTAAAAAATCCTGAAAATCATTTTTATCAATTCAGGTACAACAAATAATTTGTCATCTGACATTTATTTGATTGCGGAAATATCTGCAATCAAATAAGTGAATTTTTGCTGTCAAAAAAATTATGCCCAAAAAACAAATATTTTTCCTATGGTTCAAGTCACTTTTAATGTGTGGGGAAACGGTTCTATTAACCGTTCAGGAATAATTAATTCTAGTGAGCCGACATATACTATTATCCACGGCTATCAAAGTACTGCTGGTAACGCTGGGAATAACTACCAACCCGCAGATTGGGTAGTCAACATTGCCCAAACCATTCGGCAGCGTGAGTCGAATGCAAACATTATTTTGGTAGATTGGGAAGCAGGCGCAAGTTCCTTGTATTATCCAACTGCGGCTAGTAACACGCGGGATGTCGGGAATCAGTTAGCTACTTATTTAAGAAGTCGCGGCGTAGCCCCAGCTGATGTTAACCTGATTGGACATAGTTTAGGAGCGCACGTAGCGGGGTTTGCTGGTACAGCTTATCGTGCAGCTACGGGAAGTTCCATCGGACAAATTGTGGGCTTAGATCCAGCCGGGCCGAATTTTGAAGGCGCAGCCGCAGGCGATCGCTTAGATCCCACCGATGCAACTCGCGTCACAGCTATACATACTAGTGAAACCCTGGGCTACGATGCACGACTCGCTACCCTAGACCTCTACATTAACTGGAATGATCTATTCCAACCAGGACAAATCAGTTTTGTGGGTAATCATAGCTATGCCCATACTTTGTATACACAATTACTCCAAGGTAATAGCTTTACCCAGTCCAACGGCACTCTTTTGAACTTGAACACCGTACTAAATGCAGGATTTCTGGGTGAGAACTATAACAGCACTAAAAACAATCAAGTAATTGCTGCACTCAATCTTGTTGGTACTGCTGGCAATGATGTTTTGTCTGGTGGTGCAGCTAATGATACCATTCGTGGCAACGCTGGTAACGACAGGATTACAGGTGGCGATGGCAATGATTCCCTTTATGGGGATAGTGGGAGCGATCGCATCAATGGCGGACGTGGTAATGATTCTATCTTCGGTGGTACAGGGAGCGATCGCTTGTTTGGTGATGATGGCAACGATATACTAACAGGTGCAGATGCCTCCAATGGTAGAGGTTTGGGTGAAATTGACCGCTTAACAGGTAGTATAGGGAGCGATCGCTTTGTGGTTGGTGCTACCACGGGTGTCTTCTACAGCGATGGTAATACCAGCACCTCTGGTCTAGGCGACTATGCCTTAATCACCGATTTCAATGCCCTAGAAGATATCATCCAATTATCAGGCTCTAAATCTAGCTACAGCTTGGGAGCCGTACCCACTGGTTTACCTACAGGTACAGCCCTATTCCTCAATGAAAACAGCCTGGAATTAGTAGCGATTATTCAAGGTTCCACCAGCCTCAACTTGAGTGCTAACTATTTCGTCACAGTTTAAATTTCAAAAGTCCCTGATAGCCCGCTACAGGCGGGCTTTTCATTTTTAACCGTCTTTTATCTAGCTTTTATAAGGTTATCTTAGCTGTCTCTTAACATCAATCGCTTATAACTCCTGAGTAGCAGACAATTCAGGAGAACACTATGAAATTTTCCAGACGTAAATTTTTCACCTTAGCCGGAACAGGAACAGCAGGTGCTGTTCTCTTATCACCATTACAAGCTTTTTACGCCCAGCGCACATTAGCAGCCGGGCCTTACGGTGCTTTACAACCAGATCCTCTAGGTGTCCTAGATTTGCCTGCGGGATTTTCTTACAGAAGATTATCAGAAACAAGGCAAACAATGACTGACGGCTACAGAGTTCCCGGTGGTCACGACGGTATGGCCGCCTTTGCTGGAGCCAATGGTAATACAATTCTCATCCGCAACCATGAACTTTCTCCAACCTCTAGCAATGGTTTAAATGCACCCAATAGCAGCAAGTACAACACAAGTGCTAGAGGCGGTTGCACTAAATTAGTGGTTAATTCTTCCCGTAACCTAGTGGAACATCGAGGCGTTCTGGCGGGAACCATTCGTAATTGTGCTGGTGGCCCTACGCCTTCAGGGTCTTGGTTAAGTTGTGAGGAAACCTTTGAAACCAATAACAGCAAAAGGCATGGTTATGTGTTTGAAGTTCCCAGTAGCGCCAATACTTTTGTTACCCCTGTTCCACTAACAGCTATGGGGCGTTTCAACCATGAGGCTGCTGCGGTAGATCCCAACACAGGCTATATTTACATGACCGAAGATCAGCCGAATGGACTATTTTATCGCTTCATTCCCAACCAAACCAACAACCTGAGTGCTGGCGGTACGCTCTACGCCTTAAGAATTATCGGCTCATCTGGAATCAACACCGCTACAAATTTCCCCAAAAATACTCAAAGGGCTGTAGATTGGGTAACAATCAATACTCCTGACCCTGCTACTGATACCGTCAGAACCGAAGGTTATAACAAAGGTGCGGCTAGGTTTTCGGGTGGGGAAGGTATCTTTTATGGTAATGGTTATGTCTACTTCACTTGTAAGAGTGGTGGTAGTAGTGGAGATGGTCAAATCTGGCGCTATTCGCCTACTAACAATACCGTTGAACTGTATATTGAACCTAATAATTCTGGCGTTTTAGATAATCCCGACAATATTATTGTTTTCCCCAACCGTGACATTTTCCTTTGTGAAGATGGAGATGGAACAGATTATATTTTGGGCATTACACCCAGTGGCAGTCTTTACAAGTTTGCCAGGAATGCTCTCAACACATCAGAGTTTGCGGGAGTTTGTTTCTCACCTGATGGGCAAACCATGTTTGTCAATATGCAGACACCAGGAATTACCTTTGCAATTTGGGGTTCCTGGTAAATTTAGCTCTTAACTAAATCCTCTTCTGTCACCTATTACCTACTAAGTAGGTCGGTGTAAATAATTATTGTTGGAATAAGGCAGGGGGCAGGGAGCAGGGAGCAGGGGGAGAAAGCGTTTGAGCTTTATTTACTTTTCTTTACATAGTTTGGTTTTATTGCATCGACTTACTTATATCCACAGCTCCTACACGTAATGCCACACGTTTGTACTGACTAGCATCATAAGGAACACCAGCGTGCATAACTTGGGAGTTATCCCAAAAAACCAAATCTCCAGGCTGCCACACATGAGCATAAACGGGTGTACATTCTAAAATCCTTTGAAATAGTTCGTGCCAAAATTGTTGCGCCAAACTCAATTCATCTTCCATTCCTACCAGTATGGATGTATCTGAACCTAGATATAAGCCTTTCTGTCCCGTGACTTTATGAGTTGAAACAACAGGATGTTTTTTCATCGGTACATCTGCTCCTGGCTTAGAGGCTGGTGGCAGATGATACATTGACATTTGCTCTAATTGTCGCTGATATTCAGCCTCAAGATTTTGATAAGCTTCCACCATATCAAGGAATTCAGTGGTGTGGGGTTGACCATCAATTCCTTGTGCGGGTATTTCCACACCATACAACATCACCACATACAAAGAATTCATATCTAGACCTGCTGTTCTGGGCAGATGGTCTTTGTCATGATGCCATTGCCAAGCAAATTGACCAATGATTTCTGGAGAATTTTCTTTGGGATTTCCTAAAATAGCTACACCAGGGCTTTGTAAATTTGGGTCAATATCTGGGTCTAAAGGTTTTGGTAGATACTTAAAGCCTGATTCCCCAAAAGCTTGGGTGGCAAATTTCTGCAATTGTGATGCTGTTAAATGTTGATTTCTGACGAAAACTACACCATTCGCCCAAAGAGATTGTTTAAATTCTTGTATTTGTTGGTTTGTAAGTTGCGTCAGATTGCAACCTGGTAAAACTTCTGTACCTAGTCTATGATGCTGCTGAACTGTTTGCGGCATTTTCCTAGTCCTTGTTACTTGATTTCAATCTATCGGCTAAACAGTTCAAGAGAATGGATGTGTTAAAAAATATTTATTCGCTATTTACAATTCTCAACAAACAGCATTTAGTATGTATCAAGCCGTGGATAAATCAACCCTGCCAAATTTTCCGTTTGGCGGTCAACCAAACAGTTACCTACACCCTCTCTCTAAATCTTAATTTTTCGTCTCACTGCGTCAGTCCTCGCAACATTACTTAACTATTCTGCGTCACGAGATGAGAATTCATCTCATGGGTTTTGAAATTCAAGTAGCCCAGATTTGAATTTCCACCCAGTCTGGCAGTTTGTTGTTTTCATAAATGAGTATCTGAAAGAATAATGAGAAATATCAGTAAGTACTTCAGTACGATTTCTTTAGTTGTGCTACTGCAAAGTTTTCCGGTAAATGTTCAAGCACAATCAACAGAAACACCTTCTCAGACAAGCTCAGATTCTATTCAACAGGTAATTGCCGCGAAATGGATGACCAATTCGCCGGATGGCAATTTTCATCCCGAAAGATTGCTAAACCGGGCAGAATTAGCCTCAATTATGGTGAAAGTCTTTCGGCTAGATAAAAGACAAGCTGTGAATCAAAAAAATTTCGTGATTGCAGATGTCCCGGCTTCTAATCGCGCATTTAATGATATTCAGATAGTCTTAAAAACAGACATCATGAAGGGCTATCGGGGGAATTTGTTTTTTCCCAACCAAAGAGTTAACAGAGCAGAAGCTTTAGCGATATTTGCCCAAGCTTACGGTGTCTTTCAGTTTGATGATGATTCGGTGAATGAGATTTTAGCCTCCCATCCTGATGCTACATCAATTCCGACATGGGCGCGAAGAGCGATCGCCACCGTAGTCTCGGAAGGATTTGTCAAAACAGACAACCAAGGTAATCTTTCGCCATTGCAACCCATGACTCGTGGAGATATGGCTTACGTGTTAAGTAAATACTTGCAACGGCAACAAAAACTACCAGACACACCAGAAGTTCCGACTGTGCCTGATAATACAGTTTCACCCTAGTAATCAAGGTAACTTACCCATATTCAGAGAACTCACACAAACAACAGGTATCAGGAATGCCAAACCTTGACAGCCAAAGACTTGTATCTTCTAACGCCATACCGAAGCAGCATGTGTGATTACGTAAGTTTGCATTCTTAAGGGATCATGTAACAGAATTGCAACGCCCCATCATCATGGGGACAGCCCGACCGTGGGAAAATCAAAATACCAGAAGTAGAAATTAGAGAGGAAAACCCTATAATATGCATCTGAGCGAAATCACCCATCCTAATCAGTTGCACGGTTTATCTATCCGGCAACTGCAACAAATTGCTCGCCAAATTCGAGATAAACACCTGCAAACAGTAGCAGCAACAGGCGGTCATTTAGGGCCAGGTTTGGGTGTTGTAGAGTTAACTCTAGGGCTTTACCAAACATTAGATTTAGATCAGGATAAAGTTATTTGGGATGTCGGACACCAAGCTTATCCCCACAAATTGATTACAGGACGTTACAGTAATTTCCATACCCTCAGACAAAAAGACGGAGTTGCTGGTTATCTCAAACGTTGCGAAAGCAAGTTTGACCATTTTGGTGCCGGTCACGCTTCTACAAGTATCTCCGCCGCCTTGGGTATGGCATTAGCTAGAGATTTAAAAGGTGAAAAATTTAAAGCGGTTGCTGTTATTGGTGATGGTGCTTTAACTGGTGGGATGGCGTTAGAAGCTATCAACCATGCTGGACATTTGCCGAAAACTAACTTGCTGGTAGTGTTGAACGACAATGAGATGTCTATCTCTCCCAACGTCGGTGCAATTCCTCGCTACCTCAACAAAATGCGCCTGAGTCCGCCCGTCCAATTCATCAAAGATAACTTCGAGGAACAATTCAAGCAAATTCCTTTCGTGGGTGAATCTTTGTCTCCAGAGTTGGGGCGCATTAAAGAAGGGATGAAGCGGTTGGCGGTTCCCAAGGTAGGGGCGGTATTTGAAGAACTCGGCTTTACCTATATGGGGCCAGTTGATGGACACAATTTAGAAGAATTGATTGCAACTTTCCAACAGGCGCATCAAATACAAGGGCCAGTTTTAGTACATGTAGTCACAACCAAAGGTAAAGGCTATGAACTGGCGGAACAAGACCAAGTAGGCTACCATGCCCAAAACCCCTTTAACTTGGCAACCGGGAAGGCTATTCCTTCTAGCAAACCCAAACCCCCTGCTTATGCTAAAGTCTTTGCCCACACTTTAGTTAAACTTGCTGAACAAAACCCAAAAATCATCGGTATTACAGCCGCAATGGCCACGGGTACAGGTTTAGACAAACTGCAAGCTAAACTACCTAATCAATATATAGATGTGGGTATTGCTGAACAACATGCTGTCACTTTAGCAGCAGGTTTAGCATCTGAAGGTATGCGTCCGGTGGCGGCTATTTATTCCACCTTCTTACAAAGGGCTTACGACCAAATTATTCACGATGTTTGTATTCAAAACTTGCCTGTGTTCTTCTGTTTAGACAGGGCGGGTATTGTGGGTGCTGATGGCCCCACTCACCAAGGGATGTATGATATTGCTTATTTGCGCTGCATTCCGAATATGGTGTTAATGGCACCCAAGGATGAAGCCGAACTACAACGGATGATTGTGACTGGCATTAATCATACCAGTAGTGCGATCGCTATGCGCTTCCCCCGTGGCAATGGTTACGGTGTTCCCTTAATGGAAGAAGGTTGGGAACCTTTGGAAATTGGTAAGGGTGAAATTCTCCGTAATGGCGATGATGTGTTAATCGTTGGCTACGGCACAATGGTTTACCCCAGTATGCAAGCGGCAGAAATTCTCAGCGAACATGGTATTGAAGCGACAGTCATTAATGCCCGCTTTGTCAAGCCTTTAGATACAGAATTAATCTTACCCTTGGCTAAGAAAATTGGTCGCGTTGTCACCCTAGAAGAAGGTTGTATCACGGGTGGCTTTGGTTCTGCTGTGGCTGAAGCTTTACTCGACGCTGATATTGTTGTCCCCATCAAGCGTATTGGTATCCCAGATGTCTTGGTGGAACACGCTACCCCAGAAGAATCGAAGGCAGAATTAGGTTTAACAAGTCGTCAAATTGCCGAAAGAGTGATGCAGGCTTACTTCCAGAAGCAAGTATCTGCTGTAGTTTAAATCTACTGTGTGATCTTCATTAATAATGTGATTTAGGTGGTCATTTACCACCTTTTTTTGTATTGTTAAATTCTTCCCTATTCCCTACTCCCCATTTCTAAATACTGCATAACGCGCTTTTCCTTGCTGCTTGGCATGATACATTGCTGCATCTGCATTTTGCAGTAAGTTTTCTGGCTTATCACCACCACCTTGATTGATCGTAATACCTATACTGGCTGTAGTTGAAAATAAATTGCCATTGAGAGTTAAGGGTAAGCCTAAAGTGTCTTGAATACGTTTGGCTACGTTAATCGCATCGTTAATATCTTTAATATCTTCGAGCAACACGGCAAACTTATCACCGCTAAACCTGCCGACTGTATCACCACTGCGTAGGCATGATTCTAACCTGCGAGCGATCGCTATTAATAAATCATCGCCCATCGTATGACCATAGCGATCGTTCATTTCCTCAAAGCCATCTAAATCTAAAAATAAAATTCCAAAACGGTAATCTATCCGGCGTTTACTTCTTTCTACCGCTTGTTTTAATCGATCTAAAAATAAAGCTCGATTTGGTAATGCTGTCAATCCATCATAAAACGCATTCTGAAGCAGTCGTGACTCCATCAATTTGCGTTGGGTGACTTCTTGAAGCACTAATACTGCACCAGTAATATTATTACTAATATCACGCATCGGTGCAGCATAATCGCCAACTAATATTTCTCTGCCATGTTTATTAATTAGTACACAATTATCTGGTAAATATATAATTGTTCCTGTAACTATTGTTTGTGTAGCTATATTTTCAATTGCTTCTTCTATATCTTTGTCAATTAGTTTCACAACTTCTGTTACATTTTTTCCCTGTACTTCTTTTAGCTGCCAACCTATCAGTATTTCCGCCATTGAATTCATAAATTGAATGCAACCATCAGTATCCGTGACAACTACAGCATGTTGCATACTGTTAATAATTGCCAACATTGGTTGCTTTTGTTCCTGCATTTTCTCGTTAATAAGGAAATTTTCATCCTCAGCAACTAGGATTTTTTGTGCCAGCATATTCAGATTACCTATTTGCTAAGTTCCGATATTGTGGGAATTGTTAACTGAATCTGAAGGTGAATAATTCTATGATAATCAATATCTCGAATAATCTGGTTTGATTTTGGAAATTCTTCAATGCAACATTTTAGCCTTGCTATGCCACTACGTGTATTTCAAAAATATGTCTCTACAGGATTTATCAAGTGTTAATTCTGATAAAGTTGGTATAAAAATAAAAGTGTTAATTTTAGATGCAGTGACAAGCTAACTCTTCTTGAATAGTCATCATCAAAGCAGTGAGGTTTATAGGTTTAACAAGATAACGACGTGCGCCTAAATGTATGGCTCGTTCTTGATCTGCTTTAAAAGCAAAAGCTGAAACTACAATTACAGGTATTTTAGATAAATATGGATGTTTTTGGATTTGTTCTAACAGCCAATAACCATCAATATCGGGTAATTTTAAATCTAGTAACACTAAATCGGGCTGGAATGTGTTGACAGTTGAAAATAAAGCTGTACCATTTGACAGACTTTTGACATTAAATCCACAGTAACCCAGATAGTCACTCAGTAACATCCGGTTTACATGATTATCTTCAATTAATAAGACTCTTTTTAATTGATTGAGATGCACTTGCTGATTAATGGTGAGTAAATTTACTGTCATTACAAAGCAGAATTGAAGATAGACATTTCAGATTCTAAGTTGAATAAAAAATATGCTGTCAGAGGAATTATTAAGTTACTAAAAATCTATTTATGCTATTTTGCTATATCAAAAAATAGTCAATAAAAATTAACTTTTATCTTAGTATTTACTAAATAATATCATTATGATTTATTGAAATATTTTAACAAAAAATTAATATTTACTTAATAAATCTTTATATTTTCATTATGGAACGTGATTGTGAATTTGTTTCCAGTCATGTATGTGTACCTACATAAATGGCTTATTATAGTGATATATACAACAGTAATTTCCTAGAGAAGATATAAAGATTTCATAAAAAAAGGAGCATAATTGCTCCTTTGGTAATTATATGGAATGGAAACCGGAGTCTCAACCGGAAACTTTCTTTAACTTGCGTTGTGTAGCAACAATTCCAGCCACACCTAACATACCTAGAACTACGGAAGGTTCTGGTACAGATGTTGGCCCTGGAGTTGGTACAGGTATGCCTTGGATAGTTACTTCGTAGTTGCCATTATGAGATTTAGTCCCATCATTAGAAACTAAACCAGATGCAGAGGCTTGATAACTAGAAAGGATTTGATCTGGCCCACCGTTATAGGAAACTTTGACTAGTTCGCTGACTTGTAGTGGTTTTAGTGGATTAGATGGTAGTCCTAAAAGAGCTGCTGCATCATAGTGACCTGCTAAACCAATCTTGATTTCTCCAGTGGTGTCATTTTGGTTGACATAAGAAATATTGGGGTCACTAAAACGTTGAAATCCGCCTGCAAGTAAAAATGTGTTAAACAGGGTTTGGTTAGCAGTCAAGCCATAAGTAGATAAAGTAGCGTTAAACCACTGAGTTGCCAAATTAGATGAATTGTACAACCCATTAATCGCGCTGTTTAACAGGGTAGTTGTTGTTGCTCCTGTTACTGACTGTACACCGCTTGCACCAAACCAATCAGTGGCCGTCAGGCTACTCAGAGAGATTTGTTTACCATTAATTTCACCACTTAAAGTTGTAACTTGGTTGTAATTAAAGAAATTTTTCAGTGCTACAAGACGTTGTGAGTTGGTTGCATTTGAAGCTGGAGAGAGGGAAGATTTTTCACTACTAGCGAATAACTCAACGTTACCAGTAGGGCTGCTGCTGTCGCCAGTTAAGATAGTTGCCAAATCAGCACCTGGAGCTTCGTATGTGTTGGTGCCATTAACAGCATACTTGATGTAATCATTGCCAGTAATGATGGCATTGGTTAAACTACCTGCTTGTGCTGGGTTAGAGGCGATCGCACTCACGCCAACAGCCATTGAGGCACCAATTACAAGTGTTTGCAAAGTTCTTTTCATTTACTGTCTCCGCCAGTTTTGAGGTAATTTTATATACTTTATTTGTCTCTGGAATTGGATTAGCCTGACTACAGGCTTTGACTTTTAAAGAATGCGGCTGGTCACAAAAATTACCAGCTTTTAATCATCCCTAGTAGTTCTGCACACCAATCTAGTTTAGGAAACGGGGAGACTTTATTGGGTAAAGCTGTTGTGGATTCTGAATAAAAAGATGACTAATATTTTGCTATTGATTTCAGCAAATATACGATATTGCTAATTTTCCTAGTGTCGTGAATATGACATTGATGTTAAAAAGATTTTTTTACCTAGCTTTTTTTAGCTGATGCTGCATTCCTAAGCAACCAGCGATCGCAATTAATCCCAGCAAGACTGAAGGTTCTGGGACTTTCCGGGGGCTTGGATTTGTACTACTGAGGTTTGCCCACTTGTTGCTATAGGCAGGGATGTAACTAGATACAGGTGCATCACTTCTAGGGGTGAGACTCAAACTGGGTGTGTAGTAATGATTTGGGCTGGTATGATTTTCATCCTCAGTTACTTCTGCTTGGGAAGTCCCCTGTTCTGGTTCTCGTAATGAAGTGTTGCTCAAACCCCAAACTGACTGCTGTCCCCAAACACCAATCACCAAGAAAGACACAGCACACAGGCTAATTTTTACCACACTACTTGCCATGCACCTCTATTCACCACTTCTAATCAACTGTCACCGATAGATTTTAATATCTCGGTGACATTTCCGTAATTTCTCTGTAGTGTATCTTAAATAAACCCAACGTTAGATATGGATTAATCAAATTCTGGCTAATTTAACATCAAGACTTGATGAATCCACTGACTTCGGCATACTTAAAGAAACTTAGCAATTCGCTCCACGGCGGTTTCTAATAAAGCTGGTTCATGTACCAAGGCAAACCGCACATATCCTTCTCCAGATTTACCAAAACCAGCACCGGGAGAAGCGGCTACCCCGGTTTGTTTGACTAACTGAGTACAAAATTCCACAGAATTATTTTGCCAAGGTGCGGGTAACTTAGCCCAAATATACATCGTGGCTTCGGGACTGGGAACTTGCCAACCAATGCGATGTAAAGCATTCACAAAAGCATCACGGCGTTGGCGGAAGGTGGCGACTGTATTTGTGACTCCGGCTTGTGGCCCGGTTAAGGCTGCGATCGCCCCATTCAAAATTCCTCTATACTGATTAAAATCAACTGCGGCTTTGATGTGACGTAAAGCTTTGATTAATTCAGCATTGCCAATGGCATAGCCAATGCGGAAGCCGCCCATATTGTAAGACTTAGAAAGGGTGAAAAATTCAATCGAGACGCTTTTTTCTGGGTCAGCTTGCAGAATTGATGGTACTAAAGATGGGGACTCTATTCCCGGAATTTCCGCAAATACCAAATCTACATAAGGAAAATCGTGAACTAACACAATATTGTGTTGCTGACAAAAAGCCACAGCTTCTTGGAAAAAAGCCAAAGGGGCGATCGCAGCTGTGGGATTATGGGGATAGCTCAACACCATCATCTTCGACTGCGCCACAACCGCCGCCGGAATATCTGCTAATACTGGTAAAAAACCATTGTCTGCCAGTAGTGGCATAGGATAAATTTGTCCACTGGCTAAATACACTCCGCCTGCATGGGATGGATAACCAGGGTCAAGCAATAAGGCAAAATCCCCAGGATTTAATAAAGCTAGAGGTAAATGAGCCGTACCTTCTTGAGAACCAATTAAAGGTAATACTTCGGTTTCGGGATCAACTTTGATGCCAAATTTCTGCTCATACCAGTCAGCCGCCGCTTGCCGAAAGGCTTGCGTACCGTTAAATAACAAATAACCGTGGGTACTTTGATCATACAAAGATTGGGCGATCGCTTCTAAAACATGCGCCTCAGTCGGCAAATCCGAAGAACCCAATGATAAATCAATTAACTGCTGCCCAACAGACAAAGCCGCCGCTTTAGCTTTGTCCATCTCCGCAAACACGTTAAATTGTAGAGGTTGTAAACGTTGTGCAAATTGAATGTTAGTCATTTTTTCTTTGTCCTTTGTCATTAGTCATGAGTCATTTGCTAATGACCAATGACTAATGACTCATGACTAATTGTTATTTAAATGGGTATCTAGCAGACTCAGTAACTTTTCTTTATTAATAACTCCCTCGGTTGATTCTAATAATTTTTCCCCTTGAATTAGCCTTAAGGCTGGTACACCTTCTACCCCATACTGTTTGACAGAAAGTGGGTTGGGGTCAACTTCCATTTTGACAACTTTTAGGCGATCGCTATATTGGTTGGCTGCTAAATTAATCAGTGGCGACATTAACTGACATGGGCCGCACCAAGAAGCCCAAAAGTAAACTAATACAGGCTGCTCAGATTTCAACACTTCGGTTTCAAACTCAGCATCAGTGATGGTGATTACACCCTTACTCATGGCAGTCTCCATTAGTGGTCATTAATACTTGGCACAAAAAATACTTTATCCCAAAGTTGTCAATAGTCCATAGTCGATAATTCATGGACTGTTGACTACTGACGCAAAATCCCACAGCCAACAGGTGTGGGACTAGCTCAAATCAGTAAGCTAAACACATCTAAATTAAATTATTACTCCTAAAGGTCTTTCCTGGTCATCTGCGTTGACAAATGACTAATGCAAGTCTCAACCCCAGGATATACAGTTTGAGTGTCTAATCGCTTATCCAATCGGATTTTACATTTGATCTAGTTGCTTGCGTAAAGATTCCAACTCAGCGTCAACAACTTCATTGGTTTGGGGAGGTGTAGTTTGGGAAGGAGTTGTTTGCTGTGGTGGTAGTTGGGGTTGATTTGCGGGGCTGGCGGGTGCTAGTGAAGCTTTTAAAGCTGCCAATTCATCATCAACATCACTTCCCGCTTCTAAACGGGCAAACTGACTTTCTAAATCAGCACCTGCTAATTCTGCGGCTGATTGGGCGCGGGCTTCTTGCATCAGGACTTTTTCTTCCATCCGCTCAAAAGCTGCCATTGCACTGCTGCTGTTCATCCCGCGTACCATACCTTCGAGTTGCTCTTGGGCTTTAGCGGTAGTAATCCGCGCTTTGAGCATTTCTTTTTTGGTTTTGGCTTCGGAGATTTTGCTTTCTAGCTGAATTAAATTGCGTTTAAGAGTTTCAACTTGGGCTACTTGCTGGTCTAAACTGGCTTTGAGGGCTGTAACAGTGTCGTTAAAAGTTTTTTTCCGTTCTAGGGCTTGACGTGCCAAGTTTTCATCGCCTTTTTGCAGTGCTAATTGGGCGTTGCGCTGCCATTTATTAACTTCGTTGAGATTGTCGTTGTACTGTTTTTCAGTCCGTTTTTGAGCAGCGATCGCTTGAGCAACACCTTGTTTCAACTGTACCAAGTCTTCCTGCATTTCCAGAACTGCTTGCTCTAGCATTTTTTCTGGATCTTCAGCTTTATTTACCAAGTCATTGATATTGGCACTGACGACTCGTTTAATCCGATCAAATAATCCCATAATTACTTTTCCTTTGGCAGTTTCGGTACTTGGATGAACAGTTAAGGTTTTTACTATGTAATAGTTTCTTATTTAAATGTAATCTTTCTGGTTTGGTTCGGTACCCCCCGATACCCCATAATTGCTAAGATATACCCTATTCATAGCAATTGACCAGTTTTTAAGACTCTGGAGTTTGGGGCAATTGCCGTAGTGGTGTATTGTCTGATTCATGGAGTACTTGTTGTTTCATACTGGCCAATTCCGCATCAATACTGTTACCAGATTCTAGGGAAGTAAATTGTTTTTGTAAGTCATCGCTATCTAGTTGCGAGATGGCATCTGATTGCGCTTCTATTTGCAATACTTTTTCTTCCATCCGCTCAAAAGCATTCAAACTACTAGTAGGGGAAACGCCACTCAGCATTTCTTGGAGTTTATAAGATGCTTCCGCCGAACGGGCGCGGGCGATATACATATCTTTTTTAGTTTTAGCTTCCGAGATTTTGGCCTCTAGCGATCGCATATCGATTTTCAGACGGTTGACAATTTCTGTTTGTTGCCCGATTTGATTCGACAAAGATGTGGCAGTTTCTTGGTAAGCACGACGTTTTGTCAAAGCTTCTCTGGCTAGAATTTCATTGCCTTGTTCTATGGCGAGTTGAGCGTTACGATACCATTTTTCTGCCGCCGCTTGGGCTGCTATGGCTTGGCGTTCTGTACGTTTTTGGGTAGCAATTGCCTGCGCTACACCTTGTCGTAATCGCACTAAATTGTCTTGCATTTCAGCAACGGCTTGTTCCAAAAGTTTTTCTGGATCTTCTGCACTGCCTATCAGACTATTTAGGTTAGCCCGAATCACCCGCAGGATACGCTTGATTAATTCCATTTCAGCTCTCCATTCACTTTTTGCCAGTCAACAGGCAGAGCATATTCTTGATATTTTCCCCATCCTATCTTAGATGTAGATCACTTAGTTTCACTGCACCCGTGCTTTAATTCCTTTGGCTTGTAGTTCTTGTAATCGTTGTGCAACCTGTTCTTTGGTTTTTAAAGCAGCAAGATGAATCAGTTTATTGTCACCCGATAAATAAGCATCAGGAACTATTTGCTTGGCAGTCGCAAAACTGCGATCGCCTTCATTATCCATAACAATGTGATAAAACCCATCTGCTGCGGGTTTGATTTCGCTATTTACCTGGGGTGTAGTGACAAGAGGTTGTGTTGTGGGGATGGGTGATACATTCAATGGCTGTACTGGCTGCACCTCTGGTAAAGGATTAACGGCTGGTGGGGCAATTACCACAGGTGGATTTACAGGTGCGGCCGCATTTGGGGGAGTTTTTGGTTGTAAACCAACAATATCGTTAGGATCTTTCAGTTCGGGAAATTCTTTCGCCGCTAAGTTGGGATATTTGGGTATGGGAGTGAGTTCGGTTTGTTCTGGGGGCTGAGATTGGCTGGCGGCTGGCTGAGTCTGGGTTGGATTGGTATTAGTTGCAGAATTGCTGTTAAATATTTTATCGAAACTCAACTGCGGCAAGCTTTTGGGATTAAAAACTACATAGCCCAATGTCAGACTAGCCATCAACAATAGCAACATAGAGCCGATACCCAAAGGCGATAGCAAACTATCTTGAGAATTACTGGGTGGCTTGGTTGGTTGTGGTTGTTCATCATTGAGACTCCGCAACAAGGCCTCACTGGATTCTAAGTAATCATCTGGCTGAGTCGGAGTTTCTTTCGTTGACATCAAATTTTCACTTTCAGTCGTCTTGAAAGCCGCAGGCACTATACTGCTAGTGGCATGGGGTGATGGTAGGGGAATTTGAGTTTGCTGGGAATCTGGAGAAGATGTTGGCTGGGGCGGAGTTGTTGTTTCAGTCTTGGCTACTGTGACTGGTTTTTCGATAGACACTTCCGTCACAGGTGCAGACGGTATACTGGTTTTAACTTCTGTGACAGGTAGCTGAGTTTTGCCAGTTAATGCCGTGATTGCTGTTGTATTTTGGAGTTGAGTGTTAACGTTACTGCCTGTTTGGGCTTGATAAGCTGTCTTGGCTGCTATACGTGAACGACGGTATCTAGCCAACTCTTGGTCTAGCTGCACTTCTAAACTGGCCAGGGCTGCGGCTAGTGCTGGCTTCAACTCAGGTGTTTTAGATAATTGAATACCGGAATCTATCGGCGAGTTTTGACTCATTACCTGTCTGCCTCAAACCTAGACTGTTAGTTTAACTTTAGATAATTTGTGCTAATGGTAGCGAAAAATTTCTCATCACTATAGACTTTCTTGAACTATCTTGAATTTCAGCACTTGGAAGTAAAGATGTCTTTGAAATCAGTCAATGATATTTTAGGCTGTTTAGAACAGCAAGCCAGATGGCAAGAACAACCATTTCAAAAAGTGCTGCATTTTTGGGCAGAGGTGGTAGGTGCAGTAGCCGCTAAACATACCCAACCAATCATGATTCAGCGAGATGTTTTGCGTGTGGCAACTTCCAGTGCTGCTTGGGCGCAAAATCTCGCTTTCAAACGCCAAATTATTCTTTTAAATTTAAATCCAAAGTTACCTGCGCCGTTGGTTGATATTCGCTTCTCTACGGCTGGCTGGCAAAATTCATCAGCCAAACCCCAACTAACCACAAATTTACCCCAAGAACATCCTAGTTATCTGGGAAAGGCGGGTGCTGTTCAAATTGATGCTGCACCTGCACAGGAAACTCCTCAAACAGCTTTTGGGGAATGGGCGAAAAAAATGCAAATGCGATCGCATAATTTACCTCTGTGTCCCCAATGTCAATCTCCCACACCTCCAGGCGAACTCCATCGCTGGCAAGTTTGCGCTATCTGTGCATCTAAGCAGTTTCAAAACCTACCTTACTCCTGAATATGTAAACAATATTTAATAAAGTTGATATTTTTACAGAAAAAACCGCAAAGCTTTTGTAAATTTCATATTCTCTATAGGTCTCCTGGAAAATACTTAAGAAATCTAGAGTTAATTTCTTGCTTTTCCATAAACAGTTAGAAATTATTAACTGGGTTGAGAGCTTAAATTTTCTCCTAAAAATCAAGATTTGGCTGATAGCCTTCAACTTGAATGACAAAACAAGTCGTTTATCAAGAAGACTTAGCTGTGCTGCACTAGGAGAAATCTATCCTTTTGCTGATTTTTTTTGCCAAAAATTAGGTTTAAAAAGCAAGTCTGATTAACTTCTACCTCAGATGCTAAACGGATGTGGTTGTCATATAGATTTTTGGTTTAACTCAAAATTTTTACCAGGATTTTAGGTAATGTCCATATTCAATTTTTCTTTGCTTATCTCCTTTCTGAGTACTTATTGACACATCAAAATTTTCATTTTTAACGTAACTGAGGACTTGATTGAGTAAATAGTATTTCTCAATCTAGCAATTTTTCCTGATGGTATCTCAGTAATAACTATGTAAGTTTCAAGTTTAATGGCTAAATTAAATACACGATTTTATCGTTAATTAGCTATATATAACTTAGATAAAAAATTAAAGTTAAACTCAGCTTAAATCTAAACTTTTAGTTTTAACCTTGATCCCTAGCTATTTTTAGCTCAAAATTAGTAGGTAGATACTTTACCAATCATTTACAAATATAACAAGATTCTAAAAACATCCTGAAGTTTATTTTTCTGTTGGGATCGCTAGAACCTAGAGTAAATAATCATTTGTTGGCAATATTACGTATTTATATCTAGGCGCAAAATATAAACATATCAAGCAGCCCTGAACAGCACGAAAGATGAACTCAAATGAAACCGATAAAATTTTTGACATCTGCCTGTAGATATTGTCGTCATTACAAACCAGAAGGTCGCCGTGGCGGAACTTGTCAACAGTTGGGAGCGCATGTGCAAGCCAGTTGGAAAGCTTGCTCGTTAGCGATCCCACCTTTTGCTCCTTCTTGGGAAACTTTAGAAGACTCTTGGAGTTTGCCAGATGGAACACCAGTTTTAGATGGTGTCCATTCTCTAGTTTCTGTGGCAGACAATATAACAGTTGTGCCTATGGAAGAAATAGCTAATTTAATTCCTGAAGAAACTGAGGCTAAAGCAGTAAGTGCTAATTTAGCAACTATTTCTTATTAAACTCAGTTTATAGACATTAAAAAAATATTTCTCTTGAAAATTGCTAGTGCTGTAAACTTTGACATCTGGAAAAATCGCACCTGATACCAATTGTGGTATATCTGGAGGTGCGATTTTTGCCATTTTAAGGTAGCCAAGGAAAAGAGCGAAAATTAGGCGATCGCTTTTCTAAAAATGCTTGCTTACCTTCTGCACCTTCTTCAGTCATGTAATAAAGTAAAGTTGCATTCCCCGCCAGTTCTTGTAAACCTGCTTGTCCATCACAATCGGCGTTAAATGCAGCTTTCAGACAGCGAATGGCAATTGGGCTTTTTTGTAAAATTTCTTGCGCCCATTGAACACCTTCATTTTCTAATTCTTCTACAGGCACAATACAGTTAATTAAACCCATATCCAGGGCTTGTTGAGCATCATATTGCCGACAGAGAAACCAAATTTCTCGCGCTTTTTTCTGTCCCACAATGCGGGCGAGATAACTAGCCCCAAAACCACCGTCAAAACTGCCGACTTTGGGGCCAGTTTGACCAAAAATAGCGTTATCAGCCGCAATGGTAAGGTCGCAAATCAAATGTAAAACATGCCCACCACCGATCGCATATCCCGCGACTAAAGCAATGACTACTTTTGGCATCGAACGAATCAATCGCTGTAAATCCAGCACATTCAAGCGAGGAATCCCCGCATCATCAACATAACCCGCCTGTCCGCGCACACTTTGATCACCACCAGCACAAAAAGCGTACTTGCCATCAGTGTGGGGGCCAGACCCAGTAAAGAGAACTACCCCAATACTTGTATCTTCACGGGCATCACAAAAGGCATCGTAGAGTTCAAAGACTGTCTTTGGGCGGAAAGCGTTGCGTTTGTGGGGACGGTTGATGGTGATTTTTGCAATACCATCGGTTTTGTGATACAGGATATCTTCGTAGGTTTTGACAGATTGCCAGTTAACTTGCATGAGAATGAATTGCGCTATCGTGCTTGAGAATTTTATCGCGGACTGAGAAGTGATCGCTAAAGTACTTTCAAATAAAAAGATTTACTATCACTGTGTAGGCAAAGGATCAGGGGGAAAAAGAGGCTAGTAAAACAAGGCAAAAGTCAAAAGGAAAAAAGAATATTTATACTACAAGCGTTTTAGCAACTTTTTCTGTCTGTTTATTTACGCTGACCTGTACTAGTTTAACTATTGATTTTTTGAGCCTTTGCGCGAAACAAAAAACATCTCACTAATCAGCAATGCCCAAATTTTCCTAAATTTTCCTGTCGCCATTTAGCATCAGCTTTCCGATTTGTCTGCAACTCTAAAACTCTGATTCCTTGAGTTGGTAATGGGTTGAGTTTTCCCTGTAACTCTTCCCAAGAAGTAATTAATTCATGCTGCACACCGTATGTAGCGCACAATTGAGCAAAATCAATATCTTGGGGTGTGCCGAAAAATTCTTCAAAGGGTGGGTCGAATTTGGCGATAGGTAACATTTCAAAAATCCCACCACCGTTGTTATTAATTAAAACAATTGTGAGATGACCGACAAATTTATTGCGGATTAAAAAACCATTGGTGTCATGTAATAATGCTAAATCTCCTGTCAACATCACGCTGCTTTGTTGACGATGGGCAATTCCTAAAGCGGTGGATAATGTGCCATCAATCCCATTCGCGCCACGGTTAAAATATGTCCGCACTCTTAAATTATTCGGTCGCCAAAAATACTCCACATCTCGCACAGGCATACTATTGGCAATAAAGAACGGCGTTTCTGGGGGTAATATTTGAGACAATAACCAAGCTGCTTTCCCTTCAAATAAATCTTCCATTTTTGTCAGAGTCTGGTCAACGGCAGCCCTGACTTTTGCTTCTGCAATACACCAATTTTGCAGATATTCCGATGGCGAATTTTGATCGTCACTTCCCCTGATATCTAAAGTATCTACACTGATTCGTAAATGTGTAGTTTTGCCGTGGAGGGGGTCAAGGTTTTGGTTGCTGGGGTCAATTACCCAGCGTTGGGGTTGTGTTGCATTTAACCAAGTCCGCAGTTCTTTACTGGTAGGCATATCTCCCACCTGAATGACCATTTCGGGTGCTAACTGCTTGGCTAATTGCTGATTACGTAAAATCAGGTCGTAGGTGGAAATTAAATAGGGGTTGAGGTCGGCGTAATTTCTTAGTGGCGAGAGTCCCTCAGCCAGAACAGGCCATTGCAGCGTTTGGGAAAGTTTAGCGATCGCTCTACAATAATTTTCAGGATTTTGTGGTTGGGCAACTCCGGCAATAATTACACCGCGATCGCAATTTTGCCATGCTGGGGGAGTAGGAAGTAGGGAGTAGGGGGTGGAAATAGTGTTGGTGACGGCTGTGAAGAATTCTTCTGGGTCAAACTGAAAGTCAGTACCATCTGGAACTGGCGCAAGGGGGTCACGGAAGGGAATATTTAAATGTACCACCCCTGGAGTTGATATTTGCATTCTCTCCCAGGCATAAATTACCATTTGCCGCAAATAAGCCAGCATTTCCATATTTGCAGAAGGCAGGGCTAACTCAGTTTGCCAGTTGGGATAACTACCATATAATTTCACTTGGTCGATGGTTTGACCAGAGTGACAATCTCGCAGTTCTGGTGGTCTATCAGTTGTTAAGACTAAAAGTGGTACGCGGCTTTCTTTTGCTTCTATTACGGCTGGATAAAAGTTTGCCCCTGCTGTACCAGAAGTACAAACCAGTGCTACTGGTCGTTTGGTGGCTTTAGCTACTCCCAAGGCAAAGAAAGCCGCAGAACGTTCATCGAGAATAGATATAGCCTCAATATCTGGTACTTGTTGAGCAAAGGCAACTGTTAAAGGTGTAGAACGAGAACCAGGACAAATTACCGCACAAGTTAAACCCAGTCGCTTTAATGTCTCCGTTAAGACAAAAGCCCAAAGTTGATTAACATTTTTATAGGCGACCAGCATCAAATCCAAGGTAGCTATCAGACAATATTCAATTTTAAAGGCAACAGGGACTATACCCTTTCATCCCTACACCCAATCCCCACAAAAAATTTTGGTGTCTAAGTCCTTTGTTTGTTAAATTTTGGATGGCAAATTTATCTGGAACACTATGGACTGTATTCATTTAACGGAAATTCGCTGCTATGGCTACACTGGATATTTGCCAGAAGAGCAAGTTTTAGGGCAATGGTTTGAGGTGGATATTAAATTGTGGTTGGATCTTGCCCAAGCTGCTGAAACTGATGCGATCGCAGATACTCTTGATTATCGCAGTGTAATTAGCACTATTCAAAATTTAGTTAAAACATCTAAATTTGCTTTACTGGAAAAGTTAGCAGGTGCAATCGCTGACTCTATTTTGCAACAGAGCGATCGCGTCACACAAGTCCAAGTCTTTGTTACTAAACCCGCCGCCCCTATTCCTGATTTTGGCGGCAAAATTAGGATTGAACTTACCAGAAATAAGGCTCATCGTTAAAAAGTCTATTACCAACGTCAATTTATCTCATAACCTTACTAATAACCAAGGACAAATGACAAATGACAAATCTTCTGAAGAACTGAGGGTTTTTGTTTACGGTACACTGAAACCCGGTGAAGCTAATTATCAAAAATATTGTGCAGCAAAGGCAATAAATACCAAAAGGGCAGTCGTGTTAGGCAAGCTGTTTGCTTTGCCTATGGGCTACCCAGGAATGACATCGGGACAAAATCAAGTCCACGGCTATTTACTTTCTTTCACTGACCCACAGGTTTTACAAGCTCTAGATTATCTCGAAGATTACCAACCCGATAGACCAACCTCAGACAATCTTTACAATCGCCAAAGAGTTGAAGTGTACACACCCCAAGGCGAAATTCTGGGTTGGGCTTGGGTTTATGTAATGAGTTTAGAACTTGTTCACCAGTTCAACGGCACTTTTTTGGCTGATGGCTGGTGGAGTGGTTGTGGTTTAGCACTCACTGAATTTTAGATTTTAAATTTTGGATTTTGGATTGAAAATTCAAGAGCCAATAATTAAACAGCTCTGAAGCTCCTGAATTTATTCATGAAAAGAATCTCAAGTCCAAAATTATTTGGCTTGAGATTAATTCAAGTCTGGCTGGATTTTGTTTAGTCCAGGCTGTTTGAAATCAATAGTTTCTTCTGGCGTGGTGACTGCTGCTTTAGGAATTTCAATCACCGGATTATTTATCGCCACCATCAGGGGTGCTGTGGTGGTAGTAGATGTTTTAGCGGCTGATAGAGATTCTATTTCTGCTGGGGGTTTTTGTGCCAGTTGCGGTGTCCTAGATTCACTTCCAGGTAGCAAACCCGAAACTACACTAATAAAACAAGCTGCAACAGCCGCACCACCAAATGTCCAAGCTAGGCGTGAGCGACGACTCAACCGAGAGAAGACTTTTTGGGCTGTGACTTCTGGTGATTGTGCGGTGTCTGGAACTGGTAAAGTCCGTAAACCTTGCCGCAGTTTTAATAATCTAGCGTACAGGCATTGAACAGAGGCATCATTAGCCAACCATTCTTCTACTTGCCTGCGTTCTGTAGCTGTTACCTCACCATCGAGGTATGCACTCAATAACTCGAAGCGATCGCGCTTCACCATATCTGTAGTACCCGTTGATTCATTGGTATGTTGATCCATCCCTGCTGACAAATCTCCAGTAAGTTGTGAGTGGGAACGGTCGTTAAACTGAGAATCAGTAGTCATCTTAACATTATTACTAATCCATACACGGGTAAAGCAAGCTAGTAATTCTCAGAAATTCATTGATCAATTCCTGATTTTTCCTGACGGCAGCAGCAGATGTTTTGATTCCTCACAATTCTTAATCAATGTTTAAATTATCGCATTCAACAAAGGAAAGAGATTGTAATTTAGGTATCTAGATAATTTTGCAATTGCGCTTGCAGTCTGGATCTGGCTCTAGCTATTCTTGATTTTACCGTACCCAAAGAAACCCCTGTGATTTCGGCGATTTCTTCATAAGCCATGCCTTCAATTTCTCTTAAGACGATTGTAGTCCGAAAAACTTCTGGTAAGTCAGCGATCGCTTCTCGCAGTTGCTCATAAAATTCTCTGGTGGTCAACTCCTCTTCTGGCCCTGGAGTATCACCAGCAATTTCCCAATCCATTTCGCCATCATCAACCGCACGGGGAGCATCTAGGGACAATGGACTCACAACCCGCTTGCGTTTACGCAATTCGTCGTAAAACAAGTTAGTAGCAATCCGGCTTAACCAGCCGCGAAACTTAGCAGGTTCTTGTAATCGGTTAATGTTCCGATACACTCGAATCCACACTTCTTGAGCCAAGTCGGCTCTATCTGGCCAATCAGGCGCTAGGTGGTATAAAACCCTATCTACTTGGGTTTGATAGCGACGCAGGAGTTCTGCGAACGCAGCACGATCTGGACGCAATCCCGCTTGACAGCGCAAAATTAAATCGTGGTTTGAGAGCTTGTCAACTTGCACCGATGCTTCTGAATATTTCGCATCAACCGTTGACCAGGATACAGCAATCGATTGACTCATAGATCGTATTCGCTTTAAATCATCCCTTACTATTAGACCTATTAAATGACAGTATGTTCCTGATTTAAGTGCCGGATTAACGACTGGAACATGAAAGTCTCGAATTTCGGCGAGGCTCCTGGTTACAACAATGGTGCTGAATTCTAGTTTTTAGTGTAAAAGTTGGGTTTGCCGTCGAAATTATGCCACATTTATACTCATAGGCGTTTTACCGATAATTGTGTGGCTGATAGCAACTGACTATTTACGCTTGACAAATTTCATTTTTATTGTTATGTCTCCCATCAGTTATTACCTGTTCTCTATCTCCTCACCCTCACGGCAAAAATCTAAATCTGTTGACAGACGAATAGCTAAATTTATGAGCTTCTACTTTGAATACTGAATTGAGTTTGAAGAAGTCGTTAGACTGTTTTAAAGATTGTGGTAACTTCACTAAGGGTAGAGTAGAATCTTGTTTTTGGTGATTGTTGCCGGAGATGATGAAGCTCGCAGAAATTCATAATTATTAATTATGAGTCAGACATTATGAATTTCTGCTGGCATCCTGGAAAACTCATGTTATTTATTTGGTCTAGTTACCAGAATTGTAGTTTTTTCTGGATGTTCCTGATAAAGAGCATCAGTGTTCGCTGGATTTGTGATCCGAACTTGAAGAAAGAAGTTAATGGAAAATGTGATTGTGATTGCTAACAATAGTTTTTCAAACATGAATTATCTCCCACCCACACCATTAATAATTGAATACCGTACTTGGAGAGTTCTAGACAAAAGCCTGAACGGAGGAAACCTTCGTTCGGTCTTTACAGGAATCAAGGTTTCTCTCCAAAAGTTTTATTTGCTGGGATATTTGCTTAAGTTAAGTTTGCCCAGAAAGATTGGCGAATATATAAGGAAACAGATAAGTATTTATGAATTATTGATAATTGGATGATGAGCGCATTCAATTATTCCAAGAGATGGATCTGTCAGGGATAAATAATAGGCGATCGCAATGATAAGAAATGAATCTATAACGCGTGTAGCAATGTTTCTCTGTTTTGGCGCAGCCATCTTGTCTTTAGCTGTCCATTGGCGAGTGACGACAACACAACAACAGTCGGATAATTCTGCCCCTAATCGGAAGTTTCCAGGGAGTATAGGAGAAACAGCCTTTGGTGCTTCTACAACTGGGCAGGACTCGCAACAGAATTCTGATCGTAAGTCAGGTACAGTCAGCCAAAATGTAGCTAGGGATACTGATATACCTAATGACAGTCGATTTGTTGGCGCTGAGTCAGCACCAAAAGAAAATCGGAATACTGATACTCAACCCAAATCATTTTTTACCCAGTTTTCCACTCAACAAAAAACTGCTAGTAAACTGGGGGGGATGAAAATGCAAGTGGTGGTTGATTTAAGCGATCGCCGCACTTATGTTTATCAAGGAGATTTGGTTATAGCCAGTTACCCAATTGCTATAGGGAAAAAAGGCTGGGAAACACCTACGGGTTCTTTCCAAATTATGAATATGCAGCATGACCCGATTTGGCGACACCCCATTACTGGTAAAGTGTTTCCTCCCGGTAGTGATAGTCCTTTAGGTGAGCGTTGGATTGGGTTTTGGACAGATGGACGCAATGAAATTGGGTTTCATGGCACACCAGATATTCACTTGTTAGGAACTGCCATTTCTCACGGTTGCTTGAGAATGCGTAATTCTGATGTACGTTTGTTGTATGACCAAGTTAAAGTCGGCACATTGGTAACAGTGCGTGATTAGTCAAGAGTCAAGAGTCCATAGTCAAGAGTTCAGCGTCAAAACATCCTGACCATCAACCATTGACTATTGACCAAAATTTATTTCTGCTCGAAGCTAGGGGCGTAGACCTGGAGTAAGGTACTAACTTGACGAAGAACTTCAGTGCCAGCGTTTTTCGCCAAAAAGGGTGTTCTGTTATCTCCGACGTTGGGTTGGTCGAGGTTACGGCTGATCGCTTCGTTGACTTGTTGAGAAATCAACTCTTGTAATTCTGCCCTAGCGCGTTGACGTTGGTAGTTAGCACCTTCTTCTGTAGTGGCATATAAAGGTGGCAGGCGGTTGAGGGCATAGGCAGCGATATCACCCACATCAAGAGAACTTTCGCTGGTAGCTTCAATCTCGGCGACACGGGCGATCGCTTCTGTTAATACCAATTCTTCCATAACGTTGATAAATTGTTTGCGAGGTACCGCCACTACCTCACCTGTCAATAAAGCTCCCATTAATCGATCCAGGGCCATATACTCTTCTATCGAGAGTTCCGATGCGTTATCACAAATTCGCCCAACTTCTGCTTCCATAGCTGGGGTGAGATAACCATCCTGAAGAGCTTGTTCCACAATTTTTTCAATACTCATAACGCTCATCTTGTTTAAGCCACCCAAGTAAGGTAAGGACGGTACAAATCCAATTTATCTTGCCCAATTATCGGTGCATAATCTACAAATTATGCACACAGGTTATTAGTTAACATTTTTTATTGAAAAATCTGTGTTCGCCAGGGTACGGGGTCAACAGATTGGCCATTGACATACAAACCCCAGTGCAAGTGCGGCCCTGTAGAAGCGCCTGTTGAACCCACTGCGCCAATTAATTGACCAGCTTTCACAAAGTCGCCTTCCTTAACGTTAATGCGACTTAAATGTAAAAATATACTGGTTACTCCTTGACCGTGATCAATCCCGACTACATTGCCATGAACTCGGAAGCCTTGTGAAACTGTACCCACTAAAGCAACTCGCCCAGATGCTGGGGCGGTTACAGGTGATCCTGCGGCTCCGGCGTAGTCTACACCCCGATGATAGTAATCTTTTGCAAATTTACCATTATAGTAACGACGTACGCCATAGATTGTACTAATCCGGGCTTTACTGGGTGCGAGGAATTTGCCGTTCCAATATTTTTCAGGGGTTTGCAAGGCTTTGAAGGCTGCGACACGCTTGAGTTCATGTTCGGTGGCTCCATCGGCAGATTTCCCTGGTGGAAGGGTGATGCGCTGTATGGGAAATTTGCGCGATCGCAATTGGACTGTTAAATTCTTAATTTGACCATCTCCAGCAATTTTTAAGGTTCGATTTCCTGCTGTTTCTAGGGGAGTGGTGGGGATGAAGGCTCGATATTTGTTGGGCGCAACGGCAAAGGCCGGGTAAGTTTTTTCGCCTACTACTACTGTTGGTTGCTGACTATTTTCTTGGGTGACATCAATCATTACCGACAGGGTGTCTCCCAACTGGGGATTACTCGGAGATAACTGCACTTGCAAAGCTGCTGCTGGTAATGCCGATGTTAGGGGTAAAGATATAAATATCCCAGATAAAAAATTTTTCGCATGGCGAGTTACTAGTTGACTCTGAGAATTTTTAGGATGATTCTCGATAATCATAGAAATATAATATAATTCCTTTTTTTGTGAACATTTAGCCTAAATAATCATTGCTAGGGCTTTCTTTGCCATGCAATTATTTTTGAACACCATAATATTATGTCAATAAACATTCTAATGAATAAACTATACCGATTTGGATGCGATCGCCAATAATCATCATTTGTTTCCATGAAATACTCTAGGCAGTCAAGCAAACAGTAAGCTAAAACATGGTTAAGCGTTGTTGTTGCCAACCCTTGTTTTGCCGATACATTATAGTGTCCTAAGATTGATTACTCAAATAGAAGTTGTATCAAAAATTATTAAAGCGGTTATCAAAATCAACTAAACCACAAAAGCCACAAAGGCAGTGCTATAAATAAGCCGATAAATGTCAAGGCAATACTGCTGGCTAATAAGTTGCGATCTAAATCATAAACTTCTGCCAAAATTAATACAGAAAGACCAGTAGGTGTACCGGACATTAACACTAGTACTAAACGTTGTTCACCAGTTACACCAAAAAAGGTGGCGCTCAATCCCACTAATACAGGTACAATAAAGACTTTCAGGACGCTGGCAATAGAAGCAATTTTAATACTTTTCCAGCCTGTAATTGTACCTAAACGCAGACCGACGAGTAACAAAGCCAAGGCGATGACTACCCAAACAGCTTGTTCTAATCCTGACTCAACAACTGCTGGTAATTGGATAACTTGAGTACTCAAGCCCAGAAAAAATGTCCACAAGCTAGGGACTGTAATTAAGTCGCGTAGCTGAGTCCACCAGTGCTGATTGATTGTGCTTTTACCAAAATAGCTGGCAATTAAGACCGCAATACCATAAGTGCCGATGACGTTGTTGGTAACGCTGAATAATACTGCCCAGTCGTTGTTGGCTGGACTAGTAAGGACTTGGGTGAGGGTAAGTCCAACAAAACCAGTATTCCCTAAAATGGTAGCGAGAATAAAACTGCCTAAGCTGGCTTGCATTAATGGGATATCTACTGCTGAGTCTGGGGGTGGCTGTTGATGATATCGGAACCACTGTATAGCTTGCCAAATCAACAACGCTAAAACTAAACTCAGCAATAGTACTCCTACTGCGACTCCAGGGATGAGGAGGCCGTGAGATAAGTCAGTATGACGTGCCAAAACAAAAATTTGCAATGGCACTCCCACCCAGTACAGGCCATTACCAAGCCACTTGAGGAAACTATCTGGAGTTAACCGAGAACCTATTAGTCCTATCCCAACCCACAGGAAAAGCGGGGTATAAGCATGAATTAGACTGTCAATCATGGTAGAGTGGCACCTTGGTTGAGGTGTCCAGAAATTGTGGATTTTGGATTTTAGATTTTGGACTGAATCTAAAATCTAAAATTCAAAATCTAAAATTCAGCACAGCCTCTTACATTATTATTTATTGTGCGTAATTATTTATTGTGCGTAGGCCTCCATTGGTAAACAAGAACAGACAAAGTTTTTGTCACCAAAAGCAGCATCAATACGACCGACATTAGGCCAGAATTTTGCTTCCCTTGTCCAAGGTGCAGGGTAAGCGGCTTGTTCGCGGGAATAGGGATGAGTCCATTCGCCAGCGATGAGACTTTCGGCGGTGTGGGGTGCGTTCTTGAGGGGATTATCTTCAATATCCATTTTGCCGGATTCAATTTCGGCGATTTCTTGACGAATAGCAATCAAAGCATCACAAAAACGGTCTAATTCTGCTTTTGATTCGCTTTCTGTGGGTTCCACCATGATAGTTCCCGCCACAGGCCAGGAGACTGTCGGCGCATGGAAACCATAGTCCATTAATCGTTTAGCAACATCATCGATATCGATGTTGGCGGATTTTTTGAGCGATCGCAAATCTAAAATACACTCATGGGCAACTAAGTTATTTTTGCCTTTGTACAACACTGGATAGTAGTTTTCTAGTCGCTTGGCAATGTAGTTGGCATTGAGAATTGCCACTTTCGTAGCTTCTGTCAAACCAGCCGCCCCCATCATGGCAATATACATCCAAGAAATGACTAAGATGCTGGCACTACCCCAAGGTGCGGCGGCGACTGCGCCTGTTGAATGGGGAGTGGGGAATGGGGAGTGGGGAGTGGGTTTATTGATGGGAACTACGGCGTGTCCGGGGAGGAAGGGTACGAGATGGGAAGCTACACCAATTGGCCCCATACCAGGGCCGCCGCCACCGTGAGGAATACAGAAGGTTTTGTGCAAATTCAAGTGACAAACATCTGCACCAATATCGCCGGGACGACACAACCCGACTTGGGCGTTCATGTTTGCGCCATCCATATATACTTGTCCACCGTGACGGTGTATAACTTGACAAATTTCTTGAATGGCTTCCTCAAATACGCCGTGAGTTGAAGGATATGTCACCATCAACGCCGCCAGTTCACTACTGTGCTTTTCGGCTTTGGCTTTGAGGTCTACTACATCAATATTACCGTCAGCATCACAGGCAACCGGCACAACCTTCATCCCACACATCACCGCACTGGCTGGGTTGGTTCCATGTGCGGAGGTGGGAATTAAACAGATGTTGCGGTGTGCTTCGCCGCGACTTGCATGATATTCGTGAATGACTAACAGTCCGGCGTATTCTCCTTGGGAACCGGCATTTGGTTGTAGAGAAATTCCCGCAAACCCAGTAATTTCCGCTAACCAAGCCTCAAGTTGCTGAAAAAGAATTTGATAACCGCGTGTTTGTGATGGTGGTGCAAAGGGGTGTATCTTGCCAAATTCCTCCCAACTCACCGGAATCATTTCGGCGGTTGCGTTTAGTTTCATGGTACAAGAACCCAAAGGAATCATCGATGTTGTTAGGGATAAATCCTTGGTTTCTAGTTTGTGCAGATAACGCAACAACTCTGTTTCTGAGTGATAGCGGTTAAATACGGGATGGGTGAGGTAGCTGCTTTGACGGCGTGGCAAAATATCGGTAGTGGAATTTGTTAATTCTTCTATGGTGAAAGATAATTCATCTTTAAGTGCGAAAATCTGCCACAGGTCGATTAAATCTTCTGCTGTAGTTGTCTCATCTAAAGATATACCAACAGCAGTCTCATCAAAAATTCGTAAGTTGATATTTCTACCTTGGCAACCTGCAAGAATAGTTTCGAGGTTTTGTGTACCTAACTCTACTCTTAACGTATCAAAGACATTTTCTGAACTAATTTTGTAACCCAGACGCTTTAAGCCTGCTGCCAAAATTACAGTTAACTGGTGAATATTTTCGGCAATATTCTTCAGTCCCTCTGGCCCGTGATACACGGCGTACATACCCGCCATTACAGCTAATAATACCTGGGCGGTACAAATATTACTGGTGGCTTTTTCCCGCCGGATGTGTTGTTCGCGGGTTTGCAATGCTAAACGTAATGCTGGCTTACCGTTAACATCTCTAGATAACCCAACAATGCGACCGGGAACTTGGCGTTTATACTCTTCTTTGGTGGCAAAGTAAGCTGCATGAGGGCCGCCAAACCCCAAGGGAATACCAAAGCGTTGAGTGCTACCTACGGCAATATCAGCGCCAAATTCACCGGGTGGGGTGAGTAAAGTTAAGCTGAGGGGGTCGGCGGCGACGGTAACTAACGCCCCGACTGCATGGGCTTTGTCTACGAAGGCGCGATAGTCGTAAATTGTGCCATCGGTGGCTGGATATTGCAACACTGCGCCAAAAATCGGTTCTGCAAAATCAAAGGTTTGATGGTCGCCGATAATAATGTTAATTCCTAGAGGTTTCGCCCGTGTTTGCAGCACATCGATAGTTTGGGGATGACATTCACGGGAAACAAAATAGTTATGGGCTTTGGTTTTGCTGACACCATAACTCAGACTCATGGCTTCGGCGGCGGCGGTGGCTTCATCGAGTAAGGAAGCGTTGGCAATTTCCAAACCTGTTAAGTCAATAATCATGGTTTGGAAATTAAGCAGTGCTTCTAACCGCCCTTGGGCAATTTCTGGCTGATAGGGTGTGTATGCAGTGTACCAACCAGGATTTTCTAAGATATTACGACCAATTACAGGCGGGGTAACGCAGTCGTAATATCCCATACCGATGTATGAACGACACACTTGATTTTTAGCCGCAATATTTTTTAACTTTGCTAGGGCGGCGTATTCACTTTGTGCGTCGGGTAATTGTAGTGTTTGCTGCGATCGGATGGCTTGTGGTACTGTGCGATCGATGAGGTCGTCTAGGCTGGCAAAACCCAGAACTTCCAACATTTGCTGAATGTCATGGGTGTTAGGGCCTATATGTCGTTCTATAAAATTAGAGTACGCTGTATTTTCAGGAAAGGTAGACTTGGTTTGAGGGGCATGGTATACCACAAATCGAACTCCGGACGCAACTATTTAATATTTTGCAATAAAAAATACTTTTAACAAGTTGACATTCAAGGAAAAGTACGAAGTATGGAATTTATACTTCATACTTTATACTTCATACTTCTTCAGCACCTTCTACCAATGCGCTGTACTGGCTTGCAGTTAAGGCATTATCTAGTTCACTGGGATCATCAACACGTATTTTCAGTAACCAGCCTTCGCCGTATGGATCATCGTTCAGTAGTTCGGGATCATCAATCAAAGCGTTATTACTTTCTACCACTGTACCTGTTACGGGTGAATACAATTCTCCAACAGCTTTGACTGATTCGATTGTGCCTAATTCATCACCTTTGGCAAAATTTTTACCAATCTCTGGCAGTTCTACAAATACGATTTCACCTAATTCTCTGACGGCAAATTCCGTGATGCCAATGGTAGCAATATCACCATCTAGCCGTACGTATTCATGGCTATCCTGGTATTTTAAATCATCAGGATATTGAGACATATTACTTACCCTCCAATTATCACTAAAATTATTGTTCTCACAGTAATGCTGGTCATATTTAATAATCAGGTTTACTGTAGCTTGAGTAGTTCACAACACATTATTCCTCAAAAAGCAGCGAAGGATGAAGTCTGAAGTCTGAAATGTCAGCCTTTATACTTCATTTCTTAGTTTTTGACCGATAAAAGGGGCGTTTGACTACTACTGTGGGGTAGGCTTTACCGCGAATTTCCACTTCTAACTGTTGACCAACCTTTGCTAGTTTGCTGGGAATATATGCCAAAGCAACAGGATAACCCAGTGTGGGAGATATCGTACCACTGGTAACTTCTCCTACAACTTGACCTGCGGATAAAACTTGGTAGCCGTGACGGGCGATGTTACGTCCTTGCATTTGTAAACCTATGAGTCGGCGTTGTACTCCGTTGGCTTTTTGCTGTTCTAAGACTGACCGACCAATAAAGTCGCCTTTGGTATCGATGTGAACTAACCAGCCTAGACCAGCTTCTAAGGGTGTGGTTGTATCGTCGATGTCTTGGCCGTAAAGTGCCATTGCGGCTTCGAGTCGTAAGGTATCTCTTGCACCTAGTCCACAAGGAACAACACCAGCGTTGTATAAATTACGCCATAGTTCTATGCCTACTTCTGGGTCTACCATGATTTCAAAGCCATCTTCGCCGGTGTAACCTGTTCGGGCGACGAAGGCGGGTTGACCGAGTATATTTGCTTGTAAATGACCAAAGGCTTTAATTGGTTGTAAGTCTTGGTCTACAAATGGCTGGAGATATTTTTCAGCTTGTGGCCCTTGCAAGGCAATTAAGACTTTTTCGGGTGAGAGGTCTTGAAATTGAATTTCATCTAAGTTGAGGTTTTGCAATAGCCAGGTTTTATCTTTGGCTGTGGTTGCTGCATTAACAACGATCGCTACTTTCTCTTCACTTTGATAATAAACAATAATATCGTCAATGATTCCCCCTTGGGCATTTAACAATACTGTATATTGCGCTTGCCCCGCTTGTAAGCGACTCAAGTCAGAAGGGACTAAACCCTGGAGTTGGTCAATGACTTTTTTACCTTCCAAGGTGAATTTGCCCATGTGGGAGATATCAAACATCCCCGCAGCATTTCTTACAGCTTCATGTTCGCTGGTAATACTGCTGTATTGTACAGGCATTTCCCAACCACCAAAGCTGGTAAAGCGGGCTTTAAGTTCTACACCCAGTTGATATAAAGGAGTTCGCGCCAAGGATGCGGCGATGTTTTCTTGATTAGCCACAGGTAGTTATGCTCTTCAACTGCTATATATCCTAAGTCAAGGATGAAGCCTGAAGTCTGAAGTATAAAATTTCCGACTTCATACTTCACCCTTCAGACTTTAACCTAGTAATGTTATTTGTAGGAGTATTGAGTTTTGTTAAGAATAAGTTATGAAAAATTGGCGCATATTGGCGAGTGTTGTTTTAGCAATGGCTTTATTGTTATTCCCCTTATCGGCGGAGGCTGCTAGTTCTTCGAGTATTACCCGTTCGGCTGGGGATGAAGTGATAGCAAAGGATTATTCTGGTCAAAGTTTAGTGGGTAGTGAGTTTACCAACGTTGATTTGGAGAATGCTAACTTTAGCAATGCTGACTTACGCGGCGGTGTGTTTAACGGCACTATCCTAGAAGGTGTAAATCTGCATGGTGTAGATTTTAGTAATGGTATAGCTTACTTAACTAGGTTCAAAAATGCTGATTTGACAGATGCAATTTTGACAGATGCGATGATGCTGCGATCGACCTTTGATAATGTTGAGATTACAGGTGCAGATTTTACGAATGCCGTGTTAGATGGGCCGCAGGTGAAAAAACTCTGTGTTAAAGCTAGTGGTGTCAATTCTAAAACAGGTGTAGATACGCGAGAGTCTTTGGGTTGTCGGTAAATTGATAAAAATAACCCTCCAGATATTTGGAGGGTTTTAATTGATGAAATTTTGAACATTAATCAGCAGGAAAATTATTCAGGATTTGTAGATTTTTCATCTGCTAAATGAAAAGTTTTTTCTATTTGCAGTCTTTGTTCGGCATTACGTAAAAAATAGCCGTCTACCATAGCTGAACCTAATAACCTACCTAATTCTTCGCGGCTAGTAGTAATCATAGTATTAAATCTGTCGTGGGGCAAATTGCCTAATATTGCCACAATTGTCTGTTGAATTAAATGTAATACTTCTGGGGAATCTGGTTTAGATAATTGGACAACTGTATCTCGATTGAGAGATTGTAGATATTGCCAAAAATGATTTTCATTAATATCTTCTGGCATAAAATTTTCTGGCTGGCGAGGGGAAAGATTACTCATAGTATGATTTATGTTGTCGCTGCAATATATTGAATTTATCAGTTTTCTGCAATATGTGGATTCAGATTAACCGAACATCTTGCATCTGGTTTATTCTACTTCTGATAAATCTTGCTTGGCTAGAAAGAAGTAGGTTTTATGTAGGAATAAAAATATTATTTTCTATATATATGTATCAAAAACAACTAGTAATTTATTCTAGGAAAATATAAATTTTTGACAAAATATAGGCAAATATCTAATTAGTTTGATAACATCGTAAAACCGTTATCAAATTGCTTAGGATACCAGTCGAGAAAATATCTTAGGCATCTATATTGCTTAATAGCTGTCAACTTGCTATAGCCTATTAGATTGTTGTTAAGTTTTCTCTTCAGAATAGCATCTATCTCTATTGACCGTTGCAAGTATTCAATTTGGAGACAGATATGAAAAAGTTATTTCCGTTGATCATCAGTAGCATTTTGTTAGTTGGTGCTGTTGGTTGTCAAGAAAGTCATCAAGATGCTGCTAAAAGTTCTACTAATAACCCAACTTCCCAAGCATCAGCAAAACCCGCTTCCCAAACTAGTCAAACTACAGATAAAACAGCTAAAGATACAACTGAGAAAACAGCAGTAACCAAAAATACTCCTGTAACTACAAAGTCTGAGGGTGAATTAAAAAGTGAAGTTACTAAAAAGCTGAAAGCCGAGTTACCAAATAATAAATTAGAGGTAGAAGCTAAAGCGGGGAATGTCGTAATAAAAGGAACTGCGACATCGAATGCAGAGTTACAAAAAGCTGAAAAATTAGTGAAGGAAGTTAAAGGTGTGAAAAGTGTCAAAGTAGAAGCGAAAGTGCTAATACCTAATAAGATTTAACTTCAGTAAACCCCCCCCTCAGACTGGAAGTCTGGGGCTATACGAACAAAGCCTGCCTACGCAGGCTAAATTATTTAGTAGGAGAATTGAGCGTTTTGAGTAAGTTCTGGTAAAGAATCATTACCAGATTCAACTAATTTGCATTTGACAGGGATAATTACTGTATTTTGTCCATCACAACGGATTTTTTGTGAGGGTGCTGTGCATAGAAGTTTTGATTTAAAGTACTTATCTGGATTCATCAAAATCACTCAATATACTAAAATAACTATTCCTGTGATTAGTTTGGCTTTGGCAGCAATTATGCCTAATACTGCTATAGCTGAGACTGTGATGCAAAAAGTTGCACGTACAGGAGTACTAACGGCTGGTACAAGTAAAGATGCATTGCCTTTTGCTTATACCGATGACCAAGGTAAATTAACTGGTTATTCGGTAGATATGTTAAATGTCATCAAACAACAATTAGAAAAACAATTAGGAAAAAAAATTCAATTAAAATTAGTCGGTTTGACTCCTGCACAGAGAATTCCCAAAATAGTTAACCGGGAAGTTGATATTGTTTGTGATGCTAGTAGTTTTACTTGGGAACGAGATAAAAAGGTTGATTTTTCGGTGAGTTATGGTGTGACGGGTACGCAATTATTAGTGAAATCAGGTAGTGATATTGGTTCGCCAGAATCGTTAATTGGGAAACGAATTGGGGTGTTAGCACAAACTACAAATGAATTAGCAATTAAACAGGTACAACCCCAAGCTAAGTTGGTTTATTTGAAGACTCGTGCAGAAGGATATACAGCTTTAGAAGAAGGCAAAATTGATGCTTTTGCATCTGATAGTATTTTGTTGGAAGGATGGTTGCAAAAGGCGAAGAATCCTGATAATTTTGCGATCGCACCTGATAGACCTTTGTCACGAGAAGGTATCGCTTGCATGGTTCCAGAGGATAATTCTAAGTTTCTCGACGCTGTAAATTATTCTCTAATTAAGTTTATGCAAGGTTTTGTCAATGGCGATAGCAAATATGTCGCTATTTTTGACCGTTGGTTTGGGCCGCAAGGTGCGGTTTTTCTGAATCGAGATTTGCGCGATTTAACTGTGGAAACTATGCAATTAGTGATTGAGTTTCGTGAGGAAATTCCGAAGAGAGAACTTTAATTAGGGGTGTGTGGGTGTTGATTTCTCAATTCCTGCTCTACCTATCAAATTCTACCTATCAAATAATGAGCAAGATTTGGGGGATTCTCCCCCACGCCCCCGATTGGGGGACGGTTGCGTCCCCCAAACCCCCTCCAAAATCATTTTTTCGTTTTTTGTTGAGTGATCATTTGCTGGTTTTGTTGTAATTTCGTTTTCTTAACTGAACCGTATTGGGTTATAAATCATTGATGGGTTAGTCCGTGTAGGCTGACTTTGTTTTTATAGCCGCGAATTCCATTCGTTGGGGCTATTTGCTACTCAATATGAGCCGAAACTTGGCATTTACTCAACTCTTGTACTAAACGATGTGCTTGGTGCAAGTATAGGGGATGTTGGAAAGTGGCGGGTAATTGATTCATTAAAGTTCTGGCTAGGTGCATATCACAACCAGTAACTCGTGAAATTATGGCTGCGCCTTCAAATGTGGCTTCTGCGGAAATTGTTTTTTCGACTCGCACTAAGCAGTGTCCGGGTTTGATGGTTCCGCGTTCGACGGCTTGCAGTCCTTCGATGGTGGCTAAGACGACCAAGCGATCGCCTACAATTAATTTGATATCATCGGCAGGCATAAACTTGGGTGTATGCTGTTTAGCTCTCAGATGAAAAATTGGCACGACTCGATAACCATAGGCAATATCAGCAATTAATTTGCCATTGAGGGTATCCTCAGTTTCAATTTGATATTCGGTAACTAATATTGTTTGGTTATGCAAACGAAATAAATTTAAAATATTTTCCCCAAATGCTGCACCTGCAAATGCTTCGGCGGCTAAGGCGTAAACTCCCATAATTCTGGCGTGGGGTAGTAGTAGACCGATATTTTCGCTAAAACAAGGGTCAAAGGTACGAATAACTAAGTTAGCTTTTGGGTTGACAGTACTTGCTTTTAAAGCGATTTCCAAATTTGTCACTTCATCATCGGTGACAACCACAACACTTTTTGCTGTTGAAAGATTGACTTTTGTTAAAGCATGGTTGAGATTTCCTAAAACTAAAGGCATTTGGGGTAACATTCCTGTTTCTAGGTCTTTGGTATTTACGCCTACCAAGGGTTGTTTGAGTTCTTGCAACAACTGGGCGACACTCCGACCAACTCTTCCCATCCCCACTAATACTACATGGTCGGCTTTGGGGATGCGGGGACGACGTTTAGAAAACTGAAATCTTGCAGATAAGACACGTTCGGTCATTAAGGCGTAGAGAATACCAACGAACAATGTACTAGTCACACTCGTGGTAATACTGAATAAATGCAGCCACCATGTCAGGGGAAAAGATATTTTTTGCTGTCCCCCAAAGACATCACCGTAACCGCCGAGACTCAATACCAAAGCCACATTGAGCGCATCTTGCCAAGAAAGGTCAGGATACTGTGATTTGAAAAGCAGTGTTCCTAACAAGAATAAACTCACTAACAATAATGCCCCAATGAAAGCGACGCGGCGGGTTTGACTACTGTCTTCCCAAAACTGCGTTAATTTGTGGCGGAGATTTTGCCATGATATTTCTGTGACCATTTCATGCCAAAATTGCCCAAGGCTATTCATTTGTTTTGGGGAAGTCTTGAGATTTTCGCTGACTTCAATGTAAAAGATAGAGTCTCCGGGGAGGACTTTTGCATCTGGTTTCCATTGATAGAAACCTTTGGGTACTGGTTGACCGGCTGTGACGTGGATAAGTACGCGGCGTTGGCTAGTATTAATTTGCGAAACACAGCAATGACTCCAGCGATGGGAAGCATGGATAGATACTGCGAAAATTTGGAGTAAATGGTTGTCTAAATTAAAAAATCCTCTGGTTTCACAACCTAATGCGGCTAAAGCTAAACTGTGGGAGGGTAATTGGGTGGCTTCAAAGGCGATAAAGTTACCCAAACTGTCTTGGAGTAAATCGTTGAGATTATTTTGGGCGGAACGGATAACTAAACGCACATGAGGATTGAGCGATCGCGCCGCAAATGCCGCAGCGATATTCACCCGCTCATCACTTGTTACAATCAGAATTGCCCGACAATGTTTTATCCCTGCTTGTTCTAATATTTTCGGTTGTCGACAATCACCAATTACCAATTTATCGATTAACTCTGGTAATTCTGTAATTTCCCAAGTGTGAGTATTTACCTGTTCAATTGCATTAACCTTAACGCCAAACTCCTTCAGCACAGATACACAATATTGTCCTAAATTCCCCAGTCCACACACTAAGAAAAAGTTCGGATCTGTTGTTGTATTGTGTTCCATATATTTGATGTTAGTCAGCAGATTTTACTTGACTTTTTGGTTCTTCCGGTATTTTTATGGTGAGTAATAAAGTTTAGTAAATTTTAGTAACTATATTTTAATGATGCTCAGGCTGAAAACATAGACTGTGTAAGTATTACAACAGTTTTAA
>NZ_JACJTB010000016.1 GCF_014698475.1 Nostoc spongiaeforme FACHB-130 | reverse complement strand
CATGTTGCCGCTAAAATCACCAGTCATACTCTACGCCTTTTTCTGCGTCAGCGTTTTGGTATTGATGTGCTTACTTTTGAACAGCATCCTCTGGCTTCATTCACATAAGGCGTATTCCCAAACTTTGTAAGAGCAAGAAAGATGTTTTAATATTTTTTTCCAGTGCAGGAGTTAGCCAAAAAATTTTAGCAGATATCAGCGAACAACTTCAGAAAGATCCAAGCAGTATTAACAAATATGAAATTGCTCGTAGAACATTAGTTAGACTTAACGAAGCTGGAGAGGATGCACTGCGTGAAAGAAGGGAAATTGTTAAAATAGTTACTGAGTTTGAGGATTTTTCTAGGTGTTGGGATAACGATCAAATACTAGCTATGGGGTTAGTCGCTAAGGTGAGAGAGATAGTCAACGTTAAAGACTATTTTACCAGAATGCAGCAAGTGATTGAGTCAAATCTTCAAGAAGATAGGAAAAAACGTCAAGCCGAAGAGCAAGCAAGAGTAGATGCACTAAAATCTAAGAGACAGAAACGAGAAAAAATTAAGTTTGAATTAATCACGCTATATCAGGAAACTAATCCTCAAAAGCGAGGTAAAGAACTAGAAAGTATTTTAAATATTTTTTTTGAAAGTGAGAATATTTTGGTGAGAGAATCCTTCACTATAACTGGAGAAAATAACGAAGGAATAATTCAATAAATTGATGGTGCAATTGAGGTTAACAACCATTTGTATTTAGTCGAGATGAAATGGTGCAAAGAAGCATTAAGCCCTGGAGATGTAGCACAGCATATGATGCGAATATTTTTGAGGAGTGATGCTCGTGGCATTTTCATTTCTGAATCAGGTTATACGGATGCAGCAATTATTGATATAAAAAAAGCACTCAATCAAAAGCTAATCGTACTTTTTACTTTAAAGGAATTTGTACTTCTTTTGGAAGGTAATGATAGTTTTGAGTCTCTTTTGAGAACTAAAGTGGAAGCAGTACAACTTGATGGAAAATTAGTATACTAAAATTGAGATGCCAAACCCTGTTCGAGCGTTTTCTTATGTCCTTGCAAGAACTAAAGGAAGAAGCCTGTAAACTTCCTGTGAGCGATCGCCTTGCACTTATTAGTGCTGTAATTCAATCGCTACAAGACACGCCTCAGATGGATAACTGGCAATATCTAGTTACACGTCCTCATGCTTGGCGTAAACAACTTTACATTAAAGGGCGTAAATTACTTGCCTCTACTGTTTGGCAAGATATGATTGCAAATCAGATGTCACCAGAACAAGCAGCCGAAAATTGGGATTTACCGATATCTGCTATTTATGAAGTGATTAGTTACTGTGAGAGTCATCAAGAACTACTGAAGTTAGAAACCGACGAAGAACGTCATCGCTTAGAAGCAAAAGGAGTTTCACTTGAGTCTACGAATGCTGCTTGACGAGGACTCCCAAGCAAAATATTTAGTTAATCTTCTGCAAGCAGCAGGTCACGATGTAGTCACAGTTAATACTGTAGGTTTAATGAATCGTCCCGATTCAGTCGTACTAGATTACGCTAGGCAAAATCAGCGAATCCTACTTACACGCAACTGCGATGACTTCCAGGAATTGCATCAAGCCAACCCAATACATTCAGGAATTTTGGCTGTTTATCAAAATTCTGATGCTACCAAAAATATGAGTTATCAATTAATCGTCAAGGCGATCGCTAATTTGGAAGCAGCAGAATACATACTTAATAATCAATTCGTGATTCTTAATCAGTGGAATTATTGACTTAAACACAACTTCGTATCTCAAAGAAACCTAAACACAGATAATAGGCTATTGTCTCAGTTTTAAGAATGTAGCGCGATCGCCTTCCCTACAGTTGAGTGACAACAAGTATGCCTGTTAGTATATTCTGACAAACTAACTGAACAAGTGTATGAAAATTAGAGCAATTATTCATCCAGCAGCAGAAGGTGGATATTGGGCAGAAGTTCCCGCGCTTCCTGGTTGTATCACTGAAGGAGAAACAATGGAAGAGGTGATGGCTAATTTAAAGGATGCGATTGAAGGTTGGTTGGATGTTGCTAACAGTCGTAATGCAATTGGGTCAACAGATCAGATTGTTGAAATTGCTATATGAAATCTGGCGTTGCTGATTAGTGGGATGATTTTTGTCTCACGCAAAGGCGCGAAGACGCAAAGAATCAATATTTTGCTTTGTACAAAAGTCTCAATTCATCCCGCATTTATGCAACGCCTGAAATCTATTTCTGGTAAGCAACTTTGTAAGATTGTAGAGCAGAAAGGTTGGGTTTTGCGAAGAATTACTGGTAGCCATCATATCTATGAAAACCCAGCAGTAGAACAAATATTGTCAATTCCTGTTCACCGCAATCAAGATTTAAAAGTTGGAACTTTGAGAGCATTGATGAAAATAGCCGAGCTATCTGAGGAAGATTTGCTGTAAATTCTTAATTTTTAGAATGTTTGCGGCTAGAAGATATACAATATTTTAACTTTGATTTTCTATACCTATCAGTCGCCGCTACTGGTTCAGCAAAGACTAAAATTCTTTGTGTTGATAAGCTAAATAAACAGCTTCTAAAAAGATATCAGGAGCAACTGCTGGCAAGTTATCTAAGTTAACGATGGCTGCTACTTGTTGAGTTAACTTAGAAGCAAGGTCGATTCTTGATTTGGTTGCCATTGCTCCACGTCGCTGCAAGTATTCTCGAATTACGGCAAAATCATCTGGTAATAATTGCGATAAATCAGCAATATCTAGCAATTCTGTATACAGTGACTTTGCTTGTTCTGAGATTGTGAATGTTGCCGATGGTGTGGCTATTGCAGATTCAATCACAATTGTACCAGCGACCCAATCACCCAGGCGTTTTTCACGGAGGCTAAAGATAATAAAAAAAGCACCCAGAAAGAAAAATTCGTCTAAAGGTCTTAGTAAGGCGCGTAAAGTTGTCTGTGCTAACCCAACAGGTCTACCATCATCTCGTACGACCCGAATTTTTGCCAAGCGTTTTCCTGGGGTTTGCCCTTGCCATAAGGTTTCAAACAATACAAAATAACCGACGTAAATTCCGAAGAGAAGTAAAAAGGTAATGGCAACTAGCCAAAGTCCTATTTGCGAACTAATAGCCTCTTGTTGTTCCAAAATATCAGCTAACTGACCAGATACATAAATCCAGACATAGATGCACACTAAGATAATTACAGCTAATGCTAGATAGTCAATTAGTAAAGCCCAAGCACGGTTTCCTATGCCAGCGAGGGTAAATTCTAGTTCGACGCTTTCGGGAGTGCGGAATTTAACGCGGTTAAAAAAGTGCATAAATAATATTTTTACTTTAGATTTCGCGATCGCGTAATTGTAAGCCTAACCCTTCACGGCGGCTGCGGAGGTCGTAATAAATCACTGCTTTAATTGCTTGCCATAAGGGTACAATTGCCGCACTACTAGTAAAACTTAAAGCCAGAACTACAACAAAATAAAGCAGTGCAAATAATCCAGAATTGTCTCCACTAATGGCCAAAAAAGCAACCTGAATAATACTAGTAATAATCTGCACGAGAATTTGAATTGGGATGGTAATTAAAAAAGTAATAAAGGAAATTAATAAAATCCGCCACACATAACCTTCGGTTAACTCCCAGCTACGGCTAATAGATGATGTCGCATCAATATTTTCCTCAATAGCTAAAGGTACATCAACCAAGAAAAATCGAGTTAAAAACCAAAAAACTCCTAGGAAAATTCCAATACCGACGAGAAGTGCGATCGCAACCAATAAAATCACACTAGCAGGATTTGCCTGTTGACCAGATCCCCCAATTAAGGCTGCTGACAAAAAACTAAACAGCGCAAATACAATAGCCACTCCCAACACCACACCTAAGCCTAAAAAACCCATTAACAACATCATCAACAAAAACTGCCACATTCTAGAATTGACAAAGCGTTCGCCTGATGACATACTTTCTGGCTGATTAACTAGTTCGCCAAACGCCAAGCGCGAAATCAGCGAGATGAGGGCGTAACATTTTCCCCAGCCATATATAGGTACCAATACCCAGACATAAGCCCTCAATGCCAATAAAAAATAATCTTTCAAATGAGAACGATATAGCCGTATACCTGCACTGACAACATTTCCCACGCTGAGTGGTTGCATAGGACTTGGAGAACCAATATTTCCCGACATGATGCCAAATTTCCTTGAAAGTACAGTTGTGAATTTGTGGCTATCTTAAGGTAGGTTAGAGCAATTCGTAATTCGTAATTTGTAATTCGTAATTAAGAAATGTAGACATAATCGAAGTTTTAGGCTGAGTTGGTGACTAAATTTTAGAAAATGAATCCTAATTGCTCATATCATTTCTTGATGAAGATGCAATTTATAGTTTGTCCCCCTTGTCTCCTTCATCCCCCTTCCCTTCTACCAAGCTACTCCTTACTCCCTTACTCTATGAATATTCAACGATGGATTACCCGCCGAGAACCAAATTGGCAGCGTTTGGATGCTTTATTAAAGCAAGTAGAAAAAAAAGGACTGAAATCTACAAACGCTGGGGAAATTAGGGAATTAGCCAGTTTATATCGTTCCGTAACGGCTGATTTAGCCCGCGCCCGTACACAACAAATTGGTCAAACTTTAATCCAAAGTTTGCAAATTTTAACAACTCGCGGTTACACGCAGATTTACCAAGGTTCGCGGCGACAAGAATGGCGGGCGGCGCTGGAATTTTACCGTTGGGGTTTACCATTAGTTGTGCAGCAGACATTTCCCTATATTGCTTTGGCTACAGGTTTGTTTTTGCTGGGGGCAGTGGTCGGTTGGTGGTATGCTTGGCAAGACCCAACCTTTATGTCATTGGTAGTGCCACAACGCTTAATTTCTCAGGTACGGGATGAGCATAAATTATGGATGGGGTCGATTGTGGGAGTTGAACCGTTAGCATCCAGCAGCATCATGATTAATAATCTTTCGGTGTCTTTTGGTGCGGTTGCTGGGGGAATCACTGCGGGATTATACACAACTTATTTAATGGTGTTTAATGGCTTATTAATTGGTGCTGTTGGTACTTTAGTCGGTCAAAATAATTTAGCTTATCCGTTTTGGGCGTTTGTTTTTCCCCACGGCGCTTTGGAATTACCTGCGATATTTTTTGCTGGTGGTGCAGGTATATTATTAGCTAGAGCAATTTTATTTCCTGGTAAATATCGCCGTGGTGATGCGTTAAAGTTCTATAGTTTTCAAGCAGCACAATTAGTTTTTGGGATTGTACCTATGTTAATTATTGCTGGTACAATAGAAGGCTTTTTTTCGCCTAATCCCAATGTACCAGACCCAATTAAATATCTTGCGGGACTAGGATTATTTGTATTTTTGGTGTTGTATTGTAACCGCAAACATCGTTAGACAATTTCATCTCTAGTCTTTTCCAGTAGAATTAGTTAGACTTTTTGAGGAGTTTTCTTTAGACATTCAATTTGCTCTTTAGACAGAGTTATTCTAATTAACTTGCCTGCAAATCGATGAAATTCTGCAATTATTTTTTCGGGATCGGCATAATTAACCAAAACAAATATAGCCGATGAATTAGGGGTTAAAGCTGCTTCAACTTCGGTTAAAAAACTACTATCAAACACACTTTCTTTAATGGTAAGAGAGCGATGAAAAAAAGTTGCACTAATGATGCCACCCCAAAGTTCATTACTCAGATCACCAGGTTTGACTAAATCATGATAGGGTTTAACCCTGATCTTACCCTGTGCATTTTTTGTGATGACAACTGCATCTTCTAAATCAGCTAAATGCTCTTGTTCCAGTTTTAGTAGTTCTAGTAGCATTTCGTCTGCTTTATATTTATCATTAAAGCTGATTACCGCTAATTCACTCATACTATTTTTACAATGATTTTTTATAATTCTTCGCTGTATCCACTTTTACCCTAGAAATTACTTGTTGTTAAGATGTGTAGGATACAAAACAGAAATATTTATGACGGTAATGAAGTGAATAAGTCAGTAACTAGTTGTGACAATTTGAACTCTGCAAGAGCGAATTTTTTGTGTAAATGCGGCTGATAACAGTTCATTTGCTGTACTAAAATGTTTCCACCCAAGGACATAATTATACTTCCCATGTCCAAGCACTGCGGGGTTGACGAAGAATGTTGAGCTAAGTTTGGGCGATCGCATCAGGATCTAGTAAACTATCAGGTTTATCTGGGGCTTCTTGACGTGTTGCTGAACGAATCACTTTATCAATAATAAAGTAGTATTTGACTGGACATGATATTAAACGCCATGTTGCTTAAACCATGCTTGGAGTTTTTGCCAGCCTTCTTTCGCTTCTTGCTCGCGGTAAGATGGGCGATAATCTGCAAAAAAGGCGTGGGGTGCATCTGGGTAGATGATAATTTGAGATTTGCTGTTACTGGATTTGAGGCGATCGCGCATTTGTTCTACTGTATCTACAGGTATGCCTGTATCTTTACCGCCGTATAGTCCCAGGACAGGTACTTTTAATGTGGAAGCAATATCAACGGGATGTTTGGGTGTGAGTTCTGTAGAATTACCCACAAGTCTGCCATACCACGCTACACCTGCTTTGACTTGGGGATTATGTGCAGCATAGAGCCATGTGATCCTACCACCCCAGCAAAAGCCTGTAATACCGATTCTTTTGGCATTTCCCTTGGCTGATTTTACTGCCCAGTTGACTGTTGCATCTAGGTCTGATAACACCTGTGCATCAGGAACTTTAGCTACTACCTGACGAATTTCGTCTATGTTACTTAATTTTGACACATCACCTTGACGCACAAATAATTCTGGTGCGATCGCTAAATACCCCAACTTGGCAAAGCGACGACAAACATCTTGAATATGCTCATGGACACCAAAAATTTCTTGAATTACCAAAACCACTGGGAAATTTTTCCCTGTTTTGGGTACGGCTCTATAAGCAGGAATTTCGCCATCTTTAACCGGAATTTTCACCGCACCCGCCGTTAAGCTCTTGCTATCGGTGGTAATTACTTTAGCAAACACAGGCTGCACTGCTACAACAAAGCCTGTCGTTAAAGTGGCGGTGGTGATAAATTGGCGACGTGATATTTCTTTCATCATCTTGATATCTGGTTTTGGTCTGATGTTTTAAGGTGAAAAATTACCTGACTGTAACCAGCCATTAGAGAGGGTTAATAGTTAGTTTTACTAACAATCATTATACTAAGTATTACATATTTAGCATTGATATCTATCATCCGGCAATCTGCTGTATTATCACCATCAAGTTTGCCGATAACAGCAATTCCAGGATGATTGATTCAGATATCAATAATTTTTTCCCTGAGCTTCATTTGTATTGCTAAGAAAAAACATCTAAATTCTGTCGAGGTGCGTAGCTAATATTTGCATTTATTGTAGTCTGGTTAACTTGACAGGCTATTTTGTTAAGTCTAAACAGGACTTACGCAACTGGCACAATGCGATCGCTAGTTTATAGTACATAAGTATTAATTAAATCCGATTCCAAAAGCTTTGTCTTCCTAGGGTGTGTCATCCTTTTTCTGTTATTTATGTTTTCTTCAACAGTTTTGATTCCAGTTTATCTAATTGATGACACACCCTAAGTAGTCAAATTAATTATACAATTACCAATTTGGCGGAGCATTTAGAGAGTATTAGCCATGATGCAATTAACTATTATTTGAAAACCGAAAAATTAACACCTCGGTTACTATGGGATAACGTAAAAGAAGTAGTTGAGCTTGATGCGAATGGTTACATAATATTTGATGATGGCGTTTTAGATAAAAGGTATTCTGAAGAAATAGAAATAATCAGAAAACAATATAGTGGTAATGAGCATGGTGTCCTCAAAGGAATTGGTGTAGTTAGCTGTGTGTATGTCAACCCTACTCTTCAAAAATTTTGGGTGATAGATTACCGCATTTTTAATCCTGATGCCGATGGTAAAACCAAGATAGACCACGTGAAAGATATGCTACAAAACCTTGTTTATCATAAGCTTTTACCATTTGATACTGTTTTGATGGACACATGGTATGCCGTACACAGTTTAATGCTTTATATTGATGCAAGCGACAAAATTTATTATTGCCCTTTAAAAGATAATCGGTTAGTTGATGATACATTTGGGCTAGAAAAATATAAACGAATTGAATTATTAGATTGGGGTGAAGAAGAATTAGACTGTGGTAAGATAATCAAAATTAAAGGATTCCCAGCTAATAAAAAAGTGAAACTATTCCGGGTTACTGTTTCTACCAACAGAACGGATTATATCGCCACTAACGATTTATCTCAAAGTTCCACGGATGTTGTACAAAAGGTGTATAAAATTCGTTGGAAAATTGAGGAGTTTCACAGAGAGATTAAACAACTAACTGGCATTGAATCTTGTCAATGTCGAAAAGCTAGACTCCAAAGAAATCATATTGCTTGTGCAATGTTAGTTTGGGTTAGGTTAAAGAATTTAGCCTATACCACTGGTCAAACTATTTATCAAATCAAGCATAATTTGCTTGTCTTATATTTAATTCAGCAACTGAAACGCCCAAGTATTCTTATGTGCTTGGTTTGATTTGAATTGTCACGAGGTAAGGCGTAGCCCTACTCGCTCTTTGTGCCAGTTGCGTAAGTCCTGTAAAATATTGTTATCGTTAATTCGCTCATTCAGTTCGGCTAGTTTAGGAATTTATTTAGTTCATCCAGTTTTTTTAAGCCTTTTGAAAGATGGCTATTTTGGTTTTTCACTTAGTGGTTTTCATGCACATCCTATTTATAGTATTCCATTAACAGCGATTATGACTTTTATTCTTTCATATTTAACAATCTCAATTTTTAGAAAAATAGCAATTATGAGGATACTAATAGGAGAGTAAATATATCTCAATTTATGATGTCTGGGATGGGCAGAATCCTAGTTTTTGAGGTGTCGTTTGGGAAGACAATAACTCTACTACGACAGCCCTATCTCTTCATATTTTTTTTTGGTAAAGGGATTTTTTTAGGAAAATTAAATCCTGAAGATACAGAAATAGGACTTACGCAGACTCTACGATTTCTTGACGTTCTCGGCGACTTGGCGGTACCCTGCGGGAAGCCGCTTCGCGTCTACGATAAATTAAGCTTTTTGCGAATTTTTGCGTAAGTCCTGAGAAAATGCGATCGCTCTTGCCATAACAAAATATGGGATAAAATTTGTACCGCCTGCTTCAGTAGCAGGCAGTTAGGGGCTGCGGGATAGGCAACAAAGATGGGTTTGCCGGGTAATGCTGTTAGCCAAGTATAATATGCTTGCATCACTGATGCTGGTGGTTGAGGGTTGATTCGGCAGGCTTCCCAAGCTTCTGGCTGTTTTGACCACCATTGCATAGTTTTGGGATGGCCTGCTGCGCCTGGTAAGGTTTCCAGGTTTGCCGAAAAAGTGGCGATTAATTGTTTATCTACGGTATAAGCTGCCGAGCCAATACTGAGCATGGAATGAAGCCCAGGAATCGGGACATCTGCTTCTATATCTGTGCTGACGTAGATTTCGATTGTCACCTTTTTTACCGCTCTTTCAACCCAACAAATTGAGTAATAATCTGATTTTAGGCTTTATTTATGGCAAATATCCTACACATTGATTCTAGTCCTCGTGGTGAGCGTTCTATTTCGCGATCGCTCACTTATGAGTTCGTGACATCCTGGAAAAATTCTCACCCTGGTGATACAGTTACCTACCGAGATTTGGGTCATCATCCTGTCCCCCATGTAGATGAATCATGGATAGCTGCTGCTTTTACACCACCTGATGCACGCACACCCGAACTAGTGGAGGCGATTCAGCTTTCAGATAGTTTAATTGATGAGTTTTTGGCTGCCGATCGCTATGTTTTTGGTATACCAATGTATAACTTGAATATTCCTTCTACTTTCAAGGCTTATATTGACCAAATTGTGCGTGTTGGTCGTACCTTTGGAATTGATGCCAACGGCTATAAAGGTTTAGTTGATAGCAGTAAAAAAGTATTAATTATTACCTCTCGCGGTGGTTCGTTTCCTCCAGGTACACCCTTTGCGGCTTACGACTATCAAGAACCTTATCTCCGCGCTATTTTGGGTTTTATTGGTCTAACTGATGTCACATTTATCCATGCTGACAGCCTCAACTTAGGTGATGATGCTCGTCAACAATCATTAGCGGCTGCTAAAGAAGCGATCGCACAGGCTATAACTAGTTGGTAAAGGTGTAAGTTTTATCAAAATAGAATTCAGGAGTCAGGAGTAAGAATTCAGCATAAATTCTGTACGCAGCCGCGAATAAATAAATGGTGAATTACTACAATAAATCTCAATGAGTGTCAGGTTTTTCTCCTTCACTCATTGATTCTGACTTCTGAATTCTTCTTCAACCAATTGTTAAATCTGGTTCTTCACAAAAGTTAAATAAGGCTGAATCAGATTCTGATTCATCTTCAAATACGGCAGATATGTACCATTCACAAGGTGAATCATTGGTATATTCAGCCCAAACAATTGTTGTGGTTTCACCTGATGGAATTCCCTCATCGCTCAAGGTGAATGGCAACCACTCATCTTCATCAACAGATACCCACAACTCTGTAATGGCTAGATCGGTTTGATTGGTAACGGTAAACGTAAATTGATCTGACATGGATAACCTTTTAGCGATAACTAAATTGTCAGTCATCGATTATACTCGCTCTTTTTTCGATGCTTGTCTATTTAAATGCTAGAAGCATTATCTAGACAAGATTTACAGCTTTTTTAGGTCAATTTTCGTTGAAAAGAGAGGATTAAAATTTTACCTAAATTAGTTATTTACACAGGGTAGGATGCCCAGTGCAACGGCATTATGTTGCGTCATATAAACTACACCTATCCCAAGGTAGACATTAATTTGAATTTTAAGCTAAAGTTGTAATGAGTTTGCTTTAGCGAGGAAGATGATGAATCAACCCTAAACAAGCTGTAAATACCGTTGTTAGAGAGTGATAGTTATTGAGCGATCGCTAACCACAACACAGTTAGAAAGAAAAAGCATCATATAATATTTTTTTATATCAAAAAACAAAAATAAACCTGGAAATCACCAATTTCCTGAATACTTAGCGAAATCTAATATGGAAAAACCAACAATAGCTAAAAAACCAATTCGTTCTCTAGAAGATGCGCTAGATCGGTGTCAAACGCTGGGTATGCGCGTTAGTCGCCAGCGCCGTTTTATTTTAGAACTGCTATGGCAAGCAAATGAGCATCTATCTGCAAGAGAAATTTACGATCGCCTCAACCAAGAAGGCAAAGACATTGGTCATACCTCTGTATATCAAAACCTAGAAGCCTTATCCAGTCAAGGCATTATTGAATGTATCGAACACTGTGATGGTCGCTTATATGGCAACATTAGCGACGCTCACAGCCATGTCAATTGTCTTGATACTAATCAAATTCTGGATGTACATATAGAATTGCCAGAAGAATTGTTACGTCAAGTTGAACAACAAACGGGTATCAAAATTACAGAATATAGTATTAACTTTTATGGCTATCGCCATCCATTAGAAGATGTGTAGGGATATGGAATTAAAAACCATTGACCGAACAAGGTAAAAGTAAAAAGTAAAAAGTAAAAATTGAGCTTCACTAGCTTGGGCTTGTGACCATTATTCTTTTTACTTCTTTTGCCTTTTAACTTTTGCCTTTTAACTTTTTCCTTTTTACTTCTTAACATCAATCATAATCACTGGGATTCACACTAAATACAGTTTCATCTTCCACATCATCATCATATAAATCAATTGAAGCAACTGGCTCTCCTTCTAAGCCGTTAATTGTGCCGATGTTGGTATCGCTTAACCAAGCTGCTGTTTGATCGCCTTTGTCGCTGCTACTCATTACAGATGTTTGTGAGAGTAATTTTTTCAGAGTGTAGAACTGTTCTAAAGAGAATACAGCACCATTCATCGTGGCAATTTCGCGGTCAGCATCAGTCAGGATGGCATCAAATAAGCAGGCATTGACAAGATTGACATTTTCCAAATTAATGCTGCTAAGATTAGCACCAGTCAAATTAGCACCAGTCAAGTTGGCATAACTTAAATTGGCATTGGTTAAATTGGCATAACTTAAATTGGCATTAGTTAAATTGGCATAACTTAAATTAGCATTGGTTAAATTGGCATAACTTAAATTGGCATTAATCAAATTAGTCTGCTCCAAATTGGCTTTAACTAACATCACTTGTAGTAAGGATGCGCCAGAGAGATTCAGTTTAGTTAAAGATTGGGGAAGAATGCGTTTAAGCCAAACAGAATGGGATAAAATTGCGGCTTTACCCATTAGCATTGTTAAAACTTCTGGGTAGAATTCAGCAACATTTTCCGGATTGCCGCAAGGAGAAAAAGCAACTTTAGTAAAGCGATAACCAGCAGATAATAGTAAAAATACATTTATGCCTACACTGGCATTAATTTGCTCAACATTGATGGGATTGCCGAGTGTGTGAAAATAATTCCAAGCTTGATGTGCGATTCCTTCATTTAACCAACGACCTTGACAATAACCACGCCAAAATAATTCTAGACGTTGTAATAAGAAATCTAAAGAAAAATCACTTTGAGGCTGGTGGAGTAAAGTTTCAATTACTAGTTGCTTAATTTCTGTAGTGATGACACCATAACCTAGTAGTTTATATAAATGTTGAGCAACACTCTGCGGCGAATCAAGAGCGAAAATTAATGTTCCGTAGTCATCTTTTTGCTGCTGTGTCAGAATTTTTAGTTGATAAGCAATGGCTTCTGCACAGAGATATTCGCCTAATTTGGGGTGAGAAAATTCTGTGAGGAGTGCTGGGTGCTGAGTGTTGGGTGCTGAGTGCTGAGTGTTGGGTGCTGAGTACTGAGTGTTGAGTGTTGAGTGCTGAGTGCTGAGTGCTGAGTGGGAAGTTTTGAAGTAGAAAGCGGGTAAGGGATGGGGAGGGGAAGTTGCTGTAAGATTAACTTGATAGCGATCGCTGTGTAAAATTTGGAGAGCGATCGCCTGGATTTGGTTTAATAAATCTTGGGGATGACAACCAGAAAGTAAATTGGCGATCGCTTCTTGTGTACGATGAATGTGAGCCGAACCCGAACGCAATAGCATGGTTTTAATCCCACCAATTACCGGATAGCCTAATAACCAACGACTCAGGCGATGATAAATTTCCCAAACTACTTTAGTAGTACTAGGTGATTGCGCTAATTGCCAAATTTCATCATCTATAAGTGCATCACGATGTAAAACACCTAGCAAATACAGCAACAACGGTTGGCGCACCAAAGCCGAAAGTTCGGGAAACTTGGAGTTACTGACAAATAACCCAGATTGCTTTAAGAAGGTAAATAAATTTTGAGCGATGGGTAATGATTGTAACATTGCCCACTGTTGAAACCATTGTTTTAATTGTTCTTGTTCTAATGGTTGAATAATAATTTGTGGTAACTGCGATAAGATATCTGGCTCAATTTCTTCTAAAGCATTTTTGCGACTAGTTAAAATAATTTTATGTTTACCTTGAGCTTGGAATGCTATTAACTGCTGAATAAAAATTGTCTTGGCTCTTGTGCCTAAATTAGCAGCAGGTAATTCATCCAAACCATCAAGCAGTAACAAACAACGGGGATGTTCTTGTTCTAACCAATTACTTAAATTAGTTTGAGCATTCAAAGCAAAACCAGAATTCAAAGTTTCTGCTAAAGTTTGACCATATTTAATATCCCGTAGGCGAATAATCACAGGCATCCAATTAGGATAAAGTTCTCTGGCTACTTCTGCTGCCCAAATTTGACAGAAACTGGTTTTACCATATCCTGGTTCGGCTGCAATCACAGCAATATTTTCACTATCTGTTAACTGTTCTTGCGCCCATTTTTTGATATCAACAGATGGAGTATTGGTATTTACTACTAAACCTTTGAGGGTGATATAAATATCCTTGAGGGCAAAAGACTCGATAAATAAAGGTTGGCTGAGATTTTTTAGTAAAAATACTCGATAATTCTCTCGGCATAAATCAATTTTTTCTCCTACAGATGACTTTTTAGATGTGTCTACATTACCTAATTCTGGGGGATAAATATTACTTGTAGAACCTAATTGGAAAAATTTTTGTAATTGTGCCAGTTGTGGGGCATTTTCCGCCACAACTTTTAGTAAATAACCACTGAGAGAATGAGTTAAACGCTGGGTTAATAATTTTGCTTCTAAATCTTCTGCGCCATTGGCAATTAACCAAGCAACAGTGGCGTTATTCATTTGTTGGACTAATAAGGAATCTGCCACAATAGAAAGGGCTTGTTCTGCTTGGGTATCAGTTAACTTTCCCTGGGTTAAAGTTTTTAATAATCCTTGGAGTTGTACATCTTGCAGACTGAGTTTGCCAATAATTTCCTGTAAAATTTCTCCTTGACGGGAAATCATCGCTCGGTTCAGCCAAGGTTTTTGTAGGCTGATTTCTTGTTGAATTATTTGATGTAAAGCATAGAGATAAGCAATTTGAAACGCCAGCCATGTGCCTTCGTTACGTTTTAAGGCTTTTTTTTCACTGAGACTACGCAACATGCTTTCTGTTAATCGCGCAATGAGATTGATATCTTGCCAAACAGAACCCAAAGGTAGTTCTAAAACCTCGGCTAAAGTACAGACATCAAGTGGTGCAAGACTTTTAACTTCCATATCTTGGACAATGCGGTAGGCTACACCCGCCAATTGACCAAGGGAAAATTCTCGAATTTGACTGATTTCAATCTGGCGTTCTGCCAACCATTGCCTGATACTGAGGTTCATTTAATTACACAATTAAGACTCCGCCTATGTCATTATGATTCATTTATTGAGTGACGAAAACAGGTAACAATGAGTAGGAATACCCCTTGTATCTCAGCCAATGATGAGCGATCGCCCTCTCAAATTATTATTAATTGACCAAGATCCGATTTTCCGCTTAGGACTGCGGGTAACTTTGGAAGCAATGCTGAATTTGCAAGTTGTCGCAGAAGTAGAAACAGATACTGCGGCTTTGCAAAGCCTAGCAGAACTTACTAATCAAGACCCAGAAGCAGTAAATTTAGTGGTTTTGGACTTAGGAAGCGATCGTGAAGCGACTCCTTTGGAGTTTCGCTCTGTTAACAGTCAGTTACAAGGTTTAGAATTTTGTCGCCTACTCAAAACTTTATACCCCAATTTACCAATTTTACTGTTGAGTGCTGTCCAAAACCGAGAAATTCTGGCTGCTGTTAGGGCAATTGGAGTGAATGGCTATCTCCCTAAAGGTACTCCTGCATCTGAAATTATTGCTGTGATTTCAGAAGTCGCCGCCGGTGCTTCCCATTGGGTATTAGATATTAACCCTCCTTCAGTTCCCATCTCGCCGCCTCCCCAAATGCCTTGGCTGCGGCTATGGCAAAATCAGTGTTTATCGGGAATTAATTATGTTAACGCTTCTCTAGCAAAAGTTACAGTCAAACTACAAACCCCAGGCTTACCAATAATAGACCGGGCTGTGCTGGCGGGACAACGAAGAGAACTGTTAGCGGCGCATTGGCTACTCAATCATTTGTTAATTTCCGCCCCAGAACAATCACCATTGATTTCCCCGACAGAAGAATTACCAGTGATTTCCTCAGCCAGTAGCGTAATTGTGCCAAAAAATGTAGAACCACCTTTAACTTTGCTCCCAGAAATTAACCCAAGTGCCTTGCAATTTGACTTATTTTCAACTTGTATAAAGAAACTACAGTTTTCTTTAGAAAATGTTTCAGATGTCCCGTTAGAGATTGATATTCTCAGGGAAGATAAGAAACGGGAATTACTTTATTTAATATTACAAAAATTAGCCAAACAAATTGAAGATTTACGCGCTTCTCAAATTACAATTGAGCAGTTAGAAGGATTTAAAAATACTATTTTGTTTGATTTATGGCAAGCCACAGTTACAGATTTTTTTGGTAAATTTTCCCAAGTGCCAATCGGGGGACAAAAAATTGAAGTTGTCAAGGTATTGCTGCAAAATCCCAGAATTATTCAAACTGACATCTTCAATAAAATTCCCTTTGTAGTAGAGTTACTCTCTTATTTGCTGTTTCAAACAGATTTCCAGATTGATAATCAGACTTATTTAGCTGACAGTGATGCTGCTAAAACACAGTCATTAACGATTTTAGAAAATTTGTTGATTCAAGTAGGTAATGGAGTATTACAACCACTGTTAAATTACTTGGCAGATGTGGAAGCAATTAAGAAAAACTTTTATACTCGCAAGTTAATTTCAACGCGGGAAATTGAACGATTTAGAAATGATTTGTCTTGGAAATACCGTTTAAATAATTATGTAAATGAAGCTAAAGCAATTTTTGAAAGTCGCTATGAGTTATTTGTGTTAGCACCAAGGGGAATTGCGAAAACATCAGTTTACGCGCCGCGCAACGCAGAATTAGCCAAGCTTTCAGGTGTGCCATTATTTGTGACGCTGGGACTAGAATTTTGGGATGCGATCGCTCCCCGCCTACAATCGCTATTATCTTTTTTAGGCAGTGGTATTGTCTTCGTTTTAACCCAAGTCATTGGTCGTGGTTTAGGTTTAATCGCTCGTGGTATTCTCCAAGGTATCGGTAGTGTGTCGTTCTCAGAGAAAAATTTCAACCGCAATAGCGAAAAACAAAAGTGATATTTAAATTGAAGTTAATTAAAATGAACGAGATGCGATCGCAAGTTTTATGAACAAATTGCAACTACCACCCGGAAGCTTTGGTTTACCTGTTGTTGGCGAAACTCTGTCTTTTTTGGCAGACGTAAACTTTGCCGAAAAACGCTATCAGCGTTATGGGTCGATTTTTAAGACCCATATTTTAGGTAGACCAACAGTAGCAATGATAGGGACGGAAGCAGTTGAGTTTGTCCTTTCTAGCCATATGGAAAATTTCTCTTGGCGTGAAGGCTGGCCAGAAAATTTCAAAATATTGTTAGGTGAATCATTATTTGTGCAAGATGGTGAAGAACACCGTCGCAATCGTCGTTTGATGATGCCAGCTTTACATAGCCCGGCACTAGCAAACTATTTTGCCACAATGGAAGAAATCACTTGCAGCTATCTTAAAGAATGGGCAGTTAAACAAGAATTTACTTGGTTTGAAGAGTTTAAAAAACTCACCTTTGATATTGCCAGCCAATTGTTATTGGGTACAAGTTCTAGTGCGGAAGTTATCCGCTTAAGTAACTTATTTACTAACCTCACCAATGGTTTTTTTGCGCTGAATACTTTACCTTTACCTTTTACGACCTTTAGTAAAGCGATCGCAGCTCGCAATCAAATTTTAGAGCATGTTGCTCAGGTTGTAAAAGCACGCCAGCAAAACCCTACCAAGGATGCTTTAAGTTTATTAATCCAAGCTAGAGATGAAGAAGGTAACAGCTTAAGTGAAACAGAAATTATTGCCCAAGCAGTACTGTTACTTTTTGCGGGACATGAAACCACAACTGCAATGTTAACTTGGTTAGTCACAGAATTAGCACGCCATCCAGAAGTTCTGCACCGCGCCAGAGAAGAACAGTCACAACTTGCTACATCTGGTTCTTTAAATATAGAGCAGTTGGGTAAAATGCCTTACTTAGACCAAGTTTTATGGGAAGTTGAACGACTATATCCACCAGCCGCCGCCGGATTTCGTGGGGTAATTAAAGAATTTGAATACAAAGGTTTCTATATTCCGGCTGGTTGGCAACTATATTATTCAATTTTAATGACTCATAACCTACCAGAAATTTATCCTGAACCAGAAAGGTTTGATCCTGAACGTTTCAGCCCTCAGCGCCAAGAACATAAACAGTATCCTTTCAGCTTAATTGGTTTTGGTGGCGGGCCGCGTGTATGTATTGGGATGGCATTTGCCAAAATGGAAATGAAGATTGTTGCTGCCCATCTTTTACGCAGCTATGATTGGGAAATCTTACCTAACCAAAGTTTGGCTTCAGTCAGAATTCCGACAAATCGTCCTAAAGATGGGTTGCGAGTTCGATTTAAACCTCGGTGAAATTGTTATGACACCTGAAATAAATCTCAGTTTGCCGTCAGGAATGTCTCAAAGTTGGCAAAGCATGAAAAATGTTGTCAACCAAGGGGTTAACTCTGTGAATAATTCTCTGCAACAAGTTGGTGAGTCTTGGCAAGAAACAGCTACAACAACCTTGGAACAAGCTAAATCTTCGATTGGTCAGGGTTTGCAAACTGCTGACCAATTTAAGAATACAACATCAGGTGCAGTGGAACGTGCGATCGCCTCTTCCATGAATGACTGGCTAACACAACATCCCACAATGTTGCGCCTACTGCACGCACTCAATTGGGCTGCAAATCACCCGATTATTAGTATAGTAATTATCCTCTTGAGTCTGGCGATTATTTTTGGTCTTGTGAATGCAATTATTCGTTTATTTACAACAGCCAGTTTTTCTCTATTACAAGCACCATTAAAATTATTACAGGCTTTAATTAAATTTATTTTTATTGGTATAGCTAAATTTACTGGTTTGACTTGGAACAAAATCAGCCATCATCAACCAATAGATAATACCAATACCATTACAACTCTTTACCCAGATAAGCAGCAAAGATTAGCCGAAATTTCTTCTCGTTTAGAAGCCCTCCAACAAGAACAAAAACAACTTTTACAAGAAGCGGCTGAAATCATTGCCACAGATGGTAAAAATCTAGAAATTAGATTCAGCCAAAATCACACTAATGTTGTTTAATCAACCTTCCATCTACATCATATAAAAAGCTATCACCTTGAATGTGATAGCTTATTAGTATATGAATCTTGAGGTTTATGTTGTAGAAAGATGACTGAAATTACAAGCAATAATTGTTTTGCCAACTTCCTATTTTAATACCATAGCATATTGCCGTTTACTTAGAGCTAACAATTACGACGTAACTGTGTTAATAAGACAACAATCTCATCAATTGCTTGGCGAATTGTACTTGCTGGTTGGTCAGATTGATTCACAATAATGCTAAAAACTAACGGTTCATACTGTGGTGAATCTATATATCCTGATAAAGCAACTACTCCTCTTAAAGTGCCAGTTTTAGCTTGTACAATTCCCTGTGCTGATGTGTTGCGAAAGCGACTTTTTAAACTACCACTCACCCCAGCTACAGGTAGAGTAGCACGAAAAACTTTGGCTTCTGGTGATGCTGCGATCGCTTCTAACAATTGTACCAAAGCTTCTGGACTAATTAAATTTTTCCGTGACAAACCAGAACCATCAAATACGCTATAACTGTTGGGATTAACTCCAAATTGAGTTAAGGTTTCTTGCATAACTTTCAAACCAACATCAGCAGTGTTTTGATTTTTAGTTAATTGTTGTTTATGAGCTAAAATTCTTAATAAAGCCTCGGCAAATAAATTATTACTGTTAACATTGGTTTCTGTTAATAAATCAGACAACGGCGGAGACTTAATTGTGGCAACTTCGCGTTCATTATTACCCCCATTAGCACTAGATGTTTGCTGCACAGAAATTCCGGCTGCTGCTAAACTTTGCCGAAATTTACGTAAGAAATTTTGTGTAGGATCAAAAACTGCGATCGCAGTAACTTCTGGTGCTGCATTCACAGGTAATTGTCCTTGTAAATATAGCACCGCCCCTTTTAAATCACGTTTAATTTCTACTAATCCTGATTCATCTTTCTGCACAGTTACAGAATTATTTTCGACTCGCCATTGATACGCTTCTGTAGGATCAGCCCATTTAATTTGTAATGGGTTGCCTACTGTTTGTGGCAACACTGTTAATACAGCAGCATTTTCATTTAAAATTAAACTGTTAACTGGTGCGCCATAATCAGCTTGCACATCTTCCCATTGCCAACTCGGATTTACAACTTCTCCTTGAAAGTAACTATCATCAGCAATTAAATTAGTAACTTGAGTAACTCCTTGTTGGCGTAATTGCTTGGCTAATTCTATTAATTGAGTATTTTTTAAACTCGGATCTCCTCTACCAACAACACGTAAACTACCATCAGCCTCTTGATAAACAGAAGTGCGAATGCGAAAATCTGCACCTAATTGCTTGAGGGCTGCGGCTGTAGTTAATAATTTAGTATTAGAAGCAGGAATAAAATATTTTTCCGCATCATGGCTATAAAGAGTTTGGGTAGAAACTAAATTTTTCACTAAAATTCCCCAACGGGCGCGACTAAATAAGGGACGATTAATAGCAGTATCTATAAGTGTGCCTAATTGAGCAGGACAAACTGATTTTGTATGAGTTGTAGGGGAAATTGGAGTTTGAGCTTTAACTGCTTGTTGGTTTATACCAATATGAGTTCCCAGAAACAGTAGCAGCAAACTCAGAGAAATTTTGCGAGAAAACATACTTAAACTTCTACATTCAAAATTGGCAGTGATATTATTTTGTCGCGTTTGGCGATCGCTGCACAAAATTATTAAAATTTACTACGGCTTAATTCATTCAGAGTTAGTTAAAATCTTCTCAACAATCGCAAGCCGTTAAGAGTAACCAAGACTGTCGAACCTTCATGACCAATTACACCAATGGGTAGGTTAATATTCCCCACAAAGTTAGCCAGCATTAACAAAATAATTGATGTGAGTGCAAAGGCGATGTTTTGTTTAATAATAAATTGCGATCGCCTTCCTAGTTCCATTGCGACAACCATTTTTTCGAGTCTGTCTGCGATTAAAACAATATCTGCGGTTTCTAAGGCGACATCACTACCCGCACCACCCATTGCTATTCCTACAGATGCTTGGGCTAAAGCGGGTGCATCGTTAATTCCATCTCCCACCATCGCTACAGTTTCATACTGTTTCTGCAAGCTGCGGATGAGATTGAGTTTATCTTCTGGTAGGAGTTGGGCGTAAATTTGAGTTATGCCGATTGTTTGAGCGACACTTTCGGCTGTACGCTGATTATCACCTGTCATCATGACAATTTGTTCTACTCCCAACTGACGCAGGCGGCGAATAGTAGCAGCAGCTTCTGGTCTAATCATATCTGCAATGGCGATCGCGCCGATAACTTCTGCATTTTGGGCAACCCAAACTACAGTTCTGCCCTCAGATTCCCAACTATGTGCCAAATCTTGTAATTTATCTGGTAACTGTGTGACATATTGCTGAATAAAAGCAGCATTGCCCAGGGTAATTTTTTGATTGTCAAGCATTCCCACAATCCCCTGTCCTGGTATCGCTTGCACATCAGTACCCCGTTGCCAATTTAAATCACTTGCTGCTTGAACAATGGCTTTGGCTATGGGATGTTCAGAAGATGCTTCTAAAGCGGCTGCTACTTTTAATACATTTGCTTGTGTATATTCCTCGGTGGGCATTACCTGAGATACTTGCACTTGTCCTGTAGTTAAAGTACCAGTTTTATCAAAAGCGATCGCCCGGACTTTACCCATATTCTCTAACTGTGCGCCATTTTTAAACAAAATCCCTTGTTTCGCGCCATTGGCAATACCTGATAATAATGCTGGCATAATTGCCGCCATCAACGCACAAGGAGAAGCCACCACCAAAAAAGTCAAAGCCCGATAAATCGTTGTTTCCCAATCCCAAGCCCAAATAAATGGCGGTAAAATTGCCAGCAATACACCAGAAATTACAATTACCTTGGCATATCCCCGTTCAAATTTTTCGATAAACTCTTGGGAAGGTGGCGCGGTTTCTTGGGCTTCTGCAACTAACTTAATCACTCGCTGAATCAAATTACTCGCAGCAGGTTTATGAACTTGCAACTTCAGCGCCCCATAACCGTTAAGTGTCCCTGCAAACACTTCTTCGCCGACTGTCTTTTCTACAGGTAAAGATTCCCCAGTAATCGCCGCTTGATTAATCGTGCTGTAACCAGACAAAATAATTCCATCGGTAGGAATTAACTCTCCGGGTTTGACAATAATTTCATCTCCCACCTTTAATTGACTAATGGGTAGCGTCTGTTCTTCTCCCTGATGCAAAACCCTGGCTGTATCTGGTGTCAAACTCATCAAACTGCGAATACTCCGTTCTGTGCGTCCCATTGCATAGCCTTCTAACGCGCCACTAATTGCAAAGATGAGAATTAACACCGCGCCATCAATAATTAGGTGGTATTCTCTGCGCCATAAACCCAAACCAGCCGCACCAACAGCCGCCACAATCATCAGCAAATCTACATCTAGTTCTTTTTCTTTAATTAATGTCGTTATTCCCTCACGGGCGCTTTCGTAACCACCAATGATATATGCAGCAGGTAACAACAGCATTGCCCATCCCAACCAACCTAGATGTAAGGCGAACCATCCAAGAAATAACAACAGTCCACAAACCAAGGCTGCTAAGATATCGGCGTGTTCTTTTGTGAATTTGGTGAAATGCTGTGGGTAAACCATGAGAGTGAATTCATTGACGACTGATCTCACGTTAAACCTTGACATTAATGTTAAGGTCAAGCAATTATTTTTCTACAAGACTTATGCACAAAGAATGGGTATAAGGGTGTGGGAGGTGTGGGAGGATGGTGAAGAAATCTTTCCCCCCACACTCCCCACACTCCCCACACTCCCCACACCCCCATACCTCTTCACCCTTCCTAAACCTTTGATTTTTAATTCCTATCTACCAGGAGGCATTGTAAATGGTACGCTTGCATAACAAAACTGCTGTGATTACCGGGGGTACATCGGGTATTGGTTTTGAGACGGCAAAACAGTTTGTGGCGGAAGGTGCGCGAGTAATTATTACTGGGCAAGATGAACAACGTTTACACACCGCCGCCCAAGCACTCAATTCTCAGGTAATTCCAGTATTAGCAGATGTGCGATCGCTTTCTCAACTTGATAATTTAGCAGCACGAGTCAAATCAGAATTTGGCAGTCTTGATATTTTATTTGCTAATGCCGGTGTCGGATTTTTTGCTGCTTTAGAAGCAATGGACGAAACCTTGTATGACAATCAATTTGATATCAACGTTAAAGGTGTGTTTTTCACCGTACAAAAGCTGTCTGGCTTACTGAATCCCGGCGCTAGTGTCATTTTAAATGCTTCATCAGTCAATGAAAAAGGTATGGCGATGGGCAGTGTTTATTGTGCAACAAAAGCGGCTGTGCGTTCCTTGGCTCGCAATTTAGCGGCAGAATTAGGCAATCGCCAAATTAGGGTGAATGCTATCAGCCCTGGTTTAATACCTACTGATTTTCAAACCAAAATGGGTTTATCACCAGAAGCTTTGGAAAATTTTGGCGATTATATTAAGCAAACCGTACCTTTGGGACGTTTTGGTAAACCAGAAGAAATTGCGGCGGCGGTAGTGTTTCTGGCTAGTGATGAGTCATCTTATATAACTGCGGCAGATTTAGTTGTTGATGGTGGCTATATGAACGTTTAGCAACGCAATATATGTACAAATATATGTATTCATAACTGCTTGTAAAATCTTCTTGACTCATCTATCAAGGACGTAGGAGATTAAATCACATAAGTGTTTGTACGTATCAGGACTTACGCACAAAGATTTTCTGTGGAGACTGGGTGTAGGGGTGAAAGGATTTTAGATACATACACACTTATACCCCTACAACTTTTCACCCTTGCCCAAACCCTTGATTTTTTGTTTTCATACGTAAGTCTTACGTATATAAAACATTAAAAAAATCGGCTGGCATATTTGTGGGATGAGTAAGATGCTCATCCCTTGTATTTCTAAAGCAGAAACAAGAGTTTTCTGAAATTTTACTTTTTGAGATGACGGAAATCAAAGGAGAGAAGTATGTATAAATGGGTACCAAGAACTGGTAAACAAGCTGCTGACTCATCAACTTCTAATCCATTTGCACCGCGTCCATTTAAAGTTGAATCTTTACCTGAACCAGAATTAAATCAAAATAAAGCAATACAAAAGCAAGAATTGTCGTCTGAGTCGGGCTTGTCTAGGTTGTCCCAAATCCCCATCTTTCCGCCTGGATATCAACCACCCCCACCGCCACGAGTTCAGATGAAGTTGATGATTGGTGAACCTGGGGACAAGTATGAACAACAGGCGGAAAGAGTCGCCCCAAATGTCATGCAACAGATTAACACATCTTTGCAAGCAGGATATATGCAGAGTCAGCCGATAATGCAGCGTGTGGCAGAAGGTGGGATGGCTGCATCACCTGATGAGGCTATCCAAGCGAAAGGCGAAATTAACGGGAACAGCCAAGAATCAACCGAGAAATTGCATCCCAATCAAACCGGATTACCAGATGAGCTCAAAGCAGGAGTTGAAAATCTATCAGGATATTCCCTAGATGATGTCAAGGTTCATTATAATTCGCCCAAACCTTCCCAATTACAAGCATTAGCTTACACCCAAGGGACAGAAATTCATGTCGCCCCCGGACATGAAGAACATTTACCCCATGAAACATGGCACGTTGTTCAGCAGATGCAGGGAAGGGTAAAACCGACAATGCAGATGAAGGGGGTGCAGATTAATGATAATGAAGGGTTGGAAAAAGAAGCAGATGCGATGGGCAAAAAAGCAGAAATTTATGGAGAATACAACCCTAGTAGTCGAGAAGGACAGAAATTAATTGGCTATAAATTGACTCATGTGGTGCAGCAAAATGGGAATGCGTTTCCCTTAACTATCCAAAGACAATTAAAATACCGAGCAAACAGTTGGACAAATGATGAGAATACGTTGAAAAATGCTGTACAAGCAGGAGGTGGAGCAGAAACACTTTACGATTCTGCACCCAACATAGTTAAGACTTTTATTAAAACAAAACTAGCTGAGCCTCAGCAATGGGGATACTATAATACAAAAGATCCTGAATCTCTTTTTACGTCAGATGCAAACGATAGAAAACCACTTCAAAAAATAGACAATATTCGTGCTTGGATTAAAGCACTGATCGAGTATTATAAAGATTCAAAGACTCAGACAGGTTTTTTTCCAAACTACACATCATCAATTACTGACACAGAAAAACATGAACAGAACTGGCAAAAATGGATTAACGAGCAACTTAGCAAGATAACTGTTGATAAGACAGCATGGACAACTTATGATAACGATAAGCTCGTGGCAGTGACTGCGGCGCAAGAGTTAGATACCGGGATGACTATAGGTAAAGATTACGCTGCTGAAGTCGCCAAGGTAAAATCTTTTGCTGATAAAGTTAAAACTTACAAAACGAACCCTCTTCAAGGAAAACCTATCACCCCTACTTGGATTCAAGATCCTATCTACGGCACAGGAGATTCAGTAGAAGTAGAATATGTCCCTGGTTATTCCATGCCCAGAGGAAGTGGTAGTAAAATTACCACTCCTATTGATGACTTCTATAAAGCACGAAAATATAAGGAGGGGGGAACAACTATGTGGGTCAAAGGACACTTGTTGAATGACCATGTTGGCGGACTAGAGAAACACTATAATATTGCGCCTTTGTATACAGCATTAAACGCTGATATGGAAAAAATAATCGAAGGTAAACTCAAAAGCACAGTGGCTGATATGATCCGGCTTGAGCGAGAAAATGCTCAACGATATCAAAGCATTAAATATACAGTTCAACTGGGGCCGCAAGAGAGTCGAGCAGAAACACAAATATGGAAAAACTTAGCCACAAATATTCAGACGCAATATAATACAGATTCAACAATATCTACTTTAGCTCCTAACGAAAAAGATATATTAACACAATTTAATTGGTGGGGAAAAATCCAGACAGAGGTTAACGCTCTAACGAAGGATATGGCAGATTTGTGGGAAATGGAAGATCAACTCGTACGAGACTGGGCAATTAAATTAGAAATAACTTACACAGATGGTAAAGTAGAATCTATATATAGATACTTGGACAATACAAAATATAAAATTAAAGACTTATATCATAATACTTATGAGCCAATGACAGCAAAGATCAAAAAAGATGATGCACTGTCGATCAATTTGCAACAATCCTTGCAAAAACCTGTCTATTTAGAGGCTCGTTTAGCAACTTTATCAGAAGAGGATTATAATTTTGTTAAAAGCAGACTGAAGGACGCTAATCTAGATCAATTTGATCAGTTCCCCACCTACAACAGTCGAGAAACTGGACTTAAGCAATGGGTTGCTTCCGCTATAGATTTACAATTAGCAAACATCCAAAAATCACTAGAAGACCTAAAAAATCCTGATATAAGAAGAAAGGAACAACGAAAAACGATTCCCCGTTTTAATCAGCTACACAGAAATTTTGATTCACTGAACCCAGAACAACAAACAATGGTAATAGATGAGGTTAAATCACCGTCAACGCAGGAGAGATTAAAGAGGCAGCGAGAAAATAAAGAAAAGGATATACAGCAAGAATACGAGTTACCAGGCACTCCAGAAATGACTACTTTTGTTGAGGAGACAGAAGAATTAATCGAGCGACAGGTGAAGGGACAAAAAAGAGAAGAAGATGAGAAAAACAACAAGGTACTCAACGAAATTTATGAACTGAAAAACATGGTACAAAATCCCAAATGGGAAAAGCTAAAATCCAATATTTTAAACGGTAGTTTAGGAGAGAATGTCAAATTTATAATAGTTGGAATAATGTTTCAGATGCAAATGATTTTCCAGAAGAATCAAAGTGAAGAAGGTTCTGTAAGAACCGATGTTTCCTCTTTAATGAACAACGACAACTATAATGACACAAAGCAATATTTAGAAGAACAATTAAACAGTATCTAACACATTTGATAAGCCTTACACAGCAAAGCTTTTATGCCTGCTCGAAAAATGTGCTAGTACAAAAAGTCTGAAGTGTGAAGTCTGAAATCAAGAAACCTGTGTAGTGAGCTTTTCAGTAATTTATCATAGGTGCTTTATTTCCGCTGACTTGTACTAGTGCGATCGCTTGGTTGTCAAGATTTGTGTAGGCGATCGCAACTTTAATACATTGTCTGGTGTGAGCTGGATGAAAGCAAGCTCATCTAAAGCAGCCATTGGTAGAAGTTGTCACTCTGTTAAAAGAGCGAACTTATCTAATAACTTTTGATGATCAAACCTCTATCTCTAGCACGATTTGGCAAAGTGGAAAAATCCAGTAAATCTTAGGATGCTAAATCTCAAAGAGAAGGTATTCTATGTTAATGAAACGGCTTTCTGTTATCGGTAATTGGATAGCTACCACAGTTCTTTGTTTATCTGCGATCGCTTTTATTTGGCAAGGTGCATTTTTCACTAATAATTCAGCGATGGCGGCTACCTCTGTCAACTTAATTGCATCCTCAGATGCAGGCGATAAAGTTCAAGAAAAAGCCCGTGAAGATGCTGGACGCGCTAAAAATTTCATTCGAGATACAGCCAATAAAGTTGAGCGCACCGCCAATAAAAATGCTAGTAAAGTTGAAGATGCTACCGATAATAGCGGTAACTTTATTGAGCGCAAAGCCAAGCAAGATAGAAACACTATCCAGAAAAGAGCCGAAGAAGATGCAGCCCGGACAGAGAAAGCTGTAGATAACACCAAAAATGCTATTGAACGCACTGTTGATAACATTAAGGATGCTTTAAGTAAGTAGAAAATTAACATAATTATCTTACTTAATTTGTAAGATTCTCTGTTATTTCCTACTTAATACTTACCAATGCTTTAGGAATACTTGCGTATCTTAATATCAATGTACATTACATGAATAAAATAATGTACATTGATTATCTCTTGAAACAATTTATATTTACTCAGTCAAGGTTAAATACTATGCAAGACAATGCTAATTTTATCAGCAAAAAATTCTCGCAAAATACACCAATCTTCATCATATTATTAGTCAGTGGACTGACTGCCTGTACTTCTGAACCAAAGCAACCTGATGTTGTTGTCGTTCCTACGCCGCAAGCCACAGTCACCGTCACTGCAACTCCTACACCAACAACTAATGTAGTTGTCACGCCTAACCCGCAAGTAACAACTATTGTTCAAACTGAACCAATTACAGATGTATTAGTAATTACCAACGCCAATAAACAGACACTTGTCAATAAACCCGTACAGTTTCAAAATGTTAATGTTCAAAGTGTAGTAGGCGATCGCGCCTTTTGGGTTGGTTCAAGTAATACTCAAAGAGTATTTGTGGTTTTAGCCCCTAATCTCGATGCTGGAACTGCGGAAAATCAAGTCGTTGTGAAACAAGGGCAAATCTTAGATTTAGCAGGTGTCCTCAAACCAGTTCCCAGTGTTAAACAAGCCCAACAGCAATGGAAGGGTTTAACCGCAACTGAAGCCCAAGGACTACAAAACCAAATCATTTATCTTGAAGCTAATCAAATCAAGTTCAAGTCAAGCTGATATTTATTTAACAAGTCTCAGGTAATATAGCAATCCTATTTGATATGTGAACAAATGAGGCAAGGGAGAGATGTTTCTTATTCATTTAGGATTGCTATAAGCAAATATTCAGTAGGGTGTGTTACGGCTATGCAAGGATTTCGGAACTTAAGACAGTGAGAATTAGCCGTAACGCACCATCTTTATCGATGCGTTATACCATTTCACGAAAAAAATGATACAAATTCATGGTTTTTTTATTCTTTCCCCTTGCCCCCTGCTCCCTGCCCCCTGCGGTCTATTTGTATCAAACTTAAAGTGAAACAGTATTAAGCGTTGCCATAAAACAATACGGTTCAGTTAAGGTGATGAGAGTTGATTTCTCAATTTCTGCTCTACCTATCAGATAAGGAGAAAGATTTGGGGGATTCTCCCCCAAGCCCCCGATTGGGGGACGGTTGCGTCCCCCAAACCCCCTCCAAAATCATTTTGCTGATTTTGTTGTAATTTATTTTTTTATCTAAATCGTATTGTGCTATTACACCACTGCAACTTATACGTAAGTGCCTGTGTATTGTTTGTGAAGTATTAGCTCATACAAAGATACATTTTGTAATTATTGTTTATTTCCAAATATTAAGTTTTGAAAAATTAGCTATGTACTTTAAAATCATAACTATATAGTTATGAAAGCTAACTTCGGTTAAATTTAAAAGTCAAAAACTTTTAGTCAATTTTAAGTTTTTCTTAAGAATTTAATTGCAAAGCTTTAGCAAGTGTTTGTATTTTAATTAGCAGAAAATTATCGGTAAAGAGTAAGAATTCAGCACCTAGAAGTCAGAGGTGAAGCAGCATAATTGCTACATCGAGTTATCACCTTTTTCCTGACTTTTACAACTATTATAACTCCTGGATTCTTACGATAAATATTTCTGTAATTCTGCACTTGCTAGAAGTAGGCTAACAAAATTACAAGTATAAAATTGTCAGTTCTTCTGATAGGAATTAGAAGGTAGGTAGAACATGCGGATTCTGATGATTCAACCTAATTACCATTCTGGTGGTGCTGAAATTGCGGGAAATTGGCCGCCAAGTTGGGTTCCTTATGTTGGTGGAGCTTTAAAAGCATCTGGCTTCAACAATATTCGTTTCATTGATGCGATGACGGATCATATTGCGGATGATCGTTTAAGGCAAATGGTTGCTGAACATCAACCGGATATCGTATTGGCGACAGCAATCACGCCAATGATTTATCAATCTCAAACAACGCTCAAGATAGTTAAAGAAGTTTGCCCCGAAGCGACAACAATTATGGGTGGAGTCCACCCTACTTATATGTATAATGAAGTCCTCCATGAAGCTCCTTGGGTGGATTACATTATCAGGGGAGAGGGAGAGGAAATTACAGTTAATTTAGTGAAAGCGATCGCTAATGCTACAGTCGAGAGTGAGCGACGCAATATTTTAGGTATTGCTTTCTTAGAAAATGGACAGGTTGTAGCGACACCAGCCCATCCACCAATTGCAGATTTAGATACTCTAACCCCTGATTGGAGCTTGTTGGACTGGAGCAAATATATTTATACTCCCCTGAATGTGCGTGTCGCAGTCCCTAACTATGCTAGAGGCTGTCCTTTTACTTGCCGTTTTTGTTCTCAATGGAAATTTTGGCGCAAGTACCGTTCTAGTAATCCTAAGAAATTTGTCGATCAAATTGAAATTTTAGTCAAAAAACATCAAGTAGGTTTTTTCATCCTGGCAGATGAAGAACCAACCATTAATAAACCCAAATTTATCGCTTTATGTAACGAATTAATCGAACGCAATTTAGGCGTTTATTGGGGAATCAATACCAGGGTGACAGATATATTGCGAGATGAACATGATTTACCACTTTATCGTCAAGCTGGGCTAGTGCATGTTTCCTTGGGTACGGAAGCAGCAGCACAGCTAAAGTTGAATTTGTTCCGCAAAGAAACGACAATTGAACAAAACAAACGAGCGATTCAATTACTGCGGCAAAATGGCATGGTAGCGGAAGCTCAATTTATTATGGGCTTGGAGAACGAAACACCAGAAACCATTGAGCAAACTTATCAGATGGCTTTGGACTGGAAAGCCGATATGGTGAACTGGAATATGTTTACTCCTTGGCCATTTTCGGAGTTATTTGAAGAGTTAGGCGATCGCGTAGAAGTGCGAGATTATTCTCAATATAACTTTGTCACTCCCATTATGAAACCGGAGGCAATGGAACGAGAAGAAGTCCTCAAAGGCGTGTTACGTAACTATGCCAGATTTTACCTGCGTAAAACAATAGAATACTGGTTTGAGAAAGACTCATTTAAGCGTAAATATCTTTTAGGGTGTCTCAAAGCATTTGTAAAAACAACTTTCAACAAAAGTTTCTACAATCTCCAACGAGTCAAATACAAAGGTTTGCACACCGAAATTGAGCTAGGGTTTGATAAATCCAAAATTCTCACCAGCGAACAAATTAATCAACGCAAGCAAGAACATCCAGAATTAATGGCAGATGTCAATTTTGCTGGGAATATTTCTGCTTGTGGCGCTCCTAATGATTTACCAGAATTTATTGAGTAATTACTAATAGGGCGGGTTTATTCACATCTTGCACCAAACGACTGAAGTCGCGGCTACACGAACAAAACCCGCCTACGCGGGTTCAAAACCCTTGATTTGACGTTAGTCCGCGTAGGCGGACTTGGTTTTCTATAGCCGCGATTTTAATCGTCGGGGCTAAGTGCAAGATAGGTGTTTACCCAGATCATCGTTAATCATCTCAACCCGCCCCGAAAATATTGCTTTTGTCTCATTTCAAACCATCACCGCGATCGCATTTGTTGATAAAGTATCTTTGTCCTGATTGGATTTTTGCAGAAAAATCTCAAAATTATGGCAAAGCTTACCGTTTGCGGAACTCCTCTGAGTACTTATGTTCGTACTGTTCTATTGTTACTTGAGGAAGCAGGTGTAGACTATACCGTTCAAGACATTGATATCTTCAAAGGTGAAAATCAGTCGCCAGAGTACCTTGCCAAAAATCCTTTTGGTAAAGTGCCGACACTGGAAGTAGATGGAGAAGTAATTTATGAAACTCCAGCAATTACTGATTACCTGAATACAGTCTTTGCCAATAATCAGTTCAGCCCATCAGAACCGATGCTTCAAGCGCGGATGCGCCAGATTATCACAATTATTGACAACTATTTTTATCCTGCTGCGATCAGTAAAATTGTCATTCAACGTCTGATTGTACCAATTCGCGGCGGCAAGCCAGATAAGGAGCAAATACAAAATGCGATCGCACCTGCACAAACAGCAATACAAGCAATTGAATCGATAACTGTTGGTAGCCCCTATCTACTCGGTAGCCAGCTAACTATTGCTGATTTTTACCTCATTCCTGTTTTTATCTATCTTTCTCAGACTCCAGAGTATGAGACGATTACTGCTCAAACTCCCAAACTGCAAGTTTGGTGGGATGTAGTTAAACAACTTCCGAATGTGAAAAAAGTTTGTGCGTAACCACAGTTAACTAGTACAACAAGGCAAAAGTAAAAAGTGAGCCACTGCGCTGGGCGGGTTTCCCGACTTGAAGCAAGTGGCGAACTCTGAAAGAGTCAAAAGGAAAAAGAAAGAATAGTGATACTACAAGTCTTTTAGCAATTCCTTATGGTCTGTTTATTTACGCCAACCTGTACTACTAACGCCTTATATTCTTACTTGTTCATAGCTTTCTCGGTTGGCTATCTTGCTTGTTGTACTGTTCAGGCAGGCAAGGTACCCATACATTAATAATGTGAAGCATCACATTAACAACGTAAAGCATCGCATTAACAATGTGTTAGATCACATTAAAAACGTGAAGTATTAACTGATAACTGATAACTGTTAATTCAGCAACATACCTTGTAAATCTCTTGCGTCTGAATCAGATGCTTTGAGATAGTGTTTAAACCATTGACTTGCCAATCGTGCTACTTCTTCTAAAGTTCCCGGTTCACCAAACTGATGAGTTGCACCAGAAATCATCTCTAGTTGTTTGTTGAATGCGGGAATATTTGCCAGTGCATCTTCATTCATAGCAATGATGGGCAAGTCATTACCGCCAACAATTAACAAAGTCGGGGTTTGCACACAAGCTAGGGCTTCACTGACTAAATCAGTTTGTCCACTACGAGAAACAACAGCTTTTACAGCCATTGGACGTGTAGCCGCAGCTAATAATGCCGCACTCGCACCTGTATCTGCACCAAAATAGCCAAGTTTGAGATGACGAGTGCAGGGATTTGCTAACAACCAGTCGGTAACAGCAACTAAGCGGTTGCTGAGGAAACCAATATCACTGCGAAAATGTTTGGTACGCTGGTCTATGGCTTCTTCTTCTTTGGTAAGTAAGTCTATTAACAAAGTTCCTAGTTTCGCTTCCTGACGTAGTACATGGGCGAGATAATGGTTACGGGTACTGTAGCGACTACTAGCACTACCATGTGCAAACAATACCAGGCCTTCAGCATTAGCAGGTACAACCAATTCACCTTTGAGCCTGATGTTTGCCAGTTCCACAATGACTATTTGTTCTTCAACGTTGAGTAGTAATGTAGTATTCATAACTTGACCCTGATGATTAATAAAAGTAGATTGAGCCTTTGATTTTGCGTTTTTAGGCGTAAGATTTATCTGCATTGTTAATTACTGACGGTTTGGCTAGTAAATGCCGTACTTCTGCATCAGTTGTTTGCGAAAAGTCTTCATACCACAGACCGATCGCATACAATGACTCTGGCATCACTAAACAAACTATTTCATCAACTTCCGCTTGTAGCTCTTCGCAAGTTATCGGTGCAGCAATTGGTACAGCTACAATTAGCCGTTGGGGTTGCTGTTGTTTAACTACGGCGATCGCAGCACGCATAGTTGAACCTGTAGCAATACCATCATCTACTAAAATTACAGTCCGATTTTTGATTTCTGGGAGGGGACGTTCGCCTCGATAAGCGCGATCGCGTCGTTGTAATTCCCACAATTCTTGAGCTGCAACTTTGTCAATTGTGCTACTATCGATGCCCAAATTATTGATGACATCATAATTTAACACGCGCACACCACCAGCCGCGATCGCACCCATCGCTAGTTCTTCATGACTAGGTACACCCAGCTTTCTGACTAAACAAATATCTAGTGGCGCATTCAGACTGGTAGCGATTTCATAAGCTACGGGAACACCGCCACGGGGCAAACCCAACACTAACAAATCTGGATGGTTAGTATACCCTGTTAGTTTTTTTGCTAACATCTTGCCGGCATCACTGCGATCGCGAAATTTACCTGTCATAATCTCAAGCTCCCGTGGAGAGGGACATATAGCTGACACAAAAGAAAAACCTGCCATTGTCTTCACCCTACTTTGCCTAGAGGGTGAAACGTGCAAATTGCTAGTTCAGCGAAAACTAACTTTCATACAGTTAGATTGATTAAATTAATAGAGATATCTGGAAATTAATCCTCGCCACAGCATCTATAGCGGTAGTCAGATATGTTAGGACAATTTGAAAGCTTGAATGCCAGGAATAATCAGACTTTTCCTCCTGCCTTCTGCCTTCTGCTATCAAAATATCTCTTTCTCTCCCCACACATTCAACTTAACTAGCTATCTTGTTGTTTGTGTGATCAATGCTCAAGGCAATAAAACTTAATGCTATTGATGAACATTTTTCACTTGATGATCACATTTTTCTTATACTTTAATATTATCTCTACCTGAGATTAACTGTTTCAGATTGACACAAATCAACTCAAAAATTTTATATGTTTCAACAATATCAGTCGAGTCTATTACTGCAAATATAAAAAAACTGACTTCTGCATTGCGGCGTATTTTCCGACTATTCCATTCAATATATGAACTTGATTATTGATGTCCCTCTAGCAATTATTTTAGGAGCCGTCCCAGGTGCGCTAAGTCGCTATTACCTAACCATTATTAATAATAAGTGTACTATAGGAATCCGATTTGATTTCCGAATCTAGTTGTGTAGGCAGGGAGTAGGGAATGGGGAGTAGGGAGTAGGAAAAAAGCCTGACCTGGGTGTACTAGTTTTTTTCATAAATCAAATATGAGTCCTATATAAGGAAATTCTGTACCAAAAAGCTGAGTAAACCACAATCCAAAATAATAACGTGATATAGCGCCAGCAATAGCACCTAGACTAATACTAATAGGGGTACGAATCACAGTATTCTGTTGCATAAGCATGAGTTAAATTGTTTGAACTTACTTACTAAAAAGATCATCTTCAACTAAAATGACCGGAATTAAGCTAGATTCCAATACTGCCTGGGAGACAGAACCCACTAGAACCTCATCCCAAGGCTGATGTCCTCGCTTGCCCATAACAATTTCAGCAACTTGATAGTCCTGAGCAACACGGATAATTGCTTCGGGAATTGAGCCTGTAATAGCAATGAACTTATGGCGTATGTCAGCTAAAAGTCGTTGAGTTTTTTCTTTTAGATGCTCTACTTCTTGAGAATCATTTGTGCAAATGATATGCAATACAATCACTTCTGCATCACTACGACGAGCAAGTTCAGCAGTTTTACTCAATACCTGACTAGCTAAAAAGGAAGTATCAATGGCAGCAAGTATAATAACACGACGTGCGATCGCTACTTTTGTGGGATCAACTTCACCCCGTTCTAATAATTTTGGTGCAAAGGTAGGAATTGCCCAAGCGTCTAAAGGTGCAGTTACCAGAATAGATAAGGCTGCAACAGCTAAAATTGTCTCTCCTCCCTCAACACCTTGTGCTAAAGGAATTGCCCCAATTGCTGCTTGAACAGTAGCTTTAGCCGAGTTACCAGGCAGCAAAAATAGGCGCTCTCGCCATTTCCAGTTACTTCCCAGTGTAGATATATACCATCCCAAAGCTCGACCAATCAGCGTTCCAATTGCCAGAATTACCAATCCCGGAAACAGAGTTTTTTCTAAAACTTGTAATTGAATACTTGCTCCTAACAACACAAACAAAATAATTTCTGCCACAACCCACAAGCTATCGAACCCAGAACGCAGCCGTCGTGCTAAAGGAGCATCTAACTCAATCAAGAAAAATCCTGTGGACATGACTACCAGATAGCCGGAGAAGAAGGGGAATTTTTCTGCCACTACTACTAACAACAAAGCTAAACTCGCTGTCACTAAACTTTCCTGCACCGCATTTTGAGTCCAGTTCTGACTCACCAGCAATGAAACTAAAAGTTTTGCTGTTACAAAACCCAGGACAACTCCCAAAACAATTTGGCAAATAATCTGAATAGGTAAAAGTTGAATCGCACTCAAGGTAAGGCCAAAAGGCAATGTCACAGAGTTATTAGTGCCTTGTGCTAAAAAGTTCAATAACAAACTAAACACTAATAGCAGTAGCACGTCTGATAGGGCGCTACCGGTGAGAATGGCATCGGGGATTCCTTTGGTAACTCCCCAACCTAAACTTTTCAGCCGTAGCATTCCTGGCACTATAACAGCTGGCGACTCCGCTCCAATAATGCAACCCAGCAGTAAACCCGTGGGAAAGTCGAACTGGAAAATCCAGATAGCAGCTATGGCAATAACTAAAGCTTCACACGCTGCTGGTAAAAAACCTAATCGCAGTGCTACTGTTCCTTGTTCTACCAGTTTCTCCCGGTCTAAACCTAACCCTGCTTTCATCAAAATTACCATGACTGCGATCGTTCGCAAAGAAGTAGACGCTGTAAGTACATCAGGGCTGATTAAGTCAGCAACTTGAGGCCCTAGTATAATTCCCACTACAACCATACCTACCAGTGCAGGGGCTTTCAGTCGTCGGGCGATCTGTCCTGCAAAAAAGCCAACCAACAAAATTAAAATAAAACTTTCTAGCATCACGCATTTTTCAAATATAGGAATCCGATTTGATTTCCGAATCTAGTTGTGTAGGCAGGGAGTAGGGAATGGGGAGTAGGGAGTAGGAAAAAAGCCTGACCTGGGTGTACTGATTTTTTTCATAAATCAAATATGAGTCCTAATATAAAAGGGTAAGTGTGGCTTTTGGAAAGAAGTATCATAGCTTCGTATTCTATGCTGTGGGAAGCCGTTAACACTTCTATGTATCCCTTGTACCACTCTGCGAGACGCTACTTGCGCGTCTACGTTTTTCATGATTTTGCGTCAGTCCTGTAGATCGTTAACTAAACAATTACTACTTATGTGTAAAAATTTATAGTGTTATTTATAGCATTTTTCCGTATAAAGCGTGAATTTTTTAGTAAAATTATAGTCACACTCATAGTTACTGACAGTTCGGCAAACTCAAGGTTGGCAAACGCATTCAATCGCCAACTTTCCTTTTGTGTCAGTTTTTAATAGTAGATTGATTAAAAGTGATATATGATACTTGTTAATCAGTAAAATTGATGGTTTCCTAGCATCTTGAAAGCTGATTAGCTCACTTAGTGACCAAACATCTTAACTTTTCCTTGATCTTGGGTATTCTCTAACTATGGATACACTTGCTTATCTGCATTTAGCTGAAAGCTACGAAACCTCTATGAATTCAGAATCGGGAAATCTTGCTGATTCTGACTTATGTTATCCGGAACTCAACTGGGTACCAGAAAAGCGTGGAGCGTTCATGCTGTTTCTCTCTTGTGCTTTTGGTCTGAGTTCTTTGGGTTGGAGTAACCCAGCGCAAGCATTAAAAAAAGGCGAAAAAAATTCACAAGTAGCATCACTACAACAAAAACTGCAAGCGGCGGGATATTTTAAACAAGCTGTAACTGGATATTTTGGCCCTGTAACCGAAGCAGCTGTTATCAAATTTCAAAAAGCTCATGGATTAAAAGCTGATGGAGTTGTTGGTTCTCAGACATTAGCCGTACTCGAAGCTGATTTGGGAATAGCTACTCCAGCAGTTGTTAAACCTAAACCTGCGATCGCTAAAACTACTACAAGAAAATCATCACCCCCCAATTCTCAGGTAAGCTCTCAGGTAAGTTTACAAAGAGGTGATCTGAGTTATGAAGTGATGGCAATTCAAAGGAAACTACAAGCAGCAGGATATTTTGACCAACCAATCACAGGAGATTTTAACGCTGCAACAGAAGCTGCTGTTATGCAATTTCAGAAAGCGCATGGACTTGTTAGTAATGGAATTGTTGATCAGCGAACTTTAACAGTATTGGAATCTGGTGCAAGTATCAAAACCACTACACCGCCCCCGCCTACCAAACCTGCTGTAGTCAATTCGCCAAAGTTGCAGACTAACACGCCTAAAATGTCTATGTTACGCAGAGGTGATGTCAATGCAGAGGTAAAATCTGTTCAACAACAACTGCAAGCATCTGGATATCTCAAACAATCAATTACTGGGTCTTTTGATGCAGCCACAGAAACTGCTGTCCTGAAATTTCAAACAGAAAATGGACTGATTGCTGATGGAATTGTTGGGCCAAAAACATTAGCAGCCCTGAAATCGCAATCGAGCAAATCACCTACACCTACAGGTAAAAACTCTGTAGTTCCAAATAAATCGAAAGAACTCAAAACTCCCGTCAAAAAACCAACTCCACTCGCACCAAAAACTAATTCCATCAAATTTGCCACCGAACCAAATCAATCTATAAATCAGCCGCCACAACAAGAACAACCAAACAACGAAAAAGTATTAGCGGCTGCTGTGTCAGAATATGATTTCGCTCAACCTGAGCAATTAGCAACTCAAGATAATATTCAGAAAAATTCATCCAGTCATTTTCAGAAAATGACGCTCAAAAAGACAATTGCTGGGAAGATTTCGCCAAAATCTGTCGTACATTCTGGCAATGGGTTATTTTTTGCTCAAAATATGATGTACAACCATACAATCACTGTTTACAACCGTGAGCATAAATTAGTTAAGGTGATTCCCGACAAAGTTGATTTATCAAAATTTGGTTACTCCAAATTCAAAGGTAATTATCGCGGCGCACCTGTAGAAGCTAGTTTTTCCCAAAATGGTAAGTATGCCTGGATTTCTAACTACCAAATGTATGGCCCTGGATTTAACAATCCAGGTAGTGATCAATGTAGTCCTCAGCAGAAAACAGATAAGAGTTTTTTGTATCGGATTAACACTGATTCTTTAGAAATTGATCATGTGGTTCAAGTTGGTTCAGTACCAAAATTTGTAGCGACAGCTAATGATGAAGGTTTAGTACTAGTTAGTAACTGGTGTTCTTGGGATTTAAGTGTTGTCGATACTGCCAAAAATAAGGAAATTAAAAGAATTCCTCTTGGCCCTTATCCTCGTGGTATAGCAATTGATCCAGCCACAAATCAAGCTTATGTTGCTGTTATGGGTTCTTATGATATTGCGAGAGTTGATCTCAATAACTTTTCAGTCAAATGGCTAAAAAATATTGGTAATGCACCACGGCATTTAAATATAGATCCCACTGGTAAATATCTCTATGCTTCTTTGAATGGAGAAGGAAAAATAGCGAAAATTCAATTACCACAGGGTAAGTTAGTCAATAAAGTCTCTACAGGTAACGCACCACGTAGCATGGTTTTATCAGAGGATGGTCAAAGACTTTATGTTGTTAATTACAGTGACAATACAGTTAGTAAAATTCGGACGAATGATCTAAAAGTCATACAAAAAGTGAATGTTGGTGCTAATCCAATCGGCATTACTTACGATCCACAAACTAAAGAAGTTTGGGTCGCCTGTTACTCTGGTAATATCATGGTATTTCAAGATTAAGTGATTATTGGGGCTAAATTTTAACTGTCTCTTTTTGTGGAATGTTAGCAGCTACAGTATATAGAAGAGACAGTTTTTTCTACTTATTTTTGGCAATTTATCCAATCAAGCGGCCTGTTGATAGCACTAGCACTAGCACTATAAAATCCATATATTTCTGTTATAGCTTGTTTGTAAACATAAATATTTACTAGTCAACAAGTATTTCAAGAAATGTAACACACATATCTTTATGATATTTAACAAATAAAAATATTATCTTGAAAATCTTTAAAAGAATTATATAGTTTTAAAATCAGGATTTACACGGTTATTTCTGCCATTAAAGTTGCTTAAGATAATGTTAATGAGATTTTAGTGTTATATAGCCATTCAACTTTTAAATAAAAAATAAGTTTAGTTGGGTAACATTAACGAAAAGTTTGTATTAGATAGATTTGCTACTAATACAACATTTGCTATGGCTATTTTCTGACTTTGTTCAATCTTACTTAAGGAAGGCTATATATCAATATCCATAAAATAGCCATATAGAAAAGAAGGTTGCAAAATTTATTCCGCCAGCTTTTACATTCTTGGCAAGAGCTATATAGCTAATGTGGATTTAGGCAAGCTGACTTTTGCATTATATAAAAACGGTATGACACACCCGGAACTAATGGTATCAAACAACATCATTCATGAATTTAGAACTTGCACTCAGCTACAATACAACGGTCAGCTAAACATCAAAAGTGCTAAAGGACATCACTGGTCTTTTTATTATCGGCTAGGTCGGATAGTTTGGGCCGCAGGAGGGACTCATCCTTTTCGACGTTGGCGCAGATATATGGCACAATATTGTCCACAAATTGATGTGGAGAAAATTCAGTTTCGCCAGCAAGATTTTGCCGTTTATTACTGGGACTATCGCCTGTTAGAAATTTTATACAAAAGACAGAAAATTAACAGAGAACAAATTCAAGCAATTGTCGAAAATACAATTACTGAGTTGTTATTTGACTTAGCCCAGCATACAGATTTTGAGGCTTTCAGTTGCGATCGCACTCAGGATACCATTTTAGAAACACCAATGAGTTTCACGAGTGCAGATTTATCTGTCAAACAGATGCAAGACTCTTGGAAAAGTTGGTCAGAAGCTGGTTTAGCAAACTTTTCGCCTGACTTAGCACCAATTCTCCGGAGACCAGAACAACTCCAACAACAGGTAAGTCCATCTGTTTACAATAACTTTGTCGCTTTGATGAATGGTAAACAGACACTCCGAGATTTAGCTGCAAAAATGAAGCAGAATGTTTTACCTATAACTCGCTCATTACTTCCTTATATTCTCAAAGGCATTGTTGAATTAATCGAAGTACCAGACTTACCTTTGTTATCTACTGAAAGTGAAAATAACTCTACTTCTGTGCAACCAAAAAATTCTCATTTGCCATTAGTTGCCTGTGTCGATGATAGTCCCCAAGTCTGTAAAATTTTAGAGGACATTGTGACTGCAAATGGGTTTAGATTCATCAAAATTCAAGACCCAATCCAAGCACTCCCGACTTTAATTCAACATAAACCAGATTTAATTTTTTTAGATTTAATTATGCCAGTCGCTAGTGGTTACGAAATCTGTACTCAGTTGCGACGTGTATCTGCTTTTGCTAATACACCCGTGATCATCTTAACTGGCAATGATGGGTTATTAGATAGAGTCCGCGCTAAAGTTGTTGGTTCTACAGATTTTCTGACTAAACCTGTGGCTGCGGATAAAGTTATGAGTGTAATTCGCAAATATCTACAAGTTCAGACACCTGTGAACGTGACACCGCCTAAATCGCAGAGTAAATCTAACTTAGAAATGTCTTTAGGACATTAGTCATCAAACCTAGATACTGACTCTGATTAAACTTGCTAATAACTAGTTAAACTGGATCTTCCTAAAATAGTTATCCAGATTATTCTAGTGTGTTCATTGATTGCTATTTTTCGGAAACTTGATAAATTGTAACATTTTGCTTCCGGATATTTTTGCAGGAAAATCCAAAATGTAAGTGTTTTTTCTCTAACATTTACAAAAATAATCAACCAAAATTGAATCATTGAATGAAGCAGAATTCAGAAGTCAGCATTCAGGAGCGATGTCCTGAGCTTGTCAAAGGATCTCAGAGATTCAGTCCTGTGACTGATTAGTTTTTAAAACCGTTTGTTTATCCACTAGCAGCACAGAATTCTTTTTGAGTTCTGGCTCCTAATTTCTGAATTATGTTTCGATTACAAACTCATATTCATTTGTAGATGAATATTGAGATTTTTTGTCTCTATTTGTAAATGAATCGAGTAGGAAACTTTTATGAATACTGCGTTAATTGTTGAAGATGGTTTGACAGATATGGAAATACTCAGCCGTTACTTGCAACAAGCTGGCTATTCTGTAATTAGTGCCAAAAGTAGTGAAGAAGCTCAAGCCAAGATAGATGGAAAAACGCCAGATGTGATTTTTCTAGATGTAATTTTGCCAGGTAAAAGTGGATTTGAAATTTGTCGAGAACTAAAATCAAATCCGGCGACTAGTAAAATACCTGTGGTTTTTTGTTCAACGAAAAATAGTGATGTGGATAAAATGTGGGGCAATATGTTAGGTGCAGAAGCTTATTTATCTAAGCCAATCGACAAAGAAGAATTGGTAAAAACACTGAAGCAAGTCCTACAATAAAATTGCTTAAATATGTCATTTAATCTATTAGTTGAAACAGTTGACTAATAGATTGATAATTTAAAAATAACTTGTTAAAGGATGAGTTGACGTTGGAAAACCAGCAAAAATTTTTAGGATTTACCCTAGGTAGCAACGATAAAGCAGTCATCTCATTGCAACATATTACCGAAGTTTTACAAGTATCTTTGGCAGATATATGTGGTGTGCCTCAAATGCCTAGTTGTATTTTAGGTATATACAACTGGCGGGGTGAAATGCTTTGGTTAGTTGATTTAGAGGAGATGCTTGGTTATCCATCACTTTTACAAGGAGTGAATTTCCTCTCTAAAATGATGGCAGTGATTTTAGAAATTGATGGCAAAAATCTGGGGTTTTTAGTCAGAAATTTGATGGATATTGAGTGGGTAGATACTGAACAAATAAAGTTACCTGCGGCTGATGTTTTCTCTCCCAAAGTTTCAGCTTTCATCCAAGGTTATTTTATCAATACTCTGGAGGAAATGGTATTCAACCTCGATGCAGCTGCAATTATGAAATCTCCTATGTGGATGAGCCATCATTAAACTCAATATTTTAATATTTGTTGCAAATGGAATTTGTTATTTAATCATCAAAATGAGGGATTTTGAAATGACAATTGCGTATCACAATAGTCAAGATAATGAAGAAGTGTTTCCTGAAGTTGAAGCAAGAGAAAATCAAGCTGTTAATAATCTGACTACCAATAATTATCATATTGCTCAAGATTTTAAACTCTGGAGGCAGCAATTACAAGCTATCAGTAATGTGATGCGTCAAGCTAGAGATGTAGATACATTGTTAAAACTTAGTGCGGCTCAAGTTAGAGAGAAAATTAATTGCGATCGCGCTTTAATTTATCAATTTACATCTATAGATTCTGGTACTGTTTTGGCTGAATCTAGAACCCTCGGTTGGACACCAACATTAGGTGAAAATTTGCCAGGGATGTTATTTGGTTTGTATAACAATCAAGATTATTTAGAACCTGTAGCAATTGAAGATGTCGAGCAAATTCAATCATCTACACCTTATCAAAAACAATTACTGGAAAAGTTTCAAATTAAAGCGAGTTTAAGTTTACCTATTTTAGTAGATGGTAAAGTTTGGGGATTACTAGCAGTTAATACTTGCACCAATACTAGACAATGGCAAGAAACAGAAATTACGTTTCTGTTGCAAGTTACCACAGAATTAGCTTACAAATTCCAGAGTTTTGAATTTCAAAGAGAATTAGACCTGCGAACCCAAGCGAAAAAATCTGTTGCCAAGGTAATTGAGAAGATTATTCGAGTCTCTGATATTGACAAGATTTTTCAAGCAACAACTCAAGAAATCAGACAATTATTACGTTGCGATCGCGTGGCGGTGTATCGCTTTCATGATAATTGGAGTGGTGAATTTGTTGCCGAATCAGTTGGGCATGGTTGGGTGAAACTTGTCGGCCCAGGTATTAATACAGTTTGGGAAGATACCCATCTACAAGAAACCCAAGGTGGACGTTACCGGCATCACGAAAGCTTTGTTGTAAATGACATTTATAAAGCAGGTCATTTTCAGTGCCATCTCGAAATTTTAGAGCAGTTTGAAGTCAAAGCTTATGTGATTGTTCCTGTATTTGCTGGGGAAAAATTGTGGGGTTTGTTAGCAGCTTATCAAAATTCTGGCATTCGTGATTGGCACGAGTGGGAAGTCAGCTTTTTAGAACAAATTGGTTTACAGTTTGGTGTAGCCATCGCCCATGCAGAGTATCTCGCACAAATGCAAGTGCAATCTCAACAATTAGTGCAGATTGCAGAACAAGAAAAAATCTTAACTAAAATTGTCAACCGCATCCGCCAGTCTTCAGATGTGGAAAGTGTTTTTAGAACAACTACCCAAGAAGTGCGACTTTCATTAAAATGCGATCGCGTGGCTGTTTATCAGTTTAGTCCTGACTGGGGTGGTGAGTTTATTGCTGAGTCAGTCGGTAGCAATTGGGTAAAATTGGTAGGGCCAAATATCAAAACCGTCTTGGATGATACTTATCTGCAAGAAACTCAAGGCGGACGATATGCTAGAGGAGAACATTTTGTAGTTAATGATATTTACAAAATTGGGTTAGCTCCTTGCCACATTGAAATTTTAGAACAATTTGAAGCCAAAGCTTATATTATTGTTCCTATCTTTTTTGGTGAACAATTATGGGGTTTATTGGCAGCTTATCAAAACTCTGGTAGTCGGGAATGGCAACCTTGGGAAGTTAACTTTTTAAATCAGATAGCCTTGCAATTTAGTATTGCAAAATCGCAAATAGATTATCTCGCAGAAGTGCGAGTGAAAACTGAAAAGTTAACTCAGATTGCGGAACAAGAAAAAGCCTTTACTAAGATAGTAAACCGCATTAGACAATGTGTAGATTTAGATGAAATCTTCAAAGTTACAACTCAAGAAGTCCGGCAATTATTACGATGCGATCGCATGGCTGTGTATCGCTTCTCTCCTGATTGGAGTGGTGAGTTTATTGCTGAGTCAGTTGGTCATAATTGGGTTAAACTTGTCGGCATAGATATCAAAACTGTTTGGGAAGATACCCACCTCCAAGAAACCCAAGGCGGACGATATGCTAAAGGCGAAAGCTTTGTGGTTCATGACATTTATCAAGTTGGACATTCCCCTTGCCACATTGAAATTTTAGAGCAATTTGAAGCCAAAGCTTATGTAATTGTACCGATATTTTTTGGGGAAACACTGTGGGGTTTGTTGGCAGCTTATCAAAATTCAAGCACCCGTAATTGGGAAGAATCGCAAGTTAGCTTGTTAGCCCGGATTGGTGATCAATTAGGATTAGCACTGCAACAAACAGAATCTCTGCAACAACTACAAGCACAGTCAGCACAACTAGCAGAAGCCGCAGCCAGGGAAAAAGCCGCCAAAGAATTACTCCAACAACGTTCCATTCAACTTTTAATGGCGCTGCGTCCGGCTTTAAATGGTGATTTAACAGTCCGCGCCCCCATCACAGAAGATGAACTCGGCACCATCGCCGATGCTTACAATAATACTCTGCAAGCATTACGACAAATCGTCATCCAAGTACAAGCCGCAGCCCAGCAAGTAGCACAGACTTCGGCTACTAGTAATGCTTCGCTAGAGGGATTGAATAATTTAGCCCAACAACAGTCTGAAGATATTGCCTCGGCATTGGGTGATATTCAACAAATGCTAGACTCTACCCAAGCTGTGGTGGCTAATGCCGAATTAGTGCAAGTAGCAGTCCAAAAAGCCAACCAAACAGTAGAGTCTGGTGATATTGCCATGAACTTGACTGTCAAAGCCATTGAAGGCATTCGAGAAACAGTTGCCCAAACCAGTAAGAAAATTAAGCGCCTCAGCGAGTCTTCGCAAAAAATCTCGAAAGTAGTCAATTTGATTAGCAATTTTGCCACCCAAACCAACGTTCTAGCCCTGAATGCCGCCATTGAAGCAACCCGCGCGGGTGAGTATGGTAAAGGCTTCGCAGTTGTAGCTGATGAAGTGCGTTCTTTATCTCGTCAATCAGCAGCAGCCACAATCGAAATTGAAAAATTAGTGCAAGAAATTCAAGCTGAAACTGGCGAAGTTGCACTAGCAATGGAAACAGGTATTCAGCAAGTTGTTGAAGGCACAAATTTAGTTAGCGAAACCCGGCAAAACTTAAATGCCATTGTTTTAGCAACCGCAGAAATTAGTCAATTAATTCAACAAATTACCGCAGCTACTCAAACTCAAATGGGTCAATCTGAAACTGTGACTAATTCAATGCAAGATGTGGCAGAAATCGCTAATAAGACCTTTGGTGAGTCTCAAGAAATTGCTGCTATTCTCCACAATTTATCAGGAATGGCACAAGAACTATTAACAACTGCTAGTCAATTCAAAGTTAATTAATTGAAAGGGAGTGGTGAGTGGTGAGTGGGGAGTAGGGTAAATGATATGGCAAGTGGTGAAATTCGTTCTTATCAAGATTTAAAAGTTTGGCAAGAGGGTATGAATTTAGCTGAAGCTTGTTATGAATTCACAAAAGGATTGCCAAAAGAGGAAATCTATGGAAGGATTTCACAGATTCGTCGATCCTCCGCATCAATTCCGGCTAATATTGCAGAGGGATATGGACGTGAATATCGTACTGAATATATTCACTTTCTCCGTACTGCACAAGGTTCTTTGAAAGAACTTGAAACTCACCTTTTACTATCAGCCAGGGATAAAGTCGGGCTAACAAATTCACAAACAGTTACTCCGATTCTAAAACAATGTGAATCTGTAGGTAAATTGCTTCGCGCACTCATTCGTTCTCTGCAAAATAAAGGTCATAAGGAGTAGGGAGAAAGATAATTTTTTAACTCCCCAAAGCATTTAAGGGCGGGTTGATGAAGAATTTTGTCTAACCACAGACTCATTCACCTAACCCAACTCCCCACTCCCTATTCCCTACTCCCTGCCGACACAACTAGATTCAGAAATAAAACCGGATTCCTATATTATGATTACAGATGCTGAAATTCGTGAACAAGGTTATGTTTATTTCCTAGCAGAAGCCCCAGAGTTATTACAAACAATTGAACAAGAACTTTTAAGTTTAACTGAAGAAGAAGATAAGCGAAAAAATAAAGTTCATACTTTAATGCGGGCGACTCATACCCTCAAGGGTGGTGCTGCTACTGTGGGACTAGAGGCAATTCAAACTATTGCCCATTCTCTAGAAGATGTATTTAAAGCTTTATATAATCCAGATATAATTATTGATAATGATTTACATACGCTTTTGCTGAAAGCTTATGAATGTTTGCGTCTTGCTTTAACTACAACATTAACCAGTAGTGCTGCTAATGTGCAAGAAGTGATTGAACGAGCCACTAATATTTTTGCCCAATTGCAAGCTAGACTTGGCGATAATTTTGGCACAGATAATTATATACCCACTTCGCAAGAATTAGGCTTTGATGTTGTCAAATCAATTTTTGAAGTTGGAGTTCAACAACGCATTGAAAATATTACTGAGATTATTAATAATCCTCCAGAAGAATCGGAGTTTAGAGATTTTGTCAACTCTCAAGCAGAAGTATTTCTGGGCTTGGCTGAATCTTTAGATTTACGAGGATTAGAAGAACTCGCGCAAAAAATCATGGCGGCGCTGCAAACTAATCCTTCACAAGTGATGGAAATTGCTGAACTGATGCTGCAAGATTTACAAACAATCCAAACAGCAGTATTTGCAGGCGATCGCACTTGCACTAATCTACTTTCTCCAGCTTGGCAAAACCTAACACCAGTCATTGAGTTAGAACAGTTATTGCCAGAGGTTCCAGATAATTCAACAACTGACAATTTACAACAAACTGCGGCAGAATTTTACCAATTTTTAACTACATCAAGCAACTATAAGCATGAACAAATTCAGCCAAACACAGCTAAGTTTTACCTCAAGTTAGTGCAATGTATTTTAAGTTGGTTTCAGCAGCAGCAACAAATACCACCAGCCGAATTAAATTTATCTCTATTAATTCCTAAATTAGATATAGAACAGCAAATAAATTATATTGAAATTTGGTTAAAAGAATTTTTAGCTTTCGTGCAGGACTCAGAAGATAGTTATAGTCTTTGCCTTTATCGGCATGGTATGATTTTAATTGTGCTGCTGGCAATTGCTCAGTTTGAGTATGGTAATGATAAAGGTGATGATTATGTTTTATTAACTCGGTATTTACAAAAACAAATTATCACATTAGCTAAAGAATATAAAAATTATCCCCCTGTCAACAGTCAAGAAAAAAACTGGTTAGAGCATCCCCAGTTCCAAAATATTCCAATTGCGGGTGAAATCGCCAACTCCTTAGAAGCTGAGACTGAGCATCTTTTAGAATCAATCTGGGGAGGAGAAACTTCAAGTGAGCCAGCAGTAATTATTGATGATGCTGTTCCAGAGCCACCAAGTGTAGAGGTTGTTACCGAAGTAGTCAGTAATATTCGTGAGCAGTTAGAAGATAAAAACTCCCAAGTTGTCAAAAGTCAGAAATTTGTCCGTGTTGATGTTGAAAAATTGAGGAACCTTAATTATCTAGCTGGAGAACTGCTCATTTATCACAAGAAGCGCAATCTTTATGATGAACAGATTCAAGAATTAATTGATAAGTTATTACAGCAGATTAATAGACATCAAATAATATTACATCAGTTAAGAGATATACCACTAAATTTACCTACTGTTACACCTCAGTTATCGCAGAATTTTGCCGCAGTGAAATTTGACTCACTGGAAATGGATGTATACACAGAATTTAATTTAGCACTCCACACAGCCATCGAAGAAACTCTGCAATTACAAGAAACCACAGAATCGCTAGATTTAACTGTCACACAAGCAAATCAGACAACTGATAAAAAACAAAATTTAGTTTTCACGATTATTGATAATTTGGTAGAAGCAAGAATGTTACCTTTGGGGGATATTTTGCACCGTTTCCCCCCAATGGTGAAAAAATTAGGCAGTATTTATCATAAAAACGTCGAGTTACAACTCACAGGAACAGAGGTACTAGTAGATAAAGCGATCGCCGAGAAGTTGTATGAGCCACTATTACATTTAGTCCGTAATGCTTTTGATCACGGAATTGAATCTCCACAAGTACGTCAAGAACGTGGTAAACCAGAACAAGGTTTAATTACAATTCGGGCATATCATCAAAGTAGCCAAACTATTATTGAAGTTCAAGATGATGGACAAGGATTGAATTTAGAAAAAATTCATCAAAAAGCAATTGAGATGAAACTAGATATTTCTGGTGACAATGAATCAGAATTATTAAATTCGATGTTTGCACCAGGATTATCGACAGCTGAACAGGTGAGTAATATTTCTGGACGTGGTATAGGTTTGGATATCGTACGTTCTCAAATCGAAGCTCTTCATGGTTCAATTGCGGTGCAAACTTTATCCCAACAAGGGACAAAATTCACACTTAAAATACCTTTTTCTATGACTACTGATAAATTGATGCTGGTACAAGCGGGAGGCGTGGTTTATGCGCTATTGTTAGACAGCGTAGAAAAAATTATCATTCCGGCTCCGCAACAAATTAAAGAATTTGAAGGTAAAAAAGTTTTATATTGGCATACAGAGCAGAATGAAACTTTAATTGGGTTACATCAACTTTCAGAACTAATGTCTTACAGTTGCTCTGTCGTGAAGACTAATAGTTTCAACAATACAGCAACTACTCTTGACACAAAATTAATGAATAATCCTATCTTAATTCTCAAGTGTCATCAAGGTACTTTTGCTTTAGAAGTTGACCAAATAATTGGTGAACAAGAATTAGTAATTAGACCATTAGGAAATGCGATCGCACCACCAAAATATGTTTATGGTTGTAGTACTTCTGCCAATGGTGATCTCATTTTAGTGATTGATGGCGCTCTCTTATTAGACTCTATTAATATACCAGCAACACCTGAACTTGTACCCCTACCAATAATTCCTGCTGCTGAATCTGCTTTATCAATAGCCGAAGACTTATCTATCTCGACTCCTGTAAATTATCCAGCCAAACCATTATCGCCGCAGCTAGAAGCTAATTTTTCAGCACCCAAAGTAGTATTGATTGTCGATGATGCTATTAGTTTGCGCCAAACTCTCTCATTAACTCTGCAAAGAGATGGCTATCAAGTAATTCAAGCACAAAATGGTGTGGAAGCTCTGGAACAGCTACAAAAATACCCAAACATTCAAGTAATTATTTCTGATTTAGAAATGCCACGCATGAATGGATTTGAGTTATTAACAAACGTTCAGCAAATTCCCAATCTTGCTAAAATTCCTGTAGTTATTTTATCTTCTCGTAGTGCAGATAAACATCGTCAACTGGCAAAAGAACTGGGTGCAAGAGCTTACTTAACTAAGCCTTATCTAGAGCAGGAATTTCTATCTACTATTTCATCTTTAATTCCAAAAGCAAGTGTATCGCATAATTTGGTAATGGAGTTAACTGTTTAACTCCTCATCCAACCCTTGCACTCTTCCCTCTTCTCTGTAAAATCTAATTACCCATTTTTAACCAACCAAAAACTTGATTAACAGTTAGTACCAGTTCAATTTCAGGTAACATTGGCAAAATATCATCTCCCTGAAATAACTCTGGTTGCTGTTCTGGTAAAAATACTAAAATACTTAAATCATCAGGATCAATGAACCACCCCAAACGACTACCAAATTTTAAACAATACAGAATATTACCAATTACTTTGTTTGGTTTTTGTTCTGGGGATAAAATCTCAATTGTCCAGTCTGGTGCTAGTTCAAAGTTATCTGGAACTTCGTCATCAACAGTTAACTGTATTCTGCTCCATATAAATACTGCCACATCTGGTACGATTGAGCGATCGCCAAAGCTACACCGTAATTCAGGAAATGCGTAAGCAATTTTTTGCTGTTCAGTAATGTCATTAACTGCACTGCATAATTTACCTTGTAAACGGCTATGTCTCCCTTTTGGCATTGATTTTGGAATAATTTCGCCATTAATGTATTCTAAACTGGGCTTAGTTTCTGGTAGCTTGAGAAATTCTGCCAAGGTGAGAGCTTGAGTTGGAGCAATATTCATAGCTCTGTAAATTTATGTTGATGACTCTAAATTTAGTTTAGCGGCTGGGTGTTGGTTCACCATATTTAATCAGAAAGGCGATCGCTACACTCACTGCTAAAATTAATGCCATACTCAATGCTGAACCAAAACCCCAATTTTGGGTTACACCAAGGAACTGATTGTAAACTAGCCGCGCCGCAGTCATACTGGAAGCACCACCCAAAAGTTCAGGATCAACAAAATCTCCTAATCCGGTAATAAAAACTAAAATTGAACCAGCCGTAATTCCTGGGGAAACTTGTGGTACTGTGACTTTCCAAAAAGTCTGTGTTGGGTTCGCACCTAAATCAGCAGCAGCTTCGAGTAAACGCTTGTCTAATTTTTCTAAAGAAGCATATAAAATTAACACCATATAAGGTAACAAGCTGTAACTCATACCGATAAATACAGCCGGAGGACGGTTAAGTAATTCTAAAGTTGGTAAACCTAAATTACTCAAAATACTATTAAATAACCCAGTGGGGCGCAAAATTGTAATCCAAGCATAGGAACGCAGTAAAGAAGAAGTCCACAAAGGTAAGATAAAAGCTAATAATAGTAAATTGCGCCATTGTTTTGGGGCGATTTGCGCTATCCAATAAGCCACAGGAAAGCCGCAGATTAAACAAATTATAGTTGTGCCTAATGCTAACCACAGCGATCGCAAAATAACTTGCAAATACAACGGGTCAAATATCCGCAGATAATTATCTAATCCGCTAGGATTGACTAAATCTCCTGGGCGAATATTGGGAACTAAACTAAGTTGAAAAATGATGATTGCTGGCAGTACTAGTAATAATAATAACCAAATAGCTGCCGGAGCTAGTAAGATTAATGGTTGTAAAAAGTTAAATTTAGGGCGATGTACTTTTTTCAAGTCGATAATATCGCCTGATTCATTGATTTGCGGAGAATTTTTAATAAACACAAGCTGATACCATTTTGGATTAAATAATCTTCCTATTTAGGCACTAGTTAATTGAGTCCAGAAACGTTCATAAACTTCCTCAAAATCCCCCAGAGGAGTAATCCGTTCGCACTTTTCTAAAATGGCGGTTTCGGGGAATAAATTTTTATTAGTTTTGATTTTTTGGGGTAATTGTTCAAACCCTGCACTATTCGGTGTAGCAATATTTAAATGTTGGCTAACACTGGCTGCAACTTCTGGTTGTAAAATAAAGTTAATCCAAGCATAAGCTCCATCAGTATTAGGGGAGCTTTTCGGCACGACAATTGTATCAGTCCATAAAGAAGAACCACTGCGCGGAATGACATATTTAAATTTAGGGTTTTCTTGAATGACGCGAATTGCATCGGCTGAATAACACATTGCTAAGACTAAATCTCCCGCCAGCATTTGATTTTGCCAAGCATCTGTATCGAAAGCAGCGATCGCTGGTTTTAATTGCTTTAATTTGTTATATGCTTGTTGTAGTTCTTCCTCCTCTTTTGAGTTATAAGAATAACCCAACATTCTTAATACTGCACCCATTACCTCACGCACATCATTGAGTAAGGTCATTCGCTTATTGAGTGTCTCTTGATTTTGCCAAAGATAATCCCAGTCGGCTGGGGCTTTTGGCAGAACTTCAGAATTATAAATTAAACCCGTCGTTCCCCAGTTAAATGGTAAACTGTAGCGGTTATTGGGGTCGTAGCTAGGGTTTTTAAATTGGGGAAATAAATTCTCTAAACCATTGAGGCGAGAGTGATTTAATTCGATTAACAAATTTTTCTCGACCATCTTCTGTACCATATAGTCAGATGGATAAATCACACTGTAAGCACCACCACCTCCGGCTAAAATTTTGGCTAACATCACTTCATTAGAATCATAAGTATCTACAAGTACCTGTAATCCAGTTTGAGTGCTAAAAGCTTGGATTAACTTTTTATCTGCATATTGCGTCCAAGTATAAAGGTACAATTTATCACTTTTACTCGATTGTGTTGCCGCCCGCACATTAGCTAATCTCCAACCACAACCAGTTAAAGATAAACTGGAAAATGCTGCTAATTTTTGTAAGAATTTTCTTCTATTTGTCATTGGTTATTTGTCATTGGTCATTTGGGTTGGAAGTATTGCCTATTGATTTTAAGTATGAGTTTAACTTTGGCGCTAGTTCATTAATAATATTTTTGATACTCTGAGTTTGTTCAAGAGTTAAAAGGTTACGTTTATAAGCATGTCTTAGCCAATGTTACGTTTCATTCAATGAACCTCTTGCTATCCTAACAAAACGTTTATTCTCTTGATAACTACCTCTACCAACTCCCTCCGCTATATTTGCACCAATACTATCTGCTGAACGTACAATTTGTTTACCCACAGTATCTTGAGCTAAAGGTTTCCAACTATGAACAATTTGCCAAATTTCATCGGCTAATTTTTCTGATAATTGATAAACTCGTAAATCTTGAAAGCGTTTAGTTGACATTAGCTCAATATATATATTTGGCTTTGCTAGATTTAGTCAATTATATTTACTAAATTGTCATTTAACAAATAACTAATGACAAATGACAATTGACAAATGACCAATAACTATTGACTAATAGCCAAACAATCACTTTCAGCCCATAAAACATAAATTGGTGTATCTCTGTCTGGTAAATTACCAAAGGTATTGGGTTGGAGAACATTAATATTTATCCCATTGGTTAATTCCACTACATAAGTAACATGAGTTCCTAAATACATAACATTAACTAGTCTGCCTTCAAAGCAGTTAGTTGGTAAATTTGGGGGATAGATTGATAGTTGAATTTTTTCGGGACGCACACTCACCACTACAGATTGAGATAATTCGATGGGTGTATCTTCATAGCGGGTGACGATAATTTTGAGTCCCGTTTTAGTGACAACTTGGATACATTCAGCTTCGACAGCAGCAATTTCTCCGCTAAATAAATTAGTATCACCAATAAAATCAGCTACAAAAGCGGTTTGGGGATGTTCGTAAATTTCGCTGGGTGTCCCAATTTGCTCAATTTTGCCTTGATTCATCACCGCAATGCGATCGCTCAAAGACAATGCTTCTTCTTGGTCGTGAGTCACTAAAATAAAGGTTAAGCCTAACTTTTGATGTAAATTGGATAACTCAACTTGCATCTCTTTCCGCAGCTTTAAATCCAACGCGGCTAAAGGTTCATCTAACAGCACCACAGCTGGATGATTTACTAACGCCCTAGCTAATGCTACCCTTTGCTGTTGACCACCAGAAAGTTGATTGGGAAAGCGCGATCGCAAACTTTCCATTTTCACGAGTTTTAAAGCTTCTGTCACTCGACTTTCAATTTCTGATTTGCGGAGTTTTTTTAATTGCAGTCCAAAGGCGATGTTATCCCAAACATTCAGGTGATTGAACAGCGCGTAACTTTGAAATACTGTATTGACTGGGCGGCGATAAGGCGGAACATTCGTCATCGCTTGACCTTGAATCAACACCTTACCCGCATCCGCAGTTTCAAATCCAGCAATTAAACGTAATGTTGTTGTCTTGCCACAACCAGAGGGGCCTAAAATACTAAAAAACTCCCCTTTGCGGACATCCAAATCGATTCCATGTACGGCTGGTTCTTGCTTGAAGAACTTAAACACATTACGCAGTTCCACATCTAGTGGCTGAAACGACGTAATCCCCCTCTGATTCTGCACAACAGATTGAGCCATAATCCTCAGTAGAATGCTGTGATTTAACCTGATTGTTTCCGTGAATATAGCCTATTAAGCAGACTTAAAAAACACTTTGGTTTATTGTATCCGCCAAAAACCCCAGATCGGGAATATACGTTGGCGATTGTTACAAGCTTAATATCAAGATTGATTTTTGGGCATCCTATAGCAAGTGTTGGGAGTGCGGACTAGAAAGATTATTCAACCTCAAATCTAAAATCTAAAATTATTGGTCTTATGGCGTTATTTTCATCACCCTTATCGAACAGCAAAAAAGATACACGGACTGTTGGACGCGGTATTCAATCAATATTTTTAATTGGGTTCACTTTATTGACGCTGGTTGGAATTGAAGCACGACTGGCATATTTACAAATCGTCGAAGGATCTCAACTGCGAAAACGTGCCGAATCTAACCGCGTTCGCACAATTCTCAAACAACCAGAACGCGGTAATATTTTTGACCGGAATGGCAAGTTGTTAGCCACTACCAGATATCCCCATTCTGTATATTTGTGGCCGCTGGCGAACACTAAACCATCTTGGTCGGTGGTCGCGCCACGATTATCCAAAATTCTGGGTATTTCCCAAGAAGAAATGGAAAAGAAACTGGATGCGGCTGGCGCTAACTCGTCTTCCTTGATTCGGATTGCGCGTGATGTCAGCGAAGCCCAAATTACGGCGTTAAAAGAATACGAAAGTGAACTGAAAGGTGTGGAAATTAATGCAGATGCAGTACGCTACTATCCACATGGTCAAGAACTAGCCCATGTACTGGGTTATACACGAGAACTGACCCCTGAACAGTTAAAAGATAAGCAGAAAGAAGGCTACCGTCTGGGTGATGTGATTGGTCAGATGGGCATAGAAAAAGCTTATGAAACAACCTTACGCGGCGAATGGGGCGGTCAGCAAGTGGAAGTGGATGGTGCAGGTCGCCCAATCCGCATTTTAGGGGAAAAACAAGCGAAAGCTGGCAAGGATTTACATTTAACTATAGATTGGGAACTGCAAAAAGCCGCCGACAAAGCTTTAGGTAAGTATCAAGGTGCAATTGTCGCCATTGATCCCAGAAATGGTGCAGTTTTAGCGATGGTGTCTCATCCTGATTTCGACCCGAATATTTTTTCTAAGCAAAAACTCTCTGAGAAAGATTGGGAAAGTGTGCAAGGAAAAGACCATCCTTTAGTTAATCGGGCTTTAAGTGCTTTTCCACCTGCGAGTACGTTCAAAATTGTCACCACCACGGCGGGGTTAGAATCGGGTAAATTTTCCCCTGGAACAGTGTTGCAAACCTATGGTTCCTTAACTGTTGGTGGCGTGACTTTTGGTGAATGGAATCATGCAGGATTTGGGCTTTTGGGATTTCCCAGGGCGATCGCTATGAGTAGTGATACATTCTTTTATCAAATTGGTAAAGGCGTTGGTGGCCCGACTTTAATTGCATGGGCGCAGAAGTACGGTTTCGGTCAAAAAACGGGAATTGAGTTCCCCAGTGAAGAAACTAAGGGTTTGGTTCCCGATGAAAACTGGAAACAAAAAGCTTGGAAGATACCTTGGACTGTGGGCGACACAATTAATATGTCCATTGGTCAAGGTGCTTTGCAGGTGACACCACTGCAATCAGCAATTATGTTTTCTGTCCCTGCTAATGGTGGATATCGTGTCAAGCCGCATTTTTTGAAAGATAACGAAGAAGCGAAAAGTTGGCGCGAGTCTTTAAATATGAAGCCGTCAACTATTAACGTTCTGCGCGATGGGCTGCGGAAGGTAATTACAGAAGGAACAGGGAAACGCTTAAATCTGCCAACAATCGCTCCCGCTTCTGGTAAGAGTGGTACAGCCGAGGCTGGTGTTGGTCGGCCTAATCATACTTGGTTTGGTGCTTATGCCCCAAGCGATCGCCCAGAAATTACCGTTGTCGCCTTTGGGGAAAATTCTGGGGATCACGGTGGTACAGTCTGCGGCCCAATGGTTTTACAGGTATTGGAAGCATATTTCCAACATAAATATCCAGGTAAATACCAAAAACCAGAATCAGCTAATTCTCAAAATGCTAGTGGTGATAACAGCGACTAATAGTGATTAGTCATTGGTCATTTGTTCTTTGTCCTTTGTAAATACAAATGACCAATAACAGTCTCCACCAGAAAATTAGCACTTAAAGGAGAGTGAAGATGAAAAAAGTAGCAGTATTTGGCAATGCTGGCGGCGGTAAATCAACACTCAGCCAGAAATTATCCAAAATCACTGGTTTACCACTTCATGTCTTGGACAAGATTAAATTTCAACCAGGCGGTGCTGAAGTTCCTCAAGAAGATTATCAGCACACCCATCAGCAAATTTTAGCCACTGACCGATGGATTATTGATGGTTTTGGTAGTATGGAAACCCTCTGGCCACGATTGGATGAGGCGGATACTCTGGTTTATGTTGATTTACCGCTATATGTGCATTTTTTGTGGGTAACTAAAAGATTCATCACAGGTTACTTTCAACCGCCAGAAGGCTGGCCGCAAAATAGTCCAATATTCAAGAGTTCTCTGAGTAGCTACCGCGTACTTTGGTTATGTCATAAATATTTAACCCCAAAATATCGTGAGTACATCAAGCAGGCTCAAAGCACTAAAAATGTCTATCACATTCGCTCGACTCAACAGATTTCGCAGTTTTTGGGACTAATTGAACATGAGACTAAGTTGAAAGATGTACACTAACTTTAGCGAGTGCCTGCTACAGACAAACTCTTAGAGATTTTTTAAAAAGCGATTGGAAATCGCGGCTACACAGACGAAACCCACCTACGTGGGTTTGAAAACCTTGATTTTGTGTTAGTCCACGCAGGTGGACTTTGCTTGTGTAGTAGCGAATTCTATTCGCCCAATACTTTTCAAACATCCTCTTAGGAATTTTCCTTTTGATACGATTCTAAAATTCCACTGCGAATCATTAACTGTGGCCAAATAAACACAAAAAAGCCCATCCAAGTGAGTACAGGAATAGACACAAGAATTGTGAGCCAAATAATTTTAAATAAAAACCAACTACCACTAATCAAGATTACAGATGTCAACACTATAGACCAAGGTTGACACCACCAAGGTTTATAATCCCAAGGATTTAGAGGTTTTTGTTCAGACATAAAACATCATAGATTGTGTGAATGGAACAGAGATGAGAGGCTAGTACCGCTACGCGGAAGTCAAAAGTTAAAAGTCAAAAGTTAAAAAGCTGATATCACAAGCTTTTCACTAACTTGAAATGGTATCTTTACTTCCGCCGCGTTGTAATAGCGATTAGAGTTTTTAGAACTCAATACTTTTCTTACCCTACACCTCTACACCCCTGTGTTTTTTAATTAACCATTCACAATATATTGCGAATCAATCGCCGCTACACGGCCAGCATCAACCAAGGCTTGATAAACCATCACCGCTACCTCCGCCCTTGTGGCATCGCGGGTAGGGTTGAGTTGCTTCAAGTTGGGATGATTGACGATAATTCTTTTATCTATGGCTTTGGCTACCTCATCTTTGGCATAGTCAGGAATTTTGGCTTGGTCATCGAAAATTTTGATAGCGTTGGCAACATTACTAGCTGTACCTAGCCCTAGTCCATTTACGAGAGAAACCAGAACTTGTACACGCTGGATATTTTGGTTAGGGCGGAATGTGTTATCTGGAAAACCAGAAAGAAATTGACCTTGATAGGCTTGCTGAATGACTTTAGCTGCCCAGAAGTTAGCTGCTACATCTTTAAATTGAGTTGCTGCCCGTTTTGAGGATGGTGCAAAAGCTTTGACAATTAATGCTGCATATTGCGCCCTGGTCATTGTGGCATTTGGTCTAAAGGTGCGGTCTGGGAAACCGCTAACTATGTCTTGTCTGACTAATTCTCGAATAAAGGCTGCTGCCCAATGATTAGCAATATCGGTTAAGTCGATAGGTGCAGGTGTAGGCGTTGGTGTTGGTGTGGGTTTTGGTGTTGGTGTTGGTGTGGGTACAGGTACAGGGGTTGGTGTTGGTTCTGGGTCTATTTCCGGTTCTGGGTCTGGGGTGGGTATTGGTACGGGTACAGGTATGGGTTTTGGTGTTGGTGTGGGGGTTGGTACGGGAGTAGGTGTAGGAGTAGGGGTCGGTATGGGCGTTGGTACGGGAGTAGGGGTCGGTACGGGTACTGGTGTGGGTGTTGGTACGGGAGTAGGGGTCGGTACGGGTACTGGTGTGGGTGTTGGTACGGGAGTAGGAGTCGGTACGGGTACTGGTGTGGGTGTTGGTGTGGGAATTGGAGTACTAGCAAACTCGATATTACCGCTAACTTTGCTGGGATCAATTTGATTACCCACAGAAATTAGTCTATTGGAACTAGCATTTTGTAAGTCGAATTTACCGTTATTGCGGAAAATGTTACCGCCAGAACTAGAGGTACTGCCTAAGTCTGGTAGGGCGGTGGAAATTACAGTTAGACCATCGTCGGTATTATTTTCACTAACATTGTTACGTAATACGGGGCGGGCGCTACCAGAAACGACGATGCCAGAACGGTTTTCGGTAAATTTGTTATTTAAAAGTGTGGGTGAGGCTGTATCACTAATCGCTATACCAAAACCTGTTTTAATGCAGGTGTTGTCTTGAATTTGACCTTTGGCATTTTTAGCGATCGCAATTCCATTGGCTGCATTCTCTGTAAATACATTACCCTGAACTACTGGGTTCGCATCACCAGTGGCAAATACTCCCTCTCGCTTATTATTTTTGAAGGTGCAATTGGCAATGGTCGGAGTTGTTGATTCTGACCAAACACCACTACCGCGAGAAGCTGGGTTTGTCACAGTCACTCCCCGCAATTCTGAACCGTCCAACATCACAAAGGTGACGTTTTGACCTGCAAAAGTCCGACTCAGATAGTTACCACTACCTTCAATTAAAATATTGCTGCCTTTGTTGGCTTCGTTACCAATGACTTTCACGCCAAATGGAATCGTTAAGGGAAACACTTCTCCACTAGTAACGCTGTAATTTCCATCCGTGAGTTGAATAATGGTATCAGGTGTGGCAACCTTGAGAGCTTGGGTAATGGTTTTAAATGGCGCTTGCTGGCTACCAGGGTTACTACTATTTCCGGTTAAAGGATTTACGTAAAATTTTTGAGGCATATTTATACCGCTAAAACATAGTCATACTATTAGCTCTAACTGGGAAAATGGCTAGTTATCGCTAAAATTTGCAACATTGACTACCAAATTTAACGGGTAAATTCCTGAAATTCCTTCAATAAGAGCAACATAAAATCAAGTTAGGACTTACCGCACAAAGATTTTCAACTAAAGTGATTTAGACTGGCTCATTACTAAAGTCATCAAACTATCTAACAGGCGATCGCGCGACAAAGACAAAAGTTCTTTTCCATACATAATTTCCTGTAGAATTACATAAGAAACTAGCGAACCCATAAAGATATGAGCGATCGCTTCTGGGTCAGTAATATTTAATTCTAGATGAGATGCAAAATACTGACTCAATAAAAATCGACCACGTTGCACAACTGTTTGATTATAAAGCTTGGCAAGTTCAGGAAAGTTCTGTGATTCAGTAATCACTAGGCGCAACAGTGCCACATAATCAGGATTATCGGCAACTTTGGTTAAATAAGTTTCGCCAACTTGACGTAATAAACTGGCTGGCTCACCTTGTAATTCTGTGTTAGAAACAATACTTTGAAAACACCTGAGCGTTAACCTTTCCATTAACGCTGTAAACAGCCCTTCTTTATCTTGAAAGTGACTGTAAATTGTTTGTTTAGAAACTCTCGCTTCTGCACTCACCCTATCCATACTGGTTTTTGCGTAACCTTCGCGTAAAAATACTCGAATTGCACCTTGCAAAATTTGTTCTTGTTTTTGCGTAATTGCAGGTAACTCAATTTCCAGTGGGGATGTAGAGGTATGAGGCATGAAAAGTAAATTTTTTTGCTGATCTCTTGCTATATCATACTGGACAGTCTAGTATGATGACCAAAATATTTCGCCCATCCAGGATGCTACTATGACTCAGACTGCCCCAAATCCCCCGGAAAGTCTTACAAATGTCCCAGTATCCAAACCGCAGCATCGTAAAAAACCAATACCTTTAATCATTGGAGGTGTGGTGATAATTGCTGGTATTGGCTATGCAGTCTGGCACAGTCAACCCCAAGGTACAACAAATGTGCTGAAAGTTAGCGGTCGCATTGAGGGTTATGAAACCGAAATTGGGGTGAAGCGTTCCGGCAGAATTGAGTCAATTGCCATGCGAGAAGGTACGGCTGTCAAAAAGGGGCAAGAATTAATCACAATGGATGACAGCGATGACCAACTTTTACAAGACCAATTGCGTGGTGCAGAAGCGAGGATAGCATCGGCTGAATCGGATGAACAGCAAGCAATTTCTGATGTTGAACGAGTAGAAAGAGAAATTCAAGAAATTACCAGTCAAATTAACGAAGCCAAACTGAATTTACGCCAATCTCAAGGCGATACCCAAGGCAGAATTGAGCAAGCACAATCAAATGTCGCCGCCGCCAAAGCGATATTAGTCCAGGCAGAAGCCCAAGTTAAACAAGCAACAGCAGAAGTAAATTTAGCACGAGTCAACCGCGATCGCTATGCCAAATTAGTCAAAGAAGGGGCGATTAATCAACAACAATTCGACCAAGCCCAAACCACCCTAGACACAACCATCGCCACCTTAGAAGCACGAAAAGCAGCAGTTAACGCCGCAAATCAGCAGTTGAGTGCAGCCGAAGGGGCGCTAACCCAAGCCAAAACCACAGGCTTTAACCCCGATATTCGCAATGCCCAGTTAACAGCCTTAGTCCGCAAACAACAGCAAAGCACTGCCCAACTGAAATCTGCACAAGCTAAAGTTAAATCTGCACAGGCTAAAGTCAAAGATGCCCAAGCCGCCAAACAACAAATCCTCACCCAAATTGCCGACTCTAAAAAAGATTTAAACGTCCTCAGCCCCATAGATGGCGTAGTTACAGCCCGGAGTGCCGAACCAGGGGCAGTAGTGAACAGCCAAACAAAGATATTGACCATTGTTGACCCCAAAACATTGTATTTTCGCGGTTTTATTCCCGAAGGCGATATTGGCAAAGTGCGCTTAGGACAAACCACAAAAATTATCCTAGATTCTGCACCAGACAAACCCTTGCAAGGCAAAGTCATTGCCATCGATCCCCAAGCTTCCTTTACACCAGAAAATATTTACTTCCAAAAAGATAGAGTCAGACAAGTCGTCGGTATTCGCGTTGAAGTCACAAACCCCGATGGTTGCTTTAACCCCGAAAATCCCTACGCCCAATCAGATTTGCCCTGCGCCAAAATTGGGATGCCGGCTGATGGGGAGATTCAGTTGAAGGGAGTGGGGAGTAGGAAAGATACTTGTTTGCCAACTTTTGATAACTCTCTGCGCCTCCGCGTCTCTGCCTGAAAAATTATGACACAGCAACCCACCATCATACCACCATCATCCAGCCCCACCACAACCGCCATCAAAGTACAAGCATTACACAAACACTATGGCAACTTAGCAGCAGTTCGAGGCATTGATTTCAGCGTCCAAAAAGGCGAGATGTTTGGACTCATCGGCCCTGATGGGGCAGGGAAAACCACCACCTTTCACATTTTGGGCGGGGTGATGGAAGCAACCGCCGGGGAAGTGCAGATATTTGGACAGCCTGCGCGAGATGCACGGTTAATCACGGGTTATCTTACTCAACAGTTTTCGCTGTATTTAGACTTGAGTATTGATGAAAATCTGCTTTACGCGGCAGGTTTGCGGCAAGTAGGGGATGATTTGCTGCGGGAACGCCGCCAGAAATATTTAAAATTAATGAGTTTGGATAGGTTTGGCGATCGCTTGGCGGGACAATTGTCTGGAGGAATGAAACAAAAGCTGGCATTGTGTTGTGCTTTAGTTTCTCAACCAGAAGTTTTGTTATTAGATGAACCTACCACGGGCGTTGATCCTGTTTCCCGGCGAGAATTTTGGGATGTGTTAGCGGAACTTTCCGCCGAGGGGATGACAATTGTTGTGGCGACACCTTACCTCGACGAAGCCGAACGCTGTCACCGTGTGGCTTTGATGTACAGTGGGCAAATTCATGAAATTGGCACACCCGCAGATTTACGCGCTAACTTGGGCTTGCATCGCTTAGAAGTGCGAACCGGCAATTTAACAGCCACTGAAGAGATACTTTCTCAGACTGTACAAAACAATATTATAGATGTGCAGATTTTTGGCGATCGCTTGGATGTCCTCGTACCTGATTTAGATGCGGGAGAAACAGAAGTCCGCCAACTCTTACAACAACATAATTTACCCGCACCCAGCATCGAACGTGGCAAACCCACATTAGAAAACGTCTTCGTCACGCGCCTGCGTCAACAAGGTTCTGTACCGCAGTTTTTTCCCTTCCCGCGTTCGCGGAAAAGGGGAGTGGGGAGTTGGGAGTTGGGAGTTGGGAGACAAGGGGGACAAGAGGGAAGTATTGACTCAGCACTCAGCGAGAAGTTGCGTGCGGGGGTTCCCCCCGTTGAGCAAACTTCGGTGACTCAGCACTCAGCACTCGCCATATACGCCCACAAACTGAGTCGGGTTTTTGGTAAATTCCGCGCTGTCAAAGATGTGAATGTTGAGGTGCGCTACGGGGAAATATTTGGGTTATTAGGTGCTAACGGTGCGGGAAAAACCACCACAATCAAAATGTTGTGCGGACTGTTAGAAACCAGTGGTGGAGAAATTTCTCTGGGTGGTGAAACAGGAAATCTGCGGAGTGCAGACTTGCGGCGACGCATTGGGTACATGAGTCAAAAATTCACCCTCTATGATGATTTAACCATTTTGCAAAACCTCGAATTTTATAGCGGAGTTTACGGTGTACCGCGCAAACTACGGCGAGAAAAAATTGATTGGGTAATTGCTACCTGCGGCTTAGAAGGACAAGAAAATCTGGTTACTGGACAGTTACCAGGAGGTTGGAAACAGCGCGTAGCTTTTGGTGCTTCCGTGATGCACGAACCAGATATTTTATTTTTAGATGAACCGACATCGGGCGTAGATCCCTTGGCGCGTCGTCAGTTTTGGAAGTTAATTAATGATTTCGCCCGTAACGGTACAGCCATTTTAGTGACAACTCACTATTTAGAAGAAGCGGAACAGTGCAACCGGATGAGTTTTATGGTTGCAGGGGAAACCGTCGCTGAAGGTTCACCCAGTTCAATTAAAGCTTCCCAACCAGGCAAATTAATCGAAATTATTGTGAATCAAAATCAAACCGCTTCCCAGTTACTCAAACAACACTTCGACTCTTGGCGCATCTCGATTTTTGCTAATAGTTTACACGTTGTTTTAGATAATCCTGAACAAGAAATCAACAAAATAAATCAACTATTAAAAGCCAATCAAATTCAAATTCATTCTCTCCGCCCCGTACCCTTCTCTTTAGAAGATGCGTTTATTGGTATAGTAGAACGCTCTCAAACATAAATACTAAGGAAGTGGGGAGTATAGCAATCCTAAATCATTTGTGAGATTCTCTTTCTTTTCCTCTTTCTCTTTCTTTGTGTCCTTTGCGCCCTTTGCGGTTCGTTAAAAAGAATACTTTTTCACAACTCAGATAGGATTGCTATAGGAGAAATATATGAAAAAAATCATCGCTCAATGTATTAAAGAAATCACCCAATTTCGCCGCGATCGCCTCACTTTAGCCTTAGCCTTTATATTACCATTTATCACCCTGATTATTTTCGGCTTTGCTATCAGATTAGAAAGTAAAGATATCCCTTTAATAGTGCAGGATTTTAACCGGACAAACCTCAGCAGTAGCTACATAGAAAGATTATATGCCACCAATCAATTTATCCCCAAACAATGGACTGGTGGCAATCCCATACGTGATGCCATAGATAAAGGAATTGCCAAAGCGGCTGTAATTATTCCGCCTGATTTTAGTCGTGATATTCAAGCAGGTAAACACACAACAATACAAGTTTTAATTGATGCCACTGATGTGAACAATGCGCGGGTAATTAGAAATAGTATTCAAAGAGTCACAAACTTTTTTATGCAGCATCATGGATTATTACCAGCAAATAATAGTATTACAGCCAGAATGCGTTTGTGGTTTAACCCTGGCCGATTAGAATCACTGTATATTGTGCCGGGAGTCTATGGCGTTGTCTTGTGGATTTTTCCTTCATTGTTAGCTGCGATCGCAATGGTAAGAGAAAAAGAAAAAGGTACAATTATCCAAGTCTATGCGTCTAGTATTAGCGCCACCGAACTCTTACTTGGTAAAGGATTAGCCTACTTATTAATTGCTATCACAGAAACTTTAATTGTAATGATATTAGGCTCTATTATTTTTCAAGTTTGGCTTGTTAGCAACTCCATAACTTTAATAATTGGAACGCTACTATTTCTGATAGATAGTGTCTTCTTTGGCTTACTTATAGGAGTACGTAGCAGTAACCAAAATGCTGCCGTTCAAGGCGTTTCCCTCGTTGGATTTATCACATCATTATTATTATCAGGTTTTATTTATCCCCTCAATAACATTCCTTTCCCCTTATCATTAGCGCCTAACGTAGTTCCAGCACGTTACTACATAGATATTACCCGTGATGCTTTTGTACGTGGTACAGGCTTTGCCGGAGTTTGGTTTGATTTACTCATGCTAACAGTCTTGGGCTTATTCTTCTTTAACGTATCACGCCGCATTTTAAGCCGAATGCAATTACCGAATTAACTTCTATTTGTTGGGTCTTTGGATAAGACGAGTAAGAACACCCATATCACAACTAAATTTAAAACATAATTTTATCGGAAGTTATTAATCTTAAAAGACTATAGCATTCTTAAATAATTTGTGAAATTTCTATATCTCTTTCTTCTTTCTTACCTTTGCGCCCTTGGCGTTCTTGGCGGTTCGTTTCCTTAGCGATATTTTTCCCTACTCATTTAGGATTACTATTTTTTCTCTTTGTGTCCTTAGCGTACTTTGCGATTATTTAAAATCATGAAACTTATCCAAAGATTATTCAACAGCCCATTTTGGGCATTAGTCAAAAAAGAAATTAGTCAAATTTTACGCAACAAACAATTAATAGTTTTACTAATAGTCCCGCCCACAATTCAACTATTATTGTATGGATTTATCTTAAATCCTGATGTGCATAACTTACGCTTAGGTGTCATCGATTATGCCAACGTCAGCGCCAGCCGTGAGTTAGTTTCAGCTATGACATCTAATCGCATTTTTACCCTGGAATCTGTACCAAGCAGTGAAAAAGATTTGAGTCGCCAGGTAGAAGAAGGTAAATTAGATGTCGGAGTCATAATTCCCCCTGATTTTGCACGTCAACTCGCCCAAAAATCAGCAGAAATTCAAGTATTTATTGATGCCGTAAATGCTAATACCGCCGGAATTGCTGGTAATTATATGAATCAGATTATTCAGCAATATAATTGGCATTTAACTGAGGCGCGAGTCAGTCCCCCAATTTCACCGGAAGTTGTTTTTCTCTACAACCCTGGATTAACTAGTAGCTGGTTTTTTGTACCAGGAGTTATGGGTTTAGTTCTGACATTAATTGGTACATTAGTTTCTGCAATCACTGTTGTGCGAGAGAAAGATACGGGAACTTTAGAACAATTATTGATGACTCCGGCGGCGAACTGGCAAATTTTACTATCAAAAATTGTGCCTTTAGCTGTGTTATTACTCGGCGATGTTCTACTCGCTTTGACATTAGCCACAGTAGTATTCCATGTTCCATTTCGGGGAAATTTTCTCCTGTTTTTTGGCTTGTCGAGTATGTATGTGTTTGTCGGGATTAGTTTAGGGATTATGTTGGCGACTGTTTGTCGTTCGCAACAGCAAGTAGTCCTGACATCGTTCTTCATCAATTTACCAATGGTACAGACTTCTGGTGCGATCGCACCAATTGAAGCCATGCCACCTTTCTTTCAAATTGTGTCTTTACTCAATCCCCTACGCCATTACATCGCCATTGTCCGAGGAATTTTACTCAAAGGAGTCGGGTTAGATGTACTGTGGATGAATGTTTTAGCATTAATAGCCTTTGCAGTAGTTTTATTAACTATTAGTATTAACAAGTTTCGCAGCCAATTAAGCTAAATATAGCAATTCTAAATAATTTACAAATATCTCTCTCCCTTGTCTCCCTTGTTCACATATCCAACAAAACTCCTACATCTGCCGACACTGGTTGCACTGGCTGAATTTGCAGCGTTTTCTTGATAGTAAAAAAGAATGTACTACCTTGATCAACTGTTGATTCTACCCAAGTAACTCCTCCATACATTTCAACAATCTTTTTGACGATAGATAAGCCGATTCCTGTGCTTGTGGGGTCTTCAGTACTAGATAATTTTTGAAAAATCTGGAATATCTTCGTAAAATATTTCTCCTCAATCCCAATGCCATTATCTGTCACACTAATTTGCCAATACTCTGCTTTTTCCTGACAAGCAATAATAATCTTTCCTTGGGGTTTACCTAAAAACTTAATGGCATTACTTAATAAATTCTGAAAAACCTGCTCAATTTTAGTTTTTTCACAGTAAATAGTTGGTAAATTTTCACTGACTTCGATTTGAATATCCTTACTTGGTTCTAAAATTTCAATTACATCTGTAATTATGTTATGCAGATTAACTTCTCTTTTTTCTTCCCTAATCCGTCCAACTCTGGAATATTCTAAAATGCTATCAATCAAATTCTGTAACTTCTTCACTCTTTTGATAATTTTGTTGATTAAATCTTTGCCTTCCTCATCAAATTTATCGGCATAGTCATTGATTAACCATTCTGATAATAAACCAATGCCTCTTAATGGAGCTTTTAAGTCATGGGAAACTATATAAGCAAAATCATTCAATTCTTGATTGGTATTTTTCAATTCTTGCAATAATTCAGCCATTCTTCCTTGAGATTTCTGGCGTTGCATAATCTCCGCTTGCAGTTGCTTATTTGCTGTGGCTAGTTCAATAGTGCGTTGTTCTACAAGTTCTTCTAAGCGTTCTTTGTATTGGCGTAACTCATTTTCTACTAACTTACGTTCTGCAATTTCCACTTGCAAAGCCTGATTTGCTGCTTCAAGTTGTGCGGGACTTGGTAAAGTTAATGCTTGCGGCAATAAAGGTATTAAAGTCAATACAGTATAAAAAGAAATAATTGCTGTTAGTGCCTTGATTGTTCCTGATAACCAATAATAAGGATACCACAGGGTCAATATTTCCATTAAATGAGTTGTGCCACAAGAAATAATAAATGCACTGAATAAAACAAAAATATTTTTAAATGGTACATCTTCTCTTTTACGAATAAAATATACCAACATCAAGGGAATTGAATAATAAGAAAATGAAATTATACAATCTGACAAAATATGTAGCCATACTAATTCCGGCTGCCACAAATAACAATGCCCATGCGGAATGAAATTTTGTGATAGGAAAAAATCAAAAAAATGCTCCACTTGAATACTCCAGATTCTGAATTAACACATATTTATAGGCAAAATTCGCGCACCATAAAAATTATATTTCCATACGGTTCAGTTAATGTTTTAATCTTCTTTATGTGAATTTGATGAGTGCTTTTTGACCTCACCCCCAGCCCCTCTTCTACTCCTTCTTAAAAAATGGGGCTAATAACCCTCTTTTACCCTCTTTTTAAATTGGTTTGCTGTAGGCGTTAGGCTCTTAACTGAACTGTATTGAGTTATATTTATGCACTATTTTAATGTGGTCAGTCTACTAAAATTTAAGGTTTACTTTATAAATCGCCTTTTAAAGCTTACTATCATAATGAGACTAAAATGTTAGAGATAAATAATGATTTTTTATAATTTTTCTCATACCAATAACTAAAGCTCCCAAATTTTTATTAAATTTGGGAGCTAAAAATTTTAAGTTCACCGCAACGCCGTTTTACCTAAGTTTATGACCTGGTTAAACCAGGTGGGTACTGATGTTGCTCGTTTAAAGTTTCCGGGTACAAGCCCGGTCTACTGCCACGAGAACTATTTAGTTCCCTTTTCTTTAAAGACATAGATCAAAAAACTTGATGGCAGTCACCAACGTCGCAGTGCAACTAACTCATTATAGCCTTCTCATCCGGCTTGTGTGTTTAATATAAGGATTTTTTGACAAACAACTCCAGGACTTACGCACAAGGGTTGTCTGTAAAGCATGGGTGTAAGGGTTTTGAACACCTGCACCTTTGCTAAAATCTTGATTTTTCGTTTTCTTGCGTCAGTCTTAATAATATGAAATGGTAGATTAGAAAGTCTGTGTCTTCTTGTCTTGTCGATGAATTATTGGCTGATGAAATCGGAACCAGATGTTTATGGCATTGCTGACCTTCAAAAGCAGGGTGAAACAGTCTGGGATGGTGTGAGGAATTACCAAGCACGCAACTATATGCGTCAAATGCTGATTGGGGATTTAGTGTTTTTCTATCACTCTAATACTGCTTTTCCTGGTATTGCTGGGTTAATGCGTGTAGCCAAAACAGGTATTTCTGACCCGACGCAATTTGACTCAGATAGCAAATACTATGATCCGAAATCAACGCCTGAAGCACCACGCTGGCAAACAGTTGTGGTAGAGTTTGTAGAAGTGTTTGACCAACCTATTTTGCTATCAACTCTGAAAGAGAAATTTAGCCCAGATGAGTTAACAGTGGTGAAAACAGGTAATAGGTTATCAGTTATGCCTGTAAGTGAAAATGTCGCCCAGAAAATTCTGGCAATGAAAGCAGGTTAAGTCTTGGGTTTCAGTTAAATTACGCTTAGACCTTCTACTATCCAATTCCCCTTACGGGAACTATACCTTCCGCTTTCCACAGAATTTATCTCTCTTGTCTTCCACATCCCTAAGCGTAATTCATCCGGGATACCAAATAGATTCTAGGGTGTGGGCTAGATGATTTGCAGTTTCTGGGTTATATTCATCTAGCAAAACTGTAACATGCCCCAATTTCCGCCCAGGACGAGATGCGGTTTTGCCGTACCAGTGAACGCTGGCTTGGGGAATGGCGGCTAATTGTTGGCGCTGGCTTTGATATTCACTCTCGGAATTTTCATATCCCAGCAAGTTGACCATAATAGCCATTTGACAGTGTAAATCAGGATTGCCCAAAGGTAAACCACACACGGCTCTGAGGTGTTGTTCAAATTGGGAAGTTTCGCAAGCATCTATTGAGAAATGTCCTGAATTGTGGGTGCGGGGGGCTATTTCGTTGACTAAGACTTGGCCTTGTTTGGTGAGAAATAGTTCTATGCCAAAAACGCCGACTACTTCTAGGCTATTTAATAAGGTATGAGCGATCGCTTGACTTTGTTCGGCTTGATTAGGTGTAATATCCGCAGGTGCTATCACGCGCCGACAAACTTGTTGTTCTTGTTGAGTTTCTACCACTGGATAGATAACCACTTCACCATTTAAAGAACGGGCTGCAATTACCGCTAGTTCCCGTTCAAATGGCACAAATTCTTCAATTAAAAACTGTGATTGATTTGCTGCTTGAGCTAATTTTTCCTGTAAACTGGCTAAATCTGGGATAATAAATGTGCCTTGTCCGTCGTAACCGTGACGACGAGATTTTAAGACAACCGGAAAACTTAAATCTTCTAGCTTGGATGCTAAATTATCAACATCATCCACAGCAAAAAATTGCGGTACAGGTAAACCTAAATCTCGCAAATAACAACGCTGATGATATTTATCTAATAACGGTGATAAAGCTTGTAACCTGGGGCGGAAGCAAACACCTCGATTTGCTAATAAACCTAAAGCATCAAGGTCAACAAATTCATTTTCAAAGGTGATGATATCACTTTTTTCGGCTAATATTTCTGTGGCTTTGGCATCATCAATTGCCGCAAAAACTGCATCTTGGGCAACAGCTACAGCCGGGTCAAATTTACTAGGAGTCTGTACAATTAATTCTACTCCTAGTTTTTGCGCTGCATCTCCCATCATCCAGGCTAGTTGCCCACCACCAATTACACCAACACGCTTCATCGACATCCTAAAGATTCACGGGTATCTACGCCAGTCTTGGAATTTACACCACTGGCTTTACTGCACAGTTCTTTGATTTGCGCTCTATCCAAAACTGCATCGGTGAAGTCTGCACCTTGAATATTCACATCTGTAAACAGGGCGCGAAGTAACAATGCTTCTTTTAAAATGGCATCGCTTAAATCTGCCCCTGTTAAGTTTACCTGATCAACCATCGCATTAGTTAAATCGGCTTGATGAAGATTGGCTTTTGTCATCACTGAAGCACTTAAGACGGCTCCGCGCAAGTCAGCACCAGTAAAGTTAGCCATTTCCATATTCGCGTTAGAAAATTCCGCCGCTTGCAAAGTTTCTCCCGAAAAGTCTCTTCTCGCCAACTGTGCATTACTAAATGACAAGGGATGAGTCCAGTCTACTGCTAAGGCGGGAGCAGGTAGAAGGCAGAGAGTAAGAATACTCAATATCAAAGCCGGAATGGGATTTATTTCTCTGTGATGATTGATTTTTATGTAAATCAGGCAAAATAATAAAATTCCTAAAAGTAATGCTAATCCTGACTGGCACAACATAATTTGTTCTTCAGCTATAGTCGGTGACTTTAGCTTAACATTTTGTAATCTTAGGCGATCGCTAAAACATTGCCGTGAAAGTGAAACAGATAAGGGAGAGGGATGTTTGTCAAAAAGTTTAAGAGAGGGAATTTTCGATTTTCATATCTGGATTCAGCAACGCCAGAATTTCTATAGTGCATAAACAATTGCAGTCATACATATCTAGTTGATGTAGAGACAGTAAATTGGTGATGTCAATGAAAAACTTAACTTTAAACTCAAAGATAATTCTAGGAAGTTTTATCAGCCTCAGCTTCCTCTGCGTTAACCCTCAACCTTCAATGGCACAAATTAATTGTAACGTAGTGGAATCATTTGGTAATACTTACAATTCCCAGATTTTAAGAGCAGTAAATGACCGCCTAGCAGGAGAAGATATAAATGTCAGTCGCCGCAAAGATTTAGAAATCAATCGTGTAGAAAGCATTTCTTTTAATGGTTGTCGGATCACAGCTAAAGCCAATGTAACATTAGAAAGAAAAATCCGCCGAGATGCTCACGGGATTGTGACAGTAAGAGCAGATATCACCTCTTTTAGTTTACCGAATCGACAATTATGTTATGACAATGCAAAAGTAACTGATGTGAGTTTGAGTAGAACACTTAATATTGGGGAAGCAGTTTATAAATTAGTAGCAAATACAATATTCCCCAATCAAGAATGCTTAAGAGTCTAATGCTCAAATTCCCTCGCTAGAGGGAGCAAGTGATGAGTAATGAGTGATAAGTGATGAGTAAATACTCATCACTTATGGGAAATCAAATTATAGGACTCATATTTGATTTATGAAAAAAACCAGTACACCTAGGTCAGGCTTTTTTCCTACTCCCTACTCCCCATTCCCTACTCCCTGCCTACACAACTAGATTCGGAAATCAAATCGGATTCCTATAGATTAATATATATAACCAAAGGCTGATTTTTATCACTAAATATAAATTACTGCGAACGCTCACTTTAAACTTTACAATTCTTGATTTAAAAAATTGCATTTTGCGATATAAGTATTCTTATTAAAGAAATTTATAAGTTGTTAATCATGAGAACATCTCATCAATAAACATCAACAAGGAATATTCCCTACTCGCTGATAAATTAATTAGTTACATTTCTTTATGATTGATTTTCCAAGTAAAGTTTATTAACTTTTGCTGTTAACCTTAATTCTCCCCTGTTAGTCTTCTTATTAAGGTGAGTGAGTCAGCGTTGCTTGAGCATATTAATTATCTGTCTTGGATGCTTGACCAGCTACACCAGAGGAGAATTAACTTTAGTTTCATAAATAGTTGCTTGGCTATTACAAGAAGGCAGGAGGAAAGGAAAGTTCAAGAGGTTACAAAATAGGTTTTAACCTTTTTTAACGGTTGGTTTATTTCTGTTGCCACTTGTTAGCGAAAAACCCATCAGTTTATATTCAGCAACTACTCAAAATTCGCAAGCAGTATTAGACAAATGATGAAACATTATTCTCTGGAATGGATTGAAGCTTGGTGCCAAGAAAATGGCTGGACAGAGTTATTTGTAGAGCGACGCAACAATTATTGGGCGTTTCCTCCTGGTGGAGTTATGCCAGAACCAATTCCGTCTCATGTGTTGAGAGGAATTAAAGCGGAAAAAGGACTCACCGTTGAAGAAAGAATTTGGTCATTTTCGGCTGTAATGGGTACGGTTGTAGCTGTCGTTAGCACCTTTATACTCAGATGTCCTATGCCTTTGGTATTGGCCTTTGCCTTTAACGCTGTAACGGTTGCTCAATTTGAATTAGAGGATGTTTAACGGTTAAGGTGGTCATTTGTCCTCTCTTACAAAGTTCTGAGCGGAGGCTTCCTCCGCTCAGACTTTGCGCTTTGTTCTTAGTCATTGGCAAGGTTTCGAGATTTACGTTTTGTAACCTAATTTTTGTTGAATTACCAAATGACAAATGACGAATGACTATTGACAAATGACAAATGACTATTGCCCAGATTCTTTTGATACTTTTTCTATTTGTTGAGTAAAGTAAGATTCCTCGTGTTTGATTTGCTGTGCTAGTTGTAAGCCTTGTTGAAAGGCTGAGAGTGCTTGAGGATAATCTTTTTGTTGTAAATAAATTTGCCCAATTTGGTCGTAAGCTTGCATTAAACCGTAAGAGTTATATGCTTTGCCTTGGGTTGCGATGAGAATTTGACTGGTTTGTAATGCTGCGTCGATTTGTCCTTGGGAACGGTAAAGGACAATTAATTTTTGTAAAGCTTCCGCCGCTAAAACAAATTGTTGTGATTCCCAAGCGGTTGTATAAGCTTGTTGATAGTTGTTAAAAGCCTCTTGAATTAGGCTAGGATTTTCTTTGGCTAAAGATTCGTAATTACTAGCGATCGCTAATTTTAATTGTGGTAATTTGAGAATATTTTCCGGGTCAGTATACAGTAACGCTAATTTATTTAAGGTATCTATAGCCTGTTGTGGTTGTTTGCTTTGCTCGTAGACATAAGCTAACTGTTGTAGATATGTTACCTCGCTGGTGCGATCGCCACCAACAGTCGCTAGATTGAATAACTCTTGATAGGTGGCTGCGGCTTGGGGATAATCGAACCAAGCTAGGTTTAATTCGGCGATGGTTTGGAGTGTAGATAACTCTGCGGTTTGATCTTGTTGCTGGCGTACAGTCGTCAAAATTTGATTGTAAACTTCTAAAGCATTTTTGGGCGATCGCACATTTTGATAAGCTGCACCTAAAGCCTGCAATAATTCTAAATTTACGCCTTGTTGAGCAATGGTTTTGGGTGATAAAGCCTGTTTTTGAATTGCTTGTAACCTTTGAGTTACATAAAATATTTCTTGACGGTCATTTTGATTCCAAGCGATCGCACCTACTCTAGATAAAGCTTCAATTTCCGGTATCGTACCCAAATATCGCCGCAAGCGTATTTCCCGGTTCCAAATTTCAAACGCCGTGACTTTATCTCCCGCTTGTAACGTCGCTGCTGCTTGTTGATTTAATTCATCTAACGCAGTGGCTAAAGTTTGCTGTTCCTGTGCCGTTAACGGTTCTTTATCAACCGAAGGCCGCACTAAAGGATCAGGTGTGGTAACTTCTAAAGGACTAGGGGGAAATTTATCTGCTTGACTAGGATCTTTAGTTGCCGCCAGGGTGACAGAGTTATTTAATAAGATAGAAAAAATTGCGATCGCACATAAGCGCCTGAGCATAAATACTTTACCCGACTAAATAATTAAATGGTAACTATAGGAGTGACGCATAAAATTTGGCTAACGATCACCATCCAAGTATTTAAACCCGAATCTTTGTCACGATGGTTGATCTTAACATCTGATTCTTGAAAAAACCTGCTTTTGAAAGCCCTTGCAGCCTCAATGTGCTTTCTTAAATGTTGAATAGCTTATCAGGTAAGTAAGTCGATGCAATAAAACTAAACTATGTAAAAAAAAGTAAATAAAGCTCAAACGCTTTCTCCCCCTGCTCCCTGCCCCCTGCCTTATTCCAACAATAATTATTTACACCGACCTACTTAGGGTGGGCAATGTCATTAATTTGCTCGTATCCTAATTTTTACGTTGTGGCATTATCCAGCCTGCGGTTATTGAGAATGGTGCAAAATATCATATATGATAATCTCTACTCAACGAGTAATTTATTGTCTAAATCCAACATGCGATCGCCCAACTAACCCCCTGGAAGAACGCATTTGCAGTAATTGTCAAACTCCCTTAGTTCACCGTTATCTCTGGGCGACTGGTAATTTAGCCGCTAACATCTCCCCAGAAACGCAAGTTGCCCAACGATATGAGGTTATGCAACCGCAAATCTGGCTAGATACGCAACCAGGACTACCGCCAGAAACCTTACAAGATTTACCTCAAGTAATTATTCCTTATTTAAAACTGTATCAACAGCATTTACATCTGCCCCAAGTTTATGGGTTTGTTCCTGCTGGGGAAGATGCAGAAAATATTCTGTTGTTAGAAAATGCCCCCATAGATGCAACAGGTAACTTATACCCCAGCATCACCGATGGTTGGGAACAAGCCACAGCCGTGAGACAAGTTTATTGGCTATGGCAAATTCTTCAACTTTGGCAACCTTTAGCAGAACAAGGCGTTGAGCAAAGTTTACTCATTAGCGATAACTTGCGTTTTCAAGGCTGGTGTATACGCCTTGTAGAACTTTATCCGACGCAAATCGGCGAAAAACTCAGCTTACGTGATTTAGCTCAGTCTTGGCAACCCTGGATAGCATTAGCACAACCGCAAGTAGCTCAATTGTTACAGAATATAGTTGAGCAGATGTGCGATCGCGCCGTAAATTTAGAAAATATTACCACCCAACTGAATACGCTCTTACTTTCAGCCGCCGGAGAATTACCACTCAGCCTGCAAGTAGCCGGTACAACCGATATCGGCACAGAACTCACCCAAAACGAAGACACTTGCTACCCCAGCACCAATGAACCCTACGACCCCCTCATTCCACGCTTATCAATGGTTTGTGATGGTATTGGTGGCCATCAAGGTGGTGAAGTTGCCAGCCAAATGGCCGTACAATCTTTAAAATTGCAAATTCGTGCCTTATTAACAGAAGTCAGCGAACAAATTGAACCTGTAGCACCCAAATTATTGCAAGAACAGCTAGAAGCCAGCTTGCGCGTAGTAAATAATTTAATTTGTTCCCGCAACGATGAACAAAAACGCCAAGGTAGAGAACGCATGGCCACAACCTTGGTAATGGCACTGCAATTACCCCAACCAATAGTAACAATTTCAGGATGGCGATCAGATAATGCCCATGAACTTTATTTAGCCAACATTGGTGATAGCCGCGCTTACTGGATAACTCGTAATTACTGTCAGTTACTCACAGTCGATGATGATGTGGCTTGGCGAGAAGTCCGCTACGGGAGGAGTTTGTATCGACAAGCACTCCAGAGATTAGATGCAACGGCTTTGACTCAAGCATTAGGCACAAAAGATGCGGAATCTCTACGAGTAACAATTCAACGATTCATCATCGATGAAGAAGGTTTATTACTACTGTGTTCTGATGGTTTAAGTGACAACGATTGGGTGGAACATTCTTGGCAAGATTTTGCCATACCTGTGTTATCTGGTGAACTTTCCCTGACAGAAGCTGTGGAGAGTTTAATTCATCTTGCCAATCAAAAAAATGGTCATGATAATACATCAGTTGTTCTCACTCTTTGCCGACTTTCTAAAGAATACTTAGTACCAGTCACTTCTTCATCGCCACAAGTCGAAGTAGAGATTGTTGAAACAGAAATTCCCGAACTAGAAGAACCTGAACAAACTTTGACAGAAAGTTCCCAAGCCTTATTAGACTTAGACTTGACAGCAGAACCAATACCTGAACCAATTCCCACACCAGTCAAGAAGCCTCGTCGGCGGAAAAAGTCTGTTGCATCAAGGGGAAGATTATTCGCTTTGTTGGTAGTTGGCGGTACAACTCTGGGATTATTAGCTTGGTGGTTACTCAGTCCTCAGACATTCCAGCAAGCTTGTCAAAAATTACCCCAACCAATGCAGTCAATTTGCCCACAAAATAAATAAGTAGAGTTTGCTGAAAAAGTTTTTTGGTGGCTGTAGGGAACTCTCCGGCTACTTCGGCTGCGCTCAGTACAAGTTCGCTCAGTGTACAGCACTCAGTACTTTTACCTTCTGCCTTCTCCCTCCTGCCATAACTGCCAAACACAGCATATAGGAACGAAATAGCCATTTGATGTAGAATTGGAACTGTTGTTAAAGCACACAGAAAAGGTAAAACGGGTCTTTCTTAGCCTGTTAGCGGAAAAATCCTCAAAAAAGTGCTTCTGAGACACCCGCAAGCGTAGACAAGTGCAATGAGGAAAAAAGCAGTGACAAATGTTTCACTGGTTAACTATGAGCCAAGCCTGCATGGTCAGGCTTTGTTTGTATAAAAGTTGCAAACGCTGTATTTTATGTGTTTGTCTCGATTAGAGATGAAAAATAACTGTTTTAGACAGTTGATTTTTCACTCAGAAAGTTCGATGAGGAATGGCTGTGGAGATGCTTGTAGAACCGCAAAAGCTAGGTGTAAATGCTCTTATGAAAGTTGGCGATCGCGTCCGTGTTGTACAATCGGTGGTGGTTTACCATAATCCTGACCATCGCTCTCAAGCTTTTGACCTTCAAGGCTCAGAAGGCGAAGTTGTAGATATTGTGACTCAATGGCAAGGTAGACCAGTCAGTGCTAACTTGCCTGTATTAGTTCAGTTTAATAAAAAATTTAAAGCCCACTTGCGCGAAAAGGAGTTAGAAATCATCTAAATTACTCAAAAGCGGCGAAGGAACCACCGAAAAATGTTGAGTTCGCCGCGCATTTTTTTGAGTTCTTGACGGTGACTTTCTGCCGTAGCGTCATACCATTCACAATAACGCTGAAACTCTAAGCGTTGCTGAACTTCGTAATAAAATTCATGGGTGGTTTGGTAAGCACTAAAATTTTCCGTGACTCCAGGTTGAGGAGCAGGAATAATATGAGGTAATTCTTGAGGCATGGTTTGTATGATAAATTTAGAAGTCCTGAGATAATTAGGTGATATTTTGAGAAAAACTAATTTTCTTTGAACAGTGCAGCCAGCATAATTCTAATTATTACTTCTAACTCTTCAGTAACTCGGTAAAGATTGATTGCTTGTTCGATAATTTGTGGCTTTCGATATAGAAGGCCAAATTGCCAAATATTACCTGTTGTTACCGCTCCTAATATTTCTGTTTGATTGGAATCTAGCCATCGGTCAAGGGCAATCATTTCCGTGGCTAATTGGGTAAAGCCTTTATTTATATCTGCTTGTTTAGCTTCAATTACAATGACATTAGATTGGTTTCGTAGATAATAATCTAAGTTACCTTGCAGTTGATTATTAACTTTAATATTGTACTCAATTTTTAATTTAGCATGGGAATAGTGAATTAACTCAATTACAACTGGTGCAATCAGGATTTCTCGGCGTGTAGCTTCATTTTCTAAATCTATATATGGTAGAATTTCTTCAAGACGCTACTTTAGTTCTGCGACTCTATCTAATGTCCCAGAATACTGCGGTAAATTAAGAAATTTCCGCTCAAAAGTATAACCAAATTCTGTGACTAAATCATCAACTGCAAACCCTAATTCAAAATAATTGCTAAATGTATAAGAGCGATTTGGATCTAACAATGTTGGGTGACTCATACCAATTTTAGATTTTAGATTAAAAGCTTGATGAATCAGTAAGATTACTATTAACGACTTATTTACAGGATATTTCAAGTCAGAGTATTACATCATTTAAGCCGCAAATCTATTTTAGAGACTAAATTCTGACTTCTGTATTCTGCTATAGGACTCATATTTGATTTCTGAAAAAAATCAGTACACTCAGATCAGGCTTCTTTCCTACTCCCGACTTCCCATTCCCTACTTACACAAATAAATTCAGAAATCAAACCGGATTCCTATAGATGCTAACAGGACTTACGTAAGTGTCACAATTGGTGGTTGGTGCGTGACGCTACAAATCTGATGACTACGTTCAAATCTTCTCGTTGCGTCACACACCCTACAGAAAAAATATGCCAGTTGCGTAAGTCCTAGCTAAATCCAACCACGTAAGCGATAGATAAAACTACCAATATATTCTTTCAAAGCACTGGTAAATTGATGTAAGTTATCGGTGTCGGGTAGTAAATTTAGCAAGGCGGCTTTAGGTGTGTTAACCAGTTCTTGCAGTTCGCCTTGAGTTACCAGAAAGTCGGTTGGTGCGGGGATTGCATCAATACCTTGACGTTGGAAAATTTTAAGCGATCGCGGCATGTGCATAGCTGAAGTTACTAATAATATTTGTTTGATATTACGAGATTGCAAAATTTGTTTGACATTTACAGCATTTTGATAAGTGTTAAGAGAATTTGGTTCCTCAATAATTGCTTGTGCTGGGATGCCAATAGATGTCAAAATACTAGCCATATCTGTTGATTCTGGTTGACCGCTACCACGCCAATCAATACGACCACCACTGAGAATAATCAAAGGGGCTTTTTTTTGCCGATATAACTGTGCTGCATAAATTACCCGATCGCCTGATTCACTCAAATCAACTTCTGGCCTTGGGAAAGAAGCTGATTTAGTAGCACCACCCAAAACCACGATTGCTTCTGCATTTGGCATTTCCTGAGACGGTATATTTTGCCATTCTAGCGATCGCACCAGTGCCTTAGCCACCCAAGCATTACTACAAAATAGCAATAAAACTAACCCCAAGGCGATCGCACCTGTCGCTATACGCGGTTGTTTTCTGATTGTCATCAAAGCTACTACCAAACTTATACTCGCCAATCCCAAGGGATAAAAAAACAGTGGTAGCAACTTGGAAAGGTATAAAAACATATAGGTTTTAAAGGTTACAGATGATAGGTTACAGGTGACAGAAAATTTCTATTTTTCTTTTTATACCCCTAAATCCTTACGGGGAATTCAAAATTCAAAAGTAAGAGGATGTTGATTTTGACTTTAAACTTTTGACTTTTTACTTGATTTCACCCCTAAATCCATAAATAAAAAGCGATCGCAGTTCCGTGGTAGCGATCGCTTTAATATATAGCCTATAAAACCCTGAACAAAGTAATCGATTACTAAGATTGTATTTTTCCAGGCTGTATTATGTCTGCTGGGTTAACCCCCTGATGGGTTAGACCCCTCATCACGTTTTTATATTGGGAATTACTTTCCGTGTCTAGGTTCTGTCTATCCGTCTGTCGCAATTTTGATTCACAAGCGAATTAAAAAACTATCCCGCAAGTGAAAATCAGGTTCAGCACCTTTATGCGCTAACGCCCAATAAGACACTTGATCATTTTTTTGTTTAACCACAGTCGTGATTGCTACGTCAATGTCTTGGTTAGATGCCACAATCTTAACCAAGTCTAAATCTAAATTCAGGGTAAAAATCTCAGCTTGATGCTCAACATAGAATGGCAGAGTTGTCAAAGCCGTTTCCGCCTCCATTCCTTGACGATAACCTGTAAAACGATACACATTCCAGTGTTTAGCCGGAGAAAGGTTAAATTCCCAATAACATTCTGAGTCTTTGATTCCTACAAAAAACTCAAAACAGGTATCTTCCCAGAGTCCATCTTTACGGGTAGGCGTATCTGACGGTGGCGCAATAATGATATCTGTTAAATTACCGATTAGATTGTAGCTAATCATTAGTTGATAATCATTGCGGGCAATATTACCAATGATTTGGACATCTGGTAGCAAATTGTCAGATTCAAAAGGTTGCAAGCTGAATTTTTGCGCGTTCATTTCATATCCTGAATAATCTGGCGAATTTGGGTTTCTTGAGATTCAATACTTTCGGTTAGCTTAAACTGCACGATCGCCCTTGCTAAGTTATGTTCTGGATGCTTGACTTTAAAATAAACATTCCCGGCTAAGTAATCGGTAAAAAACCGCAATCCTAATTCAAAGGCAATCAAGCGAATGCCATCGTACATATAGGCGTAATCATTTTCTGTCAAAAAAGCCTTTGCTACCGCCAGATAACCTTGTAAAATTCCTGCACATAAATCTGTATCAAAATAAACACTATCCCAATCTTCAGCTTCTTCACCAGCCGGATTGCAGCCAGAGCGTAAACAGTCACCAATATCGTAATGTATGAGTCCTGGCTTGACGGTATCTAAGTCAATTACACTGACAGCTTTTTGAGTAAAAGTATCAAATAAGACGTTATTAATTTTAGGGTCGCCGTGCATCAAGCGTAATGGTAGTAGACCTTGAGCTTTAGCATTTTCTAGGATATTGGCAAAATTGGTGCGATCGCTCACAAACTGCAAGCAATAATTGACTTCTGGTGATGATTTTGGACTAGTTTTGGCTAAAACTTCTTGATAATGACCCAGGTATCGCGGTGTAATGTGGAAACCCGCAAGAGTATCGGCTAATTTTTCTGGTGGTAAATCACTAATCAAATTATGAAACATCCCCAAGGCATAGCCAATTTCCTGGGCATATTCGATATTGGGCATTGTATCAAAAGACTGTGAGTTTTGAATAAAGCTAATGGCTCGCCAAAAATCACCCCCAGCATCAATGCAATAATCTTGAGCATCCTGAGTTGACAACACCCGTGGTACTTCCCAGCGACGGTTGAGGGGTGTGCATTGCAAACGCTGATAAACATGATCGCTAAAAATCCGCATATTCTGCATAATCAGTTGCGGCTGGCGAAATACTTGAGTGTTGATGCGTTGTAAAACAAAATGCTGTGTGTTTCCAGCATCGAGAGTCACTAAAAAAGTGTCATTAATATTCCCACTGCCAAATGCTGTGACACTCTTAACCTTACCCTGAAGTACAAACTGCTCGGCAATGCCAACTAACTTCTCGACGCTTTGCTGACTGATAACTGTTGCCATATTGATTTTTGACTACTCCCCACGCAAATGCACAAAAGCAATAGCAGACATGGTAACTCAAGTGTTGGTTTCAGGATATATAAATGTGTCGGGATGATGCTAAGAAGTCAGAAAATTTCTAACAAACAGACACCTATCTCAGATGGGAACTCAGTACAGCCGCCAGTCACAGCAATCAGAACCACGTAGTATTCAGCGTTAGGAACTTTTAAAATCATCTTGAGTCTAACGAACTGGACAGAAAACTTTACGTAAAATTCCGCAATTGTCACCAGGACAATTGAAGACTTATCATGTCATCTTTAACTAGAAAATCAGTAAGTGGTAGTTTTTAGTAAAAATTTCCACTACTGCTATAAAGCGATCGCTTATATATATTTCCTTTGTTCCTCGTTATGGCAGAAAAACACACCAAGATTAAATTTCCTCTTTGGCAATATCTCAACCAACCCTTATTTAGCCGTGATCATCAACTAGAATTAAATCCCCAACGCTTTGCCCGTAGCTGGCGGGTTGATTTGCTCAAAAGATGCTGGCATAGAGAATGCGATGCTAAAGGGCCTCAACAATCATAAATTTAAATATTAAGTAAATATTTAGAGCCGAGATATTTACTACAATTATCAACGCTTGGCAAGTTATCAATATTACAGAAGTTTACATCTGTAGGTTTTATTTAGATATATCTACTTTTGTCAACAATCTATTAATTTTTGTAGGGTGCGTTAACACTGTTAGCGCACCCTATTCGCTGACTAGCCCCTTCGGGGAGTGTGGGGAAAGATTTCTTCACCATCCTCCCACCCCTCCCACACCCCTGTTGCCCGTCATCTGTTCCCTATTAGCATTGCTATATTGTCATCATTAAGATTAAGTACTATTGCAAATTCACAGAGTTTTGTAGACAACATCATGACCACAACAGCAGTGAATCCTTATCTTGATGGCAATTTTGCGCCAATTTCAGCAGAGACTACGGCGGAAAACCTGCAAGTAATTGGTGAACTACCACCAGAACTATCAGGGATGTTTGTACGGAATGGCCCTAACCCGCAATATTCACCTATTGGTCAGTATCACTGGTTTGATGGCGACGGGATGCTGCACGGTGTCAGAATTATTGGAGGTAAAGCTGTTTATTGCAACCGTTATGTACAGACGCAAAAATGGCAAACCGAACATGAAGCGGGTAAAGCAGTATTGACTGGGTTGCTAGAACCGCCACAGAAAGATGCACCGCCAATATCGAGAAATACCGCCAATACTGCCTTAGTTTGGCATGGTGGTCAGTTGTTAGCAGTTTGGGAAGCGGGTGCGCCTCATATAATTCAAGTCCCTGAGTTAAAGACAATTGGCGAACACACCTATAATGACAAACTTGTTTCTCCGTTTACGGCACACCCAAAGGTAGATCCAATTACGGGTGAAATGGTATTTTTTGGCTATTCATTTATGCCGCCATATTTACAATATGGCATAGTTTCCGCCGCCGGGGAGTTGTTATCCACTGTACCGATTGAAATTCCTGAACCTGTGATGATGCACGACTTTGCCATTACAGAAGACTATACAATTTTCATGGATTTACCCTTGACCTTCAATCCAGCAAGGATACAGCAGGGAAAACCAATGATCATGTTTGAGTGCGATCGCCCCAGCCGTTTTGGCATTCTCCCACGTCACGGTGATAACAGCAAGATTAAGTGGTTTGAAAGTCCTGCTTGCTACGTGTTTCATACCCTCAACGCCTATCAACAAGGTGATGAAGTTGTATTAATAGCCTGTCGGATGAGTTCTACTTCTGTGTTGGGTGTTAATGGCGTTGATGATCCTGATGCGAATATTCCCCGACTCCATCAATGGCGGTTTAACCTCAAGACTGGCGCTGTGTCTGAGTCCAGATTAGATGACATAGCTGGGGAATTTCCCCGCGTCAACGAAAACTTCTTAGGACGACAAACTCGCTATGGCTACGTGAATAAAAGCGCACCTACACCTGTGCCTTTATTCGACGGGGTAATTAAATATGATTTTGATAGGGGTACATCCCAAATTCATGAATTTGGGCAAGGGCGTTATGGTGGTGAGTCTGTGTTTGCACCCCGTCCTCACGCCACGGCTGAAGATGATGGCTGGTTAATGACTTTTGTCCACGATGAGACAACCAATACTTCAGAATTATTGGTGATGAATGCTCAAGATATTACTGGTGAACCTGTAGCACGAGTTTTAATTCCCCAACGTGTACCTTATGGGTTTCATGCTGCTTGGGTGACTGAAAAACAGTTGCAAGGGTTTTAGCGATAGGACTAACGTACAAAGATTTCCTGTGGAGATTGGGTGTAAGGGTATAGGAGTGTAGGGGTGTATTTATCTAAAACCCTTACACCCTCTCCTCAACCTTTGATTTTTCGTTTTTATGCGTAAGTCCTCAACTAATTAGGCGGGGCTACCCGTCCTGAATAATTTATAAAATTAAATTGTGTACTTCATCACTCAATCTTCAAAGCTAAGGTGAGTTTCATGAAATTAGATCGCATCACCAGTAATCCGAATCGAATGAATGGACAACCCTGTATTCGCAATCTTCGTCTGACTGTGCGTCGGGTAATTGAATTACTAGCTACCTATCCAGAACCAGCAGAACTACGTCAAGAGTTTCCAGAAATAGAAGATGAAGACATTCGACAAGCTTTAATTTTTGCATCTTCTTACTTGGATGATCGCATTATTGAGTTATCTAATAGCTATGAAACTGTTGCTTGATCAGGGATTACCACTCTCTGCGGCAACTTTGTTACGTAATGAGGGGATAGATACAATTCATGTTGGCGAGATTGGCCTATCCACCGCAGAAGACACCGAAATTATTCAAAAGGCAAGAGAAGAAAAACGCATTGTTGTGACACTGGATGCAGACTTTCATACATTGTTAGCCATAAATGAATTAGATGCGCCATCTGTGATTAGAATTCGGATTGAAAGACTACGCGCTCAAGCATTAAAAGATTTACTTTTCAGAATCCTTGATGAATGTGACGAAGAACTCAAACAGGGTGCAGCAATTACAGTTGAACCAAGCAGAATTCGGATTCGGAGATTGCCTTTATTACCTGATGTCTGATTTTATAATCCTTTATTTATAAACAGTCTCTCTTCCTATGAATAATTGTTCTTTAACAATCAAAGAACTAACAGAAGCGGTTGGTGGTGGCATTACGCCGCGTATGGTACGACATTACCATCAATTGGGTTTGTTGCCGCAACCAGTCAGGTCACCGAGTAACTATCGTCTTTACACAGAACAGGATGTTATCAGGCTGCAAAGAATTGTGGCGCTGAAGCAACAAGGTTTCCAACTCAACCACATCCGCCACATTTTAGAGATGGAACCAGAAACGGACACTTTGACAGCGCAATTACAAAAACAGTATCGGGCGATTATGCAGCAAATTGCCCAATTGCGACAAACCGCCTCAGCCTTAGAAGGATTATTAGGACGCGATCGCCATTGTCAAATTATGCAGGCGGAAGTCTTAGCCCAACTAAAATTGTTAGAAGTCGAAACCCAAATAGGATTAGGCGGCTTAGAACAACTTTGGAATGGTTTAGATGCCCAGGTACACACCCACTCAGAAGCATTTGCCGAATCCTTACAACATTTGTTACCTGATTTATCTGACCGTTCTGAAATTGAACAACACCTAATTTCGCAATTGGTTTTAGCCTGTGGTGATGTGAGTTTAGCATCTTTTGTGAGAGTCAGTGCTGGAGCGATCGCTGCTAGTCGTCACGCCTTATCAGCCAGTTGCGAGATTTTTGTGGATATTCCTACCGTTGCCGCCGCTTTAGATCAAACAAGATTAGCTCATTTAGGCTGTCGTGTCACAACTTTAATTAATAACCCCCACATCACCACCGCCACAGAAGCCGAACAGGAATTTTGGCAACATCAAGAATGGCAAGAAAAATTATTACAAGTCTCCCAAGGTAGCATTTTAGTCATTGGTTATGCACCCTCTGTATTGTTAGCCGCCTGCACCGCCATCAAAGAAGAAAAAATTCAACCCGCCCTGATCATCGGAATGCCCATCGGCTTTAGTCATGCACCCGCCGCTAAACGCCAAATTATCCAACAAGCAATTCCCGCAATTACCACAGAAGGCACTCTGGGCGGTGGTTTACTAGCAGCCACAGCCCTGAATGCCTTGGTTGAGTCACTGATTGAAAAGCCGAATTGTCATTGTTATTTATCAGGGAGTAGAGGCTAGGGATTAGTTATTAAGCTAATCGTCATTTAAGTTGCACCATGTTCATGGTAATAAAAGCTGCAAACCCTCTCCCCTGCTCCCTGCTCCCTGCCCCCCTGCGGCCTCAATGTGCAAATTAAATGCTTAACAGCTTATTCCCCTACACCCTTATACCTTATACCCCTGACAACCCTTACCCTCGATTTCCTACATCCATCCCTGGTGTGTATATTTTTATGACAAAAACCTGGGCTAATTAGTCATAAATATGTTAGGTACATCGACATCTATTGACCTGTCACCTATCATCTATCTGCTGCGGAATGGTTTAAAAAACCTAAACAACGCATGAAGAATGGTAAAAGTCAAGATAAAGTAAAACACAGTATAGATTCGGATACGTAAATCACACATTTTTCAAAGAAACTTGACACCAGATGTATAATTAGCGCGTCTCCTCTTGGATTAAAAAATTACATTGAGGACTGGCCGTTTGCTGTTTTCTGTACCTGGGATTAGGAGCTTATGGGGCAACAACAAAAACAAGATAGTGCGATCGTCAACCTGGTATTATCGTTAGCTTTAGCTACATCTCCGATGGCAGCAACTTGGCTTGTGTCGGCACCAGTGTTGGCACAATCTGCCACTGACACTCCCTCATTTTCGCTGCCAAAAACAGTGGAGAATGGATCTACGGTGCGTGTTGATGGCTCTAGTACTTTGGCGCTGGTGAATCAAAATATGAAGGCCAGTTTTGAGAAACAGTTTGCCGGTACAAGGGTAGAAGTTGCCAACAACGGTACAGAAGCAGCGATTAAAGCTGTATTGGAAGGACAATCTGATATTGCGGCCATTGGGCGTGGTTTAACTCCTGAAGAAAAAGCCCAAGGTTTAGAACAAGTGCGGTTACACCGCGAAAAAATTGCCATTATTGTCGGTGAAGAAAATCCCTTTAAAGGCAGTTTGACTGATAGACAATTTGCCAGAATTTTCCGTGGTAAAAGCATTACTGATTGGTCGCAGTTGGGCGGGCGAGCAGGGAAAATCAGAGTTATTGACCGTCCCGATAGTAGTGATACACGTCAAGCACTCAACAATTACCCAGTCTTTAAGGCAGCAAAATTCGCTACTGGTGAGACGGCGACTAAACTAACGGAAGATAACACCGCCGAAATTGTCAAACAACTGGGCAAAGATGGCATTAGTTATGCCAGAGTGAATCAAATCAGTCAGTTACCTGGGGTGCGGGTACTGTATTTACATCAAGCTTTACCTAATGATCCGAAATATCCTTTTTCTCAACCTTTAGTTTACGTTTATAAAAAGAATCCTAGCCCTGCTGTCGCAGGTTTTCTCGGCTTTGCTTTAGCAAAACCAGGAAAACAAGCAATAGAAACAGCGAGAATGGAAGAAGCAGAAGCGATCGCTAAAGGTGAATCTCCTACCTTGCTGTTGGCTGTTAATCCCCAATCTGCACCAGCCGCCACACCACAAGCTAGTACTGTGCCGTTTACCACGCCAGCCGCGATCGCCACTACAGACCCCACAGCAGCAGCCACAGAGGAACCGCAACCATTAGCTTCCACCGCCCCAGCCGTTATCGGTGAACAACCACCACAGTCTGCTACCGCCCCAGCCGCGACAGGTGAACAGCAAACTCCTGCACCCGCCGCAAATAATCCCATCAGCCAAGGACAAATACCACTGTGGTGGTTAGTCCTACCCATAGCGGTAATTGCAGGCTTGTTGTTGTGGATGATTAGAACCAGTCCATCAAGTCCCCCAGCAGCAGAAGACACACCACCCCCCACGCCTCAACCACCTGCACCAGATATTGCCGCAGCCACTGAACCAACAGCAATTAGCGAACCTCCAGAAGTTCCCTCCACTAATTGGGCTAACGGTAATGGGTATCACAATGGTGCGAAAGTCCTGGAAGGTACGATCGCAGCTTCCGCCACAGATGCGGCTTTAGCTGTTGGTACAGGGGCGGCACTCGGTTCTATTATTGTCGGCAAAGACTCCAACAATCATCACAGCTCAGACAATAATGATGATCTCAGCATCTCACCTTGGGATATGGAAGCACCAGCCGCAGTTGTGAATACTGCCTATCCGCCGATTTTAGATAGGTCAACCACAGTCAATTCTGAATCATCAACCATATCTGAATCTGATCAGCCAGAGGCCACAGTCGAAACGACTCCAGAACCATTAGAAGTCAGTCCGACAGAAACAGAGATCAATGCAACTATCGAGTTGCCAGAATTTTCTGACAACTCGACAGATGAAGATGATTGGGGTTTTGACCTCACAGAAAATCTGCCCACAACAGACTCACAACTAGACCCAGAAATCGAAAAATTGAATTTCGTAGCCGATGCAGCAGAACCTGAGCCAGAAGAAACAGAGGAGTTAATTGTGACTAATTCAGAAAGTTTACCAGGTGCAGGGATGGGAGATTGGTCGGGGATAAATCCACCAGCCGCAACCGAGCAAACATCAACTATTACCACCACGGAAATTTTAGCGATCGCTGATCCCTACAGTAGAGTGGTTCTCATCCCCAAAACCCATGATTTAGCAGAGGTGACTTGGGAAATTTCCCCCACCGCCCAACAAATGCTGCAAAATGCGGGACAATCCCAATTTGTTTTGCGGTTGTATGATGTCACCAATATTGATATGAGTTATCAGCAGCCCCACTTGGTGCAGCAATATGAATGTGATATCCACACCTCTGGCGGCTCGGTAGCAATTCCTGAAACTGAGCGTGATTATATAGCAGCCATTGGCTATGGCAATGTAGATGATCGCTGGGTAACACTGGCTCATTCTGATATTGCCCGGATTTTTGGCAGTCCCCATATAACTAATAAAGCCGCTAATGTGGTGTTAGTTGATGAAACCAGCAGCGTGACTCTCACACCGCGCACACACCAATTAGCTGATGTTTCTTGGCACATTTCCGACACTAGCAAACAAATGCTGCAAAATGGCGGCATTTTCCAATTAGCTGTGCGGCTGTATGATGTCACCAATATTGATATGAGCTATCAGCAGCCGCAATTAGTCCAGCAATCGGAATTTGACTTCGCCACATCCGATAGCTCTTTGGGAATACCCACACCCGATCATGATTACATTGCAGAAATTGGCTATTCTATTGTTGGCGATCGCTGGGTGAGTATCGCACGTTCTCCAATTGTGCGCGTCTTCGGGCCTCTTTATACCGAAGATGTACATCCCGCAATTAAAGAGCAGTCATCTCCCTCACCCATCGACAACAGTAGTATTAGCCTAACTCCACGCACTCCCAAGTGGGCTTATGCGGCTTGGGAACTGTCGGAAACCCGCAAACAAATGCTCCAAGATGCGGGCATTTTGCAATTAGCACTGCGGCTTTATGATGCGACTGATATTGATATGAGCTATCAGCCGCCGCAATTAATTCAGCAGTATGAATGCGAAGAAATCACCCATGACCGCTATGTGGCAATTCCCACCAGCGATCGCGATTATCTCATTGAACTTGGCTATTCTACAGAAACCGAAGGTTGGGTGACAATTGCTCGTTCCCAGGCAGTTCGCATCTTCAGCCGTCCCCAACGTGATTTCTGGTTTGTCGCCGATGCAGAGTTAATTATTCATGGTGCAACTGAACCCAATGCAACTGTGAATATTGCCGGGAATCCCATCGCCCTCAAACCCGATGGCACATTTCACCTGCGCGTTCCCTTCTCGGAGAACTTGATTGACTACATCATGACGGCGGTGGCTGCTGATGGCGAAAAATCCAAGACAATTCACAAAAAGTTTTCCCAAGAACTACCAGAAGCATAATTGTTGATTCTAGAAAGTAAGGAACAGACATAATTGGCTGTTCCTTATTCCGAGAAATCCACCCCAGAATAGGCAAGATTTACCATTCATGATTAATTAATTTTAATTTCGGAATTTTGAATTATTGAATACGTAATTTTCATCTAGAGATAGATACCTTGAACAAAACTATTGTTTAAAATTCCCTATTAGGAATTATTTGATTTTAGGAAATTGCTTTGATTAATCATCTTCATAACCGTTTTCGATATTGCCAGAAAAAACGAATTGAATCGGAACAACTACAATAGCTTATAGAAGAATTTTTTGCTGAATCTACTCCCAATACAACATATAGAACTCACATTTAAATTCTTACAGTTTAGTAATAAATATTTTTTCTGGAATTGGAATATCCTTATGACATTAGATTCTGCTACAGGTGAAGTTTTAATTGCAGAACAACTCAAGCAATTTCTTTTAGTACTTTCTGTCTCTTTGGGTGTAGCAACGCTACCACAAATTTTTAGTTGGTTACGCCGCATTCCTTATACACTGCTACTAGTTATCGTAGGATTGGGATTAGCATTCGTGAACGTGCGATTAGTCAATCTCTCTCCAACGTTAATTTTGGTAATTTTCTTGCCACCATTACTGTTTGAAGCTGCTTGGAATTTAAAATGGTCAGACTTAAAACGAGATTTATTACCCATTTGTTTATATGCAGTGATTGGGGTAATAATTTCGATTGCTGGAATCGCATTTGGTTTGAATCAATTTGCGGGAATTGAATTGAGTATTGCTCTGTTGGTGGGAGCTAGTCTATCAGCAACCGATCCAGTTTCAGTAACGGCTTTGTTTCGGGAACTGGGAGCAAGTAAACGCCTAACAACCTTGATGGAAGGGGAAAGTTTATTTAATGATGGTATGGCGGTTGTCGCTTTTGGTTTATTAGTGGCTCTGCCATTGGGTGATACTCAACTAGATTTACAATCGGCTGTATTAGAATTTTTTCAGGTTGTAGGTATTGGGATTGGCGTTGGCGGATTAACAGGATTTGGGATTTCTTACCTGACACAACGTTTTGATTTACCATTAGTAGAACAATCGCTCACTTTAGTTTCTGCTTACAGCACTTACTTAATTACAGAACATTTGGGTGGTTCTGGGGTAATTGGCGTAGTCACTACAGCTCTGATTTTAGGTAACTTTGGTTCGCGCATTGGGATGAACCCTCGTACGCGAATTATTGTCACAGAATTTTGGGAATTTTTGGCTTTTTTTGTGAATTCAATTGTGTTTTTGTTAATTGGTGATCAAGTTCACTTTTTAGTTTTAGGAGATAACCTCAAAACTATTGCAGTCACAATTGCTGCGATGACTTTAGCTAGGGCTATATCTATTTATGTTTTGAGTAGTATTAGCAATTGGGTAGCTAAATCAGAAATTCCTTTAGCGGAACAAACTGTGTTGACTTGGGGTGGACTTCGTGGTTCTGTTTCTATTGCCTTGGCTTTGAGTGTACCTGCAATACTACCGCAAAGAGAAGAAATTATTGCTACAGTATTTGGTGTAGTTTTATTTACTTTATTAGTACAGGGTTTAACTACCCAACCATTATTAGAAAAATTACAACTTTTAGGTTCGCAACCGTTACGCCAACAATATATGGAAGCAATTGCACGTCAAGTTGCCCTCCAGCGATCGCTAGAATATTTAGAGACAGCACAACAACGTCCTGGTATTAGCCTAGAGTTTTATCATTATCAAAAAACGCTACTTACAGGAGAGATTAATTTTTTACAAGAAAAAATTGATAAGTTGTTGGACGAATATCCAAATTTGCAAGAGTTTACCACTGAAGAACTGCGAGGGGAACTGTTAGCTGTGGAAGCAGAAACCTACGCTGAATTTGTGCGTGCAGGAAAGTTAAATAAAGAACTATCACCTTTTTTGCAAACAAATCATCATGGTGAGCATCAAGAATAGGGGTTTCGGGTAACTTCCAAATAAATATGTTCTAAACGTACAGGCTGACGAGCGATCGCCTCAATATTTATCCCCGCAAATCGGTCAATAATTTCTTTTAATTCCAGAGGTTCTGGTAGCCAAAAAGCTAACTCAGTGCCGTAATATTTATGTGTAAAATTATATTCCTCGGCGCGGGCGATCGCTTGTTCTTTTTCAGTAGTTTGTAAAACTAAAATTTCGGCGGCTGGAATTAATTTACGTAACTCGCTTAAACTGCCCTCAGCCAAAATTTGCCCATCTTTGAGAATGCCAATTTTATGACAAAGCCGTTCGGCTTCATCTAATAAATGCGTCGTCAATAAAATGGTAATACCCTGATTACTCAATTGCCGAATTAACTCCCAAATCTCGTACCTTGATTCAATATCTAACCCGGTAGTTGGCTCATCTAAAATTACAAACTTTGGTTGATGAACCAAAGCAACTGCAATATTCAACCGTCGCTGCATTCCACCACTGAGAGTTTCTACAGGACTTTTGGCTCTATCCAATAAATTTACCGCCGCCAGAGTCGTGTGTATTTGTTCCTGGCGAGTTCTTTTATCTAATCCATAAATATCAGCAAAAAATTTTAAATTTTCTTCGCAAGTCAGAGTTTTATAAAGTAAATTCTCTTGCGGTGCAATGCCAATGATTTTTTTTATCGCCTCTGAAACTGGCTGATGATTAATTGTAATATCACCACTATCAGCTTTCAGTAAATTACAAATAATATTAATTGTGGTTGTCTTACCAGCACCATTCGCACCGAGTAAGCCATAAATTTCTCCTGCTGCAATATGCAGGTTTAAATTTTGAATAACTTTTCTTTGAGAATAAGATTTATTCAGGTTTCTAATAGTTAGCATATTTTCAATTTTCCATTATGTAGTCAATCTAGTTAATGGTTAATATATTTGCTCAATGTCTCATAGCATCAAACATTACAGCATATTTCATCTGGATAAGGTAAATTTTTCTAGCCTCTAGCCTCTCTCCTCTTGAAAGGTGTACTGCACACAACTGAGAAACGCTATATGTTCTCATTGATTTACAATTTGGAACAACAGCAGAACAGATTTGGTTAGAGAAAATCAGTATGACACTTGCACTTGGGATGATTGAAGTTTATGGAGTTCCCGCCGCCGTAGAAGCGGCAGATGCTATGTGTAAAGCTGCCTGTATTACTTTTGTTGGTTACGAAAATACTGATTTGGGCAGAATAACCATACTGATTCGGGGAGAAGTTGGGGAAGTTAACGTTGCGGTTGTCTCAGGATTAGCAGCAATAGCACAAGTCAATGGTGGCGAGGTACTTTCTTTTCATATCATTCCCCGTCCTCACGACAATCTCGAATACGTTTTACCTATTCATCATTCAGCAAATATAGAAAATTTCAATGCAGATATTCGCTTTCCTCCACCCTTGTCAGCGTAAACGTGCTAATAATCACAACCAACTACTTTTCACATAACCGCCAAAAAAAATAAAATATATTAAGATTATTTAAGTAAGAGAACTACTTACTTAGCGACAGAACAAAAAACGTCCGATAGCACTGCGAATTAAAACCATAACAAAATTCAGATGTATTGATATGAATTTAACATCAGCAGTTAAGAAAGGTAGGATTAATTCTGCGTTTAAGCAACTCATGTCTGTACATTGGATCATGTCTGCCTGTTATTTAGTTTTATTTATAACTGGTTCAGGTATGGCGCGGTTATCCCGTGGAACTTTATTCAGATCAGAACTATATGATTTTCATAAATCAATCGGAGCCTTGGTAGTAGCTTTGCTAACTTGGCGGATTTTAGTGTTATTGCAGGTATGGTGGCGAAAATACACTAAAAATTTGCCAAGATTTACGCCTGAATGGACACGTAAATTTATACTCCATACCCTGCTTTATCTCTTGATGTTTGCAGTTCCAGTTAGTGGGTTCTTTTTTTCCAATTCTTATAAAAGTAATAATGTCAATTTTTTTTGGTTGACTCTACCCGATTTTTTCCCACAAAACTCTAGTTTAGTAGACTTAGGGAGAAGCGTTCATTTTTGGATAGCCTATACATTTTTAGCTTTGATTCTTCTGCATATCCTACAACAATGGAAAGTTGTCAAAGCCAACTGGCGGAGGTTTAAAAGCTTTTTAATGACGAAAAAACTGAATAAAATTGCTAATTAGGAATGAGCTAACAATGCTGGACTGAAGTAACTGGTAAAATAGCCGATGTGTCAGCAAAATTAAAACTTAGGAACCCAACATTATCAAGGTAGGCTTTGTTGGGTTCTACTTCGTTTCACCTAACTTAAATTTTCACTTAAAATTCAACACTTCTATGTGTGATATATAGTTTTCAAAAATATTTTCTTAAGGAAAAATCTTATAAATATCTTTACGATGTGTAACTCTTTGACAAATTAGTGTTTGTGTTTCTTTATCAACAGTAATACCTATCCTGTAATTGCCTACACGAATCTTATATTTATCTTCATATCCCTTCATTTTTTGGAGATAATCCAAATCAAAAGGATTTTCTGATTCTAACTCCTGAAAAACAATAGGTTCAATTCTGGCTTGAACATCTTCTGGTAAATCTGCCAGTTCCTTTAAAAACCTTTTAGTATATTCAACTTGCCACATTCTTTTGCTTTAAGCTTTGGTAATATTTCAATGCTTTCTCTTTAGTCAGTCGTTCATCATTTTCTGACTCTTCCATTAACTTTACCAAGCCGTAGTTTTCTAATATTTCTTCAATTTTTTCAAAGTCAGCAATAGAAATTTGTACAGCAATAGGCTGCTGATTTTCATCCATCACGTAATTTTTACTTATTTCTAGCATTGTTCTGACACTTGAATTAAGTTATTGACCAGCTTGAACTCAGCTTTCAGCTATATAAGATAATTCTATAGCAATTCTGTTTGATATATTAAAAATCGAGAGTCATAGTTAAGACCCTTCCTTAAAAAGCCTACGGTGTACACTGTAGCACCTTTTAGGAGAGGGATAGGTATGTCTCATATTACAGTTAGTTTGATGGTAACTTGCGAGAATGCTGGGTTTTGTAACTTCTAAACCAACTACAAAGAGGATAAAGCAGAATTATCATAATTATCCAAAAATTGTAGAGCATTGGTAAATCATATCCATAGTTGGTAGGCATTAGGGAAGAAACCATAAAAGGCATAATAATTGCCTTTAACCCATATTTAGGTAAAGCCAGCAAAATGGCTGCTAAATGAATCAGCCAGATGTGAACTATATAAAAGAATAAAGGAACCTGACCAAATAAAACTAGAGGTTGAAAAATCCTGAATCTGTACTTTTCAAATAGATAAAGCAAGAGCATTGCTATACCGAGTGTGATTAACAAATACAGTAATGAAGGTGGATATTTCTGACAGTTAATAAAAGATAATATGGTAAACGAAAAATTATTCTGTACAGTCCAAGGGTACGGGTCGCCATAGATATTTACAGCGCGGAGAACCACAAAGCCAGTAATTAAACCCAGTCCTAACCGCAAGAACAATCTCTGTCGCAAACTTTTTTCCTGCTTCATGAAAGTTCCAAAGGCATAACCTGTTGTCATTAACCCAATCCAAGGAATCAGAGGATAGCCAATAAATAAATTTTTATTAGCAAAAAGCATCAGCCTTTTAGGTTCATGAAGAATTGCCCATAACCAACCCCATCTTCCTAGTTGTTCAACATGAATCTGATCAAATAAATTGTGTCCACATATCAGCACAATTCCGAAAGAGGCTATGAGAGGAATTGGCATTCTAACTAATGCTGCTAACACAACCATTGACCACCCAATTGCCCAGAGTACCCCCGCCACCGAAAAAGAGTAGGTAGGTTCAAATGTCCAGCCAAAACGTACTACTGTTAACTCTAAAAACACTAACCATAGTCCCCGAATTAGTAGATAGCGTGATAATTCCTGCTTGGTTTGCAGTCGATTCTCAAAATAAAGATAAGCTGCTACTCCAGCCAAGAATATAAATGTGGGAGCGCATAAATGAGTTACCCAGCGTGTAAAAAATAAGGGTATATTTGTTTGTGTTAAGTCTGTGGGGCGGAAGCGAACATTAGTAAAAAAAACTCGCACATGGTCTAGTACCATTAACACCATTACTAAGCCGCGCAGCATATCTAGGGAGATGATTCGCTTAGTTCGTAATCGGTCAGAATTAGAATTTGTTGTAATTGAAGAATCCATAGTTTATGTAAGTCTATTAATAATCATCAAAATAAACCCGTCCTTACACCCCATCCAATCGAAAATTAATTGGTCTACAGTTAGTGGTGGATATTTTTATATCACTCATTAATTCTGAATTCTGAATTCTCAATTCTTTTTCATAATTTTCTTTCTACCAGTAACATACGGCGATAAGATAACCATCCACTAGTTATCATTACCAAAGTAAAAATTAATAAGAACCAAAAATGTGATGCAATCTCACTAATTTGCTTGTCATTTGTTGAAACTCCCACGAATGCTTCATTCATGTGATAAATCGGGTTGTATTGGGCGATATTGATTAAACTTTTCGGAAACAATGAACTTGGTAAAAAGGCTCCACCTAAAATTAATAAAGGTACACCAAAGGCAGCAACTAAAGAATTTACATCTTCAATTCGTCTAGCTAATTGTGTACCTAAAATAAAACCTAAGCCAACATAAGCAGCGATACTCATCAAAATAATGATTAATCCTAAAAAAATTGAACCTTTAAATGTCGCACCCCAAAACGCAGCAACAGTATACACGAGTAAAGCTTGTCCTAAGCCAATGCAACTATGAGCTAAAAAAATTCCGAGAAAGTAGGATATACCACTCAACGGCGAGAGAAACAAACGTTTGAGGGTTTGTTGTTCTCGTTCTGCAACGACAGTTGCAACTGTACCACCCAAACAACTGAAAAATAAAGCCGCACCCACTAATGTGGAAGGTGCAGTATATTCAAAAGCTGTGTTGATCGGTAATTTTGCTCTTTCTGCTAAAATAAATCCACCGAGAATTAAGACAGAAATTGGAAAAATACTCCAAAAAATGAGGCTGCGTCGCCGACGGAGTAATTCAATTAAGATGCGCTGGGTGACAGCGATAGTTTCGCACCAATATTTCATCTCATTTAATCTCCAGTATTGTTTACGCTTGACAATTTCTGCCATTCTGGCAAAATAATTCAGTTCGGGATTTAGCACGGTGATCACAGAAATATTCTTAACAATACAATCTGCGAACTCACAGTGATCATTTCACGACTTTGTTAGATGGGAAAAGTTAATTTTGTAACCAATGAGCCAAATACCTAATTTGCTGGAATCATCTACTATCTCCCGTCGTACACTGCTGAAGTTGTTCGGTGTCGGTACAGTTGCAGGAGTTACAGGATACTCGCGGTTTAGTAAGCCTAAACCAACGGTATTTCAAAAAGATACTCTAGATTTGCCACAAATATTAAATAAATCTAAAACTGTTGTTGTGATTGGGGGTGGTTTAGCAGGTTTAGCTTGTGCTTATGAATTAAGTCAGCGAGGATTTATTGTCACTTTGTTAGAAAAATCTCCACAATTAGGTGGCAAAATTGCTAGTTGGCAAATAGAGGCGGCTGGTGAAACCTTTATGATGGAACATGGGTTTCATGGCTTTTTTCCGCAGTACTATAACTTGAATAGTTTGGTAGCAGAATTGGGGATAAAGGATAATTTTCAATCGCTGAATTTTTATTCTGTGGTTTATCAAGATGCTAAATACAAACCAGAGGTATTTCGCCCCAGCCATTCGGCTTTTCCTTGGAATATTATAGATTTAGCGATCGCATCTCCAAATCGCTTCCGTTGGGGTATTAATTTAACGAAAATCAAACATTTGCAAGTCTTTCAAGCTATCACCGGCTTTCAAAGAGACAAAAATTATCAGCGATTTGATAATATATCTGTGGCTGATTGGGTAGAAACAGAATTTCCCCAAGGTTTATATGATTTATATTTTCTGCCTTTTGCCAAATCTAGCTTGAATGCACCAGATTTAATGAGTGTGGGAGAACTAATGCAGTTCTTTCATTTTTACTTTTTTGGCAACCCTGAAGGACTGGCTTTTAATGGCACAAAAGACGATATGGGGACAAGTTTAGTCCAACCGATCGCTCAAGCAATTGTGCAGCGTGGCGGTAAAATTATCAACGATGCAACTGTGACTGAAGTTGTAGCTGTTAACGGTAAGATTGATGGCGTGAAATATAGGACTGATGGTAATTATAATTCTGTGCCGTTGACGGTGGAAAAAAATACCGCGATCGCAGATAACAAGATAGAATATTTTGGCGCGGCTGATGAAGTGTTTGCATTACCATTAGGTTCTCAGCAAGCAATTTCTCTCACCTGCACTCATCAAGGTTGCACTGTCCAAAAAGCAGAGGATGGTAGTTTTCAATGTCCTTGTCATGGAGCAGCATTTGCGACTGATGGTAAAGTTATCAAAGGGCCTGCAAAACGAGATTTAGCTAAGTTTCAAGTAGTACAACGAGAAGGTGATGAATTGCAACTAATAGCAGTTAATCAAGATTTGCCATCACCAGAAAAAGTCCAAGCAGATTATTATGTTTTTGCTACCGATGTGCCGGGAGTGCAAACATTATTTCAGCGTATCAATGGTGATGTTGATGCTACAGTACAAAGCCAAGTAAAAAATTTGAGTATTGCTGATCCTTTTGCAGTATGTCGCTTTTGGTTTGACCGCGATTTTGACTGGCAACAAAGTAATTTTACTTCTTTGTCTGGCTACCAATTAACAGATAGCATCACTCTTTATCATCGCATTCAACAACAATTTATTGAGTGGTCACAAAGCACTGGTGGTAGTGTGGTTGAATTACACGCTTATTGTTATAAAGAAAAGCAATTTCCCACCCAAGCAGCTTTGCTAAAAACTTTTGAACAAGAACTGTATGCCATTGTGCCAGAGTTAAAACAAGCCAAAATTTTGCATCGAGAATTAGTTAACCAACATAACTTTTCAGGATATCCACCTCATAGTTATGCTGAACGTCCTGAAACTAGTACGAATATTCCCAACTTAATATTTGCTGGTGACTGGGTGAAAATGCCTTTTCCCTGCGGCTTAATGGAACGTGCTGTGAGTAGTGGTTTATTAGCTGCCAATGAGATTTTACACCGGGAAGGTTTACAGAGGCGATCGCTATTCTCTGTCAATCCTGAAGGACTATTGCAGATATAAGGATCTAACTAGATCCTTGATTTCTCAAAGGAATCGAGGATCTGGGGTTTTTTGAGTTATTATCGGTGACAGATAATATATAAATTAAGAGAATTTTGATGCAAGTGAATAAAATAGCCTTGGTAGTTGCAACAGTTCTTACTATGTCACCCTTGACTTTAGTAATGGCAAAAAATGTGCAAGCTGCTACTGTCGAAGAAAGAGTCAAATCAACACCCAGTAATCAACCAGAACAATCTGTACAAAAAACTTTTACAAATCTCATCAATGCCATTGAACAAAACAATTATACAAACTTTATCTCTCAGGGAAATCCAGCTTTTAAAGAAGGTCTAACCAAACAAATATTTACACATGTTAGTGAACAATTAGCGCCGCGCCTCAAGAAAGGTTATTCCTCTGTTTTCTTAACAAAATTAAACCAGCAAGGCTATCAAGTTTACTTATGGAAATTGTCATTTAAAGATGGCAGCGATGATATTGTAGCGAGACTTAGCCTGAAAGATGCAAAAGTAGCTGGATTTTGGTTGAATTAATACCAATAGAACTTATGCACCAAGATTATCTGTGAAGAATGGGTGTAAGGGTGAAAGGGTGTGGGGTGTAAGGGTTTTAGATACATACACACCAAAGGGGAATTCAAAAGTCAAAGAATTTTTAACTTTTGACTTTTGACTTTTGACTTGATTTTGCCCTTCCACCCTCACACCCGTAAACCCAGCCTCCTCATTCTCCCCACTCCTTGACCAATCAGGAACCGTGTCTAGTACAGTATTGTCATAAGCTGGAGATGGGTAATTTCTGTTGTGGGTGAGAATGTGTTTTTCAGTGTTGTGATACCAACTTATAATCGTCTGCCGATTTTAGAAAAGTGCCTCCGAGCCTTGGAAAAGCAGGAATTGAGTGCGTCAACTATCGTGAGTGATTACGAAGTTGTGTTAGTCGATGATGGTTCTACAGATGGAACCTTAGAATGGTTGGCAGCACACAAGCAAGAGTTTCCCCATATCCGATGCTTTCAGCAAGACCATGCTGGCCCGGCGGCGGCGCGGAATTTGGGGGTAGAGCAAGCACTTGGTGATACGATTATATTTATCGATAGCGATTTAGTAGTGCTGAAAAACTTTCTGCAAGCTCACGCTGACGCATTATTGCAGGGAAAAGAGAAATTAGGAAGCGATCGCTTTTTTACTTATGGTGCAGTAATTAATACTTGTAATTTCGAGAATCCAACTGCGGAACCTTATAAAATTACCGATTTCTCTGCGGCTTTCTTCGCTACAGGTAACGTCGCCATTCCTAAACATTGGTTAACTAAAGCCGGATTATTCGATACTGGTTTTCAACTGTATGGATGGGAAGATTTAGAATTAGGTGTCCGACTAAAAAATTTAGGACTGCAACTAATTAAATGTCCCGCAGCCGTGGGATATCATTGGCATCCACCATTTAATTTAGAACAAATTCCTAACTTGATTGAAAAAGAAATTCAACGCGGCCGTATGGGAGTTTTGTTTTATCAAAAGCATCCCACTTGGGAAGTGCGAATGATGATTCAAATGACATGGCTGCACCGTTTACTGTGGGGCATTCTCTCACTTAATGGCCTGCTGAATGAACGCACAATGGCTCCCTTTTTACGCTGGCTGATTAAATTAGGTAAACCCCAATTGGCATTGGAAGTAGCTCGGATTTTTCTCAATTGGTACAACGTCAAAGGCGTATATGAAGCTTATGCACAGTCAACTGAGAAGTAAAAGTTAAGAATTTCTGCGGCTTGCCATTGTTGTAGTTTTTGACAATAACTGTTGAGGTTATCTAAATTGAGTCGGCTATTACCTAGTTGCAAACAACCTGGGCTACCGTGAGCAATTATTTGGATACTGGCTACTGGGTAATTTATACACAGGGCGCTGATTTGAGCCACACCCTGACATTCTTCGCCGCGTCTGCCTTAGTTATTTTTGCGGACTGGCTTCGGTTGTATATTTTACTGGCTATATTGCCCCTTTCTTAAATCTGTAGCCTTGAAAGCTACTCGTTACTCTCTACTTTCTCACAACTGCCAGCTACACAAGCTATATTGCAGTTAATTGATAATTAGGAAAAACACCTGTGTTTCCACTCTATGACGAAAATCCCACGCGAATCACACCGTATTTCACTTACGGTTTGATTGGCATGAACGTTTTAGTTTTTCTTCATGAAGTGAGTTTGTCTAATGCCCAGTTGAATCTTTTTTTCCGCGAGTATGCTGTAGTACCCCAAGAATTAACCTATAACTTTTCTGGTGAATGGATAACTTTGATTACATCACAGTTTCTCCACGGTGGTTGGTGGCACTTGATATCTAATATGGTGTTCTTGTGGGTTTTTGGCAATAACATCGAAGACCGTTTGGGTCATTTCAAATATCTGGTTTTTTATTTGGCCTGTGGTGCTTTAGCCGCTTTGTGCCAGTGGGCAATAGGAATTAATTCTCCTATTCCTTCTTTGGGGGCTAGTGGTGCAATTTCTGGAGTTTTAGGTGCATATTTAATTCGTTTCCCTCATGCCAGAATTACAACCTTAGTATTTTTAGGTTTTTTTGTCACTACAATTAGTGTTCCAGCACTAGTAGTCATTGGCATTTTCTTTATACAGAATGTCATCTCTGGTCTCGCCAGCCTGCAAGCTGCTGCTAATATGAGTGTCCAAACTGGAGGCGTTGCTTATTGGGCGCATATTGGTGGCTTTGTTTTTGGAATTATACTTGCGCCCTTGTTTGGTTTATTTAAACGTGACTATGAATAGACTATAAAGAGTGCTGATGAGTGCTGGTATATTCACATCTTGCCCTAAGCAACTGAAGTCGTGGCTAAACAGACAAAACCCTTGATTTTACCCTAGTCCGCATATACGGACTACCCTGCGGGAAGCCCTCCGGGTTCAGCAGTCGCTTATGGGGGAAGCCCCCAAGACCGCGCTGCTTCACCGCTTGCACGTCTACATTTTTATAGCCGAGCCAGTGCGTTGGGCGGGTTTCACGACTCCCTCACTGGCGTGCGAATTCTATCAGACTGTTGGCGAATTGATAGGCAGTCTTACCCCTTAACCTCAATCCCTCTTAATTTATTGAATTTCATTGCGTTTCAACGCACTTGAGCTATTAGCCCACAATTTATTGCTGGGCGGGAAAGCAACGCTAAACCAAAGTTTTAGAGGTAAGGTGTCTAACCCATCGTTAATTGACCAACAGTCTCATTTCATTCATTGGGGCTAGGTGGAAAATATGTGTATATTAATCTTGCTCTGATTGACTCTTGTCTTGTTTCCAGCGTCCGGCCTTCTTCACAGCTTCGGTTAATAAATACTCGATTTGTGCATTTACACTTCTGAGTTCATCTGCTGACCATTTCTCCACTGTCTCGTAAAGTTTTTCATCCAGACGTAACAAAAATCGTTTTTTTTGTCCCATTTTTTAGTTATAAAGCGTTCCAGCATTGATAACGGGTTGGGCAGTTTGCTCAGAGGTGAGAACAACCAACAGGTTATTAATCATAGAAGCTTTGCGCTCATCATCCAAATTAACCATTTGTTCAGTAGCCAGACGATTCAAAGCTTCATTCACCATCCCTACTGCACCTTCGACAATCTGCCGTCGTGCATCAATTAAAGCTTTTGCTTGCTGTCGTCGCAGCATGACTTGAGCGATTTCTGGTGCATAGGCAAGATGCGACAGCCGTGCTTCAATTACTTCTACACCCGTTACTTCTAAACGCGCTTGGAGTTCTTTTTGCAGGGCGTGAGCGATTTCATCAGGAATTCCCCGCAGCGAAGGAGTATTTGTTTCATCTGAACTATCGTAGGGATATCGAATGGCTAAAGACCGAATAGCAGTTTCACTTTGAATGGCGACAAATTCAGAGTAATCATCGACGGCAAACTTTGACTTGGCGGAATCAAAAACTTGCCAGACTACAACCGCTGCAATTTCAATTGGGCTACCTTCTGCATCATTAACTTTAATGATTTTACTGTTAAAGTTGCGAACCCGTAACGAAATCTTTTGCTTGCTGACAAAGGGATTTGTCCACCAGAAGCCAGAAGAGCGAATGCTGCCGACGTATTTTCCAAACAGCACCAACACCACCGCTTGATTAGGCTCAACACTAAAGAAACCCGACAGCGACGGGACAATAACAACTAACAGCGTAGCAGTCAACCAAGCAATAAGCTCTGCAACGCTATCTTCACCACCGATAAAATCAGTAACCTTCAAGCCTCTTGCTAGTAAAGCTTCTAGCCCTTGCACCCTAGACACTAGATACCACCCGCCAATCAGTATGAGCGCAACTACTACAGCCAACATGATGAAGCCGTTGACCTTAAACGCAGGAAATTCCTTGATGTTTTGTTCCATAGGTTTTATTAGCCCAATTTTATATCATTATGATATCATAATAGTATCAAAATTCGGGCTATTTAAATCATCAAAGGGAATTGGCAGGGGTGCCTTGGGGGAGATGAAGATACGCTCTCGAATGGCACTAAGAAAACGTGATGTTTTGCTTACGTTCTTGGTAGAGTAAGTAAATCTAGGGGATCGCACAGAGCGATCGCTATTTCTAAAAAATCCTGATTCCAATCGATCGTGAACTTTTGCCAGTCTGCGCTAGGGTAGAAAAGGACACGTAATTTATCCATTATTGCTTGTGCTTCTTCGCAAACATCCAGCCGCCCTATTAAGTTTGGCTGTTTTACTTACTTCCCTAACAGCTTGTAGCAACACTCCAGCCGCTAAAAACCTGGAAAATTCTTTGGCGGCTGATCCCCGACTGCAAAACAACCCAGTTGTTTTGGGAGAAACTAATACAAATGAAGCACCAGCACAAAACGCCACAACAGTCCAGCTTCCTGCGGATTTTCCTAAAGAGATTCCGTTATATACAAATGCCACACTTCAAGAAGTTACACCTGCGAGTAGTTCAAACAATCAAGTATCGACTCGCTGGTTGAGTTCTGACCCCAGCAATTTTATTACTAGCTTTTATCGTAGCCAGTTGCAAGATAATAACTGGCAAATTCTACAACAGCCAACTGATGATGTGGGTACTTTTGAAGCACGACGCAATGATTTGTTAGTCAAGGTATCTATTCAACCCCAATCAGTGACAAATCCTGCACCTAATCAACCACAAACAGCTACCAGCATAGTGATTGATTATGCGCCAAATAGTACCAATACTGCACAATCTCCGTCCACAACTAACAATACTCCCCAACCTGGTGAACCGCAGTTTATTGGGCCAGTAGCACCTAACACTGCAACCTCCCAACCCACCACTACACCAAATAACTCAACCACCACTGCAACTACAGCAACATCTCAAGAATTTTCTGACCTCAACAAAGTACCGCAAGAATTACGTCAACATATCCAAGACTTAGCTGCATTGGGTGTGTTATCGGTGGAATCTCCAGCCACTAAGGCGAATACAAATAACACGAATTTATTTGAACCTGGGAAAATTATCACCCGCCGAATGTATGCACGGTGGTTGGTTGCGGCTAATAATGCGATGTATCCAAACAATTCCACCAAGCAGATACGTTTGGCTAGTGAAAGTACGCAACCTGCTTTTAGTGATGTAGCAAAAACAGACCCAGATTTTGCCGCAATTCAGGGACTAGCTGAAGCTGGTTTAATTCCTAGTACTTTATCGGGAGACACAACCGTAGTTTTGTTTCGTCCTGATGCACCTTTAACTAGAGAACAGATGATTTTGTGGAAAGTACCTTTGGATACTCGCCAAGCTTTACCGACTGCCAATTTAGATGCTGTTAAACAAACGTGGGGTTTTCAAGATGCTGGAAAAATCGACCCGAAGGCCTTAAGGGCAATTTTGGCAGATTTCCAAAGTGCAGAACAATCAAATATTCGGCGAGTATTTGGTTATACAACGCTATTCCAACCGAAAAAACCTGTGACTCGTGCTGAGGCGGCGACGGCTTTATGGTATTTTGGCACACTAGGCGATGGTGTATCGGCTGCTGATGCTTTGAAGGTGAAGCGATCGCCCACCTGATTCTTCTTTATACAATATTCGTAAATCGTGAAAATTCAGTAAATATATTTTGCTGTGTCTTTATCTGCTGAGAGTTTTTCAGTAAAATTGCAGAAATTTGGAACTGTAACTACAAATTTTAACCATCATTTAAATATACAGTCGGTACATTTACCTTTTTTTCAAATATCTCTTTACTGGATACGCAGCAGATGAAAAAACAATTGTTGGCGGCTGGCTTTGTCGTTGTATCTTTGGTGTTGCCGCAGAAAGCTTTGGCTGCGAATTTTAGCCAGCTTTATGTATTTGGTGATAGCTTATCTGATACAGGTAATGTTTTCAATGAAACAGGTGGTACCTTTCCCCCAACTAACAGTTACTTTAATGGACGTTTATCTAATGGCCCTTTGTGGGTGGAATATTTTGGCAATCAATTAGGACTACAGCCAACTTTAGTTACTAATTTAAATAGTACTATTCCCACTCAAGGTATTAACTTTGCCTTTGGTGGTTCTGCTTCTGGTTTGGGTAATGCAGTTGTCCCGACAGCACAAGCACCAGGAGTTTTAGGACAAGTCTTTTTATTTGCCCAATCTTTGTTGGCTAATAACCAAACAGCTGATCCAAATGCACTATATGTTGTGTGGGGTGGTGCTAATGACTTTCTCTTCCTAAATCCCCAAGATTCATCAACACCAGTCAATAACATTAATCTGGCATTAAATACCCTGGTGAGTGTGGGTGTGAGAAATCTTTTAGTATTCAACTTGCCCGATTTAGGCAAGCTTCCAGGCGCTACTGTCGATAATCGAAATCCGACTAGTCTGACGCAATCAACCAATAATTTTAATTTTGGCTTGCAAGCAGTTGTCACTGCTTTAAGTCAAAATCCCAATCTGAATATTATTCCTGTGGATGTCAATTCTCTATTTAATCGCGCGATCGCATCTCCGGCGACATTCGGTTTAAATAATGTCACACAAGCTTGTCTATCTCGGTTGGATATCTGTCAAAACAACCAAAATCAGTTTTTATTTTGGGACAATTTTCATCCAACTACCAGGGCGCATCAATTCATCGCAGATACCGCACTGGCCGCCATCCAAGCACAGGAAGTTCCTGAATCTTCTACCACTTTAGGATTATTGGCGCTTGGTGTTGTGGGTGGTGTCGGACTACGCAAGCGCCAACCAAAAAAGCTGGCTGTCACTCCAGTAAATCAGGTTCTTGGCGCACAATCATCTCGTATAAAGGTTGAAAGCTGAACCAACCTAAATTATGCGAACCAACTTGAGTATGTGCTATCTCTGCATACTCATGTTTAATGGGGCTAGGTTTACCCGCAGCCTCAGCCAATAATTGTGCTTGACAAGAACGCTCCATTGTGATGAACCACCAAGCAGCTTCATCGACTGAGTGACCAACAGTAAGTAAGCCGTGGTTTTTCAGAATAATGGCTTTGTTTGTACCAAGAGTTTGGGCAATACGCTGGCCTTCCTGCGGGTCAAGCACTACCCCTGTATAGTCATCAAATAAGCTGTGGTCTTGGTAAAAAGCACAGGCATCTTGAGTCAGGGGGTCAAGCAAGCGACCAAGGCTTGACCAACTTTTACCATAGATAGAATGAGCATGGGCGGCGGCGACGACATCCGGTCTAGCTGCGTGAATTTGAGAATGAATGGCAAACGCAGCCCGATTCACTGGGCGATCGCCTAAAATTACCTCACCTTCTTGATTGACTAAAATCAAATCACTAACACGAATTAAACCAAAGTGCATTCCAAAAGGATTCACCCAAAAGTGTTCCGGCGTTTCTGGGTCGCGTGCTGTGATGTGACCTGCAATTCCCTCATCAAAACCATAGCGGGAAAATAACCGCAAAGCGGCGGCTAATCTTTGTTTCCGGTGTAGGCGTTCTTCGTTAATGGAGGTAAAGGTTGGCGGTTGGGGTGCGTTTGGTTTTTGTACAGATATTGTTTGCATATTATTTTTAATGGTGTGGTGCGGTTGTAAAAATCAAAAGATTAACTAACAAAAATTTTAAGCCTCACGCAAAGACGCAAAAAGTTGAGTAAGGATAATCTGAATATGTATAAAAAACTCTTTCTCCCCCTGCACACTGTACCGTTGCGGTCTTTATGATAAGTCTTTTAGCGCACACGATATTATACCTGTCCAGCCGTTAATATTTGGGCTGCGGTTAAATCTAGCAGAGGAAAAGTTATTGATTGAATAATGTCACTTCCTTGAAAGTCAGATTCTTCATACAGTCCATCTACCAAAATCAGGAGAGTAATACGAGCTTTGTCAGGATCAACAATCCAGTATTCCGGTATACCTCGTGCTGCATATTCAGAACGTTTATAGCGGTAATCTCTATCTTCATTGACTTTGCCGGGAGAGACAACTTCAACTACCATTGCAGGAGAAGGCATATCAGGAGTAATTGTAGCTCTTCCAAAAGCGATCGCTTCTACTAACTCTTGTGTCAAAATCATTAAGTCTGGTAGTCGCACACGGGTTCTATTACCTATGACCACAAGTTCTGTATCTTTATGGCGGATGAGTTGAATTGGCACAAACCGGAGAAACTGCGATAGTAGATAAAGAGAAATCAAGTTATTTCTATCGCTTTCTGGAGGCATTTCTACCAACTCTCCATCCACAAGTTCATATTGAGTATCTGTGCCATCATCATAAGCAAGATACTCTTCTAAGGTGAGTTTCCTGACTGTTGTGGTCATAAACTCTTTTCCTGACAATCACTTTAAATTCATATCTTACCAATTTTTATTGAATGTGGGATTACGAGCAGTTATTTAAGATTATTGAACAATTGGTTATGCACCATTCACCTAGCGGTGCAGAGGGTGAGATTAACCAATTTTTACTCCAGCAATTTGCCGCCCTGGGAATAGAAGTGTGGAGCGATCGCGCCGACAATATTATTGCTAAAATTCCAGGGAAAGACTCTAGTAGAGCGATCGCCATTACCGCCCATAAAGATGAAATTGGCGCAATAGTCAAAACAGTTGGCGAAGCAGGTAAAGTAGAAGTCCGCAAGCTTGGCGGTGCTTTTCCTTGGGTTTATGGCGAAGGCGTAGTTGATTTATTAGGAGACAATGAAACTATCTCCGGTATTCTCAGCTTTGGTTCTCGCCATGTCTCTCACGAATCTCCACAAAAAGTCCAACAAGAAGATACACCTGTAAAATGGGAAAATGCCTGGATTGAAACCAAGCGCACCACCGCCCAACTAGAAGCCGCAGGTATTCGCCCAGGAACCAGAATGGTTGTCGGCAAACATCGCAAACATCCCATTCGTTTAAACAATCACATCGCCAGCTACACCTTAGATAATAAAGCTTCCGTGGCGATTTTGTTAGGTTTAGCGCAAACCCTGAAGCAACCAGCCTGTGATGTGTATTTAGTCGCCTCAGCCAAAGAAGAAGTCGGCGCAATTGGGGCGTTGTTTTTTACCCAAAATCAGCAATTAGATGCTTTGATTGCTTTAGAAATTTGTCCATTATCTGAGGAATACCCCATACAAGATAATGAAAGTCCGGTATTGCTGTCTCAAGATGCCTATGGCATATATGACGAAAACTTGAATCTGCAATTGTGCCGTGCTGCCAAGCAACTAGATATATCTGTACAATTAACCATTCTCAGTGGTTTTGGTAGTGATGCTTCCATTGCTATGAAATTTGGACATGTTGGTCGTGCAGCTTGTTTGGCATTTCCCACACAAAACACCCACGGTTACGAAATTGCTCATTTAGGTGCGATCGCTAACTGTATTAATCTATTAAAAGGCTTTTGCGAAACATTCACCGAATAATGGGATGAAATACGCCGATTTCGAGGCATGGTGCAGCAGCATTCTGAAAAACTTAGGCTTAACGTGAGTGATTTTAAGCGTAAATAGTCAAAATATGGTCAAGTGAAATACTGTTTATTGTAGAATCAAAGCCGATGACGGGATTTGAACCCGTGGCCTGCTGATTACGAATCAGCTGCTCTACCACTGAGCCACATCGGCATACACGATTAGAAATTATAGCATTATTTACCAATGGTAGACCTAAATCCCAAAACACGCCTAAATCCAGAACAATATGCCCGTCTCAAAGCAGAAATTGCCGCACCTTATCGCGGCTTACGGCAATTTATCTATATTGGTGTGGGTGCTTCTAGTTTTATTGGCGCATTTGTCTTCTTTTTTCGCGTACTTGCTGGCAAAGAACTTGATACTGCTTTACCGAATTTAGCATTGCAAGTCGGAATTGTTGCCCTGATGGTCTTTTTGTGGCGCTGGGAAAAACGGCGGCAACTACCTAAATAGTGGCATAGCCCAAATATTCAGTTCACATGATACGCCGTGATCACTATTTTCCTGTCTGAACTATACACAGACTCGACTCTTGGATATTCGCTATGAATCCACCATATTTTGATTCTATTGGACTGTGCAGGTGCGCTACCTGAGATACAATACCCTGCCTGAGTCATTAAAGTTTCAAAAGTATTTGAGTCGAGAACTGTACAATTAAAAGCTGTTAGCCCCTGTATCTGATGTTTGTTTAGGGTCATAGCTACCCTGATAAGTCGTAAAAATTCTATATCCTGGTAATACTAAAGCAATTCCAGTGTGGCTATGAATTTCGCCAGGATATTTATAAGGACTATCATCTGGTAAACTTCCACCAATGCGAAAACTAAAACCCAATACCCATACATAGAAACCAGGTAGTAGTAAATCCATGCTATATGCAATAGCTCTCATCGCTTCATTTTCCTTACCAGAAGCAGATTTTCTGCCTATAGCAATTGTTTTGGAGATATTTTTTGGGTTTTTGGTTTCTAACATAGATATTTCAATCACTAATAGTGATCAAGTGGGTGTCAAGCGTTTCACTTGCCATTATGTATTAAGTGTTTTGCAACGCTGTCAACAGATCAGCAAAGATTGAGACTAATTTGTTTTAATCCCTCATATCTAGTATTAGTATATCTCAAAGATAGATGGGATAAGAGTTTCGCATTATGGAAGGCGGTTGGACAGGAATATCTGTCATCTTTTTACATAGCTTAATAATTTTATCTTTCCTTAAATTTTCGACATAATCAGCAATAGAAAGAGAAGAAATATAAAAAAAGTATTAGGAAATTAGGAAAAATCAAAATCTCTGCAAAAATGATAATTGTTCAAACGGGGTCAGCCAATATAAAGACCCTGAAGATAAACACATTGTTTTTAGATAGGGTCAAGTACAATATAAAGACCCTGGATTTAGGAAAAAACTAAAAAATTACCAGCGTCATAACTAGCAGTTTGTTAGCTTGACGCTTTTAACGTTTTTAGGACTTAAGAACACGAAAAATTTACTCCTCGAACTTACATAAGCCGTGTAACATATAACACATTATGTAGAGAAACATTAGCGATTCCAAGTCAGGTTATCAGTACAATCAATCTCTAGAGGGTTGCTGTATCCTTCACATTTTGTTACAAAAGTACAAAGAACTTCTAGAGACGCACTAACTAATGTTCGGCGGACTAACTGGTTTACAAGATCCTAAAGGCACTGACTGGGGTGAGCGAATGCTCAACACAGTGGCCAGCCAAACGATTCGCCATCTATTTACCCAAAGCGAGTCAGTAGAAGTCTTGGTACGCTGCTATCCCTCCAGTAAGTTGTTGCAAGGTAGCATTGATAGTTTCAAAATGAACGGACGTGGCTTAGTGATCCGCAGAGATTTTGCGGTGGAGGAAATGTCCTTTGAAACGGATGCAGTGGCGATAGATTTTGGCGCAGTATTAAGTGGCAAATTAAGCCTGAAGCAACCCACGCAAGCGATCGCCCAAGTAGTATTATCTGAAGCAGGCATTAACCAGGCTTTCAAGGCAGAACTCGTGAAAAAGCGCCTAGTTAACCTTGATGTACCTGCCTTAACAGAATTATCTGGTGGTCAGCCAGTTTCCTTTCCCGAAGTTCAGGTACAACTCTTACCAGAAAATCGCCTGCGAATTGCCGCAAAAGCCGATTTAAATAATGGCGAACTCGTCCCCATAAATATGACAGTTTCTATTGCTGTGGAAAGGCGGCGACGCATTTCTTTTAAAGACCCACAAATTGACCTTGAACAAGTCCCAGAAACGCAACGAGCAACTTCTCAAACCCTGAGTGTGGCACTGGCGGAAATTTTAGATAATATGGTTGACTTAGATCGCTTTGACTTAGATGGAGTCAAAATGCGACTCAATCGTTTAGAAACTGAAGGGCAAAAATTAATTTTCAGTGGATATGCGGAGATTGAACGTATTCCTCGTAGCGGGGGAAGTACAACTTAAGATGTCACACGATTTTGGATTTTGCAGTGCGATCGCCAAATTTTGGAAGTAATCTTCGATTTAAGGGGCTTGCAAAAAATAAAATATCCAATTTTCGAGAGAGGGTATTTTTCTTTTTCCCCCTGCTCTCCGCTCCCCGCCCCCTGCGGTCTCAATGTGCTTTTTCAGATGCTTAACAGCTTGGGGAACGTTAGGTAACGCACTTCCATCTATGATAAAGATTAAGACATTATTGAGGAGTGGAAGGTAATGAAGATTCTACCCATTAGTAGCATCATGCTAAGTCTCATAGCTGCAATTGGTGAATCGCCATTAGTGTTAGCAGTTCCTACACAAGTTGCATTACAAGAAAATGCACAAATTACTCAAAAACAACCACAAAAACTAGCACAATTTCAGGATGATGGAAATTCTGAGCGATCGCAACTAGTACAACAAGCAAACAATTTATTAAATAGTGGTGATTTAACAGGGGCTGAAAAAGTCTTACGTACATTAATTAAAAAGTATCCCGACGATGCTTTTGGACATTTTCAACTCGGTAATGTACTGCGCCGACAAAAGCAACCCGAAGCAGCGATTACGTCTTATCAAGAAGCCCTTCGTCTCAAGCCCAAATATGCTTTAGCTTACAATGCGATCGGTGTTGTGTATGCAACTCAAGACCGTTGGGATGATGCTATTAGTCAATATCGCAAAGCTTTAGAAATAAACCCCAGTTATGGGGAAGCCATGACTAATTTAGGACAAGCACTATGGCAAGTTAATAAAAAAGATGAAGCTGTTGCTTCTTTAGAAAAAGCTTTAAATATTTTTAAAACCCAAAGTCGCAATGATAGAGTTTACCAAATTGAACAAATGCTAAAACAAATCCGGGCCGCTGATAATCCTGGCGTATCTTGAAAAAGAATTCAGTATTAAAAGGTAACAGGGAAATTTCCATAAATCAATTTAACTAAAAGTTAATGGGCAACTGCACCACCAGTTGCTTTTACTTTTTTAATGAATAAAATCGCAATCCCACTGAGTAATAATGCTAGACCAATAAAGTAAAAACAATCATTAAAAGCCATGACAAATGCTTCGCGACGGACGACATTAGAAATAGATGCGATCGCCTGATTTTGTGCCGTACTCAAATCTGCGCCACGGCTAACAAAATATTGTGTCATTTGGTCAATTCTCTGTTGTGTTTCTGGGTTATATAAAGATACAGCATCTCCTAATCTGTTTGAATGAAATTGCTCTCTACTGGTTAATAAAGTTGCTAATACAGCAATTCCGAGAGAACCACCCATATTCCGCATCATATTAAATAAACCACTGGCTGAACCTGCATCTTTAGGATTTAACCCAGCAGTTGCAATAGAGGTTAGCGGAACCATAATTAATGGTTGTCCCATCGCCCGTACCAGTTGCGACCACCGCAATTGATCTAACCCGGTTTGATTAGTCAATCCCGCATTCATAAATGCACTAATAGCAAACAAAGTTACTCCTAACGCCACCATAAACCGCACATCAATGCGTTGCATAACTTTTGGAATAAAAGGAATAATAAATAACTGTGGAATCCCCGCCCAAATTAACACCTCACCAATTTGTAGTGCATTATATTTTTGAATTTGAGCCAGATACAAAGGCAAAATATAAATCGAACCATATAAACCTATCCCTAGGGAAACATTCACAACACTGGCTAACCCAAAGTTGCGATAACGTAATAAACGTAAATTAATAAATGGTTGCTTACGAGTTAATTCAATAAAGAAAAATAAAGTCAGAAAAATTGCGGCAATAATACTTAAACGTACAATCAATGGTGAACCAAACCAATCTTTGCGGCTACCTTCTTCTAGCACAACTTGTAAGGAACCTAAGCCAATAGCCATTGAAAAAATTCCCCACCAGTCACCTTGTTTTAATAACTGAATTTGGGGTGGGACTTGCTTAATTCCATACCACACACCAGCCAGCATTAATGCACCAGGAAACACATTGATATAAAAACTGTATTCCCAACTATAATTTTCTGTTAACCAACCACCTAAAGTCGGCCCAATTGATGGTGCAAAAACTGCTGTAATGGCAAATGCAGCTAGACCTATTGATTGTTTGGCTGGTGGTAAAGTTGTTAAAACTACTGTCAAAGATGAGGGAATTAAAACGCCCCCTGTAAAGCCTTGCAAAGCACGGAAAACAATCATAGAATTTAAATCCCATGCCCAAGCACAGCAAATAGAAAATAATATAAATAATCCAGTATTAACTAATAAATAAAGTCTCAGCGAAAAAACTCGTGATAGCCATCCAGTTAAGGGAATGACGACAATTTCGGCTACAAGATAAGCGGTGGAAATCCAAGAACCTTCTTCTAAAGTTGCGCCTAGAGATGCTTGAATTTCTTGTAATGAAGCGTTAGTTATTTGGATATCTAAAACTGCCATAAAGGCACCAAGCATACTGGCTAATACACCAATCCATGTTCTTAGAGGTATAGGTTCTGGTGCTACAGCCGAAACATTAGCCATAGTAATGCTCCATTTTGAGGGGCGAAGATGGGGAGAATATTAAAAATGTACCATTGATAGGAGTTTAGAGGTGACAGAGTTTTTATCTATCGATACTTTCTTAAATCCCTCTGCGTCTGGGCGTGAAATAAATCACCAAATTCAACACCAATTTACTTCCTATATAAAATACCTTTCTGTTCATAAATCGGTATTACCATTTGCTGTAAAGCGGGAAGTTGTCTACTAAAAAATATTGAACCAATAATACAAGCTATACCATCAATAATTAATGTATTAGGAGCGCCAATTATATCTGCAATTCCACCTCCGATTAAATTACCGATAGGTATCATGCCTAAAAATGACATTGTATATAGACTCATCAATCTGCCGCGTTTATCTTCTTCAACAATAGTTTGCAAAAATGTATTGCTTGCAGCAATCTGTAAAATTGTTCCTAAACCGACAAAAAGCATTGTGAATAAAGACAGTGGTAAAAATCGAGAAACAGCAAAGGCTATAAGACCACATCCTAAGATTGCTGGTGCGATCGCAATTAATTTCCCAATGCCTAAAATAGTTTGACGGGTAGCAAGATATATTCCCCCTGATAATGCTCCCACGCCGGATGCTGCCATTAAAAAGCCTAAAGTTTCGGCACCACCTTTTAAGATTGTTTCGGCAAAAACTGGCACAAGAATTGTATTCTGTAACCCCATTAAACTAACTAAAGCCGATAGTAATAAAATTGCCCGAATCGGAGGAAAGCTGAAGGCATAAATAAATCCTTCTTTTACTCTTTGTATAGGATTACCTTGAATAACCGGAATTTTCCACGGTTTCACGGTCATTGCCAACAAGCCTGCAATTACCGCAATGTAACTCAAACCATCGATTAAAAAACAGTAAGCAACACCAACTCTGGCAATTAACAATCCTCCCACGGCGGGGCCAATGAGTCGCGCCCCATTAATCATAGTTGAATTGATGGCGATCGCATTGGCTAAATCTTCTCTGCGTTCAACGAGTTCCGGGACAAATGCTTGTCTGGCTGGTGCATCTAAAGCGTTAATAAATCCTTGTAATAAACTCAAAGCAATGATATGCCAAATTTGAATCATGCCTGTTAGTGTTAGTACAGCTAACGCTAAAGACTGGATCATCGCCATAATTTGCGTACCAATTAAAGTACGATACCGCGAAAAGCGATCTACAAACACGCCACCAAAGGGAGCTAAAAAAAAGCTGGGAATTTGACTAGCAAATCCAACCACCCCTAACATTAATGGTGAGTTGGTTAAGTCATACACTAGCCAAACGGTAGCCAGTTGAGTCATCCATGTTCCAATGAGGGAAATTCCTTGTCCCGCAAAAAACAAACGATAGTTTTTTGACCTGAAGGCAGGTAGTTGCAACTGTTTAAATTTGGTCATTTGTTATTGGTCATTTGTCATTTGTCAGGAATTGATGCTCATTTAACTCAAGTTCACTACAAACTTCATTTAACTTCAACACTAACTTCCGCAGACATCCCTGGTGTAATCCGTGAGTCGTAACCTTGGATACTCTTTTGGTCTAAAACTATCTTCACAGGAATGCGCTGCACTACTTTGGTAAAGTTACCTGTCGCGTTGTCTGGTGGTAATAAAGCAAATTGAGCGCCGGAAGCAGGGGAAATGCTGTCAACTTTGCCGCTAAAGGTGTGGTGAGGAAACGCATCGAGTTTGACTTCTACTGGTTGTCCTGGGCGCATTCTTTCTAATTGGGTTTCTTTAAAGTTGGCTACTACCCAGTTTTCGTTATCGACAATTGCCATTAATGATGATCCGGCTTGGATTCTATTGCCAACTTCCACTGTTTTTTTACCAACTCGTCCGGCACTAGGGGCAGTAATGTTGGTGTAGGATAACTGCAATTGGGCATCTTTTAATGATGCTTCAGCCTGGGCGATCGCAGCTTTGGCAGCTTCGTACTGGCTACGTTTGACGCTAGTATCTTGAGTTCCAGCTGTCGCTTGTTGCAATCCGCCTCTCGATGCTGCGAGTTTTGCTTGGGCGCTGGTGACACCTTCTTGGGCTTGGGCGAGTCGAGATTGGGCTTGAGCTACCCCAACTTTGGCGGAGGCTAATCTGGCTTGGGCTTGTTCAACTCCTTGGACGGCGGCATTTTTCTGCGCTAAGGCCACATCATAGGCGGCTTTGGCTGCATCCAACTGTTGACGAGCGATCGCACCTTCTTTATATAAGCTGTTGTAACGGTTGTAATCTGTTTCCGCTTTTTGCAAGTTGGCATTGGCTTGGGCTACCTGAGCCTGGGCGGCGGGAATCCCGGCTTGGGCTAATTCCACATCGGCTTGGGCGGCGGGAATCCCGGCTTGGGCTTCTTTTACTGCTGCTTGGGCGGTGGAAATGGCAGATAAAGCACCACTCACATCACCTTGGGCTTGAGTTGTCTTGGCATTGGTGGTTTCCGCAGTTAAGGCAATATTGGCGGCGGCGGCTTCGGCTTGACTACGGGCGTTGGCTAAGGCGGCGGCGGCTTGCTGCACTTTACTTTCATAGTCACGGGGGTCAAGTTTCACTAGTAACTGTCCCGGTTGCACTTCTTGGTTATCGTTGACTAAAACTTGAGCAACGGTTCCGGGAATTTTGCTACTAACTTGGTGAACATGTCCGCTAACAGTCGCGTTGTCTGTTTCTTCGTGAGAGGAAGCGTACTGCCAATAGTTATAACCAAATGTACCTGCGGCGATCGCACCTACACCCAACCCCGCCAAAATTAAAGGCAATCGCTTTTTACTACGGGGTTTTTCTTTTTTCTCTGCCTCTGGCTGTGGGTGGACATCAGTTTCCGGTGCTTCTGGTGTGGCGATCGCTGCATCTAAAGTCTCGGTATCAGTAATTATTTCTGTTTCATCAACAGATGTTTTCTCTTTGTTGCGTCCGTTTAAAGTGGTTGCGGTCATAGTTCTTCTCTTCCTTGCTGAATATGTTGATAGTCTTTTATTTAGAATGCGTACTATTTAGTTACAACTAGCTTTTATTCTTTTATTTAGGATGCTAAATATTCTGTCAAATAAATTTATACATTGCCTCACCCGAATGGGCGATTGTCATCCAGCCTTAAGATAGGTTAGCAATTGCTTTATTTAGCAGTTGAGAAAAGAATTCGCGGTCATCTGGGGAAATACCACGCATAGCTTCTTCACGTAGTTCTGCGGCTAATGGTGGTAAAACTTGTTCTAGTTCCTTACCTGCATCCGTCAACCAGATACGCCAAATCCGACGATCATGTACATCTCGTTCTCGACGGACTAAGCCCCGTTCTTCCATCCGGTCTAGTACGCCTGTTAAAGTCCCACCCACCTGTTGCAACTTCTCACCAATACTGGATGTGGGTAAACCATCTTCTTGCCACAAACAACACAACACCAACCAATGAAATGGTGTCAGCCCAAAAGGTTCTAGTTTGTCAGTAAACTTGCGGGTCAGCAGTTGTGAAAGTAGTTTGATTCGATAACCCAAATTGTAAGGGGCTAAAACTTGCTGCCAAGACTCACAAGTAGTAGAGTTATTAGATTGAGCAACCATTATATAAAATACTTCGTATACGTAATATTCAGCATAACCAGAATAACTCATTTTGGCAAGCGGGTGATAGATTTAGCAAGAAATTGGCACAAGAGATGCGATCGCATACACCATCAAAAGCCACATAACAATTAGCCCCCTCCTCGCCTGCGGGGAGGCAGGGTGGTTTCATACAAAGAAAGAAAAAACTTTGTGCAGTTGGTTAGAGAGGGCACGTTGTGCTTGAGGAATAGTTCGGAAACCAAGTTGGCGAGCGATCGTAATGAAAAA
>NZ_JACJTB010000015.1 GCF_014698475.1 Nostoc spongiaeforme FACHB-130 | reverse complement strand
CCCCTTAGACTTGGCTGCTGGTGAAGTTGCTCCTGTTGCTATCTCTGCTCCTGCTATCAATGGTTAATCTTCTGAGATAGAAGTAAGCAATAACTAATTAATCAAAGGCGCTCTCCTAATGGGGGGCGCTTTTGTTTGCGTTGATTGGGTATTGGGGGCGATCGCCCGTGAATATCTCCTCAAATACGACTCATCTACCCGCCAAACCACAGTGATAGAAAATCAATATTTTTGGTAGAACATAGCTTTGAGACAATGGGGTTGAGCAATTTGTATAAGTTTGTCTAGAAATTGCGGCTATTAATGAAGATTTTGTTATTACTGAAGTGTAAAAATCATTATTAACAAAGATATGGAAGCACCAATCGAAAGAATTAAACTTTCCCAAACAGCCAAAGACCAACTACAAAAACTCAAACGCAACACCAAAATTGACCAATGGAATATTCTGTGTCGTTGGGCGTTGTGTCGTTCTCTGGCTGAACCTGCGCTACCATCGCCTGTACCCATTCCTCAAGATAGTAATGTGGAAATGGCTTGGCGGGTTTTTGGTGGGGAAATGTCTGATATTTTTTTACTCGCCCTGAAGCAACGCTGTCATAATGACGGTTTAGGGACTGATAAAGAAACCTTAGCTACCCAATTCCGGTTGCATTTACATCGGGGGATTGGTTATTTAGCTGGCGACCCAAATATCAAGAAAATTGAAGATTTGATTGAACTGGCAATAAAAGATTGAAAGGATATTAGTTAACTGTTAACTGATAACTGTTAACTGAATATTATGCCGGAGAGCTACTTAGAAATTGAGCGTCATCGAGCTGCGATCGCTCGCACAGAAATCTCTCGTCCTGTAAGATTAGCCATAGAATGGTCAATCATCAATCAGGACACCAGTTTTTTTGACTACGGTTGTGGTCATGGTGGCGATGTGCAGCGCGTCGGCAACCTCGGTTATACTAGCGCAGGTTGGGACCCGTACTACTACCCGAATCAGCAAATTACGCCTGCTGATGTGGTTAACTTGGGTTACGTTGTCAACGTCATCGAAGATTTAGCAGAACGCAACCAAAGCCTGATTAAAGCCTGGGAACTCACCCGCAAAGTTTTAATTGTCGCTGCACAAGTCTTAATTAACGCTCCCAGTAAAGCCCAACTCGCTTACAATGACGGCATTGTGACTAGCCGCAACACCTTTCAAAAATATTACGAGCAAGAAGAACTCAAAAAATATATTGATCAAGTCTTAAACGTCGATGCAGTTCCCGTTGCGCTTGGGGTTTACTTTGTCTTCCGTGACGAAGCCGAAAAAGAAAGCTTCAAAGCTATTCGCTTCTTTTCGCGCACTTATACACCGCGAGTCCGCATCCCTAGCAAGCGGTTTGAAGATTATCAGGAAACACTGCAACCACTCATGGAGTTTTTCACCAAACGCGGGAGATTACCTGTCAAGGGTGAATTAGCAAACGAACAAGAACTATTAACAGAATTTGGTAACTTTCGCCGCGCCTTTGGGGTTGTGTTGCAAGCCACCGATGAAGCAGAATGGGATGCGATCGCCTATCGTCGTTCTTTAGATATTCAAGTTTACCTTGCTCTCACACACTTTGATAAACGCCCTAGATTTTCCCAACTAGCGCCAGAAATGCGCCACGACATCAAAGCCTTTTTTGGTAGTTATGAGGAAGCTTGCGAAGTTGCTGACCAAAAATTATTTAGTTTGGGTAGACCAAAAGTAGTCCAAACAGCCTGTGAAAAAAGCAAAATCGGCAAACATACACGCGGCGCACTTTACGTTCATGTTTCCGCCCTCGCCGCCCTCGACCCCTTACTCCGCATTTACGAAGGTTGCGCCAGCCGCACCATTGGGCGTGTTGATGATGCGACGCTGATCAAATATAACCTTGAGCAACCGCAAATATCCTACTTATTTTATCCAGACTTCGACACAGACCCCCATCCAGCCTTAAAAGCCAGCATCACCATTGACTTAAAAACTTTGTACGTTACTCATCGAGATTATGCAAATCGGGCAAATCCACCTGTTCTGCATCGGAAAGAAACCTTTGTTACACCTAATTATCCCCAATACGAAGAATTTGCTAAACTCACCCAACAAGAACAAGAATTAGGTTTACTCAAGCAAAAAAGCGATATTGGTACCCGTGAAGGTTGGTTAAAATGTCTGGCTGATCATGGAGTCGAAATTAGAGGACATCAAATTTATCCGATCAAAGAAAGTTAGACAAAATTTAGAGGACAAATAGTTATGCAAAGTATTAATATCCGTTCTCGTGTAGGCGCAGATGGTATTTTACATCTTGATATTCCCGTAGAAATGACAAATGCAGAAATTGAAGTAACAGTAACAATTCAAGAAATTACACCACAAAAACGCGGCTGGATGCCGGGATTTTTTGAAGAAGTAATTGGTGGTTGGGTGGGAGAAGCCCTAGAAAGACCAGAACAGGGAGAATATGAAACGAGGGAGCAGATATTTTGACTTATTTACTTGATACAAATGTCTGTATTCGCCTAATCAATAATAGTCATCCTGGTGTCGTGAATCGTCTGGCAAGTCAGCAACCAGAGGATATATTTATTTCTGCTATCACTCAATTGGAACTTTATTATGGAGCTTATCGTAGCTCACAAACTGAGAAAAATTTAGAAATATTACAAAGATTTCATAGCCAATTTAATATTATTGAATTGGACTCACAAACAGCAAAAATAGCAGGTAAAATCCGCGCTGATTTAGCAGTTATAGGTACACCAATCGGCCCTTATGATTTACAAATTGCGGCTGGCGCAATAGCAAAGAATCTAATATTAGTCACGCACAACACGCGAGAATTTAGTCGAATCAGTGGATTAAAGCTTGAAGATTGGGAAGAACCAAGTTAATTTTTGTCAAGTTATGAAACTATGCAGTAACTATGGCAAGATAACTGCAATTCGCTCCTGTGAGTAAGGAATATCGAAACGATGAAAGAAATCCAAGCACTACGCCAAGCCGTCCAAAGTCGCAAAATGGGGGCTTTGTTGTTGCTGGGTTTTGCATCGGGATTGCCTTTGTTCTTAACTAGTAGAACATTGCAATTGTGGATGCAAGATGCCAAGGTTGATATCGGCAAAATTACTTTATTTGGTTTGTTGGCGTTGCCTTATTCTCTCAAATTTTTGTGGTCGCCGTTGTTAGATAGGTTTGTACCGCCATTTTTAGGAGCGAGACGGGGTTGGTTGATTGTGACTCAAGTTGGTTTAGCAATTGCGATCGCCACTCTCGCCTTACAACAACCTTCCCAAAGTGACCAAGTATTGCAAATTTTGGCAATCAACTGTTTAATTATCACCTTTTTAAGTGCCACCCAAGACATTGCCGGCGATGCTTATCGTACCGATATCTTAAACCCCCTGGAAGCAGAAGCGGGTGCATCGGTGTGGGTACTCGGCTATCGTGTGGCTTTGTTTGTCACTAGTTCCTTAGCTTTAGTTTTAGCCGATCGTTTACCTTGGAACAGTGTTTACTTACTGATGGCTGCTTTAATGGCTGGGAGTATCTTTGTCAGCTTATCAGCCCCCAGAGAACCACAGGTAAGTAATCAGCGAGAAAACGCGCCTGTATCTGTCAAGGATGTGATATTTGTCCTATTGATCACAGTCTTGGTAGCTGGCTTACTGGGAGGCGTTTTTATTGGCTATATTGCTTTGCCTGTATTTTATTGGCTATTAGCAGGTTTGATTGTCGCTTGGATAGTTTCATCTTTATTATTGCCTGATGAGTTACTGGGCGAAGCTCAAGAAAATCAAGCCCCCCAAAACTTACAACAAGCAATTTTTCTGCCTTTTAAAGAATTTTTTCATCGCTTTGGCTTAACTCAAGCGGGTGTAATTCTGATATTTATCATCCTTTATAAACTGGGCGATTCTTTAGTCGGTATCACAGCTAATTTATTTTTGCGAGAAATCAACTTTACTAAAACTGAAATTGGCGCAATTCAAGCCGGAATTGGCTTTCTCGCCACAACTGTCGGCGTATTAGCTGGTGGGGTAATCTTAAGCAAAATTCATATTAATCGCGGTTTATGGATATTTGGCATACTGCAATTATTGAGTAACTTGGGTTATTATGCTTTAGCTGTTGCCGGCAAAAATTACTCGTTATTAATCTTGGCAGTAAATATCGAAAATTTTAGTGCTGGATTAGTAACAGTTGCTACAGTGGCATTTTTAATGAACCTCTGCAATCACCGTTTTACAACCACTCAATTTGCATTATTTTCTAGCTTAATGGCGATTAGTAGAGATGTTCTTTCAGCACCGGCAGGCGATTGGGCAAAAGCCACAGGCTGGCCTGTGTTTTTCTTGTTAACCCTAGTAGCAGCCTTGCCAGGATTGTTACTTTTACCGTTTGTTGCTCCCTGGAATCAAAAGCCAGTGGTAATATCTAGACCAGGACTAGAGGAAGAAGATGAGGATGTATGGGAAGCCAAGTAATTGTTGTTATTGGTACATTTATTCTTTTACTTACAGGCTTGTTACTTGGCTATGTCCTGTCACAGCTAGTACTGGGATTCTTGACTTTTAATCTCTTTACTTTTTTTGGTACACTCAGCCTAATTTTAATTTTCGGTACACTGTATTACGTTTTATTTTGGCAGTTACGCCGAGAGCAATCCAGCATTGTGCCGGAAAATATGTCCGCAACAGAGATTAACGATCGCATCACCGACAACCAACTCAAAAACAGGCTGATTGCCAAGTTAGACGGTGATACCGCCACAGCCGAACGCTTAATCGAGCAAGCCAAGCAAAATTATCCCGGTATGCCAGAAAGTTGGTATTGCGAGCGAGTTATGGATGATTTAGAACGCGATCGGCGTTAAGGTTAAAGAAGAGAGGCAGGGGGCAGGAGGCAGGGGAAAATGCTTCAACTCAGCACTCAGCACTCAGCACTCAGCACTCAGTTTCTTTCTTTTGACTTTTAACTTTTAACTTTTGACTTACTAAATATGGCTATAATTCGTCAATACATCGCCCCACTACTGGTACTTTTAGTATTTATCGTTGCCCTAGTAGCAGTCAGCGCCCGGATATTTTTGCCGGCTGATATGGCAGCACCCGCACCTATTGAAGAAACTGGGGTAATTTTGCCAGCTACGGCTGTGGATTTATTCACCTTTAGCAAATAAAGTGTCTGAGCAATTACTACCAGGGTATTTAATTCGTCGCGGTTCAACATTAGAGCGATCGCTCCTCGTCAAGTTCATGCAACGCACTTACCAGGAGCGATTTCCCCAGCAATATTTTTCCCACCTCGCCCGCACAGTGGAGCAGTATTTGTCTAAAGATACGCCCTTATGGTGGGTTGATACCGAAGAGGCAGGGGAGATAAGGAGCAGGGAGCAGAGGAGAGAAACATACAAGACTTCTGCCCCCTCGTCTCCCTCATCCCCCTTGCCCCCTGCCCCCTGCCCCGTTGCTTGTGTTTGGGTGGGAAATGCCATAGATCAAGTCAGTGGCGATCGCCATGCTCATATTTTTTTGCTTTACGTCGTCCCAGAACATCGGCGCAGAGGTATTGGTAAAGCTTTAATGCAGTATGTCGAAAACTGGGCAATTCAACGAGGCGATAAACAAATCGGTTTACAAGTCTTTGAATCTAATCAACCTGCTTTAAACCTCTACCATCAACTGGGTTATCAAACTCAATCTTTGTGGATGCTGAAAGAACTGTCAGGTTATTTCGTTGGTGACAGCCATGAGTAGCAGTTTTGCGATCGCAGTAAGCTAATCAGCATTTAAGCTGCACTATTGAAATTGTACATAAATGACTTAAACTCTCTCCTCTGCCCCTCTGCCCCTCTGCTCCCCTGCGGTCTAAACTGCAAACTAAGTGCTTAATAGCTTACCGCAACAATTTATTTACCGTCCTAAAAATTCTGAAACACTTGGGACAGTTAGCTTATGATACGAGCTTTTTGACTTTTAACTTTTGACTTTTGACTTCCGCGTAGCGGTACTAGTCCCTAACCTCTAGACTCTAGTCTCTTTTTTCCAAACAAATCTAAATCATGCCGAACATAAAGTGTACAATAATCTAGCAAATACCTATCAGGCGCTGAATTATTGGCACGGGGGGTTATCTGTAAATCCCACTCGGCACTTAAATGACGTATGTATGACGACGATGACCTAAGCCTACTCGATCCCGACGTAGAGCTAGAAAGCCCTCTCGATAAAATGGAGCCACTCACTGCCGAGTCAGAAGTGGCAAAGCCCGATCCAGAAGTGATGTTAGCACTTTTGGAAAATTCTCAACCCCAGCAGAGAATGTTGGCGGCGCGTGCTTTTTGTGATATTGAAGATGAAAGGGCTACCCCTCTACTCATTGCCCTGTTAAAAGATTCCTGTCCCTTGGTGCGAGTGAGTGCCGCCTATGGTATTGGTCGCAATCCCAGTAAAGAAGCAGTAGAACCATTAATTGCCCAACTCAACCAAGATTGGAACGGTTATGTACGTAAAGGTGTAGTTTGGGCGTTGGGTAATTGCCGCGATCGCCGTTGTCTCGCACCCCTCGCTGATGCTTTAAGAACAGATATTTCCGCAATGCGTTTGTGGTCAGCGAGTGCTTTAGCCCAAATGGCAGGAGTGGGTTACGAAGCCGTCATAGGGGCAATTCCCGCCTTGATTGAAGCCTTAGTCCAAGATCCAATTTCCGCAGTTCGCAGTAATAGCGCCTGGGCAATTGGACAGTTATGCAAAGAACTACCCTCTAATATTGTTTACGCCACAGCCATTGATGCCTTAATTCAAGCCTTTGCCGAAGATAAAGATTTAGGTGTGCGAGAAGATGCTAAAGCCTCACTACTCGGCGTAGGTGACCCCCGTGGCTTACAGCTAATCGAAACTTTAGAACAAGAAGGATGGTTTTGATCAAGTCAAAGGTCAAAAGTCAAAAGTAATTTTTGACCATTAACTCTTGACAATTGACCATTGATAAACTTCACTTATTTTCTGATGTTGGCTTAATTAAGTTGAGGTCATAAGGACGTTCGATATCATCCTCGCCTAAATACTCACCGTTTTGAATTTCCAAAATTACCAAGGGAATTAAACCGGGATTTTCTACTTTGTGTAAGGTTGCGGCTGGAACATAAGTTGATTCATTGCGGTTCAGCAACGTTTCCGTATCGCCACAAGTTACCTTAGCTACCCCAGAAACTACCACCCAATGTTCATTACGATGGTAATGGATTTGTGGTTTAATACCATGCCTGGGTTTAATCTCAACGCGACTAATTCTATAATTATCCCCTTCTTCGATTACCTCCACGTTACCCCAGTATCTCGCACCAGAATGTGAGGACAATTCATGGCTACTAGATTGCTCGTTGTTTTCATTTTGACTCATAACCAAACTGCTCAACCAAACGACTACCAATATTGTGAAGTAATTTAGCGTATATTAGTTGACAATTTGCCATAATTGCTACTGCTATAGCAGTCCTATGTGAGATGTGAATAAAAGAGATAAGGTAGACAAGGGAGACAAGGTAGAGAGATGTTTATCAATCATTTAGGATTGCTATAGGTAGGAAACATATCAAGCCCAGCCTTGTAAATTTTAGATGGAAACAAAAGCTGCTTTACCAATTACGTTGTTAGCAGGCAAAAATACTTTGCCAATTATCCAAGCTTATTTTGAATTTAATCATCTCAAGCAATTATATCGTCAAGGTTGGTTACAACAAGGCATTGACCCTCAGCGTTGTGAAAGCGTTGCTGAACACTCTTTTGCTGTTGCTTTATTAGCATTATTGATAGTCGATTTTTATTCTCTGAAGGTGGATAAAACTAAAATTATGCAGATGGCTTTAATCCACGACTTAGGAGAAGTTTATGCTGGTGATTTGACTCCCAGGGATGGAGTTGATCAACAAGCAAAATATCAAATAGAGAGAAATGCGCTGTCCCAAATACTGGATAAACTTCCTAATTGTTCAGACTGGATTGATGTATGGGAAGAATATGAGCGAGGTAATACACCTGAGTCTCAATTTGTGCGACAGATTGATCAATTAGAAATGGTTTTACAAGCTAGTGTATATGAACACCAAGAATTAGCCAACCTCTCAGAATTTTTTACTTCTACTCATCAAGCATTTTCAACACCACAAATTCAATCGATATTTCAAGCTATAGAAAATTTAAGAAATAATAGCAATTCTATCTCTTGTCAAACTATCTGTAATGACTGTGCTTTTCATGTCAAAAATGAGTCAGGAATAGAGTGTATTCACCCCGATGAATTGGCAGTTAATTGTGCTATTGTGACTTTTTGCAGTTCTTTTCAACCTGCGGAAGAAATTGATAGCCCATGTGTGACTTTTGGTCAGGAAGAATAAGTAATTAACTGTGGCAGTTATTTTTCCCCATTGATTGCATTCTGACTCCTGAATTCTTTAATCTTGTTGCTGATTATCATTTTGTCTATTAGTTTCTAACAGACGAGACATAAACACATCTGGTTTTCTACTCATAACAGAGATAACTTTATCAATAGCTACTACTTCACTGGTTTTGACAACCATTTCCCACAAAGTATCTTCTTCTGTATCTTTGTTATGCGTTCTGTGTTTAAAGCATAACAAATCATCACAAACATTGATAATTGTTGCGAAATACCACTTATCTCGTATTAATAGCCAAATTTCTTGTTCCAAGTAACTTTGTAGAATTGATTTCACAATAATTTAGATGATGAAAAACAATGTGGTAAATACTATTTGGGGATAACAACTTGGTGCAACAGGGAAAATACTTAATCGTGATTACAGGAAATAATACAAGGTAATCTGCGTCCAAAGCCGGCGATAAAATTAGACTGCAATTCCCAATCCGTCTTGAAAAGTTTGCTCAAGTCGGGGAACCCGCCCACGCAACGCCAGTTGCTTCAAGCCGGGAAACCCGTCCAACGCACTGGCTCAACTTTTCGCAAAATCCAAGATTGGATGAGTATTTCTACTTCAAACTGCACAAAAAATAAATGGCGGATGCTTGATTGATATTTGCTATCCGCCTTTCCCAAAACAACAAAACTATATGTTAATTAATCATGACAGCTAAGAAATTCATGTCAAGCTATTATGCTAAAACACCATAGTTTTTATGTAAAAACTACCTGAATGGAGCTTTCAGACTTGAGACTGGAGTTGAGCGATCGCACTCAGCATTTGTTGATAATATTCAATTTTGCCTTCTTGATAATAGATGTTGGCAGATTGTTGAAAATCAGCGATCGCACCGGGAAAATCTTCGAGTTGGCGGTAGACATCGGCGCGTAACATATAAGCAGAAGCCCAATGGGGTTGACGTTGCAAGGCTTGGTTTAAGTCTGCTAATGCTCCTTGCAAGTCTCCCAACAGCAAACGGCTACGCCCGCGATGATACCAGTCTTCAGCAAAACTAGGGTCAAGGGCAATGGCTTGATTATAATCAGCGATCGCACTGTGATAATTTTGCAGGGCATAGTAAACACTGGCGCGATCGCTGTAAAATGCTGCGGTGTTGGGGTTGATTTGCAAAGCTGTGGTGTAATCAGCAATTGCACCGTGATAGTCTTGCAAGGCATAGCGCAAAGAACCCCGATTGTAATAAGCTTCTACTAAACTGGGGTTAATTTTGATGGCTTGATTGTAATCGGCTAACGCTCTTTGTTCAGCTTCTAAAAACCGCAAAGCATTACCGCGATTGCAATAAGCTGGAGCAAAATCAGGCTCAATTCTAATTGCTTGGGTGTATTCTTCCACCGCAGCTAAATAATCTTGTAGTGCTTCACGGGCTAAACCACGGCCATAGTATGCTGTGGCTAAGTTGGGATTGAGTTGTAAGGCGCGGTTGTAATCTAAAATTGCCCCTTGGTAATCACCCAAACAACGACGAGCCGTAGCGCGATCGCAGTATCCTTGTGCATATTCTGGGTGAATTTGCAAGACACGATTGCTATCGGCGATCGCACCTTGGTAGTCACCCAACTGACAACGCGCATGAGCCAGAAAACCATAGACTAAAGCCAAAGTCGGGTTTCTATCTAAAGCTTGTTCATAATCAGCGATCGCACCTGGAAAATCGCCCAAAGTTGCTTTGACTAATCCCCGCTCGTAGTATGCTTGCACATCTTCAGGATTTAATTGCAGAGCTTGGTTAAAGTCAGAAATTGCAGATGGATAATCTTTTAGGTAAGAACGGACAACTCCGCGATTGTAGTAGGCTGGGGCAAAATTGGGGTTAATTTGTAAGGCGCGATTATAATCAGCAATTGCGGCTGCATAATCTCCTAACACATAACAGGTATTACCCCGGTAATGATAAGCTTCCACCAAATGCGGATCTAACTGTAAAGCCCGTTCATGATCGGCAAGGGCTTGCTCATATTCTTCTAAAATATGGAAAATATTGCCGCGACTGCTGTAAACGGCAGCATACTGGGGATACCACTGTAAGGCTTGCTGAAAATCTGCTAATGCGCCTTGGTAATCACCATTTTCACTGCGAGCGATACCCCGATAATGAAAAGCTCGCGCTATATCAAAATCTATATATGTTGCTAATGCTGGGTTAATTTCAATCGCTTGGTGATAATCTGCGATCGCATGATCATAATCACCCAACGCACAATAAACATTACCCCGACCGTGATGGGATTCTGCTAAGTTGGGATTGATCGCTAATGCCCACTCGTAATCAGCGATCGCTCCTTCATAATCTGCTAGAGAATAACGAGTGTTGCCGCGATTATGATAGGCTTCAGCAAAATGAGGATTTATTTGAATTGCCTTGTTAAAATCTGCCAGTGCTGCATCATAATCTCGGAGTGAGGTATACAAAATATTCCCGCGATTATAGTAAGCCTCTGCAAAGTCAGGTTTTAACTGAATCGCTTCTGTATAATCTGCGATCGCACCTTGAAAGTTTCCTTGCAAATTTTTGTTAAAACCTTGGTTAAAAAAATCGTCAGCATTCATCTATGTTCAATGGGCTGTAAAACTCCCTCCTCCTAATTTTAAGATGGGTGATGCTTTGTAACAATTGACTTCAGCGGATTTTCACAATTTTCTCTGTAAATATAAGTAAGCAACAGCTCTTATACAGCAGAAAGATGTGTAACACTCTACTTATAGTGAATCAATCAGAACTTACGCACAAAAATTGTTTGTGAGCATAAGTGTAATGGATCTATACATTTGTAATTATTCTAACTTTTGTATACTTAAAGAGTTATTACCTGATCGCCTGTTTCAACCTGAGTTTTTCATTTTCTTACATAAGTCATTTGTATTTTTATCTTGTTGTAAGATGGAAGACCCATTTGATTGATTAACTGACTCGTCAAGAGATAGAAACCAGACAGGTAATAAATAGATTTGTAAACAACTTACTGATGTTTTTTATAATTACTCAAAAAGTTATTTATAGCAAAACACAGTAAAATTTGATAACAGATAACAGAGGTACTTCACCAATGAATATTTTGGTAACACCTGAAGATGAGCAACTAGATAAATTGCGTCTCGAATTAGCAAAATTTACCAATACCCAGGAAGTAATTAACACCAACTTGAAACTAGTAGAAGAAAACTCGCATCGTCCCGCAGACATAAATCCAAAAATAACGATAGAAGATGATAATACTTGTTGCCAAACATTTAGGGATCGCTCAATGGTTGAAGGGTGTGATCATCAAAAATATGACAATTATTTTGATTTGATTGAAAAATAGCGTTAATGAGTATTCTTACTGTAATTCTGGATTAAGCACCGCAGACAAAAGGTTTTGTGGGGAAGGGTATAAAGGTTTAGGGATAAGCTGTTAAAGATTTAAGAAAGCACGTTGAGGCCGCAGGGGTCAGGGTGCAAGGGAGAGAATCAATCTTTCCCCTCCGCTCCCTGCTCCCTGCCCCGAAGCCTGCCATTAAGCCGCAACTTTTTCTTCTAGAGGTTTAAAAGTCTTTTTGGTAGCACCACAAATGGGACATTTCCAATCATCAGGAATATCTTCAAAAGGTGTACCGGGAGCAATACCTGAATCGGGGTCGCCAGCTACGGGGTCATAAATCATACTGCATTGACGACAAATCCATTTGCGAGTTTGGGGGTCATCGCCAGCGACTCTGGTCACGGCTTGTCCACCATTGAGGACTTCTAATGCTTCAGTGTAGCGATCGGCGTGGTAATTTTCGATAAACTTGAGCAGTCCAAAACGGTGTGCAGCTTCTCGAAATGTATTAGCATGTTCGCCAGATTCTTGTGCTTGTTTGAGAAATTCTGCGGCGGCTGGGTTGTCGCGATCGCTTTTTGCAGCTTCAGCAAATTCGGGATACATTGTAGTGTATTCGTAAGTCTCGCCTTCAATCGCTAAAGACAAGCAACGCGAAACAATTTGTTTTTTTTGTTCATCAGTTAAAGCGGCTGGGTCTTTCACCACCAATTCTGGATGCAGTAACTCAAAATGAGCAAAAGCATGTTCGGTTTCTTGTTCTGCGGTTTCACGAAACAGTTTTGCTAAATCCGAAAATCCTAATTTACTAGCAACTTTCGCAAAAAATAAATATTTGCGGTTAGCCATCGACTCACCACCGAAGGCTGCTTCTAAGTTATGCAGAGTATTAATGTTGGATAAATCCATAGTTTGAGAATACCTGTCAGAAAATAGGTTTTTGAGTTTGGGTTTTCCCCAAAGCAAAATGCTTGATAATTGCCAATTTCCCATTAATTCCACAAATGAAACTAGATGATTTCACTATTCAGGAATTATTGGTTAACTGAGAATTACTAGCAAAAAAACAAGCTATAAATCAGTTTGAGGAGCTAATTTTGTATAATAGAAAACGTTTTATACAATTTTTTTTCGCCCATTTTTCTTTACTTGTTTTGTCTGCCGTTCCAGGAAGATTATATAAGACGAACGTTTGATTTCTAAAAAACAGTAGACTTAAAAAGTAATTTTTTCGACTCCCTACCCGCACAGATAATTTCAAGCCTGAAACTGAATAACTATAAAACTAAGAAGCAGATATTTGACAAATAAAAACCTCAAACAACCCCACCATTAACGCGAATGTTCTGCCCAGTTATCCAACGTGCTTCTTCACTGGCTAAAAAAGCTACCACGTCGGCAATTTCTTGGACATCACCCAGTTTGTTAAAAGCCGACATTTGAGCTAAACGATTAATTTGTTCTGGGGTTTTACCGTCGCGGAATAGTTCTGTATCTGTCGGGCCAGGAGAAACAACATTCACCGTAATTTCCTTAGCACCTAACTCTTTAGCTAATACCCGCGTTATTTGTTCCACTGCGCCTTTTGTTGCCGCATAAGCACTGTAAGTTGGCAACATCATAGCTGTGGTAGAGGAAGAAAAGTTAATAATTCTACCGCCTATGGCTATATGCTTTGCAGCTTGTTGACAGGCGAAAAAAGTTCCTTTGACATTGACAGCAAAAAGTTTATCAAACTCTGCTTCTGTAATTTCTGTAGCTGGTTTGTAAATAATTGTGCCAGCATTATTCACTAAAATATCGATTTTGCCAAAATGGGCGATGGTTTTTTGAAATAGCTGTTCAATATCAGCCACATTACCTACATCAGCTTGGATAGCAATTGCTGACACTCCTAGTTTTTCGATTTCTGCCACAACTTCTTGGGCTTTAGCTGCATTCCCCGCATAATTAACTACGATAGATGCACCCTTTTGCGATAATGTTAAAGCGATCGCTCGACCAATTCCCCGCGATGCACCAGTGACAATTGCAACTTTCCCGGTTAAAGCTGCCATAAATAAATCCTGCTTGACTAGTGATGAGTTGCTCTTAACCTAACGCACTCAGGTTAAATTTACCTATTGAGTATATTTGTTTTTTTCACTCAGCACTCAGCACTAAGACTCAGGCACGATAGACACACCATCCCGAATGTTTAGCAGTCCAGAGATAATAATTTTATCTTCTGGCTGTAACCCGGCTAAAACTTGGTAATAGTTATTTTTGATATTGCCTAACTTAACTCGCTTTTGTTGCGCCACTAACTGAGAAACGCCCTGGGGAGTTGTTTGCTGTTGAGCGACATAAACAAAAGTTTCACCCGCCACGCGAGTTACTGCTGTAGTTGGAATTAAAACTCCAGAACGCTGACTCCAAATTAATCTTGTGCGGACTAATTGACCTGCCCTTAATTGCCCTTGGGTATTGTTGAACAATGCTTTAATTAATATCGATGGTTGTTCAGTGTTAACGTTGGGAACAATTAAAAACACTCGACTTGTACCCAAAACTTGCCCTTGGGTACTGAGAATTTCCACAGGCATTCCCTTACGTAATTTAGGGCCGCGCTCTAGTGGTAAAGTTAAGGCAACTTCTAAAGGTCGAGTTTCGGCCACAGTCATCAGCCGTGAAGAAGTTGTGACAAAATCACCAACTTTTACCGAGATATCGCCCACCGTGCCAGCGAAGGGAGCCGTAATTTTGTCATATTGAAGTTGGGCTGGTGGTTGTCTGTTATTGGTATTGGCTTGCTGGAGGGCAGTTTCAGCTTGCAGGATACTAGTTTTTTGGGCTTGAATGCGAGAATTGACGGCATCTAGATTAGCTTTTGCTGTTGCCAACCGATTAGCAGCTAAATCCTTGGCTTGGCGTGATATTGCACCTTGGTCTGCTAAGTTGGCAGATTTTGCGTAATCTAATTGATTTGACTGGACTTCACCTAACTTTGATATGCGTTCTACTTCCAAAGCGCGGAGTGTGGCGCGGGCGCTTTCTAGTAGGGCGGCGGTTGCTTGAGTTGCACCATTATTGCCCAGGTTGCTTGGTTGTTGGGCTTTATAATCTATCTGAATAATAGGTGTACCTATGGCAACTGTGTCTCCTGGCTTGACAAATATCTGGGTAACTTGGCCAGGAATTCTCGGTAGGAGGTTGATAGAACGTCGGGACTCTAAAGTGGCAATATAGTCTGCACTTTCTTCAATTGTACCTAATTGTACAGGTGCTATTTTGGCTCTTACCCCTGGTGTTTGAGCATGAATGGGTTTTGTTGGCTGTACAGGAGTAAGTAAACGCCAAGCGATCGCAACTCCACCCCCTACTATTAGTATTAAAGCTAACAATAATCGCCACCATCGCCAGTTTTTTTGAGGTGCTGGAGATGATGATTCTGTAAGTTCTTTGTCAAAATCAATTTGAGGCTCAGGGGATGTCATGAATTATCAGGTTACTAAAAATAAAGTAATTGAAGAATTCAGAAGCCAGAAGTCAGTAGTCAGAATGTAATCAGTATGAGAAGAATACTCGCTACTGATTTAAGACCAGCAAATTAGAAATTTGATGGGTATCTTATACCCGTTTCTTCATCGCCAGTCGCACTCAGGTAAATTCTGAATTCTGGCTACTGACTCCTGCATTCTGTTTGATAATTTTCGGTCTTTTTAGATGCAATTTACTGATACAGCATGAAGAGCAATAATAAATTCTATGTTAGCTCTGTCTTAATATATAGCTTTTCTAGAGCAGCCCTAATCTATCAAAAGGTTAATGATAAAAATTTAGATTGTGATAAGTTTTTTAACTGTCTTGTTAGTTATTGTGTAAAGTCCTGGAAGCCTGCTAATATATTTTATTTATCTTTGGTTAGCAGTAAGAAATGGTATTTTTTGTGTATGTTTTTTTGCAGAAATTCTACTTGGTAGATAATGTTACAAAATTTCTGAATTAGCGTCAATTTGATGAATGCTTTTTGACCTCATACCCTGATTCTGACTCCTAAATTCTGACTTCTGAATTCTTCAATCAGAAATACCATAATGTTGTGCCTGCATATTCCACAAAGTTGTATATTCACCACCAAGCTGTAAAAGTTCTTGATGAGTTCCATCTTCAATTAAATGACCAGCTTTCATGACTAAAATTCGGTCAGCCATCCGTACTGAAGCCAGTCTGTGAGTAATTAAAATTGTTGTTTTACCCTCGGCTAATTCAATAAAGCGCCGGTAGAGGTCATATTCACTACGGGGGTCAAGTGCAGCCGTTGGTTCATCTAATAGTAATATCTGTGCTTCTCGGCGTACAAAAGCACGCGCTAAAGCTAACTTTTGCCACTGGCCACCAGAAAGTTCTGTACCACCAAATTGTTTACCTAATGGTGTATCTTCTCTTGTAGGAAAATGATCAACAAGTGTGGTAATATCAGCTTTTTCGATTGCATACCTGAGAATATCTGGACTTTCTAAAGCCGCTAAATTCCCTAACGCGATATTTTCTCCCAGCGTCAGGGCGTAATGACCAAAGTCTTGAAAAACACCAGCAATTTGCTGTCGCCACTGTTGTAAATTTAAATTTCTCAGGTCTATACCATCCACTAAAATATAACCTTGTGTTGGGTCATACAGCCTAGTTAAAAGTTTCACTAAAGTCGTTTTACCTGCGCCATTTTCGCCGACTATGGCAACAGTTTGTCCAGGATAAATAGTAAAAGAAATATTTTGTAGAGCTAATCGATTATCTGGGTAGTAAAAGTCAACTTTCTCAAAAGTAATACCAGAACGAATGGGAAGTGGTACTTTTTCTCCAGGAATACTGATTTGCATTGGGAGGGGACTGTCGAGAAAATTGAAAAACTGCTGCATATAAAGAATATTTTCAAATAGCTCTACCCAATTAGCGACAAATCTTTCGAGATTATTTTGAAAGTAAGTTAATGATTGCACAAATAAAAGTACGCTACCGGGACTGAATTTACCACGAAAGGCTTGCTGTACCACCCAATAAAAAGCAAAACCATTACCTAGAGTACTCAGAATAGCTAAAGTTGATGACCAAAATGCTTGTTTACCACGCAGATGACGCATGGTTTGATGTAAAGATTGAAACGCTTGTAAGTAACGCTCGATAAAAAATGAACTTAGTTGAAACAACCTGATTTCTTTTGCGTAGCTATCAGTGAGCATGAGTGAAGTGTAATATTCCATCCGCCGCGCTTGCGGACTATTTTCAAATAAAGTCAGCCAAATTGCTTTGCCATATTGAGAAGAAACGACAATTTGGGGTACAGTGGCGATCGCAATTACTAATGGTATCCAAAAAGCCAAGGGAACTAGCAACCCAACTATTACTATCAAAGTCACAAAAGAGCGACTTAACTCCACTAAATTCTCTAGTAAACCTAACGGTTTATAACCGACTTGTTGTTGCAATAGTTGTAGTTCATCATAAAATAAAGAATCTTCAAAACGGCTCAAATCTGCAAAATTATCTGCTTTACGCATTAATAATAAGCTGATATGCGCTGTTAATTTATCATTAAGATTTCCTTGAAGTGCCAATATCCAAGGATAAAGCATTGTTTCTAATAGCAAAGCTCCCACCCATCCTAATACCAAAGGTATCAGAACTGCATACCCTAATTCTCTACCAGATGTTAAGGCTAGTGCTACAGTATCTATTACTAACTTAGTAATCCAAACACTAATAGCTGGCAGAACACCTTGTAATAAAGTCACAGCACTTAAGAAAATCATTTCTCTTGGTGCTGCTTGCCATAACAAAGGTAGAGAACGAAATAAAGCTTTAGCGTAGTCTGCAAACCAAACTCTGAAATCGCTCATCAATTAAACCTAATTATTGATATTTTAAGGCAGGAGGCAGGAGGTAAAAGTTTGATTATTTGTGGTATTCAAGCTTTCAAAATGCCCTAACTTATTTGACTACCACTATATATACAAACTCATCTAAATAAGTAAATCGAGGAGAAAAAACTATATTACAAAAATTTAACTAAACTAAAAAGCTCCTGCCTCCGGCCTTTTAACTCCTGCTTTTTTCTACTCAATGTCGGCAGTTATATTAGATGCTATTTCAACTCAAAACCATCTTACTTAAGATAGAAAAATCTAAACACCACGAGTCAAAAGTATACTACTCCAGCAAGAATAAAAAAATCTAGAAAAAGATAATGTTAGAGAAGTTAGATGATCAAGACAGGACAAACTGTCGCTAACAATCACAAAAGATTTATCAAAGACAAGGTTTTCGGGAAGATTAATCCTTTATGGAAATTCCCATCACTGATGACAAAGTGATTTGGCCTGTTGTGGATTAGTGGAAATCTGAATGTTTTTGTTTAACTATGTCTTTATCGTCCCATATAGTTAAGCATCAACTACTGTCTGATTATCGGCTCATCCTTCACATTTGCTTATTCCTATATCTCTAATTTTATCAAACTTGTTGATGGATAAACATCAGCAAATTTTTTCGGCGACTTGAATGCAGATTTGCTAACAGGCTCATGAATTGAAGTTACAAGGAGTAATTGACAATGCTTGCAGAAAAAACACTGACCCAACAAACAATAGATATGCGTTTGGAAGATAAAGCTGATAAATTAGAACAACTTTTGTTGTCTGATGAGGAAATAGCAGCTTTAGAAAAATTAGCAATGCCAGGAATGTTAGACTCTGAAACTCAACAAAGATGGTTTGCTAATTGCGGTGGATGTGGTGGATGTGGTGGCTGTCGTGGCTGTTTAGGATGTGTTGGATGTGGTGGCTGCGGATGTCGTGGCTGCGGATGTCGTGGCTGCGGATGTCGTGGCTGTGGATGTCGTGGCTGTGGATGTAGAGTTAGTGAAGCTGGCTCAATTTCATGTGTTCCAGACGACATAGATGAGCTTGGATTTGGATACTAAATTATTTGGAGATATATAGATTTTACATACTCGACTTTTTTCAGAAGTCGGGTATCTAAAATCAGATTATGTGAAAACAAATAATTTTTACCAATCAAATAGGATTGCTACAACAGCAAAAAAATTACCTGAGAAATACTAACAAACAGTTTTGAGATTATTTTTGAGAGCTTGAAATAATCAAATAAAGCCTATGCAATTAAATGATAATCAACGTCTGCGTTTATTAGAACATATTGTTGTCCATGTGATGCCATCAGGTTGTAGTGGTGAAGAAACAATGATTTTTCATACAACACGGCGCACACTAACCGTAAAGGGTCAAGCACTGCGTGATATGGAAAGTATAGTATTACCTTTACTAGATGGCTCTCGAACAATCGGAGAAATTCGGCTAGAAATTGGAGAGAAATTAACAGATGCTTCAATCAATCAATGTTTACAGTTTTTGATGGAAAATCGTTTAGTTGAAGAATTATTAGAAGATACTGCTGATTTAAATATCCGGGCTGATTTATTGCCTCAAATTAGTCTTTATCATGAGTTGGGATTTCAGCAAAAAGATGCCCAAAAACAGTTAGCAAAAGCGCGAATTGCTGTTTTTGGACTTGGTGGTTCAGGGATGATAGCGGCACTCAACTTGGCTAGTGCGGGGATTGGTTTTTTGAGATTATGTGATGATGTCTGCACACGGACATCTGATGTGATGATGATGTCAGACTCAGTATTTAATCAAATTGGTGCTTTGCGGGGTGTGGAAACTGCAAGACAAATTGCCGCGATCGCAGAAATCACCGAAACTGAAATTGTGACCGATAATTTCACAGACGATGGCACTGTTAATGCTTTGCTGGAAGATGTAGACTTGGTGATTGTCGCCACCGATGCAGTCTCTGTCAATCTTGCTTATCGTTTGAACAGATTATGCTGGCAGATGCAACGCCCATTATTACCAGGCGGCGCGGCTGGTGTGGAAGGCACTTTTGGGCCGTTAGTCTATGCTGCGGATGGCCCTTGTTATCTTTGCTATCGGATGCGGTCGATAGCTTGCGCCAAACTACCAGAGGCGGAATTAGCCATTGAGCAATTTCTTGACCGAGAACGGCGTTCTCAACCAAGGTTGCAAGAAACTTTACCCATCGCCCAGATGTTAGTGGGAAGTTACCTAGCTTTGGATACCATTAAAATGTTTCTCGGTTTACCCATCGCTACAGATGGCAAATTAGTACATATAGACTTATTGGGGACAAAACTCACTCACAATGTTGTGCTGAAAAAACCTGGTTGCCCCCATTGTTCACAACAGGAGAGAATCAGTGAATAGTGCGATCGCTAGTCCACGTTGGCGTGATTTAGTTAGTCCCCATACAGGTATTATCCGCGCCATCGATAGATTTACCAAGCCTTATACAGAGTTTGATTTTCCTGTTCTCTGGCAAGCCGAATTAGCTAATTTTCAGTTGCGTAAACAGCCAGATGATTTACGCTACGGTGTCGGCAGAGGAATGACAGATGAACAAGCAATTTTTGGGGCAGTTGGAGAAGCTGTAGAGAGATATTGTGGCAGTATTGTTAATTATCGCCAACTCATAATTAGTAGCTACGCAGATTTAACTTATCCCGCCGTCCCGCCACCAAGTTTTTTCTCATTTTCTGACACCCAGTACTCTGACGCAAATTTTCCTTTTCCTACTTTTGATGAAAAAACGCAGACTTCGTGGATAACTGCCATATCTCTCACCAGTAACCAACCGATGTTAGTCCCAGCATTCATGGTTTATTTTGACTGGGATAGCTATCAACCAGGAGATTACATTTTACCTGTGACTTCCAATGGTTTGGCTAGTGGCCCAAATCTTGAGTTTGCGGCTTACAGTGGCTTGTGTGAATTGATTGAGCGTGATGCTTTCATTATTAATTGGTTAAACCGCTTACCTGCGCCCAGGATTTATTTTGCCCATCGTCCCGGAATTGAAACAGAAATTTTACGTCACTACGCCAGATTTGGAATTGAGTTAGTTACCTTTTATTTGACCACTGATATTAACATCCCAGTGGTAATAGCTATGTTAATTGACCGTTCCGGCAGAACTCCGGCTGTCGCCACTGGTTTAGGATGTCATCTGGATGGTTCAACGGCGCTGCGTAAGGCAATTTTTGAAGTTTGCCAAGCCCGTTTCGGTGACATAGAACGCAAAGCTAACGGTGCTGGTTCTCATCTCCATCAATATCAAGATGTACAACAATTAGATGATCACAGCGCCTTTTTTTACACAACCACTCGCCTAGGTGAGTTGGAATTTTTATTTGAGCATGATAGTTACATAGCCGTTGAAGATTTACCAACTTATACATCTACCACAGAGGCAGAAAAATTGCGGACTGTGATTACAAGATTGCATTCTGTGGGTGCTGAACCTTATTTAGTTGATATTACAACTCCTGATGTGGCACCGCTTGGTTTTCGAGTCGTGCGGACTTTGGCAAGTGAATTAGTCCCGATATATTTTGGTTATGGGTTAGAACCATTGGGAAATCGGCGGTTATTTGAAGTGCCACAAAGGTTAGGTTATGGTGGGCGACGCAGCGAGGCTGATTTAAATCCTTGTCCCCATCCTATGGCTTAAATAGGTCGGGGGCAGGGAGCAGGGAGCAGGGGGAAAAAGAGTTTGAGAGAGTTCTTGCGTCAATCCTAGTAAATATTCATTACTCATCTTTTAAATCACTATGTATACAGTCAACGAGCCACTGGAATTAGCTCTTCTCTATCATTTGAACTCCCCAGTACCGAAAAGTTATGTCAAGCGCGTTCCCGCTACGGAAATGCGGTATATGCCGGAGGCTCCTTTTTTGGAACTGCCCAAAGCACCACATGACAACTCTTTAAGCCAGCTTTTAGAGAGGCGGTCTTCTGTGCGATCGTTTGCTAATACAACTATGCCATTGATTAAATTAGCTCAATTGCTGGATGCGGGATGTGGGTTAAATGGGTTGCGTCACACAGAGGGTTACATCTATGAAGCGCGAAACTCACCATCGGCGGGAGGGCTTTATCCGTTGGAAGTTTTTGTCTCAACGCAAGGGGTGGAAAATTTAGCTGATGGACTCTATCACTATGAACCGCGTGGTCATGGCTTACATCCGGTGAATAATGCAGTACCTAATGATTTTGTGGAACCTTTTCTGCACCAAGATTACATTGTGAATGCAAATGCTTTGGTGATATTCACGTCTATTTTTATGCGATCGCTCTGCAAATATGGTGCGCGGGGCTACCGTTTTGCACTTTTAGAAGCTGGTCATCAAGCAGAAAATATTTGTCTGATGGCTGTGCAATTGGGTCTGGGTAGTCTTTGCGTCGGTGGTTTCCATGACCTCAGCCTCAATAAGATGTTGGGTATTGATGGCAAACGTCATGCGGCGCTTTACTGTGTTGCTGTCGGTACTGGTGTCGTAATTTGATATCGTTTGGATAAAATTAACCGCCGATGGACGCAGATGGAATTTCAGTTATTGCACAAATTTAGCTGTGCTGATACCATTTCACGAAAAAAATGATACAAATTCATGGTTTTTTTATTCTTTCCCCTTGCCCCCTGCTCCCTGCCCTCTGCGGTCTATTTGTATCAAACTTAAAGTGAAACAGTATGAGTTTCTGGTAGTTTCAGAAACTCTTCTAAGGTCAATGTTTTCTTTGGTGTTTGTACCATAGAGACTCAATTTAAAATTTAATCAATTTCAAGTTGATTTGGCGTTGATTTTTGCCAATAACTGAGCAACTTTCTGGGCTTTTTCGGGTTGACGTTTTTTAAATAAATCTTGTGCTGTTTGCAGATTAGTTTTAGCTGCTTCTGGTTGATTTTGCTGCATTAACACATTGGCTAGACGCAAATAAGCTTCAGGGTTTTTGGGACTGCGACGAATGACTTCTTGGAATAATTCTGTGGCTTCGGCAATTCTATCTTGCTGATATACAACATCTCCTAAAAATAGACGCACTACATCATTAGTAGAGTTGATAGCAATCACTTTGCGAAACTCTGCTTCTGCGCCTGCATAGTCTTCTTGCTGATAAAAATTGATGCCTTTTTGAAAATAGTTGGAGGTGATTAAGGTTTTCCCAGCAAAATAAATCAGTAGGAAAACACTAGCAATCACTACTAAGATGGCAAGAATATCAATTACTGGAGTGGTTTCTAGCATTGTGTTAAGCCAACAAACAAGAGATGGGGAATATTAAATATTCTAGGAAGAAGAGTTTCCAAATGAATTGATAGAATCGGGCGATCGCTCGTTTATCTTGTAAGTCTACCGTTAAACTGCGAAACCACATCCCACACAGCAATAATAAATGGGTAATCACCAAAAAGGCTGAGTTTACTGCCTCTAGCCGCAATACACCTGCCAACATCATACCCAAGTAGCAGAGAGTGAGTACCCAAAGTGCCAAGTTAAATACAGATTGTGTGCCGAGTTGAATTGTAAAAGTAGAGATATTGTACAAGCGATCGCCTTCGATATCAGGGATGTCTTTAAAAATGGCGATCGCAAAGGTAAACACCAAGATAAATATCGTCAGTACCCACACGGCTGGCGGAATTAATTCTTTGCTTTGCAGTACCCAATTAAAATGCAAAAATAAACCCAAATTCACAATTGTTCCCCGTACCGAAAAAATGCACAATGCTGCCCAAAATGGAAACTGTTTCAAGCGAATTGGTGGTAAAGAATAAGCTGTACCAATTGCCAAGCTTAACGCTACCATCCCAAACAAAAAGGGGCCATTTAACCAGGCAATTACTAAAGCTAAAATCCCCGTAGTTATGACTATAAATTGTCCTATAAGTCGAGAAAATTCCCCAGATGCTAGTGGTAAATGCGGCTTATTAATTTTATCTATCTCTACATCTTCTAGCTGATTTAAGCCGACAATGTAAACATTGCCACACAAGCAAGCTATCCATGCACCTAAAACTGGCAAAAGAGAATTGGAAATTGGCAATAGGAAGTCAATTCGATGATTAATGGCAATGGCAATTACATATAAACCCAAAACACTCAGACTGGTGCCGATAATTGTGTGTGGACGAGAAAATTTCCACAAGGCATATAACCAATTAAATGGCTGCGGTTTGCTTGTTAAAAGGCTGTTTTGAGAACTCTGGCGCATGAGTAACTGAGATTAAGTATTCTGGCTTATTGTTAATCATTGTCACAGAATTAGCTGATTAACAACAGTCCTAGGTGGAATACAGTTGCTTTGATGGACATATTGAGGGATGATAAATTTCGGACTCAGCTAAAACACATCTCATATTACATAACCACCTGTAAAGTCCATCCATAGTCATTGGTCATTGCGTACCAGCTGATTAAAAGTCATCACAGCAATTTTCTAATTCAAGATGAATCTGAGTATTATTGCTGTCGTCAATTGTAATTAAACGCAGTATGGCTGCCTATTTTTATTATTTTAAGTTATTAATAATACATTATAGTATCAGTAAATTTTGGTAAGGATTCCAGCAATGCCATGTAAAATAAAGACTTGGTAAACTACCTGTTAGACGCAATGTATATTGGACACTAATGGATACTGGTTACGTCATCTTGAATTGACGGTATGAATTCTATTTGAGTTTCTCCGGTGCAGAAGTTCGATGTGCAGCATTGAATGAACAACTACCAATTAACCATTCCTCTAGTAAACATCAATACTTCAAGGCTATATGGCTAATAAATTCCATCACAAAAATAGGCGATGGCATGAGTGGGTAGGTGACAAATCATTCAACCCGATGAAACTCTTGACTTTCCCAGGTTTGGGGCGCAAGCTAAAACGGCTAGTGCCTGTGCTGATGTTAGTTTCTTTCGTGGCAGTATTGGTAGTAGATGGGCTAAAACCTGCGATCGCTCAACTACCACGCCAAGAAATTCGCGGTGTATGGATGACCAACAATGATTTTAATGTTCTACGCGATCGCGCCAAGGTGCAGAAAGCTGTAAAACACCTACAACGCCTCAATTTCAATACTATCTATCCTGTGGTGTGGAACTCTGGCTATGCGATGTATCCCAGCGCAACCGCCCAAAGTGCAGGTATTCAGCCTTTTATTACCCGTGGTTTAGAGGGGCAAGATATCCTCGCAGACTTAATTAATCACGCCCATCGTCAAGGTTTGTTAGTTATACCCTGGTTCGAGTTTGGGTTCATGGCTCCGCCAACATCGGAGTTAGCATTAAATCATCCAGAGTGGTTAACGCAAAAGCGCAATGGTAGTGAAACTTCTATCAGCGCGGCGGGTGAAGTTGTCTGGTTGAACCCTTTCCATCCCCAAGTGCAACAGTTCATCACCAACTTGGTGTTAGAAGTCGTCACCCAATATGATGCCGATGGTATTCAGTTTGACGACCACATGAGTTTGCCCCATGAATTTGGTTATGACAAATATACAGTAGCTTTATATACCCAAGAAACCAAAAACAATCCCCCTGCAAACCCTAATGACCCAGCTTGGGTAAAATGGCGGGCAGATAAAATTACAGCTTTCATGGTGAGACTGAACCAAGCAGTGAAAGCCAGAAAACCCAATAGCATTTTTTCTGTATCACCAAATTATTATGATTTTGCTTATAAGTTCCACCTGCAAGATTGGCTGGCTTGGATTAGGCAAAATATTGTAGATGAGCTAATTGTGCAAGTTTATCGTCCTGATTTCCAGAGTTTTGTTGCCAATATCGGACGTGGCGAAATCCAAGAAGCACAACAAAAAATTCCCACCGGCATCGGAATTATGGCCGGGTTACGCAATAACCCAGTCCCAATGCAACAAATTAAGTCCCAAGTACGTGCTGCTCAAGAACGGGGTTTAGGTGTAGCCTTTTTCTATTACGAAAGTCTGTGGGATGTTGCCCCGGAAACAGTAGCTGAACGTCAGGAAGGATTTAAGCGACTGTTCCCTTATCCGGTAGTTCGCGCCAAACTCTGACAATTAGGTTGAAAGTTAGAAATAAAACAAATGCGATCGCTTGATGTGACGAACCACAATCGGGCGATCGCATTTTACTACGCTTCGATTTCAATATTCCTCACAAGTTCCTCAAATTTTAGCTGTATAAAAAATTGCACAGGTAAGATAACTAACCCAGCTATCTCAACTACTCCTAATCTTTTAAGTACCTATGGAGGCTTGCCAACAAACTAATGCACAATTGTCATTTAATAGTCCTCATACCTTGGAAATGAAGGCAGTTGAAACTCAATCTGATGTTGATGTTAGACATTACTAATAGTGGTATAGTTTGTCTCTAATCTTTCACAATAGACTTTTAAAAATTAACTTTGTGCATAATAGATGAAAATTTTAGATTATTTTTAATAATTTTTTTGATTGCAAGAGGGAAATATGATGAACGACACCACGGGTAAAGATAAATGGGATAAAATTCAAGTAATTTTTACTATAATTACAGCATTGACAACTGGTATTTGGGGTGCTTTTATTCACTTTAGCCAGCAACAAAGTAATAAAATTCAGTCTCAGATTAACCAAACACAGCAAGATATTTCTAATCGATTAGCAGTCCTTGATAGAACTATCAAGTCTGTCGATTCTATGTCTCCTTATATTGATAGAATATCTGAGAACGGTAACAAAGCAAAATCAAAACTTGCAGCTTATGCGATATATCTGCTCAATAAAGACGATCCTCAAATGGCTGTTAGTTTAATCTTGGCTGCGGATAAAGTAGAGCTTTACGATGTGCTGAAAGATTTAGGCAAACGAGACCCTAAAATTTTGATTTATATATCAGAAGCATTACCAAAACCGGAGAAAGACAGTCAAGCTCAGGAGAAAACATCGGCAATAAAATCGACAGAAAATGTAGTGAAAGCGATTCAAACTGCTACATCAGGATGGTGCTATGTAGGAAACTTTCATAACAATCGTTGGTCAAGAAAAACTATTCAAGTTCCAGAGAACGCAATGCCACAAGAAGGTAATACATACACCATAATTGATGATGTGTACCTGAGAGAGAAGCAACCTGAGCCACCAAACTATACTTTGGGTAATGTTACGCGAGTCAACAAAGTTGGTGAAAAAGTGAAAATTGAGCAAGTAGCTAAAATACCTGGTAAAGATTGGGTTTGGGCAAGAGTGACAATTATGCCTAAATAAATGCTTGACTATTCTTTGCTTTCGCCAATTTCAGATTTTATTGATTGTAATTTTGCAGTCAATAATCTCTCTCCTAACTATTACTATGAAGGGCATTGTCCCCAAACAGGTGAACTGCTGAGATTACCCCGCACTGCTTTGATAGAAGCAATTGCCCGTGGCTTAATGAACTATCTCGCTAGGGATGAGCGTTATGCCAATGAAGGTAAAATGTATGGTGTTTTATTAGTAGAATTGCCTAGTGGCGAACAACGAGTTATTAAAGCTTTCTCAGGATTATTAAATAGTCAAAGTGTTGTTGAAGGCTGGGTTTTGCCAATTCCAGGACGAGAAGCAGTTGCTTTCTCAGAAGCCGAGACTTTAACTAAATTAGACGCAATTAAACAAGAAATTATTGCTTTACAACAATTACCAGCACGACAGCAGTATGAAATATTATCTGCTGAATTTGAACAGCAATTGCAAGTAATGAGCGATCGCCATCGTGAATGCAGATATCAACGCCAAGTCCAACGCGAAATACTGGGTGAAACACTCACAGGTGAAGTTCTCGCTTTAGCACTTGCGGAACTTGACGAAGCCAGTCGCCAAGATGGAATTGAACGACGACAACTCAAACGTCAGCGAGATACAGTTTTACAGCCGCTTCAACAATCCATTACCGCCGCAGAGACTAGAATCAGAGAATTAAAACAACAGCGTAAAACATTATCTCGTCAACTCCAAGCCGAAATGCACGCTGCTTACTCGCTGATGAATTTTTTTGGTCAATCCCTAACCTTACAACAATTAATGCCGGATGGTTTACCTACAGGTACAGGCGACTGTTGCGCCCCAAAGTTATTGCATTACGCCGCTACCAATCACCTTAAACCTTTAGCAATGGCGGAATTTTGGTGGGGGAAATCTTCTGGCGACAAAGTTCAGGGGGAATTTTATGAAGCTTGTGCAGAACGTTGTCAGCCGTTGATGGGGTTTTTGCTGTCGGGTATGAAACCTAACCCCCCACTGACGAATGTAGGTTTTTTACAATCTTGTGGGAAATGGGATGAGGGAGATAGGGGAGACAAGAGAGACAGGGGAGAAAAAATTATTTATCAAGATGAATGGCTAATTGCTGTGAATAAACCTGCGGGACTGTTATCTGTTCCGGGGCGTTATCGTGATACCCAAGATAGTGTGCTGAGTCGTTTGCGGAATTTGTTAGCTGATGGGATGAATCTTATACCTGTGCATCGCTTGGATCAAGAGACTTCTGGTATTTTGTTGATAGCACGCGATCGCCATACTCACTCTCACCTCAGTCAACAATTCCAACAGCGACAGGTGCATAAAGTTTATGAAGCAATTCTGGCAGGTGCAGTGACTCAAAACCACGGCGCGATTGAATTACCACTTTGGGGAAATCCGCAAAATCGTCCTTATCAACAAGTTGATTGGCAATATGGTAAACCCAGCGTCACTCAGTTTCAAGTAATTGCCAAACAAGGTGAATACACCCGCGTAGAATTTATCCCCCTCACAGGACGCACCCATCAGTTACGGGTTCATGCGGCAGTAGGACTAGGCGTGGTAATTTTAGGCGATCGCCTTTATGGATGTAATGCTGGTGCAAATCGTTTACATCTCCACGCCAGGGAAATCAGTTTTTACCATCCCCAATTAGCCAAAACTCTTCATTTACAAGCCACAACACCTTTTTAAATCAGCGTCATCTACCATTGGTCATTTGTTACTGCTAATTTTTCACTGCTAAGGTAATTACAAACTACCAATTGCGAGTTATATGAGATACAAACTCTTAGGCAAAAGTGGGTTGAGAGTTTCGGAACTCTGCTTGGGAACGATGACTTTTGGTGAGGACTGGGGTTGGGGTGCTTCTGTTGATGAAAGTCGTAAAATTTTTGAGACTTTTACAGAAGCAGGCGGGAATTTTATTGACACCGCCAATGGTTACACTGATGGTAGTAGTGAAAAAATTGTTGGTGAATTAATTGCCAAAGACCGGGAACGTTTTGTAGTTGCTACTAAATATTCTTTTCCCTTGCGGATGGGAGAAAATACAGGTAATCCCAATGGTAGTGGCAACCATCGCAAGAATTTGGTGCAATCTTTAGAAGGTAGTCTCAAACGACTGAATACAGACTATATTGATTTATTTTGGTTACATGCTTGGGATTTTACCACTCCGGTTGAGGAGGTAATGCGATCGCTTGATGATATGGTACGCCAAGGTAAAGTTCTTTACATTGGTATTTCCGATGCACCAGCTTGGATTGTCGCTCAAGCCAATACCATCGCTCAATATCAAGGCTGGACACAGTTTGTCGCTTTACAAATAGAGTATAATTTAATTCAGCGTACACCAGAACGAGATTTGCTACCAATGGCTAAGGCCTTTGATTTAGCAGTCACACCTTGGTCTCCCTTAGCTGGTGGTGTACTGACAGGTAAGTATAATAAACCTCTGCAACCAGGAGAAGAACAAGGTAGATTGTCAAACCCAGCAATGGGTAATGTATCAGAACGCAGTATAGCGATCGCCGAAGTAGTCAGTCAAGTTGCGGCGGAAATCGGTTGTTCACCTTCGCAAGTTGCATTAGCTTGGTTACGCGCTCAAAGTGGTGTAATGATTCCCATTGTTGGCGCACGCAAACTCAGCCAATTTCAAGATAACTTGGCTTGTTTAGATATCACCTTATCGCCGGAACATCTACAACGCCTCAACAAAGTTAGTCAAATAGAACTTGGTTTTCCCCATGACTTCTTGCAGCTCATCCGCGATCGCCTCTTTGGTGGTACATTCAATGCGATCGATAACCATCGCCTATAAAACAGTGCTGAGTTGAAAGTGCTGAGTGCTGAGTTACATTATGTTCGATTAAACACTTGTTATTTTATGTTAGTCCGCGTAGGCGGACTTTGTTTTTCTAGCCGCGAATTCCATTCGTCGGGGCTAAGTGCAAGATAAGCATTCCCAAGAATAATCAAGATAATAAATCATTCCTGCGGAAAAACCATCTGTCTTTCGGAAGTTCCCCAAACTCCATCACTATTTGTAGACTCAATGTGTCGATCAAAAAACGTGGAACCATGAGCGACAATAAGCAGACATCCCGACTTTATCCCTCTCGTATTGATATTCCTGCCGAAGCACGTTCTCAAATCGTAGCCATTCTCAATCAAACATTGGCAGCTACCTTAGATTTGAAAACCCAGACAAAGCAAGCACACTGGAACGTTAAAGGTACAGACTTTTATCAGTTGCATGAATTGTTTGATGAGATTGCTGGCGAATTAGAAGAATACGTTGATATGGTGGCTGAACGTGTCACCGCTTTAGGTGGCTACGCTTTCGGAACAGCGAGACTAGCGGCTAGTAACTCCATCCTGCCAGAATATCCCCTAGATATTTTGGATGGCAAAGACCATGTAACAGCATTAGCCGACCGTTTTGCATCTTACGCTAAACATATCCGAGAAGCGATCGCTAAAACCGACGACTTAGGTGATGCAGACACCGCAGACCTTTACACCGAAATTTCTCGCACCATTGACAAACGACTGTGGTTCTTAGAAGCTCATCTACAAGTAGCAGAAATCAAAGCAGAAAATGGTTCTGCTGCTGCTAAAACACCAGCGACAGTCAGATAAGTCCTGCCAAACAAACTTCATAGTATCCTTTTGGTAAGTACGCCACTTTTTAGTGCGTACTTTTCATTTTATAGGTAGATATTCTAATATTTAAATAAGTCGAAAGGCAGCTAGATAAATCAAAATTCTCTCTGAGATTCATGATTAATTAGCAGTTAAAATCTAGCGCATCAATTTTGTAATTGCTTAACTGCATTAATTTGCATACTTCTGCACACAAGAATATTAATTATTTAGATTACCCAAACTAAATCAACTGAGGTGGATTTATGTCTCAAAATACAATTAACTATCTAATTCATGATAGAAACAATCGTGGTCGTAGCCAAACTGGCTGGCTAGATAGCTTCCATACATTTTCCTTCAGCCATTTTTACGATCCCAATCGGATGGGATTCCGCTCTCTGCGAGTGATTAACGACGATCGCATTGCGCCTGGTGCGGGTTTTCCTACCCACGGACATCGAGATATGGAAATTCTTACTTATGTGCTGTCTGGCGCTGTTGAGCATAAAGATAGTTTAGGTACAGGCTCAGTCATTCGTCCTGGTGATGCTCAAATTATGAGTGCGGGTACAGGAATTATGCACAGCGAGTTTAATCCCTCACCCACCGAACCACTCCACCTACTGCAAATCTGGATTTTACCAGATGAGCAAGGCTTGGCTCCCAGATATGAACAAAAAGCATTTCCTGTAGAAGAAAAACGCGGTCAATTACGCCTAATCGCTGCTAAAGATGGACGCGACGGTGCGGTGACAATTCATCAAGATGTAGATTTATACACCTCTGTTTTAGAAAGTGGTGATGTGGTGAATTATCACCTGAAACGCGATCGCTATGCTTGGTTGCAAATAGCTCAAGGTATAGCCACACTGAACGGTGAAGAACTCAGAGCCGGCGATGGTGTACAAATCAGTGGCGAAGAAAAGCTCGAAATTAGCACCAACCTGAGTGCAGAAATTCTCCTATTCGATTTGGGTTGAGATTACGCACCAAGGTTAAGAATGGGTGTCAGGGTGAAATCAAGTCAAAAGTTAAAAGTTAAAAGTCAAAATTAACATCCCCTTACTTTTGAATTTTGAATTCACCGTAGAGGTATGGAGTGTAAGGGTTTTGAACACCTACGCCCTGGTTACTGAGGGTAGCCGAAGTACACACCCATACCCCTTATTACACCCCTATCTTTCTTGAAAAACTACAAAGGATTAGCCTCTGTCACTACTTCTGGTAGGGGAATAAACTCTGTTTCATTCGGCACATTGGCAAAACGTTTGTCGCGCCAATCTGCTTTTGCTTGTTCTATTCTTTCTGGTCGGCTAGAGACAAAATTCCACCATTTGTAACGTTTACCCAACGGCTCACCACCAATCACAATACATCGAGCCGCAGCATTAGCAGAAACTTTAATTTCACTATCTGGCTCTAGAATAGCGAGGCGATATGGTTCTAGTGGTTCATTATTAATACTCAGTCCTTCAGTGACGCTGTATACTGCTCTTTCAGAATAACCAGCCGGGACAGTAAAATTAGTATTGGCAGAAAGTACCACATCTAAATAAAGGATAGGAGAAAACACCTTTACAGGTGAAGTATAACCAGAGGCTTCCCCAGCAATTAATTTAATGACAGCGCCATTTTCTGACCAACTAGGGAGAGTTTTAGCAGTGTAGTGAACAAACCAAGGGTCAATTTCTTCGTACTCAACAGGTAAAGCAATCCAAGTTTGAATACCATGAATTGTAACTTCATTGAAGCGGTCAAAGTCAGGCGATCGCTCTGAATGCACAATTCCCTTTCCCGCCGTCATCCAGTTAACTGCACCTGGTTGAATTTCTTGTACCACACCTAAACTATCACGGTGCATAATTGCACCATCAAATAAATAAGTCAGCGTTGCCAAATTAATATGAGGATGTGGACGGACATCAATACCTTTGTTAGCAGTCAAAATAGAGGGGCCAAGATGATCAAAAAAAATAAACGGCCCGACCATTTGGCGCTGAGGATATGGCAAACTACGGCGGGCAATAAACCCACCCAAATCTTTCACTTCTGGCTCAATTATTTGAAGTATTGCCATTTTTAATGGGGGGTAATTGGTAAATGCTGGAATTATTATATTTGATATTTGAGCATCAGAGACAAGGAAGAGATATTGCTAAATAATTTTGCATTGCTATATATGGAGCATTTCAAAGTTTGCTGAAGGAATGTAAAAAAGGCAAATCAAATCAGTCTAATTGGCAGCAAATTCGGTGTGTGAGTTATGAGCAATTATCTGCGATCGCTCAACAAATTCACAATATGACAAAAATTCCAGTACGTTGTCCTGCTAGAACCTGATCGCAGCCACTCAATTACAGTATATATACTGACTGCTATTTCCCACAGTTTTGCGCTTTAACTTACTTCCTTGATTACTTCCTCGGCAATTTTACGAGATTAATACTCAAATTTTATAAATCCACAAAATAATCTAGTAGTTATACTATGTTTTTCTCAAAATATCGTTGTAACTTTAGAGGGGTGACAATGGACTAAAGGAAATTTCAGCTATGGGTTTATCCAATCAATTTCAAAAGAAGAGCGGCTTCTTAACCCAGCTACGTCATCAGCTTGATGTTGTGGAAATACGTAATGATCAGCTTGCTAGACTGTTTTGTAAAGTTATTCCTGCTCATTGTCCCTTTGAGAGAACTGTATCAATTTTAGGGCGGACGCTGTTTCACATTCCACCTTTGTGCAAGTTAAATCCTTTTTATGAACAAGTAATTAGTCTGCGTTTTAAGTGTTTGATGTATTTGGCAGATGAATGCGGTGAGGATGTGACCAAATACTGTTAGATATGTAGTAATCCGGTTTGATAGTGGCGAAAAATACTCTTTTCTATTTCTCACTTCTAAAAGTAGTTGAGAAATCAAATAGGATTACTATATTCTCTCAAAGTTTGCGGTGCGATGATGAACTTGAATCAGTATGATTACTTATTAGTACTTGATTTAGAAGCAACTTGTTGTGATCAAGGAACTATTAAACGGTATGAGATGGAAATCATCGAAATTGGAGCCGTGATGGTTGAGGCGCAAACTTTAAAAATTATCGATGAGTTTCAAACTTTTATCAAGCCAGTTCGCTATCCTACACTGACTGAATTCTGTAAATCATTGACATCGATTACTCAGACACAGGTTGAACAAGCGCCAGAATATCCCGAAGCGATCGCTATGCTGCAAAAATGGTTATCTAATTACCCCAATGCTGTATTCGGTTCCTGGGGAGATTATGATCGCAACCAGTTTAAACAAGATAGCAAGTTTCACAATCTTCCTTTTCCGATTGCTTATCCTCACGTCAATCTCAAACAACAGTTTAGTGATAGCCAAGGCTTATCTAAGCGATACGGTATGGTAGAAGCATTGCAGCTCGTCAATATAGAATTAAACGGAACTCATCATCGTGGTATTGATGATGCGAGAAATATTGCTAAACTTCTGCCTTGGATTTTGAATCGACAAAAGAATTCCCCCATACACCCATCTTGCACCTAGCCCCGACGAATGGAATTCGTCATATACTTCTTCATCTCAATTTGGGATAAGCAATTCAAGCCTAAATATTATGTCATTCCAAAGAAATTATCATTTGACTTGCTGAAATTATGTAGTGTCTAAGGGTATTCTTTTGTGGAAGACACTGCATTTATGGTTGAGTAATTCATGACATTACCAGATTTTCAGGTTTGCGATCGCGACATTAATGACTCTACCCTTAGTGAGTACTTAAAAGCCGAGGCGATCGCTGTTGATACGGAAACTATGGGATTATTACCACAGCGCGATCGCTTGTGTCTTGTGCAACTGTGCAACTCGGAAGGTAAAGTCACAGCCATCCGCATCGCTAGAGGACAAACAGAATCTCCCAATTTAAAACAGCTTCTCGAAGCCAAGAATGTACTGAAGATATTTCACTTTGCGCGGTTTGATGTTGCTACTTTACGTCACAACCTAGGAATTTACGTCCAGCCTGTTTTTTGTACCAAAATTGCCAGTAAATTAGCCCGCACTTATACCAACCGTCACGGACTCAAAGATGTAGTACAAGAGTTAGAACAAGTAGAACTCGATAAAAGCGCCCAAAGTTCTGATTGGGGTAATGCGGCTAATTTAACTGAAGCGCAATTAAGTTATGCTGCTAATGATGTGCGCTATTTAATTAATATCCAACATAAACTCAGTGAAATGCTCAAACGAGAAGAACGTTGGCAACTCGCACAAGAATGCTTTCAAGTATTACCAACAATCGTCGCATTAGATTTGTTACAGTTCAAGGATTTATTTGAACATTGATTGATATTAAGGAGGCAGGAGGACGGAGGTAGGAGGCAGGAAGGAAATTCATTACTCCGGCTTCTTTCCTACTCCCTACTCCCCATTCCCTACTCCCTACGTAAACAACTAGATTTAGGAATCAAACCCATTCCTATATTTGGCCAAAATCTAGACTTCTTTTTGCTGATTTTCGGCGTGGTTTTTCAGACGAGAGACAACATTGTAGTCATCTGCACCTGCGGGAGTTCTAGATTCAACAATACCTTCTGTTGGGCCGCCGATCGCCTTCCATGCACCTAAACCACCCTTGAGTTGAGAAACATGATCAAAACCAGCCGAACGTAGAACTTGTGCAGCTTGAGCAGATTCTTCATCATTACCACCGTAAACATAGATATCACGGCTTTTATCTAAAGATGGTACAGCCCTCTGTGCTAATTCATCAATGGGCATAGGCATTGCTCCTAGGATATGACCATCGTTATATGTCTGGCGATCGCGCACATCTAAAATTGTAAAAGCTGGTTCGCCCCATTCCAAACGAGACTTGAGAACATGAGCATCAGATACAGGCTCAATTGGTGGCTGTTGGGGAATAATACCGCCTACTAAATTATTCATAAAATATCCTTAACTGACTTTGCTAACAGCAATTTAACGAGATTCAGCTATGTGATTGCTCTTTCTCTGGTATGAATGTTATGAAAGTCTTTCTTACGGTATATTTGATAGTTTTTGACTATTAATATTTCTATAATTCAGTTTTTTATTTCGGCGATTCCTAACAACAAAGTCTCTTCAATTTCTTCTCTAATTGCTGGCGCAATCTTCTGGGAAGCATTCAGGCAATTTATCAGTAATTTATTAGCACTATAATATTGCTGCATTAATTCAATTTGCTGTTTACTAAACTGCCAGTCATGACAAATATTACGATATTGAACTAGGAGTTCTCTAAATTTTCTACTCCAGAATTTACCATGTTCTATCCACCATTTACGAAATTTATGAGGATGGTTTTGAGTATGTGGTAATTGTTTTTTAAGGTTGTAGAGAAATTGCCTAAATTTAGATTCAACAACCAAATTCAGAGCTTTATCAAAGGCAATATTGAGCGCATGAGCATAGTCAAAAACAATAGCATCATTCAATATATAATGACAGGCAAATTCTAGTTCACCAGCACAAGCAAAAGTACTAGTTAGAAACTCATCAATCGCAAGTTCTGGGTTAAATGCTAAGTTACCAAGCATAGCACGCTCCAGACCATAACTAGATGAATTACCAAACACTTGATTACTTGTTTGCAAACACACTTCTAACGCCCGACCAACACAAACTAAATAAAAAGCCCGAATTGCACCTGCTTTATATTGAGTAGTTACTGAATTTGACTTTTGATTGAGCCACAAGAGAAAATCTTGAATTTTCTGGTCATTAGCAACTAAAGCATCTATTTTTTGTTTCATTAAGCGCAGCATTGATTCCGCATTTGGCAACATACACACAGTCAGCAATAAAACATTTTGCCAGCGTTTTTCGGTGATATGAGTAATTAGCTGATTTACAGACTGTTCTTGGTAATTTATCACAAAATTCTTTGCCGTTAAATACTCTTGTAAAGCCAGATGAGAAAAAGAGTAAATACCGCGCGATCGCTCCACTAATAAACCATACTCCACTTCAATTATTTTTAACCATTTTTCACTATCTTGCAACTGCTGATTTACTAATTCTAAGTTAGAAGTAACATAGGAATTACATTTACTTAAATATTGATATATTAACAACTGTATTTGTTCTTGTTCAAAAAAATAATCTTCTTGCTCAAAAGTAATAGCCGCTATTTGCGCCAGGAGCTTTTTAGGATTAAATAACTTGAAATTCTCTGTAATTGACTGCCTTTGAATACTTCTAACTTCATCCCATCTACCCAGCAAAATATTCAAAGCTTGCTCATATAACTTAGTTACTTTAAATGTAAATTCAGATTTTGTGTGAAAGCATAAACAAATTAGATGTAACAATATTGGCGCGATCGCTAATTCTTGTAATTGCTTATTTTCCGGCAAATGTAATTGATGAATAAATAAATTTCCTATAGATTCACCATCTTCCTTAGATTCATGAGCCACTGCTACAAACCATTGTTTTACAAAAGTTTCGGCTTGCTGTATATCAAAATCAGCAATTTCAACCTCAGTAAATCCTGGAAATTTATATTTTTGCGCCCCAATGCGACAGCTAATTACAAACCGATTTTTGTAATAAATCTGAGAAAATCGTCGAATTTCTTGATTAACTTGCTTGATATCCTCTGCGGGTACTTCATCTAATCCATCTAATAAAATTAATGCTCTGCCTTCAGTTAAGATATTTGGCGTTGATTCTGCTTCAATCCCACAACTGACAAATTCTTGGCTAATATACTTCAAAAAACTAAAATCACTATTATCTTTCAAGTCTTCAGCAAAGTCTTTCAGGCTAATAAAAATAGCTGCACAATTCGGTTGAAATTCACCTTGATTACACTCAAGCGCCAAATATTTTAATAATGTAGTTTTACCTATACCTGGTTTACCCAGTATCATCAACTTCGAGTAAAATGATACCGTTTCTAAAATTGGTAATTTTTTTTGGTTACAGCTTAATTCACCACCACATTCTTGTAGCAAATCATCAATTTCTAGCCATCTTTGACTTGTAATTTTTTCTAATACATATATAGGCGTATAGATATCAAGCAATGGAATTGTCTGAGCAATATCCATCATTTGTAAAGTACTGCACTGGTCTTGAATTTTGCCTTGGCGTTTTTGGCGTATTTCCTGCACCAATATATTTAAATCTCGCTTATTAGTCGGAAATTTAGCACTTGTATCTGAAATTATATCTTCTGGTAAGTCAGCAATTTTTTGCCAAGATAACCCTAGATGTTGACAAATTTGTACAAAGCAACTGCGAGAAACTGGTTCGCCTGCAAAAAACTTAGATACTGGTTGGCGTGTAATACCTAGAGCTATGGCTAATTTGTGTTGGCTTAAAGTTTTGTCAGTTAAAGCTGTTTTAGCAGCTCTAATACCTTCTGAGGAAGCTCTGAGTCCTTGGCTGGTCATACAATCAGCTTTTTAAGTGTTTTAGGTTACAAGTAGGAATGTAGCTGCACGTAGACACACCCTGGACAGATGGCTTGAGTTTTCCCAAACAGTTGACTTTGGCAAAATTAGAGTTAAATATCTTACCAAATTTCAGTTGATGCTGGCTGGATACGCCACTGATTTTCTGCCTGAAGGGTATTTGTTCTTTAAAAATCTTCAATAAATTGAATTTCTTTTAAAGATAAGAGTACTAAATTATACGGTTATGTTCAAAAACATACAAAAATCATACAAAACTTATACATTTGGTATGCAATATGATGGCTGAAGTTTTCCGAAATTTAATAGAAAATTAAGTGTATCTCAGTAGAATAGTGTCCATGTCTGGCAAAAACTTGTTGATGTCTAAGTACTGAACTTAGGTAAATGTCAAGAAAATCTAAAAAATCTTTGTAATTATAGGCTTTTCCACAGTGGCTTCTCGTATGCCAAAAAAGCTATTTCAACTACGAGTTGCTCAATGAATAATAGGCTAGAACTTTATGGTCATGCTTCCTGTTACAAATCCCAAAATTCTTGTTGTAGATGATGACTTTGGTGTCCGTAATCTTATCTATCGTTTTCTCGGTCGAAAATATCAAATAGAGTCTGCGGCAGATGGCAAAACGGCGTTATCTTTATTTGAGCAATTTGATCCAGCTTTAGTAATCTTAGATTGGAATTTACCAGATATCAGTGGCTACAATTTGTGCGAAGAAATGCAGAGTCGCACGAACGTACTAGTAATGATACTAACCAGTAGAAATGCGGAAGAAGATAAAATTAAGATTCTTTCGGCGGGTGCTGATGACTTTTTGACTAAACCATTTAGTCTGGCAGAAGTAGAAGTTAGAGTCCAAGCACTTTTAAGACGTGTACGTTCTATCAACCCATCTCCTGTACAACGCTTGGTATTTAAGCAATTAGCTATTAACCCAGAAGGAAGAGAAGTCACGCTAAATGATAGGCCGCTAAATTTAACAGCATTAGAGTTTAATATTTTACATTTTTTAGCAAGTCATCCTGGTCAAGCTTGGAGTCGTCCACAACTCATCCAAAAAATTTGGGGTTGCGACTATGTAGGTGATGGAAGAGTTGTTGACGTACACATAGGTCAATTACGCAAGAAACTAGAAGTTGATCAAAATGTACCTGAGTTTATTAAAACAGTCCGGGGCTACGGTTATAAATTTGAATTGCCGGAAGCAACCAGTGCTTAATAAGTGAATCATGCCACTACAATGACTATGCGCTCAATAAATTACGATAAGAAAGAGCTTATAACTTTAAATTTCCAAATCTAGTGATATTTCAGCTCAAATTTGATTAGGTGCTATAACTTGGTTGTAGCACCATTTTTTATATTTTTTTAAAGACAAAAACTGTCTAATTATGTCTCTACAATGCCTCTGCTATAGACACACTCTACTTCCCAAATACTAGAGGTAGATAGCCTAATCTAATTATTTTGTCTGCTCTGTTTTGTGGAGTCTACTTAACACATATATCAAGGCGATTGCATCTTAGTTACAACTAATATTGATAATCAAAATAGCAATTAAAATATTGAATTTATCTTGATTTTTTATTTTAAATAAATCAATAATCACTAATTTATTACATTTTAAGATAAATATTTATTCTTCAGACATAATTAGTCATTTTAGGACGTAATTATCTTTTTTACGCTATTGAACAACAGAGCTTTTTTCATAAAAATGTTCAGTATGAATTAAGCGATGCAAGCTTAATCCATAGACAAACAAATGTTTTCTGCCAATTTTGATTGGAGGAAAAAGAATGAAAAAAATGAATATGTCTGAACCAAATCCTGCGGGTTCTAAACTTTTCACAGATGCCGAAAGCTTTTTACAAGACTTAGGCGATACAGAAGCGATGGCTGTACAAGGAGGAGAAGGTGCCTTTTTCCTTCCATACATTGCCTATGGTCAGAAGTTTCTAGAGTACGGCGTGAACGGATTTGCAATCAATAATATTGCATCCATTGCCAAGTCATTTAGTGCTGCTGGTGTTGGTGGCGTTGGTGGTGCTGGTGGTGCTGGTGATGGTGGTGATGGTGGTGCTGGTGGTGTAGGCGGTGCTGGTGGTGTTGGTAATGGTGCCGGCGCTGGTGGTGTCGGTGCTGGTGGTGCGCCTGGTGGTGTTAGTTCTGCGCCTGGCCTAAGTGGCACCATAACCTATACGTTGTAGTTTTTTAACGACTAATAATCTCATAATCAACAACAAAACAACGAACAATTTGCGCTGTTAAATCGGAGAAAAAACAATGGTCAAGATGAATGTATCTGCAATTAATCCTGTTGGTTCTGAGCTGTTTACAGATTCAGAAAACTTTCTCGAAGACTTAACTGATACAGAAGCTATGGCTGTGCAGGGAGGAGAAGGCGCTTTATTCCTGCCATATATCGCCTATGGTCAGAAGTTTCTAGAGTATAGCGTGAATGGATTTGCGATCGCTAATATTGCATCCATCGCCAAGTCATTTAGTGCTGCTGCTGGTGGTGCTGGTGCTGGCGGTGCTGGTGGTGGTGCTGGTGGCGGTGCTTTCTAAATTGTCATTTGTTAGTCAAGTCAATAGGATTCAGCAATTAACAGTTGAATCCTCAGCAAGTTTAGCTATTGAGTAAATAGGAGAAAAAACAATGGTCAAGATGAATGTATCTGCAATCAATCCTGTTGGTTCCGAACTGTTTACAGATTCAGAAAACTTTCTCGAAGACTTAACTGATACAGAAGCTATGGCTGTGCAGGGAGGAGAAGGCGCTTTATTCCTGCCATATATCGCCTATGGTCAGAAGTTTCTAGAGTATAGCGTGAATGGATTTGCGATCGCTAATATTGCATCCATCGCCAAGTCATTTAGTGCTGCTGCTGGTGGTGCTGGTGCTGGCGGTGCTGGTGGTGGTGCTGGTGGCGGTGCTTTCTAAATTGTCATTTGTTAGTCAAGTCAATAGGATTCAGCAATTAACAGTTGAATCCTCAGCAAGTTTAGCTATTGAGTAAATAGGAGAAAAAACAATGGTCAAGATGAATGTATCTGCAATCAATCCTGTTGGTTCCGAACTGTTTACAGATTCAGAAAACTTTCTCGAAGACTTAACTGATACAGAAGCTATGGCTGTGCAGGGAGGAGAAGGCGCTTTATTCCTGCCATATATCGCCTATGGTCAGAAGTTTCTAGAGTATAGCGTGAATGGATTTGCGATCGCCAATATTGCATCCATCGCCAAATCATTTAGTGCTGCTGCTGCTGCTGGTGCTGGTGGTGCTGGCGCTGCTTGATAGATTGTCATTTGTTAGTCTATAGGATTCAGTTATTCATAGCTGAATCCTCATAGAATCGGACGATTACTAGTAAATTTATTGATGATTGTTAGCCTTTAATTAATTTCCTTAGTTTTAAGTATTTATCTTAGACTAAGGATTTTTATATTCTTAATTTACATAAATATTTTATAGATTTAATTTTCACTTATTAGAAAATTACTAATTTAAATCTGACTGAAGATAGAAATTAAATCACATATCAATCATCTAATTTACTACTATTTATGGCTGTGATTGACACAAGTGCTTTACTAAGATTAGAGCTATTCGAGCAATTGCAAAAACATCTATTTATTTCATGGATTTACTTTAGCCGAAAATCCCAATTTAGATTGATTTTTCTCTTTGGATAAGGCTTTGAGGATATATGTCACATAAAATCAATCAATTTCCCAATTTAGAGGCATATAAAATCAATCCTGATGAGGTTTTAACACCTTTTCAGAAAAAGGTTTTGCTCAAAAATTTACATACAAATTTACAACCTGAATATCGTCGTCGTATCGAAATTATGTTGCTGGCAGATCAAGGTCAATCTCCAAGTAAAATTTGTCAAATATTAGGCTGTTCCTACCACATGGCAAGATATTGGACTAGTGTTGCCAAAGCTGGGTTAGCTCACCAATGGCAGGAACAAAAAATAGGCCGTCCAAAACTTATTAATGAGCAATATCTCGACCGCTTAAAAGAATTAGTAACTCATAGTCCTCAAGAATATGGCTATCCGTTTCAAAACTGGACTGCACAATGGTTAAGTAAGCATTTAGCCAATGAAATGGGCATTAAAATTACCGAACGTCACATCAGTCGTTTACTTAAACAAATGGGACTTTCCACAAAACAAAAAAATAATTCTAACCAACAAGAAACTAATGATATTAAAGATTCAGAAATTATAATATATGATTTACAATTAACTTGTGAATCTAATAGTTTGTCAGAATTATTCGATTTTGTGAATACTCATGAATAGAGAGTATTTTTCAAACAGGGATAAATCGATGACTGATTTTTTCATTATTTCTTCGGAAGATATATTGTATCAACTCAAGCTTTCCTGTCAACTGCCAGATATAATTGCTGCGATCGCAACTCGCAAGATTATTACTGATGCTGCTAATCAATCAGATATAAAAATTCAAGCAGGAGAGCTTCAGCAAACAGCAGATAAAATGCGTTTGGCAAAAAAACTTATCAAAGCTAAAGATACTGAAACATGGCTAGAAAAATATTATCTTTCTCTGAATGAGTTCAAAGAATTAGTTCAAATATCCTTACTTTCTGCTAAGTTAGCGCATCATCTCTTTTTTGAGCAAATCGAACCTTTCTTTGCTGCACATCAACTAGATTATGCTAAATCTATCACTTATGAAGTTGTTTTAGACGACGAAGAGTTAGCTTGGAAACTATTTTATGAACTGCAAGAACATAAAATCTCTTTCCAAAATATTGCCCAGCAATATATACAAGAACCAGAATTACGGCGTGTAGGTGGATATTGTGGAATACGATATCGTAGTGATTTGATGCCAGAGATTGCCAATTATGTTTTTACTGCCCATCCGCCACAGATTCTCAAGCCCATTCTCACACATCAAGGAGTGCATCTGATTTTGGTTGAAGAAATTATTCAGCCTCATTTAGATGAAGAATTACGCTGTAAAATTCTCCGAGATTTGTTTGCTGCTTGGTTACAGCAACAACTTGAAGAAATGAAAATTGTGGTACAAATTTAATCTCGGTATCAGCTAAAGTTAATTTTGAATCAAAGATGTAGGTTGTGTGGAGGAACGGAACCCAACATCATCAAGACTTTGTTGGGTTACGCTATCGCTTCACCCAACCTACTATTAATAAACGCTATATAAAAAACCTGTAATAACGTAAAATTTCACGTTTCTACAGGTTTTTAAATTATTCATTTGCAAATTTTTTAACTTTCTGTTTCTGCGGATGCTTCTGATTTTTCCGGCTTGAGTAAGGGGAAAGCGATGACATCCCGAATACTTGCAGAGTCAGTTAGTAACATAACTAACCGATCAATGCCAATACCTAAACCGCCTGTAGGTGGCATTCCATATTCCAGGGCGGTGAGGAAGTCTTCGTCTACACCTTGGGCTTCTAAGTCACCAGCAGCTTTACGGGCGGCTTGGGCTTCTAGACGTTCCCTTTGGTCGATGGGGTCTGTTAATTCTGAGAAACTGTTAGCAGTTTCGCGTCCCACAATAAATAACTCAAATCGTTCTACCAAACCCGGTTGAGAACGATGGGGTTTTGCGAGTGGCGAAATTTCTACGGGATAGTCAATAACAAAGGTAGGTTGAATTAAATTTGTTTCTACCTTTTCTTCAAAAGCTAAATTGAGTAACTTACCAATTGATTGGGCTTCATCTGTACCAGGAATCCCCGCATTTTTAGCTGCGGCTTTGGCATCTGACAAACTTTGGAAAGAATTAAAATCCAAGCCTGTGACTTCTTTCACTAAGTCGTGCATTGTCACTCTTCGCCAAGGTGGTGTTAAATCTACAGTTTCACCTTGGTAGGTAATGTGCAATGTGCCGAGAACTTCTTGGGCGACGGTAGTAACAATGCCTTCCGTCAGCGCCATCATATCGTTGTAGTCGGCGTAAGCTTGGTAAATTTCAATTGAAGTAAATTCGGGGTTGTGTCTGGTGGAAATTCCTTCATTGCGGAAAATCCGTCCCATTTCAAACACTTTTTCAAAACCACCGACAATTAACCGTTTGAGATGGAGTTCTGTGGCAATTCGCAGATACAGTTCCATTTCTAAGGTGTTGTGGTAGGTGATGAAAGGACGTGCATCTGCACCACCAGCTTCACTTTGCAAAACAGGCGTTTCAATTTCGAGAAAATCTCGCTGTTCTAAATAGCGACGAATACCTGCGGTGATTTGGGCGCGACGGCGAAAAGTTTGGCGGACTTCGGGGTTAACAATCAAGTCAACGTATCGCTGACGGTAGCGTTTAGCAACATCTGTTAATCCGTGCCACTTGTCGGGTAGGGGCAGAAGGGATTTAGTCAAGATGGTGTATTGTTTGACGTAGACTGATAACTCGCCCTTTTCAGTCCGTTTAATCGTGCCTTTAACTCCCAGAATATCGCCTGCATCTGTGAGTTGCTTTAGGTGGTTGAAAGCTTCAGCATCAATTTCTGCCATGCTTTCTTGGATACGATTTTTCTCCAGATAAAGCTGTATGGTGCCTGTTTCGTCTTGCAAGGTGAAAAATGCTAGTTTACCGAAAACACGCCGCGCCATGATGCGCCCTGCGATCGCAACTTCTAAGTCAACTTCTTCACCACTAGCTAAATCAACAAATTTTTCCTGCAATTGGGCGGCGTTATGGGTGGATTCCCAACGATAGGCGTAGGGATTAGCCCCTAACTGCTTAATCTGGTCTACTTTTTCCAGCCTTGCGGCACGGATATCTTCTTCCGACATGGTAACGAACTTTCAGGGGGCAAGATTAATTATAGATGCTGCAAAACTAGACATCAGAGATTTTTGCACTTGGCAAAATTTGATATGCGATCGCTCAGAAGATTGAAGGTTTGTTGTTAGAGCTTGAGTGCTAGGAAATTATGGGGTAAAGTGCGATCGCCAACAAGATTTGGTGAGCTTTCAGGGTTCAATGACACTCTACAATAAGGTATGTCGACATCTATGGATCTCAATAATACTCAATGTCCATCCTGCAATCAATCCGCACTAACCACGCGGATTGATCAGTATGACAACAAACAGATTTATATTGATGCTATTACCTGCAATAATTGTGGCAAAAACTATGACCTAATTTGGGGTGTTCCTTATTTAGGAATTTTTAAGCAGGAAGAGATACTTAGTCTTTTTGAAATTGCGGCAAATGCCGCCCAGTATCAAGTAAAGGACAAGAATGCAGACCATAGCTATTTGAATGTTATCAGTATGGTGAATGAGTACACCAACTCTTGCAACAAAGTAGCAGTACTATCAAAATATGGGCTGACAAACATACCTTACTGGCTGGAGTACCGATATAACGAGCATCTTTTCTTCAAAACTTTGACTCAAGCTATTGATCTACGGAATAAGTACGTTTTAGACATTGGTGCAGGGTCAGGCTATGACAGCCTAAAGTTTTACAGTGCAGGTGCAACCGTCACTTGTCTGGAGTTTAGTCCTGCTCTTAGTGCATTTGGGAATGCAGAATATCCACAGCTACGTTGGTTTGGTGGTTCCTCAGATAATTTACCTTTTGCGGACTGTCAGTTTGATATTGTTACTGCCAATGCAGCCCTACATCATCTGGTAGACATTCCCAAATCGTTACAGGAAAGTTTAAGAGTTCTAAAACCAGGGGGATATTTAATTACATTGGGTGATTCTTTTATGGCAGATAGCAGTACTGAGGAACAGGAGGCCCTGATTTTTAATCACCATACCAGCGTATTACAAGGTATAAACGAACAAGTCCCCAAATTCCAACTATTTACTGAAACTTTTAAACACTACAAAGACGCACTGGATATTCGAGTCTTTACTCAAAACCTTTATGGATTAATGCCATACCATAGCGAATGGAGTTTTGAAGAAGCAATTACAAAATTTCCGCATTTGGCTGGCAGTATTAATTTTTTGATTCAGAAAAAGCAACATATTTCTATTCCTCAAAGTAACCTTAGTCAAGAGGCTATTCGTCCTTCTGAATATGCAAAAGATTTATATAGCCCAGGTTCAGGAATCCATCGCCTAATTGACCTTATTGCTGACCAATTTGTTAATCTATCAGTCACAGATCAGAGTTATCCTAAGTTTCGATTACTTAATGGGTGGAAACTTCAGCAGGCAGGAGAAAATAAGCGCACTGCTTACAAACGAGCAAGGTTATTCTTTAGTTTGGATAGATTGAAGAATTTATTGCATCTTTCACTTCTCATTCCTTATGTCTCGGATTACGACTCCCCGACAATTACTATCAAATTAAATTCGATCAACGTTTTTTCAGAGGAATTAGTGAGAGGAGTATGGCACGAACTCTATATTCCTATGGTGGTTGAAGTCCATACTTACAAAAACTTTTTGGTTGAGATTCAGCTACAAAGTCACAATTCCTCAGAAGCAGCACAGGAATTTTACGTTAGAGATTTAGAGTTTTTACAAGAAGCTTCTCCGTCTAATTTATTTGCTCTTGAAAACTTTGGACTTGAAACACTAATTTTTACACATCTAAAAGATAAACACTCAGTCACAGTTCTCATATCGCCGGATTTTGAACACAATATGGATGTGATTAATCGGTTGCGAAAGTGGCAACTTAACTTGCAACTTATTGTTCCACACGGGCAAGAATTTTTCTATTCCTGGCTTCCTGAATGTGAAATTGTAGAAACCTATCCTAATTTTATTTCTGATCCAGCTTCTATTGATAATTATCACATCCAAAAACCTATCCAGCTTGTTGCAGCTTCTAATTCAGAATTAAAAGCAGTGTTACAAAAGATCATTTCAGTTGACTTAGATCAAGTCTATTGGATTCAATCGGGAGGATATAGTCAGTTGTTCGCAAGTAATACAGCAAGCATAACTGATGGTAATTTAACTGAAGCGACCGCCCCTTTACCGATTCAGCAATTGTCTCTAAGCAGTACCAATCAATCCTCTACCCACTCAAAACAACTTGAGCAAAAAGTTAGCTATCTGGAGAAGCAGCTTCAAGATGCTAGAGAAGAGATTGCAGCTATGAAAACCAGCAAGTTTTGGCAACTACGTGGTCGCTGGTTTAAACTCAAACAAATGATTGGAATCAATCATCGCAAATAAGAATACGAGTTCTACCAATTCTCCTAAATTAGTCAATAGATGGTTTCTCACAGTAGTCTTGCTGCATCTAATTTTCTTAATTACGTTAATGAGTAGGCGAGCATCATTGTGAATTGGTATTCTATTTTTAAGATAAAAAGCGATCGCCTGCACAAAACCAAGAGCGATCGCTTTTAATTAAAATAGTGACGAATACAATCTCTTACTTTTCGATTGCTAAGGAATAGCGAGATAAAATAGCCTTCATTTTCAAGTTAGTCAACTGAATCACAGCTTTAATCATATTTTGCTGATCAGGAAGTAAATCTAAGCTCTCTAGAGCTTGATACAAATTATTCCCAGCTTGCAATTGTTCTTTCAGTTTATCGCGTTGCGATAAACTTAAGATAGTATTAATTTCCCTGTTACGACGTTGACGTAAAGCTTGCAGTTGTTGGCGTTCTTGAGGAGTAAAATCTGCTTCCGAATATGCAATAAAGCTACTTGTAGCTTGGGAAGATTGAGCAATCATCACGCTAGAGTTAGCATGAGGTTGTAGAGGTGTAGCTAACGCCATCTCAGGTATCAAGATGACAAGGATAAGAACATTAGCTAACAAAGACAGCCATTTGGAAAAGTTAATTACCATTTTGAGAAACACATAAACAAAGTTTCATACTCTGTCAGTTTTAGATGATTGAGTTGGCACTTTAGATACAAACCCAGTTTAGAAAAATTTTATATTCTCAATACTTTGTGAATATAAAATTGCCAATCTCAAATCCAAAACTGTGGAAAAATTCACAACCAGATGGTAGCTTAGATGATTTTGCTGCCCCTGTCTAGAATGCGTAAAGTAAAATACAGAAGATAGGATTTACTGAATATCTATCTCTAAGCTAATCGTCATTTAAATTGCACCATGTTAATGGTAATGAAAGCTGCAAACCCTCTCCCTTGCACCCTGCGGCCTCAATGTGCTTTCTTATATGCTTAACAGCTTACCAAGCACCCTTAAAAACTATTATCGGAGATTCGGGAAACTTAAAAGATAAATCATGCTACAGAAAATTTATGTTTAGGTAAGCCGTAAAAAGTATAATCTCTAAAAATTTACATTAAACAATCAGCTACACAACTGTTCAAAAAAGTCGAGTATCTGAACCAGCATAATTTTGCCTAATTAAACAAACTTAACATAAGATAATTTTATGTATTTTAGGCAACTTAACTATTGACAATCAATCAAAATCAATCATTGTTTGGTGAGCATAATTATGCCCACCGCATCAACTACTGAGACCTTTTCATTCTGTTAATTTCTTGTTGTAATTCTTCAATTTGTCGGCGTAAATTCTCTGCTTCGCTTGCGGAAGTTTCTGCTGCAACATTTACTGCACCTTCGGAGGGCGATCGCTGATAATTACCTCGGCGGATTTGCTGATATTCTTCTGATACTGCCCAATCCCGTAAGTAATGTATCCGTTCCACAGCAAAGGGATGGCTTAACATCATGCCCTGAGCGCCATTGTAATTCAAGAATTTATAAATTTGATTCAGTCCATCTTCATCCAATGCCTGATAATTTTCTGACTGACGGATAAATTCTTGTAAACTACATTCATGAGCATATTTGCTACTTCCGCCCGATACCTTCATCATCGAAGACATCACCGGATTTAAGTCATCAAGCACTAACAATGCCGCCCGATCTGCCGTTAGTTCAGCTTTTCGTCGCCATTCAAAAAAGGCATAGATTAAGGCTTGGGTAACAAAATTACCAATACCAAAGGTCAAGTCACCCAGGGCAGAAGCAGCACTCATCGCCCACATCGCCATTTGAATTAAAATAGTATGACCACATTTAATATGTCCTAGTTCATGGGCTAACACTGCCCTAATTTCGACTTCTTCCAGTAAGTCTAGTATGCCTGTGTTTATGACAATGAAAGGATTTTCTTGCCCCAAAGCATAGCTATTTGCTTGGGGATTTTGTGAGACAAACAGTGCAGGTTCTGGGTAAACGTCCAAATCCCGCACACATTCCCGAAATATCTGGTAAATAGTGGAATATTGCCTAGGCCCTACTTGGATGGTGTTACCCATTAGATAGACTAACTGCGGGCGTTCATAGACAAATTCCATGAATTTGCGGGCCACTAACTCAAATCCCGGTAAATTTCGTAAAGCTTGTTCAGCTTGGCGATCAAGTGGATGCCGGAAAGCATCGCTAGAAATTCCTGTGTAAGTAGGCATAATTTAAGGAAATTGGTGATTGGTTATTAGTCATTGGTCATTTGTATTTACAGAGGACAAAAGACAAATGACTAATGACAACATAATAGAAATGGGGCTAATGGAAAAATCACTTTGTATGGGATTAAAAGCGTGTGATTGAGGCAGAAGTTCATTTATCACTACATAACTTCCTGCGATCGCAGGCGGGGTTCCCTTCCTGGCCTCATCATTTGACGATGGCAAGGTTGGTAGCCCGCGCCTTGCGTCTAGGACGTAGTGCTTTAATTCAAGTCGGGGCGGCTTGTGGTTATCAAGGAAGATATCGCACCAGCTTTGTCGCATCAGCATTAATGTGGCATGGCCCTGTAATTATTGTTGCGCCAGAAACAGTGCAGCAACGTCTGTTGCAAGTAGAAATTCCCCGCTTACAACAGTGGTTACAAGTGCAGAAGCCCATCCGCACAGGTAATACTTGGCCTAATTCTGAGTTTCAAGGGCTACTCCTAACTACTCCAGAAGCTTGGTTAAAAGGGCAATTAACAACTGCTGATGCTTTTCCTCCAAGTATTCCTACAATTATTGATGGTGTTGATGATTTAGAAGATTGGGTACGTCATCAACTCATTCAAGATGTGCAACCCCAAGACTGGGAAGAATTGATGTTAGCTTGTCCGCAGCAAGGGGAAGCAATTCGTAGTGCGAGAACACAACTAACTAAAGAAGTATTCCAGCATCCAGCCAACCCTTATGAGTGTTATCTCATTTCTCAGCCAGAAGCAGAAATTCTGCATAATTTGTTTGCTGAATTAGAATTAGCAACTATTCCCGATGTTTGGCAAAATTTCTGGCAGCAATTTCAATATATCCATGAAAATACACCACTAAATCAGCCACCCCATCTTTTTTGGACAACTATCGCCCGTCGCCAAGGTTTATTTTCTTTGCATTACACGCCGATAGAATTAGCGGAAATACTATCACCGATTTGGCAAAGACAGCCAGTGGTGTTAATTGGTAGTGCTTTAGAACCAGAAACCGAAGCGCCTGTATTTCGCCAGCGTTTGGGCTTGGATGATGTTACTTGTCTCAAGTTCTCCTCCGATAGTCAAGCCCAAGCCATTCAACTGTATGTCCCCCATCAGTTACCTTTACCGAATACACCAGAATTTCAGCCGTCCTTTATTCACAAAGTCCGCACCCTGTTGTGCTTGAGTGCAACAGCACCAGGGTTAACTGTTGTGTTGGTGGGAGATGTCCCCCTCAAGGCGCAAGTCGGGGCAATTTTAGCTTCAGAGTTTGGTTCGCGGGTGCAGGTAGAAAAAACCTGTTTAGATGAAAATGGTATTTTAATTAGTGGTTGGGAATATTGGCGAGAACATCAACAAGTTTTGCCAGCGCCACATTTGTTAATTATTGCGACTTTACCGCTACCATCTTTAGAAAATCCCCTGGTGGCTGGGAGAGTAGCTTATTACAAGCGATCGCACCAAGACTGGTTTCGAGTATACTTGCTCCCAGCAGCATTGAATGAACTACAACGCGCGATCGCTCCTGTACGCGAAAATCAAGGTGTAGTAGCATTGCTAGACAGTCGAGTAATTAACCGTAGCTATGGTTCTCAAATTCTCGCAGCACTTAGCCCTCTAGCACGCATCAACTATCTTGACCCTAGTTTATTTTCTAACCCAGATGAAGAAGATTCAGCTTAGTCTATAGTCCAGAAACCATAACAAATAACCAATGACTAATGACCATTGACAATTTACATTTTGTCAACGGATAGCGATCGCATCTGAGCAAACGCTATTATCAGCTTATTCGCAGATTTTCAATAACACACACTAATTGAAATTTTGAATTACTGATTATGGGTGAAGCAAAACGTCGCAAAGAAACATTGGGAGAACAATACGGTCAAGATGAGCGTATATTGTCTTGGGTTCCCATCACCAAAAAACAATCCGAATTATTTGTGGCTTGGACGACTCGCGGAGCCTGGATTGGTATTGGTACAATGGTTGCTGCTTGGGTAACTATCCGTTTTATCGGCCCCGCCTTCGGTTGGTGGCAAGTTCTAGATTAATAAAGTTCAGAGAGTAGATATAGCAATCTTATTTGATTTGTGAAAATCGAGAGGCTCAGATACCCGACTTCTTAAAGAAGTCGGGTATCTTTTGGTTCACGAACGATTTATGACTGCGATATCTACTCTGTATTATCCCCTGGGGATTAATCAATTCGCTTTTCTAAATATTGACCTATCATTAACTGTTCACCAGCGCGAGAGATAATTGTTTGTCTGGTGCGATATTTATTACCAATTAACTTTAATTCTTCCTCAAACACTGAGCTATTATACTCAGTTCGCAAGCACAGCGTTTCAGAATTGGTGAAATGGTATTCGGCGGTGATGGGTTTGGATGTGGCAAAACCGCGATCGCGGTACAAAATATTTCCTAAGACACCAAATAATGTCGAACCTTGTGATTCTTGTCTACCCTTGAGTTTATCTGTACTATTCCAAATTACTTCTGCACCACACATCAAGCTGACTGTATTAGGTAAGTCATGCAATTGTGCCAGCTTTTGTAATTCAGCGCATCCTTGGTCTAAAAACCGAATGGTAATCATACTCACCATTTCTTTGGTTTCACCCTCTGGCAGAGTATAGTAGCGTCTTTCTGAGCGCCACTGACCGGCTGATTTTTGGAAAAATTCTGTAATTTCTGCTTCGTTCGCGGTTTGAGTCAGTCTTAGCGGTGATGTCACTCGTTATTGTCCTCGCTTATCCTAAAAAATAGCGTTTGTTCATATACTACATGGTGACAAAAGACAATTACTGTTTAGATTTTTTAATATATTTCATAAATACTCAGATTTGCCGATTGCTTTTTTAGCAGCTTTGTTAGTATATATTAGGTATACTTAGTAAAACTAAATATCGTTATTTCATCAATGCTAATGCCAAAATTCAGGCAAAAATTAGCACGAAATTTGATTTGTTAAGATTCTCATATCTAAGCCTTATGGTCAAGATATGAGGAAAACATGCCTTCCTCTTAATGTTATTGCAGATAAAACAGTTATACATCTGCAATATTAGGTAGGATATGTTTTTTAAACTTTTATTTGGCAAAATTAGTAAAAATTGACACAAGAAGATATGTCTCAACATTAATTTATCATCAATGCTTCTATCTAGAGAAATATATTCAGAATGGCTTGGGTATAAAAGGCTGCTATTTTCGGAAAAACTTTATATATAAGCAAAATCAATCATTTGCCACCGACAACAGCAAAAATCAATGAAACAGCAAACCTACATAGCTCAAATCCCAGTGATGAATAGCAAGTTAAATTTAACCGCCAATATTTACGCAGGAAACCCAATCAACAAACGGATGTTTCCTTACAGTAAAACCAAGAAATTCATATCATTATTTGCTTGCTTATTCAGCACAGGATTACTCTCAGCTAGTTGTGCTTCTCTACCGAAAGAAGCAGCTGAAGCGCAATCACAACAACGTCGAGGCGGACAACAAGGTGGTGCGACACCTGTAGATGTAGCGATCGCTCGTACAGAAATATTAGAAAAACAGCCAGAATATACAGGTACAACAATCCCTTTCCGTATAGTATCGCTGCGATCGCAAGTAGAAGCGCGGCTATTATCCTTAAATGTAGATGTCGGCGATCGGGTTAGCAAGGGGCAGAACATTGGCCAGTTAGATGATGCGTTGCTGTTAACAGATTTAAAACAAGCCGAAGCCGAACTCGCCGCCCAAAAATCGGAAGTAGCCAGAGCCGCAACCCAGGTAAGTAACGCCCGTGCAGAAGTAGAAAGACTGCGGTTACAACTGGTGCAAGCCCAAGCCGACTCCGAAAGACAACAAAAATTATACAGAGAAGGTGCGATCGCCCAGCAAACTGCCGAACAAGCAGGTACTCAAGCCCAAACCGCCGCCCAAGCCTTACGGGCTGCTACTGAGCAAGTCCGCACAGAACAACAAGCCGTCGCCGCCGCCCAAGGCAGAGTTTTGGCACAACAAGCCGTCGTCGCACAAGCCAAAGAACGCCGTTCTTACTCCCGACTCATTTCCCCCATCAGTGGCGTAGTCACAAGCAAAGTTACAGAACCAGGCAACCTGTTGCAAGCAGGCGGTGAAGTGATCCAAATTGGCGACTTTAGCAGAGTTAAAGTTGTCGTCCAAGTTTCCGAATTAGAACTCGCAAAAATTAGACCAGGACAATCAGTACAAGTACGGTTAGATGCCTTTCCCCAAAGAAGCTTAACAGGTAGAGTTATCCGCATCTCTCCTACCGCCGATGCCACAGCAAGGCTCATCCCCGTAGAAGTGGAAGTTCCCAACAGTAACGGCAATATTGGTAGCGGACTGTTAGCCAGAGTTAATTTTGAAAACCAAACCCAACCGCGAGTTGTCATTTCGCAAACTGCCATTCAAAAACCAGCCACAGACAAACAACCCACTGAAAACCAGACAGATGGCACTATATTTGTCCTGACTGATACCCCAGGACAGCCAAAAGTAACAGCGCGTACCGTCACCTTGGGAAAAAAAGCTGATGGCAAAGTAGAAATTTTATCGGGTTTGCAGCCAGGAGAACGCTACGTAGTTCGCAGTGGTAGACCTTTAAAACCAGGAAACCCTGTGCGTCTGTCAATTCTCTCCGAAACAGACGAATCGAATTCTACACAACCCAGAACTAGAAATTAAGAATTTAGATTTGGAGTGCAATCATAGTCATGCAGCAAGTCCAAAAAAGCGGCGGATTTAGTATCAGCGCCATCTCCATCCGCCAACATATCGGTACACTCATGCTGACCTTGGCAGTAATTGTCATGGGTGTATTTTTTATCGTCAAACTGCCAGTAGATTTACTACCATCAATTACCTATCCTCGGATTGGGGTGCGGATACCAGCACCAGGAATTTCGCCAGAAGTGGCAATTGATGAAGTCACCAAGCCCTTAGAAGAAGCTTTTTCTGCAACCGAAGGTGTATTGCAAGTATTTTCTCAAACCCGTGAAGGGCAAGTCAGCTTAGATTTATACTTTCAGCCGGGGGGTAATATTGACCAAGCCTTAAACGATGCGACAGCAGCCTTTAACCGCGCTAGAAGTACTTTACCAGACACTATAGAATCACCACGCATATTTAAAGTAGATCCTTCCCAGTTACCTGTTTACGAAATGGCATTAACTTCACCTTCTTTGCAAGGTGTAGATTTACGTGTTTTTGCCGAAGAAGAACTCGCACGGGAACTGGGTGTTGTTCCTGGGGTAGCTGGGGTAGATGTGTCGGGAGGAGTCCCGGAAGAAGTTAGAGTCAATATTGATTTAGACCGCCTACAAGCTTTGGGTGTAGGTTTAACAGATGTTTTAGATGAATTAAGAGACCGCAACCAAGATATTTCCGGCGGTCGTATTTTAGGGCAGAATTCTGAACCATTAACTCGGACTGTCGGTAGGTTTCGCAGTGCAGAAGAATTGCGAAATTTATCCTTTGAAGTATCTGCGGCTAACACGAGTAATACTCAATCAACAGTTCCTCGTCGCCGCGTTTATCTGCGAGACTTTGCCGAAGTGATAGACGGGTCAGAATTGCAAAGGGTTTTTGTTTCTTTGAATGGTGAACCAGCCGTCAGAATTAGTGTTCAAAAACAACCAGATGCTAATACCATCAACGTGGTTGATAGTGTGAAAAAACGCGTAGAAGAACTGCGACAATCTGGTGTGATTCCTGAAGGAACGGTAATTACTGCGACCTTGGATGAATCAAAGTTTATTCGTAATTCTATTTCTAATGTTACAAGTTCTGGGTTAATTGGGACAGGGCTGGCAGCGATCGCAGTTCTCCTGTTTTTAGGTTCTCTACGGCAAACCTTTATCATTGTCATCGCTATCCCTCTAGCCACCCTCGCCGCAATTATCTTGATGGGGTTGTTTGGCTTATCCATCAACGTTTTTAGTTTGGGTGGTTTAGCTTTAGGTGTGGGTATTGTGGTGGATAATTCCATCGTTATGTTAGAGAACATTGCCGAAGGTGTGGGTATGACACCAGGCAAAAGTAACCGAAGCAAATTAAACCAGCAACAATTAATTAATCAATCAGAACAAAGTAGCCGCGAAGTCGAATCAGCCTTAATCGCTTCTACTAGTACCAACTTAGTTGCAGTATTACCATTTCTGCTCATCGGTGGATTTATCGCCCTGCTATTTAATGAATTAATTTTGACAATTAGCTTTTCCGTAGCAGCTTCGATTTTAATTGCTGTTACCGTTGTGCCGATGATGGCATCTCGGATGCTGGGATGGAAATTTTCGAGCCGTTTGAGTGAATTTTGGCTACTCAAAGAATTTAATCGCCGCTTTGATGCTGCCACCAGAGGATATGGCGGCTTTTTAAGTATGATATTACGCTGGCGGATAGTTACAGTTGCGATCGCCCTCCTCTTATTCGGTGGCGGTAGTTTATGGATGGCTCCCCAAATTCCCCAAGAAATCCTCCCCAGAATTAATACCGGACAAGCTAACTTAAACGCTCAGTTTCCTCCGGGTACACCCTTGGAAACTAACCTCAAAGTCATGAATGCGGTAGATGAACTTCTTCGCAACCAACCAGAAACAGAATATATCTTTTCCACATCTGGCGGTGCTTTATTTGGCAACACCACCAACGCCAACCCTTTACGCGGTACCAGCAACATCACCCTCAAACCTGGTACAAATGTTGAAGCTTATGTGGAACGAGTCACCCAAGAACTGGACAAACTAAACTTAGCCGGAATTCGCCTGCGCCTTTCACCTGGACAAGTGCGGGGTTTGATTCTCAATAACTCCCCTGTGCGTGGTGCAGATGTTGACGTAATTCTCCAAGGAAACGACCCAGACACCTTACAACAAGCCGGTCGTCAAGTCTTAGCCGCCTTAGAAGAACAAGCCACCCTCGCCAGATTTCGTCCCGATGCCGATGAACGCCAACCAGAAATTCAAATTTTACCAGACTGGGAGCGCGTTTCTGCCTTGGGTTTAACTACTACAGATATTGGCGATACCATTCAAACTGCCCTAGAAGGTAGCGTTCCCACCCAATTACAACGCGGCAACCGCTTAATTGATGTGCGTGTCAAGTTAAATGAAACAGATGTGCAAACCCCATCTCAATTAGAAAGATTACCATTATTTGTTGATAATAATCAGCAAGTCCGGTTAAGTGACGTTGCCCAAATCGTTGAAGGACAAGCACCCGGAGAAATTCAACGCATCAACCAGCGCCAGGTTGCTATCTTTGCAGGTAATTTAACCGAAGGTGCAAGTTTAAGCCAAGCCATAGCCCAGGTAAAACAAGTAATAGATAACCTAGATTTACCAGAAGGTGTAAGTGTCTTACCTAGCGCGGCTGCTGAATCAAATCAACAACTGCAAAGTTCACTACAACTATTAGGTGGATTAGCAACATTTCTGGTATTTGTAGTCATGGCAGTACAATACAATTCCCTCATCGATCCTTTGGTAATTATGTTTACCATCCCGTTAGCACTAGCCGGGGGAATTTTCGGTCTTTATATTACTCAAACTGCCATTGGTGCCACTGTGATAGTTGGTGCTGTGTTATTAGTCGGTATTGTAGTGAACAATGCCATCATCATGGTTGAGTTAGCTAACCAACTTCGAGAAAAAGACAACATTGATCGCAAAACAGCAATTTTACAAGCTGCACCTCAACGCTTACGTCCTGTACTCATGACTACCATTACCACTGTGTTAGGGATGTTTCCCTTAGCATTGGGAATTGGTGAAGGTTCAGAATTTTTACAACCCTTGGGGGTAGTTGTGTTTTCTGGCTTATCCTTAGCGACTGTATTAACACTGTTTATTATTCCGTGTTTTTACACGCTGCTGCACGATATCTTAGATTTCGGGTGGCTCAAGACAATACTCATCAAGTTTGATAAGTTGAAGAACAGGTATTACTAATTTTGTTCTCAGCTAAAGTTCGTTAATTCTCACATAGAGACGTTGCATAAAACGTCTCTATAAAAGTCGATAAATCATATTTATATCCAGGAATTATCTAGTATTTAATAATATAAAACAGATTTTTTAATCAGTTTATTTTGAAAATGTAAATTGCGAAAGAAAACGATAGTTAAGAGAATTTTCCATACCATAAACGAGAAAGCAGCTTGATAAAACATCCCCAAAAAAACTGCAAGATTTTTCTGCTTGAGTGCAACGAATGCCCAATGTAATATGAGATATTTTTTGATATCTATCATCTTGGGAAGATGATTATGATGATTATGATGAACTAAAGGATAAATTTTCTCCTTGATTAAAATATTTGTCTCTAATCTTTTAGATACAGCAAATTTATGATTATAAGCACCCGGCCAAATGGTGCGATAAGCGAGACATTGATTCAGAAAAATAGCATCACCAAATTGGACAATTCTTAGCCAGGAATCTATATCATCACAATTAGCATCAAGTTGGGAATCCCAACCACCTGTTTTACAAAAAGCATCACGGCTACAAGCAACTTGCACAGGTGTACCAAAAGGCAATAATTCCAACAGCATTCCGTAGTGAATATCGGCTTGAGGAACAGAAAAAGCCAAACCAGGTCCAAGCTGAGGAGTGCGACTGAGTTCTACTTCATGTTCATTCACCTGAGCCGCCACACAAGAGCAAATCACCGCACTTGGACAAAGTGCGATCGCCTTTGCCATCTCTTCGATACAATTATGAGCCAGATAATCATCATCATCCAAAAACTTAATCCACTCACCACTGGCTTTTTGTACTCCGGCATTTACTGTAGCCGCATGACCTTTATTTACCTCATTGCGGTGGTAAACTACTCTATCACCCAAGCTTTCTACGTAGGCTTGTGTGTCATCCCTAGAACAATCATCCGCGACAATCACTTCGCAAGGAATTGTCTGGTTAATAGCAGAATCAACGGCTCGACGTAGTAAGCTTACGCGGTTATAGGTAGTGATCACAACGCTAAACTTCATAAATATCACACCTGTAGCAAAGCTTTATGCAATATAGCTTTCATTTTTAGATATGTCGTATCGGGTAAAAATCGGGTAAAAATTTAAATCTTAAATATTACTAGACTGAAAGTAGATTCTCGATTTATTATGGATGATTGTGGGTTTTTCAGCAGATAAGCTATGAACGCTCAAGAGATTATCCGCTCCATAGAAGCGGAACAACTAAAATCTAACTTGCCCAATATTTACGTGGGCGATACAGTCAAAGTCGGTGTGAAAATCAAAGAAGGCGACAAATACCGCGTCCAGCCCTACGAAGGTGTTGTGATTGCTAAACGCAACGGCGGTATTAACGAAACTATTACCGTTCGCCGTGTGTTTCAAGGGGTAGGCGTAGAGCGCGTATTTTTATTACATTCTCCACGCATCGACAGCATTAAAGTTGTACGTCGTGGTAAGGTACGTCGTGCTAAACTGTACTACCTGCGCGATCGCATTGGTAAAGCAACTCGGATCAAGCAACGCTTCGACCGTCCTTTGTAATTTTTTGCTCAGGGTATGAGAGAAATCTCAATTAACAAGCGGCTTTTGCCGCTAAGTTGCTTCCCCGAAAAAAATCATGTACAATCAGAATCGCAATTGCGTTAAACTAAATAAAAGTTCAGCGCAATCACCGAATCAAAACCAACCTGTGCGCTCTTAGTTCAGTTGGTAGAACGCAGGTCTCCAAAACCTGATGTCGGGGGTTCAAGTCCTCCAGGGCGCGCTCGCAAGCAAAAACAAAACCCGAAACAGTAACACTTCTACCTACAACGTAGTTAGTGTTTACCATTTCGGGTATAATTGTTTTATACTTTAGAGAATTTTTGCTGCAAGTCAGCAGGCTGGAATCAAAGCTGTAAACCTGAAATTCAACCAAGCAGGATATAGCTGTACAAGAAACGGGGGGATAAACAACAGTGGCGAAAAAAAATGAAGCTGAAATGCCGGAAAACACTGGCGGTCTAAACATCCAAAACTTTGTTCAAGGCACAAAAGAAGAACTTGAAAAAGTAGTTTGGCCAAGTCGCAGACAGCTAGTGAGCGAATCAGCAGCCGTGCTGTTAATGGTGACACTCTCCGCATCTTTGATTTATTTGGTGGATGGATTGTTTGCTTGGGCAGCAAAACAGGTGTTCTGATGACTTTTGCAACAGACGACCCACTTAACTCAAATTTGCAGTCAGAGGAAACAGCAGAAGCGGCGCTCAAAGAAGCGCGGTGGTATGCAGTACAAGTAGCCTCCGGCTGTGAAAAGCGCGTCAAAACCAACTTGGAACAACGCATCCAAACCTTTGACGTTGCTGACAAAATCATTCAAGTCGAAATTCCGCATACGCCAGCAGTCAAAATTCGGAAAGATGGCAGTCGCCAGCACACAGAAGAAAAAGTCTTTCCTGGCTATGTGCTAGTCAGAATGGTGCTGAATGATGATACATGGCAGGTAGTTCGTAACACCTCTCATGTGATCAACTTTGTCGGCGCAGAACAAAAACGTGGCAGTGCCAAAGGTCGTGGTCACGTTAAACCAGTACCTCTGAGTTACTCAGAAGTCGAGCGGATATTCAAACAAACCACCGAACAAGAGCCAGTCCTCAAAATTGACATGGCTACAGGTGATAAAATTGTCGTGCTTTCTGGCCCATTTAAGGACTTTGAAGGCGAGGTGATTGAAGTCAGTCCAGAGCGTAGTAAACTCAAAGCCTTGCTCTCGATTTTTGGCCGAGATACACCCGTTGAATTGGAATTCAATCAGGTAGAAAAACAGAGCTAAATACAAATGGCGAAAAAAGTAGTAGCGGTCATTAAACTGGCCCTGAATGCTGGAAAAGCCAACCCAGCACCACCAGTTGGCCCCGCATTGGGTCAACATGGTGTGAACATCATGATGTTCTGCAAAGAGTACAACGCCAAAACAGCCGATCAAGCTGGTATGGTTATCCCTGTAGAAATCTCCGTTTATGAAGACCGGAGTTTTACATTTGTACTCAAAACCCCACCAGCATCAGTATTGATTCGCAAAGCAGCGAAAATCGAAAGAGGTTCCAACGAACCCAACAAAAAGAAAGTTGGTTCCATTACCAAAGCGCAATTGCGGGAAATTGCTCAAACCAAATTACCCGACCTCAACGCCAACGACATCGACGCGGCAATGAACATTGTGGCCGGGACCGCTAAAAACATGGGCGTTACGATTACAGATTGATCAATCACTCAATCTAAAATCCAAAATCTAAAATCTAAAATTGTATGGGGGAGAAGCCAAGCTTCGCCATTGACCCCAGGAGAAAAAAATGACAAAAAAAGTATCGCGTCGCTTGCGAGAACTGCAAGCAAAAGTAGAGGATAGGGACTACGCGCCCATAGAAGCTTTAACACTACTAAAAGAAACAGCAACAGCAAAATTCCCCGAAGCCGCCGAAGCGCATATCCGGCTGGGAATTGACCCCAAATATACCGACCAGCAGTTGCGGACAACGGTAGCACTACCCAAAGGCACAGGACAAATTGTTAGGGTAGCAGTTATCGCTAGAGGTGAAAAAGTCACCGAAGCAACCAACGCTGGTGCTGATATTGTTGGTTCCGAAGAATTGATTGACGAAATCCAAAAAGGGATGATGGATTTCGATAAACTCATTGCTACACCAGATGTCATGCCACAGGTAGCGAAACTAGGTAAATTACTAGGCCCCCGTGGTTTGATGCCATCCCCCAAAGGTGGTACAGTAACATTTGACATTGCAAGTGCGATCGCCGAATTCAAAGCTGGTAAATTAGAATTCCGGGCTGACCGTACTGGTATTGTTCATGTTATGTTTGGTAAGGCAGGTTTCTCCCCAGAAGATTTGCTAGTAAACTTGAAGGCGTTACAAGAAACAATTGACCGTAACCGTCCTTCTGGAGCAAAAGGCCGCTATTGGCGAACCTTGTATGTATCTGCTACTATGGGGCCTTCAATTAAAGTTGACATCACCGCTTTACGGGATTTAAAACTGACCGAAGTTGCATAATTTTTAGTCAATCGTCATTTGTAAAAACAAAGGACAAAGGACAAGTGACTAATGACAAAACTAAATAGTTCAAACCGGAGACAGCAGGTGCGAATAGCTTAATATCCTGCCGAGGTAAAAACTCTCATTGCCTGAAGTACTACCTACAAGGCGTAGACACTACAGCGTCAAGAGTTTTGCTGCTAAACCCCGGTTAAAAAACTGGGGTTTATTGTTTTTGGTTGTTCAGAACTAGAACACACAAGCAGAAAAATCGCTGATTTTGCCCTTGGAGGTGAAACAAGATGGGTAGAACGTTAGAAAACAAACAAGAAATAGTAGCTGACCTTAAACAATCTTTGAGTGAGTCAACTTTAGCACTGGTAATTGAATACCAAGGGCTAACAGTTGCCGAAATCACAGATTTACGGCGGCGGCTGCGTCCGAGTGGCACTACTTGTAAGGTAACGAAAAATACCTTAATGGGTATTGCCATTAAAGAGGATGAAAAATGGCAACCAATGTCTGAGTTGCTGAAAGGTTCTTCCGCCTTTTTGTTAGTCAAAGAAGACTTCTCCTCAGCAATTAAGGCTTACCAAGACTTCCAAAAAGCCACCAAGAAAACAGAAATGCGTGGTGGTGTCATGGAAGGCCGTCTGCTGAAAGAAGCAGATGTCAAGGCTTTAGGAGACTTGCCATCCAAAGAACAACTCATGGGTCAAATTGCTGGAGCTATCAACGCATTGGCTACCAAAATTGCTGTTGGTATCAACGAAGTTCCTGGTGGCTTGGCTCGTGCTTTGCAAGCTTTGGCTGAGAAAGAACAAGGAAGCGCAGCTGAATAGTCAGCAAAAAATAGGAAGTATGAAGTATGAAGTGTAAAATAAGCCGATTATTCAAAAATGGTTTATTTACTGATTTTTTCGTTCTTTAGACTTCTTTAGTCAAGAGTCAATAGTCAGTGGTAATTACAAATGACGAATGACAAATGACAAACTACTCATAATTAATCAAAAATTACGGAGTTACATCAATGTCTGCTACAACCGATAACATTTTAGAACAGTTGAAATCCTTGACCTTGCTAGAAGCTGCTGAATTAGTTAAGCAAATCGAAGAAGCTTTTGGCGTAAGTGCTGCTGCACCTGCTGGTGGCATGATGATGATGGCTGCTCCTGGTGCTGCTGCTGCTGCTGAACCAGTAGAAGAAAAAACCGAGTTTGACGTAATTCTGGAATCTGTTCCTGCTGATAAGAAGATTGCCGTACTGAAGATTGTCCGGGAATTGACTGGTCTAGGCTTGAAAGAAGCTAAAGACTTGGTAGAAGCTGCTCCTAAGCCAATCAAAGAAGCGATCGCTAAAGAAGCTGCTGAAGATGCTAAGAAACGGATTGAAGAAGCTGGCGGTAAAGTTACCGTTAAATAGTTTTAGTTTCAATATTTGTTTTTAATTAAGAAGCCTAAATAGGCTTCTTTTTTTGTATTTTTATTCATTATTTTTCTACCCATAGCCAAAGCAGTTATACCAATTCTATGAGAAGCTGCACTTTCTAAATTCTGTAGAGACGTTTTATACAACGTCTCTACAACAACTTTTAATTCTGCCGCCTGTCACCTCTTACCTGTCCTCTGCTTTATCTTAGAATAATTCGATTACGCCCTTCAGCCTTAGCGGTATAAAGTGCTTTATCTGCGGCCACAATCAAATCAGAAGGTGAAGATTCCCATGTAGGAATTAGGGTAGCCACACCGATACTCAGAGTGACATACTCATTTACCGCAGACGCATCGTGAACAATTTGTAAGTTGTTAACACCATTCTGCATTGCTGTGGCTACATGAAATGCACCAGCAGCATGAGTATTTGGCATAACTACAGCAAATTCTTCGCCACCATAACGAGCTACTAAATCGTGATGTTTTTGTGCATTTTTGCTCAAAACAGCACCCACCCTCTGCAAACAAACATCTCCGGCTGGATGACCATATTGATCGTTATAAAATTTGAAATAATCGATATCACATAAAATTAATGACAGAGGAGATTCTTCCTGTGCCAAATTTATCCATTGGGTATTCAGGTATTCATCAAAGCGACGGCGATTAGCCAAGCCAGTTAAGCCATCAACATTAGCGAGTTGTTGTAAAGCTAGGTTGGCTGCTTCTAATTGTTTATATACTTGCGCTTGTTGTAGTAGACGACGTAAACGTTGACGTAAAACTGCCCAATGAATTGGCTTGGTAACATAATCAGAGGCTCCTGCTTCAAAGGCGCGGTCTACGGATTCGGAATCATTTAAACTAGTAATCATTAATATGGGTGTGCGTTCCCATAATTTGGAGATCACAGTATTGCCTGTAGCAGAGTCAGTATCAAAATTTGCCAATGCTGACATAAGGTTATTTCTGGCAATTTGGAGCAGGTGTTTACAACAAGTAAAGCCATCCATGACGGGCATGATTGCATCTAGCAATACTATGTCGGGTTTGACAGTTTCATAGGCATCTAAACACTGCTTGCCATCTGCAACCTCAACAACTCGATAGCCTTCTTGTTCCATAGCTTCACGCAACAGCAAGCGGATGGTCTTGTCATCATCAGCCACCAGAATTACTGGAGGTTGTTTAGGTAGAGAAAATGGGCTTAAGCCTGACATGAATTGCGTTCCACAGAAAATGAAAGTATCGACGAAGGGTAAGCTGGAGAAAACCTGCATAACACAAAAAAATAGCCATTGAGTAAGATTTTGTGACAGTAAATCTTACTGGAAGACATCTGGCTGAAATTTCATGACCACAGTAAAACTTGGCAGTACTGTAATGGTCTATATTGTGCAGGAGGTTTGAATTTCCTATTGGAGTGAGTGCTTGTTAGCATTAATGACTGATAATGGAGGGTGCGATCGCACAACCGTTCCATCATGGCTAGAAATTTTCTACCCAACCTGTCCGACTGCACAATCAATTTTTTTAGGAAAAGAGAATATTTAATCAGCTTTAGTAAAGAAAAATTTAGATAAATTGGTTTCATAGACAATTTACTGACAAGGGAAAAGCAATTTTTACTTGGGTTGCTCTAGCTTTGCAAAGAAGGCTTATTTTTATATTTCCCTAGTCCTAAAGTGTAATTACTATTTTGAGCAAAACTTCAAATCTACACTATGCTGATTAAACTCTCAAGTGACTTTGGACATATACTAAGCAGATTCTCAGCCATGACAAGTATGGCCGAGAAAACAGCTAAACTAAATCTGAAAAACGCTGGAATGTCCTTGGTTCCTACTTGTAATGCAATCTCACCCATTTCAATGGATGGATAATTACCTAGATTAAACAGTGTTAATATCAAGCTATATAAAAATTTTATTTTTTAAAGTTTAATTTACTTTCGAGTTAAGTAAAATTCCTGATTTCAACCTGAATAGTTCGTGGATAGCACAAAATCATAGATAAACTTTTAAATAATCTTTATTTATCTACTAGAATGTGTTAAGACACATTTACAGAAAAATTGTTTAAATAATATTGTTACAGCTAAAATTTTTAATAAAAATAAATTTAAATTAACTCAATTACAGCTATGCCAGACTCTTTAATGTATCAACAAGATAACTTTGTGGTCTTAGAAACCAACCAACCAGAACAATTTCTCACAGCATCAGAGTTATTTGAAAAGCTAAAAACAGTTTTACAAACAATCAATTCTCAAGATTTACCACCAGATTTACAAAATATTGAATCTTTAGAAGCTAGAGTCCAATATCTCATCGATACTAGTTGTGAGTTGGATGTTGGCGCAGGTCAATATTTACAGTGGTATGCAGTTCGGTTAGAAAAGTGATTGTCGGTCAATCGTTATTAGGCGATCGCACAGTCAATAGCTAATAATTAATATTTATTGCTATTGACCATTGACCATTGACTATTGACTAGTAACCAACGCTAACTCAATTTGATCTGCATCGGGCTGGGTGATTTTGATCTCTACTCCAGGGCCAAAGTAACTGGTCATTTTTTCTTGTTTTTGTTGCCAAATATGAAGAGGTATATCAGGAGAATCAAATTCTAAAATTAAGGTGTAAGCACCATTAGTTTCCTCTTCCCTTAACCCTGTAACAGTTGGTCTTTCTTCGTCGGTGGGGCTGAGACCTAAGTAAGAAAGTGCTGCATCCAAGTGAGCATCTTGACCATAGCAATACCGAGTGATGTCTTTGCGGATTTTATTTTGCGTGACAGTTGCTTGCTGCTCACGCAGAGATAATACTGATGGTGCTGTGACTTGGCTGAAGGGTATTGGTTTAAGTTCATTGGCTTTGAGTGCTAGTCCCCCCAATAACAAGGGAAAACCATAAAAAAACCCGACAAGATTGAGTGTGGCATTATTCGCAGCATAGGCAATGAAGCCAACAAGGGTTAATATGCTACCAACTGTTAAACCTAGAGTTCCCAAAGAGATTTGGCGTAACATGAGCAGAAGATAATATTTATTAAGACATTAGTTTTATTATCATCGGCTATGTGTCACAGATGATGACAGCCGCATAACTTTCATCCAGTTGTTCAAGCTTTGCCTGATTTTGCGTTAACTTTAAACTGGACTGTAGTTAATCAAAGGCAGATAAACAATGGATTTACAAACTATAAAAGAACGAGTTGCAGCAGTTCAAAGCAAACGCGACTACCTTTTGAGTCTTTTAGAACAGCCAAATTTAGGAACTTTGAGAATTGATGTCAATCAAGCTTTAGAAGAACTAGATGATTTACTTGATGAATATAAACGTACTATCCCAGAAACGGGAAATAATTAATTTGTACTAAAAATTGCGTCGGTATCTCTGATGAGGATCAGGTTGATGCCGACGCTTCTCAATAACAAAACATTACTAGCTCTCCACCAATGAGCCAAGCCTAAGTCAACATAGCATTTGCGCCAATTTATCGCATAATTTCACTGTCGCCTCTACGTTTGCCTAATTGTCTGACTAAAGCGATGAGTTCAGAGGTTGAGACATCTTTTTTACAAAAATCATCGAAATTAGCCATTCCTGTGGCACGAGGAGATTTAGCCTCTTCTACTGAAGAGTAAGCAAGTATTTGAGTCTGGGGAGAAATGGCTTTAATTTGACTCGAAGCACTCCACCCGTCCATGATGGGCATTTGTAAATCTAAAACAATCACATCAGGACGGCAGCATTTTACCATTTCGATCGCTTCTTGACCGTTACTCGCTAACCCAACAACTTGAATATTCTCTTGACAAGAAAAAGCCAATTGTAGGGTTAAACGAGTTAATTCATGGTCATCAACCACGAGAACACGTAACACAGAAGACTCACAGGAGAGCATTAACATTCAAGGTAAAAAACTAGTGACAACAATGTTTATAGTTTATGAGAGCGAGTCCTGATAATTACTCTATCTTATGGTTGATAACTCCTGTTTTATCAACCATAAGATAGAGAAAATACAGAAAAATTAAAGTTTGCTAAAAAAATCAAATTTTTACTAGTTATTCAGTGTAAGAAAGACTCTTCTGAGCATCTAGCAAATTTGGAGTTACGCCTGTAGAACGGAGTGCCATATTCATCAGAGTTATTTGTGAATTAGCTTCTGGGCAATCATCACCAGGACGGCGTTGAATATAAGTACCATCAGCTTGTAATTCCCAAGCTTGGCGATTATCTGCCAGCATAATTCCTAAGATTTCTTGCAAATCTTTGGCAATATCTTGATCTTTGATTGGTGTAATCACTTCTACTCGCCGATCTAGGTTGCGACGCATCCAGTCCGCACTACCAATATAGATTTCTTCTTGGCCATTGTTATAGAAATAATAGATGCGGGAGTGTTCTAAAAAGCGACCGATAATGCTGATTATCCGAATGTTTTCACTAATGTCCTTGATTCCTGGACGTAAACAACAAATGCCCCTAATAATCAAATCAATTTGCACACCAGCATGGGAAGCTTCGTATAAAGTAGCGATGATTTGTGGGTCAACAAGGGAGTTCATTTTGGCAACAATGCGCCCAGAAAAACCATTTTTGACATTTTCGATTTCGCGCTGAATTAAAGACAAAAAGCGATCGCGCATATTCACAGGCGCAACTAACAATTCTCGATAGGATTTTTGCCGGGAATAGCCAGTTAAAAAATTAAACAAATCTGTAATATCAGCGCCTAATTCTTCACGACAACTAAACAATCCTAAATCGGTATATAGTCTTGCAGTTTTAGGGTTATAATTTCCTGTGCCGATATGTACATAACGACGCATTCTGTCTTTTTCGCGCCGCACTACCATAACGGTTTTGCAATGGGTTTTTAAGCCAACTAACCCATAGACAACGTGTACTCCCACCCGTTCTAAACGCCTTGCCCAGTAAATATTATTTTCCTCATCAAATCGGGCTTTTAATTCTACTAAGACGGATACTTGCTTGCCATTTTCAGCCGCCGCAATTAAAGCATTAACGATTGGCGAATCACCGGAAGTCCGGTAAAGAGTCATTTTTATGGCTAGTACATTCGGATCATGGGCTGCATGGGTGATAAACCGCACCACTGTTGCCGAAAAAGACTGATAAGGATGGTGGACGAATAAATCCTTTTCTCTAATCACAGAAAAAAAATCTTTGCCTTCCTCCATTTCCAAGACATCTTCGGCTATGTTCGGTTCGCGCAACCGTTGTAGACGGGAAGGAACAACAGATTGACGTGGAGAATCTTTCAGTTCTGGCAAGGGCAAAGCCATAAAATACATCAAATCTCGCAGACCCAATAAACCATCTACCTCATAAACATCGCTGTCGATTAAATCTAAATCTTGTAATAACCTTATACGGATTGGTTCGGGAGTTTGGGATTGAATTTCGATTCTGACGGGACTACCACCGATGCGACGTTTGCGTAGTTCTTGTTCAATGGCTAACAACAAATCATCGGCTTCATCTTCTTCCAGGGTTAAGTCAGCATCACGGGTAATGCGGAAGGGGTGATATTCCTGGATATTCATCCCTGGAAATAGAGTATGTAAGTTATGGGCGATCGCTTGTTCTAAAGGTACACCCGTCCAGTTGGCTGTATGGCCATTTTCTTGAATACCCAACTCTGGCGGTAAAGGCAAAAATCTGGGTAACACACTTGGGACTTTGACTCTAGCGAAAAATTCTTCTTCGGTATCTGGGTTTTTGACCACCACTGCCAAATTTAAACTGAGATTGGAAATGTAGGGGAAAGGATGGCTAGGGTCAACGGCCAAAGGAGTCAAAACGGGAAAGATTTGTTCTTCAAAATAATTATCTAAATAAGTCCGTTGTTTTTGGTTTAAATTAATGTAGTCCAGAATGTGAATACCTTGCTCGGCTAGTAGCGGACGCAAAACTTCTTCAAAATGCTGATGCTGTTTAACTACTTGCGGGCTAAGATGCAGCCGAATATCATCTAACTGTTGTTGCGGGGTACGGCCATCGGGTGTTAACTGAGTTACCTTTGCTTCCACTTGTTGCTTTAAAGCGGCAATCCGCACCATAAAGAATTCATCTAAATTGGAACTGAAGATGGCTAAAAACTTCAGTCTTTCTAAAAGTGGTGTGCGTGAGTCAAAGGCTTCATGCAATACTCTGTTATTAAATTCCAGCCAGCTTAACTCTCGGTTGATATAGTATTGTGGATCATTGAGATTGATGGGATTGGCAATCTTTTTAGATTTCGGCATGACGATCTGCGGGTAGCCAGAAGTAGCCCACAAGGCTGAAGAACAATAAACATATTAGTGGAAATTTGTAATTGCCGAGAAGTTGCTTTTTTACAAAACAGGACTTACGCACAAAGATTTTGTGTTGAGACTGGGTGTGGGGGTTAAAGAGTTTTGAATAAGTACACCCTTACACCTTTCCTACAACCTTTGGTTTTCGTATTACTGCGTAAGTCCTACAAAAATCAAACAATTTTGGATTTTGAATTAATTTGCTAGTGAAACATAAAAAACTTTACTTTTCTTTAGTTTCCTTTGCGGCTGTAGAAATTGGTAATTGCAGATTTTGGTCGTAGACGAACTCGTTGTGAATAGTGACATCACGTTTGGGGAAAGTCTCACTATTGGCGATCGCTTCTTGGGGTGGAATTCGCAATGTATACTTACCGACAGGCACACCATCTACACGATACAACCCAAATTCGTCAGTCATCGCTGCTAGAACTTCTGTACCATCAAGATTGACGAGTTCTACCCGGACATCAGACATGGGTTGACCTGCAACATCAGTAATTCGGCCTGCTAAACCATATTCTAATCTGGCAGTAAAGTCTACATTCGTTACACCTGCCATTCCCACTTCAGCCACACGGCTGGTTTTTTGTACGGTGAGTTCTACAGGTAATTGTTCTGGGTCAACTTCGACGCGATAAACACCTTCTGGTAAACCACCAACAAAGAAGTTACCACTAGAGTCTGTTTTTGCACCACCCACAGGTTTGTTGCGGTTATTGATGACTCTAACACTAGCGCCTTGTAAATCATAACCTTGATTTTCGCCTGAAACAGCAATGCGTCCCGCGATCGCACCACGGTCTTTACCAAGAGAACTAAAGCTACTAGGAACAGCCCGACCACCAGCAAATGACAAGTCTGAGACTAATGATACTGTCAGGCGATCGTCATTAAATCCGCCAAAAGCATTTCTCCTCCCCGCAAAGGGAATACCTTGATATTCAACCCTGGCGAATAATCCCGGTAGTACTTGCATACTAGCACCAACAATCGGGCCAAAATTCCCCTCACGGTAAGCCAACCCCATTCGCCAACTCAGTTGTCTAATACTTGCAGGACTATAGTTCAACGTCGCTGTATAGCGAGTAGCATAATTACCACCAAAATCAGTACCTAAAGAAACTTGATAGTTACGATTAAAGTTATAACTTAAATCACTAGCATATCTATCTCCATAAGTATTAAAAGATAGTCGTGCCGCACGATTTACTTGATAATAAGCATTGAATAAATACTGCCCAGTAATATCAGGTCTACCGCTTAAAGATAAACGAGCAAAAGGTTGTAGAAAGAAAGTGGGCGATATATATTCATTTGTATCCGTACCGCTTTTACGACTACGTGCTAGAAATCCTAACTGAAACTTATTATTAAATCGATAACTTACTTCTGCACTATGGTTAAAGAACTCACCAGAGTTTTTGCCATTCCGATATCCGTTGGGATAAGACTGGGAATTAGCCGTAATATCTAACTTTCCTAATTGAATATCTAAATCTGTGTTATAAGCTAACTTGCCAAAAGAATTACCCACACTAGCAGATAAAACCACAGGATTCGCTACCCGCCAAACTAATCCGGCTTGGCTTTGAATTGTATCTGGTATCGCCTGTACAGAACCTTCAAAAGTTAAATTATTAGAAATACCTTGGCGAATTTGGTAAAATCCAGCAAATTGCCCAGCATCAGTACCATTGTTATTATCAAACAAAGAATTTTGGACTAAATTTCCAGTTAAACCCACCCCTGCTAATTGAACATTACCACCTGCTGGTAGTAATAAATCAGAAGCATTAATTCTCACAGAACGGATTTCACTAGGAACATTGAGATTATTCCGGTCAAAAACTAAAATTTCAATTTGATTATTTTGCCCAACAGGCAAATTAACATCAACAAATTCGTATCTACCATCAAACCCAACCTGCTGCTGTGCTACAACGACTCCAGAAACTCTCAATTGCACAAAACTTGCGGGTGGAACTACACCTTGGAAAGTTTGTAAAGGTCGAGAACGTCTTGGTAATAACTCATTCGCATTGTTAGTTTGATTAAAGCGATTGGTTGGTATATTAGTATAACCAAATTGCGCTCCAGTCAAATTTAGACTATTGACTAGGGGGTTAATACCAATTTGTTGCCTACCGACTTGATAAAGAAAGCCTCCATTGCGTTTATAGTAAAAATATTCTGATACATCAGGAGAGTTTTCAAAATTATTATTGACCCTTACACGCCATAAACCACCTGCTAATCTGCCCCCCAGCAATGTAGAACTGCGTAAGTTGACATCGCCAGCATTATTAACAATATTTAACTCTTGTCTTAAATTAGAAAAACCATTGATTGGTGCAAATACATCTGGTTGTAAGTTAACTGCTTCACTTGTATATGCTGTACCATCACCACGCCAAGGCAAGTCAATAATCAAAGCCAGATCCAAAGAGTTAAATTCAATACTTGTCGATAGTTTTTCTCTAACAAAGGCATCACTAATATAGTTGACACCTTTAAAATTTTGAATATCACTCTCTGCAAGATTAATTGTACCTAATGGTGTATTTAAATATGTATTGTTATCTTTGGTTTCTACTGTAAAACCAGCAAGTTTAGCAAAATCCTCCAAAGGCAGAAGCAAGGTATTTCCTTGGCGGATAACATCTAAGTTTCCTACTTCTTTTCGATTAATAATTACTCCTAGCAATAAATTCTCTAAATTTGAGCTCGCTGTTTGAGTAAAAGTAATACGTGAGTTGTCGTCTATATTTAAGATATTTTTACTAACATCTACTCCTTGTTTTGGCGGCTGTACTTCAGCAGGTTTAGTGTTTGGTTGTGGAGTTGATTCTGTGGCTGAACTTGGTGCAGGAGTAGTGTTAGTAGCTGTTTTTTGCGGAACCTGTGGATGAGCTGGTTGTTTTGTTAAAAATGCTGATAAATCTTCTGATTTTTTTGATGTTTGGCTGTTAATTGGAACTTCAGCAGGTACATTGGCAACTTTATATTGAACTGATGAATTAGACGGTTGTTGTGTTAAAAATGCTGCTAAGTCATGAGAATTTATCGAAGTTTCGCTAGTTGCGGCGGTAGATTCTGTTGTTGTAACATCAGGAAACTGCGATTGAGGTGTTTGTTTTGCTAAAAAAGTACCAAAATTATCAGCATTTGTATCAGTTTCGTTGGTCGCTACTTCAGAAAGTGCTGTAATTGTTTGCGACCTTTGTTTATTAACAAAAGTTGCCAAGTCTTCTGGTGCTTTAGCTGCAATTGTCGCTGATGCAGAAGCTGTTGTATTTTGAAGCTGTTGGGGTTGTTTATTTAAAGAACCAGTTAGTTCTTCTGGTGTTTTGGCTGCATCAGCATTACTGGCAACTTCAACTTTAGTATTTTGTGGTTGTGGTGGTTGTTTTAATTTTGTTGAGTCATTATTAGTAACCTTGACAGGTACTGTAGTTCTTCGACGTTGAACTGATGTTTTTGGTTTAGTTTTGTTATCAGAAGTTGTCGTAACAACTTGAGTCGGTGCTTTGACTTTCTGTTGTACCGAAGCTTGTGCTGGTTTTTTTGTTGTTGATGCTGAGTTATCGGGTGTTGTTGTAGCGACTTGAGTCGGTGCTTTGACTTTCTGTTGTACCGAAGCTTGTGCTGGTTTTTTTGTTGTTGATGCTGAGTTATCGGGTGTTGTTGTAGCGACTTGAGTCGGTGCTTTGACTTTCTGTTGTACCGAAGCTTGTGCTGGTTTTTTTGTTGTTGATGCTGAGTTATCGGGTGTTGTTGTAGCGACTTGAGTCGGTGCTTTGACTTTCTGTTGTACCGAAGCTTGTGCTGGTTTTTCTGTAGTTGATGCTGAGTTCTCAGGTGTTGTCGCTGCAATTTGAGTCGGTGCTTTGACTTTCTGTTGTACCGAAGCTTGTGCTGGTTTTTCTGTAGTTGATGCTGAGTTCTCAGGTGTTGTCGCTGCAATTTGAGTCGGTGCTTTGACTTGCTGTTGTACCGAAGCTTGTGCTGGTTGTTCAGTAGACAAAGCCACCAAGTTACTTGGCTTTTTTGGAGTTTCGCTGGTAGTAGTAACTTTAGAAGGTGCTTTGACTGGTTTGCATTTAACTAATTGCTTAGTTAATAAATCTGGGGACTCTTCTGATATTGCTGAACTTGCACTAATTGAAGCTGTTTGTGCAGAATTTGATGCTGTTGTGCATTTATCAAGTTCTTGGGTTGATGTTTCCGATACTTCGGGAATTCCGCTTGTAAACGAAATATCAGATAGTATTGTACCTTTCGTACTACGTTGAACTGGTGCTTCACTAGCATTACTTTCAGCAGATGACTCTTGTTCCTCTACACCATTGGTAGAAAATTCTGCTTCTGGTGTAGTTTCTGGCGGAAGTGGAGTCGCTACTGTATGTCGCGCAGTTTTATAAGCTGGGTTTGCACTATTTTTATCTGGCGCTGTAATAGGAGTATCTTGCGCGGGTAGAGTAGTAACTTCTGCTGGTGGTAAAGGTGGTGAAGCTTGGTAGATCATACTTGTATACAAATGCTGGTATGACAGCCTAAAAAAGTTATAGGCTGGAAGTTGATTGCAGAGACAGACAAGGTAACTAATTTAAAAAACTAGAGAATTTTGGTTAGATAACTGGCAAAATCTACACAATGTGAGGAGAGATTAGAAGATTACCAGAAGTGAGAAAATCAATTTTTAAACAGTATATTATTTACTTCTGGCTGTAACTGTAAAAGGAATACCCTTATCGATTGCACTGCCATTTAAATCACCATTCACATCTAAAACATATTGCCCAGGAGGCAGTTTTTTGGTGATATTTAGTATTAATTGACGGCGCGTACCTGGCAAAACAGGTGTTGAAGGTAGCATTCCAGCATCCAATACACCATCTGGCTTCTTATTTTTTTCTGCTTGCAAGTTAGCTATTTGCTTAGTACCACTTGCACCAGGATATTTATTAGCAGACCAAACAGCATATTGACCATTCATTCGCACATAAGCATTACCTTGGCTAGAAATGTCAAATGCAGCTTTTAAATTATTAGATTTACCATCAACCGAAATTGAATTCAGAACACCTACTTTTTTGATACTGCCAACATAAGCATAGACAGCAACACCAAAACGTCCTAAAACTTTAACGCCAGAACTGGGTTTTTTCTCCTGGTTAGACTTGACTTCTTCGACAAAGATTAAAGCACGGTGTTCTCCAGCTTGAGGTTTAACACGAGGGCGAACTGAAAAACGCACGGTTTGGGTTTTGCCAGGAGGAAGAGTAAAGCTGACAGGGTTGACAGTAATCCAGTTATCTAGAGATTGCTCAGTTGATTTTACAGGCTGAATTTCATTTTCTTCGTTAAGAATCCAACCTTGGATATAAATCCTAAATGTTGCAGGTTGATTATCAATATTCACGACACGAAAAACCTGAGTTTTAGGTTTTTTATCATCAAGTTTTAATTCAAACCTGGGTGGGCTAACTCCAATTGCTATTGCCAGGACATGGTTGCAATTAAAAGCAAATGTGCTTAGAGTTAATAGCGCGGTAGTCCCAATTTTATAAAGTCTATTCACTAATTCTTGCTGCTGATTCATTGGTTAATTGCGTTAATATTTAAATCCCAGTAAATGTCACCTTTAATATTCCTGAATAGGAGCCAGAAGTCTTAATATCTGAAAAATCTAATCTAAAAGTGGCTCCTCCTTCTAGAATCCTCTTCGCAGAATTAGGATCTAAAGTTGGGTTAATTGGAGTAATAGAAACAACTTTTATTTCTTCACTAATACCTTCTTTACTCAGACTATTCTCAGTTCCCTGATCTGAATTCACACTATAACTCACAGATATTTGGGTTTCATCTTGAGCTTCTGTAAGTTCTAGTTGCCAGATTTTTTGGATTGTACGATCCACTATTGTAGTCAGTGTAGGTGTTGGTAATGATGGGTTGATTAAGTTGGTTTCTATTTTGCCATTGCCTACTTGATTAGACCCTTCAGTGAAAACTTCATTGACTTTGATTGGATCTAGAGTAATTTTACTACCAGGCAAACTAAATTGCCCCCAAGTCTTGGGGTGATACAAGAGAAATACAGACAAAAATGTGCTAATAAATAGTAGGCGTTTCATCAGATGCTTACCTGACTAAATCAAAGAATGACCTTGAGATATTAAGTTCTGGGAAGAGCATTTAACCTAATGTCATAATTTTGCTCTGAGCCAGAACTTGCCATTTTTACCTATTGGTTTAGATGCAACTCAAGGCCAAAATTTACTATGTCTAAATACCTGTAGCTGTGATTCTCAAAGCTTCTCCTGCTGGTGGAGAGTATGTACCAGATGCTAAGGCGTTTGCAAAGTTAAATCCAAACTGTACATTTCCTAAAATAGGATCTAATGTTGTATCAAGACCTGGAGCAGCATCTGATTTAGCTGAGGTAGGCGAGATTACAGAAATGGTTATCTGATTGCTGGATGCGGTATCACCATTCAGATAAAGTATTCCAGAACCGTTATATTCAACCTTATGTTCAATCTGATTATTTACACCAGTGCTTGTACCCCAAATTTTATAAACTAAAACGTCCCCTGTTTGTATTGTTCCTGAAGTAGCAGTTAAGGTACCAGGATCAGGAAGAGGTGTATCAACGCTACCATCAGAAGTAAAGTTTCCAACGGTGTTTTGAGGAACTCCAAAAAACTCTGAGCTATTGGGTTTAAAAGTCAGGCTTTGGTAGGTTTGGATGTAAATAATCTCTGGTACTTCGACTTGGATTGGTACATCAACAAATGCTGCTTTAACAGGTGCAGATAGTAAAGTATTTGCCAGAGAGGCTGCACCGAGAGTAACTGCTGCTAATAAGAAGTTCTTTTTCATGGGGGCTAAATAATTACTCTTTAGAAAAAGATGACAAAATCAATGTAGCCGTTGTAGCAAAAATAGCACCTCAGAGAATTTACCAAAGTCTACGCATTTTACATATATTTCCCTTGTTGGTAATTCTCTATAAAGTTAATGTAAAAGCATAGTTTTTTTATGCTAATTACTTCTTAAGTACTTTGATATAAACTGAGTGAATATTTTTCTGTCTACAGTGAAAATACGATTATTGTGCTAGGTAAAATATGCTTTCATCAAGCAGTTTATAAGTTAAATTTAGGATTTAGGTGTAAAATTTTTACTCAATCAACTTCTATTTTGATAAATTTAGAATCAAGATATTTGGCGCTGATTTAACTAGGACTTAAGCAGTAAGACGGAAAATTAAGGGTCTGGGGTAGTTTGAAGGGGTATAGAAGTGTAAGACCTTGTAATCTAATATATTCTTAGCTATTAGTTATTGTTATCAATAAATCTACTTAAGTAGATTTGGGTTGCAAGTATGTTTCAAGCTACTCGTCGTCGGTTGGCTATTTGGTACACTGCGGTAACTGCTGTGTTGTTATTGCTGTTTGCTAGTGGTGTGTACTTATATGTTCGGAGTACGTTGGTGGAGCGAATTGACGATACTTTAAATCATGTGGTGGAAATTGTTGAGCGATCGCTTGTCATTGAGCCAGTAAATCACGAAACTGATAAACTCCGCATTAATGTAGAAGCCAGTTTTCGCAACAATGCCAATAATGTCGATGATGACCACATTGACTTAGAATGGTTTAGCCCTACAGGGAAGTTACTTTGGTCAACTTTCTCAGAACCTTTAAATATTCCCATTCACGGTAATCATACTGGTGAAACAGTCCGCATCCCCAAACCAGACCAGTGGGAAGACTCGGAACTATCGTTGCGTCAAGTCACCCAGCGCGTAGAATTTGGTCGACAAGTATTAGGATATCTGCGTGTTAGTCATCCGTGGTTTGAAGTTACTAAACCCAGTCGTCAGCTAATTTTAGATTTAGCATTGGGAATTTGGTTAATGTTACTGTCGGTGGCTGCAAGTGGCTGGTTTCTGTCGGGAAAAGCAATGGAACCAGTGGGTGATTCTTATCAAAGACTCAAGCAATTCACTGCTGATGCTTCCCATGAATTGAGAAGTCCCATTACTTTGATTCAAACTAATGTACAAGTCGCCTTAAGTGAATTAGAGTTAGTGGAAACAGAGGTGAGTAGTTCTACTAACTATCGTCAACAGTTAAAAGTAGTGGAACGACTGACGCAACGCTTAGGTAAGTTAGTCAATGATTTATTATTTTTAGCAAGACAAGATAGCGGTATCAGTAAAGATACATTTTCACCTTGTCCTTTGGATGCTTTACTGATGGAAGTGATTGAAGAACAGCAACTTCTCGCTAGTGAAAAAGGCATTGCTTTAAATTTGCACTTAGTTGATCCGCCAGTTGCGGAAACGAGTCCTGAATTACTAGAAAATTGGTTCACCCTCTTAGGTGATTGGGATCAACTAGTTAGACTATTGACAAACTTAATTAGTAATGCTTTACGCTATACTCCGGCGGGTGGTAAGGTAAATGTCGAGTTGGCACGCCAAGAAGGAATAAGTCGGGTATCGAGGATGCGTGTCAGCACGGCTCAGTTACAAATTAAAGTGAATGATACTGGCGTTGGTATTCCCACAGAAGCATTACCCAGGTTGTTTGACCGTTTTTATCGGGTAGATCCTGCGCGTACTCATAAAAAAAGTGAAAGCACAGCTACAGATAGTGCTACAGGTTCAGGATTAGGACTGGCGATCGCTCAAGCTATTGTCGAACATCACCAAGGTCAAATTCAAGTGGAAAGTAGTATTGGTAAAGGTACAACTTTCATTGTCACTCTCCCCGTAACTCTAGAGTCTTAAATTTTCGTTTATTGTTTTGTTTCCTGTGACAGATGAATAGATTTGGCATTACTTACTAACTTAGATATTAAAGCTTGCATTTTTTAAATCATAAATTTGAGCGAACACAGTTTACTGTTTACTCTGATGAGGATGCGATAAACTGCTGATTTGTTTTGCCCAAATGCAGCTAAAGATAGGTTATTGGAGGAGATAAGATGCCAACTCCCATTGCAGAAAAAAATCTACCTTTTTTAGAGAAGGTAAAGCAAAATAGTGGTTTAGCTGACCTTTACGATGCTAGAGATATTACAGAAGTAGTATTTCGCGTGATGCGTGACTTAATGACTACAGAAGCGGCTGACCGAGTTGAAGATGAACTACACAAACCAGCCGAAGAAACTGAAGATAAATCTCTGCAAATGGAAATTGCCGAACTGTGGCACGATACTAATCCGATTGTGAGCTTTTTGAGTCGGGTACGTCCACCCTGGCAAGGCCCTGGCATCTTTAAAATTGATAGCGATCGCTTTTTATTCCGTGTTGCTAATGAAGGCACTATGCCACCAAATGTAGACCGCGAACAAGTCGTAAAAGCCGTTTTTTCTGCTACGAAAGATGAACTTTCACAAGAAAGAATTGCAGAAATTGCTAGTTGGCTTCCAGGCAGAGTTCGTCAACTTTGGGAAGAAGCTTAGATTTTTAATCTGGTTAACTGAAATATTTAAGTTATGAATTTGTCATTAGTTATCTGTGTGGCTTAATAACAAATAACTAATGACAAATGACGAACCAGATAGTTATTAATACTCGACCTTCATCAGGAGTAAAAGCTAAATATGAACTCTCAAAAATTACGTCAACTTACTGGCATATTCAGTGCTGTTTGCGGCGGTTTATTAATTAGTTTACCTGCAATTTCACAAACAGTAGTAGCCCAACAATCACCTACTGTCACACCACAACAATCTACTTCTAAGGTGAACCCTTGCCCTAGTATTTTTTATGAAGAGCCACACAATAACCGAGTTGTAGTACCGCAAGGATGTCCACCGAATGCCCTCACTCAAAGATTAGCAAATCAAGGACTGTTACCTGCAAATCCCACCACAACTACCTCCTCTCCATATCAAACAGGATTAGGTGTGGGTGGTGAAACACCGCAAACTGGTGCGGGTAAAATCAATCCTTGTCCTCGGATTTACTATGAAGAACCTTTCAACAGCAGAAATGTTGTACCGCAAGGTTGTCCACCTAATGCTTTCTCTCAAGGACAAGGAAACATTTCTAGCCAAGGTGTACCAGTAAGTCCCCAGGTTTCTACTGGTGAAACTACCACCACTCAAACCCCTTCGCCATCTCAACAACAAACACCCAGTGCAACGATCGCTCTGGCTAATGGTAAAGTTGATGTGAAGTTAATCAATGATACTGGCGCTAAAGTTACTTACCAAGTTATTGGCGATACAGAAGCGCGATCGCTCGAAGGTAAGTCCAATGTGATGTTACAAGGTATCAGCGCCCCAGTTACAGTCACATTCCAACGCGAAGACGGCGGACTACTGTTAGTCACACCCCAAGCTTCTACTACACAACCCGGAATGCTAGAAGTAACTTTAAATGAAGCAACTGACTTAAGCCAAGACACTAAGGCTATGCGAATTCAACAAAACGGTTCAGTATTCTTGAATTAGTTTTAATTGGGAGTTGGGAATAGAGGAACACATATCTTGCACTTAGCCCCGACGAATGGAATTCGCGGCTATAAAAACCAAGTCCGCCTACGCGGACTAAGGTAAAATCAATGCTTTTTAACCCGCGCATCTGGGTTTTGCTTGTGTAGCCGCGACTTCAGTCGTTTGGCTTATTCCTCCCAACTCCCTCTCTTCACAAATTAGTCCCTTCGGTAGTTGATGACGGTAACAAAGGCTCAGGTTGTGGTACTGGTTGAGGATTTAACAATTGCTGCCAATTTTTAATTTGTTCTTGTGCTGTACCGTAAGCACTCGTACCTCTAGGAACCAACTGAGCAGTTTCAATGGCTTTGCTGAGGTTAGAACTACTTTGAGAGCGAGCCAAGTCTAGTAACTGTTGACTCCATTGGTCAATAGCGACATTTGCATCCAAGCGCAGAATATTACTGCTGGGGACTTTATTGGCTAACCGAATTGCCTCAACTAAGGCATCTGGTGTACCCACAGCCGCAACTTGTCTGGCTCTGCTCCAGTTATCTTTGGCGCGAATTTGTCCTCGCCAATCATCAATAGCTGCTTGAGCTTCCCCAGAAAGCGCCCTTCCTGAAGATGCAATTGTCTGTGCGGCGTTAATTGCGGCGTTTAAATCTCCAGTTTGAGCCAAGTCTCGTGCTTGGTCTAAGTATGGTTGGTCTTGGATGCGTTCTATTTTCGCAGTCCAACTGTTAATTCTTCTGCGTGCTTCTGGGAATAATGCCCGCCCTTTACGAATTTGGCTGGCTTCGGCGATCGCAGCTTGTAAAGAGTTGATATCCTCTAATAAGGCTATTTGTTCAGCACGTTCTAAGTAGGGACGGTCTTCAATGGTTTCCACTTGAGATTGCCAACGTCCGACTTCTTGCCTAGCTTCGGAAGAACGCGGATTATTAGCAGGAATTTGTTGCGCTTCAATAATGGCTGCTGCTAAATCATTAATTGTACCTTGGCTGGCTAATGTGCGTGCTTTTTCCAGGCGAGCGACATCTTCAATTTCCAATTGCCAACGCGCAATCAATTGTTGGGCTTTATTATAGTTGGCGCGGGAAGGGTCAATTTCTTGCGCTTGGGCGATCGCTGTTTCTAAACTAGCAACTGTACCTAGCCACGCACTTCGTTGTGCGTCTGCTAAAGCAATAAAGTCTTCGACATCTGCTTGTAATTTAGTAATATCAGGAATTTGTCGCGCAATTTCTAAAGCTGCATCAGCATCTTTAGCATCCATCTTAGCTTGCGCCAATTCCAGCATTTTACGCCCATATAAAGGAATCGACTCTTGGGCTTTATCATAAAAATAACTATCTTTGCCAATCGATTCCGCAATTTTGATTGCTTCTAATAAGTTATCTACTACTTTTGTTTTGGCTAAACTATCAGCTTTATCTAGCTTATCTCCATCTTCCCGCACCGATACAATCAAGCGGTTGATTTGGTCGTATTTAGTACTTGACCAATATTTATTATCTACCCGCAGTAATTTTGCTGCCAACATTGAGGCTGATTGCCAGCGTCTTTGCTGCAATTCTGCTTCTACTGCTTGATAAATTTCGTCAGCTTTAGCCCAAATCGATTGCCACTTAGCAATTTTCTCATCTACTAACTTATATACAGGCAAGTCTTGGGGAATTTTTTGGGCGGTGGTAATTGCTGCTTCTAAATCTCCGGCTTGAAAACTTTGATCTGCTAACTGTAAAATATCCCGCGACCACTCCTCAATAAACCGATCAATTTCTCCCCGCAGTGGGTGATTTTCTGGTAACTGTCGAACTAAGGCGATCGCTTGTAATAAATCATTGACTGTCTGCTTAGAAGCCGCCAACTGAGCGCAGTGTAACCGCACCGAAGCACTAGCCAACGGCCAAAAAATCGACGGACAGTTAGGAGCCGCAGGCAATTTTAACAGCATTGCCATTGCGATAAATCCGATACTGCCAGGAATCAATGCTAACAATGTTGCCCATAACACCCAGCTTTTCATCCAGCGTGGCAAAGGTCTGGAAGGTTTACGAGGTGGAATGGTTTCGGCAGAATGATGATCTATTATTGGTAATCCTTCTGGATTATTTTCTGTTTGTTGTTTCACTGACTTAGAGTTAGAACCAGTAGCTGGGATGCCAAATGCTTGCGTTTCACCGAAGTGTGGTGTTCGGTTTGTGTGATCTGGCTCTCTAGCTCTAGCTGGAGACCAATCTTCTGGAATATCCCGCTCTGTCATCTCTCACACCAAAAATTTATTAAATAGTTATTGGCTCTAGGTCAAACAATTTTGGATTTTGGATTTTAGATTTACCTTACCCACAAGAGGGATATAGTTTAACAATTTTATATAGGTTCTGCCCTAACGTAGCGGGGCTGGAACCAAAAAACCAATCTAAAATCCAAAATTCCAAACCTCAAATTCGCAGGGTCAACAATTCAGTTGTTGCCATAGTAACTTTCTCATTGTGAAAAAGCTACTGTTTTTCCGAACTTTCTCCTGGTATACCTTTAACCTTGGCTAAAATCAGTGTTATTTTATACTTAATTTTCAACCAGAAGATTCTGCTTGTAAATCAACAATTAATTGTGCTAAGTGATCACTACTTGCTTGATAAACTCTGCTACAAAAATCGCAAGTAGCCTCAGCACCATTATCTTTCGCAATCATGTCTTGTAATTCCGCTTCTCCTAAAATCTTAAGTGCGCTCAATACCCGATCAAAAGAACAACTGCAATGAAAACGCAACATCTGAGTTTCGGGAAATATTGACAAACCCATATCTCCCAACAAATCAGTAAAAATTTCTGGTAGGGTCTTACCTGCTTGCAACAATGGGGTAAATCCTGATAAGGCAGCCACCCGTGATTCTAAAGTTTCTACTAATGCTTCATCTCTAGCTGCTTTCGGTAAAACTTGGACTAACAATCCTCCAGCCGCAGTGACTCCAGTCGCACCCACAAACACACCTAATACTAAAGCTGATGGTGTTTGTTCTGAGTTTACTAAGTAATGCGCCACATCATCGCCAATTTCCCCAGATACTAGTTCAACAGTACTAGAGTAAGGATAGCCATAACCAATATCCCGAACTACATAGAGGTAGCCACTACCGACTGCACCGCCAACATCAAGTTTACCTTTAGCATTAGGTGGCAGTTCTACAGACGGGTTGCTGACATAACCCCGCACTGTTCCATCCAAGCCCGCATCTACCAATATACCACCCAAAGGGCCATCGCCTTTCACCCGGATATTAATCCTCGAACCAGCACGCTTCATGCTAGAAGCCATTAATAAACCTGCTGCCATAGTCCGTCCTAGTGCGGCTGTTGCCACATAAGAAAGTTGATGGCGCTGCCGAGCCTCTTCTGTCAAGCGTGTAGTGATGACACCCACTGCACGAATCCCACCTTCGGCTGCTGTTGCGCGAATTAACTGATCCGCCATGAAAAAACCTTACATTTCTTAACAACTTCACTGTTTCTATTCTAAGTTCTCAGTTACCATCCAGGTGGGTGGATGCTCAGTGGCGATCGCATTTGCAATACTAGAAATACAATTCATTCAAGAATCTAGAAGTCAGGATTTAGAATGCAGAATTTTATGGCTTCTCGCTTTTGAATACTTTTTTGTCGTCCTCACCTTTACAATTCGCAAAAAATGCTAGGTAATTTTCAACAAAGCCAACTACGGATAGAAATCGCAGCATCAGCCAGCGCCATTGGTGATAGCTTGCTACGTCCAGCACAATTAGAAAAATGGCTCTTAGGGCAACGTTTTAACCCCGGAATGCCCGAAGAAATTTATCCAGGATTCCAGTTTACAAGCTGGACTGGCCCTGTCTCCATTCATCATCAGGTGGATGTAGTGCAGTCCAATTGTCTGCGGTTGCTACTCAGTGGCGGTATTGACGGTTTTCATGAATGGTACTGGGGCGAAGGTTGGGTACAGTCCCGCTTGGAAGGCATTTCGATGTTACCCATCAATTTAGGTCAAACCTTGAGTTTATTAAGCCTGCGGCAGTTTTTAGTGCAGAAAAGCATATGAAAAATGACAAAGACGAATACTAAACGCAACTTCTGACTTAGACTTATGTACTTTCAAAACTAAAAGAGTAGGGAACAAAAATCAATATAAATAATTGGCGAAAAAAAGAGTCTATGTTATTGTCGTAAGACGATAAATTAACGTAGTTCAACTTTATACTTGCTTATGACTTTATATTATAATCCTCAAACAAAAAAACTTGAAAGTAAGTCCCCTCTAGGTATATTTTCACTACTCTTTCCAGCTTTTTTTCCTATCCTAGAAATATTCTCTAAACCTGGTAATCTTGAGAATGATGATGCTAAAAATATAGAAACTATTATCAAAGCTGGTAAGGACAATAATGTAGATGAAATGGAAATAGAATTGGATCGTCAAGTAGTGCAAGGTTTAGACATAAAGTGTATTGAACAAAATATAGAGGGTATTAATATAACCTTGGGTCAGAAAGGAAAAACTAATTATAAACTTAAAGTAAAATACAAATAAAGTTTTTACCGTTAATCTTCCGCAGATAACACTTGCTCAACTGTTAATTTTAATTCGGGAAAAGTTGCCGATAAAATTTTTTCTGAGCCGATAAATTCTGCTGGTTCGTATAATTCATCAATCAATGTGAAGACAGTTAATTTATTGATTAATGGATCAACAATCCAATACTCTGGAATATTCAGAGCATTATACTCAACTCGCTTGGCTCGATAATCTACAGTTTTGGTTGATTCGCTGACAACTTCTACTACTAACAATGGCGGTGGTTCATTAATTTCAATCACTGCTTCTCTGTTTCTTAATTCTCGCCATTGAGGTAAGGGAATAATCACGACATCAGGAATTCTGGAGGTGTCCCATTTACCTGCACGGGGAGAACGCACACCAATCATCATTTGTTTGGCAGTCCAATCAAAATTTAGTCTAATAATTTCATTTTGAAAACATTGAGTAATAAATCCGATGATTGCCCCGTGTTGCCCACTTCTCAAACTCAGGGGAATTAATTCTCCATTGACTAGTTCGTAACGAGTATCAGTGCCATCATTGTATTTTAGATATTCGGCAAAAGAGAGTTTTGGGGTAGTTGTAGTCATATTGCTGTTACTACCATTGTTAATTTTTACTGGGCTTTACCACTAATACAGAACAATTAGCTTCTTCTACTACTTGACTACTCACAGAACCCTGGACAATGCGCTTCATTCCAGTTAATCCGCGACTCCCAATAATAATTAAATCAGCTTTATAAATATTAGCTAGGCGAATAATTTCATCGGCAGGTTCGCCAGTGACTAATTCTACTGCACTGTGAATCGATATTTTTTCTTTGTAAGATTGGAGTTGTTTTTCGATTTGGAAATAAGATAATGCTGGAGATTCTGGATGAGGACGATCGGCGGGTAGTTCCATCTCTGAATCTGGTGTCGGAAATACGTGACACAAAACGACTTTAGTTTCTGGTGATAATACCAAATCATCCAAAACCTGAATGACACGTTCTGCAATATCCGAACCATCCAGAGCTACCAATATATTATTCAGCACTGCCCTCGTCTCCTCAAAAGTAGACCCCTGAAACTCTAGCACTTACACCAATAATATTACTGATGGAAGCTCAGGTTTATCTTATTTTATGTATGCTTGGCGATCGCTAATCGCTTTGCCGCCATACAGTTTGATTTTCTAGTGTGCAGCCCCAGGCTAGTTTTTACTAAAAGTGTTGGAAAAAATTAAGCATTCCCCATTACTCATCTTTTTGAATCCGCCGCCGGACTGAATCAGCGTGGGAAGGTAGTCCTTCTGCTGTTGCTAGTGCGTCAATTGCGCCAGCCATTTTTTGCAGGGCTGTGGGTGAGTATTGAATAATACTGGAGTGTTTGAGAAAGGTTTCTACACTTAAAGCTGAAGTATAACGGGCTGCGCCAGAGGTAGGTAAGGTATGGTTTGGCCCTGCTAAATAGTCACCAACAGCTTCTGGTGTGGAGTAGCCTAAAAATATCGCTCCAGCATGGCGGATTTGCGGCAAAATTGCCCAAGGATCTTTGACTTCCAACTCCAAATGTTCCGGTGCAAATTCATTGGAGAGTTCTGCTGCGGCTGCTAAAGATTCTACCAGCACAATTAAGCCGTAGTGGGCGATCGCTTTTTCCGTATCGATCCGCCTGGGGTGATCAACTAATTGTCTTTCCACCGCGACTTGGACATTTTTCGCCAAAGCCGGATCTGTAGTTAATAAAATTGCTGCTGCCATTGGATCATGTTCGGCTTGGGCTAACATATCAGCAGCCACATGCACCGGATTGGCAAATTCATCGGCAATAATTAACACCTCGCTCGGCCCTGCGAGCATATCAATGCCCACAGTACCATAGACGAGTTTTTTGGCTAAGGTGACGTAAATATTGCCTGGCCCGGTAATTACATTAACTTTCGGAATTGTTTCTGTCCCATAGGCTAAAGCGGCGATCGCTTGCGCCCCGCCAACGCGGTAAATTTCTTCGATTCCGGTTTCTTGGGCCGCCACCAGCACGGCTGGGCTAATCACTTTCCCCGCCCCTGGTGGTGTCACCATCACAATTCGGGGTACGCCAGCCACCTTCGCTGGAATAGCATTCATTAACACCGTACTTGGATAAGCCGCACGACCACCAGGAACATATATCCCGGCTCGGTCTACTGGGGTGTAGCGTTTGCCCAAGACTACATCATCTTCCCCAAAATTGACCCAGCTTTTGGGGACACGTTGACGGTGAAATGCTTCAATTTGCCGAGCCGCTAACTGAATCGCTTGGAGCAATTCTTTAGAGACTTGCTGATACGCCGTATCTAGTTCCGAACCCGTAACGCGCAGTTCTTCCAGCTTTAAGGCTTGGTGGTCAAATTCAGCCGTGTAGTGCAGCACAGCTTTGTCGCCTTGGCGCTTTACCGCTTGCAACACTTCCCGCACCGTTGCTTCTTTATGAACCACTTGTTCGTCATGGGTGCGATCGCAGATACGTTGTAGTTCTGCTTTAACATCTGCCTGCTGAGTAATGATTCGCAGCATGGAGTAAGGAAAATGCCAAAATTTTTAGATTATTCCCGCTTGAGAATTAGTCTGGCTCTTGACCCCCAAGAGGGATGAGTTTCGCTTTAATTCTCATCTCTAGCTTAACCTGGATTTTTTTGATACTCCCCAGGATGCCAGCACATGGGTGAGTTAATTTAGATGATCGAATTGCCTCAGTTCGACTTGCCTAGTGGGCTTTTGGATAGAAAGCAGGAGTGTAATTCTACCTATCTTTCCCCCCTATGCCTTACTTTCTATGGTTTTCTTATGTCGATACATTTTGATTTGCCAATCCAAAAGGTCAGTATAGGGTCTGAGTATAGTTATTACTTATTTGATTATTTATTCAGGTACTTTATTCTAGCTTATTTCCAGGGTTCGGCACAGAAATTCACTGACAGAAGAGGCAGAGGGGAAGGGGGCAGGGAGCAGGGGAAGCAAGCCCTTCCCTGGAGTGCGGAAGCATGGGTGCGAAGCCCCGCCCTGGAAGGACGCTCTGGCGGGGACAAAGTTCAAGCTCAGGCTAAGTCTTCCCCCCGCCCCCTGCCCTCTGACTTGAAAATGCTGAGTGCTGAGCAACAATGCTAGTCCCACTTTCATGCTTGGCTATGAAACTTGTTTCATCGGGACTGCCCCTGCCCCTACTCCCTGCCCCCTGCCTTCTTCAAACCAAAGCAAGATTTTTTTGAGAAATTCTGATATTGGCAAGATGAATGCTATATTAGTAAATCTAGTAGTGTGTGTACATATTAAATAGTCTTTTTGGAATCGACTGTGGCGAATACAAAGTCTGCTCTTAAACGCGCCAGTATCGCAGAACGCAATCGGCTGCGGAATAAAACCTACAAATCAGCTGTTAAGACGCTGATGAAGAAATACTTAACTGTGGTAGAAACCTACGCAGCTAATCCTACGCCCGAACTCAAACAAGAAGTTGACTTAAGGCTGGCTGAGGCTTACAGCAAAATCGATAAAGCTGTAAAGCGGGGCATTCTGCATCCTAACAACGGTGCTAGGAAAAAATCGAGATTGGCTCATAAACTCAAGCCAGTCGCAACCGCACAGTAGTAGTCATTGGTCATTTGTCATTGGTTATGTGTTGCAGCAAAAACCAATGACAAAAGACAAAGGACAAAAGACAAAATGCAGCTAATTGACACCCACGTTCATCTTAACTTTGATAACTTCCAGCCAGATTTAGCAGCAGTGCGATCGCGGTGGCAAGCAGCAGGGGTCGTGCGTTTAGTACATTCCTGTGTAGAACCATCAGAGTTTTCCAGCATTCAAGCAATTGCCCAGCAATTTCCTGAACTAAGTTTTGCTGTAGGGTTACATCCTTTGGATGCCGAACAATGGCAAAGTGACACAGCCGAGAAAATTAAACACTTGGCAAGTTCCGAGGCGAAAGTGGTGGCAATTGGGGAAATGGGGCTGGATTACTACAAAGCCGAAAACTATGAGCAGCAGCGCATGGTATTTACCGAGCAATTAGCGATCGCATCAGCACTCAATCTGCCCATGATTATTCACTGTCGAGATGCGGCCAGTGATGTCAGGGAAATTTTGCAAAAATGGCAGGAAATTACAGGCGGAAGAATGCGGGGTGTAATGCACTGCTGGGGTGGTACACCAGAGGAAACCCAATGGTTTTTGGATCTGGGTTTTTACATTAGCTTTAGCGGGACTGTAACATTCAAAAACGCTAAAGAAATTCACGCCTCAGCCGCGATGGTAAGTAGCGATCGCCTATTAATAGAAACAGACTGTCCTTTTTTGGCTCCTGTTCCCAAACGGGGTGAAAAACGCAATGAACCAGCTTATGTCCGTTATGTAGCGGAAAAATTAGCCGAATTGCGGGGAGAGACTGTAGAAGCGATCGCCCACCAAACCACGCACAATGCTTGTAAACTATTTGGATTGGCTCTTTAAGTAATTAACTGTTGCAATTGTCGGGTGTGTACCAAGATAAAAAAATTCAGGAGGATAAAAATATGCTAATATTAATGCCTCCAAAACATTTTGCTTGCGTCATAATGATAAAGGAAGAAACCAAAGACTTTTAAGCTTAATATATTGTTATCAACTTGACCATCCTCCACTCTCCACACACGGATGCTCGGAATCAATGAATCACCATAGCAACCGACATTGAGATAAAATTTGGCAAAATATACCCTGCTTTGTATCTAAAACTATAGAAAATTGTTAAAAGTACTTGTCTTGTGAGTAAAACCCACCAAAATAAAGCCATTTTGATTCAAAGCCAGCATCACGCGGCCGATTATCATTATCTTTTGATATTGCCGTGAAGATAAGCGTGCTTAATTTAAAGATTTAAGATGCAAAAATTTTGAGCTGCGTAAGCTACTTACGCGCTTTGGAGGGGAAGTGAGGAAAGTAAATCAAAGGCAGAACTCTCTCAACCTGTCGTTGAGAAATCAAGTTAATAGCTGGGTTATAACCGCTATTAATAGCTTGCAAGGGCGTTTACCCCCCTTGTCAAAATCACCCTGTCCAGATTAAAAAAATGCTGCGGTTATCAGCATGAATTAATAACAGGTGGCACAAGGAGAAGTTCCCCAATGGCTACGGACACTGACGCGGATCAAGCATCATCCCCTAGCAGTGTCCTCTAAAAGTTTAACCAGGTTGACAAAGGTAGAGGCATGAATAACGACAAATATATGGAACCCGCCTTTTTGTTGCCCGACTTGATTGAAATTCAGCGATCAAGCTTTCGCTGGTTTTTAGAAGAAGGGTTAATAGAAGAACTGAACTCCTTTAGTCCTATTACAGACTACACAGGCAAATTAGAACTGCATTTTTTAGGACATAACTATAAACTTAAGGAGCCGAAGTACAGCGTAGAGGAAGCAAAACGGCGGGATAGTACTTACGCAGTGCAAATGTATGTCCCCACGCGCCTGTTGAACAAAGAAACAGGGGACATTAAAGAACAAGAAGTATTTATTGGTGATTTGCCGTTAATGACCGATCGCGGCACGTTCATTATTAACGGAGCCGAGCGGGTAATTGTCAACCAAATTGTGCGATCGCCTGGAGTTTACTACAAATCGGAAATCGATAAAAACGGTCGGCGGACATATTCTGCCAGCCTCATCCCCAACCGGGGTGCATGGCTGAAATTTGAAACCGACCGGAACGATTTGGTGTGGGTACGGATCGATAAAACCCGGAAACTCTCAGCGCAAGTACTTCTCAAAGCCTTGGGTTTATCAGATAACGAAATTTTTGATGCCCTACGTCACCCAGAATATTTCCAAAAAACCATCGAAAAAGAAGGGCAATTCTCAGAAGAAGAAGCCCTGATGGAGTTGTATCGCAAACTCCGTCCCGGTGAACCACCAACCGTATTAGGTGGACAGCAACTATTAGATTCTCGCTTCTTCGATCCCAAACGCTATGACTTGGGTAGAGTTGGTCGTTATAAACTCAACAAAAAACTCCGGTTGTCAGTTCCCGATACCATGCGTGTCCTGACCCCTGGTGATATTTTGTCAGCCGTCGATTACCTCATCAACCTGGAATACGATATTGGTAGCATAGACGATATTGATCACTTGGGTAATCGCCGAGTCAGAAGCGTGGGCGAATTGCTGCAAAACCAAGTCAGGGTGGGTTTGAATCGTTTAGAACGGATTATTCGGGAACGGATGACCGTATCTGATGCCGAAGTTTTGACACCAGCATCTCTGGTCAACCCCAAACCTCTAGTCGCAGCCATTAAAGAATTCTTTGGCTCCAGCCAATTAAGTCAGTTCATGGATCAAACCAATCCCCTGGCTGAACTGACCCACAAACGCCGACTATCAGCTTTAGGCCCTGGCGGTTTGACTCGTGAACGGGCGGGGTTTGCGGTGCGGGATATTCACCCCTCCCACTACGGACGGATTTGTCCCATCGAAACTCCTGAAGGCCCCAACGCGGGTTTGATTGGTTCCTTGGCAACCCATGCGCGTGTTAACCAGTACGGCTTCTTAGAAACACCATTCCGTCCAGTAGAGAATGCACGGGTAAGGTTTGATTTACCTCCTGTTTACATGACCGCCGATGAAGAAGATGACCTGCGGGTAGCACCAGGAGACATACCTGTAGATGAAAATGGTTTAATTATTGGGCCACAAGTACCAGTCCGTTACCGCCAAGAATTCTCCACCACGACCCCAGAGCAGGTAGACTACGTAGCGGTTTCCCCAGTACAAATTGTATCGGTGGCAACTAGTATGATTCCCTTCTTGGAACATGACGACGCGAACCGGGCGCTGATGGGTTCTAACATGCAACGTCAAGCAGTACCCTTGCTGAAACCAGAACGCCCCCTAGTGGGAACTGGTTTGGAAGCCCAAGGCGCGAGAGACTCCGGGATGGTGATTGTTTCCCGGACAGACGGAGATGTTACCTACGTAGACGCGACAGAAATTCGCGTGCGTCCCAAACCAAATGCACCGGAAATTAGATACACCGTTTCTAAATACCAACGTTCTAACCAAGATACCTGTTTGAACCAAAAACCCTTGGTACGGATTGGGGAACGAGTAGTAGCTGGACAAGTACTAGCAGATGGTTCCTCCACCGAAGGCGGTGAATTGGCACTGGGGCAAAATATTGTCGTCGCTTATATGCCTTGGGAAGGCTATAACTACGAAGACGCAATTTTGATTTCGGAACGGTTGGTACAAGATGATGTTTACACCTCAATTCACATTGAAAAATATGAAATTGAGGCTCGGCAAACCAAACTCGGCCCAGAAGAAATCACCAGAGAAATTCCCAACGTTGGGGAAGATGCTTTACGCCAGTTAGACGAACAAGGCATTATCCGCATTGGGGCTTGGGTAGAATCAGGCGATATCTTAGTCGGTAAAGTTACACCCAAAGGTGAATCCGACCAACCACCAGAAGAAAAACTCTTACGTGCCATCTTCGGGGAAAAAGCACGGGATGTGCGGGATAACTCCTTGCGTGTACCAAACGGTGAAAAAGGTCGTGTAGTTGATGTTCGCTTGTTCACTCGTGAACAAGGAGATGAACTACCACCGGGAGCCAACATGGTAGTACGGGTGTATGTCGCCCAGAAGCGGAAAATCCAAGTCGGGGATAAAATGGCGGGTCGCCACGGTAATAAAGGGATTATTTCACGGATTTTGCCACTGGAAGACATGCCTTACTTACCAGATGGTTCCCCAGTAGACATCGTACTCAACCCCTTGGGCGTACCCAGCCGGATGAACGTCGGACAAGTATTTGAGTGTTTGTTGGGCTGGGCTGGTCATACCTTGGGTGTGCGCTTTAAGATAGTTCCCTTTGATGAAATGTATGGGGAAGAATCATCCCGCCGCATTGTGCATGGCAAATTGCAAGAAGCACGGGACGAAACAGGTAGAGACTGGGTATATAACCCCGATGACCCCGGCAAAATCATGGTGTTTGATGGACGTACCGGCGAACCCTTTGATCGACCTGTGACCGTTGGTGTAGCTTATATGCTGAAACTGGTGCATTTGGTCGATGACAAGATTCACGCTCGTTCTACAGGCCCCTACTCCTTGGTTACACAGCAACCCTTGGGCGGAAAAGCTCAACAAGGTGGTCAAAGATTTGGGGAAATGGAAGTGTGGGCGTTGGAAGCCTTTGGTGCAGCTTACACCTTACAGGAATTGCTGACAGTGAAATCCGACGATATGCAGGGACGAAATGAAGCCTTAAATGCGATCGTTAAAGGTAAGGCAATTCCCCGACCAGGTACACCAGAATCCTTTAAGGTGTTGATGCGAGAATTGCAATCCTTGGGGTTAGATATTGCGGTTCATAAAGTAGAAACCCAAGCTGATGGTAGTTCTTTAGATGTGGAAGTTGATTTAATGGCAGACCAGTCAGCCAGACGTACACCACCACGTCCAACTTACGAATCTCTCTCCCGTGAATCGTTAGATGACGACGAATAGAGAGTAATGAGTGCTGAGTGCTGAGTATTTAATACCTCAGTATTCGCACTCACAGCTTAGAAATCTCTTGATTGATTACTTTTAACTGAATACTTTACTTGTAACTCAACACTTAAGTATGAGAGCAGCCCAAACTAATCAGTTTGACTACGTAAAAATCGGTTTGGCATCACCAGAACGCATTCGGCAATGGGGCGAACGCACCCTACCTAATGGTCAGTTAGTAGGTGAAGTCACCAAACCAGAAACGATCAACTACCGGACTTTAAAGCCAGAGATGGATGGCTTATTTTGTGAGCGCATCTTTGGCCCCGCAAAAGATTGGGAATGTCACTGTGGTAAGTACAAGAGAGTCCGCCACAGAGGCATTGTTTGTGAACGTTGTGGGGTAGAAGTCACCGAATCTAGAGTGCGTCGCCACCGGATGGGATATATCAAACTGGCTGCACCTGTAGCTCACGTTTGGTATCTCAAAGGCATCCCCAGTTATATTGCTATCCTGTTGGATATGCCTTTGCGGGATGTAGAACAAATAGTGTATTTCAACTCTTATGTTGTTCTCAGCCCTGGTAATGCCGAAACTTTAACTTACAAGCAACTACTGAGTGAAGACCAGTGGTTGGAAATTGAAGACCAAATTTACAGCGAAGATTCTACCTTACAAGGGGTAGAGGTTGGCATTGGTGCAGAAGCACTGCTGCGCTTGTTAGCTGATATTAATTTAGAGCAAGAAGCAGAAAGCCTGCGGGAAGAAATTAGCACAGCTAAAGGTCAAAAACGCGCCAAGCTGATTAAACGGCTGCGGGTAATTGACAACTTCATTGCGACGGGTTCTAAACCAGAGTGGATGGTGATGACCGTCATACCCGTGATTCCGCCAGACTTGCGTCCAATGGTGCAACTTGATGGTGGACGGTTTGCAACCAGCGACTTGAATGATTTATACAGACGTGTAATCAACCGCAACAACCGTCTGGCACGCCTACAGGAGATTTTGGCACCAGAAATTATTGTGCGGAACGAAAAGCGGATGCTGCAAGAAGCAGTAGACGCGCTGATTGATAACGGTCGTCGGGGTCGGACGGTAGTTGGTGCTAATAACCGACCACTAAAATCTTTGTCTGACATTATTGAGGGTAAGCAAGGACGTTTCCGACAAAACTTGTTAGGTAAACGGGTTGACTACTCTGGACGTTCAGTAATTGTGGTGGGTCCGAAACTGAATATTCACCAGTGCGGCTTACCGAGAGAAATGGCGATCGAGTTATTTCAACCGTTTGTGATTAACCGCTTAATTCGTAGCGGGATGGTGAATAACATTAAAGCGGCGAAAAAGCTGATTTCTCGTTCTGACCCAAGTGTTTGGGATGTGTTAGAAGAGGTGATCGAAGGACACCCAGTGATGCTCAACCGCGCACCCACACTACACCGTCTGGGGATTCAAGCTTTTGAACCAATTTTGGTGGAAGGACGAGCCATTCAATTACATCCTTTGGTTTGTCCGGCGTTTAACGCTGACTTTGACGGCGACCAAATGGCGGTACACGTCCCACTTTCTTTGGAAAGTCAGGCGGAAGCAAGGTTGTTGATGTTGGCTTCTAATAATATTTTGTCGCCAGCTACAGGTAAACCAATCATTACACCTAGCCAAGATATGGTTTTGGGGGCTTACTACCTGACCGCAGAAAATCCCCACGCGACAAAAGGCGCTGGTAAATACTTTGCTTCCCTCGAAGATGTAATTATGGCCTTTGAGCAACAGCAAGTAGACTTACACGCCTATATCTACGTGCGGTTTGATGGTGAGGTTGAATCAGATCAACCTGATACAGAACCTTTGGAAGTAACCAATAACGATGACGGTACCCGGACATTACTGTATAAGTTCCGCCGAGTTCGAGAAGACTCCCAAGGAAATTTGATTTCTCAGTACATACGCACAACACCTGGCCGCGTCATTTACAACAAGGCAATTCAGGAAGCACTAGTAAGTTAAAAGTAAAAAGGCAAAAAGCAAAAGTAAGAACTTTTTTACCTTTTTACTTTTGCCTTTTGACTTCTATTGACTAAGGACGAATGACTAATGACTAACGAAAAAAAAGTTTTTCGCAATCGTGTAGTTGATAAAGGTCAACTGAGAAATTTGATTTCTTGGGCGTTTACCAACTACGGTACGGCGCGAACCGCAGTGATGGCGGACAAACTCAAAGATTTAGGTTTCCGCTACGCTACTAGGGCTGGGGTTTCCATCAGTGTGGATGATTTGATGGTACCACCAAGCAAGCGCAGTCTTTTGGAAGCCGCCGAAGAAGAAATTCGGGCGACAGAAGCTCGTTATCAACGGGGCGAAATCACAGAAGTAGAACGTTTCCAAAAAGTAATTGATACTTGGAACGGTACGAGTGAAGCTCTCAAAGATGAGGTGGTGGTTCACTTCAAAAAAACCAATCCCCTCAACTCTGTGTACATGATGGCGTTTTCGGGAGCGCGGGGTAATATTTCCCAAGTTCGTCAGTTGGTAGGGATGCGGGGACTGATGGCAGATCCTCAAGGGGAAATTATTGACTTACCAATTAAAACCAACTTCCGGGAAGGTTTGACGGTTACAGAATATATTATTTCTTCTTACGGTGCGCGGAAAGGCTTGGTAGATACGGCGCTGCGGACGGCTGACTCTGGTTATTTGACACGCCGTCTGGTGGACGTGTCCCAGGATGTGATTGTTCGAGAATTCGATTGCGGTACTAGCAGAGGTCTAGCTCTACAGTCGATGACGGAAGGTAGCAAAACCTTGATTCCTCTGGCAACGCGCTTGATGGGACGGGTAGTGGGAGAGGATATAGTGCATCCTACAACCAAAGAAGTAATAGCACCACGCAACACCCCCATTTCTGATGACTTGGCAAAAATAATTCAAAAAGCTGGGGTAACACAAGTAGTGGTGCGATCGCCTCTTACCTGTGAAGCCGCCCGTTCTGTATGTCAACATTGCTACGGCTGGAGTTTGGCGCACGCCAAGATGGTAGACCTGGGGGAAGCGGTGGGGATCATTGCGGCGCAAAGTATCGGTGAACCCGGTACTCAGCTAACCATGCGGACATTCCACACTGGTGGGGTATTCACTGGGGAAGTTGCTCAACAAGTACGCTCCAAAATGGCTGGGACAGTCAAGATTCCTCGCAAGTTGCGGACAAGACCTTACCGTACACGCCACGGGGAAGATGCTTTGTACGTGGAAGCGAACGGCATCTTAATTTTAGAACCCAAAAAAGAAGGTAGCGAAACTCCTGTTAACCAAGAAATTCAAGTTACCCAAGGTTCCACACTATACATCACTGATGGTCAACAGGTAAAACAAGGTCAGTTATTGGCAGAAGTCGCCATTGGGGGACGGACAACTCGCGCCAACACTGAAAAAGCGGTGAAAGATGTGGCCTCGGACTTGGCTGGAGAAGTGAAATTTGCCGATGTGGTGGCGGAACAAAAAACCGACCGCCAAGGTAACACCACAACCACAGCCGCTAGAGGTGGTTTGATTTGGATTTTATCTGGGGAAGTTTATAACTTGCCCCCTGGTGCAGAATTGGTCGTGAATAATGGCGATCGCATCGATAGCAACGGTGTGTTAGCGGAAACCAAACTCACCAGTCAGCATGGTGGTGTAGTGCGTTTACCCGAAGCTACCCCCGGCAAGAGTACCAGAGAAATTGAAATCATCACCGCTTCGGTGGTTCTAGACCAAGCAGCAGTTACTGTTAACAGTTCTCAAGGACGCAACAACTACTTAATTACCACTGGGAACAACCAGGAATTTAACCTGCGGGCTACCCCAGGCACAAAAGTGCAGAATGGTCAAGTAGTTGCGGAATTAATTGATGACCGCTATCGCACAACCACTGGTGGCTTTTTGAAATTCGCTGGGCTAGAAGTCCAGAAGAAAGGCAAAGCCAAACAAGGTTATGAAGTAGTACAGGGCGGTACCATCCTGTGGATTCCCGAAGAAACCCACGAAGTTAACAAAGATATCTCGCTGCTGTTGGTAGAAGATGGTCAGTTTGTCGAAGCAGGTTCTGAAGTCGTCAAAGATATCTTCTGTCAAAACAGTGGTGTCGTCGAAGTCACCCAGAAAAACGACATTCTGCGGGAAGTAGTGGTTAAACCCGGCGAACTGCTGATGGTGGATGATCCAGAAGCAGTGATTGGGCGAGATAACACCTTTGTCCAGCCAGGGGAAGAACTGTTGGGACAAACCTTTACTGAGTTGCGCTACATCCAGTATGTAGAATCTCCCGAAGGCCCAGCATTGTTAAGCCGTCCTGTAGTGGAATTTGCTGTACCTAATACCCCAGATGTACCTTCAACAACATCTGTAAGTCAGCAAACCGGACGTTCAATTCAATTACGCGCCGTACAGCGCCTACCTTACAAAGATTCTGAGCGAGTCAAATCTGTGGAAGGTGTGGAATTACTGCGGACTCAGCTAGTGTTGGAAATTGAGCAAGAAGGCGAACAAGACCACAATGCTTCGCCGTTAGCAGCTGATATTGAATTGATTCCTGACGCAGAAGACTCAGAAATCCAACGCTTGCAGCTAGTGATTTTGGAATCATTAGTAATTCGCCGGGACATTGTAGCTGATGCTACCCAAGGTAGTACCCAAACTAGTTTGGAAGTCAAAGATGGCGATACTATTGCCCCTGGGGCTGTAGTTGCACGTACCCAAATCTTGTGTAAAGAAGGCGGGATTGTGCGCGGTGTCCAAAAAGGCACAGAAACTGTACGCCGTTGCTTAGTATTGCGTCACAGCGATATGAACACCGTCACAACTGCTGCACAACCGAAGGTGAAAGTCGGCAATTTGCTCGTAGAAGGTGCAGAAATCGCCCCCGGTGTATTTGCGGAAGAATCTGGGGAAGTTGTAGAGGTGAAGAATGCGCCTCCCGCAGCTGCTGGTGATGAATCAGCCCTCAGTACCCAGAATTATCGGGTGACAATTCGCTCTGGTCGTCCTTACCGAGTCAGTCCTGGTGCGGTGTTGCAAATAGAAGACGGCGATTTGGTACAGCGCGGTGATAACTTGGTGCTGTTGGTCTTTGAACGCGCCAAAACCGGAGACATCATTCAAGGTTTGCCACGGATTGAAGAACTTCTAGAAGCACGCAAACCAAAAGAAGCATGTATTTTGGTACGTCGTGGCGGAGAAGTCAAGGTGGTTTATGGTGATGGCGATGAAGCGATCGCTGTTAAAGTTGTGGAATCCAATGGTGTAGTCACCGACTATCAGCTTGGCCCTGGACAAAACTTGATCGTACCTGATGGTTATCACGTAACAGCCGGACAACCCATTACAGATGGCCCATCCAACCCCCACGAAATTCTAGAAATCTTCTTCAGCTTGGGTTCTGAGGATGGAGTCTACGCCTGCGCCAGCCATGCGCTACAGAAAGTTCAAACATTCTTGGTGAACGAAGTGCAGTTAGTTTATCAGTCCCAAGGGATTGATATTGCCGACAAACACATTGAAGTAATTGTCCGCCAGATGACCAACAAAGTGAGGATTGATGATGGTGGTGATACTACCATGCTTCCTGGTGAGTTGGTGGAACTGCGCCAAGTTGAACAAGTTAACGAAGCAATGGCTATTACTGGTGGTGCAAGAGCGCAATACACACCAGTATTGTTAGGTATCACCAAAGCATCTTTGAATACAGACAGCTTTATCTCGGCTGCATCCTTCCAAGAAACAACCAGGGTATTGACGGAAGCAGCAATTGAGGGTAAATCTGACTGGCTGCGGGGTCTGAAAGAGAACGTAATTATCGGACGCTTGATTCCGGCGGGTACTGGGTACAATACCTATGATGAACCGGGTGCGATCGATGATTACTCAACTTTGGATACTACCAGTGTCTTGGATGAAGTTGATGATCCTCTGGATATGGTGTTAGACGATCGCACCGCCCGCGCCTACAATTTAGATGCACCTTCTCTGACTGAAGGTACTTATGGTAGCCGACGCACAGGATCAATTTTGGATGAAGATGATTTAATTATCGACGGAGTTCATGAAGTCCACGACCTCATACCTGATGATGAAGAGGATGAATACGAGGAAGTTGATGAAGATGATGATTTCGATATGTAAATCGTCAGTGAATAATTAGTTAAGAAAGGCAAGAGACAAGTTTCTTTTGCCTTTTTTTTGACTATTTTGAGAAAATTATGTTTTATCCACAAACATAGTCTTAAACTATGCTTCGACTGTTATATAGTAATTTTCATGGGAATGAATTACAAGAGAAAATTAACCGCCGATAAACGCCGATGAATTTTGTTTTGTAGAAAATTGAAATTAACAATATTTTATATATGAATAACGAAATAAATAATCCGTCTTTAACAAATCTAGAATATTTTCCTTACATTGATGCAGAGGGAAAACTCCCGGAAATATTTCAAGGAAAAATAGGTGTGTATGCAATTTTTAATCATGATCAATTGCTACAGTTTGTCGGATATTCTCGTGATGTTTATTCTAGTTTGCAACAACATTTAGTGCGTCAACCAGAACAATGCTATTGGGTGAAGGTACAAACTATTGAACGTCCTAGTCGGACAGTTTTAGAAAATATTGAAAATGCTTGGATTGTTGAAAATGGCACAATACCTGCGGGCAATGGTGACAATAAAGAGAAATGGACACAACCTATTAATGTCAAAAATTTAATGACAGTAGAAGAACAAGCGAGTTATAACAATCCTGTTAATGATGAGTTGGCACAAATCAAAATTATCAAGAATGTGGCGCGAAGGGTAGAAGCAGAAATTTTCAAAATTTTAGAATCTCGTGGGTTGCAATTACAAATGCGGTTTAATCCTAAATTGAAGGAAGAAGGATTACTCGATTTGAAGTCTTGATACCAAGTTGTAGAAACGTTATATAGCGTTTCCTAGTCTACTGAGGTACAAACTTATCTGTTTCCATCTGCGTTTATCCGCGTTCATCTGCGGTTAATTATTCTTGCTTGTACCTCACTAGAGTGAGAAACATTATATGTCAATACAGTTCAGTTAAGACTAAAACTCTTTGTTAAAGTCATTTTTTTGAACGAACCGCAAAGAGCGCAAAGAGCGCGAAGAGAAGAAAAAATGACTAACTAAACCTTATTGCTTTGGATTTAACGTCTCTACAAGATTCTGAGAATATGCAAACTGCTATTTTTTTGAAAAAAATCAACTAAATTTCGAGCTTACTGGAATTGCTTGAATTTATTATTGGCAGATAATAGCAACTCTTGGGCTTTTAAATAAACAGTTGTGCCTTTTTCGACTTTTTCTAATTGATTGATAATACTGTGTAATTGACTAATGACGCGATTGCGATCGACATTTTTGGGGTCATTAGGCAAAGATGCGACTAGGTTTTCTATTTCTTGTTGCGCCCTGGCTAATGCTTGCACAGAATCAGCTTCAGCTTGTCGTCTGATTTTGACTTGACCCAAATTAGTTTCATAAGTTGCTAACAGCTTTTGGGCTTCGGCATAACCTAATAAATCTGAGGAAGGAACTTGTTTTAAGCGTTCAATAGCTTCTGACCACAAATTTTCTATTTGTTGCCATTCGGTGACGGTATGTGGTGGATTTTGTCCGGCTTTTGCGGCTTGCCAAGAAAATTGTTGGGCGGCGGTAATTAAAGTACTGATGCGTTCATTGCCTGCGGCTAATCCCACAACTTCCTGAAATTCTCGTTTGTAGCCATCTAGTTGAGTTTGAGCAGTTTTTCCGGCTAAGGTTTCACCGGGGATTTCTTCTAGTTTATCCAGTGCAGCACGCCAAGCTGCGATCGCTGACTTTTTGTCTGTGATTGTTGTAGCCTGTTGATACTGCTGTTTTGCATTCAATAATGCCTGATTATTCTCAGTTAGCAGGGTTTGAGCATTTTTTTCTTGAAAAACCTTGGCTTCTAATTGTCCTACTTGACGACGCGCTGCATTCAAACCATAAACACTGAACCGCCAGTCATACCACCAATATTTATATTCTGGCCAATCGTTACCAAAAACCGTTGGCAAGTTATTCAGATGGATTTTTGTCTGTTGCAGTTGTTGTTCACCCAAGGCTAAATCTGCGGCGCTGGTTGGTTTTTCAATCAAGTATTCGGCTTGCTCAAGAGATGTCAAGGCTTGCCGATAATGTTGTTCTATATTGATGTAACTGGGAAGCAACAACAAAGGTGCTTTCTGCACTACAGTCCGGCGAATTGTCGGTTCTGGCTGATTTGCCACCCAAACTATACCTGCGGGAATGCCAATTAGTATGGTGAGCCAAATTAGCTTGCTACCTATACCTTTTTTGCTTTTGCGGGGTTGTTGTGGAGAAGATATCCTACTAATTTGCCCTTGTTTTGCTATTTCCTGTTCTAACTCCGCCAGCGTTTTTAGTTTTGCTGGTTGTGGGCTGACAGATGAATTGGTGCCAGAGTTTTTACGGACAAAAATCTTGGTAATTCCGTGTAAAAAAGCCATACGTATATTCAATGCTGAATTTAGTATTCCCAAACTCAGTTGAAATTCATATCTTGTCTGGTAAGGCGTAGTTAAAACTTACCCATGTCAAAAACAGGACTTACGCGCAAAGATTGTCTGTGAAAACTGGATGTAGGAGTGTAAGGGTTTTGAATAAGTACACCTCTATACCTCTATATCCTTACACCCTTTCCAAAACCCTTGATTTTTCGTCTCACTGCGTAAGTCCTAATCTAAAATGGTATATTTCCACAACCGAAAACCCAGATTTTGTTGGGTTTCACTACCCTGTGGGAAGCCACCCTTCGGGTGTCTACGTTCCACCCAATCTACATTTAGTTTTCTCTTTCACCTGTAACCTATCACCCGTCACTGATACCCCTTCCAAGGAGTAACTTCTAGTTTGCCATTAGGATTAAACACTACTTGGTAATGCGCTAGAGGTTCTTGGTTGTCTGGTGCTGCACCATTGGAACCATAAACTGATTGAAACATATTTGGCAATGGTGTTTCACGGAAATGATCAAAGGCAACTTGATTTAATGGTTCATAATCAGCGATGATGCCATCTTTATTGATGGCGACTCGATAGCGTAAATCCTTGGTGTAGCTGGGAGTACCTTTCCAGTTTTGGCGAATTGTGTTGTACAGCTTTTGGTTTAATTCTTTAACGGTGTTAGCGTCTGTAATTTTCCGGCCTACTACCTGTGGTGTACCTGCATAACCGCGCCAAGGACTAACTTCCAACACACCTTTGTTAGTAAACACTACTTTAAATTGGGCTATGGGTTCATTATTAATTGCCGAACGTTTTGCCGGGTTGTAAAGCAGTTTTGGTAGTGGAGTGAAATTAATGCCTTCATTTGAACCTTGATTTACTGCCTTATAACCAACGATCGCACCATCACCAGCTACACCAACACGATAAACTAAATCTTCCTTGACGGTCGAGCGATCGCTCCAAGCCGGGTCAATTTGATTCCACACCTGACGATTTAAAGCCCTTAGTTGAGATGGGTCAGTAATTTCGGCTGTTGTATTTAATAGGGCTTCTAAATCTGTGGTTGGGGGTGCTGTGGCGGCTGTAGTTGGAATGGCGCTGGGTGTCGCTGTCGGTGTGGCGCTGGCTAGGGGCGTTGCTTCTGTAGTAGGGGTGGCGACAGCAGTTGTCGTTGGTGTGGGAGTGGCGCTGCTTTGGGTTTCTGGTTGCGCTTCTGGTGTGCGAACTTGGGGGGGTGGAATCAAACTAAAAGCAACCGCCGCAACAGCTACACTCGCAACTCCAATACTGGCTGGTAGTGCTTGCTTGACGACAAGTTCACTAGCACCACTGTAGCGTCGGGGTATTGGTTGTAATTCTAGGGCTAACTCCGGTAGGGTTTGGGTATCGGCAAAAAATTGATCTACTGCTTCTACTAAATCAAATAACTGCACCGTATTCATATCAATTTGAATCGGTGATTTATTTGCCTGAGAACCCAAAGCTTCAGTACTGCTTTCAGAATGTACAATTAGCCGATGACGGTTATGGTCAATTTTTTGCAGTTCTACTAATTCTGAGTCTTGGTTATGGGCTTGGGGGTTGGGGATATTGCTTAAAAATTCTTGTCCATAAGCACTCACAGCCCTCACCAAACTTTCAAAAAATTCTCGACCTCCCACTAGAGGCTGCTTATAACCAGATATATAGCATTCTACATTGACCAATATCGATAATTCTGGGCGGAGTTCTTGTAAATGTGCTGCCCTGGAAGCATCGCTTAAACCCTCTAAAAGCAACGTACAGTTAGGTAAACTGTATTTCCGTTGAATGTTCATTCCACTTCCCCATCAAAAAGACTAATCCAGAATCGCTGCATTCCGGCCGTACCAGTACAAAATAGAAGTTTTTCTAACAAATTAATGGCTAACTCATCTAATTTTTCATCAGATGTTAATGCTAGTACCCCAGAACGCCGCGCATTCATTCTGCTTTTAAAATGCACTCGAAAGCGTTCTAGGTAATTAGATAAACGCAAATTTTGTTCCAGGGGGATTTGTTTTTCATTCATTTGCTGATATATCATCAGCATTTGACGGATGACCACGGTTAACCGCCGTGCAATGTAGCAAGCAATAACTACTAAAGCCTTGGCTTCTATAATTGTTAAGGGTCTGCGGATATTAGCGCGGCGCATGGGGTTAGAGCTACGCATCCGCCATAAATTTACCCGATTTTTAATAATATCTTTTAAATCCAACTCTTCTGCAAAGGCCAAAATTGCTTCGGAACCACCGAGTTCTAAAGCTTCAATGGCCAATAAGATGAGGTCGATTTGTAGCCGAGTTCTGGGCGGACATCCTTGTCCTGCGATCGCCGGATCTGGTAACGTATCCAGAATCATAGGCGTTGATGCAGGTGCGGGACTGTTGAACGGCGTTATGCTCGCGGAGACATTCATTCTATAAATTACCTTGTGCGCTTCCAACAGACTAGATACACTAGTACAACTAAATTTAAGATAAGTAGCCAAAAAATAACATTAAACCTGTGGCAGTAGCCATAATACCTGACGTATACATGACTTAACTTGTTCTACTCCAAAGCTCTCATATACCTAAATTTCCCTTTTTACAGCATCAGTTTACCTTCTTGTATTGAGTACCATTCCATAATTTAAGCTTGGTGTAGATTCTCACTATCGTCAATGGATGATGATACTAGAGCCTCAAATCCAGCGTATGACATTATAGTGTACGATTTTTCAAGTCTGAAGTTTAAAGTATGAAGTCTGGAGTGGGAAAATACTATATTTTCTGCTTCAGTCTCTCACCCCTAGTAGATTCCCGCTTAAAATCAAGCATCCATAACTGGGGAACAGGAGCCAGAATTCAGAATCCAGAATCCAGAATGAAAAATTTATTCTGACTCCTGAGTTCTGACTTCTGAATTCTTCTTCACACTTCACACTTCATACTTGACCTATTCCCTATTTTCTAACTGTTTATGGACTTAAAATCTTTAATTCGTGAAATTCCCGATTATCCCAAGCCTGGTATTTTATTTCGAGATATTACTACTCTACTGCGCGATCGCGAAGGACTGCGATATACTATTGACTTTTTTACAGAAAAATGCAATGCAGCAGGATTCCAAGCAGATTATGTGATTGGGATGGAGTCACGGGGATTTATTTTTGGCGCTCCCCTTGCTTATAAATTAGGCGCTGGATTTATTCCCGTCCGCAAAAAAGGCAAGTTACCCGCAGCTGTTCACTCCATTGAATATGAACTAGAGTACGGTACTGACTGCTTGGAAATGCACCAAGACGCTTTGCATCCAGGCAGCCGCGTTTTAATTGTGGATGATTTAATTGCTACAGGTGGTACAGCCGGTGCAACAGCCAAGTTAGTTCAAAAGCTTGAGTGTGAACTCGTAGGTTTTGGGTTTATTATCGAGCTACGGGATTTACAAGGGCGGAATAATCTCCCCAATTTGCCGATTATCTCGTTAATTGAATATTAGTCAATGGTCATTAGGAGCCAGTGTGTTGGAGAGACAGCGCGATGGGCGGGTTTCCCGACTTAAAGCGACTGTCGTCGGCTTCGCCGACTTGTAGCAACTGGCGTTCATTGGTCGTTAGTCATTTGACTAATGGCAAAGAACAAAGGACAAAGGACAGAGGACAGAGGACAAAATAAAAATGACAGCTACAAAAATTTCCTTGGAGACCAGTCGAGATTGGCTAATTCGGCTAATTACGAGTGAAACTTTTATTTATGTGGTGAAACGGGTATTACAAGCGTTGTTTACATTATTGTTGGCATCGGCGCTGTCGTTTTTCATCATCAAATTGTCTCCAGGAGATTATGTAGATACTCTGCGCCAAAATCCCAAAATTTCCCCAGAACGAATTGAGGAAATTAGAAGACAGTTTGGGTTAGATAAGTCTTGGCCTGAGCAATATTTATTGTGGTTATGGCGGATATTTACTAGAGGAGATTTTGGTACCAGTTTTGTCTATCAGCGTTCTGTAGCTTCGCTGTTGTGGGAGCGTGTACCGGCAACTTTATTATTAGCGATCGCTTCTTTAATTGTGACATGGGCGATCGCTATTCCTTTGGGCATTGTTGCGGCGGTGAAGCAAAATCGCGCTACAGACCGCATCCTACAAGTCATTAGTTATGCCGGACAAGGCTTTCCCAGCTTTATCACGGCACTATTCTTATTAATCTTTGCTCAATTTACCTCGCCTTTATTTCCCGTCGGTAGTATGACCAGCATTGATCATGCTGATTTATCCTGGTTCGGTAAAATTATTGATATCGGCTGGCACATGATTCTACCCACAATTGCCTTAAGTATCACCAGTTTTGCTGGTTTGCAACGCATTACCCGTGGGGAATTGTTAGATGTTCTGCGTCAAGATTATATTCAAACAGCCCGCGCCAAAGGACTGCCAGAAAATCGCGTCATTTACGTTCATGCACTCCGCAACGCTATTAACCCCCTAATTACTTTGCTGGGTTTTGAGTTAGCCAGTTTATTAGGCGGTGCATTCATCGCGGAACAGTTCTTTAACTGGCCAGGTTTGGGGAGGTTAACTTTACAGGCGGTTATCGCTAAAGACCAATACTTAGTTATGGCGAGTTTGGTGATGAGTGCTGTGCTGTTGAATGTCGGTAACTTACTCGCAGATTTAATGTTAAAAGTAGCCGATCCTCGAATTAAGTTAGACGCTTAAATAATTTAGTCAATGGTCATTCGTCCTTTGTCAATATGCTTTCCGAAGTTTATTATCTAGTGCGTTCCAAAACAGATGGTCGTTATTTAACAGCACGTCCCAACTCAGAAGAGTTAGGTTACATATTACTGTTTCGAGAAAGTTTTGATGCTTTAAGCTATCTCAATACTCATGCAGCAGAGGTAGCAAACCGCTTTGCTGTAGAGTCTCTCCCTGGAGGCCAAATCAGCAGTTTGCTCAAACGCTGGGGTTTTATTGGGGTAGCAATGGTTACTGACCCTTTATTACCCAAGGTAGAATTTTTACAGCATAGTTGAGTAGAGTCATTGGTTGATAGTCAATAACACCAAGCTCTCCCCTACTCCCCTACGGTCTTTATGATTGCTCTTTCGCCAGAAACTAAGATCACCTTCTGCGGGGGGTAGTGGGTGTTTTTTGAAATGAGGCTATCAGCAAACAAACAATACCTATACTAATAAATGAATCTGCAATATTAAATACAGCAAAATTAATCAACCGTAAATCTAGAAAATCTACTACATAGCCTAAAACAAAGCGATCAATACCATTACCCATCGCCCCGCCTAAAATGAAACCATAACCCAACTGATCCCAACGACTGAGCATTGAGCCGAACAAACCCAAGGCTACTAATACTAAACTGACTCCTAAAGATAACCAGCGTAACCACTCCACCTTGCCACTGAATAGACTAAAAGCTGCACCGGTATTAGTTACATAAGTAAAGTGAAATACTCCAGGTATGAGTGGTAATGTATCTCCTAATTTAAAGGTTTGTACTATCCAATATTTGGTCAGTTGATCTAAGAAAAAAGCAGTGAAGGCCGCAATCCAAAACAGGCGATTTTTTAAATTCATAGTGAGTTAATTCAGCGTCATTATTCATTGGTCATTAGTCACTAGCTTTTGACAAAGGACAAATGACAATGGACTAATAACTAATAAAACATTAAATGGCGTAATAAATAAGCTATTGAGGTAACAGCACAAATGACAACTAATTGTCCTGGTACGGCAAACCACGAGTATTTCAGAATTGCTTGGATTAAGGAGAGATTTTCTGTACCTTGCCACTGAAAAAAGTAACTCATGGTCAAATAAGCAATACCGCACAAGTGAATGGTTAACAAGCCACAAATACAACTAAATGCCAAAGATTCTAGTTTTGGCCTGGCTTTAAACGCTAGAAATCCACAAATCCACGCTCCAGGAATAAAGCCTAAAAGATAGCCAAACTGGGACAGTCGGACATAACCCAAACCTCCACCTTCGGAGAATACAGGCAATAAAGTTAACCCCATAACTAAGTACGCAATTTGTGAGAGCGCCCCAGCATTCTGCCCTCCCAAACAACCTACAAGTAATACGGCACCAATTTGAAAGCTAACACCTAAAGAAAAGGTTTGAATTCCATGTTGAGTCCAACTCCAAGGCCAGGTGATACTATATGCTTCCAAAAATGTGCCACCCATTGTTAGGAGTAAGCCAATCATAGACCATAATAATTGAACGGTTCCCACAATATCTGTACTTTCAGCTATGAATCTCTTAAATATGCTCAAAAACGGTAATTTTTAGGTTGTAAGTAAATTAACTGGAATATTTTTAACCTCAAGAACTATGCTTAATCAGTTTTAGATCCCCGACTTCTTGAAGAAGTCGGGGATCTAGTTGTTCATCAATAATTGGGGGTTAGGTACTGAGAGTAATTTCCCTTTTATCCCCGGCTATTGCCAAGAGTTTCTTACTTCAAAGCAACTTTGACGCTGGCTACAGAAACTTCTTTAGTTGCTGGTTCAAGGGTTACTTGATTATTTGCTGCTGATGCTTTCCACCACAAGGTAATTGCGGGGGTAACACCTAAAACTAAACCTAACAATACGGGAATAGAGAAACCAGCAGCCAAGCTCATGACTGTAGCAAAACCAAAGTTACTTAAGTAGACTACTAAAGGTAGATTTAGTTGCGATCGCTCAAATTTAATTGGCTGGTTTTTCCACAATAAGGCTGCTACTGTCATGAAGACTGTGCCAGTACCTAACCAACCAGCAAAGTTTTGATAAGGCATTCCAAAGAAAGCCCCTGGTTGTTGCCAATACCAGAAGGGTAAGGTAGTTTGACTCATGGCTGGGTCAAGCACAAAATCCCAGGAGGTTAGCAGCAAAGAACCCAAGCCAATTGCGCTAATATGCCGCCACAAGCTTGGTTTTGTATCTACTTCTAAGCCTGCACGAGCTAACAAGTAAGATACACAGCCTAAATAAAACCACGATAAGGGAATTGTAAAGGGAACTAAACCAGCAATTTTATATCCCAAGCCGCTTAAATATTGATAGTGACCAAAAGGAAAGCCTGTACTGGTTCCTAATAATTCACTAGTTAAAGAAATTAATACAGCAGGCAGCAGAAATGCCACAGCACGACCCACACCCAATGTCCGCGAGGCATACAACAATACAGCTGCTGCACCCAAAATCATATAAACTACACCACCACCAGCCATACTCCACTGCATCGCAGTTTGTCCAAATTCGGACAAGTTCAAAATCAGTTCGGCATTGGGTACAACCAATAATATCCCTACTAACCCAAACACCATTGACACAATATGACCGATGAGGCTTACACGCTCAACGACAACAAGTTGTTTCATGACCATTCCTTAATCAGATGTGATACTTTGCTACTCTGCTGCTAACAGTTTACAAATGTTTACGAAAATATTTAACTAGTTTGTACTGTAATTCTTGGGAAATTTATAGAATGTGCGGACGGCCTATTGATTACGTTTGGTAAAAATAGGATGATAAACATATAGTCTAAGTCATTCTCGTCAAAATATACTTAAACTAACCTAGCTTTCTGGAAGAGAGCGATCGCCTTTACTCCCACCAGCATCACAACTCCTACAAGTATGATCATGTCGGCTAAAAGACAGATGAGCAACACCGTATGGGGTAGAGTAAAGGTCTTTGTGTTTATGCACTTATGCACGAATATTAAAACTGAGTAGTTGAATATGATACTTCAGAAGTCAGAATAAGAATATGCTTTCTATCTAGCTTTGACAATTCAACTATATAGTTCACTGACTTGCAGTCTGCTGCATCAGTTGAAGTTTTTGGTCATGGAAAATTTATTTAAAGCATCAATTTACTTATTTATAACGAGAGCAACTTATGTCTATTTTCAAAAACCTTCCTTGGACATCACTATTATTAGTACTGATTAGTTATAGTACCCTGGGCTGGGTGTTATCAGAAGCACACATGCCTTTATCTCTTTGGATAGTCATCGTAGTTGGGATATTAGTTTTACTATCAAGTTTAGCCATTCCCTTTTTAGCAATGGCTAATTATTCTAGTGTATTTTTTGAGTCGAGTATCAAAACTTTTTTTATTGCCGTGTTTGGGGCATTTTTATTTTTCCTGATGGTTGCTTGGTTTCGCCTCTTTCTTGATACCTTACTCATTATTGCGGCGGCAATCTTAGCAAAAATTGATTTTTACACAGCCGGATTTAATGGCAGGTCAGCCTTTTTAATTACATCCTTATTTTCATTGGTAGGTATAGCTTGCGGTGCAATTCTCCACGAAGAATTTGCTGTATATACATCTATGCGTTGAAGGAGGTAGAAGGCAGTCCCAATGAAACAAGTTTCATAGCCAAGCATGAAAGTGGGACTAGCATTTTTACTCAGCACTCAGCACTTTCAAGTCAGGAGGTTTTTATTCAGCTATGGGATTCAGACTCCTCCTGAATCATAGCCACCAAATTTTTAATCTGGTGCGGTATCTCACATACTAACTCCTGCATTCATTGATAAATAAATGAGGGTGGAAGTAACCAACCCTCATTTTTTATCGACTATTCTGGCTAATGAATCAAATTAGCAAGCATTTAGCTGGCTACTGCTTCAGTGGGTGCAGCAACTGGATAAATGCTAACTTTTTTGCGAGATTTGCCTTTTCTCTCAAAGGTGACAACGCCATCAATTAAGGCAAACAAAGTGTCATCGCTACCGATACCTACATTGTTACCAGGATGGAATTTTGTGCCACGTTGACGTACAAGAATATTACCTGCACGCACAACTTGACCACCAAAGCGTTTGACACCTAGACGCTGGGCATTAGAATCACGACCGTTGCGTGTACTACCTGTTCCTTTCTTATGAGCCATAATTTCCTTGTTATGTTTATTTTTTTATGATTCAGCAGTGGTTTCCGCAGGGGAATCATCAGCTACAGCCGCCGCTTCCGATGCTGTAAATACCTGACCATCGAGAGTAATGGAGTTAATTAACAGTCTGGTAATTTCTTGGCGATGACCCCGTTTTTTGCGGGTTTTCTTCTTCGGCTTCATTTTGTAGACTATGACTTTGCGACCTCGGAAATGGCGCAATACAGTTCCTTCTACAGTTGCCCCAGATACTAGAGGCTGACCGATGCTGAGTCCACCATCATGTTGTACTAGTAGTACAGAATTTATTGTAACTTTTTCGTCTGGTTGGGCAGTTAGCAGTTCAATGTCGTAAAAACGACCAGGCTCAACTCTAACTTGTTTACCGCCAGTTTCAATAATTGCGTAGGTCATTAAATTGTCCTTGGAGTTGCCGTACAGGTAGCTAACAAAAATCTCTTGTAGAGAAAGCGAAATATCTAAACTTGATGAATCGCTGTGGTTAGCCTTTGTGGTGTGTCTACCTGATCCGAGCAGGAATAAGACAGACAATCTAAAATCATAATTGATTTATAGGACTAACGTCAATATCAATATGCACAAAGGTTGTCTGTGGAGAATGGGTGTGAGGGTTTGAGTAAGTAATTGATTTTTCGTCTTATTGCGTAAGTTTTATGGTATGTGAGAGTCAGTTGAGTAAATTTACAGATTATTTTTTCAACTTTGCATAAAGTTGGTGAATATGGCTGAAGTTAATAGTGACACAGAACAGCACCAACAAAATCTGAGCGGAAGATGTCACTGCTCAGATTTTTCCCTTGATTATGGTGATTTTGGAGTTATTTAAAGATTAAATCTAGCCGTTGCTGACTAGTTTGAAGTGCTTCTGTTGGCGAAAGTTTACCCAGTAATACAGCCTCTACTGCCCGTCCGATATTATCGGAAATGCGATTGTAACCAGGAAAAATCGGGCGACTACGGCCATACTCTGCCTGTGCTAAAAAGACTTTTAATTGGGGTATTTTCTCGATAAATTCTTGATATTTGGCGCTTTGGCGAGATTTTAAATTAATAGGTAAATAACCTGTTCCGAGAGCTAATTCTGTTTGAAAATCGGCACTCATGGCATATTCAGCAAATTTGAAGGTTGCTTTTTGACGTTCTGGTGTGGTTTTGAATAAGAAGAGATTTTCACCGCCAATATTTGTAGCAGGTTTTTGGTTCACTGGTAGGGGAAATACACCAAAATCAACGTTAGTAGCTTGAAATTGCCCTAAATTCCAAGGGCCATTGATTTGCATTGCGACTTTTCCAGATAACAAGGGGTCTGTTTCATAACCTCGTTCTGGGGCAGATAACATTGTGGAACCATCTGTAATTAAGTTACGCCAAAATTGTAAAGCTGCGATCGCTCCGGCATTTTCGGTTAATCTCACACCTACGGCATTTTGGGCATCACCAGTCACCAACTCACCACCACTACTCCACATAAATGGCAACCAAGTAAAAACTGTAAATTCACTTTTACCCAAGGGCAGAAACATTCCATACTGGTCTATCTGGCCGTCATTGTTAAAATCACGAGTTAATTTTTGGGCAACTTGGCGAAATTCTTGCCAATTGTGCGGAATTTTTGTAATTCCCGCCGCTTTAAATAAACTTGGACGGTAAAAAATGCCCAGGTTATTGGTAGCAAAAGGAAGCGACCATAACTGGCCTTTGTATTCCATAGAAGCATACAGAGTTGGGTCAATTTCGTTTTTGACTGGGGAATTTGCTAACATCTCATCTACAGGAATTAGCGCCCCTAGTTCTACCAATTGTCCAGCAATAGTTGGGTTATACCACAATAAATCCGGTGGTGCATTGCCAACAACAGCAGCCAAAATTTTTGGTGTTTGCTGATCCTGTTGCCCAATGTATAAAGATTCTACTTGAATATCTTTATGGGTTTGGTTAAATTTATCTACCAACTTTTGTAAGACATCTCGATTTGGTGGTGGATTCACCCCATGCCATAAAGTAATATGAGTAACCTTACCTGCTTCTACTCTAGAACGCAGAGTTTGACATCCGCTTAAAGCAATTATGCCTATGAGTAGTAATAACAGTGATTGCTGAAGATATTGTGGCAATTTCTTTTTTCTGCGCCTAAATATGCGACTAGTACGCAAAAATCGTGCCAAAATTCGCTGGAGAAGATGAATCATTAATTTAACAGGGAATAGCAACTCTTGAAGAATGAAAGTTAAATTTCTATACTTCATACTTCAGACTTCACACTTCATACTTCACTTGTATATCCTAATCTTTGGAGATAGCGGAAATAGTTACAAGTTATGGCAGGTCATAGTAAATGGGCTAATATTAAGCGCCAAAAGGCTGTAGTGGATGCTAAAAGAGGAAAAACTTTCACGCAGTTATCGCGGGCTATTATTGTGGCGGCGAGAAATGGTGTACCAGACCCGGCGGGGAATTTTCAACTACGTACAGCGATTGAAAAGGCAAAGGCGGCGGGTATCCCCAATGATAATATAGAACGAGCGATCGCTAAAGGTGCAGGTACATTTAACGGCGATAACCATAGCCTGGAAGAAATTCGCTACGAAGGTTACGGCCCCGGTGGTGTGGCAATTTTAGTTGAAGCCTTGACTGATAATCGCAATCGCACGGCGGCTGATTTACGGGTGGCTTTTAGTAAAAACGGCGGTAACTTGGGTGAGACTGGTTGCGTTAGCTGGATGTTTGACCAAAAAGGCGCGTGTGTTGTGCAGGGTGTGGTTGATGAAGACCAGCTTTTAGAAGCATCTTTAGAAGGCGGCGCTGAGTCTTATGAAATGACTGAAGATGAAACGGCGGAAGTATTCACCGAGGTTGCTAATTTAGAAATTCTCAACAAAACCCTGAAAGACAAAGGCTTTAAAGTCACTGATGCTGAATTGCGCTGGATTCCCAGTAATAATGTCGAGGTGACAGAATCCGATCAGGCGCGATCGCTACTCAAGTTAATTGATACTCTAGAAAGCTTAGATGATGTGCAGAATGTCACATCTAATTTTGATATGTCAGAACAGTTATTGGCTGTGAGTCTTGTTTAAGCATCTATCTAGCAAATTGGTAGTAAACAATTTGTCATTTTTGTCCAATTTGACACAAAAAATTTATATCCAGAACAAAATAATGACACATTGTTTTGCGATAGTTTTGTTTGTAAGTTACTGATGAGATTTCCATTCTCGCTAAGTAATTAGCTTCAAGGTTGATAAGGCTTTAGTCTTCTCAAATTAAAAGATGTTTTCCGTCTTAACCTGCATTTTAGAGAAGACTAACAAGCCATTTCTTAAAAATAAATTTTATAGGAGGCTACAGTATTCAATCCACAAATTTAATTAATAAATCTACTGCTGCTGCTGGCAACAAAGCTCACAAATAACAGTTCTACATAGATTTATATCTTCTCAATTTTCTGGAAAAGTAATTACTCAGGTTGAAAGTCGCTATTATCTGCGGATAACAGCGATATTTTTTTTATAATTACTAGTTTTAAACTTTTGTCTCGATTGTTGGTTCTTGATACTTGACTCCGCGTTTTGTATGACGGGAATTAGCCACAATAGGATACACAATTGAACGTAAGCGATTAATTGCACCAACAGGACGATGAACGGCTAAACCATTTCCTGGCGAAAACCGGAGATTTTCACCAAAATTATTTTCTAGGGGAGAATCGACTTTTTGATGTTTAACTGTCAGACGACCAATTGTAAAAAAGGGTGATTCTTCTTCACTCCAAACAATGGTGGAATCATCAACAGACATTTCTGGTTTGGTTTGAAATTGAATTTGAAAATCCCAAGTATATTCTGCATCTGGCTTGGCTAAAGCTTGCATAATATCTTCTCGGTAATAATTATCCTCTGCACCGGAAGTTTTGACACGTTGAAGCTCACTTTCTGGTCTCGACTCTAGAGGTAGTAGTTGATGAGGTGCTTGACTAGAAACTGGAACAAACCCATATTTAATAACTGCTGGGTATTCTACAGGAAATCGACCTACTTGGGATGGGTCAAAATCTGATTTGAGTCCCACAGCATAAGCTGAAGCACTCCAATAACGTTCTGTAAGTAAACTTTTAGGAAACCGTTTGAAACTTGTTTGTAAAAGAGTAGCTTCGTAGGGATGTAACTTGAGCCAAATTAGCACCAACAACCTCAAAAGTGGAAATAACCCGGCTCGATAAATTGTCAAAAAAAAGCTGTAGAAGTCTTTAATAGTTCTTACAAAAAAGACATCATGATTATGAACAATAATGTCATGGGTGTGTAACTCATGACTGTGGGGTATTCGTTCTCCTTCTACACCTATAATTTTAACTGCCATCGAGCGTGTATCGCCTTCATAATCATTTTTAACAGAGAAAGCCCCACTGGCAAATCTTAACCACACCGGATATTGTTTTGCTTGAGCAAATAAACCTTGTTTGAGGGAAATTCCTTGAATTTCAGCTTCAGGCAATGCAGTACGTTGACGCAATTCTTGTTTAATTGCTGCTTCATCAAAGTCAAAAATTTCTAAAGTTCCTTGAACAGCCGCGTGGGTTTTAGAGTGAGTGTCTCTCTTGGCGATTTTTTGCTTTTCACCTTTGTACAGATTATCCATATTCTTTTTGACTAGCTCACTCATCAGAGCGCAGTATTTAGCTTCTTCTTGTTCTGGATATTCAGTAAATAGTTTCATTTTTCAGTTGCTAGATAAGTAGAAGGATTAAATTAAACAATGAGAATTTCAGATCCCCGACTTCTTAAAGAAGTCGGGGATCTAATTGTTCCTATCAATCAAACTCAAATCAACTATGCTTTGTTTAGGTCAAAAGTAACATTGTACTTTTTACCTGATGAGGGAACGTTGCGATTCACTAAATCTGATACGGTGTTGGTAGTTTGATAGATTTCCCAACCGATAGGTGACAGAGTATTTTGATTGAAGATTTTTGGTGATAATAAAGGATTAGTCAGAGCTTGGGAAAAAGCATCAATCCCAATTAATCTAGCGACTAACGGAGGAATCGTAGAATTTTGTCGCACATCTTCTGAGTAGAGTCCTACAAAGAACTCAATATTATCAACATGACCATAGAATTCTTTGAGTTTTTGTTGAGTAAATTCATCCCCAGTAATTTGATCAAAGCTGGTGACTCTGGGGAAACCACACAATTCTCGATAATCGTTGTAGCTGGCTAATTGTAGTTCTCTACCGAGTCTGATGGAAGGTAATTCAGCTAATTCAACTAAGATATCAGGCGTGTTGAATAAACCAATTCTTGTCCCTGCTTGCGAACAAGTTTCTTCCATTAATGAGCCTAACCCTTGGTCAATTAATATTTTATTGTTCCAGAGAATTTCGACAACATGAGTTGGTTTACCGTTACAAACAAATTTTTCGGGAATTGCACTATGCCAACGATAAACAAAGTCAAATTCAATAGCCATGTGATTGGTACGATACCAACTTTCTTTAGTAAAAGCTTCTGGATCAGCAAATAGCTTAAAGTGATAAGGAGTGATGTGGTTGATGTACTCTTCCATAATAATTTTGAGAATAATTGCCATGAGAATATTTCTGGCAGTTTGGAAGAGACGTTCATCATCCCAATCAGGATAATTCTTAGCTAGAACATCACAAATACGGTTGTGTTCGCGCAGACAAAGAACATTGAGCATCACATAACCAATTTGAACATTGGCTCTTTCTACTCCCATCGCAAACATATATTGTTTTTTATCGGCTGGCTGTCTTTTTTCATCATTGATTGGTTCATAAAGACCAGCAAATTGGGGGTCTACTATACCTTGTGCTGGGTCAGAATAATAAAATAGGGGGTATTCTTCTTCTACTCCGTCTTGGCGTTTGAGTTTTTGAGTTTTGAATTTACCGCCTTGAAAGCTTCTTAAAAGATGTGTTTGTTTTCTGGTTAAACCATAAACATTACACAAGTCAATTTCATGGTTGGATGTATTTTTTAATTTGTTATGATGATCGATGCGGAGGAAACTATCGGTAAACCACTGTACCCAATAGGGAAACAGCATCGTTGATTTGCTAGAGTAAATGGTTTGACCGTCTCTTTTACGGAATAAAATAGCTAGGTCTTCAACTTTAGGAAGATTTTCTGGTGTATTGAGTTTGGGGTCTGGTGGTAAGTGTCTACCTGTGTAAGTGCGATCGTTGAGTGATTCCCAGGAAGTATAAGTATCAGTTTTTTTCTCTTTATCTGTATCAGGAATATGCTTATCTAGTGTCATCATACTGTAGGGATTGGGACGAGTGGGAATTTTGTAGATGAGACTATTGAGCAATGCTTTATTTACTTTCCGTCTGATAGATTCATTACTTTGAAGTAATCCCCAAACGCCTTTAAAATTAGTTAATACAAATGTTTGAATTTTGTTGTTTAAACCATCTCTGGATGTGTCTCTTTTACCAGCCATAATACTTACCTCTGTATTGATTACAAGTAAAATCAAAAATGCCAAAATTGGAAGTTAATCTAAGATTTTGGCAATAATCTTTTGTAAATTTTTGGGGCGATAGTCTTTGCGAACTTTCAAACGGTTGATTGTGCTGTCGTGTAGCTCTTCAATCGCGTCACCGACATCACGCAGTTTGATTCCTGCTAATTTGAAGAATCCAGGGTCATTCTTAAATTCGCATTTATAATTGGGGTTGATCCCTGTGGGAATGACGTTTGGATCAAATTCCAGTCCCAGTCCTAAATCACCCACTGAATCAATCATCCACTGTAAGGCTGCATCTGATAAGCCGCTATGTTCTTCAGTTCCACCTCCAACGCAACCATGTTCACCAGGAAACCATTTTTGAATTACCCGTTGGTTTTCGGCTTCAGGATGGGGTTTCATGGGGGTGACATCAAAGATTTCCCGAATTTCATCAATGGCCATTGCGTGCAGTGCATTTTGGATATCTTTGTTTAAGGTGGTGTCGTGGAATCTGTAACGCTGATTCAGTTGGTCGTGAAATTTTTTGAAGGCGGCTAACCCAGGAATTCCCAGCGCCCCAACGGTGTCAAAACAACCAATTAAAGTGATCGGAACGCGATCGCCATATTTGTTCCGATAATCTACAGCTTCTTTATCTTTGGGCTTGACATTGCGTTTTCGATAAAGTTCGTAAGCTTCATGGGCTTTGGTGACATGTGGTCGGTCTAGCAAACCTGAACAATAAATCATTCCCGCTAGACTTCTGACTGTGTAAGCACCACGACTAAAACCAAATAAATAAATTTCATCACCAGGAACATAGTTAAGCACCAGAAACCGATAGCAATCTTCGATATTTCTATCAATTCCTAACCCCGTTGCTCCACCTAAAATCTTTTGATTTTCGGTACCAATTCCCTCATCATAAAATACAATCTGTGGAACTCCGTCATTTGCAGTTGATTTGACTGATTGAGCCAGTTTCACGACATTACTGGGGTAGGCATTCGTTAACTGTTGCCAAGTTCCATCACAACAAATTACAAGCCGTTTCATTATTCTGTTTTCAGGTTATGAAGTAGTTTTAGCGCAGTCAAAAAATGTCAAACTTTAACTCATGATTTATAAGTTAAATTAAGACTTTTTGGGTATGGTAATTATGTTTTTTTAGTAACCAAAATTGCCATACGCTAGACTACAAACACTTTATTAATCCAGCAAGTATTTGTACAATAAATTTACTTTCACTCTCCTTGAATCGGACAGTTAAGACAGTTAAGACATTTAAGCCAAGTAAATTAGTTAGAAAAATTCATGAATTACTTAGGGATGTTGATGGCAGGATTGAGAATTTAGGTTTCAACTTGCTCTATCGGGGGCGATCGCGTAAGAATAATAGTTAGGATTGCTTAATTTCTCTTAACAATGGCGCTAACGCAGTTTACTCAAACTATTTCCCCCCAGCAACCCGCAACAGACAAACGGGGATATGACTATGATTTGGTGATTGTCGGCGGTGGAATTGTTGGGTTAACCCTAGCCGCAGCTTTGAAAGATTCTGGCTTGAATATCTTGCTAATTGAGGCGAAGGTAACATCAGCATCCGTAGCCAAAGGCCAAGCTTATGCAGTGCATCTGTTATCAGCACTGATTTACCAAGGTATCGGCGTGTGGGACAAAATCTTACCCTACATCGCCAAATATCGTCATGTGCGGCTTTCGGATGCTGACTATCCTGATGTGGTGGAATTTGACGCAGCAGATATTGGTAGAAGTTCGCCAGAGTTGGGTTACGTCGCGGAACACCAAGCTTTGCTACAGCCATTGCAAGAATTTGTCCAGAAATGTCCGAATGTGAATTATCTTTGTCCGGCTGAGGTTGTGAACACGCAGCATCAGCAGGATATAGTGGCAATCGATATCAAGATTTCTGAGCAGATATACACAGTCCGCAGTAAATTACTGGTGGCGGCGGATGGATCGCGATCGCCCATTCGCCAAGCGGCGGGAATTAAAACTCATGGCTGGAAATATTGGCAGTCTTGTATAGTGGCTTTTGTCAAACCAGAAAAACCCCACAACGATACTGCTTACGAAAGATTTTGGCCGAGTGGCCCGTTTGCGATTTTACCTCTGCCAGGGAATCGTTGCCGCATTGTCTGGACAGCCCCCCACGAAGAAGCAAAGGCTTTGTGTGCTTTGGATGATGAGCAATTTTTGGCAGAACTTAGCCGCCGCTACGGTGATCACATGGGTAAATTGGAGTTACTCGGCGATCGCTTTGTCTTCCAAGTCCAACTGATGCAAAGCGATCGCTATGTCCTTCCCCGCTTGGCGTTAGTTGGTGATGCAGCCCACAACTGTCACCCCGTCGGCGGACAAGGCTTAAACCTGGGTATTCGAGATGCAGCCGCCCTCGCCCAAGTTATCCAAACAGCCCACAAAAAAGGCGAAGATATCGGTAAAATTCAAGTCCTCAAACGCTATGAACGCTGGCGGAAACTGGAGAACCTGACAATTTTAGGGTTCACCGATTTGTTAGATAGAATGTTTTCTAACCAAATCCTACCTTTGGTAGCGGTGCGGCGTTTGGGTTTATGGTTAATGCAGCGAGTTCCAGTGTTAAAGGTATTCGCCCTGAAGTTGATGATTGGTTTAAAGGGACGGAGTCCACAGTTAGCACAACGGTTTTAACAATCCAGTCTATAACTTGATTTTGGGAATGCGATCAGACTGGAAATAATAGATGAAATATTCATTAGCCAACAGCGCAAATGACCCAATATCAAAACTCCAAGCCAAAACCTCTCAAAAACTCTAATTCTCCCTCCTCGCTTGCGGGGAGGGGGTTAGGGGGTCTGACAGGTGTAGGTTTTTTACAAAGGTGTGAGTAGTCAATCACTCTCGACAGAAAATAAAAGCAGAATCATAGAGTGAAACAGAGGCTCAAATGCTAAAAAATGAGTACCTC
>NZ_JACJTB010000014.1 GCF_014698475.1 Nostoc spongiaeforme FACHB-130 | reverse complement strand
CAAGTTAATCAAAAGACTTGGATATGGCTTTCGCAACTTTAGTAATTTCCGCTTACGTAGCTTATTAACTTGGCACTTTACTACTAATTCTCCATAAAATTACCGGAAGAACCAGAATTATTAACACAATTAAAAGCGGCAATTGAGGCGGAAAAAGATTTAGCAGAAGAAGATAAGGCGGAAGCTTTAGAACAAATACAAGCTTTAGCTGAAGCAGGTAAAAATCCTCAAGAAGGGGCAATGCAAAAGGCGGCGAAAACGGCGGTGAAAATTTTAAAAGGAACGATCGCTAGTTTACCCACTACAGCTACACTGGTTGAGGCAGGTAGTAAACTGTTGCCGTTGATTTCTAAATTTTTGGGTTTGGGTTAAAAAAATGGGCAGGCTTTCTAGCCTACCCCATAAGAGGTTTATGAAAAAATTTGCTTAATTATTGATTACGAGGGGCGTTGAAAGCTTCCCAGGCGGCTTTGGCTGCATTTTGGAGGCGATCGCCAAAATCAGCAAATTCCTTCCAAAGTAAGTCCCAGTTTTTCTCAGCTTCTTCTTGGATCACAGTCCAAGCATTTTCTAGGCGATCGCGTTCAATGAGTTTCTCACCTTCAATGGCTTGGCGTGCTTGGCGCACAGCATTTAAATAAGTTTCGCGGGTAAGAGTACCGGCTGATTCTGCTTCAGCTTGGGCGCGTCTTTTGAGTGCTTCAATTAAAGCTTTGGTTTCGTTCTTCACTTCATCAGTCTCCCCAGCCATTTCAGCTTCTACCATTTCGTTAGTTTGAGAACTGATTTCTACAACTACAGTAGATTCAATTGATTCAAAATTATTACTAGTCATAGTTAAAATCTCCTCAGAATTAACTTTCCCAACAAATGACTAATGACTAATACTTTGTAGACAGTTGTTGTTCTAATTTCAACAATTGTTCAACTCGTGATTCTGTGTCAGGGTGACTAGAAAATAAGTTACCCAAAAACTTGCCAGAGATAGGATTGATAATTAATAAAGGTTCAAAAGCTGGATTGGCATCTAAAGGTAATTGTCGTGCTGTGGCTTCTAATCTTTGCAAAGCGCGGGCTAATGCACGGGGATTACCTGTTAATTTTGCAGAACCAGCATCAGCAGAAAATTCTCTTGTACGCGATATACCTAATTGAATGACTGTTGCAGCTACTGGTGCTAACAATACAGTTAACAATATTCCTAACGGATTGCTGCCTCTGTCATCATCCCGTGAACCACCGCTAAACCACAAACTGTAACTCACCATCTGGGCGAGGAAAGAAATCGCCCCGGCGATCGTTGCAGCTACTGCTTGGGTTAAGGTGTCACGATTGATAATGTGCGTTAATTCGTGGGCAATTACACCTTCTAATTCGTCTTCTGGGAGAATATTTAAAATACCTTCAGTCACAGCCACAGCCGCGTGTTCGGGGTCGCGTCCTGTTGCAAAAGCGTTGGCAGTTTGACCGGGAACAATGTAAACTCCAGGCATGGGGATGTTAGCACGTTTAGCTAATTTTTCCACCATCCGATACAGCCCTGGTGCTTCTGCTGCACTCACTGGCTGGGCGCGATATACTGCTAATGCAATCTTATCTGATTGATACCAAGAAAATAGATTAGTTACTGCTGCTAAACCAATACCTATAATTAAGCCGCCAGTGCCACCAAATACCCAGTAACTTATCGCAATTAATAAACCACTGAGCGCACCTAACAAAGCAACTGTTTTAATTTGATTTCCCATATTTATGCTCTCCTATTAATGCTGTATTAAGCTTTTCTCAATAACAGCATTACTTAAGCCACATATAGATTGTATCCATCCAAACAGGTATTTATCAGGTAGAGATTGCGCCCCCATTGTGTACGGTTATCCTACTCAAGTCAGCAAGTAATAACTTATTTAAAAGGAAGAAAATTTAGGGTTTAGTTAATCAAGCCAGAAGTTTAAATTAAACTCTTAATTAAAGAAAAAATAGTAATTAATGCTCAATATAGTTACAAAAGAATTCAGCTTGGGAATTCTATTCGATTGGCGGATATTTTTCCCCACTGATTGATTCTGATTCCTGAATTCTGTCTCCTGACTTCTTCTTTAATAATTGTTCTTCTCGACACTGTAGCGAAGATGGTGTCAAAATTTCCCTGAGTTTTCTATGCTGGAGATAGACAGCAAGGAAAGCGGCATGACCAGTCAGAAAAAACCATCACAAACTCTCAAAATTGCTGTAGTTGGAGATATTCACGACCAATGGGAAGTGGATGATGCCATTGCACTCAAACATTTGGGTGTGGATTTAGTGCTATTTGTGGGAGATTTTGGCAATGAATCAGTGGAAGTGGTGAGGGCGATCGCTTCTATTGATATCCCCAAAGCAGCAGTTATGGGCAACCACGATGCTTGGTACACAGCTACAGAATGGGGGCGGAAAAAATGTCCCTACGATCGCACAAAAGAAGACTGGGTGCAAGAACAACTGGATTTACTGGGTACAGCCCATGTCGGTTACAGCAAGCTAGAATTTCCTCAATGGAATTTAACCGTTGTTGGTGGTCGTCCTTTTACTTGGGGAGGCCCAGAATGGAGATTTGCCGATATCTGCAAAGAACGTTACGGTGTGACAAATCTTGAAGAATCAGCAGCTAAAATTCTCGCTGCGGTGAAAAGTGCGGCTGGTGATGCAATTATTTTTCTGGGTCACAACGGGCCGAGTGGATTAGGCGATCGCCCCGAAGACCCTTGTGGTAAAGATTGGCATCCCATCGGTGGCGACTTTGGCGATCCCGACTTTGCAGCAGCTATTTCTCAAACTCTCACCATTGGTAAAACCATTCCCCTTGTTACCTTTGGACACATGCACCACAATCTGCGCCATACCAAAAAAGAACTACGCAAATCAGTGTTTAAAAGTCCAGAAGGCACAATTTACTTAAATGCCGCCAGCGTCCCCAGAATTATCGAAAATGAAGGACACAAGCAGCGTAATTTCTCAATTGTCCACTTAGAAGCAGGAGTAGTTACAAAAGCAGCTTTAGTTAGGGTAGGGAAAGATTTTCAGGTAATCTCAGAGGAAATTTTATATGCTGCTTCACTCAGTGAATTGTAGCCTGCATTTCTCTCGTGTGAGAAATGCAGGGGTGTGGGAGGGGTGGGAGGATAGTGAAGAAATCTTTCCCCCCACACTCCCCACACTCCCCACACTCCCCACCCTCCCTACCTATGCGTGAGAAATTCGGGGTAGACATTTGCGGTGAGTAGTGCAAGCTGCGTAGATGTAAGATATAGTATTATCTGTCAGCTTTTTGGCTCACCAAAGACCATCAGGTAAGCAATAGCTAGACAGTTTTACTGGAGAGGTGGCAGAGTGGTCGATTGCGTCCGACTTGAAATCGGATGAACCGAAAGGTTCCGGGAGTTCGAATCTCCCCCTCTCCGTTGTTTGAGGTACTTATCGCCCTGTTGGTTGACAAAGGGCAAGAGTCAGCAATGTAGTAGCCCCAAATGCTGCTATTGTGCGGATGTGATTCCAGAATGTCCAGTCGCTGAGATATTTAGTCCATAAATTTGCGCCCTCGGTGCTATCGGGATCAACGATCGCCAAGGCATCATTGAGAGGTACATTAAAGGCGATCGTTACCCCAACAGTGCCAATTAGGTAAAGTAGGCTGCCAAACAGCAAGTAGACTGCACCAGGTTGATGTAACTTGGAAAATGAAGCGATCGCTAAAACCAAACAAGCTAAAGCTGTGCCAAAAAGTGCCACCATAAACAACGGAGTGATCGCTGTGATATTAATTGACTGCATAGCAACAATCCCGGCTTTGGGCTGGAGTCTAGCCAGTGCATTCATCACAAAAGTCGAAAAAGCAAAAAAGACTCCCGCCACTAGCCCACAGCCCAAGGTAGCGCCAAGTTTGAGTGCAAAAGGCAAGTGGTCAAAACTGATCATCAACCCTCCTACATTTGAATTGATATTCCAGAAAGAAGTACTATAAATGTACTATTACTGCCCTGTTCTATTTAACTATTTAACGTGAAAGCCAGAATTGAAAATCAAGTATTATTTCTCCATCACCCAGATTTGCCAGAGTTTAAAAAAGGCGGTTCGGTGGTGAGAAATTCTTATTTTTGGGCTTTACGTTCAATTGCGGGTCGGGCTTCACGTTATAGTGATTGGGAATATGAATCCGAAGTTTGGTTCGCCCTGAGACGAATGTTGTTATCGTTTGCGGAGTCTGGGTATTTAGGTTACAGAGAAACTTTGCTGGAATTTCCCTTAGAGATGGGAGAAATCCCCGATGTGCTGCGTGATGTTTCCACTTGGGAGTAATTTTGTTATTTGTCGTTATTTAATTTTTGACAAGCCTCAGTATAGGTGAATGGTTGTTTGCTCTTACATTCAAATATCATACTGATACATTAATTTAAATAAAATGAATTTCAAAATATTAGACAGTGTAGATTCTTCAGAAGTTAGAGACTTAAGAGCAGAAATACTGTCAAAGCGTAATCGAGGAAATGTTTTGTTTGAAATTAAACAAATAACCTCTAATCTTCTGCTTGACGAGGCTGAAAATTTAACAGAAATTCTTGATTTATTTGTTAGACAAATAGGCTATGTTGGTATTGGCGATCGCTGGCAAAAAATCACGCAAACAGCAGCCAAAAAAATTATAGTATTTGTCTTGACTAAAGATTTAGCCTATTCCTCAAAAATTATGCAGATAGAAGAGGCAGAAAAAATCTCTCATCAAGTATTTAATTTATTTCAACTTCACTGTAATTTTTTTACTAACGCAGAATTTGTTAATAACTATTCTGCCATGATTGCTTGGGATTCTCTGACACCAGCAACCTTTGACACAGGAGTAATTTTTGTAACTGAAACACAGATGGGAATACTCTGGGTAAAAGATGAAGATTAATTACTGAATTAGAGAATAAGTTGTTAACTTAAACTTTAATTTAGGTTTAATCAAGATTTAATGAACAACCGTGATAATTAATGGCTGCGTTACTAATTGTAATGTGTTTTTGAAAGTTTATATCGTGTATTTTACATGATGATTTTGTTATCTGGAAAGTAACTGAAATTATCGTCTTTTCAGGTTAGTTATCACCCACCAATTAAATCAATTAAGTATGTCTAAGTTAGCTTTTCCCTTACAGATATCAGTTGGAACATTTATCCTGTTGACTGTTTGCGTAAGTAGTGCCAATAGTGCCACAATTACGGAAGATTTTGAAATTGGTACAAAAGGCAGTTATGCAGCAGCAAATGTTGTACTGAGAACAGGGACATGGAATTTTAATGATGCTCTACTGGGGAATCTTAGCACTGATGTCAAAAATGGTACTCAATCTGCCCGCGTCCGCAATAGTGGTATTCTCTCCATGAGATTTGACCGGACTACCGGTGCAGGTACAATCACTGTCAAACACGCTAAATTTGGTAATGATGGTAATTCTAGCTGGGGCGTTTGGTGTTCAACTAACAGTGGCGCTTCTTACTCACCAGTAGGTGCAATTGTTAATACTACTTCTACAACCTTGCAAACAGCGACTATTACCGCCAACATATCTGGTACAGTTCGCTGCGACATTCGCAAAACTGATGGAACTGCAAACAGAACCAATATTGATGACATCGTAATTACTGATTACGGTACTACTTCTTCTTTACCCCCAGGTTCTGTACCTTTCTTTGATAACACCAACAATCCTGTGTCTGGTTTGGCTTATGGTAGTCCGGCTGATGTCACCCCTCCTGCCCCATCTCTCAATAACTTTGACACAGCAGTAGTGAATCTTTGCGGCGCTCCAGGTACAGTTGTGAGTCGCACTGGTTTCCAAACATTGATGAATAACAACCCCACTGTATTGGCCAATATTCAGACTTATGTGGGAGGATACCTCAAACCAGGTCGGACTTCAACTGTTGATTTCTTGAACGATTTAACCGATGTGTGGTTTAATGTCGCAGGTTTTGATCATGTATTCTGCGGCGAACCAGTACAAGGCGGTGCTATTGGTGGATTGCATTTTGTTGGTCGTTATGTGCAGTTGCAAAATCAAGGTTTAGCTGGACGACTGAACAATAATACATCTAACGAAGAAGTAGTTACCAACACAATCTACACTATAGGTGCGATCGTGAGAGTAGGTAGTGGGACTTCTCAATCTAGCATCAAAGGTTATCCTTATACTTTAAATGCCGAGGAAATTTTGTCTAAAGCATCTTTGGGTTATAAAAACAACCCCAACACTACCAGCACTAACCAAACTTGTCTGCTCAGTGTTACTGATGAAGGTAGAACCTTTAAAGCTGTGTTTGTCAGAAGATCAGGTGGTATTCGGACTTTCTATCCTGATGCTACTCCTAGCGGCGCTAACTGTATTTAGTAATTAAACTCCTAAATTCAAACAAAAATCTACAGTGTAGAGGTGTAATACGATTCACCTCTACTCAAAACATAAATTTTTTTATCTGTGCTATTTACTTTTCTCATCATTTTTTCTGGACGAATGGATGATAGTATTTTTGCTAACCACATCAACAATATCCGAGTTGTATTAGTGGTTACAAATGACAGTTGCTGAAAAAGCTATGTCATGTTTCGGTCTGGGAAACTCTAGATTGAGCAAAGTTCTAGAATACCAAGCTTTTGTATGTCTACATCTGCAATCACTGTCACGGTAAAATTATTTGCTGCTTATCAAGAAGCCTTTGATCTGCCAGAATTGGTGCTGGAATTTCCTGAAGGTACACCTGTGAAAGCCGTGTGCGATCGCCTGATTGTAGAACGCCCAGAACTCGCTAAATGGCGCGATATCACCCGCTTTGGTATCAATTTGATTTTTGTTGAACCAGAGACATTACTCCAAAATGGTGATGAAGTTGTACTGATTCCGCCTGTGAGTGGCGGGTAAGCTGTTAAGCATATTAGAAAGCACATTGAGGCCGCAGAGGAGCAGGGAGCAGGGAGTAAGGGAGAGGGTTTGCAGCTTTCATTGCCATGAACATGGTGCAATTTAAATGACGATTAGCTTAAAACAGATGTCATTCTGACTTGAAAATTTAGGTACTTAATCTGCTGATGGGCGTTAAAATGTCCTTTGTCATTGGTCATTGGTTTTCAGTTAATGACCAATGACTTATAAAGACAATAACTAATACCCGTGGCGCAAGTAATTTTAGAAAACGTTTATAAAAGTTTCCCTCCGCGTAAAGGTGAAAGCAGTGCAAACCCAGAACGTGCGGAGAATATTAATGTTTTGCGGCGAATTAACCTGACAATAGCCGATGGTGAATTTATGGTGCTGGTGGGGCCTTCTGGCTGTGGTAAAAGCACCCTGTTGCGGTTAATTGCAGGCTTAGAAACCCTGACTGGTGGCAATATTTTAGTAGGCGATCGCTTAGTGAATGATTTACCACCCAAAGAACGAGACATTGCAATGGTGTTTCAAAATTACGCCCTCTATCCCCACATGACGGTGTATGACAACATTGCTTTTGGGTTACGCCGCAGGGAATTGGAGAGTGGAGTAAATGAACGTTCCCAACTTCCTAACTGGGCGGAAAATCTTTTGGTTGAAGGAACAAGAAAATTACCGAAAGGATTGCGTTATGTTTCGGCGAAAGAAAGATTAATTGAGACACAGGTGCATTCTGTAGCGCAATTATTACAAATTGAAACGCTGCTAAATCGCTTACCCAAACAACTGTCAGGGGGACAAAGACAACGGGTAGCATTAGGAAGAGCGATCGCGCGTAATCCCCAAGTATTTTTAATGGATGAACCATTATCTAATTTAGATGCCAAATTAAGGGCAGAAACTCGCGCTCAAATTGTGAAATTGCAGCGACAATTAGGCACAACCACAATTTATGTTACCCACGACCAAACAGAAGCAATGACAATGGGCGATCGCATCGCCATCATGAATCAAGGTCAAATTCAACAACTTGCTTCTCCATTAGAACTATATAATCGTCCTGCTAACCGTTTTGTCGCCGAATTTATTGGTTCACCACCAATGAATTTCATCCCCGTAGAATTTTCTGCGCCATTATTAATTACCCATCCCTTATTTCGCCTTACTCTTCTAGAAAGTTGGGGAAAAGCCCTACAAAAATATGACAAACAAACATTAATTTTAGGCATTCGTCCCGAACACTTAAGTCTGAGTTTACCTGCTACTAAAAATTTGCCAGTCAAAGTAGACTTGGTAGAAAACTTGGGTAATGATGCTTTTTTGAGTGTCAGACTAACTGAACCAGAATCTCCAATAAACGCTAATGCGCCTTACTTGCAAGTCAGAGTTCCCACAGACCGACAGCTAAAAGTTGGCGAACAATTATGGTTATCAATAAATCCCGAAAAAATTCACTTTTTCGACCCAGAAACAGAATTAGCCATATTTCCTGCAAATGATTTTTAATATTAATCCAGCCATTCTATTTAATTTGTGAAAATCGCATTTGCTCAGATACCCGACTTCTTTAAGAAGTCGGGTATCTTGATTTCTAAACAAAAGACACCTTTAACTGATGAAACTTTCTAGAAGGTAAAGGTGGTTCTCAAAGTACCAATGATTGCATCGTCAGCATTAGCAGTTTGACCAGGATTGGTTAACCAAATTACACCAGGGGTAATGGAAATGTTGTCGCTGACGCGGTATTTATAAAAGCCTTCGATGTGGAAAGGATTGCTGTTAGTGTTACTACCAACATAGGGTTGAGCGCCGCCAAAAATGCCTAAAACGTTGCCTTTTTTACCGAAATCAGGCAAAGCTACGCCTAGTCCATAACTCCAAACTTCGCCATCATCGTTAGCGCCAAAGCCTGTAATTTGGCTATAGAGGGCAAAACCACTAATGGAAATTTTATCGCTGGGTCTGAAAGCTGCTTCAAAACCATAGGAGTTACTGACGTAGGGATTACCACTATCGACAAAGTTAGCTTGTCGAGTACCTACCACACCAGTGCTGACTGAGCCAAAATCGAATAAGGCGCTATTTGCACCATGATAGCCGTTAACATAGGTGGCAGCTAAGGTGAGGCGATCGCCAACATTCAAGTTTAATTGTGCTAAGGCTGCATAGTTACCACCAAATAAACCGGAACCGGAACTGGGGCTATTCGCTTCCGAAGCCAAGTAGCCCAAGGTTAATGAAGGTTTAAAAGTACCACCACCACCAAAGGCCAAGTTTAGCGCCGCACCAGCACCGCCGCCGATACGATAAATTGGGCTTTCTCCAGCAAAGGTAGATAACGCACCATTACCACCATCAAAATCTTCAAAGTAGGGGTTGACGGTAGGAACGTAATCGCTATGAATACCGCCAGTAGCCGCAACATAAACTTGCGAGTTACCGACAGGGAAGTAATATGCTAACCAATCGATAAACGCACTATTGCCACTACCAAGGAAAATGTTAAATGTTTGCGTTCCCTCAAAAGTGTCGTTTGCTAAAGGTAAGACACTGGCGTTACCAGTGGCAATCCGAGTATGCAGGATATCTTTACCTGTGAAACTGGTTTGGAAGTCGAGACGCACCCTGTCTTGAAACACAGTGTTGTTGTTGTCGTTGTCGCCAAAGCTATCAGTGACAGCAAAAACAGCTTCACCAACGAGTTTTGTAGTGGTGGAAAATTGATTGGCTTCTAACTCGGCGGTACGTGCTTCTAGTGCGTCTACTCTACCGCGTAAGGTTGCCAGTTCTGCGGAAAATTCTTCTTGCAAACGCTGGAGTGTGGCTAAGTCTTCTTTTGTTACTAAGTCGGCGGTTGCTGTGGCAATCAGTTCATTAACTCTATCTAAACAAGCGTTTAAACCTGCGGCAAATTCATAACGTGTCAAAGCACGATTACCGCGATAAGTACCGTTAGGATAACCCGCAATACATCCGTAGCGTTCAACTAAAGATTGCAATGCTTGGAATGCCCAATCTGTGGGCTGTACGTCAGAAAATTGCGAAACTGATGTGACTTGAGATAGGGAAGTTTGGTTTTTACCTTCTTGGCTGTATTGGTTGACTTGTTCTAAAACTGGACTGGCTTCAGTTGTGGCTTGAGAAATCAACTGCTGCTGAGGTGTGGGTGAGTTGGTTTCAATTTCAGCCGCTACTACTTTGGATGAACATAAAATAGCTACGCCTAAACAGACTGGAGATAATACCAGTGTTTTCCACAATAAATGAGACATGTTCTTTTTTCCTCACACTGTTTTGTTAGAATGACGCGATCGCTGTCTTCTAAATGTATCCCATAATACTTTATTTTCTCTTTTGCTGATTTAGCTGCTATTGTGCTAAAACTTCTCTATTTTTTTATATTTCTCAGTGTAAACTCTTGATTTTGCTTTTTTATCTCAATTATCTCGGCATCAAAAGTATCTTGATTTGTTCAGTAAAAATTAAATTGTTAATTTTTATACATTGTGTATTGAGGCAAGGTCTACCGTTAGGCGATCGCAGATAGACCAGAAAAGACATAATAAACTTAACGCCAAGGAGATGCGATATTTATGACTCAAATCAAATCTCAACTAACACTACAAGAATTCTTCGCCCTACCAGAAGGCGATATTACCTACGAATTAGTGAATGGAGAGGCAAAAGCTAAAATGGCACCAAAAAGATTTCACTCACGTTTAACCTTGGCTTTGACTCAACTTTTAGCGCCGTGGGCAAAAAATCGTGGTGAAGTTGGTATTGAATGGGCAGTAACATTAAAACGCAAAGGTCGAGACTGGGTTCCTGTACCAGACTTACTTTATGTTTCTTACTCTCGTCTAAACAGTGATGTCATTGAAGATGAACCCTGTCCCATTCCCCCAGATTTAGCAATTGAAATTATCTCGCCTGATCAAACTTTTGGTGAAATGAGTGCTAAAGCGACCGACTATCTAGAAGCAGGTGTTTTGAGAGTTTGGGTTGTGGATGCCAAAGCTAAAACAATTACTGTGTTTTATCCTGATACCCACCCACAAACAAAAACTGGTGAAGATAGTCTAGAAGATTCTTTATTAGAAGGACTGCAAATTACACCTGCACTAATTTTTCACCAAGCAGGAATACCATAAATAGCTTGCCTTCAATTTTAAGAATGTAGTGAGAAATACTAATTTATTTTGAGATAAATTCTGGCTCTTCCTCACAAGTTCCTCACATTCCTTGCTTATAAAAGGTTTAGCAAAGATGAGGCAAAGTAAAAATCGCTTAAATTCTCATCAAGTAAACTTTTTTGAAGAAAAAAGAGGGGTAGTAAATCTTATGAGTAAATTCATGTTTCATGATCCCATCAGCCTTGCAGAACAAGCAGAACAACTAGGTAAAAAAGCTGTCAATTTGGGACTGATTCCTTACTTTAGTATTCGTTACTACTCCGATAGCCAAGAATTTTATCTTGGTGAAGAAAACACTGCAAATCCTCTCACACCACCAGAAGCGTACATGAAGTTTAAAAAATTAGTCGAATCTGCATTGTCTCTGGTATAAACCCATCTACGGTAAATTCAAGTTGTTAACTCCCATTATGAAGCGATCAACTTTAGGCGATCGCTTTTTGCTTTTCTATAGCAATTCTAAATAATTTATTAACATCTATCTACCTTGTCTCCTATGTCTACCTTGTCTCTTTGTCTATTTTACTCATATATCAAAATTATAAATAATGTGGTTTTAACTACGCTCTGAGATGGGATAAATCAGATAAACTTTTCAAGGTGAATGTCATTAAATTTTGACTTTCAGAACTTTACAAAACAGGATAAGCTAACTATGAATAGAGATGTAGTCAAAGTCATCTTATGGGAAGAAAGACAAAAAGATTATCTGAAAAAGTTGTATGATTTACAATTTATTCCCCGAATTGGAGAGGAAATTTACATAAACAGGGAAAATTGGAAGGTAACGAGAATTGAACATGATGTAGAAGTTAGTGAAATTAATATCTATATGGAAATAGTCAAAAAATCCAAACCAGAAAAAGAAAAATCACCATCAAACTCATAAATATTTAGTAAATAAGGGTTATTCAGTTCATTTTATGGAACTGAATAATAAATAAAACCTAAAGATAGGCTAGATTTATTACTGTGATTGGGTTGTAATTTTTTGAGCCTCTCTATAAAACTACGGCTTTAATGTTCTACCATACAACTAACGCAAGAACCTGAATTTACAATCATTATCAATCATTTTATTTGACCTTATCGCCCAAAACTTACCATATTTTGGGCGGTTCATCGGGGCTAGGTGCAAGATATGTGCATATATATTCCCACCTTCCCAAACTACTTAACCTCAAACCCCCGCAAGCCTTCTGGTTGTTCATACTCAGTCACTACCCCTTGCACCACAGCCGCAGGTGGCCCAGAATAACACCAGCGAATCATTTCCTCGACAACCTCCCGCGCCCCTTCAAATACCGCTTCTACCCTACTATCAGGAAGATTTCGTACCCAACCAGTTAAACCCAATTGACTGGCGGTATCAACTGTTGCATAACGATAGCCCACTCCTTGAACTCGGCCAGAAATTAAGACATGGGCGCGAATGATTTTTGGTACTTGTGTGGAATCTTGCATAAACTGGTCAATTCTTTACGCTTTCCAGTCTACCTGTTATGTGAATCGAGAACAAAATTTTAATGACACACTCAAGTTTTTGCAGATAACTATTTTATTGAAGAAATCATTTCCTATTCTATTCTATCGGAGGACAAATTTATCTGCGTTCATTTTCTGCAATGGCGATTAAATTTATCTAGCTCCACTTTACCAGCATAGAAATAGCTATAAACACTTTAAGAGTAAGTAAAGATAATGATAAATTATTGTTTGTAAGTTATTAAGCATTTAACTTGCACATTATTAATTGAGAAAAAACTCAATTTCTCTCCTCTGCACCCCTGCGGTCTACACTACACATTAGATGATGGATAGCTTACCTTGTCATAATTTATAGACGACCGCATCCCTAATTACAGACTACCATCTATCAGTTTGTTAATTTTAAAGTTTGAATTCTACCTTGCTTATGTCTAATTTACCACCCTTGAATCCTGATACAATTTTGGGAATCCTCAATGATCAAATTGATGATACAACAGTCAATCAATTAGTTTGGTACTACTTGGGATATCGCTATAATTCCACAACTTATAAATGGGAAAACAACGAAGTTTTACCAGAATGGCGAGATGAATACCCAGAACCACCCAACTTTCTCGCAAGTCGTCCAGCCACTATGAAGTTAACACGTTCAATTCCCACAGAATACAAGCAAAGTCTCAAAGAAAAGCTAGGTTTTAAAGGTTACAAAATTGGGGAATTTACACCCAGAGAAACACGCAGAGCCACAGCCGCCAATTGGTTATTAAGTTATTGGCGACAACAAAATCCCGAATTATAATCATCGGGAAATTTTGATATACCAATCCTAAATTATTCATCAACTACAAGATACCTGAATTATTGAATAAATCGGGTATCTAGTATTAAAGGTAGGTTGGATGAAGTGAAGCGTAAACCAACAAAATCCTAATACTAAGTTGCAGTCAAAGATAGTAACCTGGGGTGGGAGTAGGAAGTAGGGAGTAGGAATACGTCTGAAAGCCACTTAGTATAAAAATGTTGGGTTCCAATGCGTTACACCCAACCTACAATTTTTTTACCTGTATTTCAAAAATCAAATATAAATCGTATATATACAAAACTAATTGCACATATTTAATAAAATCTATCGAATGATAGTAGATAGCTGATAATGTCTAAATATTCAGCATTGATTGCAATTAAACCCTAAAAAACACCCATTTAGATATTAACTAGTCTCTCTACAGATAGAGGAGAGATTATTTAATTATTTCTGTAGACCGATTTGCAAATTGATTAATTATCAGGAAAATACTGATATTCACTGTATATACTTGAAAAATTTTTATGGCTAATCCCATTGAATTTAGTTTATTTGCACCTTATAACGAAGGCGCTGCATTAATAGGTTCTTTTTCTGATTGGCAAGAAATTCCAATGGAAAAGGGTGAAGATGGTTATTTTCGTACAACTGTAGAACTAGAAGATGGGGTTTATAAATATAAATTCCGTGTACAGTCAAAATCATGGTTTTTTGAAGCAGATCAGTGGGTAGATGTTACAGACCCTTATGCAACCGATATTGACGAAATTGGCGGTAAAGATAATAGTGTAATTCGCATTAAAGATGGACAAAAAATTGTTGATACTTATGTCTGGCATCATGATGATAAACCTTTACCAGCAGACCATGAATTAGTGATTTATGAATTACACGTCGGTGATTTTTCTGGTGGTGAAGATGACCCTTATGCTAGAGGAAAATATAAACACGTTATTGAAAAGTTAGATTATTTGTGTGATTTAGGCATTAACGCTATTGAATTACTACCTGTTAAAGAATATCCCGGTGATTATAGTTGGGGTTATAACCCAAGATATTTTTTTGCAACTGAATCTAGTTATGGTTCTACAGATGAGTTAAAAAAACTAATTGACGAATGTCATAGTCGGGGAATACGGTTGATTATGGATGGGATTTATAATCACTCAGAATCTTCTAGCCCTTTAACCCAAATAGACCATGATTATTGGTATCATCATGCACCGCGCGACCCTGATAATAGCTGGGGGCCAGAATTTAATTATGAACTTTATGATGAGAATTTAGAGACTTATCCCGCCCGCAAATTTATTGGCGATACAGTTCGTTTTTGGATTGAAGAATATCATATAGATGGCATTCGCTACGATGCAGCCAGACAAATTGCCAATTACGATTTTATGCACTGGATAGTTCAAGAAGCAAAAAAAACTGCTGGTGCGAAACCTTTTTATAATATTGCCGAACACATCCCGGAAACAACCAGTATTACTAATGTTGATGGCCCAATGGATGGTTGTTGGCATGATAGCTTTATGCACACAGTTACAGCACATATTTGCGGTGACAGGTTTGAATTAGAAAACCTCAAAGATGTGATTGATCCGAAACGTCAAGGCTTTATGGGTGCGACTAATGTTGTTAATTATCTCACCAACCATGACCACAATCGGGTAATGGTTGAGTTAGGTAATCGAAATATTTTTGATGAAGAAGCTTTTAGGCGCATCAAATTAGGTGTAGCTATTTTGATGACAGCTGTGGGTGTACCTTTAGTGTGGATGGGTCAAGAGTTTGGCGAATATAAACCTAAAACCCAAGAGTCATCGAAAATTGACTGGACACTACTAGGTAATGACTTAAACAGTGGTTTATTTAATTACTACAAAGGCTTGATTCATCTACGCAAAAATAACCATGCTTTGTATACTGAAAATATTGATTTTATCCACGAAAATTCTGACACTAAAGTGTTGGCTTATAGTCGGTGGAATGATGAAGGTTCCCGTGTAGTTGTGGTAGCAAATTTTTCGGAAAACTTTTTAGGTGGCTATCACGTTCCTAACTTCCCTTGTAGCGGTAATTGGCACGAGTGGACAGGAAATTATGATGTAGAAGCTGGCGATGATGGAATTATGACTGATCTTGGCCCTTATGAGGCTAAGGTATTTGTCTGGCAATAACAAGATTCTCTGACATTGAGTTAGGCGTAAAGGGGGCGATATTTGCCCCTTTTTTATTAATGGGGAGAATTGGGGCGATCGCCCCAATTCTCCCTGTTACCAATTACAGTTAAACTATCAATAGACTCAGGAATAAAGTCTGTTTAAATAAAAATTAAGTCAGAGATTGTTGTGCTTTTGACCTAAAATGTGTATATTACTTTTCTCTCAAGTAACGAGAGCATTCAAATCTCCAGATCGTCTCCATGCACAACAAATTATCTAACACTAACATTAAAAGTTCCCATATCTTATTAACGCCTCACGACGTTAAGACAAGATTGCCAATTACGAAATCGGCAGAACATACAGTATTAAAATATAGACAAGAACTAGAAAATATTTTAGATTTTCAAGATAGTAGAAAATTTATTGTAGTTGGGCCATGTTCTATCCATGATACCAAAGCAGCGATAGAGTATGCCGAAAAATTGAAAGTTTTAGCAGATCAAGTCAAAGATAAACTCTTGTTAATTATGAGAGTTTACTTTGAAAAGCCGCGAACAACAGTAGGCTGGAAAGGTTTGATTAATGATCCTGATATGGATGATTCTTTCCATGTCGAAAAAGGTTTATTAACCGCCAGAAGCTTGCTATTAAAAATTACTGAATTAGAATTACCTGCCGGTACTGAAGCCTTAGACCCAATCATCCCCCAATATATTAGTGAGTTAATTACCTGGTCTGCTATTGGGGCGAGAACCACAGAATCGCAAACGCACCGGGAAATGTCTAGCGGACTTTCTATGCCTGTAGGTTTTAAAAATGGTACGGATGGTAACATTCAAGTGGCTTTAAATGCCTTACATTCAGCGAAAAGTCCCCATAACTTTTTAGGGATTAATCATAAAGGACAAGTTAGTGTCTTTCAAACTAGAGGTAATCCTTACGGTCATGTGATTTTAAGGGGTGGAAATCAGCCCAATTACGATGCTGCTAATGTCAAATTAGTAGAACAAAATTTAAAAGATTCTAATTTACCACCGAGAATTGTGATTGACTGTAGTCATGGCAATACTAATAAAGACTACAGATTACAATCTCAGGTATTTGAAGACGTGATTCAGCAAATTGTTGATGGTAATACATCTATTGTGGGAATGATGTTGGAATCACATTTATATGAAGGCAATCAACCATTAAATTGCAAACCAGAAGAATTAAAATATGGTGTTTCTGTAACCGATAAATGTATTGGTTGGGAAGAAACAGAAAGAATTATTTTGGCAGCCCACGCCAGATTGAGGTAGTAGGTGTCATATATAGCAGGAGGCAGGAGGTAAAAGTCTGATTATGTATGGCATTCGTGATTTTTAAATGTCCTCACCTATACTTCGAGTGCTTTATTTAAATTGCATAATCAGGGCGGGCAAGATGCCTACCCTGGTTATGCAAACTCAAGATGGTTTCAACTTACAAAATGGTGCTAATTTCTTTCAAGTAAACTCTGGTAAATGGTTCATTGTCTCCCAAGGTGTAGTCTTCAATTAATCCCTTACGTTTAATCGAAACATCATTGCCTTTTTTAATTACCACTGTGGAACCATCAACCAAATCACGCACTAACATCATTTCAGTTTCAGTGGGGTTATCTAAGATCACAATGTTGCTGCCTTGATAAAACATTCCTTCAGTATCTAAAATTTCTGATTCATATTCTGCAATTAACAAATCAAGTTTGGGATTCCGCAGTAAACTTTGAATATTGCTGTTGTAATCTGGACGCAGAACTTTTTGGGAGCGATTAATAAAAACAGCTTCCCGACATACAGCACCTATTGTCCATTCAGGATGTTGTGACAAAATATGGTCAATTGTGGTTTGTAGTTCTTGAACTGAGATTTTGTTCAAGGTAATAGTAGGAATCCTGGCATCAATTCCCGATGCAAAAAAAGTTTCGAGGATGCGAGAAGGAACATCAACACTTTCACCTACGGCTGGGTTAAGGTGCATCAAAATACCGGGTGCAGCATTAATTTCTAAGATGGCAAAGTTACCTTTTTTCCAAGATTCGGCTAAGTCTTCGGTAATGACATCAATACCGAGACAAGTTAGGCGAAAATGTTGGGCAATGTCTTGCGCTAAGATAATATTATCGTCATGAATTGTGTGGGTAGCATTGATGCTCACACCACCAGCCGAAAGATTAGCTACTTTCCGCAGATAGACAGTTTTACCTTTTTCGAGGACACTTTTTAAAGACAACCTCTGTTCTTCCAAATATAGTTCCATCGCCTCATCAATTTGAATTTTGCTCATTGCTGAGGTTGGTGAGTCTAAACGTTCTGGTTTGCGATTTTCTTGCCGAATTAATTCGTGAATGGTGGAGTAACCATCGCCAGTGACGGATGCGGGACGGCGTTCTGTAGCTGCAACAAATTTACCGTTAACACACAGCAAGCGAAAATCTTTCCCAGCAATGCTTTTTTCGACAATTATCCGCGTGGGTTGATTTTCTGGAATGGCGGTTAAGGCGCGATCGTAAGCTGATTCTAACTCGTAGGAGTCTTGTACGGCTGCGGTGACACCAATTCCTTTGTGACCAACTACTGGTTTGACGGCGACGGGGTAGCTAATTTCTCTAGCTACTATCAAAGCTTCTTTTTCACTAGCGACGATTTCACCTTGGGGAACTGGGAAGCCTAAGTTACCTAAGAAGTCTTTGCAGTCGTCTTTGCGGGTGGTGAAGTCAGAATCTATATGGCTATCACAGTCAAAGGTTGTGGCGACACCCCGGACTTGTTTTTTTCCCCAGCCGTATTGCATTAATCCTTCATCCCAAAGATAAAAGGTGGGGATACCTTTTTCATCGGCGGTGCGTAACAAGGCGTAAACGGTGGGGCCACCATAAACAGACTCGCGGAATCTACGTTGTAAATTTACTAGCTGCTCGTCAAACAGAAAATCTTCATCTTGGCTGATGGCTTCAAACCAATCCCAAACGCAATAAATTACGGCTCTGGTTGTGCGGGGATGCAGTGATTGAATACTAATGCGGGTAAATTTGTCCTCTGGCTTCACATTGAAGTGGCTCAGGTGCAAATCCATTTCCAGCTTTCCCACTTCTGAAGCGGTGCGAGCAAACAAATGAGCATAAGATTCATAAGTTTGATTGCCTAGAAGGGGATAGCGATCGCTAATTTTTTTAACATAGTCTTCAATGGGCAAAGGTTCTCTATACCCAGTCAGCGCAAAATCAAATACTAGTGCGCCTCTATCTAAATAGGGGTTCGGCCCGGCATAATGCTGGAAGTTGAAAACATCAAACACATCTGTTCTTCTGGCATTCACACGGACTACATTGGTGATTTTTTCTTGAATCATTGATTCTCAACCTTTGCTAAACACCCTGAAATTTCAACTTTAATTTGTGGTTGCTTAGACTCAATCAATTATTGTAAATTGATTCAAATTAGCTTAGGCAATCTGTAACTTTCTTCTTAACTTTGTTAATTTCACCCTAAATCGATTTATTAAGTATTTTCAACTATCTCAGGGCATAAATAAATTTCTCTGGGTTTGACTCAAATCCATAGGATTCTACACGCAATTGGTCAAGATAAAAATATAACCTTTGAAGGGTGATTTTTGATTCAGAAAAATATTATAAGTAGAAAAATAGGGTTAGAGGAGACAGCCAAACATGAATAGCACAAAAGCTGCTCTCAGAGATGAAGTTAGACAACTCGCCGAGGAAGCTTTTCACTTAAAACTGATTTCTGGCTATGGTGATGGCCCAGATATCAACGAATTCCAAATTGTCTATCAGGGTAAACCACGACATTTACCTCTGGAACAAGCACGTTTATTTTTAGTTAACTTACTTTACAAAATTCGTCCGCAGTAGCAATTTCCCTGGATATTTGTGGATAATAATCCCCACATTTATCATTTCAGGGCAATCACAAAAGCCTGTTAGATAAGAGTGATATTATACATTCTTAATATATTAGTAATTGGTAATTCTGCTAAATAAATTACCAATTAATACTATGCTTTTCTATCTTTTTGGGTCTTATACAAATTCTATAATAGCATATAAACCCCTCAGACTGAAGTCTGGGGCTATACAAACAAAGCCTGCCTTTGCAGGCTAATTATATGCTTCTTCATATCGATTTGGTATTAGTGCTGTGGCAGTTTTTATGATGAGCATTGAGGGACTTGCCTTGAGCGTAGTCGAAAGGAGTCGAAATGCGTCTTCTAGATAATTATGTCCACCTCCTTATTCATGAGATTTAGGTATACATAAATTTATACAAATTTTAGTTTCTCCTATTAAAAATTAATCTACCGAAGGACTGATTGGATTGTCGTAATTGTCATGTTTTATTGAAATTAATTAAATTAATTCTTAATCCGGTTATACGGGAGGCATTATGACAGAGGCTACACATAAACGCCAGTTGGTAATTATTGGCGGCGCAGAAGATAAAGAAGGCGATTGCGTGATTCTGCGAGAATTTGTCCGTCGGGCTGGGGGTACAAAAGCCAATATTATAATTATGACAGCCGCCACAGAACTACCTAGAGAGGTGGGCGAAAATTACATTCGAGTTTTTGAACGCTTAGGTGCAGAAAAGGTGCGGATTGTTGATACCGAAACTCGTGAAGATGCTTCTTCTTCGACTGCTTTAGAAGCAATTAGTAAAGCGACTGGGATATTTTTTACTGGTGGAGACCAAGCCAGAATTACCAGCATTCTCAAGGATACCGAAATTGATGCGGCGATTCACAAACGTTATGCGGAAGGTGCGGTAATCGCCGGGACTAGTGCTGGTGCGGCTGTGATGCCCGATAAAATGATTGTTGAGGGTGATTCTCAAAGTACACCACGGATGGAAATTGTGGAAATGGGGCCTGGTCTTGGTTTTCTCCCAGGAGTGGTGATTGACCAACATTTCTTGCAACGGGGACGCTTAGGAAGATTAATTACAGCTTTAGTCCGTGAACCTGCGGTGTTAGGATTTGGCATTGATGAGAATACAGCGATCGCAATAACTGATGACCAAATCGAAATCATTGGTGAAGGTTCGGTCACAATTGTGGATGAATCTGATTCCACATATAACAACGCAGATCAAATTCTCCGTGATGAACCTTTAGCAATTTGCGGTGCGAAGCTACACATTTTGCCGCATGGTTATAAATTTAACTTAAAGACGCGGCAAGCAATTTTGACTAATGGTGTTGTTGCTAGTGAAGCGGTGAATGAGTCTGTAGCGGTATAGAAGTAAAGGGGTGTAAGGGTTTTGAACACCTACACCCTGATTTCAACCCTTAATTTTGCTTATAGATTTTGAAGCAATACACAATATTTCGCCAACAGTATCACTACTCAACAAAAAACCCGCCGAAGCGGGGATTTCCACACAACAAAACTATAAACAGTCAACTCTTGTTTTCCCAGACTTAGCCGAGATATCTCATTTCGGCTTCTAGTTGATGAATTAGCTTTTCGTTACCTTGGGCTTTGGCTACTTCTAAGCGGTGTTCCAAGCTTTTTCTCAGGTTTTGTCTGTGAGCTTCTTTAGCTTGTCTCATAGCCTGTAGTCTATTTTGATTCATAGTTATTTCCCTCTTTATGCTTTTTTCTGTTTAGTATTGCTAATATAGCACAGGTTTTGTAGCTGTTGCTACAGAAATTAATATCTTAATATATGTGAATATTGTAAATTTATGGCGGACAAGGCAATAAGTACCCGATCGCACCTGACATTACTCAGCGATTTTGGCGATCGCGATGTTTATGTCGGGGTGATGAAAGGTATAATTGATCAAATAAACCCAGAAATCAGGGTTATCGACTTAACGCATCAAATTCCGCCACAAAATATTGTTGCTGCTAGATTTTGCTTGATGAATGCTTATCCCTACTTTCCTGATGGGACAGTACATATAGCAGTGGTAGATCCGGGGGTAGGTGGAAATCGGAGAGCGATCGCAGTAGAATTTGCTGGTGGGTTTTTAGTCGGCCCCGATAATGGCATATTTAGCGGTGTACTCAGTCAAACTCCCGCAGTCGCAGCCGTAGAACTGACAAACCCAGACTACTGGTTAACTCCCCAACCTAGCCGCACTTTTCATGGTAGAGATATTTTTGCACCCGTGGGAGCTAATTTGGCTAGTGGCGTTCCCTTGAACTATTTGGGAAAAGAAATCAATCCCACAACTTTGTTACAGCTAGGCATGGGCAAATGTCAAACAACTAGCCGTGGTGTGTTGGGACATATTCAATATATAGATCACTTTGGCAATTTAATCAGCAATATTCATCAAAGTTGCGTGGAAGGTAAAACTTGGTATGTGCAGATTGCGGGGTTGACAATACCAGGATGTGAAACTTACAGTAATTGCCAAGTTGGTGAAGCTGTTGCCTTAGTTGGTAGTCACGGCTGGGTAGAAATCGCTATCAATGGCGGTAATGCACATTCACAGTTGCAAATTAGTTACCAAGATACTTTAGAGGTGATTAATTATTAGACTAGAAACTGAGATTACTGCTAACTTATCACAATTGTTATATGACTACGCAAACTGTATCACCATCACCAGTTTATCAAGGGCAATTTGGCGAATTTACGATTGATCAAAGCGATCGCACTGGTGTAATTATCTATCGTACTGCGTTAATGGTAGCGGCACTCAGCTTTGCTGCGGGGACTGTTTTGGCATTGTTCTACAATAACCCGACTACCATCCAAGCAATTACCCCTTTATATACCTGCTTTAGTTTAGCTCTCGGTGTGAGTTTGTTGACTATTCATATTTATATGGTTTTGCTGCACCGAGTTTTACAAATTTTTTGGTTAATTGGGAGTATTTCTGCGTTTATTTTTGCTCATTTTGATAGTCAACCTTTTGCTGTGACTATCTACACAAACCCATTAACTATTTTAGGTGTGGGTTTTACTTTTGCAGCCTTAACAGGCATTTATTTTAAAGAAGCTTTTTGTTTTAATCGATTGGAAACAAAAGTCTTAACTTTCACAGTTCCCTTGCTTTTATTAGGACATTTGGTCGGAATTTTACCAGTTCAAGTAGAACAAATTTTGTTAGGAATTTGGGCAACTTTATTTTTAGTTTTTGCTTTGCGGAAAACTGTGCAAGCAATTCCCGCCGATATTGGGGATAAATCTGTATTTGCTTATTTAAAAGCCCAACGTTCAGCTAAGGTTTAATGTGGTTAATCAAACGTCAAGAAATTTGGACTCTTACGGCGCAGGGGTGGGCGTTATGTCTGGCTGTTTTAGCTAGTAATCTATTCTTTATAATTCGGAATTTACACTCATTTCTCGCCGTAACTGCTCCCATTAAATCAGCAGATACACTCGTTATTGATGGCTGGATATGTGATTATGCTTTAGAACAAGCAGCCGGAGAATTTAAAAGTGGTTCCTATCGCCAAATTATTACTATTGGCTCAAAAGTAGAACAAGGATTTTATCTGGCGGAATATCAGAATTTTGCCGAAATTGCAGCTTTGACATTGGCTAAGTTGGGTGTTCCGCCAGATAAATTGATTATTGTACCTACGCCGAGTGCGGCTAAAGATAGAACTAATGCTTCTGCTGCGGCATTATTGCAATATATATCGGAGAAAAATTTACCAATTGAGTCAATTAATTTGTTGACAATTGATGCTCATGGGCGAAGAAGTTGGTTGATATTTAGAAATATATTTGCTCCCAAAATTCAAGTCGGAATTATCTCGGCTAAAACTAAAAACTATGATCCGCAAAAATGGTGGAGTTCTAGCGAAGGTGTGCGGGTAGTTATTAGTGAAGCGATCGCTTATGTGTATGCTAAGTTGGTAAGCTGGAAGTTGTAAGAGGGGATGAGGAGACAAGGGAGACAAGGGGGACAAGGAAGCAAGATTTCTACCTTGTCTCTACCCCCACTCAGCACTTTAAAACTTGACTTTATATAATTCAAATAATTCGCCTGATTGCTGTGCAACTAGTTTACCACCGGCGGCTTTGATGATTTTTTCCCACTCAGCTAGAGGTTCTAAAAATACTTCTGCACCTAAATAAGTTTCTAATACCGCCCAGTCTTCTGCTAGAGGTTGTTGGGGGTTGAGGACATCAAAGACAAAATGTCCCCCAGATTTTAAAACTCGTTGGACTTCTCCTAAAACAATATTCCAGTATTCCAGGGGATAATAGCAACTAAATCCCGTAGCGATCGCTAAATCAAATTGATTTAAGGCATAATTTAAACGGTGCGCTCCACCCAACTCTACACCTTTGAATAGTTTGGAGTTTAGCTGAGAACCGCGAGAATTAAGTGTATCTCGCGCGATGCTACTAATTTCTTGACCATAGAAAAATGCTTGCCAATCACGCCAAGGATAAATCAAAAAACTGACACCGCAACCAATATCTAAACAATGTTGATTTTTCTGGGGTTGAGCAATTTCCCAAAACGAAGAAACAGCCCTCCCTGCTAAAATACCTGCTTGCCATTCTTGATATATTGGCAAAGCTTGTACCTCTGGTGGTAGTTCAAAAGTTTGATTTTGATATTGGCGGTTGAAGCGATAAGCTACTTGGTTAGTTCTTTCCTGCCATTTATCTGAGTGGGGACTGTTGTTGAATGGAAAACTAAGAGACGGTTTTTTAGACATAAGGCTTCACGGCTGTTGAGTGTGAGTTCCAGTAGTCTGCCAAGATAACTTTGCGTGGTGGCAAGCTTCGGAGCAGGGAGCAGGGAGCAGAGGGGAAAGATTCTCTCCCTTGCACCCTGCCCCCTGCACCCCTGCTAAGTCTACACGGCAATGTTCGGTTGGTGAACTACTAGGTTGGGGTTGGTAAAGATTTATGCGATCGCCCAAGACATAACCTAAAGTTCATATTGTACAATCGCAAAAAACATCATCTGGAGAACAGCTTGCCTAAATCGATACACTCCACTCAACCACCATTAAAATTTATTCCCCAAAATTTTAACCCGCTAATACTCCAGATGATGCGGTGGTGCTTGCCATTTATCCTGCGGTTTCGCACTCGACCTTGGTTAACGGCTGGTGTGGTTAAAATCGAAGCGGAGAATGCAGAGATATTAGCTGAACTATATCAACAATTCCAAGCAGGCAAAATCCGCTTTTTGATAGCATTTCGTCACCCAGAAGTCGAAGATCCCTTATGTATGCTGTATCTGCTGTCACGCTTAGTTCCCAAAGCAGCACGTCAGCATCAGATTAACTTACAAGAACCAATTCATAGCCACTTTATGTATGAACGAGGAATGACTTTATGGGCGGGAAACTGGCTGGGTTGGTTATTTTCTCGTGTGGGGGGTGTTTCTGTGCGGCGGGGGAGACGAGTTGACAAGCTGGCTATTCAAACAGCGCGAGATTTATTTGCGAATGGGAAAATACCGATCGCCGTTGCACCAGAAGGTGGTACAAATGGTCATAGTGGCATCGTTAGTCCTTTAGAACCGGGTGTAGCGCAATTAGGTTTTTGGTGTGTGGAAGACTTGCAAAAAAGCGATCGCCCTGAAACAGTATTCATAGTACCAGTTGCCATTCAATATCGTTACGTCCAGCCACCTTGGGCAAAAATAAACTGGTTATTAAGTAAATTAGAAGCTGATAGTGGTTTAACAGTCCAGTCAATTTCGCCGTCGCAAATTGACAACCCGTCCGAAATTTATCATCAACGCATTTGTCGCCTGGGTGAACATCTCATCACCGAGATGGAAGAATTTTATCGCCGCTTTTATCATCAAGATTTACCCCAAATCCCAAATCAACCATTTATTACTCGACTACATCGTTTATTAGATACTGGCTTAAAAATTGCCGAACAATATTTTGGGATTTCCGCCCAGGGAAACTTTATTGATAGATGTCGGCGTTTAGAAGAAGCTGGTTGGAATTACATTTATCGAGACGACATTCCTGATATTAATAACCTACCACCCTTAAAACGCGGACTAGCTGATTGGATTGCCGAAGAAGCCGACTTACGAATGCAGCACATGAGAATAGTCGAAAGTTTTGTCGCCATTACCGAAAACTATCTCAAAGAACAACCAAGTAGCGATCGCTTCGCTGAGACTGCATTATTAATGTATGATATGCTGACACGCATTCAAAACTCCACACTACCAGGAAGACCGCGTTTAGGTTTACGCCAAGTAAAAATTACTGTCGGTGAACCAATATCCGTTACCGAACGCTGGGAAAAGTCCCAAAATAACCGTCACGCAGCCAGACAAGCAGCAAGTAATTTAACCAAAGACTTGCAAACAGCATTAGAAAATTTGATTAACTAAGCTAATCGTCATTTAAATTGCGTCAGTTCCTGTACTTTTTCCGAGTTTTTTGAACCGCTTGCACTCATACATTTTCATATCTGCAAGGGTGATGAGTTGGTCTAAAGGAAGGGGTTGATGAGGATCATAGGCTTGAAAACCCACACTCATCGACAGTTGAAATGGTTGGTTTTGACTATGATTGTATTCCTTGATGGCTGTTTGCAATCGCTGTTGAATTACTTCCGAACTGGGATCTCGTCCTTGTAGCAGCACAACAAATTCATCACCTCCCAATCTGGCTAAAATATCGGACTCACGAAAAGTATTTTTGAGCAAATCCGCCGCCGCGATGATTGCATTATCACCAATTTCATGTCCTAAAGTGTCATTAATGGTTTTGAGTCCATCCAAATCAATAAATAGTAAGCCAGTGGGAATTTGCGATCGCTGAATTTGTTTTAATTGCTGTTGTGCCAAAATTACAAAGCCACGCCGATTGTACAATCCTGTTAACTCATCAGTAATAGAAAGACGACGGATTTCGGCTTCTGCGGCTTTGCGATCGCTAATTTCTTGTTGGAGATGGGTATTAATTGCGGCTAAAGCCGCAGTGCGATCATATACTCGCTGTTCTAATTCTGCGTATACTTGCACATTTTCCATTGCTACGGCTGTAGTATCTGCTAAAGCCTGTAATAACTTGACTTCTTCGGGGGTCGGCTGATGAAAATTTGCCCAATAAATACCGATGGCACCAATCGGATCAAATGTGCGAATTGGCACCATCACCATACTTTTTACAAAAGTAGGTTGATAGGCTACATGAGGAACCCGGAGATCACTATAAACATCACTAATAACTGCTGGTTGACGGTTTAACATTGCCCAACCGCCAAGGCAGATATTCATTGGGAATCGCTGACCTTTCCACAAAGGAGCGATCGCATCCTCATCAACGTAATAGCAATAACCATTGTCTCGTAAAATAAAACTAGCTCCATCAGACCCAGTGATTTGCCGCGCCGCTACTCTCACGATTTCAATAATGCGCTCTAAATTATGGGCGAGGGATAAATCTTGAACTACTACCAATAAATTTTCCATTGCTCGTAAATATACTTGGGTCGAAGTATCTTTAATATCTATAACCAGTGAACAATGTAGCGGCGATTCAACCTTTTTAGTCATATATCCCTCAAGAAGCCATTAAATTGATACTTCCCTCTGAGAATTATTCAGTATAAATTTGTAAAAAAATGTAATATGTAGATTTTTATTTTCCCAACCTTGAGACCAGACACGATATGATTCTTTGTGCATTGATCAAAACAATGAATACCCGACGCTCTTGATTCTGACTTCTGAATTCTTCTTCAAGGTTGGCTTTGCAAAATAATGCTGGATTGGCTTTATAGTTACCCAACGCTCTACCCTGGTGTTTTACTCAAACGCTACAAACGATTTTTTGCTGATGTGCAGCTTGCTGATGGTCAAATCGTCACAGCACATTGTCCCAACACAGGGCCGATGACTGGAGTTTCTACCCTTGGTAGTTTGGTGCAATTATCTCTCAGTGATAACCCTAACCGTAAACTGGCTTACACCCTAGAACTCATTCAAGTACACGATAATGAACCAACTTGGGTAGGTGTCAACACAGCTTTACCTAATCGCATCGTCAAACTAGCTTTAGCAAAATACTTATTTCCCGAATTAGGTAACTACAGCCAAATCAAAAGTGAAGTGGTTTATGGCGTAGATAAAAAAAGTCGTGTGGATTTTTTGTTAACAGGTAGTGATGCAGAACGCCCGATATATTTAGAAGTTAAAAATACAACTTGGGCGCAAGGAACCTTAGCATTATTTCCTGATACAGAAACCACCAGAGGACAAAAACACCTGCGCGAATTAATGGCGTTGCTACCGACAAATCGGGCTGTAATGTTTTACTTTATCAACCGGGGTGATTGTACAGAGTTTGCCCCTGGTGATACTACAGATCCAGTATATGGCCAGTTATTGCGGCAAGCGATCGCCCTTGGTTTAGAAGTATTACCTTGCCGATTTGAGATTTCTCCTGAAGGTATCCGTTATTTAGGTTTGGCAAAACTCATCGTTTAAATTGAGAACTTACACACCAAGATTATCTGTGAAAAATGGGTGTAGGGGTGAAATCAAGTCAAAAGTCAAAAGTTAAAAGTCAAAAATTCTCTTAACTTTTGACATGTCTGTAAGAGTGTAGATGTTTAAAATCTTTACCCCCTACACCCTGACACTCATTCTCAACAGACCACAGCCTTATTAAAGTTGATGGGTAGCGAGAAAAGCTTCGACTTCTGCGGCTGTTGCTTGAGAAGCGATCGCACCTGGTTTAATCGTAGTTAATGCTCCCACAGCACTAGCATAAGTAACAATGCGTTTGGCGGTGTCTGCATCTTCTAGTTTTTTGATCCCATGCTGACTTAATTGGTGGATAAATCCCGCCAAAAAGCTATCTCCTGCGCCAGTGGTATCAGCTACTTTCACCGGAAAAGAAGGTAATGTTCCTTCGTTACCACTTAAGCAATAGGCGCAACCTTTGTCACCATCAGTTATCAGCACCCCTTCCACAGAATCTAAACGGTAAGTAATGGCTCCCGCATCGGCGGTATCAAAAAGCCATTCTGCTTCCTCTTTGGAGAGTTTGAGAAAATCAATCCGCTTAAATGTCTCTTGAATTTTTTGCCGCGCGATATTTTGGTCTTGCCAAAATACTGGTCGCCAGTTGACATCTAGCACAATTTTCAGGTCAAATTGTTCTGCTAAATCTAAAGCGCGATAAACTGCCTGTTCACTGTCAGGATAAGCTAATTCTAAAGTACCCAAAACCAGAAAATCTGCCTCTTGAAACAGCGCAGTGGGTAATTGCTTGGCTTGTAGACGGGTGTCGGCAAATTCAGAGGTATCATACTGACCGAAGCCAGCGAAATTGCGATCGCCTGCCAAATCTCGCACTACATACACCTGTCGCGTTGGCGCAGTCGGATGACGTTGCACACCCGTTATATCTACCCCAACTTCCTGGAGTAACTGAACCAGCTCATTCCCCGGTTCATCTTCACCCACACATCCAACAAATCCGGCGGAAGTTCCGAGTTTCACCAACGCACAGGCCACATTAGCTGGCGCTCCTCCAGGGTAAGGAGTCCAAGACTGTACCTCCTCCAGCTTTAGCCCCAATTGATCGGCTAAACAATCAAACAGAATTTCACCAAGACACAAAACACGGGGATTGCTCATCTCACTTTAGATTTGCGATTTAGGTTGAGGAAGCAAAGAATAATCCTGACATCAGAATTTTTCTGCCTAAACCCAGAACTTTATATTCTGAGTTTTTCCTATTGACCCCTAACTTTGTAAGTTCTTGTGAGGTCAGTATAAAATCTACAATAATCTTGTCGTTCTGTCGCCAGTCCTTCATAGAATTAAATAGCAATTTTTGTTACTAATAATGAATCTGTAGGCTTTAATATCAGCTTTTATTTCTCAGTGTTAATGCTTAATAAAATCTTTATAATAAGTATTAAAAATAACACTTAGGTTGTGGTATGTAAATTTTTCCTTCGATTAAACTTGAAAAAAATTATTGTCAATCGTATTACAGCTAACACTTCAAATCCCTACCAACAAAAGAATCTTCTAGAATTAAAGAGAGTGATTAAGTACATATACCAAGGGAGGATAGAATCAGTCATGGCTGGTGGCGAGTCCCAGACCCCTGTTACTCTGTCAGACAGAGAACTGCAAATTATCGACTTAGTGGCCGCTGGCTTAACTAACCAAGAGATTGCAGCAAAACTGGAAATTAGCAAGCGAACAGTTGATAACCACATCAGCAATATTCTCACCAAAACCCAAACAGAAAACCGAGTGGCACTTGTGCGCTGGGCTTTACAGTGGGGCAAGGTCTGTTTGGATGATGTGAATTGCTGTCCTCTGCCTAACCAAAACGAATAAATTGCTAACACAGATGCGGTCAATGGCGTTTGGCAGATGCCATAAATCGCGTCTAATCTAGCGATAAATTTTATTTGGCGTGCAGCTACGACATTTTTATGGTTCACTGCTTGTTTTACTCCTCACGCATCTATTTCAGCGTGAACCTCTAGTTCTCGCTAGTATCAACATCAGGCAGAACAGATTACTGAGTTATTGGTTATCGTGCAGAACTGTTACCGTTGAGTCAGTTTGAAAAAACTGGCTCAACGGTACATTTCACCATATTTAAGAAGATATTCATTCAGTCATCAATAAAAATTAGCAATAATCTTTGGCTGCAAGCGTTACATTTGTAAGAAATATATCTTGCTCCATCAGTTTGAGGAGCAGTGTTGCTATGGAAACTTCTGCTTCTGTTCAAGGCGGCTCGTCTTCCTTTAACTTTTTTAACTTTGACTTTACTACGCCGCAATCTACCCTAGATGCTGATTTAGTCAGACAGCTATCATTTGTCCCTGGTTTGAAAGAAATTCTCATGCTGCGGCAAGTCCACGCCTTAGAACATGCTACAGTTTGGGTTTTGAGCGAAACAAAAAATGTTCATACTCCCCCAGGGAGACCCAATACAGTTCAACTTGATAACGAATTATTGGGTGGTTTATCTACAGATCAAGGATTTTACCTTTATGGTGAAGTTAATATTAGCAACTTGCGACGGGCAGTCAGCCAAGCCCTTTATCGGCTGACAAATGGTGAATGGGATTTAGCAGTACATCCCCGTTGTGGTACAAATCTTTCAGTCACAATGTTGTTAACAGCCGGACTCGCTGTCGGTGTCAATTTATTGCTTCCCTTCCGCCCAGTTGAACAATTAATTGGTTTAGGACTAGCCGCCACCACAGCCGCAGAAATCGCCCCAGATTTAGGTTCCATAGCCCAGCGTTATCTCACAACAGCTATTCCGTTTAACCTAGCAGTAGAAAATATTACCGTAGCTCGTGATGTTTGGGGACGGCAAGGGCATTTTGTCAAGGTAAAATGGCGAGAGTGAAATTTATTCGTAATTCATAATTTATAATGCGAAAGCTTTATTTTCTTTTGCCTGGAACTCAGGGCAAATTTGTTTGTGGTGGTCTCTGGGCAGAATTAAAAACTTTAAAACTTGCTCAACAGATTTGTAGTGCGGAAATCGTAACTTACCGCCAAAGAGAAGCCGATAAGTTATTTTTAGATGACTTGCTGAGAGAAGCAAATTTAGATAATGCCATCTTTGTCATTAGTTGGGGATTTGATATCGCTCAATTAGTTGCCAAACTCCAGCAGTACAATGTGGTATATCATGCCCATAGTTCTGGTTACAAGTTTAATTTACCTATAGGGATTCCCATTATTACTGTTAGCCGCAACACATTAGGTTATTGGGGGCAGAAGTCGCCAAATAACCTCATTTATTATTTACCGAATGAAATTAGCCCAGAATTTAAAAATTTACATTTAGAACGAGATATTGATGTGTTAGTTCAGGCGAGAAAGTCTTCGGAGTATTTATTAAGCGAGTTAATTCCCACGTTAAAACTAAAATGCAATGTGCATTTAGTTGACTATTATGTAGAAGATTTACCAGGATTATTTAATCGGGCTAAAATTTATCTTTATGATTCGGCAGAATATTGGGCGCAACAAGGTGTCAGTGAAGGCTTTGGACTGCAACCAATGGAAGCTTTAGCTTGTGGATGTCAGGTATTTTCTAGCGTTAACGGTGGGCTTTCTGATTATTTAGACCCTGGTTTTAATAGTTATAAAATCGCTAATTATTCCAAAGAATATGACGTGGCAAAGATTCTCAAAGTGCTGCAATCTGCTCCAGGTTTAAGTGTGTCAGAAGAGGTGTTGAAAGAGTATCGCTATGAAAATATTCTTCCAAGGCTGCGAGTAATTTTACAGGAATTAAATGAGTTTTTTGACCACAAACAACAGTATCAATCTAACATTACTATTTTGACGCAATTACGCTTAAATCAATTAAGAATTAAAAACCTCTACAAAAAAGTGAAGAAAAAATACTTTCATGCTTGATTAGATATTAATTCGTTAACCAAAATATCCCCGACTTCTTGAAGCAGTCGGAAATCTGAACCTCTCGACTTTCACAAATCAAAGAGGATTACCATAGTTGCGATAAAACAGATTTCATCATTCTTGCATAAAAGTAGTTCTTCTCTATTCCCCACTCCCTGCCTTAATTAAATCGGATTGCTATATATAGACAACTGTGCCAGTTTTGCAAATGGAACACAGTTAACTTGATAGGTGATTACATTTTAATTGCTTGCGGATAAGATGGAATTGCACTTGTAGGTATCACATATAACTTAAATTCAGGGGTTAGAGTATGAAACGCCCATTTATAACTTTAGCTGTGATTGTCAGTGCGATCGCTCTTGCTCATCCTGTCCAAGCGCAACAACAAGAGGAACTTGCGCCACTGACTATCGAAAGCCGCGAAGCCGCCACCCTGATCACTGAACCAATTACAATCAACAGTAGCGCAGTTAGCAACAGCGATCGCGCTCAAGCCTTAAGACAAATTGCTAACACTATTGGCCGCGTCCGTGAAGAAAAGGGCTGCAAAAATATCAAACCACTAGAAATTCTCAACGATCCAGAAGCGGCGATTAAAGAGTGCGAAAAGCCAAATAATAGCCAACCGAATCAACGTAACGGTGAACCAGTAGATTATTTAAAGGTTCCGCGACTAGATTCTGGTGGTGTCAGTTTGACAGTGACTCAGTTTTAAAACAATCTTTTAACATTTAGGGGCATAGGCTTGGCTTTATCAAAGGTTACAGCCATTCGCCCTTATACCAAATCGATATGAAGAAGTATATAATTAGCCTGCGAAGGTGGTCACTGAGCTTGTCGAAGTGCAGGATTTGTTTGTATAGCCCCCAACTTTCAGTCTAAGGGTTTTATTTTATTCAAAAACAAAAGATTGAATCATTTTTTCCGCGATGGGTAAAAAGTTATTATATTCATCAACAGTTGCAGTGTAAGTAATAATATAGGCATTATCATTTTGTAAAGTCCAAACTTGCAGACTTTTTAACCGCCCATTATCAATTTTCCCTGTAAAGACTAGTTGATTTGCCCTCTGATTAGCCAGTGTTATTTCACTAGAACTTTCTATTTGAGCATCATCTACTGTATTTTTCACTTCCCGAATAAATAAATCTTTCGACTCGTCTAAAGTACTCGAAAGTGCTTCAACCCGAATAGTTACAAGTTCTTGAAATTGGTCAGAATCACTTTGTTTTGGTGATAAGAAAGTAACGATATCTTGAGTTACAGCATTTGGTGTTTCTTGGACTGCCCAATTATCAGGATAGTTAATTTTCACTCCATGAGCAGCGTAATTTAAAAATTTGGTTCGATTAATTTTGATTTGAGATAAAACTATTAATCCAACTGCAACTGCGGCTGTAATTCCTAAACCCATCACCCATTTTTTCGGCAAAGATTGTTTAAGTTTAGTCAATGGTGCTTTTTTAAGCATCTCTAAGGCTTGTAACACCGACTCGGCTGTAGGGTAACGCTGGCGAAAATCATAGCGCACCATCTTATCTAAAATACTGGCAAACTGGGGGCTAACTTTTACTTTATCACGCCAATCAATTTCGCCTGTATTTGGGTGTCTGGGGATGGAATGGCTACCTGCCGCCGGATTTATCCCTGTTAAAGCTAAGATAGCAATCATCCCCACTGCATAGATGTCGCTACTTAAATGGGGATTACTATTCGCTTGTTCACTGGGCATATAACCAGGTGTACCAATAGCAACCGTAAAACTTGTTTGTCCCGCCGTGTTGGCGACTTGGGTACTAATTTGTTTGACTGCGCCAAAGTCAATTAAAACTATTTTGCCATCTGATTCTCGGCGGCGAATATTCTCAGGTTTCAGATCCCGATGAATTACATAATTTTGATGCACAAATGCTAAAACAGTCAGTATCTCTTTTAACAATTGAATTACAGCAGTTTCACTTAATTTATCACTCAGTGGCGGTAATTCTTGTTTGAGATCGTGACCGGGAATAAATTCTTGGACTAAAAAGAATTCTTCATTTTCCGCAAAATGAGCGAGTAATTGGGGAATTTGGTCATGTTTTCCTAACATTTCCAAAATCGCTGCTTCTAAATCAAAAAAGCGTTTAGCTGCATTTAAGGTGTAGGGATCATTCGCCAGTGGCTTAAATTGCTTGACAACACACTGGGGATTTCCAGGTCTTTGTATATCTTGAGCTATAAAAGTCGTGCCAAATCCTCCCCGTCCTAACTGAGTAAGAATTTGGTAGCGTCCCCCGACCGTTTGACCCAGCATGAAGTTTCCCCTCTCTTTGAGAATACTCGCTCACTGATTTGTTAATCTTGATTTTTGCACATACAGCACAGCCAAATTCAGAATCATCTGAAAAGCAAGATAGTGTACTTCACTGTTTTGCCAATCTATTGTAATAAAGTGTTAAGCATTGGCTGGTAGCAAGTAGAGTTGTCATGTAGCAATCCGGTTGAATTTGTAAACTACGCGAAGAGACTGGGAGTAGATTTGTGAGCAACCGATTTAAAATTGCTAAGTGCTGAATTTGTGCAAGTGCATCACCTATGTTTAATAAATATAAGTAAATAAATTGAAGTTCGCATATGAGTATTAGTCTGTGCATGATTGTAAAAAATGAAGAAACTACGCTACCGAAGTGCTTAAATAGTGTTAAGGATTTCGTGGATGAGATGGTAGTGTTAGATACAGGTTCTAGCGATCGCACTCCCGAAATCGCCCAGCAATTCGGCGCAAAAGTACATCATTTCCAATGGACTAATAACTTTAGTACTGCTCGGAATGCCGCTTTAAAATATGTTACTGGTGATTGGGTGTTGGTGTTAGATGCAGATGAAATACTCAACCCCAGCATTGTGCCACAGATACAAGATGCAATTCAAAGTGATGAATATATCTTAATCAATCTCATCCGCCAAGAAATTGGTGCGGTTCAATCTCCCTATTCTTTGGTTTCGCGGTTGTTTCGCAATCATCCCGAAATTCGCTTTGAGCGGCCTTATCATGCCTTAGTTGATGATAGTGTAGCGACGATTATACAAAAAGAACCGCATTGGCAAGTTGGTTATTTGCAGGGTGTAGCAATTCTGCATACAGGGTATCAAAAAAGAGCGATCGCTCAAAATAATAAATACATTAAAGCCCAAGCTGCAATGTTAGAGTTTCTCGCCACCCATCCCAATGATCCTTATGTTTGCAGTAAATTAGGGGCGCTTTACGTTGAAACTGGCAAAATTTCTCAAGGTGTAGAATTATTGCTCCGGGGACTCAAGCAAGCTAGTGGTAAGTCATCCCAAGATTGGGTGACGGCAAATCAATCAACAGAAAACTACGAAATTTTATATGAACTCCATTATCATTTAGGGATTGCGTACAATCATTTAAAACAGCCGCAATCAGCCCTAGAACACTATCAAGCTGCGATTAAATTACCGATTTATCCCATGCTCAAGTTAGGAGCATATAACAATTTAGGTAACTTACTCAAAGATGCAGGCGATTTAAACAACGCCAAAAAAGCTTACGAAACAGCTTTAAAGATTGACCCAGATTTTGCGACTGGATACTATAACTTAGGGATGACATTAAAGGCTTTGAATTTATTTACTGATGCGATCGCTTGTTATCAAAAAGTCATCAAATTAAATCCTTATTACGCAGAAGCATATCAAAATTTAGGCGTAGTACAGCTAAAAGTTGGTAATCTCCAAGCTAGTCTGACAGCATTTAAAAATGCCATTCTCCTCCACGAACAGCAGCAAAATCTCGCAGAAGCCAAAAGACTGCACCAAGGTTTATATGAGATGGGATTAATCAAATAACGACTCATACCAATTTTGGAATTTGGATTTTAGATTTTAGATTTTGGCTGAGAAACCTGTTTGAAACTGTGAAAATCTCTGTCTAGCAAAACTGTGATCTATTAACCATTCTGACTCCTGACTTCTGACTTCTATAGGACTTAAGCAATAACTATCTCAAACTCTTATAACTTCGTGTCCTTTGCGTCCTTTGCGGTTCGTTTCTTCATACTTTTGCGGTAAGGATTCAGGTCTAAATTCCTCGACGAATTTAGGATTGGGCAACTTGTGAGTCAGAAAATTACGTAATAATAAAAGATGAGTGTTTTTTTGGCAGAGAGATTGAGTATGAAATTCATACTTGATATTTAGCTGCAAAACTAACCACCCCCTCTTTGAGCATTAATTGAGCATTTTAGAGGACTCACAAGCTAAAAACCTTATAGATTCGAGATAATGCGAGTAATTTTGATGACAGGCAAAGGCGGTGTGGGAAAAACCTCTGTTGCTGCCGCTACGGGACTTCGTTGTGCAGAACTGGGCTATCGTACACTAGTTTTAAGTACAGATCCCGCCCATTCCTTAGCCGATAGTTTTGATTTAGAACTAGAACATGCGCCCAAACAAATTCGCCCAAACTTGTGGGGTGCAGAACTAGACGCACTGCAAGAACTGGAAGGTAACTGGGGTGCTGTGAAGCGATACATTACTCAGGTTTTGCAGGCGCGGGGCTTAGAAGGCGTGCAAGCCGAAGAATTGGCAATTCTACCAGGAATGGATGAAATTTTCAGCTTGGTGAGAATGAAACGCCATTATGATGAAGGGGATTTTGATGTTTTGATTATTGACTCAGCCCCCACCGGCACAGCTTTGCGCTTGTTAAGCTTACCAGAAGTCGGCGGTTGGTATATGCGCCGCTTTTACAAACCATTTCAAAATATCTCTGTAGCGTTGCGTCCTTTAGTGGAACCAATTTTTAAACCAATTGCGGGTTTTTCTCTACCCGACAAAGAGGTAATGGATGCACCTTACGAATTTTATGAACAAATTGAGGCGCTGGAAAAGGTATTAACAGATAATACCCAAACTTCTGTACGTCTTGTCACCAATCCCGAAAAGATGGTGATTAAAGAATCGCTACGCGCCCATGCTTATTTAAGCTTATACAATGTAGCTACAGATTTAGTAGTTGCTAACAGGATTATTCCGCCGGAAGTGGAAGATCCATTTTTCCAACGTTGGAAACAAAATCAAGAACAGTATCGTCAAGAAATTCACGAAAATTTCCATCCTCTACCAGTCAAAGAAGTGCCACTATTTTCAGAAGAAATGTGTGGATTAGCGGCACTAGAAAGACTCAAAGAAATTCTCTACAAAGACGAAGACCCTAGCCAAGTTTATTACAAAGAAACAACAGTTAGAGTCGTACAAGATAAGAATGAATACAGTTTAGAACTGTATTTACCAGGTATTCCAAAGCACCAAATTCAGCTAAGTAAAACAGGTGATGAGTTGAATATCACAATTGGTAATCATCGCCGTAATTTGGTTTTACCACAAGCTTTAGCAGCACTACAGCCGGCTGGTGCCAAGATGGAAGAAGACTATTTAAGAATCCGTTTTGCTGATAATAACAGAGTTTAATTCTCTGAGTAATCAGCCGCAAGGCAGAATTAATATTTAACAATAGAGACACAGTTTAGTTCTGGTCTCTATTTTTTTGGAAAAACATAAATATCTGACCTTTTTAAACTTTTTACTAGGAAAAATTTATCAAAAATCTATAAAATGATGGGATTTTTTTTGTAAAAAAAACAATGTAAAAACCTGTAACAAAAACCTAGGAGTATTCACTGTATTTTGACCGTGGTTTTACTGTAGACAAATAGATTATAGAAAATTCACAATGTTTTTAGATTTATCGCTGACAAGATAGATATTTAATTTCAAATTTTTTAAACTTAAAAACAATGTCCCAACTAGCAGATCCAAACTTGCGGACAAGACTTGATCAAGAGAGTCTCCTGCGCCGGATAACAAATCGTATTCGTCAAACATTAGAGTTAGAAGAAATTATTGCAACCACAACAGCAGAAGTACGCTGTTTATTGGGAACTGACCGAGTAATGATTTATCAATTTCATCCGGATGGTACGGGTAAAGTGGTGAGTGAATCTATTCATGAACAGCGTTTACCTTCGCTGTTGGGACTGAATTTTCCCGCCGATGATATTCCGCCTCATGCGCGTGAATTGTTTACTAAATCAAGGGTACGTTCTGTTGTGAATGTGGAATTGCAACAGATTGGTCACAGCCCGATGAGTGTTTTAGAAACAGGCGAACTGAAAGTAGAAGATATTCGTTACCGTCCTGTAGATCCTTGTCACGCGGAATACTTAACGGCGATGGGAGTTAAATCTTGCGTCGTTGCGCCGATTTTCCATCAACATCAACTGTGGGGATTGCTGGTATCTCATCATTCCCAGGCGCATTCTATTTCACTTTATGAATTAGAAGCGATGCAAATGGTTGTAGATCAATTATCGGTGGCGATCGCCCAAAGTTATCTTCTCGCCCAAGCCCGCGCCAAAGCCGAACGAGAAAGTGTAATTAATCGCATTGCTACCCTGCTACATTCCCTACCGACAATTGTTTTACAACCAGCATTAGAAGCTGCTGTCGCCGCCTTTCAAGGTGCTGGTGGGAGATTGTGTATGAGAAACACAGCTTTTCAAGCTGCCAATAATCAAATTAAAAGTCTGAAAGAATGTTTAATTCCTGGGAGTGACTGCATTCAAATTTATACCAGTGGACAACAGCCAGAAATTCCCCAAGATACGATTTATCCCTTAATGGAGCAGTATAACGTCTGGCAAGAACATTATCAGTCTGGCGAATATGATGTTTGGGCAATTGATGATATTTATCAAACTGCAAGTTTGCGAATTTTGCAACCAACTTTTAAACCAACAAAAATTCGTAGTTTGTTGATGATTCCCCTATGTTATCGTCAGCAATTAGTTGGTTATTTGAGTATCTTTCGTAATGAAATCGACACAGAAACCTTATGGGCTGGTCAATTTGACCGCGATCGCCGCCAGTTATATCCCCGGTTATCTTTTGATGTTTGGAAAGAATCAAAAACAGCCCAAGCCCAAAAATGGACAGACGCAGATATTGAACTAGCCAGAGAACTTGCTAAACATTTTGCCTCAGCAGTTCAACAATATGAACTTTATCAACAAGTACAAGGCTTTAATCACAATTTAGAACATCAAGTAAAAAGGCGCACAGTTGAACTAGAACGCACATATCAACAACAACAAGCCGTATTTGGCGTGATTGCTAAAATTCGGGAGTCGTTGGATATAGATCAGATTTTTCAAATTACCACCAAAGAAGTCTGTCAGTTAGTCAAAGGCGATCGCGTTTCGGTTTATCGGTTTACCGAAGATTGGGGTGGTGAATTTGTTGGTGATTTTGAAGCGACTAGCCCCCATTGGACAAATGAAAGCAAAATAGCGGTAAATACAGTTTGGAATGACACCTACCTGCAAAAAACCGAAGGAGGGCGTTACCGCCACAACGAAACATTTGCTGTGGATGATATCTATCAAATGGGCTTTAACCAGTGCCATTTAGATAATTTAGAGTATTATCACATTCATGCTTTTGTTTTAGCTCCCATTTTTGTCGGGCAAAAACTCTGGGGTTTACTTTGCACATATCAACATTCTGGCCCCCGTGAATGGAAGCCGTCAGAAGTTAACTTTCTCAGTCAAATTGCAGCCCAATTAGGTATAGCCCTGCAACAAGCCCAATTACTGATGCAAACTCAGCAACAAGCTGCTGATTTGCGAAAAGCGGCCGAACAACGCCAAATATTATTTGAAGTAGTAACTAAACTGCGGGAATCGCTGGATTTAGAGACAATTTTTAGTGCAACAGCCCATGAAGTGCGGCGGACTTTAAATGCTGACCGAGTTGTAGTTTATCGCTTTGACCCCAATGCAGAACTAGATACGGGTGAAGTCGTAGCAGAGGATATTTTACCTGGGTTTGTCTCGACACTTGCTTTAAAAATTCAAGACACTTGCTTTAAGCAAAAATATATTGCTTTGCATCGTCAAGGAAGAGTGCATGTGATTACTGACGTTCACAACTCTGGACTTAACCCTTGCTATTTAAACTTATTGGAAAAACTTCAGATACAAGCCAATTTAGTAGTTCCTCTGGTTAAAGGTCATGAACTCTGGGGTTTATTGTGTATTCACCAATGCACTCAACCGCGAGAATGGGAAACTTCTGAAATACAATTTACTACCCAAGTAGCAACTCAACTGTCTGTCGCCCTAGAGCAAGCTGATTTACTAGCCCATACTAAACAACAAACCCAAAAATTAACCGAAGCCTTGCATGAGTTACAAACTACCCAAACTCAACTCATCCAAACCGAAAAAATGTCTTCACTAGGTCAGTTAGTGGCTGGTGTGGCTCATGAAATTAATAATCCCGTGAATTTTATTTATGGCAATTTATCTCATGTGCGGGAGTATGCAGATGATTTACTGGGAATGCTCAACCTTTATCAGAAACAATATCCTAAACCTAGTGAGGAAATTAGCGATCGCCTAGAAGATATTGACTTAGAATTTCTCTCACAAGATTTACCCAAAACTCTCGCTTCGATGAGCGTTGGTGTAGAACGCATCCGCCAAATCGTCATGTCCTTGAGGAATTTCTCTCGCTTGGATGAAGCGGAAATGAAAGTAGTAGATATTCACGAAGGTCTTGATAGTACCCTACTGATTTTACAGCACCGCTTGAAGTCGAAATCCGATAGTGCTGACATTCAAGTTATTAAAGAGTATGGTGATTTGCCATTGGTAGAGTGTTATGCAGGACAACTCAACCAAGTATTTATGAATGTGTTGAGCAATGCGATCGACGCTTTAGAATATCACCCAGAATCCACCTCAGCCACTCATCAACATCAAATTACCGTTCGCACTACCGTTGGTGAGATGAACAAAAATGTGCCGAGCGTGGTAATTTACATCAAAGACAATGGATTAGGCATACCAGAAGCTGTAAAAACAAGAGTCTTTGACCCATTTTTCACCACTAAACCTGTAGGTAAGGGTACAGGCTTGGGACTATCAATTAGTTACCAAATTGTGGTAGATAAGCATGGTGGTATTTTTCAATGTGATTCACAACCAGGGCAAGGTACAGAATTTCGCATTGAAGTTCCTATCCAGCAAAGTATTCATACTTGAAGTGCTGAGTGCTGAGTAAAAATACTAACCTCTAGTCCCTAGCCTCCAGCCCCTAGTCTATGACCTCTGACATTAATGCAACTTGGCTGACTCGTCCCTCAACTTTAGTGGCTCCTGAATTAATTGGCTGTACTTTAGTTAGACAAATGCCAGATGGTAGGATTTTTCGGGGAATGATTGTCGAGACAGAAGCCTATGCACCGGAAGATCCAGCAATGCACGCTTATCGCAGTCGGACTACTCGCAATCAGGTCATGTTTGATGCGGCTGGAAAAGCTTATGTGTATTTAATTTATGGTGTTTACCACTGTTTGAATGTGGTAACTGACAAAGATGGAATTCCTAGTGCTGTGCTTCTCCGCGCCTTGGAGTTAGCGCAAGTCCCTACCTGGGTTAATCATCAAGAAAAACTCAAGCCACATCGCATCGCCGCCGGGCCGGGTAAACTTTGCCGTGCTTTGAAGATTGATTTGACATTGAATGCAACACCCCTAGAATTTGGTCAAGCACTCTGGTTAGAACACCGCCGTCCTGAGTTTCAACAACAGCTAGAACAAGGAAATCTGGCGCTAATTCAGACTACGCGCATTGGTTTGACTAAAGGTGTAGACTTGCCTTGGCGCTGGTATTTATGGAATAGTCCGGCTGTATCTAAAAAAGGATAAATTAATTGCTTTCGGTATCTTAGTGTATTATTTAGGCGATCGCACCTCTCCACATTCCCAAAGCGATCGCCTGTTTGTCATCATGGGCGATCGCACTCTACATAAGACTAAATCGATCACCTGTGTGGCATCATGAGCGATACCTCTACCTCCGGTAAGCTACGCTAACGCACTCCACATTCCCAAATGCGATCGCCTGATTAAAATATTCAATTTTCAGTTTTGAGATATTGCCATAAATAATGGTATTTTGTATTACAGTCCCAACCAACCTTTCAAGGATTGCTCTAACAATTCAGCATCAGCATCAGCTAACTTGCCAATTACTTTTACAACCAAGCTTTTATGGACTGTATATAATCCTCTTTTAACTGCTGTTGCTACATTTAGACCTGCTGCTTTCCATTCAGACAACACAAACTCGCCTTCTAATAATGCTTCAGTTTTGCTTGTCAAAGGCGTAATAAAAATATCTTGAGAAATGTGTTGCATACTGACTACAACAGCAGGTCTAACTTTTGAAGTTGACAAATCTGAAAAGGGATACTGAACTAAAATGATGTCATTTTTAGAGTAGTTGAGCATAGACATCATCCTCAGTATTATCCCAAACTGCATCTAATGATTTTTGACTAGCTTGAAGCCAAAATTCATTTTCATCATCAGAAAGCAACGTCACTAGCACTTTTGTTCCTTCTGTTAATTCCGCAGACTCTAGCAGTTCTATTTTTCCTTGTCTGACAGTAGCCCAAAGTGTTTTTAGCATAGCCTTATTTCTAATATATAGTTGCTGATTCTATGATGACACGGTTAGCGATCGCCTGTTTTTCAAAATGAGCGATCGCACTCTACGCATTACGGATGCGATCGCCTGTATAAAAATATGATCGCGATTTATATTTTTCTCACCTAAGCAGACATCAAACGCTGTCTTGGTTCAGGAATTGGACGACCTAAATCTTGAGCAGTTTCAATCCATTCCTGCATAATAATTTCTACATTTTGCAGTGCTGCTTGATAAGTTTCACCATCAGCAGCACATCCAGGTAATTCTGGTACTTCTGCGATAAATGCTTGGTCTTCTTCACTCCAGTAAATATTAATCTCATATCGCAGATTCATCTTGTTCTCCTAGTTGATATTTAATAATCACTTCACGGACTTGCTTGACTTGATACGCTTTAGCTTTTCCTTGTTTGGGTTGCAGATTTAAGATTTCTTCTACACCATCTTTTGTATATATGTGATGGCTACCGCGAATGCGCTCATCAAACCCTAGTTTAATTAGTAGTTGACACAACTGCTCAAAAGCAATATTTCTGTCTGATGTGCCTGATAATATCTTAGCTAGTAGTTTATCTGTTTGACTCATAATTTAGTATAAGCGATACCCACGGTAAGCTGCGCTAACGCCTGCCTTTAGCATAGTAAAATAGATTTTATTTGCAGTATTTAATTTCCAAGCCGACGAATACGAATTGCTGTTGGTGTAATAACAGTAAAAGCTCCCAGTAATTCAGAGTTGTGTTGATTAATAGCATTGGCAATACTCTCTGATTTGCTGATTGTAGATAACCCTGCTAATCGAATTAATACAACACCTGAAGCAATACGACGTAAACGGAAAACTAACTCACCAAAATCTTTGTCTGATGTTAATAATATCGCTTCTTCTTGATTAGCCAAATCCAGCACTACATCATCTGAAATTCCTGGCTCCATTTCAGCAACGTACCACACTAAATGACCATCTTGGCGCAAACGCTCAACAATCTGCAAATCTAAATTTTCATCTGCTAAGAATTTCAAGAAGCGTTCTCAACAACAGGATAAATCACATCATATCTTAAAGCCTCAGCCGCAAAAGCTAAAGCTGCTTGAATTGCTTCGCGTGTGAGTCGTGGATGTGATTCTAAAATTTGTTCTGGGGGTTCACCCGCAGCTAATTTTTCTAGAATTAACTCAACTGTGATGCGCGTACCTGCAATTACAGGTTTACCCATCATTACTTTTGGGTCGGATACAACCATTTGTTTAAGCGGCTTTTGCATTGTGTTGGCTCATTGCTTACTTCCTATATCATGCCATTAGCCAAGAGCGATCGCACTCTAAACATTGTCAAAAGCGATCGCCTGTTTATCATGATGAGCGATCGTACGCTACACATTTTCAAAAGCGATCGCCTGTATAAAAAACTAGCAATTGATTAAGCTGTTGCAAAATCTGTAAATTTCCTTACATCAGGAGGATGAAAAGCCAGCACAATATCATTATTTGTTACACCTAATCTCATTAATTCATCTGCTATTCCCTCCTCTGTATAATCTTCCTCTATATAAATTTTTTCATTCTTAATCCGAATATGAACATAAGTATATTTAATTCGTTTGCTGCCTTGCCAATCTACGGCTAACCAGAGATAATTATCATGATTTTCATCAAATGCTAGACAAGTTTCGTAATTAGTTTCAGGCGATTTGCGAGATAAATTATCATATTCAGTAAGCACCTGTTTAATTAACTTCCGATACACTACTACTTTGTCCATAAATTAATTTCCTCTCTTTCATTGTTAAATACAATCAGTTTAATATGATGAAGTTCTACAACTGCTTGAACAGATTTTCGTTGAAAAAAGGTATCAAATATTGTATCTCTAATCGCTAGATATATCTCATAGTTTTTATTTGCTAGTTGTAAAATGTCACGGTATAAAATATACTGACCTAGAGCATTTTGGAAATCTTTCATCAGAGAAGGGCTGATAAAGCTTTTTATTTCAACAACTATTTTCCTTCCTTCTTGCTCTGCTAGTAAGGCTTTTTCTACAAATAAATCAGCATAAAGTTCAGCATCTTCATACTGCAAAAAATAAGGATCAGCCGTAATTGTCCAGCCATCTTTAATTAAGGCATTTTTAACAGCATCATGGTAAATGTCCTTAGCTGGCATTTTGTTCTATTAATATGGGCTAGATAAATTATACTAATTGTGCAGGCGATCGCACTCCACATTCCCGAATGCGATCGCCTGTATGGAGAGATGAGCGATCGCACTCCACATTCCCAAAAGCGATCACATATCCTCTATTAATCTATTGGGAGAGATACAGGAACCTCTGCTTTAAGAGTAGCTTCAACTGCTGGGTTAAAATTAACTGTATACTGACGAAGTTTATCTAGTTCATCCCAAGTTAAGCGACCTTCCTCCCGTTGCAATAGCATCCTTAATAAATCTGGATCATGGTCTAATTTCCTCTGCTTCAATAATGCACTGCTATTTTTATGAAATTGTGCAATAACCTCTTTGTGAAGATATTCTAATGGGTCAACATCTTCTGGTAGTGACTGCATTTTGCTTTCTTCAATACGCTCTAACATTTCACCAAAGTAATACAACATTGCATAAGTAGTGTATGGCCATTGTCCACATACTACCAACCAGCGAATAGTTGCAAAAGGATTATTTAATATGAACTCTTCTCCCCTATATTCTGCTAAAGTACGAACAAGACGATAGACATTAATCAATCTTTTTAAATGGCGAGGGTTTGGTCTTAGGTATCGGACAAAATGCTGGAATGCTTCTAGTTCATCATAGCTAAATGCTTCTAAAGAAGGTTGTTCATCAGGTTTTACTATTGGATTTTTAACAATTTCATCTTCGGTTTTTAAAGCCTGGGGCTGAGTAGTGTTTATATCAAACTGTGAGTCATTGCTTGTAGCAGTATCTGGAGTTGTAATTGTTGGAATTTGTTCAGTTTGAACAGAGGTATTGGGTAAAGCATTGTTAGAAGCTGATGGTTTTTGAGGATTTCCTAATTGTTCTGAAATGAACAATTTAATTTCGTCTGGGTTAGGTTCTGGAATGCGGAATGGTATTTGTACAATTTTGTCTAGATATTCGTATCCAGAAGCTCCTGCTGCACCTAACACATGGCTATAATGTTTTTCCACTGCACGGGTAATAATACGAGCATCAATACCCAGACACACAATAAAGCTCTTAAAGTTAAGCAGTAAATTTACAGCTTGTAAAACTTCAACAGCTTTCTGTGGTTCACATCGATCTAAATCATCTATGATTATTAAGACTCTACCATTATTATTTTTTAGTCTCCGTGCAAGTAATTCTAGATCAGAATGAATTTCTTCCATATAATTAATCTGTTTCCCATAGTCAGTTCCTTTTAATACAGCTTCAATCCACTGACTAAGAGGTTTAGATAATGTATCAGCTACAAGCTTGAATACTCCTGTGACTCCTAATGCTAATAATGCACCCCAAATTAGCTGAAAATTAAGTTTGAACTTAAAAAGATTTAAAACTAGAAAACCTGATAATATAGCGAAAAATAAAATTATTTTACTTTTATTTTCTTCAAACTCACGTTTCAGGTTGAGTAAAAACTTCTTTCCAAATAATCCAGGAAAACCCCAGTAAAGCTCTTTTTCTAATTGATTCATGATTTTCCGCACAAGTCCTGGCCAAATGTGTTTTGCTGCACTATATTCCCAAGCATTGAACTTGACGATATGAACAAATGGTATGGGTGGATTAGTTTGCGGTTCTTGTGTTTTGCAACGCTTTTCCTGACGTTTTTGTAGTTCTCTAGTAATATGGTCAAGTAAAAACGACTTGCCCATACCCCACGATCCAAAGATGCCAATAGTTAAAGGAGGCTTGGTATAGGGTGACTCAATGAGGTCAGAAAAGGCTTTAACATAATGATGAAAGCCAAGATAATCATTATCAGCAACTACATCATTTCCCGCGCCCATAACTTTACCAATTTGATAAAGCTTGAGAACATTTTCAGTTTGATTGATATTAGGATTTATAGTAGGTATCTGAGCAGTATCTATTGAGCTATCTTCCGTAATTAGTCCCAAGCCATCTTCTGTAGTTAATCTTGAACCATCTTCTGTAATAAGGTTGATTACATTTCTTTCTTTAATTGGTGCTTTAGCTATAAGGATGTTAAATCCTTCCTTATCAAGAAGAATCTTTGGTGTAATGTTAGGCTTTACTTCTTGAACTTTTGCCTTAGCGTAATCGTGCAGTTCATGTACATAAATATTGCCATCGTTGTCTGTGTCTGCTGCGCCTGTCTCAATTCCTTCTATTAAATAGCGAGTATAAACAGATACTTCTGCCCCTTCTTGTTCAAAAGAATATTCAGTAGAACTAGAAGATGCAAGAACCACACGCCCTTCTGAACCTAGTTGATGTCGTAAATCAATAGAATTATCATTTTTTGCAAATAAAATTGGGTCGAATGCTTCACTAAAACAGCAGTCTAAGATAATTACCTGACGTTTAGCTCGACTGCGTTTCATAACTTCATGGATAAAACTAGCTGGAACTGCTGTAGACCTAACTAATTCTCCTTTTAAGTTTTTCTTGGTTGCGCGGGTTGCAAAATATAAGTTACCCGCATCATCTTTAATACCATGACCAGAAAAATACAAAAGGATTAAATCTTCTTTTGTTCGCTCTGAGAAAATTGCTTCAATTTCATATTGCATTATCTGAGGATCAGGATTTTTTAAGCTTTTTAGCTCATGAAAATCTCCCATCTCAGGATCTTGTAAAACTCGACGTAATGCTTCAATATCTTTCCCTGCTGCTGGAAGAGGATTGAATCCAGGTTCGTATTCATCAACACCGATTAGTAGTGCGATCTTAGCCATTCGGGATTTCCTATTTGAGTGTTATTGATGATTTCGATTATGAATAGATCACTGCAAATTTAATCAGCAGTAATTTTCCTATAAATTTTAACTAAAAAAAAGGAGCCTTTAGTGGCTCCAACGTATATAATATCAGTCTTAAAGATTAGAAAAATACTTACTAATCCAATCTACTCAATCCCTTCAATTCGGTCTTCAACTTCTTGGTACAACTCGCGGAGGCGGTCTAAATTCTCCTCGCTAGTTTCCCAATAACCGCGACCATTTAACTGCAACAATGTTGATACCATATTGCATAAAAATAATATTTAAGATTGATTAATTTATGCTTAAATATATTTCTTAACTAACTGCATATTCTGTAAACTGCCTCATAAAAGGCGACTGAAAACCTAACACAATATCTTCTTTGGGAACTGCCGCAGCTACCAAATTAGCCGCAATATCATCCTCTGTACCATTCCACTGAAGCCAAATTTTGCTACCTTTGATGTCAATGTGGATAATACAACTATGTACCCAATTTTGACCTTCCCAGCCTACATGAACGATTTGATAATGGTCGCGTTCTTTATCGAAAATTGTCTCAACTTCTATATTTCCGTGAGATGGTTTTTGCTCACTATATTCCCGTAATATTTGTAGTACAAGCTGGCGATACCGAGTTAATTTATCCATTGGAAAATCACCTCTGGCTCTTCTACATCCTAAATTACCAAATCATTGCTAGATTCAAAACAAAACCATTTAAAATATCTTCCCCTGATACTGTAGCAGGAGATTCCAAAACCTCTACTTCCTTACCTTGTCTATAAATTTCTACCTGACGAGATTTACGATTAATTAACAAACCTAACCGCACACCATTGTCTATATATTCCCTCATCTTTTCCTGTGCAACCTTCAAACTATCACTCGGCGAAAGTAACTCAATTACAAAATCAGGACAAATGGGGGGAAATTTTTCTTTTTGTTCCTCAGTTAAAGCATTCCATCGTTCTAACTTTATCCAAGCAGCATCAGGAGAACGATCGCCACCTTTAGGCAATTTAAAACAAGTAGAAGAATCAAAAGCAATGCCAGTACCATCAGCATCAGTCCAATTCATTACTTGTTGAGTAATTCTAGCGTTTTTATTTCCCGTTTCTCCCCCCGTGGGTGGCATGATAATTAATTCTCCCGTAGCAGTGCGTTCAAATTTCAAGTCACGGTTTACTTGACATAGATTAAAAAACTGCTCATCTGTCAGTTCCAATACTGATTGAAGGTTGACGGTTAAAGCATTCATAGTGATATTCCAGACTGAAAGATTAAGGCAGGCGTAAAGCCTGCCCATATCATCCTATTCTATGCCTTCAATTCGGTCTTCAACTTCTTGGTACAACTCGCGGAGGCGGTCTAAATTCTCCTCGCTAGTTTCCCAATAACCGCGACCATTCACTTCCAACAATGTGGAAACCATCTTGCGGAAAGAATGGGGGTTGAGGTTCATCAAGCGTTTCTGCATTTCTTCATCTTTGATGAAGGTTTCGTTCGCATCCTCATAAATCCAGTTGTCCACTGCGCCGGCTGTCGCACTCCAACCCATTGTGTTTACCAACCGTTTGGAGAGTTCGCGCACACCTTCGTAACCGTGAGATAGCATACCTTCATACCACTTGGGATTTAATAGTTTGGTACGGGCATCTAAGCGCACGGTTTCGGATAATGTGCGGACTTGGGCGTTAGCTGTGGTGGTGTCTGCAATGTAAGATGCTGGTGTTTTGCCATCGCCACGCAGACTTGAGACAACCTTGGTGGGGTCAGAGTCGAAGTAATGGGAAACGTCCGTTAAACTAATCTCGGAGGAATCCAGGTTTTGGAAAGTCGCCTCAGCAGTTTTGAGGGTGCTTTCAAAAATCTTCCGAGATTGTTCCATCATGCCGGGGTTATCGGCACTGAAGGCGAAGGATTTACGGGTGAGGTACATTTCTTGTAACTCGGCTTCGCTATCCCAGGTGCTGTTTTCTACTGCCAAGTTGATATTTGACGAGTAAGAACCGGAAGCGTTAGAGAAAACGCGGGTGGCTGCTTGACGCAGGTTAATTCCCATTTCTTCAGCTTGTTGCAGTGCGTGTTTGCGGACAAAGTTCATTTCTAATGGTTCATCCGCTTCCGCCGCCATCTTCACCCCTTGGTCTAACAGGTTCATCTGGTTGATGAACAAGTCGCGGAATACTCCAGAACAGTTAATTACAACGTCAATTCTGGGTCTTCCCAATTCTTCTAAGGGGATTAACTCTAACTTGTTCACCCGTCCCAAAGCATCAGGAACCGGACGTACACCAACCATCCACATAATTTGGGCTAGGGATTCGCCGTAGGTTTTGATGTTATCTGTTCCCCAGAGAACACAGGCGATGGTTTCCGGCCAATTACCGTTGTTTTCGGCTTTATTCCGTGCCAAAAGTCTATCGACAACGATTTTCGCTGATTGGACAGCCGCAGCCGTGGGAATTGATTGGGGGTCTAGGGCGTGAATATTCTTCCCTGTGGGCAATACATCCGGGTTACGGATGGGGTCGCCACCAGGGCCAGGAAGGATGTATTCGCCTTCTAAGCCTTTGAGTAATGCACCTAGTTCGTTGTCTGCACAAACTTGTTGCAAACAGAATTCTAAATACTCGAATAGAGGTTTCAAGGCTGAGTTGTCAACTTTGGGATAACCTGATTTGTGCAGTGATTCTACCCAAGGTTCTTTTTTGCCCATGTTGAAGAAATTCAACCTGGAAACTAAAGAAACTCTGCCTTCTGCATCGGTTTGTTCTTGTACTAAGGCGCGGACGGCGGCGCGGGTGGCTAGGGTGATGTCTTGTAGTAGTTGGACATCTTCTAATACGCCTCTGTCGCTATTTTGGTAAATTTCGTCAATGTTGCGCCCAATGCTGTTAGCGATGATGCGGGGTAAGCTGAGAACTTCTTCTTCTTGACGGTCTAGGCTGGCGATATTTACAAGGGTGGCGATCGCTTCTTCTGCACTTGGCGGTTTACCAATGACATGCAAACCACAAGGTAACAACCGAGATTCAATTTCCATTAACTTGCGGTAGACGCTGCCGACAATATTATCCCGTTCTTCGGGGGTCATATCTTTGGCATCGGTTTCGGGCAAGTTAATATCTTTATCTAGGTTGACGATGCGACATTTATCCATAATCGTGTTGACGATGGGGATACCGCGACCGCTATCTTTTAAGGTTTGGTAAGAAGCAATTAATTCGCTGAGTTCTTTCAACCCTTTATACAACCCAGCGTTTTCTGCGGGTGGTGTCAGGTAAGAAATTGTCTCGGCGTAACTGCGACGTTTAGCAATTGTCGCTTCGCTGGGGTTGTTGGCGGCGTAGTAGTACAGGTTGGGAATTGTACCAATTAGGTTATCTGGGTAACATTCGCCGGACATCCCCATTTGCTTACCGGGCATGAATTCTAAGGAACCGTGTGTACCAAAGTGCAGTACAGCATCAGCACCCCAAATTCTTTCTAGGTAAGTGTAGTAAGCAGCGAAGCCGTGGTGAGGGCTGGCGGAACGGGAGAACAATAACCGCATGGGGTCGCCTTCGTAACCGAATGTTGGCTGAACACCGATGAAGACGTTACCAAATTGCTTACCGTAAATTAATAAGTTTTGTCCGTCGCTGTTGAGGTGTCCTGGTGGTGGCCCCCAGTTTTCTTCTAGGCGTTGGGAATATGGTGTCAGTTCTTCGTATTCGGGGACTGACATTTTATAAGCAATGTTGAGTTCGGGGCTGGCGTACTGTGCTTGTGCGTCGTGGATGACTTGTTCCATCAACTCTTTCGCGTTTTCTGGTAAGTCCTGCACGTCGTAGCCGTTGTTTTTGAGTGCGTGCATCACCTCGTAAATTGAACCGAATACATCTAGGTATGCGGCTGTACCGACGTTGCCTTTGTCGGGGGGGAAACTGAAAACGGTGATGGCGACTTTTTTGTTTAATTTGGGTTTGCGGCGGAGGTTAGCCCATTTCAAAGCACGTTGGGCTACTGCTTCGATACGGTCTTGGAGTGCGATCGCTTTCCCAGTTGCCCCATCTCTACCTGATAATATAATCGGTTCAATCGCCCCATCAAGTTCAGGAATCGCAATTTGTAAAGCAACTTGAATTGGATGTAAGCCTAAATCGCTATCTAACCATTCTTCGGTAGTTTGGAATACTAAAGGCAATGCCACCATGTAAGGGCGATTTAAGCGTTTGAGTGCGTCAATTGCCTTGGGATGGTCTTGTCTAGCGGGGCCGCCAACTAAGGCAAAACCAGTTAAGGAAATTACAGCATCAACTAACGGTGTATTTGTAGTTGGTTCGTAGAAGTAAGCATCCACAGGTTTGGAGAAGTCTAAACCACCGGCAAACACAGGTACTACCCTTGCGCCTAATGCTTCCAACTCCTGCACCATCGCCACGTAATGGGCATCATCACCAGTAACTAGGTGAGTGCGTTGTAATACTAACCCTACACAGGGTGCTAAAGGATCTTTTAAATCTTGGGGGATATCCCGGCGGGCGCTGTACCAGTTGAGATATTCTCTAACATCCTCATACATGGTTGTGGCTAAAGGATGCCAAATCCCCATATCTGGGTAAACTACTGGTGCTTGATATTCTAAAGATGCAACTTTTTGTTTTTCAACATCTTTTAATACATATTTATCAGCCAGCATCAGCAAGAAGTTTTCCAGGTTTTCTGGAGAACCACCCAGCCAATACTGGAAACTCAGCATAAAATTGCGTGCGTCCTGTGCTTTATCTATCGGTAAGAACTTCAGCACTTGGGGCAGTGTCCGCAATAGTTTCAGCATTCCATCTTGGAATCCTGCACCGGATTTTTCTTTGCGTTTCTTCATGAATTGTGCGATCGCACTCTTCGATTGACCCAACTGTGCCAAGGAAAAACTGCCCATTTTATTTAGGCGCATTACCTCTGGCATCGAGGGGAAAACAACAGCAACGTCTAGATTATCGCGGTGTGGTTCTACTGCTGCTACTACTTTCTGTGCTAAGTCTTCGATAAAAATCAGAGAGGCAATAAAAATATTGGCACTTTGTATATCGCGCTGGAACTCTTCGTAGTTTTCGGGGTCTCTGAGTTCCTCAATCAAGTACCCACTGATTTCAATCGCAAGGTCAGGATTGTTGGTGTTAATTGTACGAACCGCTTGCGACAATGCACTCTGGTACTGGGACTCAAGCACGACATAGACCACCTTAATGAAGTTACGTCCGCCCAGGTTATCAGGCGCAATGTGTCTAATGGTGGACTTGACGTGGGTGAACATGCTTCCTCTGCTCCTTTGATGCGTGTTCTCGACTGAAATTTCTTTGTGGATTAGTTGCCCACAAAGTTTAACGATTTTTTTCGGCAATAAGAGTTTTTTATCAGAAAAACCTTACCAAATGGGCATTTTGTCGCTTAACTGACATAAATCGATATAAAAATCGCAAACTTTGTTAACAAACATTAATAAATAATAAAAGCAAATGCTCAGTAAATGTAACAAAAACTTAATATTTCTCATATATTCTGGCAAATCAGTGATGTTGAGGAGGTATGTAGCCAGATGTATAAATATGTAATTTTGTCAAGTATTTTCTGGTAAATTTAGGCGATGAGAATGAGGCGGTCAGGATTCGCGTAGTGTTTCCCCATATTTTTATAGTAATACCAAATCAAGGGCGATCGCCTGACTAAACAACTAACATAAAATCAGATGTACCCAAGGGAGAAGGTGAGATGACTACTCAAGTTGTAGATACCACCTCAGAATTAATTGCCAAGTTGCAAAATCTAGCACCAGAACAGCAACAGCAGGTCTTAGATTTTGTGGAATTTTTAATACAAAAATATGCTCAACCTGAAAAAACTCAAGAAACTCCTCAGCAAAGAATATTGGGATTACATGAAGGCGAAATTTGGATGAGCGATGATTTTAATGATCCTTTACCTGATGAATTTTGGATGGGTGAAGGTGCAGTATGAAATTATTGTTAGACACTCATGTACTTATTTGGTACAGGTATGTCAAAAGTCTCTTGGATAAGTCTGATGAAAAGTTAGAAAATTGGCGAAATATTTCGGAATGGCTTGATGATGCTGGGTATAAAAATCAGTCAATAAATGTTCCAGGTTTAGATTTATCTCCTGATAAAGCAGTAGTTAATGTCACTAATATAAATATTGAAAATAATCAAATAGTATTTTTGATTAGTATGAAAATTCCAACTTTTCAGGATTTATCTTCTTTAGCGGATGAATTAAATAACTTAGATAATTATCAAGGTAATTAGTATTTAGATTTTGACTAACCCTCTTGTACCATCCAAACCAACATTCCTAATAGAATTTCTACGGGAGGAACTGTATAATTAGTCAAATCAATACTTAATGTTTGCTCTGCTAATTTTAAAAATCTCCAAGTAGTGCCACTGCTCACACTGCCATAAATTGTCTTAATTGGTATATTATTAGTCTCATTAAACTTTTGTGCAGCAATCATTTCTGCGGCACATTGACCTAAACCTGGCTTTAAATCACCTTTTTTCGCTTCAATGATTACAATAATAGGAGCTTCAATAAATATTTGTTCAGGTGAGCGACTAATTAAAAAATCACACACGCCACTTAAGCCTAAATCTGGTGCAACTGTAAAATCTTCACCCGAAAACAAGCTAACTTTGCGTTCTAATATTTTTCGGACTTCTAAAAGAATAGGACTAATAATTAACTCGGAGCGTGCTTTTTCTGAACCTGTCGCTGTTGCTAGTGGGATTCCTTCACTTAGTGCTTCTTGGAGATAAAGACTAGGTTTTATTGGTTGTATTTCTGGTAAAAAACGTGCATTTTCAATTATTTTTAAGTTGAAGTCGCGTTTGACTTTTGCCAGGGAGAAGTCACTATAAGACATAAGGAATTAAATATTTTGTTTGAATATCACTGAATCTCAGTATTTTTTATTCGAGCTTGTAATTTTTGAACTTGTTCGACATTTAAATCAGTCACTTCAACAATTAATGCAATATCAAAACCTTTTATGAGCATATTTCTGGCAATTTCCTGAGCTTTTTGTTCTAAACCTAGTTTAAAACCTAGTTTAAAACCCAGTTCAAAACCTTCTTGAAACCATTTTTGCCAAATCTCTTGATCAATAACCGATTCACGCATAAAGTTACTGGGGTTGAATGTCTTCTGTTTGAGCCTGTAATTTTTGCAACTGTTCAATAGTTAAACCTGTGGCATCGGCAATTATTTCGAGACTAATACCTTTATTAATCAGTTTGATGGCAATTTCTTGAGTGTTTTGTTGAATACCCTGCTCAAGACCTTCTTGTAAAATATCTTGATAAATTACAGATTCGCGCATAATATCACTCCGCAAAATTCTTTTAATCACGTCCTTATTTAATACTAGCCCAGATAACACGGCTGTTGATGCGGCAAGATTACTGAGGATTCTGGTGTCTTTGATCGCTTCAATAACTAATGATTCAGCAAGAAATTTACAGACGTTATCATACATAGGTTGTAATTTTATCAATATTTAGCCCCGACGAATGGAATTCGCGGCTATCAGAACAAAGTCCACCTGCGCGGACTAATGTAAAATAGAAGGTTTTCAAAAGATTTATAAAGAAAATTGTCCATCATACTGTATTCCCGACAACATAATTAATAGATTTCAGCCAATTTTTCTCCAAAAGCTTCAGGAGGGACTGATGGTTACAACGAAAGAACCGAAACAGCAGGTCAAAATCGGCCCAACCAAACTGCTGATTAATAATGAGTGGGTAAATAGTGTCAGCGATCGCCGATTTGCAACAATCAATCCAAGTACAGGTGATATGATCTGCGAAGTCGCCGAAGCAGATGCAGCCGATGTCGATAAAGCAGTGCAAGCAGCGCGTCACGCTTTTAAAAGTGGGGAATGGCGCAATATGTCCGCAACCCGTCGTGGGGAGTTGCTTTATCGGTTAGCTGATTTAATTGAGCAGAATATTGACGAGTTAGCGCGACTGGAAACCCTGGATAACGGCAAACCATTACAAGATTCTTTAGGAGACTTGGGTTTAGTTATTGCCTGTTATCGCTACTATGCAGGTTGGGCTGATAAAGTCCAAGGTAAAACTATCCCGATTAACGGCCCTTACTTTTGCTACACCCGTCATGAGCCTGTGGGAATAGTTGGGCAAATTATCCCGTGGAATTTCCCCTTGTTAATGCAGGCGTGGAAATTAGCCCCGGCTTTGGCAACTGGTAATACTGTGGTGATGAAAACGGCGGAACAAACACCGTTATCAGCATTGCGGGTGGGAGAGTTAATTATTGAGGCTGGTTTTCCCCCTGGGGTAGTGAATCTTTTATCAGGATACGGCCCTACTGCTGGGGCAGCGATCGCATATCATCGAGACATTGACAAAGTTGCTTTCACAGGTTCCACAGAAGTGGGACACCTGATTATGGAAGCGGCTGCGAAAAGTAACTTAAAGCGTGTCACCTTAGAACTTGGTGGTAAGAGTCCGAATATTGTGTTTGCTGACGCAGACATGGATGCAGCGATCGCAGGTTCCCATGAAGCTTTATTCTTTAATCAAGGTCAATGCTGTTGTGCGGGTTCGCGGCTATTTGTCGAAGAAAAATGCTACGACGAATTTGTGGCTCGAACTGTGGAAAAAGCTAGACAGCGAATTGTCGGCGATCCTTTTGATTCTGCCACAGACCAAGGGCCGCAGGTAGACCAAGAGCAATTTCACAAAGTTATGAGTTACATCGAATCTGGGATGCGAGAAGGCGCTCAGATGCTTTGTGGTGGTCAACAAGTAGGCGACAAAGGTTACTTTATTGCCCCCACAGTTTTTGCCGATGTGCGTGATGACATGAAAATAGCCCAAGAAGAAATCTTCGGCCCGGTGATGAGCATTATCAAGTTCAAAGACATCAACGAAGTCATCGAACGGGCGAATAACACCATGTACGGACTCGCCGCCGCCGTCTGGACTCAGGATGTTACCAAAGTTCATGCGATCGCTAACAATCTTCGTGCAGGTACAGTCTGGGTCAATTGCTACGACGTATTTGATGCTGCTGCACCCTTTGGTGGTTTCAAGCAATCGGGTATCGGTCGTGAACTAGGTGAATATGGCTTACAGCAATACACCGAAGTTAAGACTGTTACCATCAAACTGTAAACTGGTATGTATTAAGGCTCCTTGGCAAGTTGGGCTTTTGCCTGTTGCCAGAGCGTTTCTAACTCATCCAAACTGTAATCAGAAAGGGGGCGGTCAACCACTGCCTCCATTTTTTGTAACCTCTGCACAAATCGCTGATTTGTTCCTTGCAAAGCGGTGCTAGGGTCAAGATTATACCACCGGGCAAGTTGCAGAACGGCAAATAATAAATCCCCTAATTCAGATTCTTGGCGTTCTGGCGTTTCCTCAGCCAAAGCGTGTTGAAACTCTGCCAACTCTTCGTGAAACTTTGCCCACACACCATCAATGTTTTCCCATTCAAAGCCTACCGCAGCCGCTTTTTGGGAAATCTTCATCGCCGCCATCAACGGCGGAAGAGTGCGCCCATAACGGCTGAGTTTAGCACTGAGTTGGTGCTTTTCTGGGGTTGGTTCACCTTTTTCCGCCGCTTTGATTTGTTCCCAATTTTGTCGCACCTCATCAACATTCTGCACCGACACATCACCAAAAACATGGGGATGGCGACGGATGAGTTTTTGGGAAATACCTTGGGCGACTTCTTTGAGGGAAAATTGCTGATATTCGCTGGCGATTTGGGCTTGTAAGACAACTTGTAAGAGTAAATCGCCTAATTCCTCAGTAATGGCGGTTTGATCATCACTTTTAATTGCGTCCACCACTTCGTAAGCTTCTTCAATCACATAGGGTATTAGAGTTTGTGGAGTTTGTGCTAAATCCCAAGGACAACCACCATCAGGCGATCGCAATTTTGCCACCACATCAATTAATTCTTGTAACGCCGCCAATGTGTCAGCCTGATTTTGATTGAATTCCATAACTCACCTGTCGCCCAGCTAAATACTTCTTTACCTTAAGCAAAGCATGATTAATATTCAACTTTTCAAGGAGTATTAGTTTTAGAAACTTCTGGCGAGAGAATTAGCAAATGTCCTTTATCATTTTCTTGAATCGCAATTACAACTGGACGCTGATTAGGTGTTGCATTTGGCGGTAAAGTGGGAAACAAATAAATCCAACCGCCACGTTGTAGAAGTATGCGCCAAATTCTGGGCTGTTGAGGATTACTGATATCAGTATCTTCTTTACCGCGTAAGTCTTCAAATAAACCTCTATCTCCAATTATTCTATAGCCTTTGAGTGAGGGATCAGCAAAGGGATTATCAAGTTTACGTCCGGCAACAAATTTTTCTTCTGGGGTAATTAAGGCAATTACAGGTAAGGTAGAATTCTGTCCAGCATCTCGCCTTGCATCAGTTACACCTTGCCATTGGGCTAACCAAAATATCACGATTAAAACCCAAGCGACAATGACAATTTCATTAACTAGCGATCGCAAAAAATCTACTAACCGCAATTGTTGAGAACTATAGTTAGCTAAAGAATAAAGAAATTTCGCTGTTACTGACCGCTTATTTTGAGTAACACTGATGATGCGATTTGATAAATCGTGGAAGCGGTTAACAACAAACTCGCTGATAACTCTAATTAACCATAGCGTCATATTAATGGCAATTGCCGCCAACAAAAAAGCGATCGCTGTTTTGCATATTGCCCAACCATCCCCAAAAAATATTTGTATGGGAACAATGAGAAAGGACTGTGCAGGTAAATCTAGGTTAGAAATTTCTAGTTGAAAAAAGTTAAAGTATGCCCAACGGTAAATCCAGCCTGCAAAGAACAGCGCCGCACCAAGTAAACCAACTACACTAGTAAACTTACCTAAAATATTTGGATCTGGGGTTGGGTTGGGATTTGAAGTCACAGAAGTATTCCAAAGAATTACCCAAAATATAGATTAACGCCCTTTACAACATTTTCTTAAAAAAATCCAATGATTTTCCGTTATTTTACGGAAACTTGATAATCAGTAGGGAAGTTAAATAAAGCATTAATACATAAAGTAACCGTGTTAAGACTATGACAGCTTCTCTTAAGGTAATGTTTGCGGGAGTCTTGGCAGCAGGAACATTGCTGGCAGGATACACCATATCTGCGATCGCCAAAGAAGTCAAGACGGGAAATCTGTTACTAGCACAAACACCAGCAAAATCAAAGTTCGTAGAATTGCCCATAGCCTTACCAAATTTGGCAAAAATTTCTTTAAAGGGAGGAGAATCGCAAAGTGGTAAGATAATCCAAGTAGATGCTCAAAAACAAACCTTAAAAATTCAGCGTAGTAGTGACACCCTTTCTATTTCTCTAAATAAAATTGACAAAGTACAATTCGACAATAAAGCTTTAGTTTACAGAAGTGATGGCCGTAGAATTATCCGGGGTGAACAAAAACACCACACAGCTAAACAAGTAACTTTGAATGGGTTGCCACTAAATACTTTTACAATTCAAAATTCAGCTACAGGTACAGCAAAAGTTAAGCTGGCTCCCCCTGTAGTTTCTCGTGGGGAGTTGTTAGGTATTCAAGCAGTGGCTGAAGATAGACAATATGTAGTGGATCAAATGCAGTTTAATCCGCAAAAAAGAACCATGACTATTCAAGCAACACCTTATTAAATCAGTGAACAGTTATCAGTAAACAGTTATCAGTATATGTAGGGTGTGTTAGGTGACAGCCGTAACGCACCGCAAGCTTTGTGGTAAATACTTTACTTTCCTTTAACACATCCTACGTCTTGACTAAATCATTTCTGCTCGTTGTGCTACTCGTACAGAGAGGAAGCTTTATGAATAACCCTGAAGAAGAACATAGCGGTTCTTACTTGCTTGTAATACACTCGGAACCCCACCCCGCATTTGCTGACGCAAACGCTCCCCTCCCCGCTTGCGGGGTTGAAATGTACCTCATCCAACCAAGAACCGCTATATACATTACAACTGCGCCCACGCCCACATGAAACAGTGTCTTTAGAAATTCCTACAGATACCTTAGAATCGCTTAAAAAAATAGCCGACAGTCGAGATATGTCTTGTGAGGCATTACTTAAATTTTATATTGGGCAAGGTTTACGCCAAGATGTAGCTAAGTTATTTTCTAACCGTGTGCTAGAGGTTACTGCTCAAGTTTTGGCACAACATATTGAATCAGAAGCCGAAATTTTCCACATTTTACAAGAAATTCGCTCTCAAACTAATTATTAATGCGATCGCTTGATTGTTTTGATGTAAGGAAACCCAACACCAATATTTGTCTTGAGTTTCCGAGATTTTTGTTGGGTTACGCTATCGCTTCACCCAACCTACATTTTTCTGGCTTTAGCTTGAGGTAGTACTTAAAGCCATACCTTGACGCATTGCACGCTTGCGATCGCTTTTTCGAGTTCCTCCAGCCATTTGATACTCATGGCTATTGTTGCCAAATTTATAAGCAATTCCACGCAGAATATTTTCTGAATAATCTGCTAAATGTTCCTCATTTTCTACAATCTGGGTTAATAAAACATCAATACTAGAAAGAGTAGTATTATACACTTCCAGTAATTGTCGCATCTTTTCTATTTTTTCAGTATAATCTGTGACCGTTAATCCTTCCCCTACATCCAGAGTTGGACTGATGGATTTAATACTTGCTAGACGCATTTCGGCTTTTTCGAGAATACGTGAACTGCGCTTTTTCCTTGCCATAATTAATACTCATTTTTTGAGTTTACCATTACTCTATAGTGAACAATTGTATAAAAAGTTGCCATACGTAAAATTGTTGATTTTTGTTAAATAACCAATGTCAAAGCGGAAACTACTACAGACTGAGGGAAACACGGAACTATGAAAGCAGAAGTTACTTCAAGGAAAACAAAAGTTAGTTTCCCGAAAGCAGAAGTTAGTTCAGGGAAAACAGAAGTTGCTTCAAAGAAAACAAAAGTTACTTTAAGGAAAACAGAAATTGCTTCAGAGAAAACAAAAGTTACCTTACATAGCATCAAATTTAAGTTTGCGATGCCTGCGGCGGGCGTAGCCATCGCCCTACTATATAAAAATGTAGTGTTTGCAAAAGTACGATCGCTTGATTATTTGTGAACGACAAGATCCCCGACTTCTTAGAGAAGTCGGGGATCTGAGACTCTCGAATTTATAAAAAATTGCTATATGCAGAAAATTCTTATTAGTATATTGGCTGCGTGTGTTTACCTAACGCCCTTAACAGTAACACTCATCGCTCAACCCAGTTGGGGAGAAACAAAAACACCCCAAGCAGAAACAGCCAAAAAATTACTAGAGCAAGCAAGACAAAAGTTAGGACAACAAGAATATCAACGAGCTATACCCCTATTTCAGCAAGTTCTAACTATGGCACGAGAACTGAAAGACCAAAAACTTGAGGCACTCGGACTCCATGAGCTAGGGTTTTGCTACAACGCATTAGGAGAAAAGCAGCAGGCATTGTCATATTACAATCAAGCTCTACCCCTATTGCGTGCCGTGGGCAACCGCGCTGATGAAGCCAGAACTCTTAATAACATTGGTAAAGTCTACTCAGATTTAGGAGAAAAACAGCAAGCCCTGTCATATTACAACCAAGCACTGCCCCTATCTCGTGCCGTGGGCGATCACGCGGGGGAAACCACTACTCTCGCTAACATTGGTGGAGTCTACAACGATTTAGGAGAAAAGCAGAAAGCACTGTCATTTTACAACCAAGCTCTGCCTCTATATCGTGCCGTGGGCGATCGCTCTAAGGAAGGCACTATTCTCAATAACATTGGTGGAGTCTACAACGATTTAGGAGAAAAGCAGCAGGCATTGTCATTTTACAACCAAGCTCTGCTCCTATCTCGTGCCGTGGGCGATCGCTCCGGTGAAGCTAGAACTCTCAATAACATTGGTCTAGTCTACAACGATTTAGGAGAAAAGCAGCAGGCATTGTCATTTTACAACCAAGCTCTGCCTCTATATCGTGCCGTGGGCAATCGCGCTGGAGAAGCTACTACTCTCAATAACATTGGTGCAGTCTACAACGATTTAGGAGAAAAGCAGCAGGCATTGTCATTTTACAACCAAGCTCTGCCTCTATATCGTGCCGTGGACAATCGCTCCGGGGAAGCTACTACTCTCAATAACATTGGTGCAGTCTACAACGCTTTAGGAGAAAAGCAGCAGGCATTGTCATATCTCAACCAAGCTCTGCCTCTATATCGTGCCGTGGGCGATCGCTTTGGGGAAGCCGCTACTCTCAATAACATCGGTGGAGTCTACAGCACATTAGGAGAAAAGCAGCAGGCATTGTCATATTACAACCAAGCTCTACCCCTATTGCGTGCTGTGAGCAATCGCTCTGGGGAAGCCAGAATTCTCACTGGCATCGGTGGAGTCTACAACGCATTAGGAGAAAAGCAGCAAGCCCTGTCATTTTACAACCAAGCTCTGCCTTTATATCGTGCGGTGGGTGATCGCATGGGAGAAGCTACTACTCTTAATAACATCGGTTTAGTCTACTCAGATTTAGGAGAACAGCAGCAAGCCCTGTCATTTTACAACCAAGCTCTGCCTTTATATCGTGCGGTGGGCGATCGCGCGGGGGAAGCTACTACTCTCAATAACATTGGTGGAGTCTACTCAGATTTAGGAGAACAGCAGCAAGCCCTGTCATTTCTCAACCAAGCTCTGCCTCTATCTCGTGCGGTGGGTGATCGCACAGGGGAAGCCACTACTCTCAATAATATCGGTTTAGTCTACTCAGATTTAGGAGAACAGCAGCAAGCCCTGTCATTTTACAACCAAGCTCTGCCTTTATATCGTGCGGTGGGCGATCGTTCTGGGGAAGCAAATACATTAGGTAATAGAGGTATATTATTTCAAAACACAAATCGATCAAGTGAAGGTATTACTGATTTAGAAAAATCTTTGCAAATAAGCTTAGAATTGCGCCGGGGTTTACAGCAAGAAAATCGCCAAAAATTTTTACAGCAAAATGATTGGAGTGCAACTGCTTTAGTAAATGTCTTGATTGATCAAAAGAAATATGACCAAGCTTTGGTATGGGTTAACTTGTTCAGCACTGCTGATTTAGCTGATTACAATCGTCTAATTAATGCTAAAGTTGCCAACCCAGAAGCACAAAAGGCTATTGATAAATGGAATCAAAAAAATCAACAACTAGAATCTCAACGACAACAACTGCAAAATAACTTTTTGCCAGATTTCGCCCAAAAATTTCGTCAATTAGAAACACAAATTTATCAAGAAGCTACAAATATATCTCGCCAATTCCCCGAAGTTGCCGAACTCTTTGAAACCACACCCGCCGATGTTGACAAGCTTAAATCATCCATACCCGCGAACACAGTAGTAATTCAACCAGTCTTACTTAAAAACGTGAGAAATATATCAAATTCTCTAGCAATTTTTATCTTAACTAATAATAAAGTAACCGTTATTAAAACATCAATTAATCCCAATGAGTTTGATCAAATACTCACCCAATATCTAGAGCAATTAGAAGATGACAGTGATTTTGGCTATGCAGAAAATAGCATTAAGTTATATGACATCCTTATTCGACCTGTAGAAGCTGAAATTCAAAAATTACAACCCAAGCAATTAAGCATCATTGCCACAGGTAAACTCCGCTATCTGCCTTTTGAAACCCTTTACGACATTAAAACTGAACAATATTTAATCGAGAAATATCCCGTCAATTATCTCACTCGCATTTCCACAAGCTCTTTAGGTTCACCAAAAGCAACCACAAACCAAGCACCAAAAGTCCTAGCCTTTGGTAATCCCGTACCTCATCATCCACAAAATTTGCAAGGTGCAGAAACAGAAGTTAAGGAAATCACGAATAAATTACCAGGAAGTGAAGCTTATCTTGGCAGTAAAGCTACCCTGGCAAATTTCAAAAATCAAGCTTTACGTTTTAATTTTGTCCATTTAGCAACTCACGGCTGCTTTCAAGATACAGACTGTACAACATTCAATTTAAAAAATAATTCATTGCTGTTTGCCGATGCACAATATAACATTGCTGATGCAGCATTATTAGGTTTAAAAGGTACACAATTATTAACCCTGAGTGCTTGTCAAACTGCCAAAAAAATTGAGGATAAAGGCTTAGGCATTTCTGGCGTTGCTTATATATTTGAACGTGCAGGTGCTAAAGCAGTAATGGCGGGGTTGTGGTCAGTTGACGATAAGGAAACCCCAAAACTCATGATTGATTTTTATGTAAATCTCCAGCAAGGTATGACTAAGGGTGAAGCATTACAAAAAGCCAAATTGCAGCAAATTAAACGTCATCCCTATTACTGGTCGCCATTTGTCATCATTGGCGACGTACGGTAAATATAACAGAAGTATGCGTGAATGTTGGGTTCCGTTCCTCCACCCAACCTACACCTGTGTGAATTGCTGCGAGCCATGTATAACAGCCAAAACCTCTATTTGTTCAGGCTTAATGTAATAAATAATTCTATATGAACCTTCAATGACTTCACGAATCTGCTCTGTTTCAAACTCTGGCACAATTCTGCCAGATAAAGGAAATTTAGCAATTTGTTCCGAACGTCTGGTAATTCGGTCTACTATCCTTGCTGCATATTGTGGTGAGTTTTGGGAAATGTTAAGTGTAGATAGCTGATAAGTTTTCTATAGCTGTTTCTGTCCAAAAAACTTTCACTCTGGTAGTCCGAATTTTGCCCTAACTGCTTGTACAGAAGTTACTCTACCAGCCTGAGAGTCAGCAAGTCCAGCCTCAATTACTTGTCTGACATAAATCTCATACATTAGGTCATCCCATGTACAATTATCTGGCAATTGCTCAATTAATTTTTTGGCTTCTTCTTTGATGTTTAGTTTTTCCATATATGTTTAAACAATCGCTTTATGTTTATATTGTAGGCGATCGCAATTCCCTCATCACTTGGTGCAAGATGTGAATACATTCAACGCAGAATAGCTTAATTTTCCATCGCTACAGCACTCACCCCATCTCGCACCAGATGTCCATCTTCCATGTAAATAATTCGGTCAGCAATATCTAAAATACGGTTATCGTGGGTGACTAGCAAAATTGTACAGCCTTGCTCTTTGGCAAGTTTTTGCATTAATTCCACCACATCGCGCCCAGATTGTTTATCGAGGGCTGCTGTTGGTTCATCTGCCAAGACTATTTTAGGTTGATTTACTAAAGCACGGGCGATCGCTACCCGTTGTTTTTGTCCCCCAGAAAGGCTATCAGGATAGTAATTCAGGCGATGTTCTAACCCAACTGCGGCTAACATTGCTTGGGAACGTGTCAGCATTTCTTGGGGTGCAATTCCACGATGCACTTCTAAACCCATACGTACATTCTGAATTGCTGTTAAACTACCATGCAAGTTATGAGCTTGGAAAATATATCCATTACTGCGTCGAGCTTGGGTTAATTCTTCACTACTAGCATGACAAAGTTCTCGATTTAATACTTGTAAACTACCAGATTGGGCAGACCGCAAGCCACCTACTAAGGTTAATAATGTAGTTTTACCTGACCCAGAAGGGCCAGTCATAATGATAATTTCACCAGCGTTAATGGTGAGATTGATATTAAATAATACTTGTTTCCGCAGTTGCCCTTGACCAAAGTAATGGTCAAGATTTTGGATGGATATAACAGGTTTAGAGGAGTAATTAGTTTCCATATCGAGTTTTTTACCTCACGCAGAGGCGCAGAGACGCGGAGAGTTATGAGTTTTTAAAACATATCGGCGGGGTCGGCGGATTGGAGTTTGCGAGTGGCGATCGCTCCAGATAAACTACACATCATTATTGTTAAAATCAATACGAATAATGCCCGACTTGCTGTCATATATATGGGTAAGTTTGTCGCCGTGGCAGCTAATTGATAAAGTCCTAATGGGAAGATAAAGCCAGGAATAAACCCCAAGACGGCTAAGATAATTGCTTCTTCAAAAATGACTCCGAGTAAGTAATAATTGCGATAGCCCATTGCTTTAAATGTGGCATATTCTTTAATATGAGCATTCACATCAGTTGATAAGACTTGATAAACAATAATCACACCTACAATCACACCCATTGATACACCTAAACTGAAGATAAAACCAATGGGACTTTCGGTTTTCCAATAATCTTCTTCAAATTTGATGTATTCTGCGCGGGTTAATACTTTGACATCTTCACTTTGGAGATGTAATTTTAATGCTGCTGCAACTTGTTGGACATCATAACCTGGTTGAATATTAATTAAACCGAGATTAATACTGCCTACTTGTCTTCTCGGAAATAAGCGCAGAAAGTTTTCATCACTAGAAACTAATGTGCCATCAGCACCAAATGATGCGCCTAATGTAAATCCACCACTCAGATTTATCGTGTGTTTATCTACTTCTGTGGTGACAGTTTTACCTGCATCAAGTTGCTGAACAACTTTTTGATATTCACCTCTGGATGCGCGATCAAAAATGAAGGTATCTGGTAGTTTAATTTTGTCTAATTGGCTTTGAACTCCGGGAATGTTTAAGGCGGATTGTTCCGGGTTAAAACCAATGGCTTGCATAGAGGTTTTGCTGCGGGTTTGGGGATTTTTCCAAGTCAATAAACCGATATACATGGCTGTAGCTGATTTCACACCGGGTACATCTGCGGCTTGCAACAGTCGCCGCCGAGAGAATGTCGCTAAATTCTGCATATTCCGGCTTTGGGGACTGAGCAAAATAATGTCTGCAACGAGGGCGCGATTTAGGCGGGTGTTGCTGTCATACAGTGCATTTTGAAAACCTAGCTGCATAAAAATCAGCACATCAGCAAAGGCAATACCAGCTAATGCAACTAACAAGCGGCTTTTATGATGACTGAGTTGCAGCCATCCCAAAGGTGTGCGGCGTTGCAGTTCTTGAATAATTCCTGTCATAGTTCAATCACCGCTTTGACTTGTAAATTGGTAAATTTGGCGGCTTTGCTGCTGGAAGCTTCATCTAGTTGCACATGAACTTCCACCACTCTAGAGTCAATATTTTCGCTGGGATCTGTGTTGATCACATTTTGTCGTTGGACTTTCCAGCCAATCCAATCTACTGTTCCCGACAATTCACCAGGGAGAGAGTTGCTAGATATTTGCACTTTTTGTTGCGGACGAATTTTGCTGACATCACTTTGATAAACTTCTACAACTGCATACATCTGGTTAGTTTGTCCAATTTCCACGATGCCATCGCTAGATACTAGTTCACCAGAACGTGTATGAATATCGAAGACTACACCTTCTTGGGGCGATCGCACATAAGCTTGATCTAAGTTTGCCTTGGCTTGGTTAGCGGCTGCAACTGCCCGATTAATTTCTGCCTTTGCGGCTTGTACATCTACGGGGCGGACTTCGGCAATACTATTTAAGCTGGCTGCGGCTGACTGGACTTGCTTGCTACCTGTTGCCGTAATTCGCCCTAAAACTGCCTTAGCTTCACTAATTTGTTTGCTACCAGTACTATCTATGCGGTTCAGATTGGCTTTGGCTTCACTCAACTGCTGGGTGATTGTATCTACACTCAAGCGTTTACTATCAAAGGTAGAAAGGGAAATTGCACCTTCGGAATAAAGTTGCTGATAACGACGGAATTCGGCTTCAGCATTTTTTAATTCTGCTGCTAATCTTTTGATTGTTGCTTGTTGAGCAGTCGTCTCACCTTGCCATTGTGCTTCTAACCGCGCAATAGTTTGCCTTTGTTCTGTTTCTTCACCGAGATTTTGGGCTTGTACACGGGCAACTTCGGCTTGTTGGGCGGCAATTTCACCTTGTTTCGCACCCGCTTGCACTTTCGCTAAATTTACCCTCGCTACTTTTACAGCTTCTTGAGCTTCTTGCAAAGCTGCCTGGAGGCGATCGCGGTTATCTAAAATTGCAATTAATTGCCCAGCTTTGACTGTATCGCCTTCTTTTACCAGCAACTTCTCAACTCGACTACCTTGACTAGCCGCCGGAGCCGAAAGTTTAATTACCTGTCCCTTGGGTTCTAGTCTCCCTAACGCCGTCACCGTCTTAATTTGCGGTAAACTGACCTCGGTTGTGGCTGTATTCTGAGTGGGCGTTGATTGCACTTGCCAAAATTTATAACCTGCGATCGCAATACCTAAAGCAGCTGCCAACATTATTAGCTGGCGAGAATTAGGTTTGAAGTATGCGGAACCCCTAGCTACTGCATTACTCACTGTAAGCCCCCTTTCGTTTAGGACGCTAAATAAACTATATTGTTTAATTATCTGTAAATAAACTAAACCGTACATTACAATAATGTCAAGAGTCATCCAAAAATTTCTTTTTTAGGGAATAGGGGTATGGGGAGAATCATAAATGACGAAAAATCAAGACATGAAATATAAAAAAAGACAGATAGAGCAAGATAATCCAGACCGTTCAGCCGAGAAAGTCGATGCTATTCTCGCTGGTGCAATCCAAGAATTTCTGGAAAATGGCTATGCAGCCACAACAATGGATAAAGTGACATCTGCCGCCGGAGTATCTAAAACAACCGTTTACAGCTATTTTCAAGATAAAGAAACATTATTTGCAGCATTAGTTGAGCGACTAGTAGGAGAAAAATGTCTGCCATTGTTGAACCCCCAAGACCCAGAATTTCACCAAGGCGACCCTAAAATCGTGTTGCGTTTTGTAGCGAAGGGTATTTTAGATGAAGTTACTTGCGAACCAGAATTTCTCGGCTTAATCAGATTGATTATTGGTGAATCTGGGCGATTTCCGTCACTAGCCCAAGTATTTCTCAAAAATATCGATAAATCGGGCTTAGATTTAATTAGTCAATATTTTGCCGCCCATCCAGAACTTCAATTACCTGACCCCCAGGCAGCTGCACGTATTTTTATTGGTACATTAGTTCATTTTATGATTACTCAGCACATGCTGCATGGTAAAGAGATTATGCCAATGGAGAGCGATCGCCTAATTGATAACTTAGTTAACTTAATCACCATTAACCTAACTCCTAAAACTGAACTTGCAGATAAATATACTGGTACAAGACAGAAAACACCAAGACGCAAACGTACATCCTCCGGTAAATTCCAAACAGACTACAGATCAGAACCTAAACAGTTAAGGTCGATTCGACTCACAGATACAGCCTGGGAAAAACTCGCAGAATTAGCTGCTGAAAATAACCTTACCCGCAGCGAAATGATCGAAATCTTCGCCCGTCAAAGCAACCTAGAAAGGGAGTCGGGAGTAGGGAGTGGGGAATAGGGAAGAGAGGGAGAAAAACTTTTTTAACTAGGACTTACGCAAGAACTCTCTTAAACTCTCATTCCTCCGTGACCTCTGCGCCTCTGTGGTACCCTCCGGGAAGCCGCTTCGCGTCTACGTTTTTCCAGACCCTGTGCGTAAGTCCTATTAACGTTGCAATTAATGTATATACATGGATATTTTGATTGACTCAATGTATATACATGGAAAAACTCATTCCCCTATTCCCTACTCCCCATTCCCCATTCCCTCCATCCTGGGTAAATTTGCTAGAGTTAACACACTAGGATTTTTCAGTTAAATTCCTGAAATTCAGCCAGCAGACGAGGCTACCCATGCTTACAAGTACCCTACTTCTCTCGAACCAACTACCAACTTTAAAATACTCCTCCACAACAGAACGATTCGATGAAACATGGGAAGCCCCCCTGGCAACCCTTTTGGGACTAGGACGCGCCGCCGGTGCTGACTTCATCGAATTTTTCTTAGAGCGCCGCAACTACATTAGTTGTTTAGCAGAAGACGATGCCATCACCAGCATTTCACCCAGTTTGGCCACAGGCGCAGGTGTGAGAGTATTTCGTGGCAAAGCCGACTGCTATGTTAGTACCAACGACCTTTCCTTTACTGGGTTAAAAGCAGCTTTAGAAAAAGGACTTTCTATTCTAGGGTTACAACTACCCGCCCCCTATTCCTTCATCCCAGAAATCAACCTGGAATTATTGCGCGACTACGCCAGCAAACGAGGCAAAGATGGTTGGTTAGGACTGTGTAGCTCTATCCGCGAAATGGGCGAAGTTCTCTTAGATGGAACTGCGGCTCTGAACAAAAAAGCCAGCCATATCCAATCTCGCCGCGCCACTTATTTCCGAGATTGGCAAGAAGTTTTAGTCGCATCTAGTGATGGCACCTTTGCCCGTGACATTCGCCTCACCCAATCGGTAGGATTTAACTTGTTGTCTGCCGATGGTGCCAATCGTTCTTCCATCGGTGAACGTGCAGGCAATACCAGCGATGCTAACTTTCTCAGAACTTGGGACTACACCCAAGCCGCCGAGCAGATAGCCGAATCTGCTGGCAAAATGCTGTATGCAGATTATGTGGAATCTGGTACTTACCCCATCATCATGGCCAATCACTTTGGCGGCGTAATCTTCCACGAAGCCTGCGGACACTTACTAGAAACCACCCAAATCGAGCGTAACACTACCCCATTTGCTGATAAAAAAGGTGAAAAAATTGCTCACGAAAGTCTAACAGCTTGGGATGAAGGACGTTCTGATTATGCCTTCGGGACAATCGATATGGATGATGAAGGTATGCCGGCACAAAGAACATTACTCATAGAAAAAGGCGTTCTCAAAAACTTCTTAGCAGATAGAGCAGGTTCTTGGCGCACCGGACACCCCAGAACAGGTAGCGGCCGCCGCCAAAATTATACCTTTGCTGCTGCCAGCCGGATGCGTAACACTTATATTGCCACTGGCGAATACACCAACGAAGATTTATTTGCCTCCATTGATAAAGGCATTTACTGTAAAAAAATGGGCGGTGGTAGTGTTGGCGCTACAGGCCAATTTAACTTTAGTGTTGATGAAGCTTACTTAATAGAAAACGGCAAAATTACCAAGCCATTAAAAGGAGCAATTTTAATCGGTGAAGCCAAGGAAATTATGAATAAAATTTCCATGTGTTCCCAAGATTTAGAATTAGCACCTGGCTTCTGTGGCTCCGTTAGCGGCAGTATTTACACCACAGTCGGACAACCACACATCAAAGTTGATTCCATAACAGTAGGTGGACGTTAATTATCCATATATCAAACCACAGATGTACACAGATATCTGCGTCCATCCGCGTCCATCTGCGGTTAATTTAAAATCCAAAATCTAAAATTTGACTATGCCTAATATCACAGAAATCTCCAATTACGCCAAGGAAAACGCTGATAAACTTGGCATCAAAAAATTTGACATTTATGGCTCAATCATAGACGAAACGAGTGTACAAGTAGATCAGGGTGAGCCAAAACAAGTTAAAGCTTCCAATCGCTCTGGTGTTACCGTGCGTGTTTGGAATGAACAAAACACAATTGGCATTACCAGCACTACAGATGTAGACCCCAAAGGCTTAGAATTAGCATTAAAAACTGCCTACGAAGCTAGTTTCTTTGGTGTCAAAGAAAACGTTCCAGATTTTAGTCCAGAAGCAACAGTTCCGATTGCTCATCCATCAGAAGATAAAGCACCCCAAGCCCCAGTTTCTGAATTAATAGAAAAATTACTAGTAGCAGAAAAAGAATTACTGTCGGCTCATCCAGCAATTCAAGGCGTACCTTACAACGGTTTAGCACAAAGAGATATTGACAGATTTTATCTTAATAGTGATGGTGCAGTCAGAACCGAGTCTCACTCCATAGCATCAGTTTATCTGTACAGCAAAACAGAAGAAGAAGATAAAAAACCTCGTAGCGGGAATAGTTTTAGAATTAGCCGTAGTGTTGATGAGCTTGATATCAATGGTTGCATCAAAGAAGCCGCAGACAAAACTATTAGTCACTTGAACTACGAAAAAGTCAAGTCTGGTAAATATTTAGTTGTTTTCTCTCCTGACGCTTTTTTAAGTTTGTTGGGTGCTTTTTCTAATTTATTCAACGCTCAAAATATTTTAGATAAGCAAAGTCTGTCTACTCCTGATGATTTAGGCAAAGAAATCGCTTCCCCATTAATTTCAGTCTACGATGATGCACTGCATCCGGCTAATATTGGTGCCGAAACTTTTGATGGCGAAGGAACACCAACTCGTCAAGTAAAATTAATTGAGAATGGTGTACTTACAGGCTTTCTTCACAGTGCTGGTACAGCTAAAAGACTAAATGCTCAACCCACAGGTAATGCCAGTATTGGTGCAAAAGTGAGCGTCAGTCCTAACTTTTATCATGTCTTTGCTGCTGCAACTCCTGAGCAAGAATTTAGTTTAGCAACTGCGGAAAATGTCATTTTAATTGATGATTTACAAGCTCTGCACGCTGGGGTGAAAGCTTTACAAGGTTCGTTTTCTTTACCTTTTGATGGTTGGTTAATAAATAAAGGCGAGAAGACAAGTATAGAATCTGCTACTGTTGCTGGTGATTTCTTACAAGTTCTCAAGTCTATTGTTTACCTAGAAAAAGAAGTCGAATTAACTCCTGGCGGTGTTTCTCCGAGAGTTTGGGTTGATGGACTTTCCATTACTGGGGAATAACATCTCAGAAAAAGTAGCGACTGTTGGGTGCAACGAAGTGGAACTCAAGGGACTACCAACTGAAAAAATATCCAATCATCAGGAGTAGCAAAGGAGCAGGGGAGCAGAGGTAGAAAAAGGCTATAAAATCAGTTTCATCGAGACTACCTTCTGGAGACAGCGCGTTGCGGAGGACAGTTGCGTGGGCGGGTTTCCCGACTTGAGCAAACTGTCCGTTGGGGTTCCCTCCGTTGTAGCGACTGTCTTCCTCCTGCTATCACCATCAACAATTAAACAGTTTGTTCTGTTTTTTCGGCTTCTGTAACTACTTTCTGCCCAATTTTGGGTTCAGTTCCAGCTAAAAGACGCTCTATATTACTGCGGTGGCGAATAATTACATAAAAACCACCAAGAATACTAAACAAAATATAAGGTAATGGTTGGTGGAAAACTAACATCAAAATAGAAACAGCGATCGCACCAGAAATTGAACTTAAGGATACAATTCGGGAAATAGCGACAACAATGGCAAATACTCCCAAAGTTGCCAAACCAACTTGCCAACTCATCGCCAATAATATCCCTAAACTGGTAGCCACAGATTTACCACCAGTAAAGCCCAGAAATATTGATTTACTGTGTCCCAAAATTGCAGCTAAACCCGCTAATATCACCATCCAGGGTTGCCATAATTGCAAATCTACGGTTTTGGGAATGAAGTTGGCAGTAGCGGCAAAATTCAAGAAAGCATAAACTAAAGCGATCGCTAATACTCCTTTTAAGCAATCAACTCCTAAAACAAAAGCTCCCGGCCCTTTACCCAAGGTTCTTAATACATTCGTTGCCCCTGTTGAACCAGAACCCACTTCTCGAATATCAATACCTGTTAGCTGCTTCACGGCAATATAGCCAGTGGGAAAAGAACCCAGCAGGTAAGCTACTACGAAAATCGCTGCACACAAACTTAACCAAATAGCCATAAACCATCCACACAAGAGTCCGTAGTCAATAGTTTAAACAATTGTGTCCTTGATGGTGCGATCGGCCGGGTGGGGTTATTCAGTTTTAGTCAGTTCAGTTAAGAGAATAGTAGCGACTGTCTTAACTGAACTGTATTGGATTATGATTAGGACTGACGCATAAAGGCTGTCTGTTAAATTTCTACTGTTGAATTTATCCCAAGATAGAGCGTTTTAAATAACTTCCAGTCGGTGAACCTACAACCTGTCCGTTGTGATAAATCAAATTTCCTCGCAAAAAAGTACTTTTCACCCTTGCGGTTAACTCCATCCCCTCAAATGGTGTGTAACCTTGTTGTGATTCTGACTCAGCCGCACTTACTACAAAACTTTCGTTAGGGTTTACTAACACCAAGTCTGCATCATAACCAATAGCAATATCTCCTTTTTGCAATACACCAAAACGCCGCGATGGGTTCCACGATAGCAACTTAGCAACATGGTTGTAAGACATTCCCCGCTTACTACCTTCACTTATTACACCCGAAAGTAGATATTCCGTACCGCCGAAACCAGACTTGGCTAACCAAATATTATGGGGGTCTTTCGCACTGCGTTTTTGTTCCGCAGAACAGCAAGCATGGTCACTCACTATCCAATCTACTTGATTATCTAATACCGCTTGCCATAAATATTCCACATCAGCACGGGGACGAATTGGTGGGTTAACTTTTGCCCAAGTACCATTAGGACTATCAACATCTAATAGTAAATGTCCTACTGTCACTTCTCGCCGGAAATTAATATGAGGAAAAGCAGTTTGCATCGTCAACGCTGCTTCCATTGCTTTGCGCGAACTCAGATGTAATAAATTGATATTTGCACAGTTAGTTTCATGTGCTAAATAAGCAGCAATACAAATTGCTAAACCTTCAGAATGAGGCGGACGTGCTGCACTATAAGCAGATAGTCCAGTCAGGTTAGAATCATTGGCGACTATTTTGGTATAAGCGTTGAGAATTTCGGCAACTTCGCAATGCAAACTTAAGCTAATAGTATCTCGTGCTGTTGGATATTCTTCCATCAAGCGAGTTATACCACGCATAATAAATTCAAAATGGGCAAAATCGTAGCGTTCTTCTTGATTAATCATCAAAAACAAGTTTTGCTGGTCTGACAAACCATGCAACCCATAACCGCCATAAAACATAAAAATTTTAAATGAAGATATCCCATGTTCTGTAAACAATAAAGGTATTTCATCGATATGTCTGCTGGCTATTGGTGCGACATGATAGCTGTAATCAACAAAAAAATTACCTGCGGATAATGCCAATACTTCAGGAAAAAAATCCTGGTAAGAACCACCTTTGTTGAGATAATATTGTCCGGTGCGAATGTAATTTAAACTAGTTGTGACTCCTCCCATTGCGGCGGCTTTACTTTCTGTGACTGCATCTTGATCGAGGGGTTGATAAATGCCAATGTGCATGTGAGCATCCACAACCCCTGGAAAGCCGAGTAAATTTTTAGCATCGAAGATTTCTTTGGCTTGTGTGGCGCTAATATTAGGGGCAATTTCCACAAACTTACCATCTTTAATGCCTAAATCCAGTAGTTCGACTGCATCCTGATGAGGGCGAACAACCTGAACATTTTTAATAACTTTATCTAATAAAGGAGGTTCAGACACAGTAGACCTCAGACTAAAATAAGTATATTCACATCTTGCGCCAAGCGACTGAAGTCGCAGCTACACGGACAAAACCCGCCTGCGCGGGTTCAGAATATTTGATTTTCTGTTAGTCCGCGTGGTGCGCCAAGCGCAGCGCAAGCGCGATAGGCGGACTTTGTTTTTGTAGCCGCGAATTCCATTCGTCGAGGCTAGATGCTGGTTTAACCAGAAATTTTTATATATTACTGGAACCTCGGCTAAAAACTATGATTATGTAATAGTTTTTTATTCAAATAGCTTCAGGATAAAAACAATGGCAACTTTTAATGAATATCATCTCGACCCCAATCAATTTCCGTTTCTCCAAAGTCTTCAAGATGAATGGCAAGTAATTAGGGATGAATTTACGGGCTTTAGGCAGCAGGCATCAACTGAAGAGTTAAAATTTGCTTACGATGTTTTGGGGCCTAAAAGTAAAACAATTAAAACCAAGGGTGATGCAAAATATAGTGCCTTTGGAATTTTATTTCAAGGGTTATTTATTGAAGAATATATTCAATTACATCAAATCCAATATCCAGATTATGCCACAGAGGAGGCAGCAGCAAAAGCTTTAAGTTTAAGAAATAAATATTTTCCAAATTTGGCGAAGGTTATTGAAAAAGTAAACTTTAATGAAGATAATATCCTGAGAAATGTTTATTTTGGGACATTTCATCCAGGCTTAGATATCAAGCTGCATGTTAACTATAACCCACACATGAATCGCGGCTATTTGGGCTTGATTGTGCCGGAGGGTGATGTGGCTATGAAAATCTGCCATGACAAGCTTTATTGGGATGAAGGTAAGTTTTTGATTTTAGATCATAGCTATCCCCACTGTCCGCACAATTACACTGATTATGACAGAACTGTTTTGGTCGTAGACTTTTTTAAACCAGAGAAACCTAGAGCAGAAGTCAGAGAATTTGAACAAGAACAAGTTACACAACGTATGCAAGATAATCCTTACAGTTTAGGGGTGTTTGGTAAAAGTGATAAAGCAACAGTGGAAGATTTTATTAAGTATGGTTTAGCTCATCAATTAGAGTGGGATAAGGCTTTGTAAGTAAAATTAATTCACAGGCAAATGTCAACTAGATTCTTGAATTTTGATTTTAGACTTTTGCCTGCCATTGACTATTTACTTGTGCTGATTCAGCGCAGACTGGAGACGTGCATCATCTTGCTGAGTAATATCTGGGTTATGCAGTATCCAATAACAATCTAAGCGATCGCGCGTCCGAAATAACACCAATGCGCCACTTTCTGTCCAGAATGGGCCGTGGGGAACATGGGCAGGTCGCCAATAGTAACCATCTTTGCACATTGCTGCATAACGTCTATTAAATGGATCATCGCTCATTGACCAATGTCCCAGTACATCTCCACTGATGACATAAGCTTCTTCGGTAGTAGGATGACTTTCACAAAAGTTGCTTCCAATCCACATTGGTACTAAGCCAAGAACCCAGGTGGCGCGTCCAGTTTTTTTGTTGGTATACAAACTTTTACGTGCTGAACCAGGGGGTAAGAAAGTTGTGCTTTCCCATTTCATGGCGTGGAGTTCTTGCAATGGTACATACTCAGCCATGCGTGGGTGCGTCTGCATATTCCCGTGGTATAAAGAAGTGGCGGGAATTTGCTCTAGACTGGCATAATCTTCTGTAATATAAGTGGGAGTAGCATCTGGCATCCACAACAGAATTGTGTCTTCTTCAGTTTTCCAAGGGCCTGTAGGTATACCAGCCGGGATATATGAGTAACTGAGATTGCGAAGTTTAAATCCACCTTGGCAAAGTGTACCAGTCAGGACGAAAATTTCTACATCTGTGGTGAAATGACCGATAGGTGCATTCCAACCTTGTTTGAGGATGACTCGTTGTGTAGATTCACCAGTACTGTCGTTGATGGATAAAATCTGAGTCGTACCATATTCACCAGTAACAAAGTTTGTTACCTCAAACAACACTTGCGGGAAGTTAATCACTGAGTTGAGTGATGCTTCTGTTTCAATATGTTTGCGTCCTGTCCAAGTTTGATTACTTGTGTCTGTCTGTGGAAGGTTCACATTGTGATGTTGTAAATATGAACTTTTATTATCTTCGTATGCTTGCACCATATTTATTTGCGATATCCATGAATTGATAATTTACAAAAGTTATACTAAGTTGCTTTCAGAAATAGTATTACTACTCCCCACTCCCTACTCCCTACTCCCACCCCAGGTTACTATCTTTGATTGAAACTTGGTATTAGATTTAGCTGAAAAACTAATGACGAGTATAGGCACGTTCAAATTTAGTTTTTAATTGCTGTGCCGCAAAGGCTAATATTACTGCTAATAAACCACCCACTACAGCTACAGGTTTAACCCAAGAGTTATCTGTAAGTATAGCTAAAGCAGCAAGAGCGATCGCTACCCCAATTAAAATTTGTTTGCTGAAGTTTGTCACCTGATAAGCTTGATTGCAAGAATTACAGATTTGAGTATGTTGGGATAATCTATCCAAAGTCAGCGAATTTTTCTGTAACTCATCGCTATGAAAGTTTTTCTCTGAGTCATAACCTTGATAAAATGGCAAACCCTGACCAAATTTATCTAACCACTTGCGATACTCAACTACTAATGTATCGGAAGTCTTGAGTGGTAAATAAATTTCCTTGAGACTTTTTCCTAAACGCTCAATTTGTCTTTTTTGTTCGACAACAATTTGCAAATCCCCTTCTAAAATTATGTTACGGATCATAATATGGTCGAACCATCTAGGCATCAGCTTTACTTGCCAAGGGAAGAAATTTCCATAATTTCTGACAAAAACTCGACAACTGTCTTTACTTAAAGGTAGGGAATACAAAACTACTCCCCCAAATTTATCTGTATTACTATTGTCAGACTGATAAATAACTAAGTTAGGTGCAACAAAATTTAATAACGACCAAGGCTGATGCGGTTGTCTGGTGCTGCGCCATCTCCCCCGAATGCCTGATAATGAACTATCAAGAACTTCTAGGTCAAGTGGTTGGGCATTTTCACGTTTACCAACAACACCATCATGGCTAATGTAAACATGGGCTGGGTCAATGACATTTTCAATAAAATATGTTTGGTCGTAAGGTAAATCGCGGATGTAATCTGTACAAAATACCCCTGGTTTGTCTAATTCTGGGATGGTGGGGATTAATTCTTCAATAGGTTGTTCTTGCCCAGCCCACATCCAAATTATCCCTTGGCGTTCTACCACAGACAATGCTTTCACACAGGCGTTAGCAGGAATTTTGGCATCCTGCGGTAATTGCGGAATATGCAAACATTGACCATCAATCCCAAATTGCCAGCCGTGATATAAGCACTCAATTCTGCCATCAATAATTTGTCCATCAGATAGTCTAGCAGCCCGATGAGAGCAACGGTCTGTTAAACAACCTAATTTTCCTTCTTGATTTCTGAATAAAACCAAGGGTTCATTATATAGGGAAAATCTGTAAGGCTTGTCTTTTGGTAAATCTTGTGTAAACGCAATGGGATACCAGCAGTTTTGCCAATCAAATTCTTGATTGTTTGCTGGTGTTGGCAAGGTTTCAGAAATTGCTTTATCAGGTGCGATCGCCATATATTTTCACTCAGTTTTTAGCTTAAGACATACAAGAAAATAGTAAATATTATTATTGATAATTGTTAATTAACATTTAGGAGAGATATTAAATTATGAAAATTTTAATATCTCTCCCTAGAGAATGATGACTTTATACATACAGTCTGAATCAAACGTTTTGATGTGAGATAACAAATATAGTTTAAAGTTGACGCTGAGTGTATAAATAGTTAAGAACAATGACACAAGACCCTGCAAATACATTAAAAGTTGCTCACCAAGCATTTAAAAATTTTACATACGGTCTAGCGACGGGAGAATGGCAACAGTTTCTCGATATGCTGACAGAAGATTTTACCTTCTGGTTTCCGATGGGTAAGTTTCATGGTTTGAATGTGGGAAAAGAACGCGCCCAAGAGTTTTTTCAATACGTCTCAGAATCTTTTGGTGGGGGAATTAACTTAACTGCTGTTGACAGTGTTACTAGTAATGATCAAACCGTTGTTTTTGAGTTTCGTGACGAAGGTCTATTATTAGGACAACCTTACAAAAACCGTGTTGCTGTGTCTTTTGATGTGCGCGGCGATAAAATTTGTGCCTATCGAGAATATTTTGGTAGCGATGGGAAATCTTATTAATTAATCAAGAATTAATAGCCTATGACTAGTGTTAATTGCGTTCTTTTAATTCTTGACATTTAGCCTCGGCGGCTTGATAAGCTGCTAAATATTCTTTACCTCCCAACATCACATCACCATAGTATTCATAAGGTGTTGTGCCGTAAATTGGTAAGGGATCATCTTCGGGATAATCTTCTTTTGATTCTTCGATGATGGCTTTGAGTTGTTTAGCGTTTAAACTTTGTGCTGCAAAATACCAAAGTTCTTGGTTAGTTTTACTGATGTGGGGTAAGTTGGGATCAATGATACGTGTGATAGCATCTTCCCCAGATGTATCATTTAATTCAATCCAACCATGTTCAACAGGGCGATATGGTTTACCAGCATAAACTAAGAAACCTTGAACATAAATTGCACCCTCTGTTGCTAATGCTGCTTTGTAAGCATTATCAAAAGTTTTATTTGCTTTACTTTTAATGCGTTTAGCAATTGCTAACGAAAAAGTTTCATCCAATACTTTATTCATTTACAGAGGAAATTTCAGTGCGTACTTATATTATTGTATCACTGGCTTAGACTGGATTGAATTGATTTAAATATCAGGCGATCGCTCTTTGTCTTCACAAAAATACTACTAACTACAAATATTGCTAAACGTCAGCGACAAATGTCAATTATTTTACATCTACAGTAGGATGTCTAGTTTAAATCTCAGAACTTAAAATACATACTTAAGTATACCGTTGTCTAATCCGCATAACCACCGTGATTAATCAACACTCCGAGAATGTCTTTCACCAAACGCTAGAAACATCTTCCGACAAAAACTATAAATTTAGTTGGTTTGATTGGGTTTGTCTGTGGTATCCGCCAGGATGGTTAGTTTTGTTTAACCGTCACTGGCAACATTATCACAGTGACCCAGATGGTTGGAATTGGTTGGAATATATATTATTTCTGATACCGGGTGGATTTTATTTAGCACTACTAATTCGATGGTTGCGCTTGGGTTGTCGTCCTCCCAGAAAAGAAGTTGGAGAATTTAACCCCAAATATCAACAAGCTTTTCGGCAAGAAATTTTAGCCCCAATTGTGAAATATTATTTTCAGGGAGAACTACAACACATTGAGCATTTGCCACAAACAGGGCCAATGATTGTGGCGATGAATCATGCGGGGATGTGTTTCCCTTGGGATTTTCTGACTTTGGGTTATTTATTGAGTGAAACACGGGGATGGGTAGTGCAACCCTTAGCCAATGTCTCTTTATTTGAACATCCTTGGATGATTTGGTGGCTACCATCCCAATGGTCGCAGGTGTTAGGTGCAGTGCGAGCAGAGATTCATGACTTTGAGACAGCGATCGCACATGGTAAAATTTTACTGTATGCACCAGAAGGCATACGCGGGCCGGGTAAAGGCTGGCGAAAACGCTATCAACTGCAAAAATTCGATATCAGCTTTATTCAGTTGAGCGATCGTTATCAGATTCCGATTATGCCAGTAGTTTGCATCGGTAGCGAATTTTTACATCCTTGGACTGTTAATAGTAAAAAGTTACAACGCATCATCAGACTACCATTTTTACCCGTATCACCATTAATGTTTATCTTGCTGTTATTTCCCTCAATGGGAGTTTGGGCAATGAAAACACGCTTGCAATACTTTATCCAACCCTTAGAACAGCAGATTCATACAGGTAAAGACCGTGCTGATACTTATCAGAAAGCTCAAATATTAAGAAATAAACTACAAACTCAAATTACTAGAATGTTGAATAATGTAAATTCGTAGAAATACTCAAATTACTTCTCAAGCTTATCCAAGTATAATTTGGGAGTCAAAAGTCAGAATTCAAAATGACTTTTCTACAAAGTTATGGATGAATCAGTGCTGCAATACCAAACTCAATTTTAAATTAGCAGTCTACAAATGAGTGCGATGCTTTGCCACAGTCTCTTATTCTGATTTCTTCCTTTATTTTTCAACAAGAATATTGACTAAAAGGTTGAATATATCTGCATAAATTAAAAACCATTGAAATGGTAAATATAACCGAAATTTATTGTTACATCTAATTCCTAGCTTTATAGTAGTTCTTGTTGATGTTACCCCAGAAGTCAGGATTGTAAATCATCAATAAATCCGCAGTCCCATAGATAAAAAGTTTGCCAATTAGTCTTGATGTAGCAATTTTTTTAAACATTTGAGTATAAACACTGCATATATATATAAATACATAAAAAATCTTCTTTTCATTCCTCAAATTAAAGTTCTGATAAAAAATAAAGAAAATTATAGACTCTTAGTAACTTGTTGTGCCAAGTTATATCTATCAATCACTGAGAAGCACAGTTCAGAGATTGACTTTAGGTGCATCTTCCATTGAACTCACTAGCAAGTAGAAGTTGCTGTTAGATAACTCAGTGAGCTAACCCAGGCAGGATTAAATACTGATTTGCAGGAATGAATTAGCTTTCGCAAAGCAATTTATAGGCTTAGTGCTTAATGGCTTCAAAATTTATTTTTGAAGGAGAGTTTCTGCTGCGGTGCATTTTTATGAAACTTTTTAGATGCGAAAAGGAGAATTAAAAAAAGTGACACAAATGAACTCAAAAAAACTCATAGGTTACATAACCTGTGGCGTATCATCATTAGCAGTAGTCATGGCAGGACAAACGTCCCAAGCAAACGCAGCAGCCATGAGCTTCACAACCACAAACTTTACAGGCAGTTCACTACAAGCCAAATATACATTAGATGACAGCATAGCAGGAGCAGGGAAAGTTCAGTTTAAAGTAGAATTTATCACCGACTCAACCTATAAAAATATCGGAGACATTCGCGGAGTCTTCTTCGACATCAAAGACAACTACCTGCTATCGGGACTAAAAGTTACAGGTGTAGGAGGAACAGACATCACAACAACAGCCTACAGTAACTTAGGACTACTAGAAAGCGTCGGACAAGCGAATCTCAATGGAGATGGCAACACTCACAAATTTGACTTTGGAATCGAAATTGGCGATAACGGTTTAAAAGGTGGGTCAGATGACTTCCGCACAGCCACCTTCGTTCTATCTCACAGCACAGCAGCCTTAAGCCTGGATCAATTTCTTGGTCAAGAATTCGGCTTAAGAGCAACCAGTGTAGGAGTTGCAGGCTCTTCTAGAGAAGGAAGTAGCAAACTAGCAGGGATAGCAACACCAGCACCAACACCAGCGCCTGCACCAATACAAACCCTCAAAGAGCAATACAACAAACTAATTGTTGAAGCCGACGAAGCGGAAGAAACCGTCAAAACAGCTAGAACCAATTACGAGAGATATCAGAGAGACGCAGACAGCAAAAAAGCCGACTACGAGAAATATCAGAAAGACGCAGACAGCAAAAAAGCCGACTACGAGAAATATCAGAAAGACGCAGACACCGATAAAGCCGAATACGATAGATATCAAAAAGACGCAGACAGCAAAAAATCTGACTACGAGAAATATCAGAGAGACGCAGACAGCAAAAAAGCCGACTACGAGAAATATCAGAAAGACGCAGACACCGATAAAGCCGAATACGATAGATATCAAAAAGACGCAGACAGCAAAAAAGCTGACTACGAGAAATATCAAAAAGACGCAGACAGCAAAAAAGCTGACTACGAGAAATATCAAAAAGACGCAGACAGCAAAAAAGCTGACTACGAGAAATATCAAAAAGACGCAGACAGCAAAAAAGCTGACTACGAGAAATATCAAAAAGACGCAGACAGCAAAAAAGCTGACTACGAGAAATATCAAAAAGACGCAGACAGCAAAAAAGCTGACTACGAGAAATATCAAAAAGACGCAGACAGCAAAAAAGCTGATTGTGACAAAGCTCAGAAAGATGCTGACAGCAAAAAAGTAGCATACGATAAAGCCCAGCAAGAAGCCAACAAAGCTTACGGTTCAGACAAAGCCAAAAAACAACAAGAAGCTAACAACAAGAAAGCCGAATACGAACAAGCTCAGAAATACGCAGACAGCAAGAACGCCGAATATCAGCAAGCTCAGAAAACTGCTGATGTGAAGAAAGCGGACTGTGACAAAGCGCAGAAAACTGCTGATGTGAAGAAAGCAGACTGTGATAAAGCGCAGAAAGAAGCTCAAAGCAAGAAAGCAGACTGTGACAAGGCTCAGAAAGACGCTGATAGCAAGAAGGCTGATTACGAGAAATCACAGAAAACTGCTGATGTGAAGAAAGCAGACTGTGATAAAGCTCAGAAAGAAGCTCAAAGCAAGAAAGCAGACTGTGACAAGGCTCAGAAAGACGCTGATAGCAAGAAGGCTGATTATGAGAAATCACAGAAAACTGCTGATGTGAAGAAAGCAGACTGTGATAAAGCTCAAAAAGAAGCTCAGAGCAAGAAGGATGATTGTGACAAGGCTCAGAAAGAAGCTCAGAGCAAGAAGGATGATTGTGACAAGGCTCAGAAATATTCTGACAACAAAAAATCTGAGGTTTACAACAAGAAAGTAGAGTGTGATAAGGCGGAGAAGGAGTCTGGTACACCTAAGCCTACACCAGCACCAGCGCCAGTACCTGCACCTGCACCAGCACCCGCACCAGTACCAGCACCAGCGCCTGCACCTGCACCAGCACCCGCACCAGTACCAGCACCAGCACCAGTACCAGCACCAGCACCAGCGCCTGCACCAGCACCAGCGCCTGCACCAGCGCCTGCACCTGCACCAGCACCCGCACCAGTACCAGCACCAGCGCCAGCACCAGCACCAGCGCCAGCACCAGCACCAGCACCAGCGCCAGTACCTGCACCTGTACCTGCACCTGCGCCTGCACCATCTCCCACAACTTACTATCAACCGCCTGCTTCTCAGCCTCAGCCTAAGAAGGTACCTGAACCTAGTACACTAGCTGCTTTGGGATTATTCGGTCTGAGTACTATCAGGTTGAAGAAAGTTAACAAGAAAAATGATGTGTAAGCTTCGGTAATACTTTTAAGCTTTCATATTTAGCTAAATATGGGTTGAGAGGTAACAAAAAACTTCTCGCCCAATTTTTTTATAGTTAAAAGTATTTATAGCAGTGCGATCGCCAGTCTATTTAAGCTATTCAGCACCTAATTTTTCCTCACTTCTAACTTTTGCTGATGGCTAACTTCTAAAGGTAAGAAAATCGTCAACACTTCGCCATATTGGGGTCTTTGACGCACAATCAGCTTACCGCCAATCGCTTGGAACAAGTGTTTAGTAGCATTTAAATTTAAACTAATGGTACCTGTCTCTGGTTGAAACATCAGCAATTGACCCAGAGCTTTCCGAATTGGTGGTGTGACAAATGTATCTGCTGTTTCTGAGTCTTGGCACTGGAGTTGCGGTGACAATTGCAGCTTGAGTTGGTCGCCTGCAGGAATGACCTGCACTTGAATATGGCTCCCAGCAGGTAAGCTACGGGTAAAATTCTCCATCAATCCCGTCAGTACGCGATCTAACATTATCGGATTACTGACCACTGTAGGCAATTGTTGGGGAACCACAACTTCTAAGGTGAGGTTGCGTCGAGATGCAGCTTGTTGCCAACGGGGAATACTCTGTTGCAGAACTTGATGCAGCGACATAGGCGTAAGATGAGTATTAGCTGCTTTTGTAGCAGCACAAGTTTCTAATTCTGCCGCCTTGAACAGCAATTCCATCCGATCAATTTGCTCAGTACACTCATGATCAATAATTTCTAAGCGGTTGACAACAGCCGCAGGCAAGTCACGCCGCTTGAGTAGCAGACGTGTCATGGTGCGAATGGTAGTTAAAGGAGTGCGAACCTCATGAGCAAAAGCTTGGAGCAATTCCACATCGGGAACTGGGTGTTGGGGATTGGAGATTTGCGTTTGGGGATGAGGTATGCTGGTTGCAGTTTCCCACTCTTTAGCAACTTCTGGTGCTGGCAATTCTTGAAGTAGCAACTGACTAAACTGCATAGCAATACGATAATCTGGCGCTACTGGCGAATATTGCTGCACTAACCCATCAAGTTCCGCGCAAAAATCAGGATTAGTCAGCATTACCCGCGCTCCGATCGCTCGCCATGCTTGCTGAACTATCTGGGGTTCAAAGGAAAATGAAAATCTTTTGTTGCCATTTTTGCATTCTGCCAAAACCAAGACTAATCGGAATTTCTCGGTAAATACCAAACAAAACTGCTCGGCAACTAGGGGATCAGCAGGTAGTATCGGCAGCACTGCTTCTTGAAAAGAATTTTCTTTGGCTACTGTGGCTGTTGTTGGCATTTGAAACGGCATCAAAGCCAAGGGGTTAAAAGGCTTGGCTGTGAAAGTAACCGTCTGGATGTTTTGAGTTAATACTGGTTGACTAAATAAAGGTGCTGGTGCAGCTAATACCAGTGCTGGTGCAGCCGGAGAAGTTGTTGCTAAAGTCTCAATTAATAAATGTTCTGTTGCGGCTAAACTCATTTGCCACTGTCGCTCTGCCTTGGCTGGTGAACATTCAGCCATAGTTGATTGACTGTCGGCTAAAACTTCACTCAGACTTGGCAAGATCCATTCGTACACAGGTTTTCACCCCTTGGTTGAAGAGCGACTAAATAAAATAAAAACGTAATTTTTTACTACTACTTAAGAGGGTATAGTCATTTGTGTACAAGAGACAGTCGTATAACCGAACAAGATAGGCGCAATTTCCCCGTCACCTGGGAAAATCTTACATTGCATTCAATAGAGAGCAGGTTACAGCTTACAGGAAGAGAATGTGTTTGACGGAAATTACAAGCTAGAAAAATCCCAGAGATAAAACTAGATTGTAATGGGAACAATAAGAACAATAAATTATATATTTCTTGGTCAATACATGAATGCTTAACCACACAACTTCTCTGACAGCATCAGAACTGAAGTCGGCGATCGTTCCCCATCCGCTCATCGTGAAACCAGAGACACTGGTAACGGAAGTGATTAACCAAATGAGTGGTATTCGCAATATTTGTGATACTACTCAAGGTCTGGATGGGCAACTAGATAAAGTTTATCTAGAGGCACGCTCCAGTTGTGTATTAGTAGTAGAAGATGGCAGCTTAATCGGGATCTTCACAGAAAGAGATGTTGTGCGGTTGAGTGCAGAACAGCATTCTTTAGCAAATTTGGCAATTAGGGAAGTGATGATTTCTCCAGTCGTCACCCTACACGAATCTGATTTGACAGATTTATTTTCGGCGGTGAATTTGCTTCAGCAGTACCACATCCGCCATATACCGATTTTGAATGAGCAGGAGCAGGTGCTAGGGTTAGTAACTCATGAAAGTCTGAGTCATGCTTGTCGTCCGGTGGATTTGTTGCGGTTGCGTTTAGTGTCGGAGGTGATGATCACTGAAGTGATTTGTGCTTCCCCTGATAGTTCAATGTTAGCGATCGCCCAACTGATGGCTCAACATCGCATTAGTTCGGTAATGATTGTAGATACTGGTGGTAGCCCAATTCAACCTCTGCAATTTCCTCTAGGAATTATTACCGAGCGTGACATTGTGCAGTTTCAAGCTTTGGGCTTGAACTTAAAACATTGCCTAGCTCAGATAGTCATGAGTTCACCAATGTTTACGGTAAAACCCCATGATTCCTTGTTGGTGGTGCAGCAAATCATGGAACAACGCTTAATTAGAAGATTGGCAGTCATCGGGAAACAAGGTGAACTCTTGGGAATTGTCACCCAAAGCAATCTGCTACAAGCCCTCAACCCCTTGGAATTATACAAGTTAGCAGCAATACTAGAAAAACGAGTGGTGCAATTAGAAGCGGAACATGTGGCTATACTAGAAAATCGCACCGTTGAACTAGAACAACAAGTTGACTTCCGGACAAGCGCCCTCCAAGCGAAAGTCAGGCAGGAAAAATTAATCGCAGAGATCGCCGCTCAAATTCGCTCATCCTTGAGTTTGCAAACTATTTTGAACACCACAGTCGAAAAGGTGCGGCATTTATTAGGGTGCGATCGCGTCAATATTTTGCAATTTGATACAGACGGGCAAATGACAGTGATTGCCGAGTCAGCAAACTCATCGCTATCACTGGTGGGTGAACAAATTCATGATCCCTGCTTTCAGCCAACTAACACCGATAGTTATCGCCAGGGAAAAATTCGTGTTGTCTCAGATATCTACACAACCCAATTATCTGACTGTCACCGCGAGATGCTGATACGCCTGCAAACAAGAGCCAAAATCTTAGTACCACTTTTATGCGGTGATCAATTGTGGGGTTTGCTGAATGCCACTGAAAGTCAATACCCCCGTGAGTGGCAACGAGAAGAAGTTGAACTGCTGCAAGTATTATCGGTGCATTTAGCGATCGCGCTTCAGCAAGCGACAACTCACCAAAAATTACAGGAAGAATTGCGCGATCGGCAACGCATTGAATTGACTTTACAGAAATTGGTTGAAGGTACAGCCGCAGTTACTGGTGAGGAATTTTTTCCCGCCTTAGTTAGCCACATTGCCGAAGCCTTAAATGTCTCTTATGCTCTCGTTACCGAACGAGTGGGTGAAGAACTCCATACCTTGGGCTTTTGGGCAAATGGAGCCTTGCAACCACCAATTTCCTACCCTATGGCTCTAACTCCCTGCGAATATGCTCTGAAGAACGGGGAATTTTACTGCCAAAGCCAAGTCCAGGCATTTTTCCCTGACGATTTAGACTTAGTAACGATACAAGCAGATAGTTATCTGGGGATTGCCCTCAAAGATGATGACGGTAATGCCATTGGGACTCTTTGCATTATCGATTTACAGCCCATCCAGGAAAATCAATATGCTGAAGCCATCCCAATTCTCCAAGTATTTGCAGCCAGGGCAGCCGCAGAATTGCAGCGCAAAGCCGCTAATCATGCACTACATCGGTTGAACCAAGACTTAGAGCAGAAAATTGCACAGCGCACCCAAGAACTCCAGGCGAAAGAAGCACAATTACGAGATTTCTTTGACAACGCCACCGATTTAATTCAAAGCATTGCCCCTGATGGGCGAATTTTATTTGTGAATCGCGCATGGAAAGAAACCTTGGGATATGACGATAGCGACTTAGAGCAGTTATCAATTTTCCAAGTCATTCATCCCGATGAATTGGTACATTGCCAAACAGCAATGCACAGCTTGTTTGCAGGCACTATGTGTTTAGGAATCGAAACCAGATTTCTCACCAAAGCCGGCAGAGAAATTATTGTTGAGGGGAATGTGAATTGTCAATTGCAAAATGGACTGCCGATCGCCACACAGGGTATCTTTCGAGATATTACCGCTCGTAAACAAACCGAGAAAACAATCTATCTCCAAATACAACGAGAAAAACTACTGCGAGAAATTTCCCAAAGGATTCGTGAATCCCTAGACTTGCAAACGATTTTTAACACTGCTTGTCAGGAAATTCGCCAGGTAATTCAAGCTGATCGGGTGGGTATTTTTAAGTTTTATCCTGATTCCAGCTATAACGACGGCGAATTTGTGGCGGAATCAGTAGGTGAGCGTTTTAGTTCAATCATCGCCATTCCCATACATGATCACTGCTTTGGCAAAAATTATTCATACCTCTATGCTAAAGGTCGATTTTTTGCGGTTGATGACATTTATCAAGGTGGAATGAGTACCTGTCACAGTGACATTTTGGCTGAGTTTCAGGTGCGGAGCAATTTGGTGATGCCCTTACTTTGTGGTGATGAATTGTGGGGTTTGTTGTGTATTCATCAATGTGCCGAAACTCGTTCTTGGCGACAATCTGAGATTGAGTTTACCCAAGAATTATCATACCAGTTGGCGATCGCCATTCAACAAGCCAATCTCTACGAACAAATTCAGGCGGAATTATTAGTACGACAGCAAGCTGAAGCCAAAATTGCCTTACAACTCCGGCGACAAGAAACACTAAAAATTATTGTCCAAAAAATTCGAGAATCCTTGGATATTAACGAGATTTTGGCAACGGTAACTCAGCAAGTGAAAGATGTACTACACTGCGATCGTGTGATCGTCTTCCGGCTGTTTGCTAACGGTAAGAGCCAAATTGTCGAAGAAGCTATATCTGAGGGATTGCCTAGACTCAAAGACCAACACTGGGAAGATGAAACTTGGTCTCAAGAAATCCTAGATTATTACTGGCAAGGCAAGCCACGCATTGTCCCCGATGTCATGCAAGATATCTGGACAAATTGCTTAGTAGAATACTCCCAGACAGGTCAAATTCAGTCCAAAATCGTCGCACCAATTCTTCAAGAAATGCGAGACAGAGAAAATCATCGCTGGGTGACTCCTTGGACAAATAACAAACTCTGGGGCGTTTTAGTTGTTCATGCTTGTCAAGAAAAGCGTGTCTGGAAAGACTCAGAAGCACAACTCCTGCAACAAATTGCCAATCAATTGGCGATCGCAATTCAGCAAGCAAGTTTATTTCAACAATTACAACTAGAACTCGCCGAACGCCAGCAAGCAGAAGCGAAACTCACCGAGAGTAATCACAAATTGGCAATTTCTAACCAAGAACTGGCTCGCGCTACCCGTCTCAAGGATGAATTTTTGGCCAATATGAGCCATGAACTCCGCACTCCCCTCAATGCCATTTTAGGTATGACCGAAGGGCTACAAGATGAAGTCTTTGGCATTATTAATGAGCAACAACTCAAAGCATTACAAACAATTGAGCGTAGTGGCTCTCATTTGCTGGAGTTAATTAACGACATCCTTGATGTGGCAAAAATTGAATCTGGACAGATAGAACTTGACTATACCTTAATTTCCGCAACTCATCTATGCCAATCTAGTTTGGCATTTATCAAACAACAGGCATTGCAAAAACAAATTCAAGTTGAGCTCAAATGTCCGCTTAATTTACCGGAAATACTTGTAGATGAACGACGCATTCGTCAGGTTTTACTTAACCTGCTGAATAATGCAGTCAAATTCACTCCCAACGGCGGACGCATTACCCTAGCAGTTACACAAGTTTCATCCCCGCATAACTTCTTGCACTTTGCAGTCACAGATACTGGTATTGGGATCTCTCCAGAGAATGTCAAGAAACTATTTCAACCCTTTGTACAAATCGATAGTGACTTAAATCGTCAATACACAGGCACAGGCTTAGGACTGGCATTAGTGAAACAAATTGTCGAACTCCACGGTGGTAGAGTAGGACTCACTAGCGAACTTGGTCTAGGTAGTTGTTTTACAATTGATCTGCCTTGTAATCCTATTTCTGACATCTCACCGGAAATCACAACAGGTACTCAACCAATTAGTACTTCAGAACTAGGCTTTTCCAGCAATGATGAAACACTAGCTCTTGACCCCCTAATCTTGTTGGTGGAAGATAACGAAGCCAATATCAGTACTGTTTCTAGCTATCTCGAAGCCAAGGGGTATCGCATTGTGCTGGCGAAGAATGGTCAAGAAGCCATTGACTCGACAAAAGCATACCGTCCTGATTTAATTTTGATGGATATTCAAATGCCAGGAATAGATGGTTTAGAAGCTATCAGACAAATTCGCCGAGATCCTCAATTTGCCGATGTTCCCATTGTGGCACTCACGGCACTGGCGATGAGTGGCGATCGCGATCGCTGTTTAGCAGCAGGAGCCAATGACTACCTGAGTAAACCTATAAAACTCAAGCAACTGGCAACTACCATCAAAAAGTTTTTAATTTAATTTTTCAACCTGGGATACTGCGGTTTACAAGGACTACCCCAACAAACTTGTCCAGGGGGCAAATTGGCAAATACAGTACTACGAGCGCCAATCACAACATTTGCACCAATTTCTACCCCAGGGCCAACAAAACAATCGGCTGTAATCCACACCCCATTACTAATAGTAATTGGTGCTGTTTTTAACCCAAAAGCCGGGTCTTGGATGTCGTGACTACCCGTACATAAGTAGGTTTTTTGGGAAATCACACAGTGTTCACCGATATTAATTTTATCCAAGCTGTATAAAACTACATCATCACCAATCCAACTATAGTCACCGATGGTAACTTTCCACGGATAAGTGAAGCGGGCTGTGGGTCGAATTAATACACCTTGACCAATATGCGCCCCGAATAGTCGCAGCAAAAAACAACGCAAACCATTAAAAGGATGGGGAGTTAAGGGAAAGGCGATCGCCTGTACAAACCACCACAACAAAACATACCAGCCTGGACGACCACGGTCAAACCAGGATTGGTCATACTTGCGTAAATCTACAAAGGATTGGTTATTTGTCATTGGTTATTTGTTATTCGTCATTCGTCAATAAACAAAAGAGACTGGGAAAATCATACTACCCAGTCTCTCACGTCTAAATAAAGCAGTCGGAGTATAAATTAGGACATTGAGAAAGCACGAATGCTAGTTATAGTAAGACTTTTACCTCCTGCCTTCTGCCTTCTGCCTCCTGCCTCCTTCAATCCATACTTCCTAAACTGCCGTTTGCTCAATTTTTTGGGGGAGAGATGGCGGCGCAGATTTAGCAGTATTGGCTGTATTTAATTTACCGCCACAACTACGTAATTCATACAGTTTCACCCCAATTTGATATTCATATTGACTCAGTAGGCGGCCATAAATATATCCGGCTCTGCCATCTAAAAAACCACGCTGAATAATATAGAACAAAATAAACCGTAAAACTGGTTTAAAAGGCAAATGTACCCAGACTTTCTTGAGAAAACGTTTACGTTGAACGGCATCACCAAATAAGTTAGCGCCAATTGTACCTGTGTCACCTTGACCAGTCAGCAGATTGTAATAAACTCTCGCTTCCCAATTAGAATAGCGATTGTGTCTTTCTAGCCAGTGGAACAAATCACGAAAGTCTTCATGGAGCATATCATTGTTTAGATATCCCACTTTACCTTGCAAAATCACATGTTCGTGAACTTCGTTATCACCAGTGTTGGGGATATCTTCAGTATTGAGGTTTTCGTAACGACCAGCTTTGTGTTTAAACAAACGCAAATTCCAATCGGGATATTTCCCACCATGACGAATCCATTGACCTAAGAAAAATACGCGGCGATTGAGATAGTAACCGCTATATTCTTCATTTTGAATTGCTTGAGCAATTTCATCCCATAATTCGGGAGTAATGCGTTCATCGCAATCAACAATTAGTACCCATTCGTTACGGAAAGGTAAGTTATCTAAAGACCAATTTTTCTTTTTTGGCCAGCGTCCATTGAAGTGAAACTGCACAACATTAGCACCGTAACTGTTAGCAATTTCCAGACTTTTATCAGTGCTTTGAGAATCGACAATAAAGATTTCATCTGCTCTTTGGAGGCTGGTCAAACAAGCCGGTAAATTGGCTTCTTCGTTTTTGGCAGGAATTAAGACTGAGACGGAAATTTTAGAGGACATATATGTTGTTATTTGTTATTTTTTATGGGATGTAGACAGCAGACCCTGAATAGCAGCATTTAAATAACCTATTTGACAATATGTATACACAAGTTTGTCGAAGCGTTCTGCTGGGTCAGAAAAATACTGTAATGATTTATATAAACCCCGAATCAAACGCTCACTACCGCGTAATAACTGACGGCTCCCTGTTTTGCCTGCAAGTTGTTCTCGGTAGCATTCACTGATACCTTGCCACCAGCCGCGATTCAAAAACCAAGAGCGATTGAGCCGTTCGGGTGCAACGTTATGCGCTACTAAAGCTTCTGGCAGATAGGCAACTTGCCAGCCATGCTGGAGTGCAAATTCTGTCATTTGCAACTCTTCATTAGATAACAAGTTTTTGCCGACTCGACCAAGATGGGGGTCAAAACCACCAATTTCTGCCAGAAAACTCTGTCGGATGGAATAATTTAAGCCTCTGGGGGTTAAGCCTGGTTGATCGATATAAACTATTTTGTCACCTAGATCATAAGCTCCCAAATTACCGGCTAACCCAGAGGATAGCCATTTGGGTGGTTGGACTGTCGGCGGCCATAAAAGTGTGACTTTGCCACCAGCGATCGCTAGTTTGGGGTTGCTTTGATAGGCAGAATACAATACTTGCAACCAGCGATCGCTGGCGACAGCATCATCATCTAAATAAGCTAAAATTTCGGCACGCGCAACTTTAGCACCAGTGTTCCGAGCAACTGATAAGCCGGTGGTGGGTTCAAAGATATACTTTAAACGGGGGTTGCAGGCTCTTTGTTCGACAACTTCGCGGGTGCGATCGCTGGAGTTGTTATCTACCACTATCACCTCAAAATCGGCGGCGAAGTCCTGCGCTAACAGGCTATCAATTGCCGCACCTAAATAGGTATCTCGATTGTGAGTACAGATAATGGCAGAGATTTGGATGTCTGACATAGGATTAAGTTTAACAACAGAGAATTCAGGAGTCAGGAGGAGACAGTGCGGCGGATGGTTACTGTATTAACAGTGAAACACCACACACTCATCAAAGATTCAGTGGATGAACAATTAGTGCAGGATTATACCTATTACTCATTGCTTCTGAATTCTGAATTCTGCATTCTGTATTCTTTTTTAAGTTGTCACCCTTGGATTTGAGACTACAGCCTGCTATCCAACGGTCGCCTGCTCTGTGCTAATCTATAACAAAAAATTCCAACCCACCAACCGCGTTTCTTCGGAATTCGTCTTTAATTCTTTAAGCTTGTTGAATATGGCTGTGTAAAACTACGAGAGTTTCGGCTAATTGACTCAGACGGGTTTCGAGATATTGTTTGCGTGCTAATAATTGGCGGAGTTTTTGATGTCGTGCGATCGCCATACTCACTGTCGGTACCTGATCTGGTGGACAGGGACGTGACCAAACTTTACCCGAACCATCCAAGCCACACAGCCGATATCCTGTGCGCGAAAATTGATAAGCGTCTTTATTCCCAGTAGTGCAGAGTTCTTCAACATAGTTCATCAAGCGGTCAACTTCCGCGTGGCGGAGTGTGGCGGTTCCTGGTTGTTCTGGTTCTTTAGGATTAGACTCTAACCAACCGTTGACTATCGGCCCTTCTAAATATAGCTCTTGAATTTGTTGCAGGATATGTTGCAGTTCTTGTTGCCAACCCGCTACATGAATTTGAATTTCTTGGAGCAAATTCATGGCTAAGGCTGGGTTAGCTCCGTGGCGATGGTTACTAAAGCTAGGAGTTTTAAACTTAGGTAGGCTGGGAGTTTTATTACCTATTTCTTTAGCGGAAAATGTATCTACAGCCGGATGTTCTGCAAATAAATGCTGTTCAATAGTGCTGTCGTAGACAGAATTTATCTCTAGATTTTCTGTGAGTTCTGGTGTCACACTTGGCTCATCAGATATATCTACATCTGGGGTAGCAGCTTTGGTAGAGACACTAATTCTAAAAGATACTGGCTGCTTTGGCGAATCTCCAGCTTCGACTGTGGCGTTGTCTCGATTTCCGAGATCATGTAGAGTCGCTTCAATCCGTTTTAGCCCTGTTTTCATAAGCATATCCTGTGAGTTTGCTGCTCTTTGTGGTGTTTAATCATTCACAAAGGTTAGTTGGGAGTTTTGGCTTTTGCCAATTTTGGCACAAATTAATCTGGTGCTAATTTTATCTTTTAAAAGATATTTGCAACAAACAAACTCAAAATTATCTTCTCAAAGTATGAGGAAAAATTTGTGGGTAAAGTCATTTTAATTACAGGGGCTGCTCGGTCGGGAAAAAGTGAATGGGCAGAATATCTTGCCCAGCAGTTAGGTAAACAAGTAGTTTATATTGCCACTGCTACCGAAAATCCTGATGATCCTGAGTGGCAAAAACGCATTGCGGCACATCAACAGCGCCGTCCGCAAAATTGGGTAACTTTAGCAGTACCTAGAGAATTATCAGCTACTTTGGCTGATGCTAAACCCCAGAGTTGTTTGTTAGTTGATTCTTTGGGAACTTGGGTGACAAATCTATTAGATGAGGATGAAATTAGTTGGCAAAATACAATTGCCGAGTTTTTAGACACAGTACAACTCGTAGCCGCCGATATGCTATTCGTAGCGGAAGAAGTCGGTTGGGGTGTGGTTCCTGCTTACCCTATCGGTAGACAATTCCGTGATCGCCTGGGTACTTTGGTGCGGCAATTAGGTGTTGTTTGTGACACGGTTTATCTTGTAGCTGGTGGTCATGTATTGAATTTAAGTGTGCTGGGTACATCATTGCCAACAGCGATAAATGAGGAATTGTAAATTATTGAATTAAGAAAAATGAAGAGAACTTGATTATTATTTTGTCTACCGATGGAGGGTCAAATTTTTAATAGAAAATTAATACTATATACAGAGCAAGTCTCCTCATGCCGAATGTACAATCGTGGTATGGCAAACACAGAAGATGTCAAAAAGTATCTCGCCTACTGGTTTCAGTTGGGTAAGAGAGTAGTGGTTGGTAATGGGGTAGCAAGCTTGTTGCCTCAACCTGTATATAGAGGCGATCTCTATAGCCAGGAATTTGAAGAGTGTTGGCAGAAAATTATTTCGCCAGAATCTGGTGATTGTTATTTAGAAGGCACTCACGAAACCATTGCCGAATTACTGACAGCCGCATGGGAAGTATCACCTTGTAGCCGTTGTAATATGCCGGTTCCGATGAGAAACGTAGGAATGCCAGCAGAAACTTGCCCATGCAATAATTTACCCGGTTGGCCGAATACTGATTTACCAGCACCACGCTCGGCAATTGATAATCAAACCCGACTGATGGGAATTCGCGATCGCTTGTTAGAAAATCTTTCCGCCAAAAGTAAATAAACTTGAGTTAGGCAATTCATAACAAAAGGTTTGTAACCGTGGTTTATCAGCAAAACTGCGGTATTTTTATATAAGAATTCAGGAGTCAGAATTCAGAAGTATGAATAAATTAGGATATCAGAGAAAAATTTTTCAAGTCTGAGAATAGACATTATCAAACGCTTTCACAATTCTGACTTCTATATTCTAGATTCTGTTATGTCACCATATAGAATAAAGAGCCAAAATCAGTAATAGGGAAACAAAAAAACGCTGTGCAGATAACATTTTTAGGGACAAGTTCCGGTGTACCAACGCGATCGCGTAATGTCTCTAGCGTCGCCCTAAGATTACCCCAAAGGGCAGAGCTATGGTTATTCGATTGTGGTGAGGGTACTCAGCACCAAATTTTGCGGAGTGACCTAAAAATCAGTCAACTTTCCCGAATTTTTATTACCCATCTGCACGGCGACCATATTTTTGGCTTGATGGGTTTGTTGGCTAGTTGTGGTTTAGCTGGCAATGTGGACAGAATTGATATTTACGGGCCGCCGGGATTAAATGAATATATCCAATCGGCATCAAAATATTCTCATACACACTTTTCTTACCCGATTAAAGTTCATGCTATCCGTCCAGGTGTAGTTTACGAAGATCAGGAATTTACTGTCACCTGTGGCCAGTTGCATCATCGAATTACCGCATTTGGTTATCGAGTAGCCGAAAAAGACCGCGCTGGACGTTTTGATGTCGAAAAAGCCAAAGCACTGCAAATTCCTGCTGGTCGGATTTACGGTCAACTCAAACGGGGTGAAACTGTCACCTTGGAAGATGGGAGAGTAATTAACGGTGCTGAACTTTGTGGCCCCACAGAAATTGGCCGCAAAATAGCTTACTGCACAGATACAATTTATACAGAAGGTGCGGTAGAACTAGCTAAAGATGCGGATGTGTTAATTCACGAAGCGACCTTTGCCCATCAAGACGCAGAGATGGCTTTTCAAAGATTACATTCAACAACCACAATGGCAGCACAAACAGCTTTAGCAGGTGGTTCCCATCGGTTAATCATGACTCATTTTAGCCCTCGCTACGCTCCAGGCAACCCCATAGAATTGAAAGATTTGCTTCAGGAAGCACGGGCAATTTTTCCTAAGACAGATATGGCTTATGATTTTATGACTTATGATGTCCCTCGACGGCGAGAAGTAGAGTTGAAAGAAGTGCCTGTAAGTTAAAAATCAAGGGTTTGGGAAAGGCTAAAAGAACAGAATCAAGTCAAAAATAAAAAAAAGCGTTTCTTGAAGATTTATATGAAAATAGCTTAATTTTATTCTGGAAGATAAATATATTCCTAGCTGATGGGAACAATAAATCTTGAAAAAATCCTCAAGATTTAACTTAATTTCATGGTGACTCCACATTTAACAGAAACTGTAAGTTAAACTGTATTTCGGCTCCTGGTCAGGGTGCAGAATTTCAAATCGAAATCCCCATTTGAGAAGTGAGATGATAGCGAAACCCAACATTTAAAAACTTGGTATTGCTGGTTTACGCTACATTTTACCTAACCGACTTTCATTTTACTGGGGCGATCGCGTTACCATTGCCTACAGTTAATCAGGCGATCGCTCCAAGTTAAGCGATAATTACAATTGATAAACTAAAAAATCATTGAGACAGCAATTCTCAAATCTCAATTTATGCGATCGCTCTCCAACCGCAACTATTCGTGTAATATGAGTTAGCTTTGTTGTCGAACTCACAAGGTTATGAGTCAACTAACATCTAAAAATTGGATTTTCATCCAACAACGACTGACACCATACTTGTTTTTGCTACCTGCATTAGTACTGTTGGGGTTAACTGTTTTTTGGCCTGCATTACAAGCCTTTTACCTCAGTTTCACCAGCTACGAAGATATTTCCCAGCCACCACAATGGATAGGTTTTGGCAATTTTCTGCGGTTGTGGAAAGATGCAGTGTTTTGGAAAACTTTAGAAAACACCTTTCTTTATCTGGTGGGTGTAGTTCCCATTCTCGTCATTACTCCCCTGGGTTTAGCAATTTTAGTCAATCAAAAACTGCGTGGTGTAAGTTGGTTTAGAGCCGCATACTATACACCAGTAGTAATTTCAATGGTAGTTGCAGGTATCGCCTGGAAATGGTTGTACGCTGAAAACGGTTTACTGAACCAGTTACTCAAAACTTTAGGAATTTTCCCCGAAGGAATTCCTTGGTTAACTAGTCCAGATAAAATTTTGGGGATTTTACCAATTTCTCTAGCCAGCGTGATGGCTGTAACTATGTGGAAAGGGTTAGGCTACTATATGGTAATTTATTTAGCTGGGTTACAATCAATCCCGGCTGATGTTTATGAAGCCGCCGCTATTGATGGTTCGGATGGTATTAAGAAACATTGGGATATTACAATCCCTTTAATGAGACCTTATTTAGCTTTAGTCGCAGTAATTTCTGCAATTTCCGCCACAAAAGTTTTTGAAGAAGTATATATTATGACTCAAGGCGGGCCACTCAGTAGTTCCAAAACAATTGTTTATTATTTATATGAACAAGCTTTTAGTAATTTAGACATTAGCTATGCTTGTACAATTGGATTGATATTATTTTTAATAATTTTATGTCTGTCAGTTTTACGGTTAACCCTAAATCAATCAGGAGGAGATTCTCTGGTTTAACATTAACAAAATCGAGATATTTAGATACACGACTTCTTGAAGAAGTCGGGTATCTCGTTTTTCAATATGACAATATAATTACTCATATATTGAACAACAAACTGTGGAGTTTATGACTATGAGATGGACACTTGAAGAAGCCCAAAAACAGCTATCATCAATCATTTATGAAACTAGTAGAGAACCTCAGTTAATCTACACCCAAGAACAATTAGTAGCTGCTATTGTAGATCCTGAGCTTTTTGAATAATTTTTAACATGGCGGCAAAAAAATCAGCAAAATTCTCTAGCCCAAGTTTTTCAAGAACTTCAACAGTTGTGTATTGAAGAAGATTACAGCTTAGAAATTCCACCACGCAGTAATCGCAATAATTCTTTTACTGACAATGAGAATGAGTAGTCTGTGTGACACGAATATTATTAGTGAGTTAACTCATTCGCTGCCAAATCCAGGGGTAATAGCATGGAGTGGCACTGTAACCTCTATTAACTTAAGTGTGATTACAATTGAGGAAATTTATTATGGTATGACAGCCAAGCCAAATGCCAAAATCCAAAACTGGTTTGAAAACTTTCTCACAAATCACTGTCAAATTATTACTATTTCCTCAGAAATTGCCCAGTGTGCAGGTGAATTGAGGAGCTGGCTCAGAACTCAAGGTAAACCATGATGTCTGGCGACAAGAAGCAAAGCTTCTACGCAAGCTGATATACTAATTGCTGCCACAGCTAAAATACATTCCATGATTCTTGTTACCAGAAATATTAAAGATTTTGAGGGTTGTGGTATATCTACATTTAATCCTTTTGTTTGAACGCTAAGATGATTGTAGTTGCTGGCAATCGTGATAATTTAACGATTGACTCTATCTTCAGACAGATGTAATATTTAACTTAATCGAAGGGGAGTAGCTACTGGCATCAAGCCAGTTTATCTGAATCAACATACTGGTGATGAACCTGGTTCAGATATCAAATTTAAGTATTTGACAGCGAGACCTTCACTAAGTTCACAGAAAAGATGTGAGCTTGGTGAGGTCTTTTGGCTCTCTTCAAGCTCACATCGCTAAAAATGATTTAGGAGCTTGAGAGAGTGTTAACAGCTTTTACCGCAGGTTTATTATTAATTACCGTTTCTGAGCTTGGTGATAAAACTTTTTTTATCGCTGTAATTTTGTCGATGCACCATTCGCGGCGGTTAGTGTTTGCTGGAGTGACAGCCGCTTTAGCTGCAATGACTATTCTTTCGGTAGTATTTGGGCAAGCTGCATCGTTGCTGCCAAAAGTTTACATTCATTACGCTGAAATTGCTTTATTTATTGCCTTCGGTATTAAGTTGTTGTACGACGCAAGTAAAATGACTGCTGCTAGTTGTGATACGGATGTAGTCGAAGAAGCAGAAGCAGCAGTTAAAAAAGCAGATGCACAGTTACCCAAGCGCAAAACACCTTGGGCAATTGTAACTGAAGCCTTCTTACTAACATTTATGGCAGAGTGGGGCGATCGCACACAAATTGCTACCATTGCTTTAGCTGCTGGTAATAACCCAATTGGGGTGACAGTTGGAGCAGTTTTAGGACATAGTATTTGTGCAGCGATCGCAGTTCTTGGTGGTAAACTCATTGCCGGACGCATTTCTGAACGCCAACTCACCTTTATTGGTGGATGTTTATTTCTGATTTTTGGTGTAATTGCGGCTGTAGAAGGAGCGTAAAGAGGGAGTTGGGGCTGAAGGAGTGACAAGTGCATCACCCACCACAGATGACACATTCTTTCCCCACTCCCCACTCCCCACTCTCTACTCCCTCATCTCCAGTTTCAAAATTAAAGATTTTCTCAACTTAAGATAATTTGGAGCGCAAACAAGGGATAACTAAAAATAGTTCCATCTCGGTAACTATTTCCTGAATGCTTCTATGACCTATTGCCTAAGAATTGCTGATATCCCGACAAATGAACGTCCGCGTGAACGTTTGATGACTTATGGCCCGAAAATTTTAGGAACGGCGGAATTAATTGCAATTCTTTTAGGTACTGGTCAAGGGCCAGGAAAACTCTCAGCCGTGGGTTTAGGACAATATTTGTTGCAAGAATTAGGCAAACATCAACGTGACCCATTAGCAGTTTTACGAGAAGTTACGCCCGCCGAATTGATGCAAGTTTCTGGTATTGGCCCGGCAAAAGCCACAACTATTTTAGCGGCGGTGGAATTAGGCAAACGTGCATTTCAATCTCGTCCCCAAGACGGCGTACCAATTGATAGTCCAATGGCGGCTGCGGCTGCACTCAGTCAAGATTTGATGTGGCAAGCGCAAGAACATTTTGCTGTATTGTTATTAGATGTCAAAAACCGTTTATTAGGTACACAAGTTATTAGCATCGGTACGGCGACCGAAACTTTAGCTTCGCCACGGGAAATTTTTCGGGAGGTCATTCGTCAAGGTGCAACACGCGCTATAGTTGCCCACAACCATCCTTCTGGGAATGTCGAACCTAGCCAAGAAGATATAGAATTGACACGCCAATTATTAGCCGGAGCGCAATTATTAGGTATTCCGTTGCTAGATCATTTAATTTTAGGTAATGGAAATCACCAAAGTTTACGGGAAATTACAACTTTATGGAATGATTATCCCCAAGGTGATTGATAGAAGTCTGTAGACGCTTTTAGCGGCTTGCCGCAGGCTAGTATGAAATGAAGAAACTCTGATAGTGAGCTTTTCTGCAATTTATCATCGGTGCTTCTACCTGGACTAGCTCTAGCCTCTAGCCTCTTTCTCTCTATCAACATTGAACTAAGAAACACTACGATATCTGAAAATTGTCTATTGACAACAAAATTAATCCATGTATTCGTAAAATTTGTATCTTATTGCCAGATTTTTCTCTAACTCAAAGGCATAATAAAAGCACTCATTTCTCACTCTGGTGACTCTACTAACTTCTCAAATCATGACGGGGAGAGGATTTGTTGATGAAATGGGGAAAATCAATACTGTTTTCAGAAGAGGTTTGGTGATAATTCTCAGATAAACCTGACACGCTACTAAGTCAAGATTTATCAAAAGACCTTTCTGGAAATGTATCCTAGAAAATTACGCCTGTAACGCTTTGGTATGATGGTGCATCGAATGTTTGAGTAAAGCGTGTGAATTGACTAGGATATCTCCGCACATCTCAGTTGGAAGACAGATGGAAATTTCTTACCGCAACATTCATTATTCACGCAATCTTTCTTCTTCTTGGACAGATTTTCCAGTCCTTCAAACCGACAAGTATATTTTGCGACTGGCTGCAACTGAAGAAGAATTAGAATCTATCTTCCGCTTGCGGTTTGAAGTCTTTAATCTGGAATTAGGCTTGGGATTTTCTGGTTCTAGCCTCACCCAGATGGATAGAGATAAATTTGATGAAGTTTGTCATCATTTAATGTTGATTTCCAAACAAACTGGTCAAACAATTGGCACTTATCGGATGCAAACTTATCAAATGGCATCTCAAGGTTTAGGTTTTGATGCGGCTGATGTGTTTAATCTCAGCACAATGCCTGAACATATACTGCAAGCATCGGTAGAAGTTGGACGTGCGTGTATTGCTAAAGAATTTCGTCACAGTCAAGCCTTGTTATTACTGTGGGAAGGACTAGCAAATTATCTTATATGGAGTAAGAATAAATACTTTTTTGGTTGTGCTTCATTACTAACGCAATCTGCGAGACAAGCTGCTTGTGCATATCATTTTTTTCAAAAAAACAATTTCACACATTCAAGTATTTTAGTATCTCCCAATTCGCCCTACAGTTTAGAAATTACGCCACCTTCTTTAGATAAATGTCAAGTGGAAATTCCCAAAATTTTACAAGCTTATTTAAGTATCGGGGCTAAAATATGTAGTTTGCCAGCGATTGATAGACAGTTTAAAACTATTGATTTTTTGACTATTTCTAACCTGGAAAATTTTACAAAATGGCATTTACCCAAGTGTTTGAATAATAAATAATTTGACTAGCGATCGCCATCTTTCATCTCCCTATAATTTATGTAACTATGCAGCAGAACACAATCATGCCAAGTTGGTTGCGGTTTTTAATTATTGTTTTGCTGGTGATGGCTGTATTGTTCCGCTTTTTTAACCTAGATAGCAAAGTTTATTCCCATGATGAAACATATACATCATTGCGAATTTCTGGTTATACAGTCGCGGAAGTCAAGCAGCAATTATTTAATAACCGTGTTGTTTCGCCAGAGAGTTTCACTCAGTTTCAAGGTGTGAATGCACAAAAAGGACTGAGTGATACAATTATGTCTTTAGCTAAAGAAAATCCCCAGCGTACACCACTTTATTTTGCGATCGCACGATTTTGGCTAGAGATTTTTGGTAATTCAATTACAGCAATTCGCAGTTTATCAGCTTGTATTAGCTTGTTAGTATTTCCGGCTATTTATTGGTTATGTCGGGAATTATTTCCTTTATCGTTATCAGTATCTGGGATTGCGATCGCACTTACCGCAGTTTCTCCAGTTTACCTGATATATGGCACAGAAGCCCAAGAATATATTCTGTGGTTTGTCATTATTATCATTAACAGTGCAGCACTCATTCGCGCTTTACGGCTAGAGTCAAAATCTGGTAATAAATCAGCACCAGATCAGTTTACGAATTGGAGTCTTTATACAGTCACTTTAATATTAAGTTTTTATACCTGTATATGGAGTATATTGGTTGCGATCGCACATGGAATTTATGTGATCACAATTGCCGGATTTCGTTTTAATAAAGCTTTTCTTGCTTACCTCTCAGCCTCAGTTGTCGCCTTTTTTGCATTTATTCCTTGGCTCATCATTGGGTTAGCCAAATTTTTTCAATTCTTAATCTCAAATAATAAAGTAAATAGCCAATTACCATCACAGCCTGTCTTCTCATTTCTATTAACACAGTTCAGAAGAATATTTTTTGATTTGGATATGATGTTAGATGACAATTACAGTTATCTAATTTTAGGATTTTTGGTAATTTTGGTAGGATGTGCAATTGCCTTTCTCTGTATGACTGCTAACTATCAAGTTTGGCTATTTATTGTGATTTTGATTTTAGTGCCGTCCTTACCATTAATTTTATCAGCCTTAAGCTCTGGCAGCATCGAAATAGGTTCTGAACCATATTTTTTCCCAGCCTATTTAGGTATTCAAATTGCTGTCGCTTACTTGTTAGCTACACAACTTAATAACGGTGGTTTAGCAAGACGCAGAATTTGGCAAATTATTCTATCACTGCTGATTATTAGTGGACTAGTTTCGGCGCGGGTATATTATCAAGCAGAAATTTGGTGGAATAAAGGCGTGAGTTATGATAACTTCCAAGTTAGCCAAATTATTCATCGTTCTCCCCGTCCATTATTAATTAGTGACGCGGAAGGAGTTAATTATGGTAATATCTTTTCTTTGAGTTATCTTTTAGAGCCAACTGTCCGTTTAAAATTGGTGAAAAATCAAATTATTCCCAAAATACCAGAAGGCTATACCCAAATTTTCTTCTTCAACATTACTGATACTTGGCGACAAAAATTAGCGACTCAATACCAAGCCAAAATAAATCTTGTTTATCGAGATGAGTATTACTCACTCTGGGAATTACGTAAACCAATTAATCCACGCCCAATCATTATTCTACCACGTAATTAGTTGTCTAAAAGTTGATAGTGTAATATTTTGTGTGACAAAATATTAAGCTAGCTTATTTCTATTTTATTAATTCAATAGAGAATAATCTAAAATAAACCTTGATAAAGCTGAAATTCGATGCGATCGCACAATTATTATCTATTGTTCAGATATGATTAGGATAATTTTTTCCTCTCTTTGTAGGAATAAAAAATAGTTATTCTTCATCCGAGATTTGAGAAATTTGCAAAACCTAATTCATAAGATTACACAGGGTTTCGATTGATTTATTTCAACATTAAGACTGCGGTAAATTATTTTTTAAATCTATCATCTGAAAAAAGTAAATATATAGTATATTATTTCTATCGACTAATAGAAAATAATGTTCTTGCTTTAAAAAATCAAAACTAAATTAAAATTATTTAATATTCTATGACAGAAAATAAAGAGACAGGAAATTTCTGGACTACAGTTCCTGGTATACTCACAGCGATCGCAGGTTTAGTCACAGCCGTAGCTGGATTATTTGCATCCTACAATGCCATTTTAGAAACAACCAATAAAAACCCTTCACCTACTCCTTCGATGACTTCGGGTGCGGCGATTGCAACAGGGGTAGGAGTAAATTCACAACAAAGTGGAACTCTAAATATTTCTGCCAAAAATAAAGAAGGTGTTAAATTTACCAATCCTACTGGTAAAGTAGTTAACGTGTATTTTCGTCCTAATGGTGAATCTTTATGGAGTGTAGGAAGTGATTGGGGTTCTGTGTCATCAAGAGGCTATGAAACGCAACAATATCAATATCAAAATCGTCTACGTTGTCCAAAGCATAACATTGGAGCTTTAGTAGTTGAACACAATGGACAATGCGAATCTGTTGGGTCAGGCATAACTTTAAAGTTATTAGCCAATGACGAAATTTCCTTTTTCATCAATGAACTTCCTGATTATTATGAAGATAATCAAGGTTTTGTTCCAGTGACTTGGAACATTGAATGAGACTCAGCCATCTTTGAAAAATTTGAATTAACACATATCTTGCACCTAACCCTGACGAATGGAATTCGCGGCTATAAAAACAAAGTCCGCCTATCGCGCTTGCGCTGCGCTTGGCGCACCACGCGGACTAATGTCAAATCAAGGGTTTTGTTCTTGTAGCCACCCACGACTTCATTGGCTTGGTGCAAGATATCAATTAATTCCTTGTGTTATAAACATTTAAAGTAGCTATTTTGATAAAGCTGCTCAATTTCAGCATGAAAATCACGCTAGAAACACAACCTAAAGATAATAATTCTAAAATCAATGGCTATCTTTTTGTAATTTTAATGTGGTTGGTGAGCAGACTTGTAATTATCTTTGCCATGCAAGTTGTTGCTCCTTTCATGCACACATCACCTGTGCATCCATACTGGCAACCTCCATATCCACTAGACTATACTCGTGGTTTCTTTCCGCAACCAGGTTGGGAATTATTTTCTCATTGGGATGGTAAATGGTATCGCAGAATTGCTGTTGAAGGTTATAGCTATGCTAACGATGGCAACCAGCATTCTATTGCTTTTTATCCTCTATTCCCCTTAATTAGTCGTGGGTTAATGATGTTTGGCTTACCCTTTGAAGTGGCGGGAACAATATTGAACAACCTCACTTTCCTTGGGGCGCTACTTCTTTTGTACTACTGGGTAAAAGAACGTCATGGAACTAATGTGGCCAGATGGGCAACTGCTGTAATGGCTTGGTGTCCGTTTTCTTTATACGGCACAGTTATTTATACTGAAGGTTTGTTTCTATTGTTGACTACGGCAGCTTTGCGAGCATTTGATAATCGTCAATATGTTTGGGCTGCTGTTTGTGGGGCGTTGGCTAGTGCAACTCGCGCCACAGGAATTACATTATTACCTACGTTTATTTTGGTTGCTTGGCAAGAAAAGAAACCATTAAGTGCTTATATTGCGGGGCTTTGTGTCCCATTAGGATTAATTTCATTTAGTATATATTGCGCCATTGCTTTCAAAGATCCTTTAGCATTTGTGCATATCCAAAAAACATGGGCGCAACCAAGTTGGTGGTACATTTTAACGGATGCTATTGCTGTGGGCAGAGATAGTTTAATTAAAGTTGTGATGGTATTTGGTGGCGGTTATATGTTGTGGTATTTTCGCCACCAGTTGAGTAAAACGGCTGTAACCTACGGTTTTTTTTATTTGTTACTCATCATATTTTCTGGAGCTTTGATGTCTATTAATCGTTATGCTTATGGCATTGTGTCACTTTCATGGGCATTAGGCTTAGTGTTTTCTCGCAACAATCGTTGGGGATATGCAATTTTAACTTGGTTTGCTATATCACTTTATGCTTATGCTTTTAATTTTTCTATTTGGAATTGGGTGGCTTAATCTAGCCAAAATCTGTTAATTACACCTTAGTTACAACCACTGGATTAACATCAATTTTGCGATTAAAAATAAAGCGGGGTTTTAGCAAGATTCTTAATATTAACCATAGAGAAATTAACTCTCCCGGCGCATTTTGACGCTTCCATTGTCCGGGACGACAAAATAATATTTCTACTAAATGACGATGTTGACTAATAGTGAGTGATTCAAACTGGAGGCGAATAATAGGAAACTCATTAGCAAATCCTTGATGCACAACTTCTGCTTTTAGCTGTAAATTTTCTTCAGCAATTTTGATTTCGACTGTTTGACCAACTAATAAATCGATGGGTGGTTGCTGAGTTAGTGCTATCTCTGCACCAATTTCTGACATCATTGTGGTGACACCCCAAAAGCTTTCACTGCCAATTTGTAACTCTACAACTCGCCGTAAATCAAACCATTCAAATTTATCCGTCTTGGGTGCATCTAAAAAAACTAAAATAGCTGAACCAATCATGATTAAGTTATAAACACTCCATAGCCAACCCACACCTATGCCGACAGTTTTTTCAGCCATTGCAGGTGCTTGTGTGGCTATCATTTGTTTAAGTACACTCATGCAGAGATTTTGCCACAAACTAATAGCTGTACCAATAAATAGTATGATTAAAGGTAAGGCTAATTTCCAGTTAAAAGTATAGCGATCGCTACTCAGTCCTTTAGGTGTAACTTTAAATCCTTTGCCAAAGGGACGCAATAAAGATTGAATAACAGTCCAAGCCACAGGAAAACATAACACTAGAAAATAAATATCAGATAAAAACGCCGAACGCGAATATTTATTCAACCAAGCAAATACTGAAAGATTGACTACATAAAGAGGTAACCAAAAATAAATTAATTCTGGTAAGTTTGCCCGAATGGGAATTACACCCAAAAATGAATAAGCCAAAGGCATTAACAAAAAAGAAATTCGTGCGACATTGGCAAACCAACTCAAAAAACCTCCTAAATGAGCTAATCTTTGAGTTAAAGTCAATCCGGGCAGAATCAACGGATTAGTTTGAATAAACAGCCCTTGGAGTGTACCTTGCGCCCAACGCAAACGTTGAGTTGCATAAGCAGCTATGTTTTCTGCGGCTAAACCTGCACTGAGTAATTCATTTAAATAAATAATGCGATAGCCATAAGCCGCTAAATTAACTCCTGTAAAATAATCTTCTGATAAAGATTCGGTAACAAATCCTCCCGTTTTTTCTAATGCAGCGCGACGCATCACAAAAGAAGTACCAGCGCAAATTGCACTTTCAACGTTATCTCGGACTGATTGAACATGGCGATGAAAAACTTCTTCATCAGGGGTAAGAATATTTTCTAAACCAAGATTTCTAGCGACGGGATCAGCATTATAAAAGCTTTGTGGTGTTTGCACTATGGCTATAGTTTCATCTTGAAAAAAGCCCACAGTCCGCAAGAGAAAGTTAGTGGTAGGCACAAAATCTGCATCAAAAACAGCAATTAATTCACCACTAGTTTGAGTCAGGGCATTATTTAGATTTCCGGCTTTGGCATGTTGATTATTGGGGCGGCTAATGTAGTTACACCCCAGTTCGACTGCTAGTTTTCCCATTTCTGTGCGCCGATTATCATCCAAAAGATAGATGTTTTTTTGAGGATAATCTAGGGCTTGACAACCCATAATCGTACGCCGCACGATATACTCTGGTTCATTGTATGTAGGAATATAAATATCTACTGATGGTGTAAACTCACCATTGATAACCGCTAGAGATTTTTCATCGGCTTCCCGGTGACGCTCTTTAATATTTAACATTAACAATAATTCGATTAAGCTGCTAGAAATGATCACAATTTCTAGAGCAAATAAGCTTAAACTAATTGTGCCATTTAAGGGGTCAGCTAAGTTAAAGGTAGAGAGCGATCGCCATAACAAATAACGCACCGTCAAAATAATTAATATGCCAACGACTAACCTTTGTGACCAAACACGCGGTTGGGGTGAAAGTTTCATCACGGCAAACATTGTAACTAGCAATGCTAAAGTCAGAGAAAGTAAATATTTATTATGTATCATTGGCGCTTCTAACCACATTGGTGGGTTCATTTGCCAAGTGTAAATTTGAGCAAAAAACTGATTAATTGTCATTTCACCGGCAAACCAACCTGCTACCAACAAGCCAGATAAAATCACAATGCTCAAAAGTATGAACGCTACTAAGCGAAAGAGGAAAACTCTTTGTGTAATTAAATCATCATTATTTTTCTCTCCCCGATTCAAAAGATTAACTCTGGCAAGTTCATGTTTCTGCACTTGATCAATCTCCTAAATAACTAAAAAATATGACTGACTTTAATGCAAACATTATTATATAGTCTATTCCTGAAGGTAAGGTTAAATAAGTAACAATATAACCTCGATCAGCTCCATATCTCTGAAACCTTGTTGATAATACTTCCATTTGTTGCGATTATTTTCACTAATTGTGCCACTAATTCCACACAAATATATTTGAAATTCACCCAAATTTGTCCCTTATGGGTTTACCAAACCTTACACAAAAAGCGTTTGAACCTATTTCGTCTCCCCTTCAGTATTTTTACATATACACATCATTGATCTTCCAATTTAAAGTTCAACTTTTCGGAAGCTAAAAAGTAAGAATTCAGCATACAGAAGTCAGAATTCAGAATTTAAGAGTAATTCAGTATGATTAATTAATCGTGATTAAGAAGAATGTGATTAAGTTTTCTAACATTCTGGCTCCTGGATTCTGACTCCTGAATTCTTACGCTAAAAAATATATTCCTGCTCAATAATAGGTGAATAAATAAATCCCTGGCTTCTTTAAGAAGTCGGGGATCTGAATTTTACTCTATTTACAAATGTTAAGTATTTTCCAGCCGAGTAGACAAGGCAAAGGTTATACTTTGTGGAAAAGGCTTTTTTTAACCTGTATTTTTAAATTTGTCTGCAAATCAATGGCTCTCAATTTTCGCTTTGCTGTAGTCAGCGACTTACACATTGCACTTCCCCATACAATCTGGGATCATCCCAGTCGTTTTCATTTGGTGGAAGTTAGCATTCCAGCTTTTGAAAGTGTCATCGAACATTTAACACAACTTGATTTAGATTTTCTGTTGCTTCCAGGCGATTTAACCCAGCATGGTGAACCAGAAAATCATCTTTGGTTACAACAACGCTTATCTAAGTTGCCCTTTCCGGTTTATGTTGTTCCGGGTAACCATGATGTACCTGTAATTATGGCAGATCATCAATCCATTGGTTTTGCTGATTTTCCCCATTATTACCGCAAGTTTGGCTATGACAATCCTGAGCAAATTTACTACACACATCAAGTGTTACCGGGAGTGCGGGTAATTGGTTTAAATTCCAATTTTTTTGATGCAGAAGGTAAGCAGTTAGGACGTTTAGATCAGCAACAGCTAACTTGGTTGGAAAATGTTTTAGCCACAGCCACTGAAGAGTTAGTGTTAGTGATGATACATCACAATGTAGTTGAGCATATACCCCAACAGTCGCGCCATCCGATGGGGAACCGCTATATGTTGCAAAATGCGCCGAAACTGTTGAAATTGCTGCGTCAATATCACGTCAAGTTAGTATTTACAGGACATCTGCATGTCCAGGATATTGCCTGCTCAGATGGAGTTTATGATATTACTACTGGCTCTTTAGTGAGTTATCCTCATCCTTATCGGGTGTTTGAGTTTCGCCAAGATAACTACGGCAGAGAATGGTTGCAAGTATTATCGCATCGAGTGGAATCTGTACCGGATTTTCCCAATTTGCAATATTTATCAAAACAATGGATGGGCGATCGCTCTTTACCTTTTTTGATGAAGTTTCTCACTCATCCACCGTTAAATTTACCATCAGAGCAGGCACAAGCCCTAGCCCCCAGTTTACGTGACTTTTGGTCAAAAATTGCCGATGGCGATGCTTTATTTGACTACCCCCAATTTCCGCAAAATGTCCGTCACTATATTCAAACTTACAGTGCGATCGCTCGCTGTGGTACTCCGCATTTTATTGATAACAACAGTACTTTGTTGTTGGAGAAATAGAAGAGGCAGGGTGCAGGGGGCAGGGAGACAAGGGAGCAATTTTTCTACCTTGTCTACTCCTACTCAGTACTCACACTTCAACTGCGCTCAGTGTAAAACACTCAGCACTCAGCACTTAAAACTCCGACTGACGACAAATGCCGAATACAGAAGTGTAACCATGTAGGAAAGTATTACCAGCTACAGGGCCAATTTCGCCAGCGCAGAAAAAGCCCCCGATGGGGATATTTTGGAAGTAGCGCCTAAATAATGAGGAATCAAAATTAGGTTTACCATAAAGTCCTTCGCCTCGACCGACGCAAGCAAACATTAACGCGGCAATTGCTGAGGATGAGGAAGTTTCTTGGTTTTGATATCTTTCCAAGAGAAATTCCAAGTCTTCTGCGGAAGCTTCGGCATCACGTAAATGAAATTGTAAACGTTGACCAGGCCGGACGCGATCGCCAATTGCGATCGCGCCTCCCGTGGGATCTACCCCTAAAATACTGCGAATTAAAAAGTCTCCTTGCTGCAAAGCCAGTTTAAATTCATCCATCGCCACCCCAACAAATAAAGAATGTTGGGCTAAAGTGCGTTCTTGATCGCTCAGACTATTAATTAAATCACGCAACACCACCAAAGGCACTTGCTCATCTAGTTCTAAAATAATGTTGCGTTCGGCTTTGGTAACTTGCATTGGTTTACCAATGGGGCGACAGCCTTGAGCCACAATGGTTTCTAACACAATATTACCAGTTAAAGCCAAGCCGACAGTGCCTTCGCGGTAGAGGCGATCGTTACAAAATAGCGCCTGTCTTCCACCCATACCGCCACCACTAGCTTGTCCGCCCACAATCACCGAACCAGGATAAGCAAAGTCTAATCCTTGCAAAAGTTCATTAATACCGGAAGAAAAAGAACTAGACAGTAAAATAAACTGTGGTTTAGCGGATGGTTCCACACCAATCAAATTCACCCAAGCATCTGGCGAACTGTCCAAATCGGGTAATTCATCCGCCAAAACATGAAAAACTTGGATATTAACCCCTGGTAAATGTGCCAATGTCAAACTTAAAGCTGCTTCTGCTTCGATCTCTTGAGTTTGCCCATCTGATGTAGTTCCAATTACTCCACCACCGCTACAACCAATCATGACGGGTACAGACAATTTTTCTGCCAACAAAGGTAAAAGCCGAGAATATTCGCTAGCAAAAGCAGATGAAATAAATACCAGCCCTAAATCCGCCGGTGCTGTTAACGAAGACGTAGTTTTCTGCACCGCATCTGTAATGGCGGCTTCTAGAGAAGGACGGGTTGATAGGGCATTAGCCCACTGCATTTGATCTGCCATGAAATTTCATCTCTTCCTTTTTCATCGTGCTTTTAGCCCAAGGTTTTGACAAGGTAAAGCGTCTCACAGACTGCCTCACCGCCTTGCTTTACCTCCTGTTAGCAGTCTTTAAAGACAGATATTCATCAATAACCATTACATGCAATAAATCATGCAATAAATATAGTTTATAGATGCACTTTCGCAGTACTGACTCTACAAAATCTTAAAAGATAGATAAAAATACAGCCTGGATATCCCAATATACCGTGGTTATCTATCATCAGGCGGCCATAGATACTAAGTGGCTCAACTAATTAGGTAGAATGATAAGTGATAGTACAGAAAATAGAAATTTTTGAATTTTTCTATACTAGTATTAACAACACACAGCAAAACGAAAGCTATGAGCGAAACCAAAGCAAAAGTTGATATCGAAGAACAAATTCAAGCAGAAGTAGAACAAGCTCGTGCTGTCTGCGACATCTCAGGTAGCAATTCTGCTGAGTGTGCAGCCGCTTGGGATGCAGTTGAAGAACTGCAAGCTGAAGCCTCTCACCAGCGCCAAAATAAGCCCAAAAATTCTCTAGAACAGTACTGTGACGACAACCCAGAAGCAGTTGAGTGTCGAGTTTACGATGAATAGACATTGAGTGGGTAAATTTCTATTCATCCAATCAAGCAAGCAACCAAAATCTGTTTACTGTGACCTTGTGCTTGATCATTTTTAGGGTATGTTTTTTAACTCATCCTAAATCGCAAGTTATCAGTTAGTACAGGTTACAAAAGTAAAGGATACACAAGTTGCTTGTTTTTTTACTCTACACAAGCACATTTCACCCCGATGAAGGATGAAGTGAGTAACCATACATCAATGAGCTATAGGAATACGGTTTGATTCCTGAATTTAGTTGTGTAAGCAGGGAGTAGGGAATGGGGAGTAGGGAGTAGGAAAGAAGCCTGCTCTGGGTGTGCTGATTTTTTTCCCAAATCAAATATGAATCCTATATTTAAATATTTTTCCGTAACTACTGCCTGATGAGAGTCTTATAGTCATTTCTAATATTTCCAGAAGTATCCGTTATTATTAAATATCTGTTCTTCATGCAAACTTTTTATTGAGCGTCTGGCAAAGATAATGGAAGATGTATGGTTTCGCCCTTATGTCTGGGCGGATTATCGACTGGCAGTATTATTTACACTGATTATTCCCTTAATTCTGCTGATTTGGGCATTTGTCCAGAGGGCAGAAGGAATACAACGCCTGTTAATGATTTACTGGCGAGTGGCAAGTCTGTTGGCAATTACGATTTATTTAATGATTGCTGAGTATCCAGTCAGCTTTGTTTCTGGGTTGATAGCGCGTATCCTGATTCCGATTTCTCTGTGGTTTTGGGTGGATCTCAATGATGAAATTGAGTATCAACAAACTGGCCTGTTAAAGTTGATTTTTACTTCTTGGCGCTGGGCTGTAACAGTTTATAGTTTACTTGGTGCGATCGCCTTTGTTCCTTTTATCGGTTGTGCCTTTTCCGAAACAGCCATTAAAAGTCCCTATTGTCGAGTCTGGTTTGAAGCCCCTTTAATCTTTAAAGACTACTTCCATCACAACAGCAAGCCTGCATTTCTCGGTTTTCTGGGCATTACCTTTTTAGTGATTTATGTACTTTACTTAAGCTACTTTGTTCTGATTAAGCTGGGCAAACAAGGACGTTCAGCAACACCTCATTAAATTAACTCCAAGACAAATTTTCAATTTTGATGAATAATTCCATTGGCAAGCGCCTAGAACAGTACACCAGCAAACGCCCCCAAGAAGTTTTATTGATTACGGTGGAAATAGGCGATGAACAAGACAAAATTGCCGTCTTCAAAGGTTTTTCTAGTTCTTTGATGCGTCCCACAGCTTTTGATCCCGATGTCCCAATCCTATTAGATGAGGCCACAATTCTCAGTATTGATCGCATCGCCAGCCCCTATAATCCTGAAGCACCCCGTTACATCGAAAAAGGCATCTCTTGGGAAGCAATGCAAGCTTTGTTGGCAGAAGTGGGAGTGTGAAAGAGTTGTGGGAGTAGAAAGTAGCACCTCGACTTCTCCTGACGGAGACGCTGCGCGAACGTTCGGCGACCGGGGGCAGAAGAATTTTAGATTTTGGATTGCCGATTTTAGATTGAAAGATTTTCCTAATCTAAAATCCAAAATTTAAAATCCAAAATTGATGCACTCAGCACTCAGCACTAATGACAAATGACCATTAACCAATGACTAAAGCAGGATACACTTTACCTGTGTTTGCTTGTGCGGCGGCGATGGCGGCGTTACATTGGTTACGCCAAAATCAGCCTGTGCAAACTGTGGCGGTTGACTTAATTACACCAGCACAAATCGCGGAAATCCCGATAGAACAAGTGGCGGGACTATCGGAAAATCTCGCCTTGGGAATTACTCGCAGTGATCCTGGTGATAATCTTGACCTGACAAAAGATACACCAATTTGGGCAATGGTGGCTTGGGGTGGTGAAACAGCACAAGCAGTCACAATTAAAGGTGGCGAGGGAATTGGCAAAATTCTGGATGCAGATGATCAACCTGCGATTTATCGTTATGCCCAAAACTTATTGCAAGAAAACTTGCAACGGATGTTAGCACCAGGGGAGAAAATCACAGTCACGATTATTTTACCCGAAGGGCGATCGCTGGCTGTCCGCACTTCTAATGCTGCCTTTGGTGTAGTGGAAGGACTGTCGCTTTTAGGAACAACCGGCATTTCCCAACCTTTAAGTTCACCAGACCAGTTAACTGCGTTTCGGGCAGAATTACAACAAAAAGCCAGTCGCTTTGAGAGTTTGGTATTTTGCATTGGCGAGAATGGTTTAGATTTGGCGCAGAAAATCGGTATTAATCCCGAACAATTGGTAAAAACGGCTAACTGGTTGGGGCCGATGTTAGTTGAGGCGGATGCTTTAGGTGTTAAAGAAATCTTATTGTTTGGTTATCATGGCAAGTTGTTGAAATTGGCGGGAGGCATTTTCCACACCCATCATCATTTGGCAGATGGACGGCGGGAAATTTTAGCAGCCCACTGTGCTTTGGCGGGAATGCAGTCATCAGATATACAAGTAGTATTTCATAGTCCGACGGCGGAAGCAGCCCTGAAATATCTCCGAGAATTGGATACTGACAGTGCTAGTGATTGGGTAAATCAAGTTTATGGTGCGATCGCTCAAACCATAGATACTCGTTCTCAAGAATACATGCAAGCCCATAATAACCGAGGTACGACAGTACCAAAATGTGGCTCAACTCTCTTTGATCGCGATCGCAAAATTATCGTAAAGAGTAAAACTGCTTGTTTCTTAATCGCAAAATTATGTTAACTTAATATGAATAATCATTAATAATCTAAATAAATAGCTTTTTCAGTAACCACTCTAGGGTAATTTATTCCTTCTAATACCATGTCAGACTGAATGGCCGAGCAAACGCTTTATAACCCGCGTTTGTAGGGGACTCCTTTACCATTTACCAGCCCATAGTAGAGTGCTGAGTTACCGAAGTTTGCTCAACGGGGGGAACCCCCGCACGCAACTTCTCGCTGAGTGCTGAGTGCTGAGTATAGACCCAGTTACTTCCAAGCTTTGAGCAATCAACACCGCTCTAATCTATTTGACTAAGGCTATAAATGGTATTTTTGTCAAACCACAGTGCAACCATCTACTACTTCATTCACACTTCCCCATCATGAATACAGCGGTGACTCTACTAACCGAACAAGCACCTCAACCAGTAGAAGAATTGAGGCAGCTTGAGCGTCAAATGATTATTATTTTAGACTTTGGCTCTCAGTATTCCGAACTGATAGCCCGACGCATTCGTGAAACTCAGGTATATTCTGAAGTTCTGTCTTATCGCACCACAGCCGAACAATTGCGGCAACTTAACCCCAAAGGCATTATTCTTTCTGGCGGGCCGAGTTCAGTTTACAGCGAAAAAGCTCCCCACTGTGACCCAGAAATTTGGCATTTAGGTATTCCCATTCTGGGTGTATGTTATGGGATGCAGTTGATGGTAAACCAACTCGGCGGAGAAGTGGCGAAAGCCGATCGCGGTGAGTATGGCAAAGCCTCATTATATATAGATGATCCCACAGACTTATTAACCAATGTCGAAGATGGTACAACCATGTGGATGAGTCACGGCGACTCCGTGGTGAAAATGCCAAGCGGTTTTGAAATTTTAGCCCATACAGAAAATACTCCCTGTGCGGCTGTTGCTGACCACGAAAAGAAACTTTATGGTGTGCAGTTCCACCCCGAAGTTGTACATTCTATTGGTGGTTTAGCCTTAATTCGCAACTTTGTTTATCATATCTGCGAATGCGAACCCACCTGGACAACTGCCGCTTTTGTGGAAGAAGCAATCAGAGAAATTCGGGGTAAAGTCGGCGATAAACGGGTACTTTTAGCATTATCTGGCGGTGTTGATTCTTCTACCCTAGCCTTTTTACTGCATAAAGCGATCGGCGATCAACTGACTTGTGTATTTATCGACCAAGGCTTTATGCGGAAATATGAGCCAGAAAGGTTAGTGAAATTGTTCCAAGAGCAGTTTCATATCCCTGTAGAATATGTCAATGCCCGCGATCGCTTCTTAGATACCATTGCAGGTGTGACAGATCCCGAAGAAAAACGCCGTCGCATTGGTCACGAATTTATTAGCACCTTTGAAGAAGCATCAAAGCGCCTCGGCCCCTTTGATTATTTAGCTCAGGGTACACTGTATCCAGATGTCATCGAATCTGCTGATACCAACGTTGACCCCCAAACAGGTGAACGGGTAGCAGTCAAAATTAAAAGCCATCACAACGTTGGCGGTTTACCCAAAGATTTGCGATTTAAACTAGTCGAACCTCTGCGGAAACTATTTAAAGATGAAGTCCGCAAAGTTGGTCGTTCTATTGGTTTACCAGAAGAAATCGTTCAGCGCCAACCCTTCCCCGGCCCTGGTCTAGCAATTCGCATCATCGGTGAAGTCACCGCCGAAAGGTTGAATATTCTCCGCGATGCTGATTTAATTGTGCGGCAAGAAATCAATCAACGTGGATTATACAACGAAGTTTGGCAAGCCTTTGCTGTCTTGTTACCCATTCGCAGCGTTGGTGTGATGGGAGATCAAAGAACTTACGCCTTTCCTATAGTTTTGCGAATCGTCACCAGTGAAGATGGTATGACCGCAGATTGGGCGCGTCTCCCCTATGATGTGTTGGAAGTAATTTCTAACCGGATTGTGAACGAAGTCAAAGGTGTGAATCGTGTAGTTTACGATATTACTTCCAAGCCACCTGGAACCATCGAATGGGAGTAATTAAGTGAATGTTTAAGTGAAAGATTGAGGTGGGAAATACCCACCTTTTTTTTCAGAAGTAGAAATAAATGGAGGAAACCTAGGGTTGAAGCTGATAGTCGTCAAAAATTAGTAGTAAAAATTGAGCCATCTCAAAAATTTGTAACAGGGTAACTAGCTAAAATGTCAAAGTTAGCTTTACTAATTGGTGTAAGTGAATACACACAAGGGTTAACTCCCTTACCTGCTGCGACAAAAGATGTGGAAGCTATACAGAGGGTTCTACTGCATCCTGAAATGGGGAATTTTGATAGTGTGCAACCACTGATTAACCCTGAACCATTAGCAATGCAGGAAGCAATTGAGAACCTTTTTGCTAACCGTCAACGAGATGATTTAGTATTACTCTTTTTTTCCGGTCATGGGATTAAAGACTCTAGTGGAAAACTTTACTTTGCTACTCGTCTCACCCGCAAAACATCTCAAGGAGAATTAGTTAAAGCTACGGCTGTTCCTGCAACTTTTGTGCATGACATCATGAGCAACAGTCGCTCACGACATCAAGTTATTATTCTTGACTGCTGCTTTAGCGGAGCCTTTGCAGAAAACTTGTTAGCTAAAGATGATGGTTCAATCAATGTGAACAATCAGTTAGGAGGTGAAGGGCGAGTTGTACTGACTTCCTCAACTTCTACTCAATACTCTTTTGAGCAAAAAGGCACAGAACTGTCAATTTATACCCAGTATTTAGTAGAAGGAATTGAAACCGGGGCTGCGGATTCCAACAGCGATGGAGCGATCGCAGTAGATGAATTACACAACTATGCTAAACAAAGAGTACAAGCAACTGTTCCGGCAATGAAGCCAGAAATTTATGCAGTCAAAGAGGGCTTCAAAATTTTACTTGTTAAAGCTGGGATTCGTGATCCACAACGAAGATATCAAAAAGAAGTTGAAAGAGTTTTGACTGATGGCAATATCTTTCCACCAGATCGCCGCTATCTTGATGAATTATCGAGTCAGCTAGGAATCTCTCAAGTTGAAGCTAATTATATTGAAATTGCAGTATTAGAAGCCTATAAAAACTATCAAAACAATTTAGAACAATATAAGCAGATTTTCTTACATAATATCCAACGTGAATCTACTTTAAGTGAAATAACTCGTCACAAGCTCAATCAATTTATAGAACGTTGGGAGCTTAAATACGAGGATATCTTACTAATAGAAAATCAAATTACGCAACAATTAAAAGTTGCACCAATAGCTGAAAAATCTTCTAATCCTGTTTCTAGATTTGCAAAATCATCAAATATAAAGTCACAATCCAGAAGCTCTAATTCCTGGGTTGGTGTAGTCATAGTTTTCATCGCTCTCAGCTTTCCTTTAACAGTTGGTTGGGTAATATTTCGTTTTGTTACATCAATTTTTCCAGAAATTTCTATCCAACAAGAGCCTGAAATTACACAAGCTGAGTATGAAGCAGTAAAATATGGAATGACCTACGAAGAAGTTGTGAAAATCATTGGTTCACCGGGAACAGAAGATGGTGGAAGTCAATTGAGTTCTGACACAACAATCACCTATTATAAATGGAAAAAAGGCTTTTCAGAACCCAACGTGACTATGACATTTAAGAATAACAGATTAATTCACAAAGGAACTTGGTGGTAAAGTTAACGTTAAGTCCGATAAACATATTCAATATGTTGGATAGGGAAACAGAAACCAAAAGCATCAAGACTTTGTTAGATTACACTAGCGCCACATCCAACTTACGAACTTATTTCTCCGCACGCAGCACTTTGATATATCTTGAATTGTAGCAACCGAATTAAAACCTTGTTTGATACTCAATCACGGCGCGACTATCATCTTCTAAGTTAGTAGAGGCACGTATCCGTAATTCATCATTAATGCGGTAATTTATCCCCCACTGAAAGGGGTCATTAGCTGTTAAAATCTTGATACTGGAAATCGAAAACTTTGTAGAAATATCAACACCAGCTTCAGCCGCTAATTCTAATGTGGAACTATTTCTACCTGCTTCGGGATTATCAGAAATCACAGTTGGAAAGATGCGAAATTCACTCAAACCAAAAGCATTGGCAATTTGATTAAATGTTGTTTGAAAGTTATTAAAGACGGCGGAACCTGCAATATTAATTAAGCCTAATGTACTATCAGCACGTCCTTGAGTATCAACAAACCCGCCGCCTAATAAAGCAACAATTTCGGTTTGACTGCGTGAGGGACTGCTGGTAAGTTCGAGATTTTCATTGAGTTTACTAGCTGGCCCTTGGACTCTTGCTTCCACTCGCACACTTTCTAATGAACCTAAGCCACCGACGGAATTGTTTCTGGTGAAATCTGGTGTTTGAACTGCATCCAGTACCTTAGCAAATAACCGCACATCTAAAATAGGATCGCGGGGCGAATCAGACCTAAATGTGGCTGTATTTTTATAGCCACGCACTAAGTTAAATTGGGTGGTAAATAAATTCACGCCACCTTTTTGCAGCCGAATTGTACCATCAGGTACAGGCTGATTCAAAGCGCCATTAACTTTTAAATTACCTGTAGCACTAAAGCTAAGAATTGGCGGACGAGTAATTTGGATATTGTTTCCTAATGTTAATTCCAGATTATTTAATCTAGCGACATTGGGATTATTTCTCGCTTCGGTTTTATCTTGTTTGTTTGCTTTAACAGCATCGCTAGTTGTAGGTTCATTAGTGCTAGTTGATTCTGCTAATAAAACCTGACCATCAGATAACCGAATTTGACCGCCAATGAGGGGGTTTAAGGCTGAACCTGTAATTTGTAAATTACCACTGGCACCACCTTTATATAAACCTTTGAGATTTAAATTTAATTTTTCTAAATTAACAGTCAGAGGATTACTTGCGACTTCTCCATTATTAAAGACAGGAATTTCCCCAGCCGCGTTTACTTGACCCCGACTAAATCTGCCTTCAACACCTTCTACAAGAATGCGGTCAAAATTGAAATTTATCTTGCCTGTTACCCGCCTAATTTTACCGGGTAAGGCTTGGGCGGCAAAGGTAGCATCTTTGACGCTGGCAATTCCGGTTAACTCTGGGCGTTGTCTGGTTCCCCGGACTGTTAAATCAATTTCACCTTCACCTTTTTCAAAGGCTATTTGATCTGTTAACAGATTTAGTAGTGCTAATCCTTCATTACGGACTTTGACATCTAAACTAATTTCATTACTGGCGGGTGCGGTAGTTGCAAAGGGTAACTGATAAGGGATGCTGCCACTAATATTAACTGGTTCTGGCCCGGCAACGGAAACATTACTACCAAAGTTCAACCGACCATTGATATAGCTAAAGCTGGCGGTAGCTGCTTCTACTGGCTTTTGATTGAGGGTTCCGTCGGTAATTTCTAATTCGCCTTGGGCTTGGGGGTTGCTAAGACCACCTGCTAAGGCGGCGGAACCATTCAAATTACCTGTGATATCAACTGGGAGTTTGACAAAGTTATTAATTAAGGCGATGGGAAAATTATTGACACGTAGCTGGCCTGATTGGTCTTTACCGCCGATGTTACCTGTAAAGGCTAAGAGACTATTATCTAACTCTATGCGTAACGGGCGTAACTGCAAGACACCATTTTCAAAGCTACCTTGGGCAATGATTTGTTTTGCATTGTAGTATCGCTCGCTTTCGCTTTCTTTACCCCAGGTAAAGTTCTGCCCGTTAATATTAAACTGTACTGATAATCCGTTGGCTGTGGCTGTATCTAAGGCAATATCGCCGTTAAAGGTTCCTTGCAAGTCTGCCAGTTCTGGTAATAAATTGTTATCCCGCCGTTGTTGTTGCTGTTGTGCGAGTTCTGCTTCAATTTCGTAAAAGCGGCGCAGTTGATCAAATAAAGATTGATTGGGTAAACCACGAGAGTTGGTAGTTAAGTCGGCTGCTGTGCCGTAAGCTGGTTCTGATATGCCTCGCTGAAAATCTTGGATTTCAAATATTTGGGCAACAGCTAATACATCTTGGATTTTGCCTTGGCTGATGTTGATTTTGCCTTGGAGTTGCGGCCCTTTGGGACTTTGACCCAAACTCCCCGCAAAGGCATAAATACTGCTGCCTTTGACAAATTTACTACTGGTGAGTGTGACTTTACCATTAGCAAAGCTGAATTGGGCTGTTAATTCGTTGCCTTGAATGCGTCCGATTTTTGGGGATGCGATCGCTAAATTACCATTGGCGGCAAATGTTTGTTGATTAACTTGCAAGTCGCCACTAATTAAACCAGCTACTGTACCCGTACCTAAACGCAAAGCTGGTGGTACAGAAACATTCAAAATTTGTAAGGGGAAGTTCTGCACATTCAAGGCGATGTTATTGCCTTGAAATTGTCCTTTGGCTGAGGCATCTTGCCACTGTACTAAAAAGGATTGGGGGCGATTCTTGCCGTCTAAATTGAAGGCGATGCGGTCTCGATTGCCCATTAAATTTAAGTTCAAGCCGCGCCCTTGGGCTGAATCAATACTACCTGTTAGCAGTGGTTCAAAAGCAATGTTCTGTACTACCAAGTCTCGTAAGGCAATTTTGCCACTGACGTTTGGCAAGGGTAACTTGCCTGTGACTCTGCCGTTAAAATCTACCTTGCCTTTCAACGCCACTTGATTAGGCAAATTAATCGGTAATTGTTGCAAGTTATAGTCCTGGGCTTGGACATCCAAATTTAAGGCGGTAATTTCTGGAATGCCTGCTTTATTGGCGTTGGCTGTGATGTCTCCAGTGACATTTAAACCAGGGGCAGTGAGTTGATTAATTGCTAGTTTCTCACCATTCCAAGCGATCGCAGCTGTTAATGGTCGTTCTAATCCCGGCAAACCTTGGGATAACTGCACTTTACCAGAGGCATTCAAATTAGCTAAAGTTGCCGAACCCAGCGCCCCAGCAACTTGTAATCTACCGCCCAATTGCCCCCGCAATTGCTGATTCAACTTGGTTAACTGCACATCAGCCGCATCCAAGATGGCTTGATAACGACCTTGATTCACTTGAATATTCGTGGCGGTAATTGTCCCCCCGGCAATATTCAACTTGCCTTGACCACTGGCTTGAATGGTTTGGGGTTGGAAAGATGTAACTGAACCCGCCACGTTTAATTGACCTGTTAAATTGCCTTGAAATTGGGGCGGGACGGCTGCTAATTTTTGCAAGGGTACATTATTCGCTGCGACTTGCGCCTGATAACGACCGTCAGCCACGCGAATATTAGATGCGGTAATTGTCCCCCCTGCCACATTCAACTTAGCTTGACCACTGGCTTGAATAGTTTGGGGTTGGAAGGATGTCACCGAACCCGCCACGTTTAATTGACCTGTTAAATCTCCTTGAAATTGGGGCGGGACTTTGGTTAAGCGTTGGACTGGTACATTGTTAGCTTGAATCTGCGCTTGATAACGACCGTTATTAACTTTGATATTTGCGGCATTAATTGTCCCCCCAGCAACCGTTAACTTAGCCTGACCACTGGCTTGGATAGTTTGCGGTTTGAAGGATTCCACCGAACCAGCCACATTAAATTGACCACCTAACCGACCGCGAATTGGTGCAGTCTTGGGTGTGAGTTCTTGGACAGCCAGATTATTTGCCACTAACTGCGCTTGATAATTGCCATTGGCGAGTTGAATATTGGTGGCTGTAACTGTACCGCCAGCGACACTTAAGTTAGCTTTGCCGCTACCACGCAGCGTTTTCAAGCTGAGGTTATCTCGATTCCCGGCGATTTGAAATGTTCCCGCCAAGCGCCCTTGCAAAGCTGGGGGTGCTTGTTTGAGAATACGTCCTACGTTGATATTATTGGCAACTAATTGGGCGGCAAAGTTTTGGTTTTGGAGTTGGACACTGGCAATGGCAACTGTCCCACCAGCAATCTGCACTGCTGCCCCTTGACTCCGAATTGATGTCAGTTGAAATGGCCCGCTAGTCCCAGCCAAAATCAACCGCCCGTTAAATTCTGCCCCATCCAAGGAAACGTTTTGCAGTTGATTTTTGTTTACAAAGGGTTCTAACTCGACACCATCACCTGTGACGACGGCTTGCCAACGTTCTTTGGCATAGGTACCCACCGCCCGGACTACCCCGCGACCAACTTTCAGGGCGACATTTTGGAAGTAGATAGTGCGATCGCTGGCAATGATCAATTCCCCTCTACCTGGGTAAGTGGCTTGGGGGACTTGCCACTGTACCGCCGTTCTGACGTTGGTGGGCGTACCTGTAACTTGGGCGGTGGCGGCGACTCTGCCAATGCGGAAAGTCGGGCTGGAGTTGTAGATTTTAGCGATCGCATCTCCCGCAAAATTCTTGGCAGTAAAAGCCAGATTCAATCTTGGACTTTTACCCACCGATATTTGACCGCCGCCGATGATTTCCCCACCTACCGTAGTTTCGCCTTGAACATCTCGCAAGGTTAACAAGGCATCATTCGCCGAAAATTCAAATTTACTCGTAATACTTTTAAAGTTAATTTTATCAATCCGGGCCGTGTTAATTGTGGCAACCGCTCCAGAGAGAATCGGGTTTGTCGCTTTACCAGTAATTTGGATATCTGCTTTGAGTTGTCCCGTTACAGGTACAGGTAATTTCAACTTAAGTGTACTTTGGGCGTTAGCAACACTCACTGTTTTAATTCGCCCAGTTAACTGAAGGCCTGTTTTACTGTCAATAATGCCGTTGGCAACTACAGGAATTTTGCCGTAGTTGGTATTGAGGTTATCTAGCCTGATTTCTGTACCTTTGAAGTAAATATCCCCTTCTGTATTACTTAACAGTTGGGGGACGCGGGGAATTTGCAGCGTTACCTTTTGTAAATCAGCACTGCCATACAACAAAGGATCTTGTTCGGGCGCAAGCTTAACTTGCAAGTCGCCATTCACTCTCCCAGCTTGCAAATTCAGTGGTAACTTGACCAAACTCGTAACTGTCGAGGCGAGTAAATCTTGTCCATACAACTTAATGTCAGCCACTAGCGTTTTTGGGCGGACTTGTCCTTTAACTGCCACATTCCCACCGCTTTCTGCTTGTCCCGCCACATCAAAATTCACCAGTTGGTTATTCTCCAACAGTTGGGCAGAACCGTTAAGTTGGGCAAATGTCACCACCCCATTTTTTTGTTGACCGAGTAGGTTCACTTTGCCATTCCGCAACCGCAGATGATCTAAATCCGTTTTAATTAATCCGCTTTTACCAGGTGGTGCGATGGTGGTTGTAATCCAACGTCCTTGATCGTCTTGTTCAATGTAGACATCAGGGTTAACCAAGGTGACATCCAACTTCAGCTGACGGTTGAAAACTAATTGCCACAAATTAAAACCCACTTCTACAGCTGCCACTGCTGCTTTATCGGGGTCTGTGGGTGTGGCGGGAATTTCCGAAGCCCCAAAATTTACACCTGTGAGGGAAAAATTGGTCACTTTCCCCAATTTGACGGGACGGTTAATTGTATTGGTCAGGCTTTGTTCTGCTAACGGCGCTAACTCTTTTTGGATAAAACTTTGTAACCGCCAAATCCCTAGAATCAGTCCTACTAACAAGACTCCTAACAACGGTATGCCAGCCCGACTTAAAATCAGCAACCACATCCGCACACGGGTACGAGATTTAATTTGACGTTCTTGATGGCGAGAGTTAGTCATGTGGTTTTACTCTATACTTGCTGAACCTAGGGGGAACGTGACTGGCACTAACAGCATATTTGTTCACTATGCCAAATTCTAGGAGCCAAACTAATTTTAGACCTGGGAATTTGCAAGACCTTGGTCAACTCATGTTATTCAGGGGAGTTGGGGGTATATTCAATTAAATTTCCGACGATCTGGAAAGTTTGGTGAATAAAGAGAGTTCGAGGCTGAGGGAATCTACAGAGAAAGAAGTTACAAAATTCCTGTCCATCAAAATCATTTACCCACAGCAAGCGACTTGTTATTACTTAGATTGTAAAAGCATTAATAGTTTCATTTTTTTAAGTAATTTTACTAAGAATAAAATTAAATTTTTTGAATGTAAGTCGAAAAATCTCAAATATTGCCTGCTACTATTTATACTATATTTTTAGCGATTCATAAAGATGTAGTAAAGACTTTCAGTACGGAGACAGATGATCAAGTTAAAAGTCTGTTGCTGTCGTTAACTGGTCTGCTAGTATAACTAACGCTAATGCAAATTCGGTTACAGTATATGTCATCTGGATGAGGTACATTTCTCTAGTACGGGTCGGCGGAAATCAACAGATCATAAGAAATTGCTAAAAGGCTTGTGTTATGAGTATTCTTTCTTTTTCCTTTTGACTTTTTACTTTTGCCTTGTTGTACTAGCCCCTAGCCCCTCTCCCCTTGAAAGTTGTTACCATCTTCTACCTTTATAAAATTCCTTCAGATTCCGCAAAGTTTCGCAAACGTGGCAGACATTGACGCTGATAAAAGCTACTTAGGGTAGGAACGGGTAAGCCAAATTCCTCTGAGAGTTCTTTCCAGCTAATTTCCGGTGGTAAGCGTTTGAGAATCAACACCTGACAGTTTACATCTGGGCGACCTTTAACGTAAGTACGGCGTAATTCGCCATTTGCATCTGTTTCTGCCCATATTTGTACGTTTTCCAGAATTGGCGGTACTTGGGGTGTAGCTTGGAGATTTTCAGTCAAATCAATAATTTCTCCATTGCCACCTTGCCAAGACTGGCGCACTTGCAGAGGAACTGTTAAGGCTTGTTCTCGATGATAGTTGAGGTAAAAGTCTTGGAGTCTGCGTTTGAGATAAGCATTTAGCCAAGTTACTACAGTCCCATAGCTGGGGTCATAAGTCTGACCGGTTAAGCCATCGCAAATGTTACGACAGAAATATAACCAAGTTTGTTGCAATGCGTCTTGATAATAGGGAGTGCTTTCTCGCCAAAGTCTACCGGAAGTTAAACGGATAATTTGAGTCAGCAGCTTTTGACGCTGTGAACTTCCAGGAGGATAACCGCAGGCTTGAATAACTAAGTTGCGTAACTCTTCATCGAGTTCCATGATGGCAATTTTGACAAAAAAATAGCAAGAATATACTAAGTATTGCTTACAATGACATCCAAATATTAACCTGATGTTATGAATAGGCCATCTTAATCAGTAGAAGATTCCAGATTTATTTAGTTTCTGGAATTAATGTTTTAGGTAGGGTTGCTTAAAAAGGCAATGATTTCTGCACACCAAGCCAGCCAAGCTTTTTCCGTCTGAATACCACAACGGAGAGTGACATATTGAAATTTCAATTCATCTGGTAATTCTTGGGGTTTAAGAAAGAACTTTTTCTCAATTTCTTGATAGACTACTAACCTTTGTTGATGTTGACTTTGGTGAGTTTCGAGTTTTGCTAGGATAATTTCACGGTTTACTAAATACCCAGCATATAGCTTGACAAGTAAATCACTTTTAAATGGGGTTGCTGTTTCGGGTGTTGCAATCCATTCACATAATTGCTGTTTACCTAAGTCTGTGACTGAGTAAATTTTTTTATCTGGGCGATTTTCTTGCAAGACTTTTTCTGCTTGTAGCCAACCTTGTTCTTCTAAGCGATTTAACTCTCGATAAATCTGCTGAAAGCTGGCTTCCCAAAAAAAACCTACTGAACCTTCTACAGATTTATCAAACCTTTTAGCCAAGTCGTAACCGCTACAAGGGCTATTAATCAATACTGACAAAATTGCGTGGGCTAAAGCCATAGTTTTTGTTGTTGACATATTCACATAGTTGAATATATCATGTTGTTTGTATTCAACTATGTGAATAGTAATTTGGTTGAATATAAACAACATTCAGAGAATTTAGCTATGACAACAATCATGCCAGGACGCTTCACCGCCGAAGTAGACTCACCATTTGTAGTTTTCTTGATTGGGATGCGTGTTAACAAATTTTGGTCTTTTTCTAAATGGCTACCGGTGGCACAAGCAATGACTCCAATGCTAAAAACTTTAAAAGAGCATCCCGAAAAAGGCTTTTTGGGTGGAGAAATGTTTTTTAAGTTGTCTCCGTTATCAACTTTGATGGTGTCATATTGGCGATCGCTTGCAGATTTAGAACACTTTGCTCGCAATCCGTCTGATCTGCATTTACCTGCTTGGCAACGCTTCAACAAGGCCGTTGGTAATGATGGCAGTGTGGGGATTTGGCATGAAACTTACATCATCGAACCCGGACAGTACGAAGCAATTTACGGCAATATGCCAGCTTTTGGTTTAGCTGCGGCGACAAAACTGGTTCCCATTACTAAACGCACTGATACAGCCAGAGCTAGAGTCGAAAGAATCAAACAACTTTAGATGGAAAAAGGTTCTGCAAGGACAAACTTTTACTTTGATCTGCACAATGATGGCGAGAGATAGAAAGAAAGCCAAAAATTGATTTTTGGTAACTCTCTGTCACAATCCCTCATGGAATCTAGGAGCCTAAATCTATGGCAAGCTTTCGCTCAGAAGATGTACAGCAAATTCTTCAGCGAGCAATGGCTGATCAGCAAAAAGACGAATTTTCGGAACAGCAGCTACAAGAAATGGCGGCAGAATTGGGTATTTCATTTATTAGCCTGCAAGCAGCCCAACAACAATGGCAGCAGGAAAAAGAAATTATCAAACGGCGACAAAGGTCTAATGCTTACCGCCTACAAAAAATCAAACCACATCTGATTAGTTATCTTGTGGTAAATCTGTTTTTAATTGTGTTGAATTTAACAACTAGCCCCAGTTACTTCTGGGCAATTTACCCGCTATTGGGTTGGGGATTAGGTCTTGGTATACATATCATCAGCATCTACCTGCAAAAAGATTAGAAATTTAAGAGTGGGGAGTCAGACAAATCAAGGGTTTGGCGGAGGCGGAAACTCCCAGGTGAATGATTGAGGATTGCTATAGGGATATGTATTGTGATTTACGCAATGAAATTTTCTCAAATGAGTTAGTGTAGGCAAAGACTGGTATTTAGTTTTTCAAAAAACTTAGGTGGTGTCAGGTGGGCATTAACTACTATATTCTTGATTAATTGAAGGTTTTGGTGAAAATGCCCACCCTACTTGCAGTTCAGAAATCTGATTAAGATTCTGTTTTGAGGGGTACAATGCTACTCATCTGTTCTAGATTTAACACTCCAGCTAATTCCGCCTCTGTCATCAACCCTTTTTCTAAAACAATCTGTCGGAGAGATTTACCAGTTATCAATGATTCTTTGGCGACTTCCGCAGCATTGAGATAGCCAATATGAGTGTTGAGTGCGGTGACTAAAGCTAAACTACCTTCAGCGTAAGCTAAACAGCGATCGCGGTTGGCGGTAATATTTTGAATGCAGCGTTCTGTCAGCACCGCGATGGTATTGCCCAGGATTTCAATACTGTGAATCAAGTTATAGGCAATTAAAGGCATCATCACATTCAATTCTAATTGTCCAGCTTGGGCAGCAAGGGCGATCGCATTGTCGTAACCCATCACCTGAAAACATACCATCGATGTCATCTCTGCCATAACTGGGTTATATTTCCCTGGCATAATCGAGGAACCTGGTTGAACTGGTGGGAGTTGAATTTCTTTTAAACCAGTTTTCGGCCCGGAGTCCATCAACCGCAAATCATGGGATATTTTAACTAAATCCTGGGCTAAGTTGCGTAAAGCCCCAGAAACATTGACAAATGGTGCCATACTTTGCATTGCTGCCATTAACTGCGGCGCAGGTTCTAAAGGCATATTCAGCAATTCCGAGAGAATTTCCACCACACGGGCGCGATACAAAGGATGGGTATTCATCCCCGTACCCGACGCACTACCACCCAAACCCAGCACCATCAAATCTCCAGAAGCGGTGTAGATGCGGTTTTGATGATCTGTGAGGATTTGCGCCCAAGCTGCAAAAGTATCACCCAAACGCACAGGTACAGCGTCTTGCATGTGGGTTCTGCCAGATTTGACGATATCTTGAAATTCTACCGCTTTGCTTTCTAGGGCGGCGATCGCTTTTTCTAAAGCTGGGTGTAATGTATGAGTCAGTGCTAATAAACCACCAATGCGAATCGCTGTCGGAATGACATCATTGGTAGACTGTCCGTAGTTCACATGGTCATTAGGATTAACCCGCTTGTAATTACCTTTTTCGTCACCGAGAATTTCTAACGCCCGATTTGCTAAGACTTCGTTAACATTCATGTGGTGGGAAGTTCCCGCACCAGCTTGATAAACATCTACCACAAATTGGTCGCGTAATTGTCCAGCCAGAATTTCATCGGTGGCTTTGACGATTGCTTGACTAATCTCTGGGGAAATGCAGTCTAATTCACCGTTGACAATTGCAGTAGCTTTTTTTATTAATAAGCAAGCATCTACGTAAGTATGTAAAGGCTTTAAACCACTGATTGGGAAATTTTCTGTAGCCCTGAGAGTTTGAATGCCGTAATAAACATTACTAGGAATTTGGCGATCGCCCATTGAGTCGCGCTCAATGCGAAAATTTATATTGTCAGTCATAGTATTGTCTGGATGATCTCGAAATACAGATCATGCCACGTAAATGGCACTCACGCCCTTTTTACTATCTACAATCTTCCAAACTCAAATCAATTTATAGCGTTGTTCATTCTAGTGAGATACAAGCAAGAATAATTAACCGCCGATGAACGCAGATGAACGCCGATGAAAACAGATAAATTTATACCTCAGCAGATTAAGAAACGCTATATTTAAGTTAACCTAAGTTTAAACACACGCAGGTAAATATTATGATTAAAACACCAACTCGCCGGATATCTCTAGAGGAATTTTTACAATTACCAGAAACTAAACCAGCCAGTGAATATATTGATGGTGAAATAATTCAAAAACCTATGCCTCAAGGTAAACATAGTAGACTTCAGTTGCAATTACCTAATGCGATTAATCATGTAACAGAACCCAAAAAAACTGCCCTAGCTTTTCCAGAATTACGTTGTACCTTTGGTGGACGTTCCACAGTTCCAGATGTCGCGGTATTTGCTTGGAATCGGATTCCTATAGATGAAAAAGGCAATATCGCCAATGTTTTTAATACATACCCAGATTGGACAATTGAAATTCTCTCTCCTGAACAAAGCACAACCAAAGTTACTAAAAATATTTTACATTGTTTAAAGCATGGTACGAGCTTGGGTTGGTTAATTGACCCAGAGGAACATTGTGTTTTAGTTTATCCGCCACACCAACAAATTATATATTTAGAAAACGAAGAAGACATATTACCAGTTCCCGATTTAGTCAGTGATTTAAATTTGACATTGGGGCAATTATTTGGTTGGTTAAAATTATAAATAATTTCTCAACCTAAATCATGACTTTACCTAATTGGATTACTTTTTCTCGCCTTCTTGGTGTCCCATTTCTGCTTTATGGTTTGTACAACCCAACACCGCAGGCTAGATGGATATGTTTAGCAATTTTTCTTGTGGCGGCGTTAACTGACTGGTTAGATGGCTATTTAGCGCGGAAACTCAACCAAATTAGTGATTTGGGTAAGTTTTTAGATCCTTTGGTAGATAAATTTTTGGTACTTGCGCCGTTGATGGTGTTAATTGAGTTGGGGAAAGTTCCAGCGTGGGGAGTGTTTTTGATTTTAGCGCGAGAATTAGCGATCGCAGGTTGGCGAGTTAACCAAACAAAAATTTCGGGGGCAAATATTTGGGGTAAACTAAAGACTGTGAGTCAAATAGTAGCGATCGCATTTTTGATTGCACCTTTATCATCAGAATGGCAAACTCCTGCATTAATCGCCTTTTGGGTTTCTGTGGCTTTAACTTTAATATCGGGGCTAATTTATCTTTTGCCGCCAAAGGTGAGTAATGATGAATAATATTTAAACGCAGAGGTAAGCCGAATGTTGACTACATGTTAATAAAACATTGTGGTCTTTTTCTAGCAGTAATATAATCATCTTCTAAAACAGACATTAAATATTGACCATAGCTACTTTTTGCCATTGGTTGAATTAATTCTTTGAGTTGATTAGCATCTATATAGCCTTGATTATAGGCAATTTCTTCAATACAAGCTATTTTTAATCCTTGGCGTTCTTCTAAAGTTTGAATGAAATTAGCAGCTTGATGTAAAGATTCATGAGTTCCCGCATCTAACCACGCATATCCTCTACCTAAAAGCTCAACTCTTAATTTTCCTTGCTTTAAATAAGCCATATTCACATCAGTTATTTCTAGTTCATTCCGCGCCGAAGGTTGGAGATTAGCTGCAATTTCTCCAACTTGAGCGTCATAAAAATAAATTCCAGGAATTACATATTTAGATTTAGGAATTGTGGGTTTTTCTTCTATCCCTGTTACCCAACCATCTGCATCAAATTCAATCACACCATAAGGACGCGGATCTTTTACCTGATAGCCAAAAACAAGTCCACCTTCTTTGAGTTGTGCGGCTCTCAATAATACTTCTCTTAAACCATTACCATACAATAAATTGTCACCCAAAATTAAGCAGACTGGCTGATTCGCAATAAAATCCTTTCCTAAAATAAACGCATGAGCTAAACCTTCAGGATAAGGCTGTTCAATATAACTAAACTGCAAACCCCATTGACTACCATCCTTTAATAATTCTTGCAATAATGGCAAATCACTAGGGGTAGAAATAATTAAAATTTCGCGGATTCCTGCCAACATTAAAACAGACAAGGGATAATAAATCATTGGCTTGTCATAAATTGGCATAAGTTGTTTACTCACAACATTAGTAATCGGATAAAGACGAGTACCAAAGCCACCCGCTAAAATAATTCCTTTCATTTGCGATTTTCGTAGTTTTGTTGCAACCAATTCTGGTAAGCTACTGAACGTACTTGATTGACCCAATCTGAATTATCAAGATACCATTGCACGGTTTTTCTTAAACCACTATCAAAATTTTCTTGGGGTTGCCAGCCTAATTCTCGCCTGATTTTACTACAATCAATTGCATATCTTCTATCATGTCCTGGACGGTCTGGAACAAAATTAATTAAAGACTCATAAGAAAAGTTAGGTTTAGGTGCTAGTTCATCCAGTATGGCACATATTTTTGTTACAACTGTTAAATTTGTTTGTTCATTTAATCCGCCAATATTATAAGTTTCACCAATTTTTCCTTGTTGGATAACTAAATATATAGCTTGACAATGGTCAATAACATAAAGCCAATCTCGAATATTCTGTCCATCACCATATATAGGTAAAGGCTTGCCATCTAGAGCATTTAAAATCATCAAAGGAATGAGTTTTTCAGGAAATTGACGCATTCCATAGTTATTTGAGCAATTAGTTGTTAAAGTAGGCAAGTTATATGTGTGATAGTAAGCCCGGACAAAATGATCTGCTGCGGCTTTAGAAGCGGCGTAAGGGCTATTCGGTGCATAAGGTGTATCTTCTCGAAAGGCTGGTTCATCAATTTGCAAAGAGCCGTAGACTTCATCTGTAGATATGTGCAGAAAGCGAAATTGTTGCTGTTGTTGTGGCGGTAGCTTTTGCCAGTAAACTCTGACGGCTTCTAGTAAATTAAATGTGCCAACTACATTAGTTTGGATGAATATCTGCGGGCTAAAAATAGAACGATCAACATGACTTTCCGCAGCAAAGTTGATAATTGTATCAGGTTGATATTTATCTAGTAAGTAACTAACTAATTCAACGTTGGCAATATCACCTTGCACAAAATGATAGTTGCGATCGCCTCGTAATTCCGCCAAATTTTCTAAGTTACTAGCATAAGTTAATTTATCTAAATTAATTATGTTAAACCACTGATTTTTTCGAGCTAAAAGAATAAAATTTGACCCGATAAATCCAGCACCTCCAGTTACTAATGCTGTTAGCATACGTACCTCAAATTTGATTAATAGTGGAATTTATACAATTAAGTTGTATAATTTAATTGTATAAATATGCTTGTACAAACATATTTAAAACTAGACGAAATATCTATATTATTTTTTAGTCAATTGTAATAATATGTATCAAACAGACCCGCCTCGACCGGCGAAAGAATCTCTACCTACAATGTATGATCTCAAGAGTGAAGATCCCAAGGAACCTGGCTTGCCTGACGAATTTCATATTTTCCAAACCCAACTGCTGCGCGAGACCTTTTTTCCACCCAACTATCGAACAGACGAAATATTTACTGCTAGTGACTTAAACCTCTACTATGACACTCAGCATCCACTATGGTACAAGCGCCCAGATTGGTTTGCGGTTGTAGGTGGTTCTCGTCTCTACGAACAAAAAGATTTACGTTTAAGTTATGTGATTTGGCAAGAAGGTATGGTTCTTCCGGTAATTTTATGGAGAATTAGTAGTAAAGTGCCAAGTTAATAAGCTACGTAAGCGGAAATTACTAAAGTTGCGAAAGCCATATCCAAGTCTTTTGATTAACTTG